>NZ_JNXE01000002.1 GCF_000716605.1 Streptomyces sp. NRRL F-525 | reverse complement strand
CCCCGACTGGTTCAAGGCGTTCCTCGGCGTGATGCTCCTGGGCGCCGTCCTCATCAATCTGTGGGTCCAGCGCACCGCGACCCGGAGGTGACCTTCATGGCAAGCAACGAATCCGGCACTCACGGCGCCATCCTCGAAGACAAGGCGCCGAGCGACGCCGATGCGCCGATCGTCCAACTGCGCAACGCGGGCAAGTCCTACGGCAACGTCCGCGCCCTGCACGGCGTCGACCTCGCGGTCCGCCCGGGCCAGGTCACCTGCGTGCTGGGTGACAACGGCGCGGGCAAGTCGACCCTGATCAAAATCATCTCCGGGCTGCACCAGCACACCGAGGGCGAGTTCCTCGTCGACGGCGGGCCCGTGCACTTCACCACCCCGCGTCAGGCGTTGGACCGCGGTATCGCGACGGTCTACCAGGACCTGGCCGTCGTGCCGTTGATGCCGGTGTGGCGCAACTTCTTCCTCGGCTCCGAGATGACCAAGGGCCCCTGGCCCGTACGTCGTCTCGACATCGAGCGGATGAAGAAGACCGCGGACGAAGAGCTGCGGAACATGGGCATCGTCCTGGACAACCTGGACCAGCCCATCGGCACCCTGTCGGGTGGTCAGCGTCAGTGTGTGGCGATCGCCCGTGCCGTCTACTTCGGGGCCCGCGTTCTGATCCTGGACGAGCCGACCGCCGCGCTCGGTGTCAAGCAGTCCGGTGTGGTGCTGAAGTACGTGGCCGCAGCCCGTGAACGCGGCCTCGGGGTCATCTTCATCACGCACAACCCGCACCACGCCTACATGGTCGGCGACCACTTCAGCGTCCTGCGTCTGGGCACGATGGAGTTGTCGGCGGAGCGCAGCGAGATCACCCTCGAAGAGCTCACCAACCACATGGCCGGCGGCACCGAACTCGCCGCGCTCAAGCACGAGTTGTCCCAGGTGCGCGGTGTCGACGTCGAGGAGCTCCCCGACGCGAAGTCCCTGAAGGCGCCGGTGGCCGCGTCTCCCGAAGGGACCGCCTGACATGTCGGACCGTCCCTTCCTGGACCGCATCCGGGTCGGCTCGGCCCCCGACTCGTGGGGTGTGTGGTTCCCGGACGACCCCCAACAGGTGCCGTGGCAACGGTTCTTGGACGAGGTCGCGCAGGCCGGCTACTCCTGGATCGAGCTGGGCCCGTACGGCTATCTGCCGACCGACCCGGCCCGGCTCACGGACGAGATCGCCCGACGTGACCTGAAGGTCTCCGCGGGCACGGTCTTCACCGGCCTGCACCGGGGCCCGTCCGTGTGGGACGCGACATGGGAGCACGTCAGCCAAGTCGCCGCGCTCACCCAGGAGATGGGCGCGCGGCACCTGGTCGTCATCCCCTCCTTCTGGCGGGACGACAAGACCGCCGAGATCCTGGAGCCGCCGGAGCTGACCGGCGAGCAGTGGGCCCACCTCACCAAGGGCATGGAGCGGCTCGGGCACGAGGTCAAGGAGGCGTACGGGCTCGACATCGTCGTCCACCCGCACGCCGACACCCACCTCGACACCGAGGACCACGTCGAGCGCTTCCTCGACTCGACCGACTCCGAACTGGTCAACCTCTGCCTGGACACCGGGCATTACGCCTACTGCGGCGGCGACAGCGTCAAGCTGATCGAGACGTACGGCGAACGCATCGGCTATCTGCACCTCAAGCAGGTCGACCCGGAGATCCTGGCCGACGTCGTCAAGAACGAGGTGCCGTTCGGGCCGGCCGTGGCGCGCGGGGTGATGTGTGAACCGCCGTCCGGCGTACCGGAGTTGGAGCCGGTGCTGATCGCGGCGCAGCGCCTGGGCGTGGAACTGTTCGCGATCGTCGAGCAGGACATGTACCCGTGCGAGCCGGACAAGCCGCTCCCCATCGCGGAGCGCACCCGCAAGTTCCTCCGTTCCTGCGGTGCCTGACCATGTGAAAGGACGGCCGATGGCCATCAGCCCGCGCGACACGCTCGGAGTGGCAGTCGTCGGAACCGGAAAGATGGGCGCCGACCACGTCCGCAGGATCCAGGACGTGGTCAACGGAGCCCGGGTGACCGCGGTCGTGGACGTCGACGCCGAGCGCGCCAAACGGATCGCGTCCGGCATCGACGGCTGCACCGCGTACACCGACCCGGCCGCCGCGATGGCGGCGGCCGACGTCGACGCGGTCCTGATCGCCTCACCGGGCCCCGCCCACGAGGCGGCCCTGCTCGCGGCCTTCGAGCACGACCTCCCGGTCCTGTGCGAGAAGCCGCTCACGCCGGACGCGGCCTCGGCGCTCCGGGTGATGGAGGCGGAGACACGTCTCGGCCACCGCCGGGTGCAGGTCGGCTTCATGCGGCGCTACGACGCCGAGTACATGAAACTCAAGTCCCTGCTGGAGACAGGCCAGTTGGGCCGCCCGCTGATGCTGCACAACCGGCATCGCAACGCGGCCAGCCCGCCCTTCTTCACCAGCTCCATGCTGATCAGCGACTCCGTGGCGCACGAGACCGACGCGACCCGTTGGCTGCTCGGCCAGGAGATCACCGCCGTGACGGTGCTGCGGCCGCGCCCCACGGCGAGCGCCCCGGAGGGCCTCCAGGACCCGCAGTTCGTCGTCTTCGAGACCGACTGCGGCGCGATCGTCGACGTCGAGATGTTCGTCAACTGCGGTTTCGGCTACCAGGTCCAGGCCGAGGTCGTCTGCGAACGCGGCACTGCCCGCATCGGCGACGGCCACGCCATGGTCACCAACATGGCCGGCCGCTGGGGCGGCACCATCGCCCAGGACTTCGTCGAACGCTTCGCCGACGCCTACGACCGTGAGATCCAGACCTGGGTCGACGCGACCCGCCGCGGCGAGGTGACCGGGCCGAGCGTGTGGGACGGGTACGCGGCGGCGGCCGTGTGCGAGGCGGGCGTCCGGGCGCTGGAGGAAGGGGTTCGGGTGGAGGTGGAGTTGGTGGAGCGGCCCGGGTTCTACCGGTAGCCGCTCCGGCGGGGCGGCTTGCCCTGCAACCAACTGCCCACTCTCAGCCGTCTTTTGTCCTCGAACGAGGAGGGCGGGGGCGCGGATGGGGCCGGTGCGGATGCTGCTGCCGTTGCTGCGCGTGACGGCACGAGTGACTCCTCCCGGTGTGGGCGGTGCGCTGCTCGGGGCCGCGCTGCTGCACTGCGCGGCCCCCGGCTGGGTGCTGCTGCGCGAGCCGAGCTTCGCCCGTCGGTCGGTCTGGGCCGAGGAAGCGGTCGCCGTGTACCGGCCGATGGCCGATCGGGCCCACTCCGCGCAACGCCACCGGGACGCGCTGAGCCGGGCTCTGGTCGTGCACGCCCGCGTCCTGGTGCTGTCGGAGCGGTTGGCGGAGGCGAGCACGGCGGCGGACGCGGCCGCGGCCGTACCGGGCGCGCGGCTGTCGCCCGCGCTGACCGCGTGCGCCGTCCAGACGCGGGCACAGGTACTCGTCCACGGCCGCCGGCCGGAGGAGGCTCTGGCGCCCGCCCGGGAGTGCGTGGCGCTGCACCGCGGCATGGCGCCACCCCGGCCCCGCGACCGGCAACTGGGCACGCTGGCGGGCGCCTTGCACACACAGGCGCTCGCGTTCGCGGCCCTCGGCCGTACGGCGGAGGCCGTCGCCGTGTACCAGGAGTGCGCCGCGCTGCTGCGGGCCATGTCAGTGCGGGAGTTGGCGCGTCACATGCGTCTACGGCCCCAGGTACTCGTCGAGTTGACCGGCGGACTGCGGGCCCTCGGCCGGTACGAGGACGCCTTGGCGCTGGGCCCCGAGGCGAGGGACGAGGTCTACGGGGTGGGCGCGAGGTTCTACCCCGGGTTCGTGCTGCCGTTGCGCGTCCGGCACCTCACGGACCTGGCCTACTGCCACAGAGCCACGGGCGCTTTCGCCGCCGCGCGCACCAGCGCGGACGAGGCGGTCGCCGAGGCCCGTGAACTCACCGACCAGCCCGAGCGGCTCGCCGAGGCGTTGCGCTGCCGGGCCGTCATGCTCACCGAACAGGAGGCGCGCGACGACGAGTTGAGCATCCTCACGGAGTTGGCCGACCTGTACACCCGCCTCGCGGCCGACCGCCCGGAGGCCTTCGCGGGACTGCTCGCCGATGTCCTGGACAACCTGGCCGACTGCCACACGCGAAGCGGCGACCGCCTCATGGCCTTGGCGGACACGGAAGGCGCCGTGGCCGCATCCCGGCGCGCCCCGCATCCCGAAGACCAACTGGCCCGCCTCCTCGCCAACTTGAGTGCTCGTCAGCAGGACGCGGAGGACGTGGAGTCGGCCGTGTCGAACGCCCGTGAAGCCGTGGCGCTCACCCGCCCGTTCGTCGAGTCCGACCGCGCGACCTACCGTGCGCTGATCGCGCGTCGGCTGCGGGTCCTCGCCCGGGCTCTCGGCCGTACCGGCGACCACCTGGCCGCCGTGGCCTGCTACGAGGAGGCGGAGTCGTTCCTGCGGGACCCGCCCGGAGACCCCGGTACGGACGCCGACCTGGCGCTCACGGTCTCCGGTCTGTCCGTCGCGCTCACCAGGGCGGCGCTGGCCGGGCTGGGCGCCGGTCGGCCCGAGGAGGCGGTCGCCGCCCTGCGCTCCCTCCTCGCTCTCACCCGCCGCAGCGATGCCCCCGACGTCCACGCCCGCTGCGTCATCACGTTCGCCCGGGCCCGTGCGGAATGCCCGGACGACATCGACATCGTCCGGGCGTGGGAGCGGTTGGTCGGGCAGCCGTACCCGACCTTCGTCTACCGCAGAACCGACACCCGCGGCCGGGGCGCGAACCCCGCCGCGCGGTAGGCCTCGTCGATGAGGGTCATCGTCGCGACCGCGTCGTCCGGTCCCAGGGGCAGGGGCGCGCCGTTCCTCAACCGGGCGGCGAACGCCTCCAGTTGGTAGGTGTACGACGAGCGGCGGCCGAGGCGTTCCGTGCGTTCGCCGTCCGTGGTGCGGATGACGACGCGGTCGTCCAGCTGGGGGAGGACGAAGTTCGGGGCGAAGGCCTCGCCCCGGCTGCCGGTGATGCGGCAGCTCATGACCAGTTCGTCGTACGCCATGTGGCAGCGGGCGGTGCCCGTGGCGCCGCTGGGATAGACGAGGTTGGCGTCCAGCCACTCGTCGACGCCCGGGGCGCCCGCGTGTTCGCCGCCGCGGGCCGAGACGAGGCGGGGTGCGCCGCCCGCCCAGGGGGCCAGCGTGCGCAGGGCGTGCAGGCTGTAGCAGCCCAGGTCCATCACGGCGCCGCCGGCCAGGTCCAGGGACCAGCGCGGGTCGGTGTCCGGCGGGGCCGGGATCGCCACGAGCGTCTCGACGTGCCGGAGTTCGCCGAGTTCACCGGAGGCCAGCAGTTCGTGCAGGCGCCGGGTGACCGGGTGGAAGAGGTAGTGGAACGCCTCCATGAAGACCGTTCCGGCCTTCGCGGCGGCCTCCCTCACCTCGGCCGCCTCCTCCGCGTTGCTCGCCGACGGCTTCTCCGACAGGACGTGCTTGCCCGCCGCGAGCGCGGCGAGGTTCCACGGACCGTGCAGGCCGTTGGCGAGCGGGTTGTAGACGACCTCCACCTCCGGGTCGGCGATCAGGTCGGCGTACGAGTCCGCCACCCGTTCGACGCGGTGCGCGGCGGCGTACGCCTCCGCCCTGGACCGGTCCCGCGCGGCCACCGCGACAATGCGGTGGCCGGTGGTCCGGGCCGGACCGATCAGGGACTGCTCGGTGATCCGAGCCGCTCCCAGTACTCCGATGCGCAGTGGTTCCCGGCCCGGACCGCTCATGCCTCCCGTACCTCCTGGATGGTGACCGGGCGGTGCTCGTGCAGCGACAGGGTGCAGGCGTCGGCGATCCAGCCGGCCTCCAGGGCGTCCGCGACCGTGCAGGGGGAGGGGCGGGTGCCGGCGACGACCTCGGTGAACGCGGTGAGTTCGGCGCGGTAGGCGGCCGTGAACCGGTCCATGAAGAAGTCGTGCGGGGTGCCCGCCGGGAAGGTCACGCCGGGCTCGACCGAGCGCAGCGGCAGCTTGTCCTCCAGGCCCACCGCGATGGAGTCCGTGAAGCCGTGGATCTCCATGCGGACGTCGTAACCCCGGGCGTTGTGGCGGGAGTTGGAGACCACCGCGATGGTGCCGTCGTCGAGGGTCAGGATCGCGCCGGTGGTGTCGGCGTCGCCCGCCTCCTTGATGTACTCGGCGCCCCGGTTGCCGCCGACCGCGTACACCTCGGTGACCTCACGGCCGGTGACCCAGCGGATGATGTCGAAGTCGTGCACGGAACAGTCCCGGAAGATGCCCCCGGACGCGGCGATGTACGCGGCCGGCGGCGGCGCCGGGTCCAGCGTGGTGGAGCGCACGGTGTGCAGCTTGCCCAGCTCGCCGGACTGCACGGCGGCGCGCGCGTTGACGAAACCGGCGTCGAAGCGGCGGTTGTAGCCGATCTGGATCGGAACGCTGCTGCCCTCGACGGCCTTGAGGACCTTGACGCCCTCGGCCATCGTCTTGGCGACGGGCTTCTCGCAGAAGACGGGGATGCCCGCCTCGACGGCGGCCAGGATCAGGCCCGGGTGGGCGTCGGTCGCCGCGGCGACGACGACACCGTCGACCCCGGCGGCCAGCACGGCCTCGGGGGAGTCCGCGACCTCGGCGCCGAAGCGCTCGGCGGCCTTCTTGGCGGCCTCCGCGAACGGGTCGGCCACGACGAGGGACTCGACGACGTCGAGTCCGGACAGGGTCTCGGCGTGGAAGGCGCCGATGCGGCCGAGGCCGAGGATTCCGATGCGCATGAGGGCTCTTGCTTTCTTGAGAGGTGCGGGTGTCGTGCGGTGGTTGTCTTGGAGCGGTCCAATTGCCGGAGGGTGCAGGTCAGTCGAGGGCGCCCAGGACGTTCTGGTCCCAGTCGATCACCGAACCGGTGACCACCCCGGACCGGTCCGACAGCAGGAACACCACGAAGTCGGCGATCTCGTCCGGCTGGCCGAGCTTGCCCATCGGCTGACGGGCGGCGGCCTGCTCGCGCCAGTCGTCGCCCGCGCCGTGGAAGGCCCGCTGCGTCGCGTCCTCGCCCTCGGTGTCGGTCCAGCCGATGTTGACGGTGTTGATGCGGATCCGGTCGAAGCGGTGCGCGTGCGCGGCGTTGCGGGTCAGGCCCGCGAGGCCGGCCTTGGCGGTGGAGTACGGGGCGAGGTAAGGGGGGCCGCCGTGGGCGCAGTTGGAGCCGATGTTGACGATCGTGCCGGGTGCGGATCGGGAGGTCATGTCGGCGACGGCGGCCTGCATCGCGAAGAACGGTGCCTTCAGGTTGATCGCCATGTGCTGGTCGAACAGTTCCGGCGGGGTGTCCAGCAGCGAGCCGCGCGAGGTCAGCCCCGCCGCGTTGACGAGGCAGTCGATACGCCCGTAGACCTCGGCGGTCTGTACGACGCTGTCGCGTGCCTGTGCCGGATCGGAGAGGTCGGCCCGCACGAAGCGGGCGCCGGTGTCCGCGGCGAGTTTCTCGCCCACGTCCGCGCGGCGGCCGGTGAAGACGACGGTCGCACCCTCGCGCACCGCCGCCCGGACGATCGCGGCGCCCACGCCCTGGCTGCCGCCGTTGACGAGGAGGACCTTGTCGTCGAGGAGCCCCGTGAGCCCCGTATGTTCCGTGGATCCCATGGTGTTCCTCAGCTCTCGCGCCGCTCGGCACCGGTCCGCAGCTCCCCGCGGAGCGCCTGCGGGTCCCACCCCTCACGCACCGCGCGCCGCACGAGGTCGGCCTGCGAAGGAGGAGCCAGCCCCTCGACCGGCGGGTCGTTGTCGAGGTTGGTCGGGAACGGATAGCCCTCGGCGCTCGCCGCGACGACCGAGTCCAGCCACTCCTCGCCCACGCCCTCGGCCTTGCGCTTGAGCAGCACCGGGAAGACCGCGTTGCTGACGGCCTCGCGGTCCACCGTCTCCATCGCGCGCCCGAACGCGGACGACACCTGGAGCAGGTTGGCCATCCGCCGTACGTCCGCCGTGCGGTTGGTGCCGGCCGCGTGGAAAAGCGCGGGGTTGAAGAACGCGGCATCGCCCTTGGCGAGCGGGAGTTGGATGTGGTTGGCCTCGAAGTAGGCCTGGAATTCCGGGAGTCGCCACGCCAGATAGCCCGGCTCGAACTTCTGGGAGTGCGGCAGGTACATCGTCGGCCCCGACTCGACCGGCATGTCGCAGTGCGCGACCGCCCCTTGGAGCGTGAGCACGGGGGAGAGACGGTGCACGTGCGCCGGATACCCGGCGGCGGCCTCGTTCGTGAGGAACCCGAGGTGGTAGTCGCGGTGCACGGTCTGTGCGGCACCGCCCGGGTGGACCACGTTGATCTGCGAGGTCACCTGGTAGCCGGGGCCGAGCCACGCGACGGACACCAGGGCCAGGATGTCGTTCGCGTAGTAGTCGGCGAACGCCTCCGGGTCGTAGAGCGCGGCCTTCTCCAGCGCGTTCCACACCCGGTCGTTGGCCCCCGGCTTCGCGAAGTGGTCCCCGGCGCCCGCGCCCGACGCGCGCTGCTCGGCGATCAGGGCCTCGAACACCTCGGTGGAACGGTCCACGACCGACAGATCCGGGAAGGCACCCTGAAGGACCACGATGCCGGGCCCCTCGGCGAACGCCCGTACCAGCTCGGTCTGCACCTCGCGGCGCTCACCGGCCGCCACCGACTTGCGGAGCCGGTCGCTGTCGTAGACGAGGACGTTCCGCTCGACCGAGGACGCGTACGGGAAGTCGGCCAGGTCGGTCGGCTGCTCGACGAGGGCGCGGAAGGTGTCGAGGTCGCAGTCCTGCTCGGTGAGCCAGGCGCGGGTTTCTGCTGATGTGAAGGACATCGTCGTCCCCTCGGGTCACGGAGCGGTGCGCTCCTGTCATTCTTGTCAGTACAAACCCTTCGAACAACCAGCAGCCAGCCATCAAAAACCCCTCAAGGAGACGACCGGTGGGACACCCCTTCCCGATCCGGGAAATCGCACGTCAGGCGGGTCTCAGCGAGGCCACCGTGGACCGCGTGCTGAACGGCAGGGGCGGTGTGCGCGAGAGCACCGAGCGTGAGGTGCGCCAGGCCATCGCCGATCTCGACCGGCAGCGCACCCAGGTCAGGCTCGTCGGCCGTACGTTCATGATCGACATCGTGATGCAGACGCCGGAGCGCTTCTCCACCGCCGTACGGAACGCGCTGGAGGCCGAGCTGCCCGACCTGCACCCGGCCGTCGTGCGCTCACGCTTCCACTTCCGGGAGACCGCGCCGGTGAAGGAGCTGGTCGGGACATTGGACCGGATCGCGCGGCGCGGCTCGCAGGGCGTCATCCTCAAGGCGCCGGACGTCCCCGAGATCACCGCCGCCGTCGGCCGGCTCGTCGCCGCCGGTATCCCGGTCGTCACCCTGGTCACCGACCTGCCCGCGAGCGCCCGCCTGGCCTACGTCGGCATAGACAACCGGGCGGCGGGCGCGACGGCCGCGTACCTGATGGGCCAGTGGCTCGGCGACCGCCCCGGCAACGTTCTCACCAGCCTGAGCAGCGGTTTCTTCCGCAACGAGGAGGAGCGCGAGATGGGCTTCCGCAGCACCATGCGCGCCCGCTACCCGGAACGGGCGCTCGTCGAGATCACCGAGGGCCACGGGCTGGACGCCACCCAGTACGAACTCGTCCGGGACGCCCTCAAGCGCGACCCGGACATCCGCGCGGTCTACTCGATCGGCGGCGGCAACATCGCGACCCTGCGCGCCTTCGCCGACCTCGGCCGCGAGTGCGCCGTGTTCGTCGCGCACGACCTCGACCACGACAACACCCGGCTGCTGCACGAGCAGCAACTGTCCGCCGTTCTCCACCACGACCTGCGCCAGGACGTCCGCGAGGCCTGCCGCATCGTGATGCGCGCCCACGACGCCCTGCCGCCCGCGGGACCGGCCCTGCCGTCCGCGATCCAGGTCGTCACGCCCTACAACTTGCCTGTGTCGACGCTGAGTTGAGCCCGTTCAGAGATTGATCGCGTACGCCTTGCGCAGCGTCTCGTGAACGGTCCAGGTCGTACGGTCGCCCTCGCGCAGCACGGCCATGTCCCCGGGACCGACCGTCAGCGTCTCCCCGCCCTCGACCTCGATCGTGGCCGACCCGCTGATCACGACGAACAGCTCGTCCGCCTCCGTGTCGGTGACCACGCCAGGCGTGATCTGCCAGATCCCGCGGACCTGCTTGCCGTCCTCGGACTCCCACACGACCTTCCCGGTGACCTCGGGCGTACCGGAGACGATCTGCGCCGGGTCGAGCGGCTCGGGTTCGAGCTCGGCGTCGGGGATGCGGACTACGAAACTGTGCGTCATGCCGCGACCCTAGCCGGGGTGGACCGGTCCAGGCGTGGACACTGTGTGGGGTATCGGCCCAGGTGGGGGGACACTTCGTCGCGGAGTGGCGGCCCGGGCGGGGCCGGGTGATCGTGGAGGGCATGGCGCAGACCACGGCGGCCGTCCCCGAGCGGCACCCGCACGAGACCCGGGAGAACATCCTCTTCGGAGGCGTCTACGGCTCCGTCCTCGCCTGCTCGATGGTCGCCGCGCTCACCCAGTACGGCCACACCGACAGGGCCAGCCGCCGCTACGACGCCCTGTGGCTGCTGGTGACCGCCGCGGCCTCGGCGCTCGCCCACGGGTACGCCCACTACATCGCCGAGCGCGCCCCGCACCGCCGCTGGGACGCCCTGCGCACCCTGCGCGACGAGTGGCCCCTGGTCGCCGCCGCGCTGCCGACCGTGCTGCTGCTCGCCGGGGCGGGCTGGGGCTGGTGGCCCGCGAACGGCGTCGAGTACGCGGCGTTCGTCCTCAACATCGCGCTGCTGTTCTGCCTGGGACTGGTCACGGCCCGCTGGTCGGCGCGGAGTTGGGTGGCGGCCGTGGTCATCGGGGCGGTGGACGCGCTGCTGGGGGTGGTGGTCGTGGTGGCCAACGCCCTGATCAAATAGGCCCGTTCGGTCTGTTCGCCAAACGCCGGACGCCTACGGCAGGTCCCGGTAACCCCGCAGCTTGCGGTACAGCGTCGCCCGCCCGATCCCCAACGCGGCAGCCGCCCGCGCCTTGTTGCCCCCGTGCCGACGCAACGCGGCCAGGATCGCGGTGCGTTCGGCATGTTCCATCGGGCTGAGCCGCCGGGCCGCCGGTCCCTCCCGGACGGGATCGGGCAGTTCGGCCCGCCGCACCGGGCCGGTGACCCGCCGGTGTTCCGCCAACGCCCTGACCACATGCGCGAGTTCGGTGACGTTGCCGGGCCAGGGGTGTTCCTCCAGGGCCCGCAACGCGTCCAGCGTCCAGGTGAGCGGCGGCTGTCCCGGGGCCGGGCGGGGCGCGAGGACCGGCAGCAACTCCCGTACGTCCTCCGGGCGTTCACGCAACGCGGGCACGGTCACCGACCGGGCCGCCAAGGTGTCCAGGAGGCGCTGGAAGCACGGGCCCGGGGGAGTTCCGGGCGTGTAGGTGATCAGCAGATAGACGTCGGGGTGTTCGTCGAGCAGCGAGTTGAGTGCGGCGACGTCCGGCTGGGCGAGCCGTTCGGCGTGCCGCAGGAGGAGCGGGCGGCCGTCGGCCAACTCGCTGTACTTCACGCCGAGTTCGGGCGACTCGGCGGCATCGGCGACCAACGGCACGGTCCCGCCGAGCAGTTCACGGGCCAGCGCGGTCTTGCCGCTCCCGCGCTCTCCGGTCAGCAGGAGCGGCTCGTGCACCCGGGCCAGCTCCACCGCCCGCGCGACCGCGTGCCGCCACGGCACCGAACCACCCGCGAGCGCCAGCGCCGGGCGCGGCACGAGACGCGGCACCGGCACTTCGGCGGCGCGCGCTTCCAGCACGGCGATGATCCCGAGGACGCGGCCCTCATGCCGTACAGGGGTGATCTCGGCGGTGCATCCGGCGTCGGCGGGGAACGTCAGGGCGTAGGACTGCTCCGGGACCGGGCGGCGTCCGGCGTGGTTGGACCGTTCC
The DNA here is from genome assembly GCF_000716605.1 of Streptomyces sp. NRRL F-525. Taxonomy (GTDB): domain Bacteria; phylum Actinomycetota; class Actinomycetes; order Streptomycetales; family Streptomycetaceae; genus Streptomyces. The sequence goes on along the minus strand of NZ_JNXE01000002.1, from coordinate 494,357 downwards.
AGCGCAGAACCGCACCCAGTGTCGGCCTGCCGCTCCCGGCTCCGACCACCCTCGGCATCGTTGGACCGTTCCACCGCAGGACCGCCCCCGGCGTCGGCGGGCTGCTCCAGGCTCGGACGGCGCGCGGCATCGTTGGACCGTTCCACCACCAGACCGCCCTCGGCGTCCTGAGGCGACCGCGAGTCCTGAGCCGGCCATGCGCCCGAGGCGCGCTCGCTCGTGCTGGACCGTTCCAACGCGGCCAGTACCTGCGGTGTCGCGAGCCGGACCGCCGCCTCGCTGATGAGGCGGTTGCGGCCGTCGAGGGCGACGATGGCGCGGTCCGGGCCGTGGGCGACTGCCCGGGTGTAGGCGTCGAGGAGTACCCGTTCGGCGGTGCGGGAGCGGGCGAGTAGTTCCGCTTCGACCGCCGTGGCCGTCGCTTCGGCGAGGGCGGCGCCCGGGTGCGGGCCGCAACCCGCGCACAGGGCGGACGCCACGGTCACCGTGCCCAGTGCCTGCCCGGAATCAGGGGCGAGCAGCGGCACGCTGACGGCGGACACGTCCTGCCACACGTCGAGGAAGTGCTCGGGGCCGTGCACCTCGGCCCGGCGGCGGGTGCGCAGGGCGAGGGCCGCGCTGTTGTGGCCCACCTCCCGCTCGGACAGGTCGCGGCAGCGGTCGTCGCCCGGCACCTCGCCCGTGGTCCACAGCACCCGCAGCCGCTCGTCGGTGAGGAGCAGCGCCGAGTGCCCGAGCGCCGGCGCGATGCGGTCCAGCACCGGCCGCGCCGCCTCCAACAGGGCGGAATCGGTGGGCAGTTCGGGTTCGTGGACCGGTCCATCGAGGTCGTGCCGTACGCCGAAGAAGCGGGCGCGGCGCCAGGCCGCGAGGACCTCGTCCGGGATGTCGTCGGGGAGCGGGCGGCCGCTCAGGAACCGCTCGCGTGCCCGGCGGAGCGGGGCGAGGGCGGGGGAGTGATCCAGGGTGGTCATGACGCCTCTCACCGTATCGGGCCCGTGGCGGCGGCCGCCGAGGGGCTGTAACTGTCTCGTAATGAGACACCCGCGCAGGTCCGGCCCGCACCATGATCGTGAAGAGTCGGTGCCTTTCTCACCTCTGCCTCACCCCTGGAGCGTCCCGCCGTGCACGTTGTCGAGACCGACGTACTGATCGTGGGCAGCGGCCCGGCCGGGGCCTGTGCCGCGCTGGCGCTGAGCACCTACGGCGTGCCCCACATCGTCGTCACCCGCTACTCGCGCCTCACCAGGACGCCCCGCGCGCACATCACCAACCAGCGCACGATGGAGATCCTGCGCGACCTCGGCGTCGAGGACGAGGTGCTGGCCAAGGCGACACCGCAGCACCTGATGGGCAACACCACGTTCTGCACGAGCCTTGCCGGCGAGGAGCTGGGCCGGATCCGTTCCTGGGGCAACGAGCCGCTCGTGCAGGCTGCCCACGACCTGGCCAGCCCGACCCGCATGTGCGACATGCCGCAGCACCTGATGGAACCGGTGCTCATCGACGCGGCGCTCGCGCGCGGCTCCAACGTCCGCTTCAGCACGGTCTACAAGTCCTTCGTCCAGGACGAGGACGGCGTCACGGTCACCGTCGAGGACCAACTGCGCGGCGACGAGTACCAGATCCGCGCCAAGTACCTCATCGGCGCCGACGGCGGCCGCTCGCAGGTCGCCGAGGACGCCGGGCTGCCGATGGGCGGCCAGATGGGCGTCGCGGGCAGCATCAACATCGTCTTCGACGCGGACCTCAGCAAGTACACCGCGCACCGGCCCTCCACCCTCTACTGGGTGCTCGCCCCCGGCGCCACCGTCGGCGGCATCGGCGCGGGCCTGGTGCGCTGCGTCAAGCCCTGGAACGAGTGGCTGATCGTGTGGGGTTACGACGTGAGCGCCGGCGCCCCCGACCTCACCGAGGAGTACGCGCTGTCCGTCGTACGGCAGTTGGTCGGTGACGACGACATCCCGGTGACCATCAAGTCGTCCTCCGCGTGGACGGTCAACGAGATGTACGCCGAGACCTACGCCAACGGCCGTGTCCTGTGCGCCGGTGACGCCGTGCACCGTCACCCGCCGTCGAACGGGCTCGGTTCCAACACCTCGATCCAGGACGCCTACAACCTGGCGTGGAAGCTCAAGCTGGTCCTCGACGGCACCGCCACACCGAAACTCCTCGACTCCTACGACGCCGAACGCGCCCCCGTCGGCAAGCAGATCGTCACCCGGGCCAACAAGTCCATCGGCGAGACCGCCCCCATCTTCGAGGCGCTGGACGGCCTTTCCCCGCAGACGCCCGAGCAGTTGTGGGCCAACATCGAGGCACGCAAGGACGCCACCGCGGCCGCCGCCAAGCAGCGGGCCGCGCTGCGCGAGGCGATCGCCTTCAAGGTGTACGAGTTCAACGCGCACGGCGTCGACCTCAACCAGCGCTATTCCGCGGAGAGTTCGACCGCGGTCGTGTCCGACGGCACGCCCGACCCAGGCTTCGAACGCGACCGCGAACTGTTCCACCAGCCCAGCTCCCGCCCCGGCGCGAAACTCCCGCACGCCTGGATCACCTCCGGCACCCGCACCGTCTCGACCCTCGACACGGTCGGCAAGGGCCGCTTCACCCTCCTCACCGGCATCGGCGGCGAGGCCTGGGTGCCCGCGGCGCGGGCGCATTCCCTGGACATCGCCACCGTCGTCATCGGCCCCGGCCAGGAGTACGACGACCCGTACGGCGACTGGGCCCGCCTGAGCGAGGTGTCCGACGGGGGCGCCCTCCTCGTCCGCCCCGACGGCTATGTCGCTTTCCGCCACGCCGACGCGGCCGAGAACGCGGGACAGTTGCTCACGGACGCGTTGCGACGCATCCTCGGGCACGGCTGACATTTCACACAGGGGCAGTTCGCACAGGGTAGGGAGCCGCAATGACCACTGACGTCACCGTCACGGACGAGGCCGTCGCCAGTCTGGAGGGGACGGCCGATCCCCGCCTGCGTGAACTGCTGACCGGTCTGATCCGGCACCTCCACGCGTTCGCGCGGGAGACCCGCCTGACCCAGGCGGAGTGGGAGCGGGCGATCGGCTTCCTGACGGAGACCGGGAAGATGTGCACGGACACCCGGCAGGAGTTCATCCTCCTGTCGGACGTGCTCGGCCTGTCGATGCTGGTGGAGACCATCAACGGCGACCATGCGGCCGGTTCCACCGAGTCGACGGTGCTGGGCCCCTTCCACATGACCGAGTCCCCGGTCCGCGAACTCGGCGCGAACATCGACCTGTTGGGCGGCGGCGAGCCCTGCGTGGTCAGCGGCCGGATCGTCTCCGGCGACGGCACCCCGCTCCCCGGCGCGCTCCTCGACGTGTGGCAGGCCGACGGCAACGGCTTCTACGACGTGCAGCAGCCGGACGTCCAACCCCCGGGCAACGGCCGGGGGTTGTTCACCGCGGACGCCGAGGGCCGCTTCTGGTTCCGCACCTGCGTCCCGAGCCCGTACCCCATCCCGACGGACGGCCCGGTAGGCGAACTCCTCAAAGCGACGGGCCGCCACCCCTACCGCCCCGCCCACATCCACTTCATCGCCTCGGTCGAGGGCCACACCCCGGTCACCACCCACATCTTCGTGGCGGGCAGCGACTACTTGGACTCCGACGCGGTCTTCGCCGTCAAGCAGAGCCTCGTCGAGGACTTCACCCCGACCGACGACCCGTCCCTGGCACGGGAGTTCGGCATCGAGAACCCCTTCCGCCACGCCCGCTTCGACCTCGTCCTGGACCGAGCATGAAGAACTTCCTGGACTTCGCCTACGACGCTCAGCCCATGCGCGTCGTCTTCCGCCCCGGCGCCGCGCTCACCGCGACCGCCGGTGAGGCCGAACGGCTCGGTCTGCGGCGGGTGTTGGTGCTCTCGGGTGCCCGGGGTGCCGAGACCGCGCGGGCGGTCGCCGACTCGCTGGGGGAGGTGTGCGTCGGCGTGCACGCGGAGGCGAAGATGCACGTCCCGGTCGAAGTCGCCGACCGCGCGGTCGAGTTGGCGCGCACTCTGAGCGCCGACGGCTGCGTAGCGGTCGGCGGCGGCTCGGCGGTCGGCCTCGGCAAGGCGATCGCCCTGCGCACCGGCCTCCCGCTGATCGCCGTGCCCTCCACCTACGCCGGCTCCGAGATGACCCCGGTCTGGGGCCTCACCGAGAACGGCGCCAAACGCACCGGCCGCGACCCCGCCGTCCTGCCCCGCAGCGTCGTCTACGACCCCGAACTCACCCTGGAACTCCCCGTCCCGCTCACGGTGACCAGCGGCATCAACGCGATCGCGCACGCCGTGGAGGCCCTGTACGCCCCGGACACCTCGCCCCTGATCGGCCTCATGGCGGAGGAAGGCGTAGCGGCGCTCTCGAGTGTGCTGCCCCAACTGGCCGCCGAACCAAGGTTGTTGGCGGCCCGGGGCGGTGCGCTGTACGGGGCGTGGCTGTGCGGTTCCTGCCTCGGGGCCACGACCATGGGCCTGCACCACAAGCTGTGCCACGTCCTCGGCGGCACCTTCGGCCTGCCCCACGCCGAGACGCACACCGTGGTGCTGCCGTACGCGCTGGCGTATAATGCGCCCGCCGCACCGGAAGCCGCCGCCACCGTGGCCCGCGCGCTGGACGCCGAGGATGCCCCGCGCGCCCTGTGGGACCTGGCGCGGCGGCTCGACGCACCGCGCTCGCTCGCCGAACTCGGCCTGAGGGAGAGTGACTTGGCGACGGCGGCCGCGCAGGTGGTGAGCCAGGCGTACGCCAACCCCCGGCCGGTCACCGAGGACGGGGTGCTCGCGCTGTTGCGCGCCGCGTACGAGGGAACACCCCCCACATAGACGGCCGTTCGGCGGTCTGCGCGGTCAGTGGTTCGTGCGGTCACTGGTTCGTGCGGACGCCGTCCAGTGCGATCGCCAGGACGCGGTCGCGCTGGGCGTCGTCCGTGAACTTCGTCCCGGTGACCCCGGCCACCAGGCGCAGCAGATCACCGAAATCCATGTCCGTGCGGGCGACGCCCGCCTTCTGCGCGCGCTCGAACAGCGGACCGCCCGCCGAGAACATCGACTCGCGGCAGGTCCCGAAGATCTCCGAGTCGTTGTCCAGCGCCTCGCGCACCGCCTGCTTGGTCACCATGTAGCCCGCGAAACGGTTCAGCCACGAGGCCAGCGCCTCCCACGGCTCCTGGTCGGCGACGGTCAGAGCGACCTGGCACAGCGCGTTCACCTCGTCCGCGTAGACGCTCTCGAAGAGGGTCCGGCGGGTCGGGAAATTGCGGTACAGCGTGCCGATGCCGACGCCCGCGCGGCGCGCGATGTCCTCCAGCGACGCCTCCGAGCCGTGCTCCGCGAAGGCCTCGCGGGCCGCGGTCAGCAGGGCGTCGTAGTTGCGCGCCGCGTCCTTGCGGTGGGGTCTCTGGGCCGCGACGATCTCGCTGACGGGGAACGGCTGGGCCGTCACGGGTGCCTCCCTTGGGTGGGGCCCGGTTGAACCGGAGGTGTGCCTCCGTTATGGTGGAGGGGTACCTCCACTTTAGCAGTGTGGGCGCGTTCCGCCGTAGCGCAATGCGCGGGCGCACCCCCGTTCGCTTGTTCCGGAGAGGCTCTCGATGCCCCGCAAGTCCTCCCGCCTCACCTTCGCGGTCCTCGCGACCGGTGCGGGCGTGTTCTCCATGCTGCAGTCGCTGATCGCGCCGGCCCTGCCGACCGTCCAGCACGCGCTCCACACCTCCCAGTCCACCGCGACCTGGGTGATGACGGCCTACCTGCTGTCCGCCTCGGTCTTCACTCCGATACTCGGCCGCGTCGGCGACCTGGTCGGCAAGAAGCGCACCCTCGTCGCCGTCCTCCTGGCCGTCCTCGCGGGCTGTCTGGTCGCCGCGCTCGCGCCCAACATCGGCGTGCTGATCATCGCCCGGGTCGTCCAGGGCGTCGGCGGCGCGCTGTTCCCGCTGTCCTTCGGCATCATCCGCGACGAGTTCGACGCGTCCCGAGTGCCGGGCAGTATCAGCAACCTGTCCGCCGTGATCGCCGCGGGCGGTGGCGTCGGCATGGTGGCCGCAGGGCCCATCGTGACCGCGCTCGACTACCGCTGGCTGTTCTGGTTCCCGGTCGGCATCGTCGCCGTCACCACCCTCATCGCCGTGCGCTACGTCCCCGAGTCGCCCAACCGCGCCCAGGGGCACGTCAATTGGCTCGGCGCCGTACTCCTTTCCGGCTGGCTGGTCGCCCTGCTGCTGCCGCTGAGCCAGGCAGGCATCTGGGGCTGGGGCTCCGTGCGGGTCGTCGGCCTGTTCGCCGCGGCCGTCGTCCTCTTCGCGGCCTGGCTGTTGTCCGAGGCCCGCTCCAGCAGCCCGCTCATCGACCTCAAGGTGATGCGCCTGCCGTCCGTGTGGACCACCAACACCGCCGCGCTGCTGTTCGGCGCCGGCATGTACGCGATCTGGTCCTTCCTGCCCGGCTTCGTCCAGACCCCGTCGTCCGCCGGTTACGGCTTCGGCGCCAGCGTGACCGCGTCCGGACTCCTCATGCTCCCGATGCTGATCGCGATGTTCGTCTCGGGCGTGCTCAGCGGCCGCCTGGAACCGATCGTCGGCGCCAAGGCCCTGCTCACCACCGGTGCCGCCCTCGGCGCGGTCGCCTGCACGATCCTCGCCCTCTGGCACGACCAGCAGTGGCAGATCGCCCTGGTGGCAGGCATCTTCGGCCTCGGCATCGGACTCGCCTTCGCCTCCATGGCCAACCTCATCGTCGGCAGCGTCCCGCCCGAGCAGACCGGCGCCGCCACCGGCATGAACGCCAACATCCGCACCATCGGCGGCTCGATCGGCGCCGCGGTGACCAGCGTCCTGGTCACCGGCCACCTCCAGCCCTCGGGCCTGCCCTACGACTCCGGGTACACCCACGGGTTCACGCTGCTCGCGGTGCTGCTCCTCGGTGCCGCACTGGCCGCGCTCCTGGTGCCGCGACGGTCCGGCCGTAGCGGAGGAAAGACGGTCGGGGGCTCCGAGTCGGCGCTCCTGAAGGCGGAGGAGGAGGCGTCGGTGATGGCTCCCGGCGCGCTCAACTGACCCGGCCTGTATGCCAGCATGACGTGATGATCGAACAGAGTGCGCGGGGTTCCGGCGGGGAACTCCTGGACGTCCACCGGCTCCGGCTCGTCGAGACCGCCGCTCCTCGGCTCACGCCCGAGGAGCGGCAGGCGATGGACCGGGTGTGGGACGCGAAGGTACGGGACAACCCGAGCTTCTTCGATGGACCGGTCCTGGTGTGCGCGGGTGCGCGGCGGGAGGGACCGGACGGCCTCGCCATCTCCTGGGTCAGGACGACGTACCGGCACTTCGCCCTCCGACGCGTCCCGTTCTCGACCTCGTGGCTGCCGTCGTTCTTCGTCTCCGTCCTCCAACCGGCTGACGACGGACGCCTGTTGGTCGGCCGGATGTCGAACTCGACGGCGGCACCCGGGCGTTGGCAGCTGCCGGGAGGCTCGCTGGAGCCGCCCGAGGGTGACGCGCCCCTCGACCTCGCGGCCCTGCGGCGCCACGCCGCACGGGAGTTGATCGAGGAGACCGGCATCGACACCTCGCCCGACGACCTCACCTTCTGGAACGTCACCCGCGCCGGAAACGGCGGCATCGGTGTCCTGTTCCGCGCCCCGTCCCTCCCCGAGGCGCGGCTGCGCGAGCGGTTCGAGGCGATGGCGGCGGCGGAGCGGGCCCAGGGCCGCGAGCCGGAGCTGGACAACATCTTCCTCATCCACTCGACGGCCCAACTCCCGCTCCTGGTCGGCCCGCACGCGGACTACCTGGAGCCGATCGTCCGTCGCTACGCGGAGACCGGATGAACGGGTGTCTCGATATGAGACACCCGCGGCGGCGGCGATGCCTTCAGGATCGGCAGCGTACGACTGCTGTGAAGAAAGGTGATCACCATGGCCCTCGCACTGCTCCGGCGCTGGCTGCCCCAAGGCGCCTCCGCCCCGGCGGCGGGCCTCTCGCTCCCCCTCCCGCCCGGCGCGGGCGGCCTCGGCCGGGAGATCGTCGACCCGATGGGCGTGCCCATGGCCTCCGCCGACGTGACGGTGACGGCTCTCGACTCGCACCGCGTCACCGCCTCCGGTACGACCGACCCGTACGGCTTCTTCCTCGCGGCGCTGCCGCCCGGCCGCTACAGCCTCCTCGTCTCCGCCCAGGGTCTCCAGCCGCACCAGGAGACGGTCGAGATCGTCGCCGGGTTCGCCGAGCCCACGGAACGCGTCTGGCTCCAGCCCGGCCGCGCCCAGGAACTCCCGCCACCCGGCACCTGGCTCTTCGACCCACCGCACACCGCGATCCGCTTCATCGCCAAGCATGTCGGCATGGCCCATGTGCACGGCCGGTTCGAGCGGTTTCAGGGCGGTATCCAGGTCGCCCAGGAGATGACCGACTCCCGGGTCCACGTCCGTATCGACGCGTCCAGCATCACCACCGGCAACACCACGCGCGACAACCACCTGCGCTCCGGCGACTTCCTCGACGTGGAGCGCTACCCGTACATCGACTTCGCCAGCACCCGGTTCGCCTACCGCGGCGGCAGCAAGTGGACGCTCCAGGGCTCGCTGACGATGCACGGCGTGAGCCGCTCGGTGAACCTGGACACCACGTATCTGGGCACGGTCAACGGCGGCTACGCCGAGGAACTCCGCTGCGCGGCCCTGGCCACGGCAGAGCTGCACCGCGAGGACTACACCCTCAACTGGCGGAGCATGCTGGCCCGGGGCATCGCCGTTGTGGGACCCACCGTCCAGCTGGAGTTGGACATCCAGGCGATGTACCGGACCCACGACACCCCGACGCCGCCGAAGTGACCCGCCGTATGCGGTAGGGTTTACCTGCGCGTTCACCCGGACTGACGGGTGCGGCGCGAGCGGGACGTGGCGCAGCTTGGTAGCGCACTTGACTGGGGGTCAAGGGGTCGCAGGTTCAAATCCTGTCGTCCCGACTCGACAGAGTCGTAGATGAGGGGCGGTTCCGGAGAAATCCGGAACCGCCCCTCGATCATTTCCGGGGACCGGCTGGGGTCACGGCTTGCGCGCGACCGCCCCGTACATCGCGATGTCCTCGTCGCGTATGTCCTGCTCGCCCGTGCCGTCCGGGTGCCACTTGTGGACCTGGACGATGCCGGGTTCGACCAGCTCAAGACCGTCGAAGAACTCGTGGGCCTCGTCGATGGTGCGCAGCCGCATCGGCATGTCGCGGGCCGCGTACTCGCGGGCGACGCGGCCCACCTCGTGCGGCGCGAACTCGGCGGTGCCGATCGACATCGCGAGGTAACTGCCCGAGGGGAGCGGCTCCAGCAGGCGCCGTACGACGCCCACCGCGTCGTCCGCGTCGAGCATGAAGTGCACGATGGCGATCACCGTCAGCGCCACCGGACGGGAGAGGTCCAGGGTCTCGCGCAGCTCCGGCGCGTCGAGGATCGTGGACGGCTCACGGAAGTCGGCCTCGATGTACGACGTCCTGCCCTCGGCCGTGCTGGAGAGCAGACCCTGGGAGAGGGTGAGGACGATGGGGTCGTTGTCGACGTAGACCACCCGTGACTCGGGAGCCACCTGCTGGGCGATCTCGTGCAGGTTCGGGGAGGTGGGGATGCCGGTGCCGACGTCCAGGAACTGGCGTACGCCCGCTTCCTCGGCGAGCCAGCGCACGGCCCGGTTCATCCAGTCCCGGTTGGCGACCATGTGGATCGGGAGCGCGGGCCACTCCCGGGACATGGCGTCGCCCGCCTCCTTGTCGGCGGGGTAGTAGTCCTTCCCGCCCATGATGTAGTCGTAGATCCGCGCGGAGTGCGCGTGCTCGGTGTCGATGCGGTCGGCCGGCCATCCGTTGTCGGGCAACGCCGTGTCTCCCATGCGAGTCGTGGAGTTTCGGGATCAACGCTCAGTAAAACAAGGGGTGTTCAGAGGAGGAAGTCGGCGTCCCCCGCCTTCACGCCCGTGACGAAACTCGTCATTTCGCGGGGTGTGAAAACCAGCGCCGGGCCGTCGGGGTCGGTCGACTGGCGTACGGCGACGCGTCCGTCGGCGAGCTTCTTCACTTCCACGCAGGCGCCGCCGGCGTCGTCGCTCCACGGCTTGGTCCAGCCGCGTGCGCCCAGGTTCCGGGACGGTATGCCGTTGCGTATGGGGTGGTGCACGTCAGAGCTCCTTGCGAATCGCACCGAGGAGGGCCTCGGTCTTGCGGGCGGGCGCCGCCTGGGCACCCAGCCGGTCCAGGGCCTCGCGGTACACCACGACGTCGTCGCCCTTGTCCAGATAGACAGCGCCCACCAGGCCGTTGAGATAGACGACGTCGGGCAGTTCGGCCGCCCGGAACCGGAAGAGGTGGAACGCCCCGGCCCGCATGGCCGGGTGCGGGCCGTTGGCGAACGGCATGATCTGCAGCGTCACATGGGGCAGCCGGTTGACCTCGATCAAGTGGGCGACCTGGGCGCGCATCACCGCGGCACCCCCGACCGGCCACCTCAGTACCGTCTCGTCCATGACGACCCAGACCCGCGGCGGTGCTTCGCGGGTCAGCAGTTCCTGGCGGCGCATACGAAGGGCGACCCGGCGCTCCGTGGCCTCGGTGGGGGCGTGCGGGTTGCCCGCGCCGAGCAGGGCCCGTGCGTACTCCTCGGTCTGCAACAGCCCGTGGACGAACTCGTTCTCGTAGGCGCGGACCTGCAACGCCGCCTGCTCCAGGCTCAGATACGCGGCGAACCAGTCCGGCATGACGTCGCGGTACGTGTGCCACCAGCCGCGCTTGCTCGCCTCGCGGACCGACTTCAGGAAGGTGTCGATCTCCTGACGGTCCGTCACCCCATAGACCTGCAGCAGCTTTTCCGCGTCCGCCAGGCGCAGCCGGGCCACCTTGGCGGCCTCCATCCGGCGGATCGTGGAGTGGCTGACGCCGATGGCCTCGCCCGCCTGTTCGTACGTGAGTCCCGCCCGGGTCCGCAGTTCCTCCAGCTGGCGGCCGAGGATCATGCGCAGGACGGACGGGACTCCGCCCCAGTCGGTCTCCGCGGTCACGGTCTACCTCCCTTGCGCCTCCAGCTCCGGGCGGCAGTCTGGCAGGGTTTCGCTCTTCACCGACTCTTTCGATCACTTCCTGGCGGAAGCAGCATGCACTTCACGACATGCAATTTTCAACTTGCCGGTTGCGATGCGTTGTTGGCAGGTGTCACAGTAAGACACGTCGTCACAGCTCGTCGAAGAGCGAGACGGCGCAGCCCAGTTGGGGGAAAAGGGTTGCGACCTGCGTTGGCCCGGCCGGGTCGCCATCCGCGCCTCGTGCGCGGTCGGCCGGCGCGAGACCGGCACCGCCCAGGGTGCGAAGGCACACGAAAGGCGTACGGCGATGGTTCCGCCCTCTTTCCCCCAGCCGTTGGACCGACCTCCCGGAGGCGGGCGTCCTGGCCGACTCCCTGGGCCGCAAGGCCCCGGCCGGCTCGTCTCCGGGAACCAACTCTCTTGCCCCAGCCATCTGTTCGGCCTGTCGGCGACCCCGGCGTCAGTCGGCCTGGCCCGCAGAACCGTCGACGAACTGCTCATCGCGTGGGGCGTCCGCGAAGTCGTCCGCGACAACGCTGTCGTCGTGACCTCCGAACTCGTCACCAACGCGCTCACCCACTCCGCGAGTGACTGGATCGTCTGTGAGGTGCGGATCACGGACGGAGTCCTCCGGATCGAGGTCGAGGACCAGAATCGCGGTCCCACGCTCCCGGTACCCGGTCGGCCCGGCCCCGACGACCAGGGCGGGCGCGGTCTCCTGCTCGTCACAGAGCTCAGCAGCGACTGGGGAACGGGGGACGTCCCGCACCGGTCCGGGCGGATCGTCTGGGCCGAACTGGCCACGGACTCCGACGAACCCGTCCCGCCCTGACGCCCGCCTGGCCGGCACCGGCCCCCCCCGCCCGGCCCATCCCCCCACTCGGCCGAAGGGTCCCCCCATGTACCGATCGCGCAGCCGCGACCCGATCCCGTCCTCCTCCGAGCCGTCGGCTCACAGCTTCACTCCGTCCCCGAACCCCGCCGAGCCGCCGACGCACGACCGCGTCCGGTCCCGACGCCTGGTGATCCCCGCGCGGTTACGCGCGAGCCTCGGATACGACGCCGTGGGCATGCCCCGGGAACACGGGGAACGCGTCCTGGACCATCTGCAGCGTGTCGGCTGCGTCTTCGCCGACGCCCGGCGCTGGTGGTGGATCGTGCCGGCCGGTTCGCACATCGGCGTCATCTGGCCGCCGTCCATCAGCTACGCGATCGGCGCCCAGGTGGCCGACCCCTCCTGGACGAGCACCCGCCCGAAACCGGGCCTGGAGCATCCCCGGCTGATCCATTCCCCCGAGACCGGGCAGCCCTACACGCCGCCGATACCCCTGTACTTCCTCACCTGCCGTGTCGCCGGCAGCACACCGCTCTGGTCGCTGGACACGTCGAACTGACCAGCCGCATCCGGCAGTTCGCGGCGATACGGCGCGGGGCTGGAGACTTCCACGGACACCGCACGGCGACCCTTGGAGGCGGGTCACGGACGTGCCCCACGGGAACCGGCCGGGGACCCGTCGGAGATCGGCGTCGCCGCCGCGCGGGCCGCGCCCACCAGTGCGGCGTCCCCCACGGAGCCGGCGTGTTTCATCGCGCGCATACACGGGTCGTCCGGCGGCCAGCCCCCGGTCGCGAGACCGGCGGACAGCGCGGGGGCGACGAGGTCCCAGGAGCGGGCCATGGAGCCTCCGACGACCAGGGCCGTCGCGCCGAAGTCCGCCAGGCGCGGGCCCAGTTCGGCGCCCAGTGCGGTGAAGACGCCGGCCAGCACCCGCCGGGCCCGCTCTTCCCCCGCTCTGGCTCGTCCGGCGATGTCGTGCACATCGGCGGCGGGGTCGCCGTAGCGGGCGAGGATCGCACGGCGGGAGACCGTGTCCTCCAGCGGTCGTCCGGCGATCTCGGTGAGGTCCATCCGGCCCCCGGGCGGTACGCCGGGACCGTGGTCGAGGACGCGGCCGTCGGCGAGGAACGCCGAGCCGACACCGGTGCCGAGCGTGATGCCCACGGCGCGGCGGTGCCCGCGGACGGTACCGGCGGACCACTCGCCGGTCAGAAAGGCGTGGGCGTCGTTGAGGAACACGACGTCGCCGGGACGCTGCCGCAGTCCGTGCAGGAGTGCTGCCCGCATGTCCATCCCGTACAGGGCGTCGAACTTGCCCACGCCCTGGAAGAGGGCGATCCCTCGTGTGTAGTCGAACGGCCCGGGTACCGCCACGCCCCACCGCGCACCAGGAGGCACCGGCAGTTCATCGGCGCAGCGGCGGACGGTGCCGATGATGGTCCCGGCATCGCCGTCCGCGTCGAGTGGCGTGCGCGTACGGCCGGTGACCCGCCCGTCCAGCGGGTCGACGAGCGCCGCGGTGACATGGGTGCCGCCGATCTCCAGGACAGGGATCAACGGACCAGCGCCTTCACGACACGCACTGGGCCGCCACCGGCCGCCGCTCGCAGGGTGTACGCGCCTACCGCGGCCGGCACGGTCAGCGTCTCCGCGTAGGCCAACTCGTGCCGGTCCCCGGCCGCCGTGTGTACGGTGACGCCTTCGCCCTCCACCACGTTCAGGATGTGGAACCGTCCCTGTGTGTCGTCGGCCGCCTCGGCCCCGGCGTCCAGCACGAACCTCCTGACCTCGTAGAACATCTCGGGCAGCGCGCCGATGACCTCCTCCCGCCAGCCGGTGCCCTCGCGCAGGGTGCGGGGTTCCTGGACCAGGTCACGGGCTACGGCCTCCCCGCGCCGTCCGGTCTCCAGGTTGGCGAAGCCGTGCTCGTAGGGGAGGGGGCGCGGGTTGCCGTCGGCGCCGGGACGCAGCCAGTCGTAGAACCTCAGGCTGCAGAGATAGGGGGTGGCGCTGATCTCCAGTACGAGGTTGCCCGCCCCGCTCGCGTGCGGGGTGCCCGCCGGGATCATGAACAACTGGCCCTGTTCGGCGGGGAAGGCGAGGACGTGGTCCTCGGGGTCCATGGGTATTCCGTCGGTGATGGACCGTTCCACCTCCTTGCGGAAGACGTCGACGTCGGCGTCCTCGCGCAGGCCGAGGAACACCTTGGTGTCGGTGCTGCCGAGGGTCAGGTAGTACGTCTCGTGCTGGGTGTAGTCCCAGCCGAAACGCTCGCGCATGTACGACTCCTTGGGGTGGCAGTGCAGGGAGAGGCTGCCGCCGCCGACGGTGTCCAGGTAGTCGAAGCGGATCGGGAAGGACGTGCCGAAGCGGGCATGCGCCTCCGCCCCCAGCACGCTCAACGGTTCCAGCACGCACAGGAGTTGGAACGGCACCTCGGCCTGCGTCTCCGGTCCGGTGCCGATGAGGATGCCGGCCTCGGGTGCGATCAGTTCGTAACCGAGGGCTGTGTTGCGGGAGTTTGGGTTGAAGCCGAGCTCGCGCTGGGCCCAATGGCCGCCCCAGGGTGTGGAGTTGAAGTACGGGCGGGTGCGGACTGGCTTGTGGGACAGGGCGGTGTACGTGGCGCGCAGACCCGCTCCGTCGATCCATGCCGGGTGTTCGGGGTGCTGCAGGTCGAGCCAGGCGACGAGGCGGTGGGCGAGGGAGTCGCGGTGGCGGTCGAGCATCGGCCAGTCGATGTAGAACAGCCGTCTGAAGTCGGGCTTCTCGTCCGGCAGTCCGAGGTTGGCGCCCACCTCGCCCGCGCCGACGGCGGCCTCCGCGTAGCGCTTGGGGACATCGGCGTACCAGAGCAGGTCGTGCTCCACGAGGGCGGCGCCGGGGCCGATGACGAGGAGCAGTCCTGACTGTGGTGGTGCGGGTGTCGGGAGGGTCTCGAAGAGGTCGTCGAGGGAGTTGTCGGCGAGCTTGCGGAAGTAGGGGTCGTCGGCGTCCGCAGCTCGTTCGGTACGGCTTCTGATGAGCGCCGGCGGTGCGTAGTGGTCCCGGATGTCGAGCACGGTGACGGCGATGCCGCGTCCGGTCAGCTCATGGGTGAGGCGGTCGGCGAGGAGGGACCAGTCGACGGACGGGGATCCGTCGATGGCCAACACCGCCGGGCCGTCCGGGAGTTGGGCGGCCACTGCCTGCCAGCCCGTGTGAAGGGCCGCCTGTGGGGCGGGGGCGTAGCGCGGATCGAGCCGGTACACGGGGTTTCCTTTCGCGGACAGGGCGCCGCTCATTCCTTGCTCGATCCGGCGAGCATCCCGGACACCAGGGTGCGCTGCGAGAAGAGGAAGAGCACCAGCACGGGCAGGATGGCGATGAGGATGGCCAGGGCGAGTTCCGGGATGGTGATGTTCAGTCCGGCGCCGGCGACGGGGTTGAACGACGGTGTGGAGGTGAGGAGTTGGTTCAGGCCCACCTGGACGGGGAACTGCTCGCTGTTCGGCAGGACGAGGTAGGGCAGGAAGAAGTTGTTCCAGTTGCCCACGAAGCTGAAGAACGCGACCAGTCCGACCACCGGCTTGGCGAGCGGGAGCGCGATGCGCGCGAAGAGCTGCCACTCGGTGCAGCCGTCGATGCGCGCGGCGGACAGCAGGTCCCTGGGGAGGCTGCTCCCGAAGTAGATGTAGACCAGGTACACACCGAACGGATAGAAGGAGAAGGGGAGTATCACCGACCAGACGGTGCCGATGAGATGGAAGCGGTTGAGCTCCAGGAAGATCGGCAGCACCAGGGTGGCCTGCGGCATGATCATGGTGACCAGGGTGATCACGAGGAGTGTCTTGCGGCCCCGGAACTTCGTCAGCGCCAGCGCGTAGCCGGCCGGAACGCTGACGGCCAGGGTCAGGACGAGTGAACCGCCGGAGTAGACGGCCGAGTTGAGCAGCCATCTCGTCATGGCGCCGTCCTGGAAGGCGAACAAGTGCCGCCAGGCCGTGCCTATTTGGTGGAACGAGCCGAAGGAGAGCGGGTTGTCCCGCACCACTTCGCCGGCGGTCTTCGACGGGGCCAGCAGCAGCCAGAGCACCGGCAGGACGAAGAACACCAGGAGAAAGGCCAGGAGGAGGCCAACGACCAGGAAGGGGAGGGTCCTTGACGGGCGGACCCGTCGCCTCACGGCCGTGAGGAAGAGGGTCGTCTGTGTCATTTCTCGTCCAACGTGAACAGGTTCGAGCGGGCGACCAGGAGACCGGCGGCGACGAGACCCACGGCGAGGAGGACGACGGAGATCGCGGCGGCGCCGTTGAAGTCGCCCTGCTGGAAGGCGTAGACGTAGGCCAGTTGGTTCGGTGACCAGGTGGGACTCACCCGGCCGAGGCTGGCGGTCTGGAGGAGTTGGGGTTCGACGAACAGCTGGGTGCCCGTCGCGAAGGCCATGATCGCCATGTACACGATCCACTGCCGGATCATCGGGATCTGGATGTGCCAGGCGGTGCGCCACGGGCCCGCACCGTCCATGCGGGCCGCTTCCAGCACCTCGTCGGGGATGTTGTTCAACGCCCCGTACATCACGACCATCCAGCCGCCGGCGCCGGTCCAGAAGGCGATCAGCATGAGGATCAGCGGCAGGTTGCCGGGTGCCAGGACGGCGGCGAACGTCTTCAGCCCCATGGACGTGAGCAGCCACGACACCGGGCTGACGTCGGGGTCGAGCATGAACAGCCAGACCAGGACGCTCGCCACTCCGGCGAGGGCGCCGGGGATGTAGTAGAGGAAGCGGAAGAGCGCCGAGGTGCCCGGGCGCACGCGGCTGCGCAGGATCACGGCGGTCAGCACGACCAGGACGACGAGCGTCACCAGCCACAGGACCAGGTAGATCATCATGTGGGTGAAGGCCGGGGCGAAGCGGTAGTCCTGGACGACCTTCACGAACTGGTTGAGGCCGGTGAACTGGCCCCGGTCGTTGGTGAGCGCGAGGTAGAACGAGTAGCCGGTGGGGAAGACGCCGAACGCGAGCAGCAGCAGCGCGTAACCCGCGACGAAGAAGTAGCCCGCGCGACCGTGGCCCGTGCGCCGCCGCTGCGTGGTGCGGCGGCGCACGGGGGACACGGCGACGCGCTCGGTCTCGAGCAAGGTCACTGATCGACCACCTTGTAGCCCTGGGTCTTCGCCTCGCCGGCTATCTCCTTCTGCCAGGCCGGGAGCGTCTCGGTCAGGCTCTTTCCGGCCGTCAGCGCCGGGAGTACGACGCTGGACCAGGCCGTGGAGTCCGAGAACCGGGTGTTCGACCAGCCCGTCCACACCTCGTTCGCGGCCTGCTCGAACGGCCCGCTCACATCATTGGCGAAGTAGTCCTTGTTGGCCGGGTTCGCCAACCACGCTTTCGCCGCCTGCGCGTAGGCCGGATACGTGGGCGCGGTCGCCTGGTTCGCGTCGGAGGTGGTCAGCCAAGTGACCAGGTCCGTGGACGACTTGAGGTTGGCGCTGTGCGAGGACACCATCCATACACCGCCGCCCACGTTGCCCGTGGCGGCCGTGCTCTCGCCCTGCCAGGTCAGCGGGGGCGCCGCCGCTATCTGCTTGGCCGGAGTCTTGAAGCCGGCCTTGAAGAGGTACTGGCCGTACCACGAAGGGCCGTACGCCATAAGGACTTTGGAGCCGCTGTCCTTGGCGAAGCCCTGGCTGAAGAAGCCCTGCGTGGCGACGGCCTTGGCGCTGATCAGCTTGTCCAGCAGGGTCGCCATCCGGGTGCACTTCGGGTCCTGGAGGTCGGTGCGCAGGGTGTCCGGCTTCGTCAGGCTGAACGCGGGGCACTGGCCCGACCAGAAGTACGACTCATGGGAGTTGGTGTCGCCGACCGAGCCGACGAGATAGCCGGGGTGCTCCTTGGCGACCTTCGTGCCGAGGGCCTCGTACTCCTGCCACGTGGTGGGGACCTGGTAACCCCACTTGCCCATAAGGGACTTGTTGTACCAGAGGACGACCTGCGCGATGTCGTTGCGCATGCAGTAGGTGTGGCCGTTGAACTGACAGGGCGTCAGGGAGCCCTTGGCGAAGCCGTCGAGCGTGCTCTGCGGGACCAGCTTGTCGTCCAGGGGCGCGGCGAACGGCTGCGCGTCGGGCTTGGTGGCTGCCGACGCCCAGGTCACGTCGGTCGGATTGCCGAACACCACGTCGGGCCAGCCGCTGCCGGTGCGGTCGAACAGCTGCACCTTCGACTGGAGGTACGTCGATCCGTCGGCCCCGCCGTCGTACGTGACGATCTTCATCTTCACGTCCGGGTGCGCCTTCTGGTACGCCTGCACCGACGGCAGCCGGGTCGAGTCGGCCCACACCGTGATCTGTGAACCGGCCTTCTGCGCGGCCGACTTGAACGTCGGTGAGGCGGAGGATGACTGGGTGGTGGTGTCGGCGCCGGCGCAGCCGGCCAGGGCGGCCGCGGTGGCCAGGGACAGCGTGACGGCCGCCGTGCGGAGCAGCGGGTGCCGCCGGCCGGATCTCGGAGAGCGGGAAGACTCCATCGTCTTGCCTTGCCTTTCTGTTCTTGCGTCGTTCAGCGCGGTTGCTCGACGAACGGCAGGAGCTCGTCGCCGTAGCCGAAATCGAGGGGAAGGGCTATGCCGGGCCCCACGGGCGCGTGCACCAGGCCCTGGGCGTCCACATGGCGCTCACGGACGACGTCCACCGAGGTCACCAGGGACTCGTAGTAGGTGGTGTTGGAGATGGCCATGCACAGGTGGTGGTTGGGGATGTCCGAACCGTGCACCTCGGCCCGCAGCCGGTAGGCGTCGGCCAGATGCGCGGTGCGCATGGCGCCGGTGATACCGCCCCGGAGGGTGGTGCCGGCCCGGACACCGAAGGTGGCGGCGCCGGCCCGGATGAAGTCCGCCGCGTTCATGTGCGCCCCGTCGGAGGTCTCCGCCACCAGCAGCGGTACGTCGACGGTCTCGGCGAGCCGCTGATAGGCCGAGATGCTGAACTCGCGGATCGGCTCCTCGTACCAGAGGTAGTCGGCCTCGGAGAGCGCGCGCCCCAGCCGGATCGCGTCGGGCAGGTCGAAGCCCGCCGAACCGTCGTACATCAGAGGGATGTTGGGGCCTACGTGGTCGCGCAGGGCCAGGCACAGTTCCGCGTCACGGCGGGCGTCGCCCCAGGCGTGCAGTTTGATCCCGCGATACCCCAGGGCCAGGCACTGGTCCGCCACATCGAGGAACTCCGCGATGCTGGAGAACGTCGAGGTGGAGGCGTAGGCCGGGATGGCGTCCCGGAAACCGCCGAGCAGGCGCCAGACCGGTTCGCCGTGGTAGCGGCCGGCCAGGTCCCACAGGGCGATGTCGATCAACCCCAGGGTGGGGAGCGGGAGTTCGTGGATACGGTCCAGCTCCCACACCCGGTGCCACAGCCACTCCCGCTGGAACGGGTCGGCTCCGAGCAGTTCCGCGCGGAAGACCCGGTCCACCAGGTCCCGCAGGGTGGAGTGGGCACCGGGACGGGCGAACACGGCCACGCCCTCGGCGCCCTCGTCCGTCCCGATGCGCAGGACCGCGCCGTCGCCCGCCGGAGCGCTTCCGCTCAGCCCGTCGCGCCAGTGGAAGGGCGGACTGGCCGGCGGAACATCGATCCGGTGTACTTCGACATGGGTGATCTTCATCCTGGCTTTCGTCTTCTGTAGGAGATCTGCAGGGAGAAAGGTTTCGGCTCGGACGCGGAGTACGCGGCCGCGGAGTGCTCAGAAGCCGCCGTACGCCTGGAGCGCGTAGACGCTGCCGCCGTTGCCGCTGGAACCGGTGACGGTCAGGCGCAGGTAGCGCGCGGTGACGGGGGTGTCGGCGAAGGCGTAGTCGGTCCGCGCAGTGGTGCTCTGGGCTGTGTGGTCCTCGAACGTCGACCAGCTCTGGCCGTCGGTGGAGTACTCCAGGCGGTACTTGTAGCCGCTCGTCAACTCGAAGGAGGTCACCACGGCCGAGACGGCGGTGTCCTTGCCGAGGTCGACCTGGAGCCAGGACGGGTCGGGCAGTCCCAGGCCCTGGGCCCAGCGGGTCGACAGATCACCGTCGACCGCCTTCGCCGGGGCGTAGCCCGCCGACTCGGAGGACGCGGTCGCCGTCCTGTTCAGGGCCAGGTCGTGGTCGGCCGGTGTGGTGACGACGGCTGCCTTGCTGGGGTCGGAGGCGTTCAGCGCCTCGTCGCGCGCTACGACCGTGAAGGAGTACTGCGTGTCGGCGGTCAGGCCGGAGACCCGCAGCGTTGTGGCGTCGGTGACGCCGATCCGCTTGCCGTCCTGGTAGACGACGTAGCTGGTCACGCCCGTGTCGTCAGTGGCTGCAGGCCAGTTGACGTCCACCAGTCCGGGCAGCAGCGGCTTGACCGTTGGCTGTCCGGGGGCGGTCGGGGCCGTGTGGTCCGTGACGGTCCTGGGGGTGCCGTAGACCTGGAAGTCGTAGATGCTGCCGCCGTTCCAGCTGGAGCCGGTGACGGTCAGTCGTACGAAACGGCCCGCGACCGGGGTGTCCGTGTGGGTGTAGTCGGTGGCCGCCGTGGTGTTCGTGGCGGTGCGGTCCGCGAGGGTCTTCCAGTGGACCTCGTCGGGGGAGACCTCGATGCGGTACTTGTAGCCGCTCGCCTTCTCGAAGGTCGTGATCGCGCCGTTCACGTCGTACGACGCACCGAGATCGACCTGGATCCAGGACGGGTCGGGCAGGCCGAGGCCCTGGGCCCAGCGGGTGGAGAGGTCTCCGTCGACCGCCTTCTCCGGGGTGTTGGCCTCCGAGTACGACGACGCGGTGATCGGCTTCTTGAGGGCGAGGTCGGTGCCCGAGGGCATGGTGACGCGCAGGGTCGGGCTGGGAGCGGACTCGTTGCCGGCGGCGTCGCGGGCGGTGATGCGGAAGGTGTACGTCTTTCCGGCGGTCAGGCCCGGGAGGCGTACCGAGGTGGTGCCCGTGGCGCTGACGAGCTTGCCGTCGCGGTAGACGGAGTAGCCGGTGACGGCGGTGTCGTCGGTGGACGCGGGCCAGGTGAGGTCCGCGATCGTCGGGAAGTCCGTGACCGCGCTCGGGGTGCCGGGCGTGCTGGGCGCCTGGTGGTCGGGGACGGCGGGGTCCGGGTCGAGGTGGCGGTAACTCGGTTGCAGGCCCGCGTTGTTGACGATGGAGGCGGGCAGCTGGGCGCAGGAACCCACGGTGGTGTTGCCGGTGATGGTGCTGCCCGTGCTGTTGGCCTGGGTCGAATAGGCGGGCTGGGTGGTGAAGTTGCCGGTGGCCTGGATGTCCATGCCGTGGTTGAGGAACAGCCACTGGTAGGCGATGTCGCACAGGGCGTTGCCGGTGTTCGTCCAGTACCGGCTGCCCTCGTCGTGGTAGATCGCGCCGTAGGCGGGCGGTGGGGTGCCGTGGATGTAGTTGCCGGACACCACGCCGCCGGGGTTGGAGCTCAGCGTGTAGATGGCGCCGCCGTCGGCCTGCGACTTCATGATGTCGTAGATCTCGTTGTCCGTGACCTGGGTGTCGCGGCTGGTCGTGGGGGTGTCCCAGATCGGAACGCCAAGATTCCCGGGGTAGTTGGTGTCGCCGCCCTGGTCGGTGAGGCCCCAGCCCCAGCCGACGGAGATGCCGGTGTAGGGCAGGTCGTAGACCTTGTTGTGGGTGATCGTGGTGTGGTCGGTGTAGCCGGCCAGGATGCCGACGGAGCCGTTGTACTGGTCGGCGACTTTGGTGACCACGTTGTTGGCGACCGTGGTGTTCTTGGTGATGTCCCGGGAGTCGTCGGGGTGGGCGTCGATCACCTCGACGCCGCCTATCTGGATGCCGGTGGCGGCGATCTGGCGGAACACGTTGCCGGTGATGTCGGTGCCCTGGGTGCCGGTGTCCAAGTTCAGCCCGACCGCGCCGAGTTGGGTGAAGGTGTTGCCCTCGAAGCCGATGCCGTGGCCGTGGTCGACGTTCACCGCACCCGGCGTCTTTTGCCACTTCAGTCGGGTCGCGTCGAAGGTGGGGTCGTTGCCGACCATCCGGAAACCGGCCTGGCCCTCGATGAGGCCCTCGGAGGAACTGGGCGCGAGCCAGGTGGAGTTGGAGAAGGTGATGCCCCGGAACGACACGTTGCTGACCGGGGTGGTCTTGGTCCCGTCGAGGTCCACCAGGTCCTGGACGAGCGGCACGGTGACGGTCGAAGTGGCGAGGTTCTGGCCGGACTTGGGCATGTAGTAGATCTCGCCCGCGCCCTTGTCCAGGTACCACTCACCGGGCGTGTCCAGCAGTTCGCGGGCGTTCTCCAGCCAGGTCGGGTTCTGGATCTCCTGGCCTTGCTGGAGATGCGCGTTGTGCCAACAGGGCTGCTGCATCGTCATCTTGAAGTCGGCGATCGACTGCACGGGGCAGCGCATCAGCTTCCAGCCCCAGGAGCTGACGACCTCCAGGTCCGAAGGACGCTTGTAGGCGTTGAGCGCGGGGTCGGTGAAGGCGTAGCCGGTGGAGGTCTGGCTGAAGCCGGCGGGGTTCTTGCCGCTGCGCGCCCGGGTCTCCAACTCACCGTCCACATAAAGCTGTCGGGCGTCGATGGCACCGACCCTGGCCTTGTAGACCTTCCCCGTCGAGTCGGCCGGGGTCCAGCCGGTGACCTGCTTGCCCCCGCTGATCACCGGGTGCGCGCCGGGGGCGGCCTCGTAGAAGATCCGGTGTCCGTCGGGGCCCGAGTCCTGCGCGGTCAGGGCGAACGTACGGCTGAGCTGATAGGTGCCGGACATGAGCCGGACATGGATGTCGCCCTTGGCCTTCTGCTTGACGTCGCGTACGTAATCCCGCGCGTGGTCAAGGGACTTGAAGGGGTGGGCGGCGGTTCCCGAGCCCACGTCCCGGCCGGTCGGGGAGACGTAGACATTGAGATCCGGCGGCGGGGGAGCCGCCTGGGCCGGCACGGCGTTCAGCAGGGCGGCTGCCATCGCGGCCACTGAGCAGGCGGCCGTGAAGGCGGAGGGGAAACTTCTTCGCAGCGGCACGAAGGCGCCCCTGCGCGCAGACGGATGAGACACACGTATCCAATCGCCTGAGGGAGGTTGATACCTGCAAGTCCCGGTCGTCCACCGGGACTTGAGGGCGGCGGGCGGCCCATCGCCGTGCTGCGGCAGCACATGCGGGGTCGGCCGGGTCTACGAGGTCGGTGCCTCCGGGGAGGGCGCTTGGGCCTCGGGACTGAACAGCCGGTCGCGGATCTTGCTCTCGAACTGGCTCTGGGTGGTGGCGATGTGTTCCACCATCAGTTGCTCGGCGAGATCGGCCGCCCCCGCGGCGACCGCCTCCGCTATGCCCACATGCTGATGCGCGGCGACTTCCAGCGATCCGGGTACATCACCGTGGAAGAGCAGTACGTCGGACTGGGCTGCCAGGCGCCGCACACCGGCGACGCTCGCCCTCAGGAACACGTTGTGCGAGGCGACGCCCACCGCGTCGTGGAAGGCCGCGTCCGCCTTGGCGAAGGTGTCGACGTCGTGCATCGTGGCCGCCGTCAGGGAACTCTCCGCGCTCTCCCGGATGGCCCGGACCTCGATCGGGGTGGCGTGGGAGGCGGCACGGCGTGCCGTCTCCGACTCGATCACCTTGCGGTAGTCCAGGAGCATGCGGACGTCTTCCATGCCGGTCGGCCGGAAGTGCGAGAGCTCGTCGTCCAGCAGCCCGCCGACCGACGCGGCGACGAAGATGCCGGCGCCTCGCCGCACCTGGAGCCGGCCGATGGCGGCCAGGACCTTCACGGCCTCGCGGGTGACGTTGCGGGACGCTCCCAGGATCTGGGCCAGCCCCTGCTCGGTGGGGAGGCGGTCGCCGGGCCGCAGGTTCTGCTGGGCGATGTACTCCAGCAGTTGCTCCGCGACCAGTTCATATCCCGGTCGGTAGGCCGGTGTTGAGTCGCCCAAGGCGCGCCCCTTCTTGCGTCACGAATGAATCAGGTTCATTTTCCGGGGCCAATATGGCACCGCCGTTGGGAGTTGGGAAGAGATCGGACAGATTTCGATCTGGAGGCATGCTCAGACACTGGTAAATCGTCATGAACTACGCACTTCCGCACGGGTGTTGCGTGAAATGGATCCCATCCTTAAGGTCCTGCCTGCCAGATGAAGCAGATCCTTCTCTATGCGGCGGAGGCCGTGGAAGCGGGAACCTCGTGAGGGCACGCCCACTTGGTCGTACGAGCGTCCGGGTCAGCACGCTGGGATTCGGTGCCGCCCCCATCGGCAACCTCCACAGCGCGATCGACGACCGCCAGGCGCAGGCCACCCTCGACGCCGCCTGGGACGTGGGGGTGCGCTACTACGACACCGCCCCGCACTACGGCCTCGGCCTGTCCGAACGGCGGCTCGGCGATGCCCTCGCGCATCGCCCGCGGGGGGAGTTCACGATCTCCACCAAGGTCGGCCGGCTGCTGGAACCCCACCCCGCACCCACGGGATCCGACCTGACGGCAGGAGGCTTCGCCGTCCCCGACACGCTGGTCCGCCGCCCCGACTACTCACGGGACGGGGTGCTGCGAAGCCTGGAGGACAGCCTGAATCGTCTGCGGCTGGACCGTGTGGACATCGTCTACGTCCATGATCCCGACGACCACTTGGACGCCGCCCTCGGCCATGCCCTGCCCGCCTTGGCCGCTCTGCGCGACCAAGGCGTCATCGGCGCCGTCGGTGTCGGCATGAACACGGTCGCCCCGCTGCTGCGCGTTGTCGCGGAGGCGGACATCGACGCCGTGATGGTGGCCGGGCGGTGGAC
The DNA here is from genome assembly GCF_000716605.1 of Streptomyces sp. NRRL F-525. Taxonomy (GTDB): domain Bacteria; phylum Actinomycetota; class Actinomycetes; order Streptomycetales; family Streptomycetaceae; genus Streptomyces. Next base: position 469,711 of record NZ_JNXE01000002.1, on the reverse strand, counting down.
CCTCCTCGACCGCACCGCCCGCCCCTTGTTGGACGCGTGCGCCGAACGCGGGGTCGCGGTGGTGGCTGCCGCACCGTTCAACTCCGGTCTGCTGAGCCGCACTTACCCCGCGAGCGACGCCACCTTCGACTACGGCCCCGCCCCGGAATCGGCACTGCGTCGTGCCCGGCTCCTCGCCGAGGTGTCCGCTCGACACGGCACCGCACTCCCGCACGCCGCCCTGCGGTTTCCGCTGCGCGACCCCGGGGTGGCCTGCGTGGTCGCGGGTTTCCGTACCCCTGAGGAGGTCCGGTCCGCTGCCCGCTGGGCCGCCACCGATCTGACCGAGGAGGCATGGCTGGACCTCGACGCGGCGGCGGCCCGGGAGGTACAAGTCCCGGCCGTTTAGCGGTGGTTGGGACAGTGGGACGTGTGAGCAGCCGAATGGGCCCCCGCCCCCGCCCTCGATCCCGGATCCCCGCCCCCGGTTCCCGCTACCCCAGCATCCAGCCCTCCGCCCGTCGCGCCGTGGCGCGGATGTTCTTGCGGGCGCCGGGAGGCAGTCGCCGCAGCACCTCGCGGACGCCGTGCCGTAGCCGGTGGTCGGCGGTGGTGCGGAGCAGGACGCGGCGGGTGGTGCCGATCCGGCCGGGTTCGCCCACGGCGAGGCGGAGTTGGCCGCCCGGCCCGGCCCAGGTGGGGGAGACGAGACGCTGCGGTGTGCCTACGGCGACGGTGCCGAGGAGGATGCGGGTGCTGCCCGGGGCGGCGGCCAGCCGGGGGCGGCGTCCAACGCCCAACAGCTGGGCGCTGGCCCAGACTTGATAGGCGCCGGGGTTCATCGGCGCGTCACCGGTGAGGGTCAGCGGGTCGATGACCGTCTCGCCGGTGACTACGACGCGGTGGAGGTTTCCGCCGAGCGGTTCCAACGTCGGCGTCAACTCCCCTTCGGGGTACCACCAGTGGTTGTCGGCGGTGTCGTGCACGATGAGTTCCCCGTACGTGTGGGAGAAGGGGTCGGGGACCTCCCAGTTCTCCGCTCCCCTTATGCCGTCAAGGAGTTGGGGGTCGAGGAACATCCGGCCGTCGCGCTCCATGACGGTCAGCGGCTCGCCGTCGCCGCGGACCATGCCGACGCGGGTGCGGATCACCAGCTTGTCGTTGCGCCAGCGCATGTCGTCGATCTCTACCCGCGCCCTGATCTGCTCGGTGCGGCGGGCGAGTTCGACCAGGGAGTCCAGCCGGTCCTGTACGAGCAGTTCGGCCCGCAGCCGACTGATCGCCGGGAGGCCTTCGCTCACCCCCGGCGGATAACTCGTCATCGCCATCCGGCGGACAGTGGTGAAGTACTCCTCCAAGTCCTTGCCCTTGCGCCGCAGTACGCGCGGCTCACTCACCGGCCGTAGCAGCTCGACACGGTACGAACGGCGCAGCAGCCGGTCCTGAAGGTCGCCCGGCGGGGTGCCCTCCTTGATCGCCTCCACGACCTTGTCCAGGTGGCCGTAGTAGTCGTCCGCGGTGATCCGACGGCTGCTGTTGTTGCCGCCGTCCTCGCGCCGATTCCATTGGTAGCAGGGGTAGTTGCCGAGTATCGACACCGTCTTGGCCCGTACGTAGGTGCGTGCCATGAACAGCTGGTCCTCCAGCCTGACCCGCCCCTCCGGGAAGCGGATCCCGTGCTCGCGCAGGAACTCCCGGCGGAACATCTTGTGCGGCGTCAGGCTCTCGAAGAGCGGGGCGTCGGCGGCGGTGCACCGCTCCACCGTCCGCTTGAACACATTGCTGGGCCCCTGCATCGTCCCGTGCACCTTGCCCAGCACGATGTCCGACCCGTTGCGCTCCGCCAGCGCGTACAGCCGCTCCAGCGCCTCGTACGACAACTCGTCGTCCTGGTCGACGAATTGGACGTACTTCCCCTTGGCCCGGTCCACCCCCACGTTCCGCGGCTTGCCCGGCCAGCCGGAGTTCTCCTGCCGGTAGACCCGGACGTGCGGATGCGTCTCGGCCAGCCGCCCGAGGCGTTCGGCGGAGTCGTCCGTCGACCCGTCGTCGACGTACACGACCTCGTACGCGTCGGCCCCCAGACTCTGGTTGACCAGCGAAGGCGCACAACGGTCAATGTAGGAACCGGCGTTGTACACGGGTACGACAACGCTTACCTTGATCAAAATATCCCCCCCGGGACAAGTGTTGTTGCCCTACGAGACACTTGTTGTTGGGGATTAGTTGTACGGCTCTTGGGGTGCGCCTTACCGAGTGTGCGAGGGCCCGGACGGCCGGGACCGCCGCGCTACGCGGATTCCCTGATCACCAATTCCGTCGGCAGGATGAGCGGCGTCGGCTCCTCGCCGGCCAGCACGCGCACCAGCATCCGGGTCATCTCGCTGCCGAGGGCCACGATGGGCTGGCGGATCGTCGTCAGGGCGGGCTGGGTGTGCCGGGCGGTGAGGATGTCGTTGAAGCCGACGACCGCGACGTCCCCGGGGACGGACCGGCCGCGCTCGCGCAGGACGTGCAGGGCGCCCGCCGCCATGGCGTCCGAGGCGACGAACAGGGCGTCCAGGTCCGGGTGTTCGTCGAGGAGGCGGGCGGTCGCCGTGGCGCCGCCCAGCTCGCTGAAGTCGGCGTGCGCCACCCGGTGGTCCTCCAGACCGGCCAGCGCGACCGCCTCGCGGAAGCCCAGGTAGCGGGAGACACCCGCGTGCATGTCGAGCGGCCCGGTGACGGTGCCGATGGCACGGCGGCCCGTCGAGATCAGGTACTCCACGGCCTCGCGGGCCCCGCCCCGGTTGTCGGCGTCCACGTAATAGCGCGGGGCCTTCTCGAGGGAGCGGCCGCCGTGCACGACGGGGACGTTCCCGGCCTCGGCGACCTTCGCCAGCGGATCGTTCTCGCGCAGGGCCAGCAGCATGACGCCGTCCGCGCCCCGGGACTGGAGGACGCGGGTGAGCCGGGCCCGGCCCCGCTCGCCCGCGGCCAGGATCAGCAGGAGTTCGAGGTCGGTCTCCTCCACGACCGCGTTCACGCCGGTGATGACCTCGGCGAAGAAGAGGTTGGCGAACAGCGCCGGGTCGTCGCTGGAGATCGCCAGCACCACCGCGCCGCGCCGCTGCGAGGCGAGCGAACGGGCCGCCACGTTCGGCACATAGCCCAGCTCCGCCACGGCGCTCTCCACCGCCTGCCGCGCCTTCTGGCTGACGTGCCGGCGGTTGTTGATCACCCGCGAGACGGTTCCGACGGACACCCCGGCGCGCAGCGCCACCTCGTCCAGCGTCGGCGGCCGTGTAGTCATGTGGGGCGGCTCCCGTTCGTACGGAGTGTGGAGTGCGGAGGGGCGGGCGGTAGCAGCACTGTAAGCGCTGACAGCGTCACAGGCCGCCGCTCCGGATGACCTCGGCGTACCAGCGGGCGCTGTCCTTCGGTGTACGGCGCTGGGTCGCGTAGTCGACGTGCACGATGCCGAAACGGGGCCCGTAGCCGAAGGACCACTCGAAGTTGTCGAGGAGCGACCAGACGAAGTAGCCCTCGAGCGGCACTCCTTGGCCGATCGCCCGTGCGCAGGAACGGAGATGGCCGTCCAGGTAGGCGATCCGGTCCGCGTCGTGCACCCCGTCCTCCTCCACGACGTCGTCGAAGGCGGCGCCGTTCTCCGTGATGTACAGGGGTACGGCCGGGTAGTCGGCCTTGAGACGCAGGAGGAGGTCGAGGAGTCCCCGCTCGTCGATCTCCCAGCCCATCGCCGTTCTCGGCCGGCCGCCGTCGGCGACACGGACCGACGGCGAGCCCACATAGGCGGATTGGACCGGTCCAGTGCTGCCCGCGACCAGCATCGGCGCGTAGTAGTTGACGCCCAGGTGGTCCAGCGGCGCACCGATCCGCTTCAGGTCGCCGTCGCGGATGTGGTCGGCGCCGGTGACCTCGCGGAGGTCGTCCAGTACGTCGTCGGGGTACGCGCCGCGTAGCAACGGGTCGAGGAAGAGGCGGTTCTGCATGCCGTCGACATGGCGGGCCGCGTCCAGGTCGGCGGGGTCGGCGCTGAGCGGGGTGACATGGGTGAGATTGAGCGTGACGCCGACGTGCGAGGCGTCGTCGCGTATCGCCTCCGCCGCCAACCCGTGGGCCAGCAGCAGGTGATGGGCGGCGCGGACGGCGGCGGCGGGCTCGCGACGGCCGGGGGCGTGGCGGCCCGTGGCGTAGCCGAGGAAGGCCGAGCACCAGGGTTCGTTGAGGGTGGTCCAGTGGGTGATCCGGTCGCCCAACGCCTCGTGCGCCAGGGCCGCGTACTCGGCGAACCGCTCGGCGGTGTCCCGCACCGGCCAGCCGCCGGCGTCCTCCAGGGACTGGGGCAGATCCCAGTGGTAGAGGGTGGGCCAGGGCTGGATGCCATGGTCGAGGAGGGTGTCCGTGAGACGGCGGTAGAAGTCGAGGCCGCGCTGGTTGACCGGGCCGGAGCCGGTGGGCTGGATCCGGGGCCAGGCGAGGGAGAACCGGTAGGCGCGCAGCCCGAGTTGGGCCATCAGCGCGATGTCCTCGGGGAAGCGGTGGTAGTGGTCGGCCGCGACGGCTCCGGTGTCACCGCCCCGGACGGCGCCCGGAGTTGCCGCGAAGGTGTCCCAGATGGAGGGCCCCCGGCCGTCCACCGTGACCGCGCCCTCGATCTGATAACTCGACGTGGCGGCGCCCCACAGGAAGCCGGGATCGAACGTGCTCACCGAGTTGAACCTCCGTCTGCGGGAATCTTCCTGGCCTGGGATGGAACTGGGGTGACGCCACAGCTCGGGCCGGTTCCTGTGCGATGCCTCCGGAAGAAACTGGAAGCGCTAACAGTCGCAGAGTAGGAGTGGGACGTTCACTCTGTGAAGGGTCCGGACGAGGAAAAGGCTTCTGTGCGTGAAGACTTGACAGCCTCGTCGGCCCCGCTCACCATCTGGCACTGACGCCGCACCGAGCCGACCCTGTCACCGAGAAGGGCTCGGTATGTTCCGCAGGACCAGCTTCCATACGACCAGATTCCGCAGGACCAGATGGGCCGCGGTCCTCCTCGCGCCAGCCCTGACCGTCGCCACCCTGGCCGCGACCCCCGTGCTTCCCGTGACGTCCGCGCAGGCCGCCGACGCGCCCTACGAGCGGGTGCTCAACGGCACGTTCGACAACGGTAAGACCTCGTGGTGGAGCAGCGGCAACACGCCCTCCACCGTCGACCTGGGCCGCCTGTGCGCCGACGTCCCCGGCGGGACCGTCAACGTCTGGGACTCGATGATCGGCCAGAACGACATCCCGTTGGAGGCCGGCCAGCCGTACACCCTGCGCTTCACGGCCTCCGCCACCCGGGACGTGTCGATCCACGCCGTACTGCAGCTGCCCGCGGCCCCGTTCACGACCACCCTCAACAAGACCGCCGCCATCACCACCACACCGAAGACCTTCCAGTTCACCGGCAACTCCACCGTCGCCAACCTGCACGCCCAGCTCTCCTTCCAACAGGGCGGCGCCGCCCAGCCGTTCACCCTCTGCCTCGACGACGTCTCCCTCACCGGCGGCGCGATACCTCCGGGCGGCGGACGCGACTTCGGCTCCCCGGTGCGGACGAACCAGTACGGCTACGCGGTGCACGGCCCGAAGGAGGCGTCGATCGTCAACTCGTCGACGAAGCGCGTGCGTTGGAGCCTGCTCGACGCCTCGGGCGAGGTGGTGAGGACGGGACGCACCCACGTCCAGGGCACGGACGCCGCTTCAGGCGACCACGTACACATCGCCGACTTCAGCTCGGTGCGGAAGGCCGGCACGGGCTACACACTCGTGGTCGGGGACGCGACCAGCTATCCGTTCGCCATCGCGGAGAACCCCTACAAGGCCCTGAGCAAAGACGCGTTGGGCTACTTCTACGACGTCCGCAGCGGCACGCCCATCGAGGCGCAGTACGCCGGGGACGCCTACGCCCGGCCCGCCGGACATGTCGGCGTGGCACCCAACAAGGGCGACACCGACGTGCCCTGCCTGCCCGGCACTTGTGACTACTCCCTTGACGTGCAGGGCGGTTGGTACGACGCGGGCGACCAGGGCAAGTACGTCGTCAACGGGGCGCTCGCCGACTGGCAGTTGATGGACTCCTACGAACGCTCCCGCGCCGAGGGCGACACCGCCGGCCTGCGCGACGGGCTGCTGAGCATCCCCGAGAACCACAACGGCATCCCGGACGTCCTCGACGAGTCCCGCTGGGAGACGGAGTTCCTGCTGAGCATGCAGGTCCCGGCGGGCGAACCGCTGGCCGGGATGGTCCACCACAAGGTCCACGACCTGGCCTGGACCGCGCTGCCCACCCGGCCCGACCAGGACTCCCAACCCCGTTACCTGCACGCCCCGTCCACGGCCGCGACCCTCAACCTGGCCGCCGCGGGCGCCCAGTGTGCCCGGGTGTGGGCCCGCTACGACGCCGTCTTCGCGCACACCTGCCTGACCGCCGCCGAGACCGCATGGAAGGCCGCGCTCGCCCACCCCGACGTGTACGCACCGGGCAGTGACAGCGTCGGCGGCGGAGCGTACGCCGACACGGACGTGACCGACGAATTCTCCTGGGCCGCAACGGAGTTGTACGCCACCACGCACGACCGGGCCTACCTGTCCCGCATCGACACGGAGATCACCCCGGCCGGTTTCTCCTGGCGGGACACCGGCGCGCTGGCCGACCTCACCGTCGTCCGGCTGCCGAGCCGCTTCCCCGCCCGCATGGTCGCCGCCGCCCGCAAGCGGGTCCTGGCCGTCGCCGACGGCTTCGTACGCGACGAGCGGTCGCAGGGCTACCCGAACCCCAACCTGCCCACCGACGGCGCCTATGTGTGGGGCTCCAACAGCGTCACCGCGAACAACGCCATGGTCATCGCGACCGCCTACGACCTCACCCACCGCGACAGCTACCGCAGCGCCGTCCTGGAGTCGATGGACTACCTCCTCGGCCGCAACGCCCTGAACCAGTCCTTCGTCACCGGCTACGGCACCCAGGCCAGCCACAACCAGCACAACCGCATCTGGGCCCACCAGATCGACGCCAACTTGCCCAGCCCGCCCGCCGGTTCGCTCGCCGGCGGCCCCGACTCGGCTCTCCAGGACCCGGTCGCGCAGCAGAACCTGGTCGGCTGCGCCCCCGCGACCTGCTACATCGACGACATCTACTCGTACTCGACCAACGAGGTCGCCATCAACTGGAACTCCGCGCTGGCCTGGGTGGCGACCTTCGCCGCCGATTCCGCGCGCTGAGCGCCGCCTGGTCGAACGGTATGGATCGCCGTGGCTCCGGCCGCGCTTGGACGAGCGCGGCCGGAGCCGAGCCGAGGGGCCTGCGGCAGCCCCACGCCAAGAGATAGGGACGCGCCATGCGTTGGAAAGCCCTGCTCAAAACCATCCCGATGGGGACCGCCTCACTGAACACCGGCCTGCGGAAATCCGGCCCGCGGAAATCCGCCGCGCGGCGAACCGCCACCCTCAAGACCGTCTCGTTCAAGACAGCCTCGCTCAAGACAGCTTCGCTCCGAACTGCCCTGATCTGTCTGCTTGTTGCCCCGCTCCCGCTCCTCACGGCCAACTCGGCCGCAGCCGCCAGCCCGGTCTCCCTGACGAGCGGCTTCTACTCCAACCCCGACTCCGGCCCGGCCGTCTGGGTCCGCAACAACCCCACCGACTCCCGCGCCGCCCGCATCCAGTCGGCCATCGCGTCCCAGCCGATCGCCCGCTGGTTCGCCAACGAGAGCGCGGGGATCGGACCGGCCGTGTCCGGGTACGTCGGCGCCGCCGACAGCCACGACAAACTGCCGGTCCTGGTCGCGTACAACATCCCGGGCCGGGACGCGTGCGGCGGCGAGTCCTCCGGCGGCGCGGGCAGCGTGGCCGCCTACCGCACCTGGATCTCCACCTTCGCGGCGGCGGTCGGCACCCACCCCGCCGTCGTCGTCATCGAGCCGGACGCCCTCTCGGACTTCAGCTGCCTGACCAGCGCACAGATCAGCGACCGCCTCGCGATGTTGTCCTACGCCACCCAGATGTTCCAGCAGAAGGCACCCAACACCTGGGCCTACCTGGACGCCGGACACACCAACTGGGTCGACCCGGCGACCATGGCGAGCCGCCTGAGGTCGGCCGGCGTGGCCAACATCCGCGGCTTCTCCCTGAACGTCTCGAACTTCTACACCACGCCGTCCTCGGAGACCTACGGCAACTCGATCAACTCGGCGCTCGGCAACACCTCCCACTTCGCCGTCGATACCAGCCGCAACGGCAACGGCTCCAACGGCGAATGGTGCAACCCCGCCGGACGCAAACTCGGCGTCACCCCGCGGGTGGGCAGCGCCGAGGACCTGTTGCTGTGGGTCAAGACACCGGGCAACTCCGACGGGCAGTGCGGTGTGGGGCCGACCGTGCCCGCCGGGCAGTTCAGTCCCGATCTCGCCGTCCGGCTCATCGACGGCACGTGATCGCGGGGTGGGGCGCGGGTCCCTGACAGCCCGCGTCCCACCCCGGCCCGTTCCTCAACTCGGCGGCTCCAGGCGGACGTTGTCCTCCGTCCCGTCCGGCCACGTGACGGAGGCAAGAGCGCTGCCGTCACCGTCGTAACAGACCTCCAGTCGTACGGCTTCGGCGGCACCCGACCCCACGACCACCCCGGAGAGACAGACCAACGCGGCGTACACCGTGCCCAGTTGGACCTCCGCCGTCGTGGCGAGCCAGGGTGTCGCCGAGTGCGGCCCGAAGGCATTGGCGTCGCGCGCGGTGCCGATGCCCGCCTCGTCGAAACCGCGCAGCCCAATCACCGTGCTGGACAGGCCGGTTGGCCTGCCCACCCATGCGGCAGGCTGGGGCCCCAGGTGCACCTCCGGCTGCTCGGTCGCGGCCAGACAGTAGCCACCGAGCCGCAGCCGCAACGGCTCCTGCGCTGCCGCCCCGTCGACCCGAACGAGCCGCACCTCCAGCGGTCCATTCAGTACGGACGCCGTCGTGATCCACGGCCCCGTACGGAAGTTGGGCGCGGGATCGTGGGCATACGGGGCAGGCGCCGGGCCGACCGGCCAGTGCGCGCGATGGCGGGAGACAGCCGTGCGCACACCCAGGTGCAGGCGGGTCAACGGGCGGCGGTGGGAAGGGCGTTCGTCGGCGTCGAGCAGCGCGATGTGGGAGTCGAGCGGGTCGTTGAGGCTCGACTCCGTGCTGTCGGGGGCAGCGTGGGAGGCGTAGGCGAGGCGGCTGTAGACCGGGTCGTCCGCCTCGGGGGCGGTGCCGTCACCGAAGGCGTGGTCGCTGCCGTGGTTGACGACGCGTACGACACCGTCCGTCGCCGTGCCGGAGACGAGCCACCCCGGAGCGGTCAACGTCCGCCGCACGTCCCGGGTTTCGATCGGCAGGGCCTCCTCCTTCTCCGTCCACACCGGGTGATCCGCCGACAGGACCAGCCCGGCGAAGCCCTTGCTCGACCAGTACGGCGAACCGGGCCCGGAGTACGGCTGCCGGATGGCCGTGAACTCCCCGTGCCAGCCCAGCGGTTGGAGCCCGCGCCCGTCGAAGCAGCCCGCCTCGGTGAAGTGCCGCAGGACTCCGCTCGCGAGGCGGCGGGTACGGCCCGCCGGCAGGGGAGTGGCGTCGAAGACGGCGCCCGCCCACAGCGGGCAGAGCGTCGCGTAGCGGTACGTCAGCGAGCGGCCCTGGTACACCGGGGCGCCGTCGGCCGCCACCAGGTGCTGGGCGTCGTCCAAGTAGCGGCGCAGGCGGGCCCGGTAGCGGGGGAGCAGGGCGGGGTCCGCGTCGGCGCCGGAGATACGGCAGTACCAGAGCGGGTAGTAGTGCATGGCCCAGCCCGAGTAGTAGTCGAAGTGGCGCAACGGGCCGCCGGTGCCGCTTCCGTCGGAGTACCAGCCCTCGCCCGCGTACCAGGCCTCGGTGCGCGCGATCGCGTGGTCGATGTCGGGCGCGCTCCACGGGGCACCGACCGAGCGCAGGAACGCCGACGTGATCGCCCTGAACCAGACCCAGTTGTTGTCGGGGACCTCGCTGCCGAGCAGGTCGGTCATCCAGGTGACGATCCGTTGCCGTACGGCGTCGTCCAGCCGGTCCCAGATCCAGGGCCGGGTCTCGTGCAACGCGATCGCCACCGACGCGCACTCCACCTTGGCCTGCCCGCACTCGCGCATGCCCGGCCAGTGGTCCGGGGAGTGCGGGTCCGTGCCGGCGGTCAGGCCCTCGGCGTACCAACTGGCGTGGTCGTACGGGTCGTTGTCGCCGGACTGGGCCAGGCGGAAGCCGGCGAGGAGGAAGGTGCGGGCGAAGCCTTCGAGGCCGTCGCTGTGCCGGCCGTTGCGGCTGGCGGGGCCGGGGAGGTGGAGCAGGGCGTGGTGGTCGGTGGAGTACGGGCGGACGGCGGTCAGTTGGGCGTCGGCCAGCGACTCCCAGTGGGTGCGCGTCCAGCCGGTGTGTGGGGAGAGGAGCCGGTCCTCCGGTATCAACTGTCCACCTTTCCAACGGGGTTGAGGCGGGCCGGGGGCGCCACCGACTGGCGTACGACGACGTGCGAACCGAGCACCACCCGGCGGCTCGGCGGGTCCATGGGGCGCCGGTGCAGGGCCAGCCGGGTCGCGGAGCGGCCGAGTTCCTGCTGGGGGACGTGCACGGTGGTCAGCCGGGGGTAGAGGTCCTCGGCGAGCGGGATGTCGTCGAAGCCGACCACGGAGAGGTCGTCGGGGACCGAGCGGCCCAGGTCGCGGGCGGCGGCGATGGCACCGGCCGCGCTCATGTCGCTCGCGCAGAAGATTGCGGTGGCGTCGGTGTCGGTGAGGAGGCGGCAGGCCGCCTCGTATCCGGACTCCCGTGTCATGTCGCTCTCGGCGACGAGCGCCGGGTCGGGCTTGACGCCGTGTGCGCGCAGCGCCCGTTCGTACCCTTCCAGGCGCTGGCCCGCGACGCTGAACTCGTGCGGGCCCGCCAGGTGGGCCACCCGGGTGTGACCGGCGGAGAGCAGATGGCTGGTGGCGGCGAAGGCGCCGCTCTCCATGTCGCACTCCACCACGTCCACCGGCGCCTTCGCGCCGCCCTTCCACGGCCGGGCGCAGAGCACCAGCCGGGAACCGGCGCGCTCCAACCCCTCGGCTGCGGCGGTGAGTTGGGCGAGATGCTCCTCGGTCTCGGCCATGCCGCCGACCAGGATGATCGCCTCCGCACCGCGCTGGCGCATCAGCTCGATCACCGACAACTCCCGCTCCGGGACACCTTGGGTGGAACAGACGAGGCAGACCCGGCCGTCGGCGACGGCCTGTTCCTCCACCCCGGAGGCGACGTTCATGAAGAACGGCGAGGTGATGTCGTTGACCACCATCGCGACCAGCCCCGAACTCGTGTTCAGGGAGCGGGCGTTGGCGTTGACGACGTAGTCGAGGTCCTGCACGGCCTGCATGACGCGGTCGTGCGTCGCCGGGGGAGCGGTGTACGCCCCGCTGAGAATCCGCGAGACGGTGGCGACGGAGACGCCCGCACGCGATGCCACGTCACGGATCGTCGCCCGACCTGCGGAACCCCGACCTTGAGCCATGCTCTGCTTCTCCTCGCCCCGGTGAACTGCCGATGTAAGTAACACCGATGAAAAAGTTACACAACTGGCGAGGGTTTCTCTACGCCCCAGGTGCAGGTACCTGTCGGAGTTTCCCAAGCGCTGTCGAACCTCTTGACGGCTGTGTGTCGTCCCCATAACGTCCCAGTTCCTGTAACCGGTTCAGTGAACGTTACATGCCTCGGAGGAACATCAGATGACTTCGTCGAACGTCTCCAGACGCGGCCTCCTGCGCACCGCCGCACTCGGCGCCGGCACCCTCGCCCTGGGCGGCGGACTGAGCGCGTGCGGCTCCGGCTCCCCCTCCTCGGCGGCGGACGCGCTCACCTACTGGGACTGGTACGTCACCCAAGCCCCCTGGGTGGACAAGGAGATAGAGCTCTTCGAGAAGGGCCACAGCGGAGTCAGCGTCAAGAAGACCACCCAACAGAACGCCAAATACCCGGACTTGGTCGCGCTCGCCAACCGCAGTGGCAACCCGCCGGACGTCTTCATGATCCCGCAGGTCCCCAGCGTCGCCGAGCAGGTCGCCAAGGGCTGGCTGCACCCCCTCGACGAGTGGGCGACCCCGGCCTGGCAGTCACGCTTCCCCGAAGGCACCTTCCTGGAAGGCGCCAACGTCTTTGACGGCAAGGTCTATTCGGCCCCGCTCAAGGGCTCGGGCCCGCAGCTCCAGCTCTACATCCACCACGGCGTCTTCAAGTCCGCCGGCCTGACGAACCCCGACGGCAGCGTCAAGATCCCCCGCACCTGGGACGAAGTCACCAGCGCCGCCCAGACGATCACCAAGAAGAGCGGCGGCAAGTCGTACGGCTTGGGCTTCGGCAACGCGGACGGCATCGGCGTCCTCGCCTGGTGGCTGGACCTGTTCGTGCGCGGCGCCGGCGCACCGGGCGGGGCCCCCACCGTGCCCGGCACCGGCATGGACTACCGCGTCGGCAAATGGACGTTCGGCACCGACCGCGCGTACGCCGACTTCCTGGAGCTGTTCGTCGAATGGAAGAAGCGCGGCTTCTTCCACCCCAACTCCGTGAGCCTGTCCGACGAAGCGGCCCGCGCCTTCTTCGAGCGCGGCAAGTTCGGCATGACCGTCGGCGGTGTGTGGAACCAACCCGAGTGGACCCAGCACAAGTTCACCGACTACAGCCTGGTCACCCTGCCCTCGCCGACCACGACACCGAAGGGCTTCTACTACGCCGACCCGGTCGGCAACGGCACCTTCGCCGCGGTCTCCGCCAAGAGCAAGAAGGCGCACGAGGGGTTCCAGTGGCTCGACGCGCTGACGTCCCCCGCCGCCGGGCGCCGCTGGGTGCAGGACCTCAACGGCGTCTCCGCCCACCCCGCCGACAACAACCCGGACGGCATCGACTCCAAGCCCTTCGCCGCCTTCATCGGCATGACCGAGCAGGTACTGCGCGGCCCGGTGCCCCTCGTGCGCAACCCGGAGCTGGCCGGCGTCGCGCCCGGCGTCCCCAAGCCGGACATCAGCGATGTGGTGACCGGCGTCTACACCGGCCAAATCAAGGACGTCCAGGGCGCGTTGACCAGCCTGGCCGACAAGAAGTTCCAGCTCCTGTCCGACGCGGTCGCCGCTGTGGCCAAGCAGGGCAAGAAGGTCAGCACGTCCGACTACGTCTTCCCGGACTGGGACCCCACCAAGCCGTACACCACGAAGAAGAAGGCGTGAGCCGTCACCATGTCACTCCTCGACACCCGCGAGCGTCGGCGAACGCCCCCGACTCCACCCCCGGTCGCCGCCCGCCCCGGCCTCGGCCGCCGCATCCGCGCAGCCAAGTGGTCGTACCTCTACCTGGCTCCCATGGCCGTACTCCTCCTGGCCTTTGTGGTCTACCCGATCTTCGCGTCCTTCGGCTACACCTTCTACCGCTGGAACGGCATCGGCGAGCCCGGCAACTACGTGGGCCTGGCCAACTTCCGGCAGATCCTGAGCGACAGCATCTTCTGGGGCGCGGTCGAGCACACCTTCGTCTACGCCTTCGTCCTCGTCCCGGTGCAGCTCCTGCTGGCGCTGGCGCTCGCGCTGGTGCTGAACAACCCGAAGCTCAAGTTCGCGCTGTTCTTCCGGACCGTCTACTTCATCCCCGTCGTCACCTCGGCCGCGGTCGTCGGCGTCGTCATCCAGCTCATGCTCGCCAACTTCGGTGATTCGGCGGGGAGTCTGCTCGCCAAGACCGGCATGACGGACGGGCACATCGACTGGCTCGGCGACCCGCACACCGCGCTCGCCGTGATCATCGCCATCGGCATCTGGCACACCCTCGGCTACAACCTCGTCTACTTCCTCGCCGGACTGCAGACCATCCCGGCCGAGCTGTACGAGGCGGCGAAGCTCGACGGCTGTGGACCGGTCCAGTCCTTCTTCCGCATCACCATCCCGATGCTGCGCCAAGTCGGCGTCGTCATCGTGGTGTTGGCGTTCATCGGCAGCTTCCAGGTCTTCGACCTCGTGCAGGTCCTCACCGGCGGCGGCCCGTACTTCGCCACCGAGGTCGTCAACACGTACATCTACCACCTGGCCTTCGGCGGCTCGGCCGGTGCCGCCGCCGAGCCCGACATCGGCCTGGCCTCCGCCGCCTCGTTCCTCTACGGACTGCTGCTCATCGTGTTCTCCGCGCTCCAGGTCCTCGCCCTGCGCGGGATCAGCCGCCGCCGCGCGGCCGCCAACCAGTAAAGGGTCACGTCGATGTCCACACTGTCCCAACGCCCGCGCCTGCGAACGCAGTTGAGCCTGCGCCGAGGCCGACGCGGTCTGCTCTATCTCGCGCTGTTCGGCGGCGGCCTCGTCTGGCTCTACCCGTTCCTGTGGGCGCTCGGCAGTTCACTGAAGAGCACCGACGGCTTCTTCTCCGGCGGGCTCAACCCGATCCCGTCCGAGTTCCACTGGTCCAACTACAGCGAGGCCTGGACCCAGGCGGACTTCAGCAAGTTCTTCGTCAACACGGTCCTGTTCGCGACCGGCACGGTCATCGTCACCCTGCTCGCCACCTCGATGGCCGGCTACGTCCTCGCCCGCACCGACTTCCCCGGCAAGAAGATCTGGCTCGGCCTGGTCGGCGTGACGCTGTTCCTGCCGCACGGCTACACGATCATCCCGGTCTTCGACCTCATCCAGCGCCTCCATCTCCTCAACACCCTCTGGTCCGTGGTCATCGTCCAGTCGGCGGGCGGGATGGTCTTCGGCACCTTCCTCTTCATGGGCTACTTCACGACGATCGACCGGGGGTTGGAGGACGCGGCCCGCGTGGACGGGGCCAACTTCCACCAGATCTTCTGGCGGATCATGCTCCCGCTGTCCGGACCGATGCTGGCGACCGTCGGCCTGTTCGCCTGCATCAACGCCTGGAACAGCTTCTTCATCCCGCTGGTCTTCACCCTCTCCCGGCCCGAACTCCACACCCTGTCCGTGGGCATGTTCAACTTCATCGGCCAGAACTCCACCGCCTGGACCCTGGTCTGCGCGGGCTCGGTCATCACGCTGCTGCCCATCGTCCTGATCTTCATCGTGTTGCAGCGCTTCTTCATCAACGGGTTGGCGGGCGCGGTCAAGCAATAGCGGGGAGCGGCGGCCGGTTCATCCGCCACCGTCCAGGTCGGTGCGCTGCCGCAGCACCCGCAACTCGTCACCGGTCAGCTCCATCTCGTACAGCTTGCCGCGCGCGTTCTCGAACGGCCGGTGCAGGATCATCATCAACTGCCCCTCGAACGTGCGGAACAGCATCCCGTGCCCGCTGTCCTCCCGCACCAACGGCCGCTCCTGCCGCCAAGGCCCCTTGATCTCACCGGACGTGGAGACGGCGTAGGTCTGGACGTAGCCCCCGGTGAGGCTGCCGTCCGCGCCGGGCACGTTCTTCTCGTACGTCGACCAGAGCATGAACAGCGACCCGTCGGGGGCGCGGTACAACTGTGGTCCGTCCGTGACGTACGGCGGGAGCTGGTGCGGCACGCCGGCCGGGATCTCCTCGCCGATCCAGGGCGCGTCCGAGGCCTTGAAGAGGAAGACCGGGTCGCCGATCGTGCCGGTCAGGTCCGGGGCGAGCCGGATCGCCTCCATCGTGCCGTCGACGGTCTGCAGCCACTCGTGCGCGTAGACCATCCACGGCTGCCCGGACGGGTCGACGTACAGCGTGCCGTCGAGGGTCATGAGGTGCTCGGGCGGGGTGGGGCGTGCGGGGTCGACCGGGGTGAAGGGGCCGAGCAGGGATTCGGACACGGCCGTGATCGTGCCCCGCCGGTGGTTCGCGAGCTGAAACGGTGTGCCCCAGCGGCCAGTTGGGGGCACCGGCAGTGGACTGCCCTCGTCGTGCAGTGTGGTGAACAGGTAGTACCTGCCTTGCCACGCTTGCACCTCCGGCGCCCAACCACCGTCGCCCGCCCAGAGGTTGCTCTGCTCCGCCGCCAGGAACACCACCACGGGACGCGTCCAGTCACGCAGGTCATGGCTCCGGTAGGCCATCGTGCCGACGCCCTCCACGCCCGACACGGAGGGGTCGTTGGACGTGTAGAGGTAATACGTGCGGGTCGCCTCGTCGGCCACGACGAACGGATCGTGCAACGGCATGTCGGCAAGCCGCATCGGCCCGCTCACTGGATCAGTCGCCATGGTGTCACCGTAGATCCCGCAAACCCCGTGCGCATCACAGCTGTTGAGGGAAAAACGCTTGGACTGCGCGCGTGCCGTCGCGGGACACTTCCCTTCCTGGCCAGTCCGTTTGCCGGGCGCCGGACGACACCATGGGGTGGGGATGGGATCGCCTGAATCGCGCGACATCGGGCCGCGCAAAGGCTCGGTGTTACTCGCACTTCGTTACTACGGACGGGAGTTGGCCCGGCTCCGCCGCTGGACCGCGCCCGCCACACTGCTGCCCGCCGTGGGCAACATCGGCATCAACTACATCGCGCCGCTGATCGTCGCCAAGCTCGTCGGCCGGATCGCCGGAGACGCGGACATCAGCGTCCGCACGACACTGCCGTACGTCCTCGGGTTCGCCGGAGTGCTGCTGCTCGCCGAGGTGTTCTGGCGGCTGGGACTGCACTGTCTGAACCGGCTGGACGCGCTCGGCATCGAGCACCTGTATGTGATCGGCATGGACGAACTCTTCGCCAAGGACGCCGCGTTCTTCCACGACAACTTCGCCGGGTCGCTCACCAAGCGGGTGTTGAGCTTCGCCTCCCGCTTCGAGGAGTTCGTCGACACGATGACGTTCCAGGTGGTGGGCAGCCTGGTCCCGCTGCTGTTCGGCTCGGTCGTGCTGTGGCGCTACGAACCGCTGCTCGTCGTAGGCCTGTTGGCGATGATCGCGCTCACCGGTCTGGTCGTCGCGCCGCTCATCCGGCGCCGCCAGGCACTCGTCGACCTGCGCGAGGAGGCCATCGCCCGGGTGTCCGGCCATGTCGCCGACAGCCTGATGAACATGGACACGGTCCGCGCGTTCGCCGCCGAGGAACGCGAGGCCGCCGAACACCGGTCCCGCGTCGCCCAGTCGAGGCGCCTGACCCTTCGTTCCTGGGACTACGGCAACCTGCGCATCGACACCCTGGTCGCACCGCTCTCCGTGCTCACCAACGCGCTGGGCCTGCTCCTCGCGGTGGCCCTCGGCGGCGGCGAACACGGCGTCGAGGCCGTCGTCGTCGCGTTCACGTACTACACGAACGCGACCCGGATCATGTTCGAGTTCAACCAGATCTACCGGCGCCTGGAAAGCTCGATGACCGAAGCCGCCCAGTTCACCGAGCTGTTGATGGCTCCGCCGACGGTGGTCGACCCGGCCTCGCCCGAGCCGCTGCGGTCCCGGGCCACCGACGTCCGCTTCGAGAACGTGACCTTCGCCCACGCGGGCGCCGACACCCTCTTCGACGGACTCGACCTGACCGTGCCCAGCGGCACGAAGATCGGCCTCGTCGGCCGGTCCGGCGGCGGCAAGACCACCCTCAGCCGACTGCTGCTGCGGATGACGGACATCGACGCCGGCCGCATCCTGATCGGCGGCCAGGACATCAGTAAGCTCCGCCAGGCCGACCTGCGCAGCCTCATCGCCTACGTCCCGCAGGACCCGGCGATGTTCCACCGCACCCTGCGCGAGAACCTCACCTTCGCCCGGCCCGACGCCACCGACGCCGAGGTCCGCCGGGCCGCCGAGGCCGCGCACGTCACGGAGTTCGCCGACGCGCTGCCGGACGGCTTCGAGACGATGGTGGGGGAGCGCGGCATCAAGCTCTCCGGCGGACAGCGCCAACGCGTCGCCCTCGCCCGGGCGATCCTGCGCGACGCCCCGATCCTGCTCCTCGACGAGGCGACCAGCGCGCTCGACTCCGAGAGCGAGATCCTCGTACAGGAAGCACTGTGGCGGCTCATGGAGGGCCGGACCGCACTCGTCGTCGCCCACCGGCTGAGCACCGTCGCCGGCATGGACCGGCTCGTCGTTCTCGACCGCGGCCGGATCGTCGAACAAGGCACGCACCAGGAACTGTTGGCGACCGAGGGCGCCTACGCGAAGCTCTGGCAGCACCAGTCGGGCGGCTTCCTCGACGAAACCCCCGAGCAGGCCGCCGACCTGCACTGACGGCCCGAACGGCGGCCGGAGCCCCGGGAGTTCGGCCATCGGATTCCCGGGGCTCCGGCCATGCCCGGCGGACAACCGGTTTCTAACCGACCACGTTCCAGCGCCGTCTCGCCGAGGTTACCCAGTCTTTTCGAAAGTTCGCCTAAGGTCTTGACGCCGTTTCCGAGCCGGAAGAAGCTCTGCCCCAACGCGTGACAACCGGTTTCTATTGGCGGACCGGTTTCTATGGGAGGTGGTGCGGTCATGCACCCACGTGCTGGTGCGCCCCTGAGCCGCCGACGATTTCTCGCCCTTTCGGGCGCGGGTGCGGCAGTCGGCGCGGCATCACTCGGTGGCTGCGCGCTGCAGGTGTCGACCGGGGTGAGCGGAGCGGGCGAGACCGTCACGCTGATGGTCAAGGACGGCGACGTCACCACCGACCAAGTCACCCAGGCCTACAAGGACATCGGCATCAAGATCCACCTGGTGCGCTACGACCTCACCAAGCTGATCGCGATGATGACCACCGGCGCCCCGCCGGACCTGGTGCGTGGCGTCGGCGCCGTGGACGCCCCGTACTTCGTGGCCCGGGACGTCGTCGAGAACCTCGACCCGTACTTCGCCGCGAGCGGCGTCCTCAAGGCCGACGACCTCGATCCGGTCAACGACCTGTGGCGCTACGACGGCCACACCCAGGGCAACGGTCCGCGCTACGGCATGGCGAAGGACTTCTCCCAGGACTCCATGTACTGGTACAACACTGCGCACTTCGACACGGCGGGCGTCGCCTACCCGCCGGAGACCCAACCGGTCACCTACGAACAGTGGTTGGAGGATGCCAGGCGGCTCACCCAGCGCAAGAACGGGCAGACGACCGTCTTCGGCGGCAGCTACAACGGCCTCAACGCCCCAGGTCTGCTGGCCGGGTTGACGGCCGCAGCCGGCGGCAGCCTGTTCAGCGACGACTTCGCCCGCGTCGACTTCACCACCCCCGAAGCCCGCAAGGCACTGGCCTGGTACATCGACTACTGCCGGGCCAAGGTCGGCCCGAGCCTGATCCAGCCCGACCCCAACGGCTGGGACGGGCCCACCTATCAGGCAGGCCGGATGGCCATGACGGGCAGCGGCTACTGGCTCGGCGGCATGATCGACACCGACAAGAAACTGGCCCGGGTGTCCCGCCTCGCCCCCGCCCCGGTCTTCGCGGGCGGCCCGCGCCTGAGCCCCTGCCAGGGCGGCACCGGCCTGTGGATGCCGAAGAAGGCCCCCAACAAGGACGCCGCCTGGCGGGTCTTCGAGTGGTTCTTCGGCGAGGCACCGGCCAAGGCGCGCGCGTCGAGCGGCTGGGGCATCCCGAGCCTGAAGTCCCTGCGCCACCTGATGCCTGCTCAGGAGTCGTACCAGAAGCGGGCGTTGCGGGTGCAGGAGGCCGAGCTGAAGCACTTCTCGGTGACCGCCTTCACGCCCTACGCCTCGGCCGACGCGCTCGCCGCCCTCTTCAACCAGGCCGCCCCTGCCGCGATGTCGGGCGGGATCTCCGTCGACAGCCTCGCGGGCCGCCTGAACTCGTCCATGAACGAGCAGCTCAAGCGCGGTAAGGAGCAAGTGGGATGACGGTCGATCAGATCACCACGGTCGCGGGCCGCCCCGGCTCGGCCGCGAGCGGTGAACGGGCGCGACCGGTACGGCAGTTGCGGGCCACCGCGACCGGGCGCCGACACCGCGCGTTCTACATGTTCACCTCGCCCTGGATCATCGGCTTCCTGCTGCTGACCGTCCTCCCCATGGCCTACGCGCTGTGGCTGAGCTTCACCACGTTCGACGGCATCTCCCCGCACTGGCGCTACGTCGGGCTCGGCAACTACCGCGAGCTGTTCTCCGACTCGGTGACCTGGCACGCGCTGGGCCGCACGGGCCTGTTCGCGGTGACCTCCGTGCCGTTGTCGATCGCGGCCGGGCTCGGGCTCGCGGTGCTGGTCAACAGGCCGCTGAAAGCACGTGGGTTGTTCCGCACCCTGCTCTATCTGCCGGCTGTGGTGCCGCCGGTCGGCGCGGGCATCGCCTTCAAGCAGCTCTTCGACCAGAACTCCGGTGCCGCCAACGGGGTGTTGAACATCTTCGGCATCAACGCCCTTGGCTGGCTGGCCGATCCCTACGCCCGCTACGTGCTGCTGATGAGCGTGCTGTGGGGCGCCGGAAACATCATGATCATCTCGCTGGCCGGGCTCCAGGACGTACCCCGCGAACTCCACGAGGCGGCCCGCATCGACGGCGCGAGCGCCTGGCGGACCTTCCGCAGCATCACCGTGCCGCTGCTCTCGCCGGTGCTGCTCTTCCAGACCGTGACCGGCGTGATCGCCTCCGTGCAGACCATCATGCCGCTGCTGCTGGCACCCGACGGCACCACGGGCGGCGTCACCGCGATCCCGCAGTCCAACTACCTCTACATGATGCACGTGTTCGCGGAGTACTTCGCGCTCGGCCGTTACGGCTACGCCTCCGCACTGCTGTGGGTGCTCTTCGTCCTGATCCTCGCCGTGACCGGACTCATCTTCAGGTTCACGTCCGGCGTGGTCTTCTACAACGTCGACCCGGAGGCCAACAAGTGAGCGCCGTCAGCCCGTTGGTGAAGAACCCGGTCCGGGTGCGGGCGGGCCGCCTGGTCCTCTACACGGCCCTCGTCGCCGTCACGGGCCTGTTCCTCGGCCCCTTCGGCTGGCTCGTCCTGGCCGGCCTCAAGACCCCGGCCGAACTCGCCGCCTCGCCCGTGCACTGGCTGCCCCAGCACATCCAGTGGCACAACTTCGCCGACGCCTACCAACTCATCGACTTCCTCGGCTACGCCCGCAACTCCCTGATTATCGCGACCATTTACGCCACCCTCGTCACCCTCAGCTCCGCCTGGGTCGGCTTCGGCTTCGCCCGCCTCTCCGCACCCGGCAAGAAGACCCTCTTCGGCATCCTGCTCGGCTCGATGATGCTGCCCCAGATGATCACCCTGCTGCCGACCTACCTGATCTTCGCCAAGCTCGGCATGGTCGACACCTACTGGCCGTGGGTGCTGTGGGGGCTGGCCGCCGCGCCGTATCTCGTCTTCCTCTTCCGGCAGTTCTTCGCGGGCCTGCCAAGGGAGTTGGAGGAGGCCGCGATCGTCGACGGCTGCGGCTACGCCACCATCTTCTGGCGCATCTTCCTTCCGCAGTCCTGGCCGGTCCTGAGCGCGAGCTTCGTGATCGCCTTCACCTGGACCTGGGGCGACTACATCGCCCCGCAGCTCCTGCTGTCCACCGACCGCACCACCCTCGCGGTCGCCGTCATGTCCACCTACGTCACGTCGGCCGGCACCCCGGTGGCCGACCTCCAGGCCGCCGCCTCCGTGATGTACGTCGTCCCCATCCTGCTGGTCTTCCTCGTCGCCCAGCGGGGGTTCGTCGCCGGGATGTCCACCACCGGGCTCAAGTAAGCCCCCTGCCAACCCTGTTGCAAGGAGTCGCACCATGAACACACCCCTGTCCCGCCGTACGGCCCTCCAGGCGGCCGGTGCTACGGCGCTGGCCGCTGGGCTGACTGGTCTGACCGCCACGGCAGCCCACGCCGGTGGCGGCCACAACTCCCGCCCCAAGCTGGTCACTTACCCCCGGCCGACGACCATGCCGACCAACACCAGCTTCCAGGTGCGGGTCCGCAGCACCCCGCAGGGCACCTGGCAGACCCTCGACATCTACCGGCCGCAGTTCGAGGAGATCAACGCGTCCACCGGGTCGGGCAAGGTCTACAACTCGTCGATGGCGTACTTCGACTTCAACGGCTCGGTGGAGATCGAGGTGACGTACCTCAAGGGCGGCACGACCAAGGCCCGGGTGAGACCCGACTCGTACGGCATCACGCCCGAACTCCTCGGCGACACCCTGCGGTTCACCCTCGACGAGCCCAAGGACGTCGTCGTCCAGATCAACGACGAGATCTTCGACGCCCTCCACCTGATCACCAACCGCGTCGAGCACCACACCCCGTCGCCCGACGACCCGAACGTCCTCTACTTCGGCCCCGGCGTCCACACCGTCACCGGAAACATCCTCACCGTCCCGAGCGGCAAGACCGTCTACCTCGCGGGCGGCGCTGTCCTGACCGCGCAGGTCTACTTCAAGAACGTGGAGAAGTCCCGCCTCATCGGGCGCGGGGTGCTCTACAACAACCCTGGCGGCGCGATCCTCAGCGAGGGCAGCAAGAACATCCGGATCGAGGACGTCATCATCCTCAACCCGGCTGGTTACGCGGGCACGTTCGGCGAGAGCGAGAACGTCCACGTCACCAAGGCGCGGGCGTTCAGCTCGAAGGGCAACGGCGACGGCTTCGACGTCTTCTCCTCGACGGGGATCACCTTCGACGGCTGCTTCATGCGCAACTCCGATGACTGCATCGCCATTTACTGCCACCGCTGGGACTACTACGGCGACACCCGTGACATCACCGTCAAGAACTGCACCCTGTGGGCCGATGTCGCCCACCCGATCAACGTCGGCACACACGGCAACTCCGACGCTCCCGAGACGATCGAGAACCTCGTCATCAAGAACATCGACGTCCTCGACCACCGCGAACCCCAGATGAACTACCAGGGCTGCATCGCCCTCAACCCCGGCGACTCCAACCTGATCAAGAACGTGCGCATCGAGGACGTCCGGGTCGAGGACTTCCGCTGGGGCCAGGTCATTTACATGAAGGTCATGTTCAACCCGAAGTACAACACCTCGGTCGGCCGCGGCATCGAGGACGTGTACGTCAAGAACCTCAGCTACACGGGTACGCACGCCAACCCGTCGCTCTTCCTCGGCTATGACGCCGAACACGCCATCAACAACGTCACGTTCGAGAACCTGGTGATCAACGGGGTCGTCGTCGCCGACTCGATGAAGAAGCCGAGCTGGTACTACACCACCGACGCGATCCAGTGGTTCTACAACGAGCACGTCACCAACCTGAAGTTCCTGACCACGGCCGAAGCAGAGGCGGCTGCCGCGTCATGACGAACCCCGCACCTAGCTCCGCTGGAAGAGCGGGGAGCCGTCGTGGGGCGGCTGCGGCGCCGTCGGGGCTGGGCGCGCAGTTCCCCGCGCCCCTTAACGGCGCTGTCGAACCGCAGGTGACTTCATCGGGTCCGCTTAGCCGTCGGGGCTTCCTCGGCGGCGTTGCGTCCCTGCTGCTGGTCTCGGGCGCGAGCGGACTGCTCGTGCCTGGCACCGTCCGGGCCGCCGAGAATCACACCCCAGCCTTCACTCACCCCGGCCTGCTGCACACCGCCGACGACCTCGCCCGCATGAAAGCAGCGGTCGCCGCCAAGCAATCCCCGGTCTACGACGGCTACTTGGCGCTCGCGGCGAACGCCCGCTCCTCCTCGTCGTACGCCGTGCAGAACACGGGCCAGATCACCACCTGGGGCCGCGGCCCCGCCAACTACCAGAACCAGGCCGTCGCCGACTCGGCCGCCGCCTACCAGAACGCCCTCATCTGGTCCGTCACCGGAGACACCGCACACGCCGACAAGGCCCGCGACATCCTCAACGCCTGGTCGACTTCCCTCACCGCCATCACCGGAGCCGACGGCCCCCTCGGCGCGGGCCTTCAGGCCTTCAAGTTCGCCAACGCCGCCGAACTCCTCCGCCACACCGGCTACGACGGCTGGGCCGCCGCCGACATCGCCCGCTGCGAGGAGTCCTTCCTCCGCGTCTGGTACCCGGCGCTGTCCGGCTACATGTTCTACGCCAACGGCAACTGGGACCTGACGTCCCTTCAATCCCTGCTGGCCATAGGCGTGTTCTGCGAAGAACCCACCCTCTTCTACGACGCGCTCCGCTTCGCCGCGGCCGGCGCCGGCAACGGCAGCGTCCTCCACCGCATCGTCACCGACGCCGGCCAGGGTCAGGAGTCCGGCCGCGACCAGGGCCACGAGCAGCTCGCCGTCGGCCTGTTGGCGGACGCGGCACAGGTCGCCTGGAACCAGGGCGTCGACCTCTGGGGCTTCGACGACAACCGCATCCTCGCCAACGTCGAGTACGCCGCCCGCTACAACCTCGGCGGCGACGTCCCCTTCACCCCTGACCTCGACCGCACCGGCAAGTACATCAAGACGGCGGTCTCGGCCACGTCACGCGGCACCCTGCCGCCCATCTACGAGATGGCGTACGCCCATTACGCCGGTGTGCGCGGCCTGGACACCCCGTACACGAAGAACGCCGTCTTCCGCGGCACCGGCGGAACCCGCGTCATCGAGGGCAGCAACGACGACCTCCCGAGTTGGGGCACCTTCGCCTACGCCGGTGCTGCGACCTCCTCGCCCACCGTGCCGACACCACCGGCCGGAGTCACGGCGATCGGCAACGACCGGTCCGTGACGGTGAGTTGGCTGCCCTCGACCTGGGCCGACACCTACACGGTCCTACGGGCCACCGACGTGGACGGCCGCTACGAGAAGATCGCGTCCGGCGTCGCCCGGCCGACGTACACCGACCGGAACGTGCACGCGGGGCGGACGTACTACTACACCGTCGCCGCCACCAACGCCCATGGCGGGAGCAGCAGTTCGACATGGGCGGCCGCCTCCGCCGGTCTTCCCTCGCCCTGGTCGACCCGGGACGTGGGTAGCGTGAAGGTCCCCGGTTCCGCCGCCTTCGACGGCGAGCGCTTCGTCCTGGAGGCCAGCGGGAACTCCGACACCTACCGTCTCGTCCATCTCCCGCTGCGCGGCGACGGTACGGTCACCGCGCGGATCGTGTGGCCGCTCAGCTCGCAGTACTCCAAGATCGGCGTCACCGTCCGGGCCTCCCTCGACCCGGACGCGGCGCACGCCTCGATGCTGATCCAGGGGCTGCCGCTGCACACGTGGAGCGGGGTGTGGACGGTACGTCCGTCGGCCGATGCGCAGATCTCCGCGACCGGCAGCACCCCTGTACCGCCCTCCCAGCAGCAGGCGATCACGGTGAACGCCGCCTTCCCGATCTCCAGCCTCGGCACGCTGCCCGAGTCGGCGACCCCGCTGGAGGCGCCGTATGTCGAGGGCGCGGGCGACGGTTACCGGCTCCGGGCGCCCTACTGGGTACGCGTGACCCGCAAGGGCGTGCGCTGCACCGGCGCCATCTCCCCGGACGGTGTCCACTGGACCGAAGTCGGCTCCACCGAGGTCGAGTTGGGGCGCACCGCATACGCCGGACTCGCCCTCACCTCCTGCCTCGGCGTCGAGGAGGACTACGCCGAGACCGGCACCGGCGCTTTCGACAACGTCACCGTGACATCGTCGTCCGGCACGGTCTGGCGCGTACCCCGCCCGGCCCGCTCCGCCACCGACCTAAGGGCCCAAACCGGCACCGACGCCGTCGAGTTGGCCTGGACCGACCCGGACCTCTCCGCCGAGTACACCGTGCTGCGGGCCACCCGCACGGGCGGACCGTACAAGACTCTCGCCACCCGCGTGGGCCCCGTCGGCTTCGGTACCCGCATCCGGTACACCGATGCTACGGGGACGCCGGGAACGACGTACCACTACACGGTCGCGAAGACCAACGCCGGTGGACGCGGGCCGCGTTCGACACCGGCGCAAGCCGCGACGCCGACCCCGGCGCAACCCCAACTCACCTCAGCCACTAGCGCGTTCACTAACCATGGCGCTACCTTCCAGCATCTGCTGCGAGCCTCACACGAGCCCATACGGTTCACCGCAGTCGGCCTGCCCGCCGGTCTCCGCATCGATCGCCACACCGGCCTGATCTCCGGAATCCCCACGGAGACCGGCGAGTTCACGGTCGCGACGACCGCGGGCAACGCCTCCGGAACCGCGACCGGCACCCTCGCCCTCACGGTCGGTACCGCGCCGCCCGCGCCGTGGACGTACGGCGATCTCGGAGACACCGTGCTCGACGACCGCGCCTTCGGGACGCTGGGCGTGGTGGCGATCACGACGCCGGGCAGTACGTCGTACGACGGCGGGACCTTCACCGTGCGGGGCGCGGGTGTCGATCTCAACGCCAACGGCCAAGGGATGACAGGGCAGTTCGTACGGCGGCCCGTCAGCGGTGACTGCGAGGTCGTCGCCCGGATCGTCACCCGCAGCGGGGTGATCACGGACCGGGTCGGGCTGCTCATGGCGAAGTCGCTGTCGCCGTTCGACCAGGCCGCCGGGGCGATCGTCACCGGCGGGACCAGTGCCCAGCTCATGCTCCGGAAGACCGTGGCCGGTGCCTCCGCCTTCACCGGCGGAGCCGCTGTCACCCTCCCGACCCTGCTGCGGCTGAAGCGCGTCGGGACCGCCTTCAGCGCGGCGCTGTCCACCGATGACGGTGTCACCTGGACCCCCCTCGCCGACGGAGAGATCCCCGGCTTCGGTGACGCCCCTTACCACGTCGGGCTGGTGGTCTGCTCGCGCAGCCAACTGGTCCGCTGCACCGCCGAGTTCGACGAGGTGAGCATCACGCCCACCTGATCCTTCATGGATTGGAGATGCACCGCAATGAGCCGCACGTCCCCCCACGAGCACCTCCGCAGAACCGAGTTGAGCCGCCGCGGTCTGTTGAAGACCGCCGGCGGGCTCACCGCAGCCGTCGCCCTGGGCGGCGCCACGGTGGCCACGGCCGCACACGCGGCACCGGCCACGTTCACCCACCCCGGCATGCTGCACAACGCCGGCGACATCAACCGCGCCAAGGTCAGGGTCGCGGCGGGAACCGACCCCTGGCTGTCCGGCTGGAACAGGCTGACCGCCAACTCCCACTCCCAGTCGACCTGGACGAACCGGGCGACGGCGACGATCATCCGAGGCGGCACGGGACAGAACTACAGCCTCCTCTACAACGACATCGCCGCCGCCTACCAGAACGCCCTGCGCTGGAAGGTCGGCGGCACCGAGGCCAACGCGGTCTGCGCCGCGAACATCCTCAACGCCTGGTCCACGACGCTCACTTCGATCGGCGGCGACGCCGACCGGTTCCTCGCGGCCGGCCTCTACGGCTGGCAGTTCGCCAACGCGTGCGAACTGATGCGGGACTACTCGGGGTTCGACCTCGCCGCCGCGCAGGAGCTGATGGCGAACGTCTTCTACCCGATGAACAACAGCTTCCTGACCAACCACAACGACGCCTGCATCACCAACTACTGGGCCAACTGGGACCTCTGCAACATGGCGTCCGTGCTGGCCATCGGGATCCTGAACGAGGACTCCGCCAAGTACGACCAGGCCGTCACGTACTTCAAGTCCGGTGCGGGCAACGGGTCGATCGCGCACGCGGTGCCGTATCTGTATACCGACGCGGACGGCTACGCGCTGGGCCAGTGGCAGGAGTCGGGCCGCGACCAGGGCCACACCGCCCTGGGCATGGGCCAGATGGGCGCGGTCTGCGAGATGGCCTGGAACCAGGGCGACGACCTCTACTCGTACGACAGCCGCCGCTTCATGAAGGCCGCCCAGTACGTCGCGAAGTACAACAGCGGCGGTGACGTGCCCTTCACCACCTACACCTGGGGCACCGGGCAGAGCTGCGCCCAGTCGTCCCAGACGGTGATCTCCTCCGCCTCGCGCGGCCAGATCCGGCCGGTGTGGGCGATGCTCCACTTCCACTACAACCGGCGGATCGGCCTCGACGACAAGTACATCTCGGCCATGTACTACGACCTCGTCGCACCCGAGGGCGGGGGAGGTGACTACGGCTCCGACAGCGGCGGCTACGACCAGCTCGGGTTCGGCACGCTGATGTACGCGAAGTAGCGGCGCCGGGGTGTCCACGGGGCGGGCGGTAGGTGCCCGGTCCGTGGACGCCCTCTTGACCGCGGGTCGCGGCGGATCGACACTCCAGTAGGGAATCCTAGTGAACAGGTAGGGAAACATGGGGCTTGAGCCGGTCACCACTCGTCGCGTGGACCGTTCGCCCCTTCTGACCTCCCGCCGTCACATCGACCTGCTGCGGGTCTGCAGCGCACTGAACCCCCTGCGCTGAACCCCCGCCCTCCGCACGACGACGCTTCCGCCGCGCGTACGTCCACGCGCCCGTACCCGGGGAGTCCCATGTCCAGCACGCCTCTCGCCGCCATCCCCTCGCCCCGGTCCGCCCCCACGTTCCGGGGCCGGATCGGACGCGACGCGCGCAGCGGGCACTACGCCGTGCCGCGCCGCTACCGCGTCCATCTGTCCACCGCCTGCGCCGACGGCCTGCGCATCGCCGTCACCCACAGCCTGCTCGGCCTCGACGAGAGCTGTCCGGCCGTGTTCCTGTCCGCCGTACCCGACTGTCCGAGTGGTGGACACTCCGCGCTGCGCCCGCTCTACGAGGCGAGCGCGCACCACTACTCGGGACCGGCCGCCGCGCCGGTGCTCAGCGACGACTGGTCCGGCCGGATCGTCAGCACGCATGCCCCCGACATCATGCGCGACCTCGCCCGGCACTTCGGCGAGGGCGGACCCCAGCTGTACCCGTGCGGTGCCGAGTCGGAGATCGAGGCCGTCGAGCGGCTGTGCGCGGACGGCATCGAGGACGCCGCGCAGCGCGCCGGCGCGGCCGGTGTCGAGCAGGCGGAGCGCGACGAGGCGGTCGCCCGGCTGCTGGAGACTCTGGGTTCGCTGGACCGGTGGCTGGACGGCCGCGAGCACATGATCCGTGACGAACTCACCGCCGCCGACGTCGAGTTGTGGGTCTCGCTGGTCCAACTCGACACCGTGCACCGCAACCACCTGGACGCCGCCGCGGTCCAGCGCATCGCCGACCACCCCCACCTGTGGGCCTACGCCCGCCGTCTCGCCGCCCACCCGGCCTTCGGCACCCACCTCGACCTCGACGGCATCGCCCGCCGCCACCACGCCCGCTGCCGGGGCCTGGAGGCCGCCGGCGCGGCTGTCCAGATCCTGGACTGGGCGGCCCACGCGGCGGACGAAACGGGAGCTTGCCGCAGCTGAGCGCGGTCTGGGCCGTCCAGTTGATGGACGGCCATTGACATACGTTCGGACAATTGTCTTAACTTGCGAACCAGAAAGGTCATGAGTGTCAGCGACAAGCCCTGGCTTGCTGACCGGCAACCCTCGCACGCGGTGGGGTGCCCCAGGTGACGACCGGACCGGATGACCTTTTCGGTAAGCGCGAGGCCCCGCGGGGCCGGAACAGTGACGGGTGACGCCATGTACGCAGCTCTCAGGACGGCCACATGCCGCCCGCAGGGCTGCGTACGGTCGTACGCCAACCTGTTCGTCGCCGACCGCGCTGTCGATCTGCTCCGGGTCAGCAGCGCACTGTGTACCGCACCGGGCCGCGCCCGCTGTCGGGCCTGACGACCACTCGGCCCACGCACCTCTGACGCACACCCGCCTCCGCCGGTGTGCCTGCCCCCTCCCCGCCCCCGGTCCCGTGCACCCGCGCGTGCCGCTCGCCGTCGCGCGTCCACCGCCACGGACCGGGGTCTGTGAACCCGCCGGAGCCCTCCATGACTGAACCCCCGGGCACCACCGTGTCCCTGGCCGACGCCCCGTCCGCCGACGCCCCGTCAAAACCCCTGACAGCACAGCGAGTTCAGCCGCTGCGCCGGCCCGGCCGGTGGATCGTCACCCTGGTCGTGCTGGTGCTGGTCGCCCAGTTCGTCCACGGCCTGGCGACCAACCCCTTCTACCAATGGGGCCGCTTCGGTTACTGGTTCCTGCGCCCGACGATCCTCGACGGACTCGTCATCACCCTCGAAGTCGCCGCACTGAGCGCGGTGTTGGGCCTCGTCGGCGGCATCCTGCTCGCCCTGGCCCGGCTCTCGAAGAGCCCCGTGCTGCGCGCGACGAGCTGGACCTACGTGTGGGCCCTGCGCTCGATCCCGCTCATCGTCGTCCTGATCTTCCTCTACAACTTCAGCGCCCTGTACCAGACCCTCAGCATCGGCGTCCCCTTCGGCCCCGCCTTCTTCTCCTTCGACGAGTCGAAACTGGCCACCGACATGGCCGTCGCCGTCGTCGGCCTCAGCCTCAACGAGGCGGCCTACGCGGCGGAGGTGGTCCGCGGCGGCATCCTCTCCGTCGACCAGGGCCAGCACGAGGCGGCCTCCGCCCTCGGCCTCCCCAAGGGCTACCAGTTCCGCAGAATCGTCTTCCCACAGGCGCTGCGCTCCATCACCCCGAACTACGTCAACCAGCTGATCGGCCTGATCAAGAGCACCTCGCTGGTCTTCTACGTCTCCCTGCTCGACCTGTTCGGCACCGCCCAGTCCATGGGCTCCACCTACCCCGGCGACATCGTGCCGCTGCTCCTCGTGGTCACCGTCTGGTACCTGATCCTGACCAGCGTCGTGTCCGTCATCCAGTTCTACGTCGAGCGGCACTACGCCCGGGGCGCCACCCGCTCCCTGCCGCCGACCCCGATCCAGAAACTCCGCACCGGTGTCACCGACCTGCGGGCCCGCATCCGCAGGGAGGCCGCCGTATGACCACGAACACCGTCGAACCGCTGGCGGACATCACACCCGCCGCCGTAGAGGTGCACGACGTGCACAAGTGGTACGGCGCCCACCGGGTCCTGGACGGCGTCGACTTGACCGTACGACCCGGCGAGGTCACCGTGATCCTCGGCCCCTCCGGCTCCGGGAAGTCCACGCTGCTGCGGGTCATCAACCACCTGGAGAAGCCAGAGATCGGCTACGTCAGCGTCAACGGCGAGCTGATCGGAGTGCGGCAACAGGGCGGCAGGCTCAAGGAGTTGAGCGAGCGGGCCATCCTCGCGCAGCGCAGCCGGATCGGGTTCGTCTTCCAGAACTTCAACCTCTTCCCGCACCTGACCGTGCTGGACAACGTGGCCGCGGCACCGGTCGCCACCGGCAGGCTCGGCAAGCCCGAAGCCCTGGAACTGGCCCGGGAGTTGCTCGGCCGCGTCGGTCTCGCCGAGAAGACCGGCGCCTACCCGAGGCAGCTCTCCGGCGGTCAGCAGCAGCGCGTGGCCATCGCACGCGCCCTCGCCCTGCGTCCCGGCGTCATCCTCTTCGACGAGCCGACCTCCGCCCTCGACCCCGAACTTGTCGGTGAAGTCCTCGCCGTCATCAAGGACTTGGCGACCAGCGGCACCACCCTCGTCATCGTCACCCACGAGATCGGCTTCGCCCGCGAGGTCGCCGACCGGGTCGTCTTCATCGACGGCGGAAAGATCGTCGAGCAGGGCCCGCCCCACGAGGTCCTCGACAAGCCACAGCACGAACGGACCAGGGACTTCCTCAGCAAGGTCCTCTGAGTCCCACCCGCACTTTCCCCTTCAGCAGCCCAGCACTTCCACCTTCAGCAGCCCTCACCACCGAGCCTAGGAACAGCCATGCCCACTCCCAGCCTTCGCGGCAGAATCACTCGCGGACTCACCGCGGGAACCGTCCTCGCCTCCCTCGCCGGCGGGCTCGCGGCCTGCGGCGGCGACAGTGACGCGGCCACCACCTCCGGCAGCGCCGCCTCCGGCACGGTCACCGTGGGCGCACTCTCCAACGGCGCCGCCAAGGAGGCGACGCTCAAGGTCGCCGAAGTGAAGTCGATCAGCGCCGAGTTGCCCAAGTCCATAGCCAAGAGCGGGAAGTTGGAGATCGGCGTCGGCTTCCTGCCCGCCGGATCCCCGCCCCTCGGATACGTCGGCTCGGACCAGAAGACCCTCACCGGTTCCGAGGCCGACATCAGCCGCCTGGTCGCCGCCGTCCTCGGTCTCAAGCCGGAGCTGAAGAACTCCACTTGGGAGAACCTCTTCATCGGCCTGGACAGCGGCAAGGTCGACGTCGCCTTCTCCAACGTCACCGACACCGAGGAGCGCAAGGCGAAGTACGAGTTCGCCTCCTACCGCGAGGACAACCTCGGCTTCGCCGTGAAGTCGACCAACTCCTGGAACTTCGACGGCAATTACGAGAACCTCGCCGGCAAGACCGTCGCCGTGGGTGCCGGCACCAACCAGGAGCGCATCCTCCTGGAGTGGAAGAAGAAGCTGGCCGCCGAAGGCAAGAAGGCGCTCACCGTCAAGTACTTCCAGGACAACAACAGCACCTACCTCGCGCTGGCCTCCGGGAAGATCGACGCCTACCTCGCCCCGAACCCGTCCGTCGCCTACCAGGTCTCCTCGACCAAGGGCACGGCGAAGGCGGTCCGCAGCGGTGGCACCTACTCCGGCGCCGGATCCTCCCTCCAGGGCCTGATCGCGGCCACGGCGAAGAAGAACAGCGGCCTCGCCAAGCCCCTCGCCGACGCCATCAACTACCTGATCAAGAACGGGCAGTACGCCAAGTGGCTGGCCGCCTGGAACCTCTCCGACGAGGCCGTCGCCAAGTCCGAGGTCAACCCGCCCGGACTGCCGCTCAGCGACTCCTGACCCACCCTCTCCGCAAGGGGACCCCGCCGCGTCGCAGCGGGGTCCCCGCCCGTGCGACCAGTACCGGAGCCGTCACCCGATGTCTTCCACCGCCAGTATCGAAACCACCACCTCCACGTCCCACGTTCTGGACAACCCCGCCTGGGCCGCGCTCACCGGCCCGCACGCCCACTTCGCCGAGCGCGTCGGCCGCGCCGCCCGCTATCCCGTCGACGTGGCCGGCTTCCACGCCATCACCGACAACGACGACCCGCGCGCCTGGGCCGACCTGGCCACCCTCGTCGGCCCCGGCGGCACCGCCGCGGTGCGCGGCGTGAGCGAGACCCCGGCCGGCTGGGAGATCGTCCGCTCCGGACAGGGCGTCCAACTCGTGGACACCGGGCTGCGTGCCGAGCCCGACCCCGAGGCCGTACGCCTCGGCCCCGACGACGTCCCCGAGATCCTCGACCTGGTCGCCCGCACCGAACCCGGCCCCTACCTGCCCCGCACCGTCGAACTGGGCACTTATCTCGGCATCCGGCACGAGGGACGCCTCATCGCGCTGGCCGGCGAGCGCCTCCACCCGCCCGGCTGGACCGAGATCAGCGCCGTGTGCACCGACCCCGACCACCGCGGCCGGGGCCTCGCCACCCGCCTGGTCCGCGCGGTCGCCGCCGGCATCAAGGAACGCGGCGAGCACCCCTTCCTGCACGCGGCGGCCGGCAACACCAACGCGATCCGGCTGTACGAGTCGATCGGCTTCACCCTGCGCGCCCGCACGGCCTTCTCGCTGGTCCGGCGCACCGGCCCGATTGCCGCCGCCGATCCGGAAGAAACGGCATAGCCGTGCCGTTGCCCCTTATGAAGCCGGATTCCGTGGAGGTGGAGCACATGTGTGGCGCATCCATGATCCATGTGCGTCTCACCACCCGGCCCCACATTGACCTGCTGCGCACAGCAGGCGCGCTCTGTTGCTCCTGACCCTCCCCCAGCCTTCGGCCGGGGGGACCCCCATCCTCCCTGCGGTCGCCCCAGCCGCCGTACCCGCATCTGACCGGATCGGCGATCTCGTACGGATCTCCAGGAAGGCACCACCGTGTCCCCAACCAGCTCCACCCCCCTCCACCTCGCCGTCGCCCTCGACGGCACCGGCTGGCACCCGGCCTCCTGGCGTGAGCCGGTGGCCCGGCCCCGGGACCTGTTCACCGCCGGCTACTGGGCCGACCTGGTCGCCGAGGCCGAGCGCGGCCTGCTCGACTTCGTGACCTTCGAGGACGGCCTCGGCCTCCAGTCCTCGCACTACGGCGAACTGGACGGCCGCACCGACCAGGTCCGCGGCCGCCTCGACGCCGTGCTCATCGCGGCCCGCATCGCACCGCTCACCAGCCACATAGGCCTGGTCCCGACGGTGGTGTCCACGCACACGGAGCCGTTCCACATATCCAAGGCGATCGCCACCCTCGACTACGTCAGCACCGGCCGTGCGGGCCTGCGCGTACAGCTCTCCGCCCGCCCGCACGAGGCCGACCACTTCGGCCGCCGCACCTTCCCGCCGATCAGCCTGGAGAGCCTGCGCACCGAGGCCGGACAGGAGCGCCTCGCCGAGCACTTCGACGAGG
This sequence comes from Streptomyces sp. NRRL F-525, assembly GCF_000716605.1. Lineage (GTDB taxonomy): Bacteria > Actinomycetota > Actinomycetes > Streptomycetales > Streptomycetaceae > Streptomyces. Next base: position 435,657 of record NZ_JNXE01000002.1, on the reverse strand, counting down.
CCGCCGACTACGTCGAGGTCGTGCGCCGCCTCTGGGACAGCTGGGAGGACGACGCCGAGATCCGCGACATCGCCACCGGCCGCTTCGTGGACCGGGACAAGCTGCACTACGTCGACTTCGAGGGCCGGCACTTCAGCGTCAAGGGCCCCTCCATCACCCCCCGGCCGCCGCAGGGCCAGCCGATCGTCAGCTCCCTGGCCCACCAGACCATCCCGTACCGGCTGGTCGCCCGTGCCACCGACGTCGGCTACGTCACCCCGCACGACACCGACGACGCCCGGGCGATCGTCGCCGAGATCCGCGCCGAACAGCAGACCGCCGGACGCGCCGACGAACTCCTGCACATCTTCGGCGACTTGGTGGTCTTCCTCGACGACGACGAGGCCACAGCGGTGTCCCGCCGCGAACGCCTCGACGCCCTCGCGGGGGAGCCGTACACCAGCGACGCCCGCATCTTCACCGGCACACCGGCCCAACTCGCCGACCTGCTCCAGGAGTTGCAGGAGGCAGGCTTGACCGGCTTCCGGCTGCGGCCCGCCGTCGCGGGGCACGACCTCCCGGCGATCACCCAGAAGCTGGTCCCCGAACTCCAGCGCCGGGGCGCCTTCCGTCAGGCCTACGAGGCCGACACCCTGCGCGGACTGCTGGGGCTCGCCCGCCCCGCCAACCGCTACACCGCTGCCGCAGCCACCGCCTGAGCCGGAGGGACCGTACGACATGAGCAAGCCCCTGAAGCAGATCCACCTGGCCGCCCACTTCCCCGGTGTCAACAACACCACCGTGTGGAGCGACCCGGCGGCCGGCAGCCACATCGAGTTCAGCTCCTTCGCGCACTTCGCCCGCACCGCCGAGCGCGCCAAGTTCGACTTCCTCTTCCTTGCCGAGGGGCTGCGGCTGCGCGAACAGGGCGGCAAGATCTACGACTTGGACGTCGTCGGCCGCCCCGACACCTTCACGATCCTCGCCGCGCTCGCCGCCGTCACCGAACACCTCGGCCTGACCGGCACCATCAACTCCACCTTCAACGAGCCCTATGAAGTGGCCCGCCAGTTCGCCAGCCTCGACCACCTCTCCGACGGCCGGGCGGCCTGGAACGTCGTCACCTCCTGGGACGCGTTCACCGGCGAGAACTTCCGGCGCGGCGGCTTCCTGCCGCAGGACGAGCGCTACTCCCGCGCCAAGGAGTTCCTCGCCACCACCCAGGAACTCTTCGACTCCTGGCACGGCGACGAGATCGTCGCCGACCAGGCGACCGGCACCTTCCTGAGCGACGCCAAGGCCGGAGCCTTCGTCCACCAGGGCCAACACTTCGACATCCAGGGCCAGTTCAACGTCCCGCGCTCCCCGCAGGGCCGCCCGGTGATCTTCCAGGCGGGCGACTCCGACGAGGGCCGCGAGTTCGCCGCGGCCGGCGCCGACGCCATCTTCAGCCGCTACAGCACCCTCACCGAGGGGCAGGCCTTCTACACCGACGTCAAGTCCCGCCTCGCCAAGTACGGCCGCAGGTCCGACCAGTTGCTGATCCTCCCGGCTGCGACCTTTGTGCTCGGCGACACAGACGCCGAGGCCGAGGACCTGGCCAAGCAGGTGCGCCGCCAGCAGGTCAGCGGCGCCACGGCGATTAAGCACCTGGAGTTCGTCTGGAACCGGGACCTGTCGTCCTACGACCCGGACGGCCCGCTGCCCGAGATCGACCCGGACGTCAGCGACAACCACATCTCCAAGGGGCGCGCCCAAGTCCGCATGTACCGCGACCCGTTGGCGACCGCCCGTGAATGGCGTGAGCGGGCGGAGGCGAACGGCTGGTCCATCCGCGACCTGGTCATCGAGACCGGCAACCGGCAGGCCTTCATCGGCTCCCCGTCCACGGTCGCGAAGACCATCAACGACTTTGTGCAGGCCGACGCCAGCGACGGCTTCATCCTCGTCCCGCACATCACCCCGACCGGCCTCGACCCCTTCGCCGACAAGGTCGTCCCGCTCCTCCAGGAACAGGGCGTCTTCCGCACCGAGTACGAGGGCCCGACCCTGCGCGACCACCTCGGCCTGGCCCACCCCGACGACGTGCGCGAGGAACGGGCGGCATCGTGAAGTTCCTCGCGATCACCCTCATCGTCCACCGCCCGGACCCGGCGACCGGCGTACAGAAGTCGACGCACGAACGCTTCCGCGAAGTGCTCGACAACGCCCTGCTGGCCGAGGAGTTGGGCTTCGACGGCTTCGGCGTGGGGGAGCGCCACGAGCGCCCCTTCATCTCCTCCTCGCCGACGGTGGTCCTCAGCCACATCGCAGCCCTCACCCGCTGCATCCGCCTCTTCACGGCGGTCACCACGCTGAGCCTCCTCGACCCGGTCCGCGCTTACGAGGACTACGCGACCCTGGACCATCTCTCCGGCGGACGCCTGGACTTGATCATCGGCAAGGGCAACGGCTCGGCCCAGCGTGAGCTGTTCCACGTCACGCCCGAGGACCAGTGGGAGCGCAACGCCGAGAGCTACGAGGTCTTCCGGCAGCTCTGGCGCCAGGACAAGGTGACGGCGAAGACGCGCTTCCGCCCGGAACTGAAGGACGCGGAGGTGTGGCCGAAGCCGTACCAGCAACCTGTCCGGGTCTGGCACGGCAGCGCGACGAGCAAGGAGAGCGTCGACCTGGCGGCCCGCTACGGCGACCCGCTGTTCTCCGCGAACGTCACCAACCCCATAGAGCCCTATGCCGAGTTGATCCGCTACTACCGCGAACGCTGGGAGCACTACGGCCACGACCCCGCCGACATCGCGGTGGGCGCGGGCACGGCCGGCCTCTACGTCACCCCCACGACCCAGGAGGCGCTGGCCGTCTACCGGCCGATCTTCGAGAGCAACCTCGCCTTCCAGAAGCAGGTGGGCCTGCCCATCGTCTTCGAGACCCTGGAGGACTACGTCGAGCGCAGCTCCGCACTGATCGGCAGCCCGCAGCAGGTCATCGACAAGGTGCACCGCTACCACGAGCAGTTCGGCCACACGGTGCTTCATCTCCACGCGGATGCGGGCGGGTTGACAGACAGTCAGCATCGCGACTCGCTGGAGCTGTTCCAGTCGGCGGTGACTCCCGTGCTGCGCAAGGACATCCCGGACCCGCCGTTCGCCTGGGGACCGGTCCTGCCCGAGCCCGTCCGCGCCGATCACTGAGGAGTGAGCGAGCCCATGTCCTCCGGCATCCCCCTCGGCGTCCTCGACCTGGTCCCGATCTCCTCCGGCTCCACCGCGCCCGAGGCCCTGCGCAACTCCATCGAACTCGCGCGCAGGGCCGAGGAGTTCGGTTACGCCCGCTACTGGTTCGCCGAGCACCACCTCAACCCCGGCGTAGCGGGAACGTCCCCCGCAGTGGTCCTGGCGCTGACCGCCGCCGCGACCTCCACGATCAGGCTCGGCTCCGGCGCCGTCCAACTCGGCCACCGTACCGCGCTGTCCACGGTCGAGGAGTTCGGCCTGATCGACGCGCTGCACCCGGGCCGCTTCGACCTGGGCCTGGGCCGTTCCGGCGGTCGCCCGTCACCGCCACTCCCGTCGGCGACCCCGATCATCGACGGCCGGGCGCCCAACGGCCTGCGTATCCCGCCCCGTTTCTCCTTCGAACGCCTCCTCGGCTCACCCCGAATCGCCCTCCAACGCAAACTGCTCCTCCTGCCCGACGCCAAGTCCCAGGACTACGCCGAGCAGATCGACGACGTCCTCGCCCTGCTCGCCGGCACCTACCGCTCCCCGGAGGGCGTCGAGGCGCACGTCGTACCGGGCGAGGGCGCCGACGTCGAGGTGTGGATCCTGGGCAGCAGCGGCGGTACGAGCGCCGAGGTCGCGGGCCGCAACGGCCTCCGCTTCGCGGCGAATTACCACGTCAGCCCCGCCACCGTCCTTGAGGCGGCGGACAGTTACCGCGCCGCGTTCCAGCCCTCCGACTTCCTCGACAAGCCGTACGTCACCGTCTCCGCCGACGTCGTAGTCGCCGAGGACGACGCGACAGCACGCGAACTCGCCACCGGCTACGGCCTGTGGGTCCGCTCCATCCGTACGGCGGAGGGCGCCATCCAGTTCCCGACCCCCGACGAGGCACGCGCCCACGTCTGGACCGACGAGGACCGCGAACTGGTCCAGGACCGCGTCGACACCCAGTTCGTCGGCTCACCCGGCCGGGTCGCCGACCAACTGGAACAACTCCAAGAAGCCACCGGCGCCGACGAGTTGCTCATCACGACCATCACCCACGACCACACGGACCGGGTCCGCTCGTACGAACTCCTCGCCCAGGAATGGAGCCGCCGGGGTCACTCCTCCCAGTCGAGCTGATGCTCCGGGGTCCCCACCGACCGCCCGTACGCGACGGCTTCGGCGCGGGCCGCTTCGTCACCGCGCCGATACCGGAACACGTGACCGGCAAAGACGACCACCCTCTCGTCCCCGACCGTGAAGTCCGCATACCAGCCGTTGTCCCGCTCCAACGCGTCGGCGAGCGCCTCCGCGATCCGAACGGCGGCACCATCGTCGTCGGTCTCCCAGTGGACGAACGTCCAGGCGTCGGGCTGCCCGGCCGTCGCGCTCGCCGAGTTGTCGACCCGCTCGACCTTCCGGATGCGCAGTCCGTGCGGCGCGAACACGGCACCGGGGCGCAGGCTTTCACCGAGAACATAACCCGTGATCATGACCCGTCTCCTTCTCGACTCCGTACGGCTCTCTGCCATGATCGATGCCATGGACGTCCGTATCGAACCCGCCGATGTCACCGACCTCCACCAGGTCCTGGAGGACCACGCGTGCTACTGGGGAGAGCGTGACCTCCGCGCGCTCCATCTCACCGCGCTGGTGCAGGAGTTCGGGTCCACCTGTCTGGTCGCCCGCGCCGACGACGGCATCCGGGGCTACCTCTTCGGGTTCGTCACACCCGATCACACCGGGTACGTCCACCTGGTGGCGACCCGGGACGACGCACGCGGTACCGGTCTCGGCCGAAGCCTCTACGCGGCCTTCATCGAGGCCGCCGCACGGCAGGGCGCGGTGCGCCTCAAGGCGATCACCTCGGTCACCAACGAGGGTTCGATCGCCTTCCATCAGACCCTCGGCTTCGAGGCGCGCACCGTGGAGGACTACGACGGCCCGGGCAGCCCTCGCGTCGTCTTCACCCGCGAACTACCGTCCGGCCAGGGCCTTGAGAAGCGAAGCCAGTGAGTCTTCCGGCCCCTGTCCCACGGTGTCGACCACGATGCGGTCGCGGTTCCACGGCTCGTACTCCCGGCCGACAACCTGCTCCCAGTCGGGCAACGGCAGATCCGGGATGTCGACCGACCGCGAGGCCACGCGCCGCCGGTGCTCGTCCGGGTCGGAGCAGACGATCTCCACCTCCACGGCGGGTACACCCGCCCGCACAGCCGTGTCGCGCCAGGCGTCCCGTGTGATGGTCAGCGGGTTGACGGACTCGGCGAGAACGGTCAGCCCCTGCCGCAGATGTTCCTCGGCCAGGGCGTAACCCACGAGGTAGCCCACCGGGCCCACCGGATGATGGGTCACCCCGGAGCGGACGATGGCCTGCTCGATGGTGTCGACCCGGAGGTGGACGGCACCGATGCGGGCCGCAAGGAGACGCGCCAGCGTGGTCTTGCCGGTGGCAGGGAGGCCGCTGATGGTGATCAGCATGCCGGTACCCGCCGCCGCAGCAGATCGAGCAGACGCCGCCCGCTCTCCCCGGCGAACCACTCCGCGTGCCCGACGTAGTACTCATACGCCAGCCGCGTGTTCTCCGCCGACCGCGTCACGCCGTGGAAGTAGCCCAGCTCCGAGAGTGCGAACTCGGCGTGGACCAAGGGGAGTAGGGCTGGGAGCGCCTTCGACTCGGCCGGGCTGAGCGGGCGTACCGACTGATAGCCGTCCAGAAGCGCGAGCGCGTCCGCCTCGCGGACCGGGAAGCCGGGCTGGAGCCATTGGACCGTGTTGCGTTCGATGGCCGTGGCCAGGTCGTGGACGGCCGTCGTGCGGTCGCTCATGCCGAAGTCGAGGGCCGTCGCGACCGAACCGTCTTCGTTCCAGAGGAGGTTGGAGGCATGCCAGTCGTTGTGAGTCCAGAGGGGGGTGAGGTTCGGGAGGTGTGGGGCCAGTTCCTCGTGCAGCGGGAGCAGGGCGCGTCGGGTGTCCTCCCGCCAGGGGAAGTCCGCCAGCCCCTTTGCCAGTTGGGGACGTTCCTCGACGTAGCGTTCCAGCTCCGTCTGTGGATCGGCCGAGGCGAACACCGTGAACGACGCGACCAGCGGCTGCACTTGACGGCGCGGCGCGTCGAAGCCCTCCGCTGCCAGGTGCAGACGGGCCAGTGCCTCGCCGGCCGCCCTCGCGTGGGAGGGGGAGCGGAACGGGGACCAGGACAGGGCGTCGCGGTAGAGGTCGGTGCCGACTCCGGCCGAGTGCACCTCGTACGTCCACTCGCCGCGCGTCGCCAGGTCCAGCACCTCGACGACCGGGGCGCCGTTCAGCCGCAGGTGTCGTAGGAAGGCGTGTTCCTCGGCCAGGCCCTCTGCCGTGCGGACGGAGGTGTGGTGGCGTTTCACGAAGAGGCGGCGGTTGGACCGTTCCACGACGGCCGCCGCCGACAGGGGGCGCGGGCTGCGCCACACCACCCGGGCCGGGCCCACGATGTCGGTCACCTCGGTGTCCGTCAGGGGTGGCCAGTCGGGTTCGACCGGGTCGGTGCCCAGGCCGTGGGCGAGGAGTGAACTCATGCTGTGCGCACCGCCGTTGTGCCGCGCAGGGCGTCCAGGACGCGGCGTTCGGTCGACGCGAAGTCCGGGTTGGTGAAGTCGTCGGCGCCGCGTGGGCGGGCCAGGGGGACCTCGACGCGGTCGACGATGGTGGCCGGGCGCGGGGACAGGACGTGGACCGTGTCCGCGAGCAGGACGGCCTCGCGGATGTCATGGGTGACCAGGACGACCGTCCAGCGGTGGTGTTGCCACATGCCGGCCAGCCACAGTTGCATCTCCGTCCGGGTGAGGGAGTCGAGGGCGCCGAAGGGTTCGTCGAGCAGGAGGACCGGGCGTTCCAGGACGACCGTGCGCAGCAGGGCCGCTCGTTGTCGCATGCCGCCGCTGAGTTGGGACGGGTACGCCTTCTGGAAGCCGTCGAGGCCGAAGTCCGGGAACAGGGCGTCGGCCCGGCGCCGGGCCTCCTTCTTCCCAACTCCCTGTGCCTCAAGGCCCAGTGCCGTGTTGTCGAGCACGGTTCGCCAGGGGAAGAGCAAGTCCTTCTGCGGCATGTACGCCACCTTGCCGGACTCCACTCCGGCCGGTTCGCCCTCGACCAGGACCCGGCCCGACGTGGGGCGGTCCAGGCCGGAGACCAGGTTGAACAGGGTGCTCTTGCCGCTGCCGCTCGGGCCGATGACGGCGGCGAACTCGCCTGGTTCCACGGCGAGTTCGAGGTCCCGGAGGACTTCCAGCGGGCCGAAGGACTTGCCGACGCCCTCGATACGCAGACTGCTCATGACGCCTTGTCCTCCTTCAACGCCCGCTCCCACGGCAGGACCAGCCGTTGCAGCAAGTAGGTCGCCCCGAACAGGGCGATGCTCAGCGCGGCCGTCACCGCGACCGCCGCGAACACCAAGTCGGTGCGGAACGCGCTTTTTTGGGCCTGCATATAGATACCGAGGCCCGCCTCCGCGCCCGCGTACTCGGCGAAGACGGCGCCGACGACGGCGTAGGTGATGCTCACGCGGAGCCCGGCGAAGAAGTACGGCATCGCGCTCGGCACCCGGACGAGGCGGAACGTCCGCCACCTGCCCGCGCCCAGCGAGCGCAGCAGCCGCATCGCCTCGCGGTCGGTCGCCGCGAAGCCCGCCGCGAGGTTCGCGGCGAGCGGGAAGAACGTCGTCAGGGTCACCACCAGCATCTTCGGCAGCAGCCCGAAGCCGAACCAGATGATCAACAGCGGTGCCACGGCGACGATCGGGATCGTCTGCGAGGCGACGAGCAGCGGGTACAGGCCCCGGCGGGCCGCTGAGGAGAAGTCGAGGAGGACGGCGACCAGCCAGGCCGCCGCGAACGACAGCGCGAAGCCGAGCAATGTCTCCTGGAGGGTGGGGAGCGTCTGGTCCCACAGGTCCTGGCGGTTCAGCCAGCCCTGTTCCACGACCCGCGCGGGGGAGGGGAGCGTCGTGGGATCGACTCCGGCGGCGGTGACGTAGAGCTGCCAGCCGCCGAGGACCACGGTCAGGACGAGGAGCGGCGGCCACAACGACCGCAGGAGCGGCCTCACTTGGCGTCCGGGAGATACGCGTTGGTGAAGAACGTCGACGCCTTCGGAGTCGACGTCAGCTTCTTGCCGTTGGCGTCGACCAGCAGGCCCGCCTTGTACTCGAAGTCCGCGAAGGCCTGCCAGCGCGCGGCGCTCTGCGTGCCGATCGAACCGTCCGTGCCCTTGTAGTACTCCTTGGCCAGCAGCGCCTCGCTCTCCTTCACCAGCTTGGTGTTGGTGAGGACGCTCTTGTTCGCCGAGATCAGCAAGTCGGCTGCCTGGGACGGGTGTTCGGCCGCGTAGCGGTAGCCCTTGTCGACCGCGGCCAGGAACTTCTTCGCGAACTCCGGGTTCTTCTTCAGGAACTGGTCCGAGGACGCGACGAGGGTCGAGTAGATCGCCGGGAAGCCGTAGTCGGAGAGCTGGAAGTTCTTCAGCGGCTTGCCGCTCAGCTTCGCCTCCAGCCCTTCCCAGGTCGGCATCGGCATAGCGAAGTCCGCCTGGCCCGCGTAAAGCGCCGCGTACGCCGAGGTGTTGAGGGTGACCTGCTTGAAGTCGCCCTTGCCGCCCGCGTTCTGGATCACCTTCTGGAGCAGCGGCTTCTCGTACGGGGCGCCGAAACCGGCGTACGTCTTGCCGTCCAGGTCCTTCGGCGTGGCGATGTCGTCCCGGTCGGCGCGCACCGCGATCGTGACGTCCGTCTTCTGCGTCACCGCGTAGACGGAGGTGATGTCCTGGCCCGCCGCACGCGCGGTGGTGATGCCCTCCTGGTACGAAATGCCGAAGTCCGCCTTGTGGTTGGCGATCAGTGTCTCGGGCGCGGTCGAACCGTACGGCACGATCTTGACGTTGATCCCGGCGGCCTTGAACCAGCCCTTGGCCTGGGCGACGTAGATGCCGGTGTGGTTGGTGTTGGGCGTCCAGTCCAGCGCGAGGGTGACGGTCGTGGTGCCGTCCTTCGCGGCAGCCGTGGAGTCGGCGGAGCAGCCGGTGACGGCGAGGAGAGCGGTCGCGGCTATGGCGGACAGGGCGGTACGGCGATGCATGTCGGGTCCTTCGAGGGGTGGGAGGGCTGGCGGGTCGGTCCGGTCACGGCCGACACAGCGCGCTGCCCACCCGCATGAAGTCGACGGCGAGACGCCGGGTCAGCGTCCGCGCCTGACAGGCCAGGGCTCTCATGTGGCCACGTCCAGAAGGCCGTTGGTGAAGGACTTCGCCCAGTCCCGGTCGTCCGGGATCGCGCCGTTCTCGGCGAGCCAGTGCGCGTACGGGCCCATCCGGCCCTCGTCGATCACACCCCAACGGCCGTCCGTGTCCGTCCAGGTGGGCGCGATGAGCGCGAGGGAGCGGGCGATCAGCGGGCGCGGGAAGTACGGGATGACCCGTTCCAGCAACTCCAGGGTGGCGTCCGGCTCTTGGGCGGCGGCCGCGTAGCCGCGTGCCGTGACGGCGAGGAAGTCCCGTACAAGAGAAGGTTGTTGGGTGAGCAGGTCCTCGTTCGTGCCGAGCAGGTAGCTGTGGTAGCGGGGGGCGCCGATCTCGTCGACCGGCCAGGTCAGGCGCTGCTCCTCGGGGAGATCGCCACGCAGCGCGTCCCAGGACCAGTAGTTGCCGAAGGTCGCGTCCGCCTCACCCGCCGCGATGTCGTCCACGGTCAGCTCGCGGCTGCCCGCGTCCACGCCGATCACGGCGTCCGGGTCACCGCCGTCCGCCGCCACCAGATGGCGCACCATGGCGCGGCCGCGCGGGGTCGGGTTGTAGGCGATACGGCGGCCGGCCAGGTCACGGGGGCGGGTGATCCCGGTCGACGTGGTGGTCTGGATCGCCTCCAGGCCCCGGTGGTTGATCGCAGACACGGCGATCAGCGGCTGGCCGTGCTCCGCGCGCCGGGCCAGCAGCCGGTTCGGCGGGAAGATCCCGAAGTCCACCTCGCCCCGGGCCAGGTACTCCAGCGTGTCCCCGCGTCCCGGATCCTGGACCACCAGCTCGACATCCAGACCGGCCTCCTCGTACCAGCGGCGGGCACGGGCGACGTACAGACCGGCTGAATTCGGCCACGGATGGAAATAGTCCAGCATGACCCGTATGTGCGGCATGGGGGTGCTCCGGGAGGTGCGCAGGCGTGACGGCGCCTGAAGGGAGAGGGGAGGGGGTGCGCGGAGGCGGTGGATCAGTGCGTGCGACAACAACAGGAGCGGCGCGCACGGGTGTTGACCACCGGATGCTGAGGCACGACTGCTGAAGACACGTGAACTCCTACGCGGGCGCTGAGGCGCGAGTGGTGCGGTCGGCGTCCCCATGGGGGCCGGACTCTCGACGAGCCGGTCCCAGACGCCCTCTCAGCCCAACCGGGTAGGGGCTCCCGCGTAGATGGCCGAACGATAACCGCACTACCCGGATTCTGTGCAAGCGGGGTCCGATATACGAGACGGTCATGCCCGAGGGGTGAGACGCCCAGCTCGCGGGCGTACGATCGGCCGGCATGACCACCTCCCTGCTGCCCGGCCCGCTGGTCGACGACACCTGGCTCGCCGCGCATTTCGACGATCCCCGGCTGGTCGTCCTCGACGCCACCGCGCTCCTGCCCTCACCCCGCGAGGACGGCGACTACCGCTCCGCGAGCGGGCGCGGGACCTGGGCCGAACGGCACGTCCCCGGTTCGCGACACGCCGACCTGACCGGCGACCTCTCCGACCACGACGCGCCGTACCACTTCGCCGTGCCGTCCCCCGAGGCCCTCGCCGCCGCACTGGCCCGGCTGGGCGTGGGGGAGGGCAGCGAGGTCGTCTCGTACGACAGTGGGGGCGGGATCTGGGCCGCGCGGCTGTGGTGGATGCTGCGGGCCATCGGCGTACCGGCGGCGGTGCTGGACGGCGGTCTCGAAGTGTGGGAGGCGGCCGGGCGCCCGCTCGCCTCCGGTGACGGCACCGACCCGGCACCGGCCGTCCGGCCCGTGACACCCGTCGTACGTCCGGATCTGTGGGCCGGTGTCGAGGACGTGGCCGCCATCAGCCGCGGCGAGCGCCCCGGCACCCTCGTGTGCGCCCTGCCCACCGGCGGCTACGACGGCTCGGCCCCGACGCGCTACAGCCGCCGCGGCCACATCCCCGCGAGCCGCAGCCTCCCGGGCCGGGGTCTCCTCGACGAGTCCGGACACGTGCTGCCGGCCGAGGACCTCGCGGCGCGGGTCGGCGCGGTCCTCGACGCCGACGACTCACCGGTCGTCCTGTACTGCGGCGGCGGGATCTCGGCGGCGGGCGCCGCGCTCGCGCTCACGCTGCTCGGGCGTACGGACGTGTCGGTGTACGACGGTTCGTTGGAGGAGTGGTCCAAGGACCCTGCACGGCCGATGGAGTTGGGCGAGTAGCGTCCAACTGCCCTGCTCGCTATGCGGGTTGGACATGGCGGCGTGGCCGAGGAAACGTCTCCCTCCCCCGAAGGCGACGTTTCCTCGGCCGCTTCCCCCGGCGCCGGACAGTGGTCCGTCCGTCCGCGTGCGGCTGTACCCGTGCTGTTACCAGCACATCAGCGCGGTGTCCCCCGACCCCCACGTGGAGTACAGGCGCACACGGACGAAGTAGCGGCGGCCCTTGACGAGCCGAACCTTGAGTGTTGCGTTGTGCGGCGTGCCCCCGTCGTCCTGACCGGCGAGGAAGCGCGGTTCGCCGTCCCGTTCCTCGAAGACCACGACGACCGTGTCGCTGTCCCCGAAGGCACCGACGGCGTACTCGCGCGTCTGCGTCGGCTCGACCGCGAAGTCGGCCTGCTCGCCCGGTCCCAGACGCAGCGGCGCCGACCGGAACGGCACAAGCTCGGCCGGCCGGGGAGGGCCGGCGGGCGGGTACCAGCGCAGGACGAACTCCTTGTCGGAGGGGGAGAGGCTGCCGTGCGGGTGCAGACCCGCGCGGTACTCCTCCGGCTCCAGGATCAGTCCCGACGCGAACGGGAACTCCATGACCGACTGCGGGTCCCAGACGGAGCCGTTGACCTCGTCCGGGCCGAGCTTGCGCAGGATGTTGACGCGCGTCCTGTCCCGGCTCCAGAAGTTCGGAGGGCCCGCCAGTTCGGCGTAGACGGCCTCGTCGTCCCAGTGGATACCGGCGAACGGGCTCTGGTGCTCGTGCAGCAGCCCCAGGGCGTGCCCGATCTCGTGCAGGGCCGTACCGCGCCGTCCCGGTGCGGTCAGGTCCCAGCCGAAGTTCATGGTGCGGTCGGACAGTCCGACCGTGAGCGCGTCGCGGCCGATCGTCGACCAGGAGCCGTCACCGGGCTGGAACCCGATGCGCAGCTCCGCCTCCGAACGGTCGCCGACCTCGGCGAAGTCGACCCCGATACCCAGGCCTTGCCACTCACGGAAGCACTCGCGTACGACGTCCTGCTGCTCCTTGGCGCCGCCCCACGGCACCCGCCGCATCTCGCCCGTCCCGGGGACCGGGATGACGGAGGTGTCGGTGGCGGCCGCGTTGTCGGCGTCGAAGAAGTAGTAGTGCAGGACCGTGCCGTTGACCCACATGCGGCTTCCGCCGATGAGCGCACCGCGTCGCTCGGCGGTCAGTCCCGGTGCGAACTCCGGGGCCGACTGCTGCGCGAGGGAGCAGTAGCGGGTGGTCATGCGACCAGATTGCCGGTGACCGTTCCCGGGCGCCTGAGTCGAGGGCTACTCAAGTCACCCTGTATCAAGGGTGAGTAGGCGGGCTCCTATCTGTGTGACGACTTTCGAACAGGACGCGAAGACCCTGGAACTGCCCTGGCCGTTCACCGGCCGGGAGGACGAACTGGATCTGATCCGCGGTTCGTTGACGGCCGGGCGGCACGGCATCGTGGTGACCGGTCCGGCCGGCCGGGGCAAGACCCGGCTGGTGATCGAGGCCGTCCGGGGCAGCGACTGCGCCAAGGTCACCGGGACGCCCGAGACCAGCCGGATCCCCTTCGCCGCGTTCGCGCACCTGCTCCCCGAGAGCGTCTCCCTGCACCGCGCGGTCCAACTCCTGTCCGGCGTACGGCTGTTGCTGGTCGACGACGCCCATCTGCTCGACGACTCCTCGGCCGCGCTCGTCCACCAGCTCGCCGTCCACAGCCGGACCCGGCTGGTGGTCGTGGTGGCCGACGGCCACCCGGTACCCGGTGCGGTCTCCCGCCTCTGGACGGGCGAGCTGCTGCCGCGCCTCCCGCTGGAGCCGCTGCCCCGCGAGGAGACGGCCCAGTTGCTGGCGCTGGGCGCCGGTGGCCCGCTGGAACCCCTCACCGTGAACCGCCTGTACGGCCTCTGCCAAGGTGATCTGCGGCTGCTGCGCGACCTGTTCGGCGCCGTGCGCGAACGCGGGCTGCTGACCCGGGCGGCCGACTCCGGCGAGTGGGCGTGGCGCGGCCCGGTGCCGGTCACCGCGACGGTCCGCGAACGCAGCGCCCAAGTCCTCGCCCGTACCGGCCCCGAGGAGCGCGAGAGCCTCGAACGCCTCGCCTTCGCCGAGCCGTTGGCGTCCTCGCTGGACGACTTCGACCTCGATGTCCTCGAACGCCTGGAGACCGAGGGCCTGATCCACGTCGACGACCGGGGCGCCGTCCGCCTCGCCCACCCCCTGCACGGCCCCGCGCTGCGCGCCGCCGCCGGCCGGCTCCGGGCCCGCCGCCTGGCCCGCACCCCGGACCAGTGCGCCCCGGCCCTCGCGGCCGAGCGGGCCGCGCTGACCGGCCGCATCGACCGCACCGACGTACGCCCGCTGCCGACGCCCGTCGGGGAGTGGCTGGTCGCGGAGGGCGTACCGGTACCGGCCGGGTACGCCGCCGTGCGTGCACGGTTCGCGCGGCTGCGGGGCGAGCTGCGGGAGGCGGCGGCCTGGGCGCGCGAAGGTCTGCTGGAGGAGCCGGGCAGCCGCGCCTGCGCGGCCGAACTCGCCCTGGCCGCCGCCCAGTCGGGCGACGTACCGGCCACCGACGAGGCCCTCGCCCACCGCCCCGCGTCCGGCGACGCGGGCAGCTGGCTGGCGGCGGCCCGCGGTGACGTGGAGGCGGCCCGCGAGATCGCCGACGACAGGTGGAGAGAGGGCGAGGAGCCGTGCGGCCGCACCGCCGAGGACGACAGGCCCGCCGCGTACGTCCTCTACGACGCCGTCCGCCTCGGCGCCCCCGAACGCGTAGCCGTCCGCCTCGCCGAACTGCCCGGCGACGGCCCGGCCGTCCTCGCGAGGCACGCGGAGGCGCTGGTCGACGGCGACGGCCCCGCGCTGGACAAGGTGGCCGGGGAACTGGAGCAACGAGGCTTCCTGCTCTTCGCCGCCGAGGCCCACGCCCAGGCGGTTCGCGCCCACCGCGACCCCCGCGCCGCCCGCATGTCCCGCACCCGAGCGGTAGCCCTGGCCCGCCGCTGCCAGGGAGCCCGCACCCCGGCCCTGTCGGGCCTCGTCCTGGGCGAACTCACCGCCCGCCAACGCCAGATCGTCACCCTCGCCGCCGCGGGCCTCAGCAACCGCCAGATCGCCGACCGCCTCACCCTCTCGATCCGCACGGTCGGCAACCACCTCTACAGCGCCTACGCCCGCCTCGGCGCGAGCGACCGCGGCGCCCTGCCGTGGCTGGTGGAACTGCCTGCGGCGCAGTCGGCGTAGCGGATGGGGCGGCCGATGCCGTGATCCGCCCGTCCGGCGGGTCAGGCCGCCCTGAACGTCCACCTGGGGTCCTTGGCCACCGGGGCAGGCCCCCTCACCCCGCCCCGAACGCCGAAAACGCCCACCCCGTCGCCTGATGCACCGCATCACCCGGCAACGCCGCCCGCGCATCGCGCAGCGCCTCCGCCAACGACAGGCCGGCGCGCAGGCCCTTGTGCAGGGCGAGCATCAGGGGGACCACTGCCGCGTCGTTGACCGGGGCGCTGCTCGCGATAACGCCCGCCGTGCCCAGGGGGAGCAACGCCGTTACCAGGCCCAGGAGTTCGTCCGCGCCGACCGAGGCCAGGCGGGCCGTGTCGCAGCTGGAGAGGATGATGCGGTACGGGCTGCGGGCGAGGCGTTCGAAGTCGTGGACGATGAGCGGGCCGTCGGCCATGCGGAGGGACGAGAACAGGGGACTGTCCGCGCGGAACGCGCCGTGGGCCGCGATGTGGGCCAGGGTCGCGCCGTCCAACTCGGCCAGGACTCGGGGGACTTCGGCGTCGTCGTGTTCCAGGACCGTAGGCCTGACGTAGCGGTCGGCCAGGTCCGGGACCTCGGCGCCGCCGGTCGCGAGGCCCGGGCCGCGCACCAGGACGTGCCGGTCGCCGGGCGGCGGTTCGGTGTCCAGGGCGCGCAGCCAACTGCCCGCCGACGGCGACACGCTGAGCACGCGATCGCGCAGCGAGGGCAGCAACGCCCAAGGCACGCGGTGGAGTCGGCCCGGCGGGACCACCACCACCGGGCCGGAGCCCAGGTGCCCCGCCGCCTCGCCGAGGAGGAGTTCCTCCAGGCGTCGGCCCGCCGCCTCCACCACCGGGAGTCTCGCCTCCGCTCCGGGATGCGCCAGACGCCGTAGACCCGCCTGTACGTGTTCCGCCTCGGCCATCGCCTCCGCGAGGAGGCCCGCCTCGAAGCGGCGGACCCGGCCCTCGCCGCAGAGCAGGGCGTGCACCCGGCCGTCCACCACGGCGAGTTCGACCAGGCGTCCCTCACCGAGGCGTGCCAGCAGGCGACTTGGGTCGAAGCGGTCGCCCTCGCCGGGGGCGTCGCCGCGCATGTGGAGGGTGCGGGAGCGGATCTCCCGTTCCAGGCGCCGCTGTTCGCGTTCCAGGGCCGGTACCGGGTGGCCCTCCATGCGGGCCTCCTCCGCGCGGGCGGCGATCTCGCGGAACGCCGTCAAGCTGCTGAGCAGGGTCGGGTCGGCGGGGGGCCTGGTGGGGGGCGTGGAGAGCGCGGTCGCCCGCCAGCGTTCGCTCCAGACCAGGAGGCGTCGCGGGCCGCCGGACGTCAGGCTCGCGCGCTGGGCCAGTGCCGCCAGTTCCGCGCCTTGTGCCGTGGCCCGCGCCCTCAACTCCGAGGCGCCCAGGGTCGTACGGTGATCGTCGAGGACGTCGAGGCCGCGTCGGCACGCCTCCAACACCCCACGAGCCGAGCCCGCGGCCTGTGCGCGCAGCGCCTGCGCCGCCCAGCCGGTCATCCGGGCCAGTGGCGGGCCGCCGCGTCTGCTGCGGGCGGCGACCGCCAAGTGCCGTTCCGCGTCGGCCGTCCAGCCCAATGCCAGTGCGATGCGGCCCGCCAGCAGCGAGGCCTCTGGTGCGGACGGTGAGCCGAAGGCCGCCAGCTTGTCGGCCACCGAGGCGGCCTCCGCCACCAGGCGTCCCGATGCGCGTCCGGCCGCCAACCGGGCCTCGATCAGGACCAGTTGGGCATGCGTCTCCCACCAGGTGCGCCGCTGCGCGGCGAACAGCCGTACCGCCACGGCCGCCCGCGCGATCGCCGTCTGCGGATCCTCGGCCAGCCGTGCTGCCCGGGCGGCGACGAGCAGCAACTCCGCCTTGCGGGTGGACTGTCCGCCGATGCCGTCGAGCAGCCCGACCGCCGTGTCCGCGTACGCCAGAGCCTCCCCGGCCAGGCCCGCGCTCATCAGCACCTCGCAGCGGCGGACGGTGAGCATGAAGCTCGGGGTGGCCAGCTTGGCGTACATCTCCTCGGCCTCGTCGAGGAGTTGGAGCGCCACCGGGATGTCGCCCGACCGGAACGCGGCGAGCCCCCGGCTCTCCACCGCGTCCGCCTTGTCGTGCTCCTGGCCGGTGGTCTCCCACAACCGCTCGGCCGCCGTGAAGTCGGCGTCGGCCCGGTCCACCGCGCCGAGCGCGAGATGCACGGTGGCGCGCAGGGTGATCGCCCGCGCGATCCAGATCACGTCATCCGCCTGCCGCAGCACGGCGATTGCCCGCCGTACGTCCTCCAGCGCCTCGCCGTGCCGGCCCAGCACCCACCAGACGTACGCCCGCCGGTACAGCACCCGCGCCCGGGTCTGCCCCGTGCCGCGCGCGATGCCCCGCTCGAAGGCCTCCAGGCCCTGCCGGGTGCGGCCCGCGTGCACCAACGCCACGCCCAGCGTGCCGAGTACGTCCGCCTCGCGGTCCGCGGAATCCGCGCGGGCCGCCAGGTCGCGGGCGCGCCGCAGATGGTGCAGGGCGAGCCGTAGATCGCCGAAGTCCCGCTGCCACATGCCGATCGCGTGGTGCGCCACGGAGGCCCGGAACGGCGTCGGATCGCCGTCGAGAACCTCCCGCGCACCGGCCAGCGCCTCGTTCGGAGCCGCGAACACCATCGGCAGCAGTTCGAGAACCGAGTCGCTTCCCGCTGTCACTTCTCCCATGCTAGTGGTCCCAGGTGCAGACCACACAGGTTTGGAGCTGTATCAAGTAGCGGGCCCGCGGCTCTGATTGACGACCGCCGCCGCAGTGGGAGGAACACGCCATGGCGCCACAGCGATTCCACGAGCAGTTCGACCAGATCCAGCGCTCGATGCCGGACGTCCCCCTCGCGATGGGGCCGGACGACTCCGCCGAGTTCTTCTACGAGAAGGGCGTCGTGCTCGCCCGCGACGGCGAGGAGGCCCGCGTCGTCGAGGACGCCGTCCGCACGCACTTCACCGCGGCCACCGGCCTCAGCGCGGACTCCGTCCGCCGAGCGGGCCCCGAGACCAACCGCTCCGGCATCACCCGCATCCAGGTCGGCGACCCGGGCGTCGGCGACCGGCGCGGTGACCACGCCGTGGCGAACGCGCTGCGCGCCCTGCGCGAGCCGGAGGGCCGCGCCGGACGCCGGCTGGTCAGCCGCAACCACGTGGTGTCAATCGCGGTGAACGCCTGCCCCGGCGACGAACCCGTGCCCGCCCCGCTCGCCGAGGGCTCCAACCCGGCGCCCGCGGAGGCCGGTTACGACGCCGACACCGCCGTGGGCGTCCTCGTCATCGACACCGGTCTCATGCACGACTACCGGTCCTACCCGCTGCTCGCCCACGTCCAGGGCGACGCGCAGATCAGGGAGACCGACGACGCGGGAGTGCTCCAACAGTACGTAGGACACGGCACGTTCATCGCCGGGCTCGTCGCGGCCGTCTCGCCCAACACCGAGGTCACCGTCCGCAACACCCTCAACGACGCGGGCGCCATCCTCGAATCCGACTTCGGCGAGGCGCTGTTCGCCGCCGTCGACCAGAACGGCTGGCCCGACGTCATCAGCCTCTCCGCCGGCACCTCGAACGGCCGTACCGACGGACTCCTCGGCGTCGAGGGCTTCATGCAGCAACTGCGCGGACAGCGCACGCTGTTGGTGGCGGCCGCCGGCAACAACGCCAGCGCCACGCCCTTCTGGCCCGCCGCCTACGCCGACCTGCCCGACTACCAGGACGTCGTCCTCTCGGTCGGCGCGCTGCGCAGCGACGGCGAGTTCGGTGCCTGCTTCAGCAACCACGGCGCCTGGGTCAAGGCCTACGCCCCCGGCGAGCGGCTCATCGGACCCCTCACCGGCTTCGGCGCACCCACGCCGTACGCCTACCAGCACACCACCTACGACGCCTGCCGCTTCGGCTTCACCTACTCCTGCACCTGCCAATCGCCCACCCACAAGGGCGTGTTGAGCCAGGCCGGGGACGCCGAGCAGGGCAGCCCGGACCAGGTGACGTTCGAGGGGCTCGCGCGCTGGAGCGGGACCTCATTCGCCGCGCCCGTCGCCGCCGGCATGGTCGCCGCCTTCATGACCGCCAACAAGGAGACCGACGCACGCGCCGCCCGAACCCAACTCCTCACGGGGAACACCGAGTACGCCGAAGTGCGCGGGGCGCATGTACCGGCGCTGCGCCCACCCACCTGGCGCCCGGTCCCCGTCGTACCGCTCTCCCCTCCGGCATGACGGCCGGAACCCTCCCCTCCACGGCGTACGATGACATGCCGTACACGAGGGGTGGCACCGTGGAACGTGCAGAAGTCGGCGCGCTCGTCCAGTCCGCCGTCGACGGCGACGCGGCGGCCTGGAAGGCGCTCGTGGAGGGGTTGAGCCCACTGGTCTGGTCAGTGGTGCGCGCCCACCGGCTCTCCGACGCCGACGGCCACGAGGTCTACCAGACCGTGTGGTTGCGCTTCTCCCAGCATCTGCGGCGCATCCGCGAACCCGAGAAGGCCGGCTCCTGGCTGGCGAGCACCGCGCGCAACGAGTGCCTGAAGGTGATCAAGTCGCTACGCCGGCTCATGCCGACGGACGATCCCCAACTCCTCGACCGCATCAGCGAGGAGCGCACCCCCGAGCAGTCGCTGATCGACTCGGAGGAGGCCGCCTCCGACGCCGAGCGCATCCGGCGGCTGTGGCAGGAGTTCGAGCAACTCGGCCAGCGCTGCAGGCAGTTGCTCCGCGTACTGATGACCTCGCCGCCGCCCAGCTATCTGGAGGTGTCCGCCGGTCTGGGGATCGCCGTCGGCAGCATCGGCCCGATGCGCCAGCGCTGCCTGCGCCGGCTGCGGGCCCGACTCGACGCCCGGGGGGCGGTGTGAACGGCATGCACGACGACGGTCCCGACGCGTTCGGCGCCTTCGGCCAGGACCCTTTCGACGACGAGGAGTTCGCCGAGCTGGAGGGCGAACAGGACGACGGCGCCGGGGAGTTCGAGGACGGACTCCTGGAGGAGGAGCTGCGCCAGGCCGCCGCCATCCTGGACCCGGTCCCCGCCGAGCTGCGCCAATTCGCCATGGACGCCTACGCGTTGTACGACCTCGACGCCCGGCTCGCGGAGCTGACCTTCGACTCCCTGGTCGACGCGATCCCGGTCAGAGGGGCCACGGACGTGCCCCGCATGCTGACCTTCACCGCGGGTGAGCTCAGCATCGACGTGGAGGTGACGAGCGAGGGCCTGATGGGCCAGGTGATGCCACCCCAGGCGGCCGGCATCGAGGTTCTGGGCGGCCCCCAGGCCCTGCGCCCCACCACCCTCACGGCTGACGCCATGGGCCGCTTCACCAGTGACGCACCCCCGACCGGCCCCTTCGCGCTACGGCTGCGGGCGGGCGGGGAGGTCGTCGTCACGGAGTGGCTGCGGGCCTGAACACCGGTGCGCGAGGCGGGTGTTGGTACACCTGCCTCGCGCCCGGCGATTCAGAGACTTCGGCCTACCAGGTCACAGGCAACGTCTGCGGCCCCCGGATCATCGTCTTCCGGCGCCAGACGATCTCCTCGGCGGGGACGGCGAGTTGGAGTCCCGGCAGGCGGTCCAGCAGAGTGTCGACGAGGAGTTCGGTCTGGAGACGGGCCAGTACGGCGCCGGTGCAGTAGTGCGAGCCGTTGCCGAGCGCCAGGTGCGGGTTGGGATCGCGGTCGACGTCGATGCGGTCCGGGTCCGGGAAGACGGCCGGGTCGCGGTTGGCGGCGAGGTAGGAGACGTAGACCGGATCGCCTGCGCTGATGCGCAGGCCGTGCAACTCGACGTCCTCCAGGGCGATCCGGGCCAGGCCGACCGAGGAGCGGTGCGGGATGTAGCGCAGGAGTTCGTCCAACGCGGCGCCCCTGCAGTCCGGTTGACCGCGCAGCCGCTCCAGCAGCTCGGGGCGGGTGAGCATCAGGTACAGCATCTGGCCGCAGTTGTGGGTGACCGCCTCCCCGCCGATCTGCAGCGGGCCCGCCACACCGGACGCCTCCTCCTCGCTGATCTCACCCCGGGCCACGGCGCCGCCGAGCAGCGAGTACACGTCGGTGCCGTCGCTCTCGGCGCGGGCGCGGATCGTGTCGGTGATCCACGCGTACATGCCCTGCTTGGCGCGGTCGGCGGCCTCGGCGCCGCCGGACGTGGAGATGATCTGCCGCGTCCACGCGTGCACCTGCTCCCGGTCCGCGTCGGGCACGCCCATGACCTCGCTGACCACGGCGATCGGGAACGGTTCGAGGACCCGCTCGATCAGGTCGGCGGGCGGTCCGTCGGCCACGACCCCGTCGACCAGCGTGTCGAGCAGTGACTGCGCGCGGGGCCGCAGCTGTTTCATCGCGCCGACGGTGAACGCGCCCGCGATCGCCTTGCGCAGCCGGTTGTGGTCGGGCTGGTCGGCGAAGGCGAGGGAGCCCGGGCGGGGCTTGAAGTGCGGGGCCATGCGCGTCACTTGGCGTGTGGTGACCTCCGCGCGGCCGAACCGCGGATCGTTGGTGATCATCTTCACGTCGTCGTAGCGGGTGGCCAGCCACGCCCAGCCCTCGCCGTGCGGCAGCCGGATCCGGGTCAGCGGGCCCTCGCGCATCAGCTCCGCGAGGACCGGGTCGAACTCCGTCCCGGTCAGGTCGAGCGGGGGCCAGTCCCGGACGGGGGGCGGGGCCTGGCCGGTCAGCGTGGTGGTCTCCTCGGTCATGCGTCCACCCTCGTACGCTCCCGCCCGCCTGTCCTGCGGGAGTGCTCCAGCCGGAGGCAGGGCGCTACTCGGACACGGCGTCCATGAACGTCGCCAGTGCGGAGGCGAGCCGGGCGACTCCGGGGCCGTCAGCCGTCCCGCCGGGCTCCGTCATGTACGTGTCCCGGCGGATCTCCACCATCAGGGCGCCGACCGCGGGCTCCTTGCCGTAGAACTCCAGCGGTACGTACGTACCGATGAACGGGCTGTCGAGCCCGATCTCCCCGCACTCCGCGAAGGCCTCGCGGGCCGCCGACAGCAGTGCGGGCGGGGTGTGGAGGGTGTCGGTGCCCAGGCAGACGGGAGGCCGGGGGCCGGTGCCGTGGAGTTCGTAGGGGAGCGGGGCGGTGGGGTAGGAGTGCAGGTCGATGACGACGGCCCGGCCGGTGGCGGCGAGGCGGTCGGCGACCGCCTCCGTCATGGCGCGGGCGTACGGCCGGAAGTAGCGGGCGATCAGTGGCTCGGGGTCGTGGTCGGCGGGCCGTAGATCGGCGTGGTGGGTGGTGCGGGTGTAGACCGCGCCCATGCCGACGGAGAGCATCTCCTCGCGCTCGTCCGGGAAGCGTTCCGGATCGACGACCAGGCGCGAGAGCCGGTTCACGAACCGCCAGGGGGCGACCGCACACGCGCGTGCCGCCTCGGCGGCGATCCGCGCGGTGTGGCTGTCGGTGATGTGGTCGAGTTCGCGTTCCAGTGCCGGGTCGTCCAGCAGGATGTCCGCGCGGACGTCGGCCGGTATCTCCCGTGCGGAGTGCGGGACATGGAGGATCACGGGGGATTCGGCGGCGCCGGACAGCAGCTCGAAGGACGGTCCGGCGGACGGCGCGGTGGGGGACACGGGCGGCTCCCGGGGGCGTTGTCAGTGGCGTGGTGCAGGATCAAGGTATCCGCAGCGACGATCACGGACCGGGGGAGCACCACCATGCCCGTCAGCAACGAGCAGATCACCGAGCACGCCTTCCTGCGCGCGCTGTACCGGGACGCGTACTACCCCGACCACGTCGTCGACCTCGGCAAGGCCATCCTCCTGCGCCTGTGCGAGCGCATCGAGACCGAGCGGCCCGCGGACCTGGCCGCGCTGTACGCCCTCACCGAGGTCGCCACCGAGGAGTTCAACGGGCTTCAGGACGCCTTCGAGGCGGCCGACAGCGAGATCGAGACGGTGGCGCGTGAGGAGATAGCGGAGGACTTCTGGTTCGTGGCGAACGCGTACGGCTTCGCGGACGCGGACGTGGAGGAGTTGATCGCGGTGCGGGACTGGTGAGGGGTGTGGGTGGTGGTGGGTGTTGCCCGGGGGCTGGTGAGTGCGGCGGGTCGTAGTCCTGGCCGGGACAGGCAGCCGGCGGAGTACTTGGGCGCCCGCTCCGCGGAACACCGCTGCCCCGGCCGGAGAACCCGGCCGGGGCAGCGGTCGACAAGAGCCCTCGGGCTCGCCGCGTCAGCTCAGGGAAGCCAGCGCCTCGTTCCACGTCGTCGACGGGCGCATGACCTTCGCGGCCTTGGCCGGGTCGGGCTGGTAGTAGCCGCCGATGTCGGCCGGGCTGCCCTGGACCGCGCCGAGCTCCTCGACGATCTGCTCCTGGGCGCCCGCGAGGGTCTCGGCGAGGGACGCGAACGCCTTCGCGAGGTCCGCGTCGTCGGTCTGCGCGGCCAGCTCCTGGGCCCAGTACAGGGACAGGAAGAAGTGGCTGCCGCGGTTGTCGATGCCGCCGACGCGACGGGTCGGGGACTTGTCCTCGTTGAGGAAGGTCGCCGTGGCGCGGTCGAGGGTGTCCGCGAGGACCTGGGCGCGGGCGTTGCCGGTGAACGTCGCGTACTGCTCCAGGGAGGGGACCAGCGCGAAGAACTCACCGAGTGAGTCCCAGCGCAGGTAGTTCTCCTTGACCAGCTGCTGCACGTGCTTCGGCGCGGAGCCGCCGGCGCCCGTCTCGAAGAGGCCGCCGCCCGCCATCAGCGGGACGACCGACAGCATCTTGGCGCTGGTGCCCAGCTCCAGGATGGGGAAGAGGTCGGTCAGGTAGTCGCGCAGCACGTTGCCGGTGACGGAGATGGTGTCCTCGCCGCGGCGGATGCGCTCCACCGACAGCTGGGTCGCCTCGACCGGCGCGAGGATCCGGATGTCCAGGCCCTCGGTGTCGTGCTCCGGCAGGTACGCGTTGACCTTGGCGATCAGCTGCGCGTCGTGCGCACGGGTCTCGTCCAGCCAGAACACCGCCGGGTTGCCCGTGGCGCGGGCGCGGGTGACGGCGAGCTTCACCCAGTCCTTGATCGGGGCGTCCTTGGTCTGGCAGGCGCGGAAGATGTCACCCTTGGCGACCGCCTGCTCCAGGACGACATTGCCGGCCTGGTCGACGAGGCGGACCGTACCGGCGGCCGGGACCTCGAAGGTCTTGTCGTGCGAGCCGTACTCCTCGGCCTTCTGCGCCATGAGGCCGACGTTCGGCACCGAGCCCATGGTCGAGGGGTCGTAGGCGCCGTGGGCGCGGCAGTCGTCCAGGACGGCCTGGTAGACGCCGGAGTAGGAGGAGTCCGGGAGCACCGCGAGGGTGTCCGCCTCCGCGCCGTCAGGGCCCCACATGTGGCCGGAGGTGCGGATCATGGCCGGCATCGAGGCGTCGACGATGACGTCGGACGGCACGTGCAGGTTGGTGATGCCCTTGTCGGAGTCGACCATCGCGAGCGCGGGGCCCTCGGCGATCTCCGCGTCGAAGGAGGCCTTGATCGCGTCGCCCTCGGGCAGCGCGGCCAGGCCCTTGAGGATGCCGCCGAGACCGTCGTTCGGGGAGAGACCGGCGGCGGCGAGCGTGGCGCCGTACTGCTCGAAGGTCTTCGGGAAGAAGGCGCGGACCACGTGGCCGAAGATGATCGGGTCGGAGACCTTCATCATCGTGGCCTTGAGGTGCACGGAGAACAGGATGTCCTCGGCCTTGGCGCGGGCGATCTGCGCGGTGAGGAAGGAGCGCAGCTCGGCCACGTGCAGCACGGAGGCATCGACGACCTCGTCCTTCAGGACGGGTACGGACTCGCGCAGCACGGTGGTGGTGCCGTCCGCGGCGACCAGCTCGATCTTCAGCGAACCGGCCTCGGCGATCGTCACGGACTTCTCGGTGGAGCGGAAGTCGTTCTCGCCCATGGTGGCGACATTGGTCTTCGAGTCCGCCGACCAGGCGCCCATGCGGTGCGGGTGGGTCTTGGCGTAGTTCTTGACCGAGGCGGGGGCGCGCCGGTCGGAGTTGCCCTCGCGCAGGACCGGGTTGACCGCGGAGCCCTTGATCTTGTCGTAACGGGACTGGATGTCCCGCTCCTCGTCGCTCTTCGGGTCGTCCGGGTAGTTCGGCAGCGCGTAACCCTGCTCCTGCAGCTCGGCCACGGCGGCCTTGAGCTGCGGGATGGACGCCGAGATGTTCGGCAGCTTGATGATGTTGGCCTCGGGCGTCTTCGCCAGTTCGCCCAGCTCGTGCAGGGCGTCCGGGATCCGCTGGTCCTCGGTGAGGTACTCCGGGAACACGGCGATGATGCGCCCCGCCAGCGAGATGTCCCGCGTGGTCACGGCGACACCCGCCTGCGAGGCGTACGCCTGGACCACCGGCAGGAAGGAATACGTCGCCAGGGCCGGGGCCTCGTCAGTGTGCGTATAGATGATGGTCGAGTCAGTCACCGGTGCTCCGCTCCACGTCTGCAACATTGCTCGACATCAAGATATCTCCTCATCCGGTCCCCCTCGACAGCGGTCCGTCCGCACCGTGCGAGGACCCGCGCGTCCAGCGAGGGCAACCGACCGACCGGTTCGGTAGTCAGTACGGGGTGGATCGCCTTTACTGACCGACGGCCGGAGCTGACCACCCGGCCGCCCGAGCGAAAGCGGATCATGAGATATCGCACCAGAGTGACGGCCCCGGTGGCCGCCCTGATCGGTACGGCCACGGCACTGACCGCGGGTTCCCCGGCCTTCGCGGCCGGACGGGGGAACGGTGACGGGACGACCGGACGGGGGCACGGCACCGAGGGCGCCGAGACCCTCGACGACCCGGTGTACCCGAGTCTCGGCAACGACGGCTACCGAGTCCTCTCCTACGACCTCGACCTCGCCTACGATCCGACGACCAAGCTCGTCGACGGCACGGCCACGATCGAACTCCGCACGACCGAAGCCCTGACCCGGTTCTCCCTCGACGCCCTCGGCCTCGACATCGGCACGGTCCGCGTCCAGGGCCGTGGGGCCGACTTCGAGCAGGCCGGCGAGAAGCTGCGGATCACGCCCGCCAGGACGCTCCCGGCGAGGGCCCGGGTCACCGTCTGCATGGAGTACTCCGTCGACCCGGCCCGCGCCGCCGCGCCCACCGGCGGCTGGGTCATCACCCCCGACGGTTTCGCGGTGTGCGGTCAGCCGAACCTGGCACACACCGTCTTCCCCTGCAACGACCACCCCAGCGACAAGGCCGACTTCACGTTCCGGATCACCGTCCCGGACGGGCTGCGCGGGGTCGCGAACGGTCAACTGGTGTGCACCGAGCGGCTGGACGGCGACCGGACCGCGTTCAGCTACCGCTCGCGCTCACCGATGGCGACCGAGCTGGTGCAGATCACCGTCGGCGACTACGTGATCAAGGAGCGGCAGGGCCCGCACGGGCTGCGGCTGCGGGACGTCGTGCCGACCGCGCGCGCCGCCGCCCTGGAACCGGCGCTCGCGCTGACCCCCGGCCTCGTCGAGTGGCTCGAACAGCGCCTGGGGGCCTACCCGTTCGAGACGTACGGACTGCTGCCCTGCAACTCGGACGCCCCGAACGCCTTTGATTTCACGGGACTTGAGACCCAGACCCTCACCCTGTACAAGCCGAACTTCCTGCTCCAGGCGGAGAGCAAGATCGGCTCGCACATGATGCACGAGCTGGTCCACTCCTGGTTCGGCAACAGCGTCAGCCCCGCCACCTGGGCCGACCTCTGGCTGAACGAGGGCCACGCCGACTTCTACGGACTCCTCTACCGCTACGAGCGCGGCTGGCCCGACTCCCTCGGCCTCACCACGATGGACGCCCGCATGAAGGACACCTACGCGCGCGGCGACCAGTGGCGCCACGACTCGGGCCCTGTCGCCGCCCCGAACGCGGTCAACCTCTTCGACGACCAGCGTTACTTGGGCGGCGTCCTGGTCCTGTACGCCCTGCGGGAGTTCATCGGCGAGGACACCTTCCACGCCGTCGAGCGCGCCTTCCTCGCCCGGTACCGCGACTCCTCGGCGACGACGGAGGACTACATTGCCGTCGCGTCGAAGATCGCCCGCCAGGACCTGTCCGGCTTCCTGCGGGACTGGCTGTACGGTACGGCGACGCCGCGCATGCCCGGTCATCCGGACTGGACGGTGACGCCCGTGAACCCGTCCCTCACCGTCCCGCACAGCCGGAACGGCGGGCACTACCGCGACAACTCGGCGACCCTCTGAGGGAGTTGACCGGTCAGGTCAGTCGAGCCGGGTGGAGGGGACTTCGCCCGGCTCGTCCTCGGGGATCCGCTGTTGCGGTATGCCGACAGCCCCCGGTGGGAGCGACCCCTGCTGGAGTGCCACCGTGCGGGTCGGCGCCGGGATGCGGATGCCCTCGGCGCGGTAGCGCTTGTGCAGGCGCTTGATGAACTCGTGCTTGATGCGGAACTGGTCGCTGAACTCCCCGACACCGAGGATCACCGTGAAGCCGATCCTGGAGTCGCCGAACGTGTGGAAGCGGATGGCCGGTTCGTGCTCCGGGATCGCGCCGGTGATGTCGGTCATGACCTCGGCGATGACCTCCATGGTCACCTCCTCGACATGCTCCAGGTCGCTGTCGTAGCCGACGCCCACCTGGACCAGGATCGTCAACTCCTGCTCGGGACGCATGAAGTTGGTCATGTTCGTCTTGGCGAGCTGGCCGTTCGGTATCACCACGAGGTTGTTGGAGAGCGCCCGTACCGTCGTCTGACGCCAGTTGATGTCCTCGACGTAGCCCTCCTCGCCGCTGCTCAGCTTGATGTAGTCGCCGGGCTGCACGGTCTTCGAGGCGAGGATGTGGATGCCCGCGAACAGGTTCGCGAGGGTGTCCTGAAGAGCCAGCGCGACGGCGAGACCGCCGACGCCCAGGGCGGTGAGCATGGGCGCTATCGAGATGCCCAGCGTCTGGAGCATCACCAGGAAGCCGATGGCCAGGACCAGTATCCGGGTGATGTTGACGAAGATCGTGGCCGAACCGGCCACCCCGGAGCGGGAGTTGGTGACCGCCCGGACCAGTCCCGCTATCACCCGGGCCGCCGACACCGTCACGGCCAGGATGATCAGCACCTGAAGGGTCTGGTTCACCTGGTGCTGGACCGTGTGCGTCAGCGGCAGCACCGCCCCGGCGACCGCCGCGCTGCCGATGACCGCCGACCACGGCAGGACGCTGCGCAGCGCGTCGACCATCACGTCGTCGCCGCTCCAGCGGGTGCGGTCGGCGTGCTTGCCGAGCCAGCGCAGCAGTATCCGCAGCAGGAACGCCGCCAACAGGCCCGAGGCCAGCGCTATTCCGGCGAGCATGAAGTCGTCCAGGGTGGGCGTGCGGTTCACCGGTCACCTCCGGGGAGAGAAACGGTGGCGAAGGGCGCCGCCGACGGCCGGATGTGAAGAGTCGTCACGTTGTCCACCTGCTCGAAGTACGGGCATTGCTGGTAGTGCGGTCGCGTCGGCCGGAACGGTTCTCCGACCGGCGCGACCGCTCATCCTGCCGTATCCGGACGGGGAGTTCGTACCTCGTCCGGGGCTGTGAGCACGGCTTTCAGACGATTCCCTCGGCGAGCTCGGCCTGGTCGCGGTCGGAGCCGTAGGCCGCGGTGGTCGGGGTGCCGTAGGAACGGCGGGCGACGTACCACCACACACTGGCCAGGATCAGGACGACGGCGAGGGCGATGGACGCGTAGTTCATCGAGTCGACCGTGACCGGCGAGGACTGCGGCAGGCAGAACAGCACGGTGACGCACGCCACCCAGACGACCGCGACCCAGCCGACCGGCTTGCTCCACCGTCCCAGGCTCCACGGGCCCGGCTGAAAACGGTCCCCCGCGCGCAGGCGCAGGAACACGGGGATGGCGTACGCGGGGGTGATGCCGATGACGTTGATCGCGGTGACCGCGCCGTATGCCGTCGTCGAGTACAGGGAAGGCAGCGCGAGCACTCCGGCGGCCACCACCGCCAGCCATACGGCGGCCACCGGGGTCTGCGTGCGGCTGCTGACCTTGCGCCACAGTGCCGAGCCGGGGAGCGCCTTGTCCCGGCTGAACGCGAAGACCATGCGGCTGGCCGCGGCGACCTCGGCGTTGCCGCAGAACAGCTGCGCCACGATCACCACGAGGAGCAGGGCGCTCGCGCCGTCCGTGCCGAGGCCGTCGAGGAGGATCTGCGCCGGCGGCACCCCGGTGCTGCTGTTCTGCGTGCCCGCGTAGTCCTGGATCGCGAAGGTGAGGCCCGCGAGCAGGACGAAACCCGCTATCCACGAGACCCAGATCGAGCGGACGATGCCGCGTGCCGCCGACACCGACGCGTTCGACGTCTCCTCGGACAGGTGCGCCGAGGCGTCGTAGCCGGAGAAGGTGTATTGGGCCAGCAGCAGGCCAATCGCCGCCACGTACACGGGATTTGACCAGCCGGTGTCGTTGACGAACTTCGTGAACACGAAGGACGCCGACTGGTGGTGGTCCGGGACGATCGCCAGCGCGCCGACTATGACCGCGACTCCCGCCAGGTGCCACCAGACGCTGATCGAGTTGAGCACGCTGACCAACCGGACGCCGAAGAGGTTGAGTAACGCGTGCAGCAGCAGGATGCCGAGGAAGATCAGCATCGTCTTGCCGGGCGTCGGCTCGAAGCCCCACTGGATGCTCGCGAAGGCGCCGGTGAACAGGGCCGCGCCGTAGTCGATACCGGCGATCGCGCCCAGCAGACCGAGCAGATTCAGCCAGCCCGTGTACCAGCCCCAGCGGCGGCCGCCGAGCCGGTCGGCCATGTAGTACAGGGCGCCCGAGGTCGGATACGCGCTGGTGACCTCGGCCAGCGCTAGGCCCACGCAGAGCACGAACAGGCCCACGCCCGCCCAGCCCCACAGCATCACGGCGGGGCCGCCCGCGCCCATGCCGAAGCCGTACAGGGTCATGCAGCCGGACAGGATCGAGATCACCGAGAAGCTGATCGCGAAGTTGCCGAAACCGCCCATGCGGCGGGCGAGCACCGGCCGGTAGCCGAGTTCGCGCAGGCGCTGTTCCTCGTCGTGCTGTTGATCGCCGGCGGAATTGAGGGTCGACAAGACGGAACCTCCGGGGTTGGGGGGTGCGGGGGTCTCAGGGGCGCCCACCGGGATCGCGGGCCGCCCGGCAGCGGGCGCGGGCCTGCACGAACACCTCCGCCGCCTGGGCCGGACCGCCCGGCCGCGGGGTGCGGTAGGCCCACGGCACGGCCGTGTAGTACGGGCCGAGCGC
Organism: Streptomyces sp. NRRL F-525; assembly: GCF_000716605.1. Classification (GTDB taxonomy): domain Bacteria; phylum Actinomycetota; class Actinomycetes; order Streptomycetales; family Streptomycetaceae; genus Streptomyces. Next base: position 405,582 of record NZ_JNXE01000002.1, on the reverse strand, counting down.
GTCGAACACCCGGGCCGCGTCCGGGAATTGGAGCGCGCCCCACAGCGCGTGGGCGAGATGGTTCAGGTCCAGCAGGGAGCGCTCGGCCATGTGCGTGTGCTCGAACCAGAGGTGCAGGGCGCTGCGCGCCTCACGGCCGGCGTCCTCCGCCACCCAGTGCAGATCGAGCGCGGCGTCCTGCCCACCGCCGCGCCGGTACCGCTCGACCCGCACATACAGCGGCAGGACGTGCAGCGCGGAACCCCGCGGCGCCGACTCCGCCGCCCAGTGCGCGTAGCCGACCGCCTCCGTCGGCCGCCCCGAGGACGCCCGCGCGTACAGGAACTGCAGCATCCGGTGGTACGCCTCGCGGTTGAACGGGTCGCGCCGGTCGGCCTCGGCCAGCAGCCCCCACGGGCCCGTCGGCAGCATCGGCTCCGGCGGCTCGGCCCGGTGCTCGTCCCAGCGCTGGTCCCGGTCGATCTGCGCGAGCGCCAGCAGACACACCCACGGCACCGGGTCGTGGGGCGCGACCCGGGTCGCGCTCTCGCTCGCGTCCCAGGCCTCGACCCACAGTTCGTGCGTACGACGGTGCTTCTCGCGGTGCGCCCGCAGCGCGCGCTCCACCGCGACCCGGGCCCGCATCACCGCGCCCGGCACACTGTCCGGCTCCTCCGCGAGCCAGGCCCGCACCACGTCGGTACCGGCCGCCGCTGCCGCCAGGACCTGGGTGCGCTGCGTCCACTGCCACCACTGGGTGGTGCCGGCGAGCAGACCGCGCATCGCCATCCAGCGCCCGGTCCGCAGATCCTGCAGCGCCGCGCGCAGGGCCGTGTCGTGGCCGGCGGGATCGTAGGCGGGACGTGCTCCGTCTCTCGCCATCAGCCGTCCGCCGCAAGGCGGTTGACGGGCATGACGGCAAAGTGGAGTAACAACAGCCCTCCTGCGGGCGGCGGTCGAGGAGATCATGTCGGTCCGCGGTCACTATAGAGGCGCGCGTTCCGCATCACCGGTGGTTTCCCGATCGTCCCCAACTCGGCAGATATATCTGCGAGTTGAGCGATGATCAGAAACCCTTGACGTGCGGTGCGGAGCGGCGGCAGTCTGTCGTGCGGTGATCTACGGGAGGGGTGGTATGACGGGTCCGGTACTCGCCGTCGACCAGGGAACATCCGGCACGAAGGCCCTGGTGATCTGTCCCGAACGCGGCGTGATCGGCACCGGGTTCGTCTCGGTGGGGACCCGCCGACTGCCGGGCGGCCTGGTCGAGGCCGACCCCGAGGAACTGTACGACTCGGTCATCGTCGCCGGGCGCCGGGCGCTCGCCGAGGCCGACGAACCCGTGACGGCACTGGGCCTCGCCAACCAGGGTGAGACCGTCCTGGCTTGGGACCCCGACACCGGAATGCCGCTCACCGACGCTCTCGTCTGGCAGGACCGGCGGGCGGAGAGCGTCTGCGCCGAACTCGCCGAGCACGCCGACGAGTTGCGCCATCTGACCGGCCTCCCGCTCGACCCGTACTTCGCCGCACCCAAGATGGCCTGGATCCGCCGCCACCTCACCCGCGACGGCATGGTCACCACCAGCGACTCCTGGATCGTCCACCGCCTCACCGGCACCCACGTCACCGACGCGGCGACCGCGGGCCGCACCCAGCTCCTCGACCTCGACAAGGCCGCCTGGTCACCCCGCGCCCTCGACCTCTACGGCCTCTCCGGGGAACGCCTCCCGGGCGTCGTCGACTGCGCCGAACTCATCGGTACGACAACGGCGTTCGGCGCGGAGATCCCCCTCACCGGCCTCGTCGTGGACCAGCAGGCAGCCCTCCTCGCCCAGCGCGTCACCGCACCCGGCGCCGCCAAGTGCACCTACGGCACTGGGGCGTTCCTCCTCGCGCACACCGGCGACACACCCCGGCGCGGTAATTCGGGCCTGGTGAGCTGCGTGGCGTGGCGGCTCGGCGGGCGGACCAGTTACTGCCTCGACGGTCAGGTCTACACGGCCGCGTCCGCCGTACGGTGGCTCGCCGACCTCGGCGTCATCAGCGGCGCCGCCGACCTGGACCGGGTGGGCGGCGCGGTACCCGACAGCGGGGGCGTCACCTTCGTACCGGCCCTCGCCGGGCTCGCCGCCCCCTGGTGGCGCGGCGACGTGCGCGGCTCCCTCACCGGCCTCGGCCTCGACACCACCTCCGGACACCTGGTCCGCGCCCTGTGCGAGGGCCTCGCCGCCCAGGTCGTCGAACTCGCCGAGGCCGCCGCGACCGACCTCGGCACACCCCTGGACGTCCTGCGCGTCGACGGCGGCCTGACCCGCTCGGCCCTGCTCATGCAGACGCAGGCCGATCTCCTCCAACGCCCCGTCGAGGTATCGGCGCTGCCCGACGCGACCGCCCTCGGCGTGGGCGCACTGGCCCAACTCGGCGCGGAACCAGGGCTGTCGCTCGCCGACGCCCTGCCCGACTGGAAACCCGCCGCCGTCTACGAACCGCGCATCACCCCCGACCACGCGGCCGAACGCCTCGCCGCGTTCCGCACCGAAGTGACGGCACTGCTCGACCGGGCCCCTGCATGACGGTCACGGCCAACGGACCCCTGACGTCGGGGAGTTACGACGTGACGGTGGTGGGCGCGGGCGTGGTCGGCTGCGCGATCGCCCGCGAGTTGGCCCGTCATCCGAGCCTGCGCGTGGCCCTCGTCGAGGCCCAGGACGACGTCGGCCAGGGCACCTCGAAGGCGAACACCGCGATCCTGCACACCGGATTCGACGCGGTACCGGGTTCCCTCGAAGCACAGCTCGTCCGCGAAGGGGCACGCCAACTCACCGCGTACGCCGCCGAGTCGGGCATCGCCGTCGAACCGGTGGGCGCGCTGCTCGTGGCCTGGGACGAGGAACAGCTCGCCGCGCTACCGCACTTGGCGGAGAAGGCCGTACGGAATGAATACGGTGACACCCGCCTGATCGACCCTCCCGAACTCTATGAACGCGAACCGCATCTCGGCCCGGGCGCGCTCGGCGCCCTGCACGTGCCCGGCGAGAGCATCATCTGCCCCTGGACGACGACACTGGCGTACGCGACCCAGGCGGTCCGGCACGGTGTCGACCTTCACCTCAACTCACCGGTGAGTGACGTCAGTTGGCGAGATGGTGCTCACCTCCTCACCACCGCCCGAGGCACCCTCCGCACCCGGCACCTCATCAACGCGGCCGGACTGCACGCCGACACCCTCGACCGTCACCTCGGCCACCACGACTTCACGGTCACCCCGCGCCGGGGCCAGCTGATTGTCTTCGACAAGCTCGCCCGCGACCTGCTCCACCACATCCTCCTGCCCGTCCCCACGGCACTCGGCAAGGGCGTCCTCGTCACCCCGACCGTCTACGGCAACCTGCTCCTCGGCCCCACCGCCGAGGATCTGGACGACAAGCGGGCGACCGGCTCCACGGCCGAAGGACTCGCCCTGCTGCGGGAGAAGGGCGAACGGATCCTCCCCGCGCTGCTCGACGAGGAGGTCACCGCCGTCTACGCCGGTCTGCGCGCGGCCACCGAACAGGACGACTACCGCATCACCGCCCACCCCGAGCAGGCGTACATCACGGTCGGCGGCATCCGTTCCACCGGCCTGACGGCGTCCATGGCCATCGCCGCGCATGTCACCGAGCTGCTGGCCGACACGGGCCTGGACCTCGGCCCGGCGCGGGACTTGGACCTGGTCAGCATGCCGAACCTCGGCGACGCACACCCGCGCCCCCACCAGAACGCCCAACTCGTCGCCGCGGACCCGGAGTACGGCACCCTCGTCTGCCACTGCGAGCGCGTCTCGCGCGGCGAGATCCGGGACGCGCTCGCGAGTACGGTGCCGCCGCGCAGCCTCGACGGACTGCGTCGGCGGACGCGGGCACGGGCGGGGCGGTGTCAGGGGTTCTACTGCGGGGCGGCCCTGCGGGAGTTGTTCGAAGGGGCCGGGGCATGATCCATCCGACGCGCGAAGGCACCAGCCCATGACCCGCCCGGAACGCCAAGTCGACGTCCTCGTCGTCGGCGCCGGCCCCGCAGGGCTCGCCGCAGCCGCACGCCTCGCCGCCGCCGGAGTCGCCCGCGTCGAAGTCCTGGACCGGGAACAGCAGGCCGGGGGAGTGCCCCGGTACTGCCACCACGGCGGCTTCGGCACCTGGACGCGTCCGCTCACCGGGCCCGCGTACGCCCGCCTGATCCTGGGCGCCGCCGTGCGTGCCGGAGCCTTCGTCCGTACCGGGATCACCGCTCTCGACTGGGCGGGGCCGTTGGCCCTGAACACCGTTGGCCCGCAAGGGCCGGAGACCATCCGCGCGGCAGCCGTCGTCCTCGCCACCGGTGCCCGCGAACGGCCGCGCGCGGCCCGGCTGGTGCCGGGGACCCGCCCCAACGGGGTGTACACCACAGGGGAGTTGCAGCAGGCGGCGCATTTGTACGGGCAGCGGATCGGTAATCGGGCCGTCATCGTCGGTGCCGAGGACGTGTCCTACTCCGCCGCCGACACCGCCCGCGCCGCCGGAGCCCAGGTCGTCGCCGTGGTCACCGAGTTGGACCGTTCCCAGGCGACCATCGCCCGCACCCACAACGCCCGCCTCCGCCACGGCATCCCCCTCCTCACCGACACCACGGTCACCGAACTCCTCGGCCACGGACGGCTGTCCGGCGTTCGCGTCCGGCACCGGGACGGCCGTACTGCCCAACTGGCCTGTGACACGGTCGTGTTCACCGGTGACTTCGTGCCCGATCACGAACTCGCCCGGCGGGGCCGTCTCGACCTGGACCCCGGCACCCGGGGCCCCGCCGTCGACGGAGCCCTGCACACCTCCAGGCCCGGTGTGTTCGCCGCAGGCAGTGTGCTGCACCCCGTGGAGAGCGCGGCCACCGCCGTCCGCGACGGCGCTCATGTCGCCGCCGGTGTCCTGGAGTTGCTCGACGGCGGCGGGTGGTCCCGCCCTGGAGTTCCCCTACTCGTCATACCGCCCCTGCGGTGGATCGCCCCGAACCGGGTCGCCCCGGGCGACGACCACCCGTACGTCCTGCGCACCTCGACCCTGCTGAACCGGCCGGTCCTGCAAGTCGTCCAGGACGGGCGGCTGTTGCACAAGGAGTGGCTGGGGACGGCCGTGCCGAACCGCACGTTGACCCTGTCGGCGGAATGGAACCGGCTCGTCGACGTGACGGGCGGGCCGGTGCGGGTGACGCTCGCCGAGCGCTGAAGTTCGGACAGCCGGGCGGTCAACTTGCCGCAATAGGTGGCGACTTCGCGCATTCCGTGTTCGCCGCTCCCTCCCGTGTCCCGATACGACGATGACCGACGCAACCGCGACAACGACCGTCCCGGCCGTTCAGGTGCGTGACCGGGCCACCTGGGCGGAGCTCTTCTTCGATCTGGTCCTCGCGTTCGGCGTGGGCCAGGTCGCGCACCTGCTCGCCGGGCACGCCACCTGGCCCGTGCTGGGACAGTGTCTGCTCGTGCTCGTCCCGCTGTGGTGGGCCTGGGTGGACGTCGTCATGGCGATGAACGCCGTGCACGAGACCAGTCTCCAGCGGGTGTTCCTGATGCTGACCGCACTCGCCGTCTACGGCATGGCAGTTGCCGCCCCGCAGGCCCTGAACAACCGGGAACAGGCCCTGCTGTACGCGGGCAGCTACCTCGCCCTGCGCCTGCTCATCGGCGAGGCCATCCGCAGGGAGTGCGCGCTCTACACCATCCACCCCTACCGGGCCGGACTCGCCTTCGCGCTCGTGCTGTTCGGCGCCGCCACGCTCCCCGCCCCCTGGCGCGAGGTGTGCTGGGCGGTCGCCGTGGTCGCCGAGCTGGCGGCGCCCGTCCTGCTCAGCGGCCATCTGCGGCGGCTGGCCTTCGGGGTCAACCATCTCCCGGAAAGGTTCGGCCTGTTCATCATCATCGCCCTCGGCGAGAACATCTTCTCCGTGGGCGCCGGAATCGCCAAGGGACCGCTCGACCCGGTCAGCCTGACCGCGCTCGTCCTCGCCTTCCTCATCGGGTGCGCCCTGTGGTGGCTCTACTTCCACCTCGTCGCCTCGGCCGTCGCCCACGCCCTGCGCACCCACCCCACCCCCGCGATCGTCGTCCGGGACGTCCTCAGTTACGGCCATCTCGTCCTGGTCGCCGGGCTGTTGCTGGTCTCCGTCGGCGCCGTACGCACCGTCCACGACCCGCTGCGGATCCCGCACTCCGGTGCCGCCGGACTGCTGCCGGTCGGTGCCGCCCTGATCCTGCTCACGTTCTGTTACACGCGCCGCCGGATGTTCGGCGCCGCGTCCGCCACCCGTTTCTACTGCGGCCTCGTGCTGCTGGCCGCCGCCGCCGTGGCACCGCTGGTGCCTGCCCTCGCCGTGCTGGCCCTGACCGCTCTGCTGCTCCTGCTGGTCAACGCCGTGGAGCACTGGCTGATCAGCTCCGGCCGGAGCGTGCCGCTGGTGCTGCGCTCACGCGCCTTCGGCACGACCTGACGTAGTGCGGGGACGGACCTCGGGCAGTGCCGGGGTCCGTCTCGCGGCGCGCGCGAGGGTCCGCGGGCCGCTCCTACGGTCACCGTATGCACCTTTCCCGTTCGGAAGAGGAGGTGGCGTGATGCCGTCCCGCAACAACGCCTTACCGGCCTTGCTGTCACTCTCACTGGGCTACTTCAGCCTGGGGACGATCTCGCTGGCGGTCGTCGGCCTGAACGGTCCGATCGGGGACGATCTGCACGTCGAACCCGCCTCGGTGGGCATACTCGTCACCGTCTTCGCGCTCACCTTCGCGGTCTTCGCGCCCTCGGCCCCCATCCTGCTGCGCCGCTGGAACCGCAAGCGCGTCCTCCTCGTCGGCATCGGGCTGCTCACCGTGGGCGCCGCGCTCGGAGCCGTGGCGCCCAACTACGGCTTCCTGACGGCCACTCGGGTCCTCGCGGCGATGGGCGCCGCCGTCTTCGGACCCGGCGCCTCGGCGGCCGGCGCGCTCATCGTCCCGGCGGAGCGCCGGCAGCGGGCCCTCGCCACCGTCTTCGGCGGGATGACTGCGGCAGCTGTACTCGGTGTGCCGCTGGCCTCGTTCCTGGGCGGCAGCCTCGGGTGGCGTCCGGCGCTGCTCGGTGTGGCCGTACTCTCCGCGGTCGCCTTCGTGACGGTGTTCGTGTTCGTCCCCGAGATCCCGGCCGGCGAACCGCCCACCGTGCAGGCCTACCGGGGCGCGCTGCACACCCCCGCCACCGTGGCCACGGTCTCGACGACCCTGCTGTTCATGGCCGCCCAGTTCACGGTCTACGGCATCGCGGGCGCCTATCTGAAGGACCGCTTCGACGCCTCGTCCGGACTGATCTCGGTGACCCTGCTCGCCTTCGGTGTGATCGGTGTCGCGGGCAACGCGTCCGCGCCGCGGATCGCCGAACGGCTGGGCGGCGAACGGACGGTGGGCCTCGCCGTCATCGGACTCGCCCTGGGATTCGCCCTGTTGCCGGTCGCCCCGCACTCCACCGCCGGGCTCGAGTTCTTCGCGTTCTGGGCCTTCTTCAGCCAGCTCTACCAGGCCCCGCAGCAGGCCCGACTGGTCGAACTGGTGCCGCTGCAGCCGGGGTTGATCCTCGCGCTGAACGCCGCCGCGCTCTACCTCGGGATGAGCCTCGGCAGCTTCATCGGCAGCTCCCTGCTGCCAGGTGTGGGCGCGGGCCCCATCCCGGCCGCCGCCCTGGGAGTCCTCGTCCTCGCCGCGCTGGCCCATCTGCTGTCCGTCCGGCAGGCGTCGGCGGCCAAGGTCGCCGAGCAGTCCGCCACACCTGTACACATCAGTTAGCCAAGGAGAACTCATGAGCAGCCACCAGGTGCACTTCGTGCGCGACTACCTGGAGACCGTCTGGAACCAGGGGCAGACCGACCTGGCCGACAAGTACCTGGCCGCGGACCTCATCCAGCACAACCCGAACCTGCCCGACGGCCGCAAGCCGCTGGTGGAGTTCATCGAGGGCTTCCGCAAGCAGCTCCCCGAGGCACGGTTCGAGATCAAGCGCGCGGCGGGCTCCGGGGACCTGGTCTTCGTGCACACCCACTTCCGCGCCACGTCGACGGACCGGGGCTCGGCCGTCGTGGAGATCTTCCGGCTCGAGAACGACCTGATCGCCGAGCACTGGGACGTCCGCGACGAGATCCCGGAGACCACGGTCAGCGGACACGACGTCGTCTGACGCCGGTCCACCTCAACTCCTGCCGCCCAGAAGGCTCCTGGCCTCCTGGGCGGCAGTTTTTTCACGGAAGAATCACGGAAGAAGGAGACAGCAGTGACACGACGACAACCCGACTCACGCCCCGCCGCCGGCCTCACCCGGCGCGGACTCCTCGGCACCGCGACCGCCGTAGGCATCGGCGCGACCGTCGCCCCCGGCCGCGCCTTCGCCGCCGACGCCACGGTCACGGACACCACCACCCCCGCCGTCGTCACCGTCGGCGCCTCGGACACCCGCTATCTCGACCTCACATCCCGCGGCTACAACGCGAGATTCGTCGCCGCCCCCGACTCGATACGCCTCGTCCACACCACCGCGCAGGTGGTGTCCGTCGTCCAAGAGGCGGTCGACGCGGGCAAACGCATCGGCGTGCGCGGCGGCGGGCACTGCCTCGACTCACTCGTCGACGACCCGGACGTACGGATACTCGTCGACATGTCGGAGATGGACGCGGTCCACTACGACCCCACCCGCCGCGCCTTCCTCGTCGAGGGCGGCGCCACCCTCGGCCACGTCTACCGCACCCTGTACCTGGAGTGGGGCGTGTCCCTGCCCGGCGGGACCTGTCCGACCGTGGGCGTCGGCGGTCACGTCACGGGCGGCGGCTACGGCGCGATGTGCCGCCAGTACGGTGCCGTCGTCGACCACCTCTACGCCGTCGAGGTCGTCGTGGTCGACGCCTCCGGCACCGCCCGTGCCGTGGTCGCCACCCGCGAGGCCGACGACCCGCACCGCGACCTGTGGTGGGCCCACACGGGCGGCGGCGGAGGCACGTTCGGCATCGTCACCCGCTACTGGTTCCGCGCCCCCGACGCCACCGGCACCGACCCCTCGACTCTCCTGCCCAGACCGCCCAAGACCCTGCTGAAGTCGACGGTCGCCATCAAGTGGACCGACCTCACGGAGGCCGCCTTCACCGCCCTGATCGCGAACCACGGCACCTGGCACGCCCGCAACAGCGTCGCCGGCTCCTCCTACGACAGCCTCCACAGCGTCCTCATCCTCTACAACCGCATCCAGGGCAGCCTCGTCCTCAACACCCAGATAGACGGCACCCGTTCGGACGCCTCGGCCCTCCTCGACGCGTACGTCGCCGCGGTGACCGGCGGTATCGGAGTGCCGTACACGGATGCCCGCTCCTCCTGGCCCTGGCTGAAGACCACCCTCAAGGACCCTTACGACACCGGGCTTTACAACCGCACGAAGTCCAAGGGCGCCTATCTGCGCCAGGGTTGGTCCGCCGCGCAGGCGAAGACGCTCTACGGCTACCTCTCCGACGCCGCCTACGACGGGCACGCCGGCATCCTGCTCTACTCCTACGGCGGCAAGGTCAACACCGTGTCGTCCACGGCGACCGCGCTGGCCCAGCGGGATTCCGTCCTGAAGGCCAACTTCACTACGTACTGGCCGGATCCGACGCAGGACGACCGGCACGTCGCCTGGATGCGCGCCCTGTACCGGGACCTCTACGCGGACACCGGCGGGGTCCCGGTGCCGAACGACACGAACGACGGGTCGTACATCAACTACCCCGACACCGACCTCACCGACCCGGCCTGGAACACCTCGGGCGTGCCCTGGCAGACCCTGTACTTCAAGGGCAACCTCGCCAAGTTGCGCCAGGTGAAGGCCACTTGGGACCCGGGCAACGTGTTCCACCACAAGCTGTCCGTCACCGCGAGCTAGCATCCGCACACCACGAAGCCCCCGCCTCGCGTGCACGAGGCGGGGGCTCGGTGTTACCCGGCGCGGGGTCAGACCAGGTCGGCCGGGAAGCTCACCCCGGTCAGCGACTCGCTCAGGGCGCGCAGCCGGGCCCGGTCGCGCTCGTCGTAGGCCTGGGCGCCCGCGCGGGAGCGCTGGGTGCGGTTGAAGTAGGCGCCCGTGACGTCGTCGAGGGACGGGTCGGTGATCATGCGCAGGGTGCTGCGCACACCCTCCTCGACCGTGGACTGCGGGGTGAAGAGGTTCACCACCATCTTCGTCGGCATGTACGACGCCGGGTGCAGGGCGTTGGCCGTCACCCCGGTGCCGCGCAGCCGCTCGGCCAGGTCGAAGGTCAGGCTGATCTGGGCGAGCTTGGCCTGGCAGTAGGCCTGCACCCCGTCCCAGTTCCGCTCCAGCATCACGTCACGGAAGTTGATCGGCGCCTGGCCCGCGGAGCTGACGTTGACGATACGGGCCGGGGCCGAGCGCACCAGCAGCGGCGCGAGCCGACAGCTGAGCATGTAGGCCGCCAAGTAGTCGACCTGGAAGGTGAGTTCCAGGCCGTCCTGGCTCTCCTGGCGGGCCAGCTCGACGCCGATGCCGGCGTTGTTCACCAGCGCGTCGAGCCGGTCGTGGGTGGAGAGGACGCGGTCGGCGAGCTTGCGGATGTCCTCCAGCGAGGAGAAGTCGGCCAGCTCGTAGCTGAGCTTGTCGTTGCCGGTGGTCGCGCGCAGTTCCGCCAGCAGCTCGGCGCCCTTGGCCGGGTTGCGGCCGTGCAGGATCAACGACGCCCCCTGCGCGGCGAGTTCACGGGCCAGCTCGCGGCCCATGCCGTCGGTGGCGCCGGTGAGGAGGATGGTCTGGTCGGGGACGGGCCTCATGGTGGGGGACTCTCCTGTCAGGCGTACGTGGCCAGTTCGTCGGTGGACTGATCGGTGTATCCCTGGCTGACCTCGATCACGATGCCGTCCGGGTCGGACACCCACACCGTCTTCCAGCCTGGGATGAACGCGTCGAAGGTCAACGGGCCGAGCAGCGGCGCCAGTTCGCCCCCGGCGGCGGCGAGGAACGTGTCCACGTCGTCGACCTGGAACGCGAGATGGCGTGCCGTGCCGGGGTTGTCCGGGCCGTCCTTCGCCGTGGTGAACAGGGCGTCCGCGTCGGTCGCGAACAGCTCCAGATAGACGGGGCCGTTGCGCAGGAACACCACGCGGACCCCGTCGGCCTCCACCACCCGGGCCCGGGCGAACCCGAAGTGCCGGGTGTAGAAGTCCTCCGTGGCCTTCTGGTCACTGCAGTTGAGGCCGACGTGCGACCAGCGCAGGCCGGCCTGGGCAGCGGTCGTCATCGCCGTCACGTCCCGGTGACCGCGGCGAACGGCACGCTGTCGTGGAAGTTCGCGAAGTAGGTGATGAGGCCGCCGGTGACGCGGAAGTAGTTGCACACCTTGGCCTCGACGGTGATGCCGTCGTGGGTGCGGCCGGTGATGTCGGAGACCACCGCGGCCTGCTCGCCGTCGACGACCACGTGCCGGGGGACGTTGGCGAAGGAGGCGTACATCTCCGGGAAGCCCTTCATCATCTCCCGGAGGGTCTCGCGGCCCTCGACGTGTCCGGCGAGCTGTTCGTCCATGGTCTGGTCGGCCGCGAACAGGTCGCACCAGGCGTCCCACTCGCCGGAGTTGGCCAGCCGGTAGTACGTGTCGACCACTTCTCGGGTGTCCATGCGCCCGTCCTTTCTGTGGCTGTTCCGGGGTACGGGATCGATCAGGGGAGCGGGACGCCGACCTGGCGCATCAGACCGGCGGTGTCGGCCTGCACCCAGCGTTCGACGACCTTGCCGTCCTCCAGGCGGTAGACCTCGAGGCTGGTCCAGGAGACCTCCTTGCCGGTCGGCTCCTGGCCGAAGAACGGCGCGATGTGCTTGCCGTGGAAGGTGATGTGCATGATCACCTTGTCGGGCGAGGCCGGGTACAGCGCGTCGAGGTGCACGGAGAAGTCGAGCCCGTCGTACGCGCCCTGAATGATCCCCTTCAGCTCCGCCAGGCTCTCGCAGCTCCACGCCGGGTTGTTGTCGTGGAACGTCGGGCCGAACAAGTCGTCGAGGTCGTCCAGGCGGCGGTGGTTGACGGCGTCGCTGACCTGCTGGACGACGGCCAGGTTCGACGCGTCCGAGGAGATCTGCTCGCGCAGGCCGAGCATGTCGTCCTGCGCCCAGCGCTCCACGAACAGGCCGTCCGCGACCCGCCAGATCTCGGTGGTGGACCACTCCACCTTGCGGCCCGTGGCCGGGAAGCCGAGCAGCGGCGCGAGATGCGTGCCGGTCAGCTTGACCCGGGTCAGCACCCGGTCCTCGCCGAGCGCCGACAGTTCGTCCAACTCGCCCTTCAGATCAAGGGAGTTGTACGCCCCGCGCAGCGCCTCCAGGTAGGAGTCGATGCCGGTGATGTCGAAGCCGGGGTGGTGGTCGGTGAAGCCGGCGGCGATGACCCGGGGGATCTCCGCCAGGTCGCCGGAGTTGAACGCGTCGAGGAAGCGCCGGTACAGCGCCAGGTTCTCCTGCTGGGTCTGGTCGAGGTCGGACATGCTGCATCCCCTAGCTCAAGTGGACGTCGGACAGGGACGGTTGGGAGAGAGACGGCACGGACTCCGAAGAAGACGGCACGGACTCCGAAGAGGCGGACCGGGAGGGGGCGGCGGCCTCGCGGACGAACGCCGCCGCGCGCTCGCCGATCATGACGCTGGGCGCGTGCGTGTTGCCCGCGGTGATCGACGGCATCACCGACGCGTCCGCGATCCGCAGCCCCGCGATGCCGTGCACGCGCAGCTCCGGGTCCGTGACGGCGCCCGCGCCCGTGCCCATCCGGCAGGTACCGGCCGGGTGCCACAGGGTGGTCGCGTTGGCGGCGATGTACCGGCGCAGTTCCTCGGGCCCGGTGATGTCCTTGCCGGGGCCCAACTCGTCGCCGCGGAACGGGTCGAAGGCCCGGGTGGCGGCCAACTCGCGGGCCAGTTGCACCCCGTGGACCAGGACGTCGAGGTCGGCCGTGGAGGTGAGGTAGCCCGCGCTGACGACGGTGTTGGACTCCGGGCTGCTGTCGCGCAGCCGTATCCGGCCCCGGCTCTGCGGCCGCAGCGCGATCGGCGCGAAGGTGAAGCCGGGGCCCTCCCACTGGTCGGCGGGGGCGTCGGCAGGTAGGAACTTGATGGGGCCGAAGGTGAATTGAAGGTCGGGGGCGTCCTCCGGACCCGCCTCGCGGGTGTGGGTGAACAGCCCGGCCTCGGACAGCAGTGCCCCGTCCGGGTGCTCCTGGAGGGACTGGTAGCAGATCGGCACGAACAGGTGATCCTGGAGTCCGGCGCCGACGCCCGGCAGGTCCTGGACGCAGCGGATGCCGTGCTCCCGCAGGTGCGCGGCCGGGCCGATCCCGGACAGCATGAGCAGCTTCGGTGTCTCGAACGCCCCGGCGGACACGATGACTTCACCCTCGGCGCGCAACTGCCGCCGTTCGCCGTCCTGGACGTACTCGATGCCCGTGACCCGGGTCCCGTCCAGCAGCAGCCGGGTGACCAGGGTGTCGGTGAGCACGGTCAGGTTGGAACGGTCCAGGGACGGGCGCAGATAGGCGTCGGCGGTGCTGCACCGGTGGCCCGCGTCGTCGCGGAACGTCTGGTACAGGAAGCCGAAGCCCTCCTGCCGGGCGCCGTTGTAGTCCCCGTCGGTGTCCGTGGCGTAGCCGAGCTCACCGGCGCCCGCCACGAACGCCCGCGCGATCGGCGCGGGCCGGTCGAGCTGCCGTACCCGGACGGGACCGCCCACGCCGTGGAACGCGTCGGCGCCGCCCGAGAAGTCCTCGGCCTGCCGGAAGAACGGCAGGACGTCGTCGTAGGACCAACCGGTGGCGCCCTCGGCGACCCAGCGGGTGTAGTCGTGGCGGCTGCCGCGTACCCACATCAGGGCGTTGACGGAACTGCAGCCGCCGACGACCTTGCCACGGGCCACGGGGACACGGCGGCCCTCCATGCCCGCCTCGGACTCGGTGACGTAGCCCCAGTCGATCTCGCTCCGCCACTCGGCGGTGAGCAGCGAGAGGACCGAGGCCGCGTCGGCCCGGTGGATCTCGGGGCGCTCGTCCCAGCCGCCCGCCTCCAGCAGGACCACGCTCACGGACGGGTCCTCGCTCAGCCGGGCCGCGACCGCGCAGCCGGCCGAGCCGGCGCCCACCACGATGTAATCGGCCCCTGAGGGCACCGACTTCGACGGCATGTCAGCCTCCAAAAGGTGACGGGAATCAGATCGCGGCCGGCTCGCCGACCCGGTAGTCGACGATCAGCGGACGGGAACCCGGTGTGGACCGTTCCAACTGCCACTTCTGGTTGATCCGGAAGGACGAGACGGTGCCGTCCGCCGACGACTTGGCGGTCCACACCACCGTGACGTCGACGTCGATACGGGTGCCGTCCTCGTGGGAGGCGACCGCCTCCACGGTGTGGCTCTGGTCGGTGTAGGCCTCGCCGACGGCCGTGTACCAGTCGAGGAAGTCCGCGTGGCTGTACAGGGTCCGCTCCGGGAAGGCCATCACCAGGCCCTCGTCGGCGACGAAGGGCAGCAGCTCCTCGACCGGCGCGTGCTCGCTCAGCAGGTCGTACCAGCGCTGCACGAACGCGGCGATCTCCCGGTCGGAGCCGGTCTGTTCGCTCGGCATGAAAGTCTCCGCTCGTCGGGGTTCCGCTCCCGGGGTCCGGAAGCGACACACGTCCGATCACCCCACAACCGCGCCCGCCCCGGCCGCCCGTGCGCGGGGACCGGCCGCACTGTGCGAAGTCGCCGCGAGAGCTGCGGCAACTCCCGCCGAACGCCCGTCAGTTCACAGGTCGAAGATCCATGGCCAGGACATGCCGTAGTGCGTTCGGCCACTTGAGGATGTGCCGCGACCCGGCCCCCGCCGACGACCGGCGCGAACTCCCCGGACGTACACAGGAATTCGCCAGTCGGCACCGTCCCGCCGAACGGGAGGAACCCCATGAGCAAGCGCATTCTGGTCGTCCTGTCCGAATACGGTTACTGGGGTGAGGAGTTGATCGGCCCCCTGGAGACCTTCGACCAGGCCGGCTACCACCTCACCTTCGCCACCGCGACCGGCAAGCGCCCGCACGCGCTGCCGCCGAGCATGGACCCCGAGTACGTCGACCCGCCGCTCGGCCGCTCTGTCACCACGCCCGAGATCGCGGCCAAGGTGCGGAAGGTCGAGGCCTCGGACCGGCTCGACAACCCCCTTGACCTGTCGTCCTGGCTGCCCGACCGGCCCTACCGGTCCAAGCCGTACTTCCTGCGCGACTGGGAGGCCTACAACACCCGCCTGGAGCAGGTGCGTTCACAGATCGCCGACCGCTACGACGCGCTGCTGATCGTCGGCGGCAGCGGACCGATCGTCGACCTCGCCAACAACTGGCGGGTCCACGACCTGATCCTCGCCTTCCACGCGCTGGACCGGCCGATCGCCGCCGAGTGCTACGGCGTCGCCTGCCTCGCCTTCGCCCGCGACCAGGAGACCCGGGTCTCCCTCATCCGCGGCAAGCACGTCACCGGCCACTGCATCGAGTACGACTACAAGGACGGCACCGGCTTCCTCGGCACCGACTTCGTGATGGGACCGCCCCCGTACCCGCTGGAGTACATCCTGCGCGACGCCACCGCACCCGGCGGCGCCTACCACGGCAACTTCGGCAAGACGACCTCCGTCATCGTCGACTACCCGTTCATCACGGGCCGTTCGACGCCCGACTCCTACCTGACCGGTCAGAAGACCGTCGAGGTCCTCGAAGAGGGCCTGCGGCAGTGGGGGTTCACGGCGACCGACTGAGGCCGCCCGACGCCCTTTGCTCCGACGAGAGGTGAGCACACGATGGACAGCAGGCCCGCGCGGATCGCGCTGCTCGAACAACTGCAGGCCGAAGGGGTCCGGTTCATGTTCGGCAACCCCGGCACGGTCGAGCAGGGGTTCCTCGACGAACTGCGCTCCTTCCCCTCGATCCAGTACATCCTGGCCCTGCAGGAGTGCACGGCCGTCGGCATGGCGGACGGCTACGCACGCGCCACCCGCACCCCCGCGGTCCTGCAACTCCACTCCGGAGTCGGGCTCGGCAACGGCATCGGCATGCTCTACCAGGCGATGCGCGGCCACGCCCCGATCGTCACCCTGGTCGGCGAGTCCGGACTGCGCTACGACAGCATGGACGCGCAGATGGCCGCCGACCTGGTCGGCATGGCCAAACCGGTGACCAAGTGGGCCACCCGCGTGGTCGATCCCGACTCCACGCTGCGCGTCCTGCGCCGCGCCTTCAAGGTCGCCGCGACCCCGCCCTACGGTCCGGTGCTGGTCGTGCTGCCCGCCGACGTCATGGATCACGAGACCGCCGAACCGGTGGCGCCCGTGTCCTACCCGGAGACCCGCAGCCTGCCGACCCCGGACACCGTGGCGAAGGCCGCGGCGCTGCTCGCCGACGCCCGCAAACCGATCGTCATCGCCGGTGACGGGGTCCACTTCGCGGGCGCCCAGGCCGAGTTGGGGCGGCTGGCCGAGGTGTGGGGCGCCGACGTGTACGGGGCGGACTGGGCCGAGGTCAACCTCTCCGTCGAACACCCCGCCTACGCGGGCCAGTTGGGCCACATGTTCGGCGAGCAGAGCCGGAAGATCACCGGTGCCGCCGACGGTGTCCTCGTCGTGGGCACCTACGCGCTGCCCGAGGTGTACCCGGCGCTCGACGGCGTCTTCGGGGCGGGCGTCCCGGTCGTGCACATCGACCTCGACTCCGGCGCGATCGCCAAGAACCACCCCGTCGACCTCGGCATCGTCGCCGACCCGAAGGCCACCCTCGGTCTCCTCGCGGACGCACTGGGCCGGGCGATGGGTCTCGGGCGGCGGACCGCGGCGGCCGAGCGGCTGCGCCGGCACGCCGCGCAGCGCTCGGCCGCCCTTGCCAAGGCGGACGAGCGGGCCGAGGCCGCGGCCGAGGCGGCGGAGCTGCCGACGATCGCCCTCGCCCAGGAGTTCGCCCGGCGGCTGCCCTCGGACGCGATCCTCTTCGACGAGGCGCTGACGGCGTCCCCGGCGCTCTTCCGCCGGCTCCCGGCGACCGTGCCGGGCCAGTGGATGCAGACCCGCGGCGGCTCCCTCGGCGTCGGCATCCCCGGCGCGCTGGGTGCCCAACTCGCCCACCCCGACCGCACGGTGGTCGGCTTCACCGGCGACGGCGGCAGCATGTACACCTTCCAGGCGCTGTGGACGGCGGCCCGCTACGGCCTGCCCACCAAGTTCGTCATCTGCAACAACGGCAGCTACAAACTCCTCGAGGACAACATCGAGGAGTACTGGCGGGAGCAGCACATCCCCGCCCACGAACAGCCCGAGATCTTCGACCTGAGCAGCCCGGCCGTCGACTTCGTCTCCCTCGCCGGCTCGCTCGGCGTGGCCGCCGTACGGGTCGAGAAGCCCGGACAGGCGGAGGAGGCGGTCGCGCAGGCGCTCGCGCACCGCGGGCCGTTCCTCATCGACCTGGTCACCGCGAAGGGGAAGGGGTAGCCGCCGTGCGACTGTCCGGTCACAAGATCGCCGTCCTGATGGAGAGCGACTTCTACGAGCCCGAGATCCTCTACTACCGCTACCGCTTCCCCGAGGAGGGAGCCGAGGTCCACTTCCTGTCCCGGCTGTGGGGCAACGAGCAGATGACCTTCCAGGGCCATGAGCACCGCATGCCCTTCGAGGTCACCGAGTCCTTCGAGGACCTCGACGAGTTCGCGCTGAAGGAGTACTCCGCGGTCATCGTCCCCTCCGGGATGGTCGCCGACCGGCTGCGCTTCACCGAGGACACCCAACTGCTGCCGCCCGCCTCGCAGTTCCTGCGCCGCGCGTTCGCCGACCCGGCGATCCTCAAGGGCATCATCTGCCACGGCATGTGGCTCGCCGCGCCCGTGCAGGGCCTGATGCAGGGCAGGCGCGCGGTGGTGCACAACAACCTGCTGGGCGATCTGCGGAACATGGGCGGCGAGTACGTCGACCAGGACGTCGTCATCCACGACGACCTGGTCACCGGCCGCACCGGCAACCACTGCCACCTCTTCGCACGGACCATCATCGACCTGCTCGCAGCCCGGACGCCGGCCCCGACCGGGCTGCGCTGACGGGATCCGAGCGGGGAGGAGTCCACCATGACACCGGTGACCGGGCGCATCCCCGTCCTCGACGTCCAACCACGCGTGCGGGACGGGGAGTTGCCCGCCAAGGCCGTGACGGGAGAACACGTCGACATCACGGCCACCGTCTTCCGCGAGGGCCACGGCGCCGTCGCCGCGGACGTCGTCCTGCACGATCCCGCGGGGCGCCCCGCCCACCGGGTCCCGATGACCCTCGTCGACGAGGACGCCGACCGCTGGCAGGCCACCGTGGTGCCCGACACGGAGGGTCCCTGGACCTTCCGCGTCGAGGCCTGGGCCGACCCGCTGGAGAGCTGGCGGCACGACGCCACACTGAAGATCGAGGCGGATGTCGACACCGAACTCACCCTGGCCGAGGGCGCGTTGCTGCACGAACGGGCGGCCCTCGGCATCACCGCATCGGACCGCCGGGAGGCGGTCACCGCGGCCGTGGCCGCGCTCCGCGACACCCTGGGCCCCCCTCCGGCCCGGCTGTCCGCCGTCACCACCCCCCGGGTGACGGCCGCCCTGGGGCGCTACGCGCTGCGTGACTTGGTCACCGCCTCCCGGCCCCTGCCCCTGCGCGTCGAACGCCGGCGCGCCCTCGTCGGCTCCTGGTACGAGCTGTTCCCGCGCTCGGAGGGAGCGGTGGTCCAGGCGGGCAGCCGCCCCATCGGCGGCACACTGCGGAGTGCCGCCGAGCGGCTGCCCGCCGTCGCCGCGATGGGCTTCGACGTCGTCTACCTCCCGCCCGTCCACCCGATCGGCACGACCCATCGCAAGGGCGCGAACAACACGCTCCACGCCGGCCCCGACGACGTCGGCTCACCCTGGGCCATCGGCTCCCGGCACGGCGGCCACGACGCGATCCACCCTGACCTCGGAACCGAGGACGACTTCCGCCATTTCATCGCCACAGCAAGGGAGTTGGGCATGGAAGTCGCCCTGGACTTCGCCCTCCAGTGCTCACCGGACCACCCCTGGCTCACCGAGCACCCCGAGTGGTTCCACCACCGCGCCGACGGCTCCATCGCGTACGCCGAGAACCCGCCGAAGACGTACGAGGACATCCACCAACTCGACTTCGACGGCGACCCGGAGGGCCTGTACGCCGAGGCGCTACGGATCGTGCGGCACTGGATGGACCTGGGCGTGCGGATCTTCCGGG
This sequence comes from Streptomyces sp. NRRL F-525, assembly GCF_000716605.1. Lineage (GTDB taxonomy): Bacteria > Actinomycetota > Actinomycetes > Streptomycetales > Streptomycetaceae > Streptomyces. Next base: position 386,293 of record NZ_JNXE01000002.1, on the reverse strand, counting down.
TGGACAACCCGCACACCAAACCCGTGCAGTTCTGGGAGTGGTTGATCGCGGAGGTCAACTCCACCGACCCCGATGTGCTGTTCCTGGCCGAGGCGTTCACCCGCCGGGCCATGGTGCACGCGCTGGCGCAGGCCGGGTTCCAGCAGTCGTACACCTACTTCACCTGGAAGAACACCAAGGAGGAGCTGACCGACTACCTGCCCGAACTCGCCCTGGACAGTGCCGGGTTCCTGCGGCCCAACCTGTTCGTGAACACCCCCGACATCCTGCACGCCTACCTCCAGCACGGCGGCAGACCCGCCTTCGAGGTCCGGGCCGTGCTCGCCGCGACCGCCGCCCCGAGCTGGGGCGTCTACGCCGGCTACGAGCTGTGCGAGAACACCCCGCTGGCGGAGGGAACGGAGGACTACCTCGCCTCGGAGAAGTACCAACTCCGGCCCCGGGACTGGGCACTTGCCGAAGCCGAGGGCCGCACCATCACACCCCTGATCACCCTGCTCAACCGGCTCCGCCGACTGCACCCGGCCCTCCAGGAGTTGCGCAACCTGCGCCTCCAGAGCACCGACTCCGACCAGATCCTCGCCTACACCAAGAGCGTCGAACTCCCCGACGGTGGGACCGACTTGGTGCTCGTGATCGTCAACCTCGACCCGCACCACGCCCACGAGGCCACCGTCACCTGCGACCCGGCCGCCCTCGGCCTGCCCGCCGAGGGCACGCTCAAGCTGCGCGACGAACTCACCGGCGAGACCTACGCCTGGGGCGAGTCCACCTACGTACGCCTCGATCCGGCCCACCAGGTCGCGCACGTGCTCACACCCGCGGAGGGATCATGAGCGACGGCATCCTCGAACCCCTGCTCCCGGCCCTCGGCCCCTGGTTGGAGGGGCGCCGCTGGTTCGACGCCCGCTTCACCGGGGCCCGCCTCGAAACCCGCGCGGCCTCCGCGCTCGGCGACGAACCGCCCCTGCTGCTGCACGCCGTGGTCGCGGCCCGCCGCCCCGACGGCCAGACCCTGCACTACCAACTCCTGCTCGGCCTGCGGCCCGAGCTCCCCGGCCGCCTCGAACCCGCCGCGATCACCACCGTCCCGGCCGGCCCCTGGCAGGGCTGGCGGGTCTACGACGCCCTCGCCGACGGTGCCCTCCTCGGACTGCTGCTGCGCAAACTGGCGGGGGCCGGTGCGAGCCCCGGCCCCCGCCTGGAACGCACCGGCCGCTATCCGCTCCCCGTCGGCCTCGTGCCCCACCCGCTCGACGGCGAGATGAGCAACACGGCCGTGGCCTACGGCGGCCAGATCCTCCTCAAGATCTTCCGCCGCCCCGAACCCGGCCCGCACACCGAGGTCGAGGCCCTGCACGCCCTCACCCGGGAACACTGCGCCCGCACCCCCCGCCTCTACGGCGCCCTGCACAGCGACGCCCCCGGCGCGGAGGGCCTGGTGCTCGGCCTCGTCGAGGAGTTCCTGCCCGACGCCCGGGACGGCTGGGAGGAGGCGGTACGGCACGCGAGCGACTGCATGGACGACGCTGGCCGCGGCGTACCGGCCGGCGGCGGATTCACCCCGCACGCGCACAGCCTGGGCCGGGCCGTCGCCGAGGTGCACGGCGCGCTGGACAAGGCGTTCGGCCGCAGCCGGCTCACCGCCCAGGACGTGGCCGAGGAGGCGGCGGGCATGAACATGCGGCTGAAGGAGGCCGCCGAGGAGGTCCCGGCGCTGGCCCGCTACACCACCCGGATCGGCGCCCTCTTCGACGACTACGCCCGGATCGCCGGGCGCGGCAACCCCGTGTTCGCCCAGCGCACGCACGGCGATCTGCACCTGGGCCAGGCGCTGCGCACCGCCGACGGCTGGCGCATCGTCGACTTCGAGGGCGAGCCGGCCCGCACCGCCGCCGAACGCGCCCTGCCGCAACCGGTGTTGAGGGACGTCGCCGGCATGCTGCGCTCCTTCGACTACGCGGCCCGCACCGGCCTGGCGGGCCTGGAGTCAGCCGACGCCGAGGAGGCCTCGCCCGCGCGACGGCTGCGTAGGCGACGCCGGGCGTCCGCCTGGGCGGTGCGCAACCGGCGCGCGTTCGTCGAGGGCTACGCGGCGGCCGGCCGGGAGGACCCGCACTGTCAGCCCGTGGTGCTGCGCGCCTTCGAGGCGGACAAGGCCGTATACGAGGCCGTGTACGAGTCCCGGCTCCGCCCCGAGCGGCTGCCGATCCCGCTCGCCGCCGTGCACCGCTTGGCGAACACCTCTCGCTGACCCCGTGTTCAATTCCCGGTCACCCAACGGGAATTGAACACACGGGCCGAATAAGGAATTCCGTCGGAGCGTGCGGCGGAAATTCCGGAGGCGGAAAAGGGAGCGGAATTCCGGTGGCCTCCGGGCGATGACCGGTTGCGTCGTCCGCACCCGTCGAACGGAGACATGACGAACCCCCCGGCCCGGACACTCGTCCAGGCGGGGGGTTCGGAGGGCTCGGATCCGGCCGGAAACGGAACCGCGTCGCCTGCCCCATCGGGCCGTTCGACGGCGAATGGTCCATGCCTTTACCAGGTGCGACGGCCAATGGTCCATGCCTTTGCGCGGCGCCGCCCACGCGCTGAACTCCACCTGGACGGTAGGGAACCCGGCCGGATTCGGGAATGCGGCCGGGAGCTCAGGAACGGTGCTGCTCGGTGAAGATCTGGCTGGGGTCGCGGTGCGGTGCCATGCCGGCCGCCGACAGGGCCCGGTCGTACGCCTTGAGGGCCTCGACGGTGTTGCCCTGCCGCTTCCACAGGTCGCCCAGGTAACGCCAGTTGAGCGCCACCTGGTGGGACGGCCGGAACTGGCGCAACTGCCGGGTGGCGGCCTGGAGATACTGCGCGGCCTGGTCGAAGTTGCCGCGCATCAGCTGGATCTCGGCGAGCGTGCCCCGGGCGCCGACGGCCTGGATGCGGGACTCGGTGCCGGTCAGCCCGAGGGCGCGCTCGGCGTGCGCCGCGGCCTCGTCCCAGTGCCCGAGCATCGCGTCCGCGTCGGCGAGCCCGATCTCGCACTGGGCCAGCTCCGGCGCGTTGCCCACCTCGGCCAGCAGTTGCTGCGCCTCCTCCAACAGCTGCTTGCCGCGCGCCGGTTCGGGCTCGTCGACCTGGAGCAGGAGCGAGCCGTAGTTCATCTTGAGCATGGCGAGATGACGGAGGTTGTCGTCCTCGGACATCAGCGCGAGCGCCCGCTCCACCAGGGCCATGGCCTCGTTGAGCTGGCCGCGGGAGCGGGCCACCAGACCCGCGTTCCAGTACACGGCGCCCCGGGCGGCCCGCGCGCCCTGCTTGTCGGCGGCGTCGAGGAGCTTCCCGCCCATGAGCTGGGCCCGGGTCAGGTCACCGCGCATGTGGTACGACGCCATGAGCGTGGCGCCTAGCTGGACGTGGTCGACCGTCACGTCCAGGCCGAGGGCGTCCAGCCGGGACATGGCCCGCTCGCCGATCTCGATGCTGAGCGTGATGTCGCCGGCGTCGCGGTAGCAGCGGCACAGGGCGACCGCCGTCTGGCACCACTCGGTGGAACCCGGGGCCAGGTCGGGGTCGCGGTAGAGCTCTTCCAGGACCGCGATGGCGGCCTCGGTGCGGTCCAGCTTCTCCAGCGCGGAGGCCTGGCCCATGCGGGCGCGCCGGGTCATGGAGACGTCCAGCAGGGCGGGCCTGGTCAGCAGCTCGCTGAGGGTTTGCAGTGCCTCGCCGTTGCTGCCGTTGCGCAAAGCCATCTCGCCGAAGGCCAGCCGCAGCCGGGCCTCTTCCAGCTCGTGGTCGTCCCGGCCGCTGCGCAGGTACTCCGCGGAGCAGCCGAGGCGCTCCGCGAGCGCGGCGAGCACGGACTCCGAGGGGGCGCGCTTGCCGGATTCGATCAAGGAGATGTAACTCGCCGATATCTCGCTGGACGCCAGATCCTGCTGCTTGAGGCCACGTTTGCCGCGCAGCAGCCGGATGCGCTCGCCCAGCCCTGTCGTCGTCGTGTTTTCGAGGGGGTCCATGTGGGCTCCTTGGAGGTGGCTATGACCACCGGGATGACAGATCAACGTTACCAGTAAGTCGCCCACGATCCAATGGAGTTGGCATGATCGATTCGCTGGCGCGAAGTGGTCTGGACTGGCATTTTTTGAATTGACGCTAATTCAGATTTCATATGGGTAAGGGCATTCCGCTTTTCGAGATCGTCTTTTGCGAGATTAATACTTGACTGATTGAGTAAGTTCTTGTTGACTCATCTTGTCAACGCGTCATCCGTAAATGGTCATCCGTAAATGCTCGGAGAGGAGATTTTCATGAGCATCAAAGTATTCACGCTCATAGCAATCGTCGTCTTCGTAGGTGGACTTGTGACGAGCGGACTCTGGTTGAACGGTTCGGGTGCCACCACCCATCCCCTGCGCGAAGGCATCGCACAGTCCAGCGGTGCGAGCGGTGCCTGCTGCTGAGGCGACGCCCGTACGGACGAACGGCACTTCAGGCTCAGTGGACCGGTGGACGGTCCGGCGGCTGGTTCGACGGCCTGCCGGACGTCCCCCGGTCTGTCCGTATGTGCTGCCAGGGCATTCCGCCGTGCGGGAAATGACAGGCCACGGTGTGCGTGCCGGCGACGGTGACCTGAGCGGCCCGCGGAATCTCGTCCTCGCACCGCGCACGCCGCCCCGGCGCGAGCAGCGCGGCGACGGGACAACGGGCCAGGAACCGGCATCCGGCCGTGACCGGCACCCCGGACGGAGGGTCGCCCGGCAGTACGATCCGGCGCCGGGCGCGCTCGGCGACCGGGTCCGGCAGCGGGACGGCCGAGAGCAGGGCCCGCGCGTAGGGATGCCGGGGCGCGTCGAAGATCTCGTCCACGGGCCCGGTCTCCACGGTCCGCCCGGCGTACATGACGGACACCCGGTCGGCGATCTGCCGCACCACGGCGAGGTCGTGCGACACGAGGAGATAGGCGGGCCCCAACTCCCGCTTGAGCCGCAGCAGCAGATCCAGGATCTGCGCCTGCACGGACACGTCCAACGCGGACACGGGTTCGTCGAGCAGCAGCAACGCGGGCTCGACGGCCAGCGCGCGGGCGATGGCGACCCGCTGCCGCTGCCCGCCGGAGAACTGATGCGGATACCGCTCCGCGTCCCCCACGTCCAGCCCCACCTGCCGGAGCAACCGCGGAATCCGTGACGCCACGACGTCCCGCGGCACGCGCCGGGCGTGGAGCGGCTCGGCGACGATGTCGCCCACCGGCATCCGCGGATCCAGACTCGACATGGGATCCTGCGGCACGATCTGCACGGCCCCGCGCAGCAGCCGTGCCGTCCGCCGGGTCAGCCGTGAGACGTCCTGCCCGAGGATCTCCACGACACCCGCCTCCGGCGCGGCGAGCGACACGATCTCCATGAGCACCGTGGACTTGCCGGCGCCGGACTCGCCCACGAGCGCGAGGGTCTCACCGCGGCGGACCTCCAGATCGACCTCTTCCACGGCGACGACCGCACGCTCGCGACGCCGCCGGCCGCTGGACGGGACGTAGGACTTGGCCAAGCCGGTTACGCGGAGGACGAGTTCGGGTGGGGTTGGTTGGGGGAGTGAGGGTGCGGGGCGTGGCGGATTCGGGAGGGGCGGGGTGGGGCGCGTCCGTGACCCTGGGTTCTCGTTGCCGGAGGCGGGAGGTGTGCTGCGCCTCCATGGCCAGAGGTTCCCGGTGCGGGGCGTGGACGGTGCGGTGTTTCTGTGGCGCCCTGGGCTCCTGTCACCGGGTGTGGACCGTTCCAGCGACCCCGGTGCGGGTGGCAAGGCCCGACTCGGCGACCCTGGGCCCCCGTCGTCAGGACTGAACAACGCCGGGCCCTCCACCCCTCCCTCGCCCCGCGCATCCCCTCCCGCCTCCCCGCTCGGCGGGAACAGTTCCACCGCCGTCCGCTGCGACACCAACCGGACCCGGCGGCAAGCCGCCTCGTGGGCGTCGATGCCCGCCAGGCCTGCCCTGGACGGGCTGTCCACGCCCAGGAGTTGGATGTCCGAGGTGACGCAGTCCGGTTCCGCGAGGGGGCAGCGTGGGGCGAAGGCGCAGCCGGGGGGCGTGCTGCCCGGCGTGGGGGCCGTGCCCGGGATCGGGGTGAGGGGGGAGCGGGCGTCGGGGCGGGGTACCGAGCCGATCAGGCCGAGGGTGTACGGCATGCGGGGGCGGGTCAGGACCGCCTCCACCGGGCCCGTTTCCACGATGCGGCCCGCGTACAGGACGGCGACCCGGTCCGCCGCGCCCGCGACCACCCCCAGGTCGTGGGTGACCAGGAGCAGCGCCGCGCCCGTCTCGCGCCGGGCGGCGGCCAGGGCCTCCAACACCTGGGCCTGGACGGTGACATCGAGCGCGCTGGTGGGCTCGTCCGCGATCAGGACGTCGGGGCTGTTGGCCATCGCCATCGCGATCATCGCCCGCTGGCGCATCCCGCCGGAGAGCTGGTGGGGGTACGCGCGTGCCGCCCACCCCGGCCTCGGCACCCCTACGAAGTCCAGCAGTTCCACCGCCGTCCGCTGCGCCGACTCCCGCCGTGGGCGCGGGTGTTGGTGGATGCGCAGCGCCTCCGCGATCTGGTCGCCGACCCGCCGCACCGGGGTGAAGGCATGCAGCGGGTCCTGGAAGACCATCGCGATGCGGCGGCCGCGGATCCGCGCCAACTCCCGTGCCGCTAGGCCTAGTAGCTCCTCGCCCAGGAGTCGTACCGAACCGCCGACCCGCGCACCCGGCGGGGCCAGGCCCATCAGCGCCAGCGCCGTGAGTGTCTTGCCGGTGCCCGACTCGCCCACCAGGCCCAGGACTTCACCGCGGCGGAGGGTGAGGTCGACACCGCGCACCACAGGTGACGTGCCGAGAGTGACCGTCAGACCGCGGACCTCCAGCACGGTGGTCAACTGGGTATCCCTGACAGGGGAGTTCGGGACGGGCGGCTCGTGCAGGCGTCCACCGTCGTCGGGTCCAGCGCGTCCCGCAGGGCACCGCCCACCAGGTTGACCGCCAGCACGAACGCGATCAGCAGGCCCGTGGGGAAGAAGAACATCCACGGATACACCAGCGCCACATCCGTCGCGTCCGCGATCAGCGTGCCGAGGGAGACGTCGGGCGGCTGGACGCCCAGGCCGAAGTACGACAGCCCGGTCTCACTGATCACGGCCCCGCCCACGGCGATCGTCGCGTCCGTGATCAGGAACGACGCCGTGTGCGGCAGCACATGCCGCCAGATGATCCGCGGAGCCGAGACGCCCATCAGCCGTGCCACCACCACGAACTGACGCTCCTTCAGGGACAGCGTCATGCCCCGCACCGCCCGCGCCGTGACCATCCAGCTCAGCAGCGCCAGCAGCCCGACCAGCGCGATCCAGCCCCGCTCGCGCAGCTTCGGCGCGACCACGACCAGCACGAGCAGGCCGGGGAGGACGAGCATCAGGTCCACGACGAACATCAGCACCCGGTCCGTCCAGCCGCCGAAGTAGCCGGCGCAGGCACCCACCGCCGCCGCCAGCACAGTGGAGAAGAGAGCGACCAGCAACCCGATCAGCAGCGACTTCTGCAACCCCCGCACCACCTGGGCGAACACGTCCTGCCCGATCCGGTTCGTGCCCATCCAGTGCCGCGCGTCGGGCGGTTGCCGCAGCGCCGTGTAGTCGACGTCCGTGTGTGTCCACGGGCTGACGAACGGTCCTACGAAAGCCAGCGCGAACAGCGACAGCAGGACCGCCAGCCCGCACAACGCCCCCGGCCGCCGCACCATCCGCCGCAGCACCGCCCGACCCCGACCGCCGACGCCCGTCACGGCTGCCGCACCCGGGGATCGAGGAGCGCGTGCACGACGTCGGCCAGCAGTCCGGCCAGCAGCACGACGGCCGCGGCGAACAGGTCGATCGCCACCACCGAGTTGATGTCGCCCTTCTGCACCGAGTCGACGAGCCAACTGCCCATGCCGGGCCAGCCGAAGACCTCCTCGGTGAACACCGCCCCGGTGAACAGGGTCAGCATCCCGAAGGAGAAGAACACCGACACCGGGACGAGCGAGATCCGCAGCCCGTGCCGCAGCAGCGCCCGCCCCGGGGTGAGCCCCTTGGCCTGGGCGGTGCGGAGATGGTCGGCGCCGAGTACGTCGAGGGTCGCGGCGCGCTGGTAGCGGCTGTACGAGGCGATCGCGGGGATGGCCACGCAGATCGCCGGGAGGAGCAAGTGGGCGCCCGTGTCGCGCAGTTGGGCCACCCAGCCGCCCTGCAGCGCCGGAGTGTGCTCGCCCGTGTACAGGATGACCGTGCTGCCCGCGGCCCGGTTGACCGCCAGCGCGCCGGTCTTCAGCAGCAGCGCCAGCACGAACGTCGGCACGCACAGCACCGCGAACGAGAACACCGTGAGCGCCCGGTCGCCCAGGCCGCCGCGCCGTACCGCCGCCCACACCCCGGCCAGCACGCCGACTGCCGTACCGGCCACCGTGCCCACCAGCAGCAGCCGTACGGACACCCCGACCCGGCGGCCGAACTCGGCGTCCACGGACTCGCCGTCGATGGTCCGGCCCAGGTCGCCGTGGACGGCCCGGTCCGCCCAGTGCGCGAAGCGTTCGGGCAGCGGGGCGCGGTCGTCCATGCCCAGCCGGACCAGCTCGTCGTCGACGACCCGGCTCGGCGGAGGTGGCTGCCGGCCCTCGAAGTAGGCGCGCGGATCCAGCGCCGTGGAGGCGAGGGCGTAGGTGAGGACGACGGAGGAGAGGAAGAGGATCGTGCAGTGGACCAGGCGCCTGAGGATCAGGGAGAGCATGGAACTCGTTCCGCTTCATGTGGGTGACACATCGTGATGTTAAGCTCCGGCTCCGCAATTCGCGGGACAGTTCGGGCAGTTGACGGTTCGTCCGCACTGGGAGGGCCGTTAGGTGGAGCGATTACGGGTCTGGTCCGCGTGGGCGGTGGCCTGCGCACTCACCCTCCTCGTGGCCGGCTGTTCCGGCTCCCCGGTCCCCGACCGGCACTCGGCCCTGCCGACGTACGGCACGTACGACATCAACTCCCGTCCCACGGACGCCCTTCGCTCGGGCGGGACGCTGACCCTGCCGATCGCGCAGATGATCACGCAGTTCAACTTCGGCCAGGTCGACGGGGCGTTGGACGACGTGTGGACCGTCGACAGCATGACCGAGCCCCGGCTCTTCGCCCGTGACGTCAAGGGCGTCCCGCACGCGGTCCCCGAGTACCTTCTCTCCGCGTCCGTCACCGGCACCTCGCCCCAGGTCGTCACCTACCGGCTCAACCCGAAGGCCCGCTGGTCCGACGGAAATCCCCTGAGCTGGCGGGACTTCGCCGCCCAGTGGCACGCCCTCTCCGGCGCCGACCAGCGCTACCTGGTCGCCGACACCAGCGGCTACGACCGCATCGCGGACATCCGCCAGGGCGCCGGCCCGCACGAGGTCCGCGTCACCTTCAAGCAGCCGTACGCCGACTGGCGCAGGCTGTTCACCCCGCTCTTCCCGGCCGCCGGCTACGACACCCCGCAGCGCTTCAACTCCGGCTGGCAGGGTCAACTGCCCATCACCGCCGGGCCGTTCAAGCTCGCCACGGTCGACAGGACCGCGCAGACGCTCACCTTCGTGCCCGACCCCCGCTGGTGGGGCGGCGAACCCCGCCTCGACCGGATCGTCTTCCGCGTCCTCGACGCCGACGCCGCCCTCCAGGCGTTCCTGAACGGTGAGGTCGACGCGGTCAACGCGGCCACCAGCGAGGCCTACGCCCAGTTGAAGAAGGCGTCCGACAGCGACATCCGCATCGGCTCCGCGTGGGACGAGGTGCACATCACCCTCAACGGCGCGGGCGGCCCGCTCGCCGACCGGGCCGTGCGCAACGCGGTCCAACAGGCAGTCGATCGAAGCGCGTTGGCCGATGTCGCCGCCGAGGGGCTCCCGGTGAAGGTGCCGCTGCTCGGCAACCACTTCTTCATGACCAACCAGCCCGGATACACCGACAACTCGCGCCCGTACGGGAGTTACGACCCCGCCGCCGCCGAACGCGCCTTGGACGCGGCCGGTTGGAAGAGCCCGGGGAGCGGGAAGACCCGGGTCAAGAACGGCCGTAACCTCACGCTCCGCTTCGTGCTCAGCGAGGGCACCAACCGGCTCGGCGAGGATCTCGCCCAGCTCGTCCAGCACATGCTCGCCCAGGTCGGCGTGCAGGTCGTCATCCAGCAGGTGCCCGCCTCCGCCTACGCACCGCAGTACCTGGAGAAGGGCAACTTCGACCTCGCCATCTTCCGCTTCACCGGCCTGACTTACCCCAGTTCCGCCTACGCCGTCTACCGCCGCCCCGAGAAGGGACAGGCCTTCCAGAACTACGGCGGGGTCGGCTCGGCCGAGGTGGACAAGCTCCTCGCCCAGGCCGTCGGCACCCTCGACGAACGGGCCGCCGAGAAGCTCTACGACCGGGCGGACGCCGAGATCTGGAAGCTCGGCCACGACATCGAGCTGTACCAGCGGCCCCAAATCCTCGCCGTGCGCAAGGGGTTGGCGAACTACGGGGTGCCCGGACTCGGTGACGTCGACTTCAGCCGGGTCGGCTGGCAGAAGTGAGCGTGCGAAAGCCCCGTACGGACGGATCCGTACAGGGCCCTCGCGGCGCGCGCACTCAGGCACGTGCGCGGGTCAGCGCTCTCTCGTCGGCCTGCTGGCGCACCATGTCGTAGCCGAACGCGGCCGAGGCCAGCGTCACATGGTGGTGCCAGCCGCGGAAGGAACGGCCCTCGAAGTCGCCGAGCCCGAACTCCTCGTGCATCCGGCCCAGCGCCTCCTCGGCGAACCTGCGCAGCTGCGCCAGCGGCACGATCTCCGCGAGGCGGCGGGCAGGGAGGTTCGTCAGCCAGTAGGCGCGCGGCCGGGGGCGGCCGTAGGGCCAGTCCGCGAGGAGCAGGCGCGGTCGGGGGACCGCACCGGAGGCCGGGTCCGCGCGGAGCAGGACCGGGCCCGTCACGAACTCCGAGTGCCGCATGCGTTCGGTCACCGGGTCGTGCCAGGTCACCGAGGTGCGCTCACCGTGCCGGGCCGCGTGCGCGGCGAGTTCGGCGAGTGTGCCGCGCACCCCGGGGGCGGTGGCCTGCCGCCGGGGCAGCAGGACCGGGGTGTGCGGCGCGGCCTGCACGAGATAGCCCAGGCCGCGCGCCTCGAGGCCGCGCAGCAGCGGGTCGGGGTCGCTCTCGCAGCGCCAGTCGGCCAGGACAGGCAGCGGTTCCAGGGACCACTCGTCGAGCATCTCGTCGAGCGCCTCCAGGACGTAGCTCCAGCGGGGACGGCAGCGCTCTTGGACCGGTACATGAGCCTGGCCGCGCAGGCGTTCGTCGCGGTCCCAGCGGGCCGGCAGCATCAGCCGCCAGTTCACCGGGACCCCGCCGGCCTGGCCCACCAGCGAGGCGGCGAGGGCCAGTTGGCAGTTCACGGTCCGCTCCTGCGAGGCCGCGTACTGCCGGGCCACGCCCACCGACCGGTCGCCGTTCTTGGCGAAGACGACCTCGTCGATGGACCAGGCCTCGGCCCGCGAGGCCCGCACCACCTGCCGGGCGAGCCGCCCCCGTACGGGAGCGGACGCCCACGGACTCTGGTTCACGAACTGCTGGATCTGCTGCACGGCCCGCCTGCCGAGCACCTGCTCGGAGATCCGGGCCGGTGTCTTGCGCCCGGGCACGTCCAGCAGCCCGCGCACATACACCTCGCCCCAGCGCCGCTGGTCGGCACGGGTGAAGTCGCCGAACAGGTCACGGCAGTAGGCGGGGAGACCGGCGGAGGTCCCCGGCGGTGCCCCCGGGGCGCGCATCGGGGGTAATGGGAGGGCGAAGGTCGCGAGGTCAGTCATGGTTGCACTCGTCACCCCCAGCCAGCAGGAAGGCGTCCGTCGCGAGCAACGCGTCCGCCACGTCCGGCAGCGCGCAGCCCACGATGACGAAGTCGACGTCCAGGCCCGCCTTGGTGCGCTGGAACAGCAGCTCGTTGATGGCGGGCCGGCACATGCCCCCGACCTCGCAGAGGTGGAACTCCACGCGGCGCGGGGTCGCGGCCATGACCTCGGCCAATATGCGGCGGAACTTGCCCAGTTCGGCCGCGTCGATCACCCCGTGGCAGACGACGTGCGCGGTGCCGCCGTCGAACGAGGTGCGCATCCGCAGCCGCATCGTGGCCGGCTCCAGCTCGACGCGGACCCGTACGGGTTCGTCGCCGCGCGGCAGCCGGACGGTGAGCGCCTTGCCGTCGAAGTCCTGGTGCGGCCGGTCGTCGACCCACACCCGGGTCAGCTCCACGGTGCCCGTCGGCAGCAGATCGGGCGCCACGCGCAGCACCCGGTCCGGGAGGTCCTCCGGGCGGGGCTTGAAGTGCAGGGTGATCGGGTCGTTGCTGAGCAGCAGCCCGGTGTAGGTGGCCGCGAGGTAGCACAGCTCCAGCGCGTGGTAGCCGGCCATGGCGTGGCTGCCCTTGAGCCGCTCGGTGCCCAGCAGGTACGGGATGCCGCTGGCGAGCACGTTGAAGTAGACGCCGCCGTCCTGGTAGTCGAGGAAGAAGGCGTTGTAGAACGCCGCCGCCTCGCGCCCCAGCCGCAGTTGCTCCGGGTCGCCGGTGGTGCCGGCCAGGATGAGATAGGCGAGTATCGCCTGCTCCTGCTGCCACCAGGCCTTGCGGTCGTGCCACACCATGCGGTGGATGCCGCTGTCCGGGTCGGGCTGCCGCTCGACCACGTCCAGCCAGCCGCCGCGCAGTCCGTCGCTGCCCACCGCCGGCATGATCTCGGCGATGCGCTCGGCGGTCGTGGCGTACTCGGTCTTGTCGAACAGGGACTTGATGCGGGTCAGGTTCCAGGCGATCTTCAGGTTGTGGCCGACGACCGCCCGGTCCTGCTGCCAGCCCCAGGTCCGGTCCGGACTCCAGTCCGCGTGGAATCGCTCCTGGACGAAGGGGCTGTTCGGCTCGTCGGGGAACCGCTCCACGATGGTGTCCGCGGTCTCCTCCAGGAGCGCCGCGAAGTCCGAACGGCCCGTCGCCAGAAAGGCGTTGATCAGGTACGCCGGGGCGTGATCGCCCACCGAGTTCCAGTTCTTGCGGGCCCGGTTGCGGCCGAGCGAGTCGGCGTTCGGGTCCAGGGTGATCGGGTCGATGTGCGAGAAGAACCCGCCGCGCACGGGGTCGCGGAAGTACTTCTGGAACAGCGCGGACGTCCGGTCGATGTCCTCCAGGATCCGCGGGTCGCCGGTGATGCGGAACGTCTGGGTGGGGCCGGCGAGCGCGTAGATCTGCTCGTACATCGGGATCGCGTCGAAGTCGTCGCCGAACTCCGAGGCGAAGACCGGGCGATGACCCGACGAGGTGATGTCGATGCCGTGGTACCAGTAGGTGATGCCGTCGGCCACGTCGTCCACCCGCATGTGCTCGCGCAGATACAGGGTGCCCGCCTCGGCCGCCTCCAGGAAGCGGTCCTCGCCGGTCAGCAGGTACGCCGTGGACAGGCCGTAGACGAGCCGGGAGATGGTGTCCGTCTCCTGGCGCACGTCCCCGCCGGCGAAGTCCGGCAGATGGGTGCCGCTGAGCGTGATGTGGGTGCGGAAGTTGCGCCAGTCGTACACCCCGTCGGGGAACTGGCCGCGCAGGTAGAAGTCGGCGATGGCGGTGGCCTGTTGGACCCACCACTTCGGGTGCTCGAAGACGTACTGGCCGCGCGTCTCCTCCGGGAAGGTGATCTCCTTCGCGTCGAACCGGGAGCCGCCCTCCCACTCGTAGTGGATGCCGTACGCGAAGACGAACCGGCCCTCGGCCAGCATGTCGACGGTCTCGGCGGTGGTGTCGCGGTAGTCGTCACCGAGGTTGCGGACGATGCGGGAGACGGCGTTGGACGCCAGGTGGACGGTGAACTCCCGTTCGTCGGAGGTGCGCAGGCCGAAACGGCGGCCGGTCGGGCTGTAGTACGTGACGTAGCCCGCGAGGGTGTCGGAGTGGATGCGGCGTTGGGCAGGGGTAGTCATCTCAGGTGCCCTTCTCGTCGGGCAGGGCCGCCAGCAGGACGACGCTGCGGCCCTGGGCGTGGTGGGTGGGACCGTCGACCAGCTCCTCTTCTCCGGGCGGCGGGATGTCGTCGGGGCCGGGGCGGGCCGTGTCGAGCACGCGGTGCCAGCGGTGACCGGGGATCTCGGGCAGCTCGAAGTCGAGGCCCAGGTGGTACATGTTGAGGATCAGATGCAGATCCGGGTCACCGTCGAAACCGCCGTAAGTGCAGGCCAGCACCCGGGCGTTGGGGTCCTCCCAGCCGGGTTGGTCGAGCCGGGTGCCGTGCCACGTGATGTCGGGCAGGGAGCGGGAGTTGAGGCGTTCGGAGAAGAACTGCGGTTCGCGCAGGGTGCGGTAGCGCTTGCGGAGCTGGATGACCCGCCGTGTGAAGCCGGTGGTCTCCCTCTCCTTCCTGGCCTGGTTCCAGTCGAGCCAGGAGACCTGACTGTCCTGGCAGTAGCCGTTGTTGTTGCCGCCCTGGCTGTTGCGGAACTCGTCGCCCGCCAGCAGCATCGGGACGCCTCGGCTGAGCATCAGCAGGGACAGCAGGTTCTTGATCTGCCGTACCCGCAGGCACTCGACGTCGGCGTCGTCGGTGGGGCCCTCGATGCCGCAGTTCCAGCTGTAGTTCTCGTCGGCGCCGTCGGCGTTGGCCTCGCCGTTGGAGTGGTTGTGCTTCGCGTTGTAGCTGACCAGGTCGTTGAGGGTGAAGCCGTCGTGACAGGTGATGAAGTTGATGCTGTTGGTGGGGAGTTCGCCCTGGGCCGCGAACAGGTCGGCGGATCCGCCGAGCCGTGAGGCGACCTCGCCGACCATCCCCGCGTCACCGCGCACGAACCGCCGTACGTCGTCCCTGAATGGACCGTTCCACTGCGCCCAGCGCTTCCCGGGGAACCGGCCGACCTGGTAGAGGCCGCCGCCGTCCCACGGCTCGGCGATGATCTTCGTCTCGGCCAGCACCTGGGACAGCTCGATGGCCCACAGGGCCGGCGGCACCGCCATCTCGTAGCCGAGCGGGCCGCGGGAGAGTTCGGAGGCGAGGTCGAAGCGGAAGCCGTCGATGTGGTGCTCGGTCACCCAGTACTCGAGGCTCTCCACGATGAACTTGGTGACCATCGGATGGTTGGCGTTGACCGCGTTGCCGCACCCGGTGAAGTCCATGTAGTGCGAACGGTCCTGCGGCCACAGGTGGTAGTACGCCTCGTTGGCCGCGCCCCGGAAGCTGATCGTGGGCCCGAACTCGTTGCCCTCGCTGGTGTGGTTGAAGACCACGTCGAGGATGACCTCGATGCCGGCCTGGTGGAACGCCTTCACCATGTCGCGGAACTCGGTGATGTGCGTGGCGAGATGGGGGCTGGAGCAGTAGCCGGTGTGCGGGGCGAAGAAGCCGTAGGGGTCGTAGCCCCAGTAGTTGCGGCGTGGGGTGCCGTCGGGTCCGGTGCGCAGGACCTGGGTCTCGTCGAAGTCGAAGACCGGCAGCAACTCCACGGCGGTGACGCCGAGTTCGCGCAGATGCGGGATCTTGTCGATGACGGCGGAGAAGGTGCCCGGCTGCTCGGTGTCCGAGGTCGGCGACGCGGTCAGGCCGCGCACGTGCATCTCGTAGACGACGGTCTCCGCCATCGGGGTGCGCAGCGGGGTGTCGCCCTCCCAGTCGTAGTCGTCGAGGTCGACCACCAGACTGCGCATGCAGCTCTCGACGTTGTCGCCGGGGCCGATCGCGTGGGTGCGCTCCCAGCGGCCGTTGATGTTCGCGCGCGCGTACGGGTCGATCAGCACCTTGCGGTGGTCGAACCGGGTGCCCAACTCGCCGTTGTCGCGCGGTCCGTCGATGCGGAAGGCGTAGACCTGCCCGGCACCGATCCCGCTGACGTGGCAGTGCCAGAAGTGGAAGCTGCGGTGGCGGTCGGGCAGCAGCGTGATGGTGCGGTACGGCTGCGGGCTGTCGCAGTGCTCGAAGAGCAACAGGTCGACCCGCGTGGCGTGTTCGGAGAAGAGCGAGAAGTTGACACCGTCGGCGTCGACGGTGGGGCCCAGCGGCTGTGGCCGCCCGGGGGTGACGTCGGAGGGACGGCCGCCGAGGGGGGAGTCGGTGGCCTGGTCGGGGCGTAAGGTCATCTGTTCTGTCATGGCATCGGTCGCAGAGTCCGTCGGGGTGTCGTACACATCGGTGGCCACCTCAGGTGAGTGCGGCCCGGGCCGCGGTCGGGGCGTCGGCGCGGAGGCCGGCGAAGAGTTCCTGCCAGGGCACGGGAGTGGCACCCGGCCCGGTCTCGCTGCGCATCTCGAAGGTCACGCCCTGGGCGGCGGGGGAGTACAGCGCCTGCACGCAGGCGTCGGCGACGAGCGGGCGGGCCACCCGGCCGTCGCCCAAGTCGCCCTGTTCCAGGTGCAGATGACCGTGGTCGGGCTCGTCGGTCAGCCAGCCGGGGCGGATCACGGTGTACGGGAGCCCGGAGGAGCGCACCGCGTTCTCGCCGGCCAGCCGCCAGTCCAGCATCCGGCCGTAGGCGTTCATGGGGTGGTCGCGGCGGGTCACATGGCGCTGGCTGATGAGCACGAAGTGCGGTGCCGCGGCAGTGGAGTTGACAGCGTCGAGGACATGGCGGACCCCGGTGTGCAGGGTGGTCTCGGGGCTGTCGGGACCGGCGTCGTCGGTGCCCGGCTCCACGATGTAGACGACCGCCGAGCAGCCGTACAGCGGGGTACGGACGGAGTCGGGGGAGCGCACGTCGGCCGCGAAGAACTGGGCCTGCGGCGGCGTGTGCCGGCGGGCGCGCTGGGTGCTGCGGCCGATGACGCGGACGCTCTCGCTCCGGGCGAGCAGTTGACGGGCGACGAGCCGGCCTGTGCGGCCGGTTCCTCCTATGACGGCGATCGGGCTGTCCATCGAGATCTCCACGGGGGCTGCGGAAGAGCCGGAAAGGGCGGGGGAGTTGGGGGCGCTCAGATCCAGTGCAGGATGTCGTCGGAGCTGGTCAGATGGGTGCCGGTGGGCAGCCCGGTGACGGCGGGCACCCGCAGCCGCGGATAGACGCTCACCCCGGACAGCCGGGTGCCGGGCCGCAGATCGGCGGCCTCACCGATCGCGGAGTGGACGAGCCGGACCGGGTTGTCCCGCTCGGAGTGCACCCGCGCCATCGGCCCGACGTACGAGTCGGTGATGCGGGCGTACGGCCCGACGACCGCGCTGTCGCCGATGGCCGTCCGGCTGAGCCGGGCGCCCTCGTCCACGTCGACGCCGTCACCGATGTCGCTGAACCGCAGCTTCACGCCGGGCCCGATCTCGGCGTTGCGCCCGATGCGCACGGCGGGGCCGATGACCACACTGCCCTCGGAGATCTTCTGGGCGAGGGTGGTGCCGGTGACGCTGTCCTTGGTGCGCAGGCTGGACTCGTGGATCCAGTACGGCGGGTCGGTGCTCGTCGGCTCGCCCATGGCCCGGGCCATCCACCGGTAGCGGCCGCCGAGCACGTCGCCGAGGGTGGCGAGGTAGTCGGCGATGCTGCCGAGGTCACCGAGCCGGTCGATGGGCGCGGCGGCGACCGGAAGTCCCCGCCCGACCAGCCAGGGCAGCAGGTCGCCGCCCCAGTCGAGGCGCTGCTGGGCGAGCCGGATCATCTCGGGGTTGCGCGCGGCCAGCCGCAGCCGGCCGCAGTCCACCAGGTACATCCCGGCGTTGGTCGGCAGGGTGCGGACGGAGGAAGGCAACGATGTCTCGGGGAAGATCCGGTGGACGCGGTCCAAGGTGGGTTTCTCCACGAACCCCGAGACCAGTCCGTCCGGGGAGGTCTGCATCACGCCGTACTTGCCGGCGATCTCCTCGGGGGTGCGGCCGACCGAGGCGACGGTCACGACGGCGTCGGCGGCGTCGTGCGCGTCGTTCAGCCTGTTCAGGTCGAACTCGAAGACGGAGTCCACCGGCAGCACCAGCGCACGGCCCGTCAGGTCCCACTGTTCGAGGTTGTGCAGGGTGGCGGCGCCCGAGCCGACGTTGTACCGGTCCAACCGGGCGCGGGAGTAGTGGATCTCCACGCCGAACCGTTCGCCGTGGCCGAGCACGAGCTTGATCTGGCTGTGGTTCTCGGCGCCCTGGGCGATCACGTAGAAGCGGCGGATGCCCTGGTCGCGGCAGGCCTCGACGAGCCACTCGACGACCGAGCGGCCGACGAACGGGATGAGGGCCTTGCTGCGGATGTAGTCGGCCGAGGCGAGGGTGAGCGGCTTGGCGCGTTCGCCCCTGCCTCCCGCCAGGATGATTCCTAACGTCTCGTCCCCCATGACAGTCCTGCCTCCTCGGCTGACAAATCAACGCTCTTCAGTCAACTCGCGCTGTCATGTGGAGTCAAGTAAAAAGTAAAACAAGGTAGTTGAGGCGAACGCGAAGAAGCCCCGGTCGATGTCTCGACCAGGGCTGATGCTGCTTTACAGGAAGGTGCGAACGGACCCGAGAATCAGATGACTCTCAGCCGGACGAGCGCGCCGAGGGTCAACGCGCCCGGAATGATGGGGATCCAGACGGTGATGATCCGGTAGGCGAGCACCACCGCCGTGGCCACCGCGACCGGGCCGCCCGCCGCGACCAGCGCCACGATCAACGCGGCCTCCACCGAGCCGATCCCGCCCGGCGTGGGCACCAGCGCGACCGCGACCGTCGCCGCCAGATACGCGAGCGCCATCTGCGCGGGCGGCACCGGCAGGTTCAACGCCTGCCCCACCGCGACGAGTCCGGCCGCCTGGAGCGCGGGGAACGCCAGCGATCCGCCCCACAGCGCGAGCGCCCGCGCCGGCCGCGTGTGCACGGAACGGGCCTCACTGAACGCCGTACGGAGGAACGACAGGATCGCCGTCCGCAGCCGTCGTACCAGAACGAGGACGAGGACCGCCGCGCACAGCACGGCGCCGATGATGACGAGGAGCGGTCCAACCGCCCCCGCCGGAAGGAGGGTTCCCAGGCGCAGGGCGTCCGGGAAGGCGATCAGCAGACCGGTGAGGAGCGTCAGCCGGGCTATCGACTCCGCGAGCAGGAACAGGGCCAGCGCGGCCGATGAGCGGGCCAGTGGCAGCCCGCACACGGTCAGGAACCGCAGGTTCACCGCGCCCGCCCCAAGTCCCGTGGGCAGCAGGTGGTTTGCCGCGCCCGCCGCGAACTGGGTGGCCAACAGCCGCCGCGCGGGCAGCCGTTCGACCACGGCACCCTGCCGGGTGAAGGCGGCGGCGACCCAGGTCAGACAGGTGGCACCGGCCGCCGCCACCAGCCAGGGCCACTCCGCGGCCCGCAGCTGGCCGAAGCCCTCCACGAGTACGGAGCGGTGCTGGACGGCGACGACGGTGACCAGGAGCAGGGGAAGCAGGCACAGGATCTGTCGGACGCGGACGTGTCTCACATCCCTAGAGGGTTTCCGCGCCACGACAACTGCGGGTTGCGGCAGCGGGGACAGTTCCTTACGCGCGCCCTTACACGAGCCCCCGCGCTCGCCCCCGCACGACGATGCGGCGAAACCGTTGACCTCAACGACGCTTGAGGTCCTACGGTCTCTCCCATGAGCATGGAGAGCACGGCCTGGACCCAACTGCACACCGTCATGACCGCCGAACAGGAGCGCCGCCCCTTCGCCCGCGCCACGCTGCGCCGCATCGCGGAGTTCGCGCGACCGCACCGCCGCCAGATCGCCCGCTTCGTGCTGCTCGGGGTGGTGACCGCGCTGCTCGCCGTCGCGACCCCCGTCCTGGCCGGACATGTCGTCGACGCGATCGTGTCGGGCGGCGACGACGGGACCGTCGTACGCCTCGCCCTGCTGATCGCCCTGATCGCGGTCGCCGAGGCGGCGCTCGGCATCCTGGGTCGGCGGCTTTCCTCCGCGCTCGGGGAGGGGCTCATCCTCGATCTGCGGACGGCTGTGTTCGATCATGTGCAGCGCATGCCGGTCGCGTTCTTCACACGTACCCGTACGGGAGCGCTGGTCTCCCGGCTCAACAACGACGTCATCGGCGCCCAACGCGCGTTCAGCAACACCCTGTCCGGAGTGGTGAGCAACTTCGTCACCCTGCTGCTCACGCTGGTCGTCATGCTCACCCTGTCCTGGCAGATCACCCTGCTCGCGCTGGTGCTGCTGCCGGTGTTCGTGATCCCGGCCCGCCGCATGGGCAGCCGGATGGCCCGCATGCAGCGCGAGGCGGCCACGCTCAACGCCGCGATGAGCACCCGCATGACCGAGCGCTTCTCCGCGCCCGGCGCGACCCTCGTCAAACTCTTCGGCCGCCCCGACGAGGAGTCCGTGGAGTTCGCGGACCGCGCGAGCCAGGTCCGCGACATCGGCGTCCGCACGGCCACCGCCCAGTCGGTGTTCATCACCTCGCTGACCCTGGTCTCCGCCCTGGCCCTCGCCCTCGTCTACGGCCTCGGCGGCTGGTTCGCCCTGCACGGCACCCTGGAGCCGGGCGCGGTCGTCTCGCTCGCGCTGCTCCTGACCCGCCTCTACGCCCCGCTCACCGCGCTGGCCGGAGCCCGCGTCGAGGTGATGAGCGCCCTCGTCAGCTTCGAGCGCGTCTTCGAGGTCCTCGACCTCAAACCCCTCATCGAGGACAAGCCGGACGCCCGTGAGGTACCCGAGGGCCCGGTCGCGGTCGAGTTCGACGAGGTCCGCTTCGCCTACCCCTCCGCCGACAAGGTCTCCCTCGCCTCACTGGAGGAGGTCGCCTCCCTCGACACCCGCGGCGGCGCCGAGGTCCTGCACGGCATCTCCTTCCGCGCCGAACCCGGCCAGACCATCGCCCTCGTCGGCTCCTCCGGCGCCGGCAAGTCCACCGTCGCCCAACTCCTGCCCCGGCTCTACGACGTCGACGCAGGCGCCGTCCGCGTCGGAGGCGTCGACGTCCGCGATGTCACCGCCGCCTCGCTGCGGGCCACCCTCGGCATGGTCACCCAGGACGGCCACCTCTTCCACGACTCGGTCCGCGCCAACCTCCTGCTGGCTCAACCCGCCGCCACCGAGGACGAGTTGTGGGACGCCCTGCGCCGCTCCCGCCTCGACGATCTCGTACGGTCGCTGCCCGACGGCCTGGACACGGTCGTCGGCGAACGCGGCTACCGGCTCTCCGGAGGCGAGCGCCAACGCCTCACCATCGCCCGGCTGTTGCTGGCAGGCCAGCGCGTCGTCATCCTCGACGAGGCCACCGCCCACCTGGACAACACCTCGGAGGCGGCCGTCCAGGAGGCCCTCACCGAGGCACTGCAGGGCCGTACGGCGGTGGTGATCGCGCACCGGCTGTCCACCGTGCGCTCCGCCGACCAGATCCTCGTCGTCGAGGCGGGCGAGATCGTGGAACGCGGCACGCACGACCAACTCCTCGCCTCCGGTGGGCGGTACGCGGAGCTGTACCGCACGCAGTTCGAGAAGCAGGCGGATATTGGACCGATCCAGGAAGCGGTGGTGTGACGGCGGAACGGCCCAACGGGCGTCAGGGCTCGCGGTGTTCGTGCGCCGCCTGCTCCAACTCCGCGGCCTCCGCGTCGGCCACGCGGATCTCGGCCTCCACGTCGATCGAGCGGCTCAGCCACCAGTACAGCAACCCGGCGACCGGCAGGCCGACGAACAGGGAGAGGTCGGCGCCGTCCATGGCGTGCGCGATCGGGCCGACGTAGAGGGTGCCGACGGAGAAGAACGGCACCATGACGCCGAAGCCCACCAGGTAGGAGATGATCCCGTGCCAGCCCCAACGGCCGTAGATGCCATGGGGGTTGAAGATCTCGGCGATCGCGTAGTGGCCGCGGCGCACCACGTAGTAGTCCATCAGGTTGACCGCGGTCCACGGGATGAACAGATAGAGCACCAGCAGCAGGAAGTTGTTGAAGTTCGTGAGGAAGTTCGCGGTCGCGGCCATCGCGCCGACCAGGGAGAGCACGGCGGTCAGGCCGATCGTCAACGCCCTTACGGACACGGTCGGTTGGACCTTCTTGAACGAGTCGATCGCGCTGATCAGGGTGAGCGAACCGCCGTACATGTTCAGCGCGGTCACGGAGACCAGGCCCAGGGTGGCGAAGAGGAGGACGATCGCGCCGAAGCCGTTGAACACCTTGTCGCCGGCCGCGTTGATCGAGCGGATCGTGTCGAAGTCCTTGCCCGCCCAGGCGGCGAGCAGTGCGCCGAGGGTCATCAGCCAGACCCCGCCGAGCGCCGAGCCGAAGTAGGTCCAGTAGAAGGTCTTGCGGACGGTCACGTCCGGCGGGAGGTAGCGCGAGTAGTCCGAGACGTAGATCGCCCAGCTGATCTGGTAGCCGGCGACCACACCGAACTGCGCGAGGAACGGCGTCCAGGAGAAGCCGCCGAGGTCGAAGGAGCCGGCCGGGTAGTGCAGGGTCGCCAGCACGCCCACGGTGAAGATCCCGAAGACCACCAGGAAGGTGTACGTCAGGAACTGCTCCGCCTTGTGGATGACGTCGTAGCCCACGAGCGCGATCACGAAGCCGACCACGGTGACCACGGCCACCCACATCTTGGTGCCGCCGTGCACGGTGGTGTGCAGGGCCTCGCCGGCGAGGATCGTGTTGAAGACGTTGAAGCCCGCGTACTGGACGTACGCGAACAGCCACACCAACAGGGCGCCCACGTAACCGAATTGGGGCCGCGACTGGATCATCTGCGGCAGTCCCAGCTGCGGGCCCTGGGCCGAGTGGAACGCCATGAAGAAGGTGCCGAGCAGGGTGCCGGCCACGATCGCGATGAGCGACCAGATGAGGTTGCCGCCCTCGGTGATGCTGATCAGGCCGACGGCGAGGGTGGCGATCTGCGCGTTCGACATGAACCACAGGGGGCCCAGATGCCACAGCTTGCCGTGGCGCTCGTTCAGCGGGACGTAGTCGATGGAACGTATCTCCAGCCCCGACACCCGGGGCTCTGATGCGGTGGTCACGGTGCCTCCAGGGTGCCGATCAGGCCTGTGTGGCCACATTCATCCCCCGCCCGGGTCCCGGCAACCGCAACTGAATCTGTGAACCACTCTCTTTACCTGGCCCATACGTGACGCTCGGCACGGTGATGGCGCGAGCCTCTCGCTGTAAAGTAGGCGAACAGCCCTTGACCTGCATAAACGCAGGCAGGGAGCCTAGCCTCGGGAGTTCCTCCATGTTGCGCACGATGTTCAAGTCCAAGATCCACCGAGCCACCGTCACCCAGGCCGACCTGCACTACGTCGGTTCCGTCACCATCGACGGCGAGCTGCTGGACGCCGCCGATCTGCTGCCCGGTGAGATGGTCCACATCGTCGACATCACCAACGGCGCCCGCCTGGAGACGTACGTCATCGAGGGCGAACGGGGCTCCGGTGTCATCGGGATCAACGGGGCCGCCGCCCATCTCGTGCATCCCGGAGACCTGGTGATCATCATCAGTTACGCTCAGGTGTCCGACGCCGAGGCGCGGGCGCTTCAGCCCCGGGTCGTGCACGTGGACTCCGCCAACCGGATCGTGGGCCTGGGCGCCGATCCGTCCGAGCCGGTGCCGGGTTCGGAGCAGACGCGCGGCCCGCAGGCCGTCACGGCCTGACCATCGCACCAGGAGGATGCCCATGAGCGAGATCGAGATCCGCGACGACCGGGCGGCGGGCCGCCTGGAAGCGGTCGCCGGCGGTGAAGTCGTAGGCCACATCGAGTACTTCGTCCTCGAGTCCCCCGCGCGCGCCCTCGTCCCGGTCCACACCCTCGTGGAACCGGCCCACGAGGGAAAGGGCATCGCGGGTTCCCTGGCCCGCGAGCTGTACGGCATCGCGGCCCGCGAGGGCATCGTCGTCGCCCCGCTGTGCCCGTACGTCGTCAAGTGGGCGGAGCGTCATCCTGACGAAGCGCCGGCCGCGGACCCGACGTTGCAGCGGGCGGCGATGGAGTGGCTTCGGGCGCATCCCGGGCGGTTCTAGGTCGGTACGGCTCGCGGGTGGGGGCATGCGGGTGGGTCCCGGGTGAGTCCACTCGGGTGAGTGGCGGGGCGGGTGTGGGGTACGCGGGGGAGTAGTCCAGAGCCGACAAAGCCACTGGCTGGAGGACACGATGACGCAGCCGTACCCCGACCCGGTACCACCGAGCCCGACCCCCGTACCGGGCCCCGGTCCCACGCCGGTCCCTGACCCGGAGCCCCCGGTCCCGCTTCCCACGCCCCCGCCGGGTCCCCCGCCCACCCCGGACCCGTCCCCGTCCCCGATCCCGCCGGGTCCCGGCCCGGCTCCGGTACCGGCCCCGGAGCCGGGTCCACCCCTCACCTGACCCGCCTCACCGGCCGCACAGGACACGACGAGCCGGGCAGCCCCACTCTCGGGCTGCCCGGCTCGGCCGTACCCCCGCACCGTCACTCACCACACGCCACGCGGCCCGCTCCCGCCCCTGGCAGGATGCCCTCATGGAACGTGTGCTTGGAATCGGCGGATACTTCCTGCGGGCCGGCGACCCGGAGGCCCTGAGCGCCTGGTACCGGGACTGCCTGGGCCTGGACACCGATGAACACGGCCTGTGGCGCCCGGAAGCCGGGCCGACGGTGTTCGCGGCGTTCGAGTCCGGGACCGACTACTTCGGGTCCCGGACCCAGCAGACCATGCTCAACTTCCGCGTCCGCGACCTCGACGCGATGCTCGCGCAGCTGCGCGCCAAGGGCACGGACGTGGCGGAGGAGACGCAGGACATGGAGGGCGTCGGCCGCTTCGGCTGGGTCACCGATCCCGAGGGCAACCGCGTCGAACTGTGGCAGCCCGCCTGACCGTTCATCGGCAGGCGGGCCCGGCACAGCGGGAGAGGTCAGCCGGAGACCTCCGAGCGGTCACCGCCCCAGAGGGTGTGGAAGGAGCCGTCCCGGTCCACCCGCCGGTACGTGTGCGCCCCGAAGAAGTCCCGCTGCCCCTGCGTCAGCGCCGCCGGCAACCGCTCGGCGCGCAGTGCGTCGTAGTACGCCAGGGCCGCGGAGAATCCGGGCGTCGGGACGCCCTGCTGGGTGGCCGCGACGACGACTTCGCGCCAGTCGTCCTGCGCCCCCGCGATCTCCTGCGCGAACGTCTCGTCGGACAGCAGGCTCGGCAGGTCCGCGCGGGCGTCGTACGCGGCGCGGATGCGGTCGAGGAAGGCCGCGCGGATGATGCAACCGCCGCGCCAGATCGAGGAGATGGCGCCGAGGTCGACGTTCCAGTCGTACTCCTCGCTGCCCGCCGCGATCTCGTGGAAGCCCTGCGTGTACGACACGATCTTCGACGCGTACAGCGCCTGCTCGACCTGGTCCGCGAAGGCCGCGGCCTCGGCTTCACCGAGCGGGGTCGCCGTGGGGCCGGCCAGACCCCGTGAGGCCTCGCGCAGTGCCGCGTGGCCGGAGAGGGAGCGGGCGAAGACCGCCTCGGCGATGCCGGAGACCGGGACGCCGAGGTCGAGGGCGATCTGGACCGTCCAGCGGCCGGTGCCCTTCTGCTCCGCCTGGTCAACGACCACGTCCACGAACGGCTTGCCGGTGGCCGCGTCCACGTGGGACAGCACCTCGGCGGTGATCTCGATCAGGTAGGAGTCCAGCCGGCCCGTGTTCCAGGTGCGGAAGATGTCCGCGATCTGCGCGGGGGAGTACCCGGCGACATCGCGCAGCAGCTGGTACGCCTCGCCGATCAGCTGCATGTCGGCGTACTCGATGCCGTTGTGCACCATCTTCACGAAGTGCCCGGCGCCGTCGGGACCCACATGGGTCACACAGGGCGCCCCGTCCTTCGCCTTCGCGGAGATCTTCTCCAGCATCGGACCGAGCGAGTCGTACGACTCCTTCGGGCCACCCGGCATGATGCTCGGCCCGTGCAGCGCGCCCTCCTCGCCGCCGGAGACACCCATGCCGACGAAGTGGATGCCCTGCTCGCGCAGCGCCTTCTCGCGGCGCCGGGTGTCCTCGAAGTGCGCGTTGCCACCGTCGATGATCATGTCGCCGGGCTCCAGGAGAGGGGCGAACTCCTCGATCACCGCGTCCGTCGGGTCACCGGCCTTCACCATGACGACCAGGCGGCGCGGCCGCTCCAGCGCCGCCACGAAGTCCTTGGCGGTCTCCGCCGCGATGAAGTCGCCCTCGCCGCCGAACTCCGCCACCAGGTCACGCGTGCGGGACGCGGTCCGGTTGTGCACGGCGACCGTATAGCCGTTGCGCGCGAAGTTGCGGGCGAGGTTGCGGCCCATGACCGCGAGACCCGTGACGCCGATCTGCGCTGAAGTGCTCATTCGGTTGGCTCCTAAAGATCAGGAAGGTCCTGACATCGGTGGTACCGGTCGTGCTCGCCAGTATTGCCCCACTGACCATCCTGGCCCGCCGGTACCCCGACCGCACGTGCTGGCCGTACGGAGTTGTCCGCCTTCGGTCGGTGTTCCTCCCGGGCTCCTTCCGCGGAAACGCACGTCCAACCCCACCAGCCCCACCCGTTTCCCAACAGGCGGGGAATACCGGTCACTTGAGCCACAGGGAGGCCGGTTGCCGCCTTGTCATGGCCTGTTCGGGGCGCATATTTTTGGCCCTCCTGACGCATGTGGAGGGGGATTCCCCATGGCCGTACGCGGCCGGCACCGCCGGTATCAGCCGAGCAGGATCAACCGGGCCTCGCTGCTCACGGTCACGGCGGGCGGCGCGGGCATCGCGATCCCGCTCGCGACCGTCGGCGCGGGCACCGCCCAGGCGGCCGAGGTGAGCACCTGGAACAAGGTCGCCGCCTGTGAGTCCAGCGGCGACTGGAGCATCAACACCGGCAACGGGTACTACGGCGGGCTGCAGTTCACCCAGTCCACCTGGGAGGCCTACGGCGGCACGGCGTACGCGCACCGCGCCGATCTCGCCACCCGGGACCAGCAGATCGCCATCGCGGAGAAGGTGCTCAAAGGCCAGGGCCCCGGCGCCTGGCCGGTGTGCTCTGTGCGCGCCGGGCTCACCCGGGGCGGCGGCACCCCCGACATCCACGTCGGCGGCACGAAGACCGAGAGCACCTCGGCGCACAAGGCCAAGGCCAAGGACGCCAAGACGCAGACCGTGGTCAAGCGGTCCGTGAAGGACGTCCAGCCGCAGACCACACCGCAGTCCCGCGCGGGCACCGCCGAGATGTACACGGTCGTGCGCGGCGACACCCTCTCCGGGATCGCCGACACCGAGCGCGTGGACGGCGGCTGGCACGGGCTCTACGCCGCCAACCGCACCACCGTGGGCGACGATCCCGACCTGATCCTGCCGGGCCAGCGGCTCAGCCTGCACGGCAAGGCGGCCCCCGCGGCCCGCACGACGACGAAACCGGCCACCAAGTCGTCGGCCACCAAGTCCCCGAAGAAGAAGGCCTCTTCGGACACCGCCGAGAAGGTCACCCACAAGAAGACGACGAGCCACTCGC
This sequence comes from Streptomyces sp. NRRL F-525, assembly GCF_000716605.1. GTDB lineage: Bacteria > Actinomycetota > Actinomycetes > Streptomycetales > Streptomycetaceae > Streptomyces. The sequence continues at coordinate 358,898 of NZ_JNXE01000002.1, read as the reverse complement.
TCGTCGCCCCGGTGAACGCCCCCATCGGCACCGCGTACCACGCGACGGGCTCGTCCTGGTCGAAGGGCTACCACACGGGCGTCGACTTCCTCGTCCCCACCGGCACCTCGGTGAAGGCCATCGAGAAGGGGACGGTCGTCAGCGCGGGGTGGGCGGGGTCCTACGGCTACCAGGTGGTGATCCGGCACGCCGATGGGCGGTACTCGCAGTACGCGCACCTGTCCGCGATCTCCGTGCGGGACGGCCAGTCGGTGGGCGAGGGGCAGCGCATCGGCCGCTCCGGGTCCACCGGGAACACCACGGGCCCGCATCTGCACTTCGAGGTGCGGACGGGGCCCGGCTTCGGTACCGACATCGACCCGCTCGCCTATCTGCGGGCCGGCGGCGTCAGGATTTGACTCGGGTACGGCGCCTGTCGTGGACCGGCATCATCACGTACAGCCCGGCGTGGAACGGACCGAAGTAGCTGGGCGGTTCAGCGGGTCCGGCCGGCTCCAGGGTCTCGTAACCCTCGCCGGCCGGGATCGCCGCCTGGGCCGGGACGAGGATCCCGTCGCCCGGTGTGCCGGCCGTGATGTCCGCGGCCGGCACGTCGACGTTCGCGCTCACGCCGACGGGCTGTCCAGGGAGGGCGTCCAGCAACTCCTCGACGGGCGAGGGAGCCACGGGAGCCGTGCCGGCGTCGGCCGGTGCGGTCTTCTCCAGGCGCTCCGTGGTCAGCAGGATCAGGCCGCCCGCCGCGACCACTCCGGCGCTCAGGGCGAGGAGGGTGCCCGTCGTGCCGTAGCGGAAGGTCTCACCGAACATCGTGATGCCGACCGCGGCCGCCACCACCGGGTTCACGACCGTCAGCACCGCCAGCGGGGCCGCCAGGCCCGCGCCCCGGTAGGACGCCTGCGAGAGCATCAGACCGGCGACCGCGAACACCGCGATCACGCCGAGGAACGGGATGTCGGTCGCGGAGACCGCGCCGTTGTCCCAGTCGACCGTCACCGTCTTCGTGAACACCGAGGACATGCCGAAGGCTATGCCGGACGCGGTCGCCAGCAGCACGCTGCGCACCGCCGGGTGCCGGTGTGCCGCGCGGCCCGCGATCATCAGGGTCACGACCACCGCGCCGGTGAACACGGCGACGGACACCCGCTGGGCGGTGCTCAGCGACTGACCTTCGGAGGTGCCGACGAGGGACAGCAGACCCGCGAGACCGATCGTCGCCATGATGGCGCCGCGCCAGGCGGTGGAGCCGGCCTTGCGGCCGACGAACAGGGCCGCCATCGGCAGCGCGAACACGATCGTCAGCGCACCGAGGGGCTGCACCAGGCTCAGCGGGCCGTAGGCCAGCGCCACCACGTGCAGCAGACCGCCGGTGCCGTTCAGTCCGACCGCCGCCCACCAGCTGGGGCGGCGCAGCGGCGCGTACTCCTGGTCGGGGGAGGACACCGCCACGCGCTCCTGCACGATCGCCCCGCCGGCGTAGGCCACGGCGGAGACGAGCGAGAGCACGATGGACAACGCGAGGGCGCTCATCGGCAGCTCCTCTGCGTCAGGCGGGCACCTCTGGCACCACGCGGCGAACGGTCGGCTTTCATACAGAACACGATGCCGCTTGATGTTCTTCCCGTCGTCGTACCTGAGCACCGATTGGGTAGTACTGCCGATGGAGTACGAAAGGCCCCTTGTCCTCCCCAAGGTGGGTGACACCGGACGACACCCCCTGGGTGAAACCCCTAAGAGCCTTGGTACTACTGCTCTTCGTGGACCTCGACCCCGAACTCGCCGCGCTCCGCCCCCTCGGCGGCTTCTTCGTACTACGCACGGGCGCAGCCCCGCACGGCCCCCTGCCGACGCTCGCGGCGACCTACGAAAACCCGGCGTCGGAGGTTTACGGAAATTCCCTGACTTTTCGCGTTCATCTCGTCGCGGAGCGTCTCCAGGCCCCTGAGCTGCGCATCGCCGCCTCGATCGCCCAACAGGCGCTCGCGGCCCGGCTGTGGGCGGTCGCGCTCGGCTGCGCAGCCCTGTACGGCGCGATTCCCGATCTCGACCCCGGGCTGCTGCACTGGGACGCGGAGGCAAGCGCCCCGGACGACCTGTGGCTGGCCGAGGTGCGCCCGCTGCAGGCCGACGTCCTCGCTGAGACCGTGCTCCACGGCCACCTGGAACCCCTGAACGCTGGCCTGGCCGCCCGCCACCGCACGGCCACCGGCCTCCTGTGGGGCAACGCGGCCTCCGCGCTCGCGGGCGCGGCCCGGGAACTGGACCGCTGGGCACGCGCGCGTGGCCGTACGGAAGTGGCCGCACGCGCGCGTGCCCTGACCGCGGAACTCTTCGCCCACCCGCTCCTCGCCGGAACCGGAACGTTTACCGGCACATCCTTCCGGCGCCGCAGTTGCTGCCTCTACTATCGGATCCCCGGTGGCGGGGTGTGCGGCGACTGCTGCTTCACGCGACCGCCGGGCTCTTCCCCGAACGCGGCTTCTGGGTGACCATGAGGGCAATCTGCCGCCGAGAACAAGGGGTTTCGGGTGCGAGTGGGACTGCTGACCCGGGAGTACCCGCCGGATGTGTACGGCGGCGCGGGCGTCCATGTGGAGTTCCTCGCCCGGGAGTTGAGGCCCCTGGTCGACCTCGACGTGCACTGCTGGGGCGAGGGCCGCACCGAGGGCGTCGTACGCCACCGCTCCTGGCCCACCCTCGACGGCGCCAACGACGCGCTGCGCACCTTCTCCGTGGACCTCTCCATGGCCGCTGCCCTCGAAGGCCGCGAACTCGTCCACTCCCACACCTGGTACGCCAACCTCGCCGGCCACTTCGCCAAGCTCCTCTACGGCATCCCGCACGTGATGACCGCCCACTCGCTTGAGCCGCTGCGCCCCTGGAAGGCCGAGCAGCTCGGCGGCGGATACGCCCTCTCCAGCTGGGCCGAGCGCACCGCCATCGAGGCCGCGGACGGCGTGATCGCCGTATCGGGAGCCATGCGTGAGGACATCCTCACCTGCTACCCGACGCTGGACCCCGCCAAGGTGCAGGTCGTCCACAACGGCATCGACACCGCGCTCTACCAGCCCGACCACGGCACCGACGTCCTCACCCGGCTCGGCATCGATCCCGGCCGCCCCTACGTGCTGTTCGTCGGCCGGATCACCCGCCAGAAGGGCGTGCCCCATCTGCTGCGCGCCGTGCGGGACATCGACCCGGCCGCCCAGGTCGTGCTGTGCGCGGGCGCGCCGGACACCCCGGAGATCGACCGCGAGTTCCGCGAACTCTTCGAGGAGCTGAGCAGTGTCCGCGCGGGCGTCCACTGGATCCCGCAGATGCTGCCGCGCCCGGAAGTGATTCAGCTCCTCACCCACGCCACCGTGTTCGCCTGTCCCTCGGTGTACGAGCCCCTCGGGATCGTGAACCTGGAGGCGATGGCCTGCGGTACGGCCGTGGTCGCCTCCCGTGTCGGGGGCATCCCCGAGGTGGTGGCGGACGGGGAGACGGGGCTGCTGGTGTCCGTCGACGACGACTTCGAGGCGAACCTCGCGCTGGCTCTCGACTCCGTGCTCGCCGACCCGGAGACTGCGAAACGGATGGGCGAGGCCGGGCGGGAGCGCGCGGTGGGCGAGTTCGGCTGGGACGCCGTGGCGCTGCGCACCGCGCGGCTCTACGGGGAGATCGCCAAACAGGCTTAGTGTGCGCTGCTCAGGGGCAGGCTGGGGTCAACCAGGGTGAGGGGAGCGGCCATGCGTCGTGGCGGACCTTCGGTGCTCGGGATCGTACTGGCGGGCGGTGAGGGCAAGCGGCTGATGCCCCTGACCGCCGACCGGGCCAAACCCGCGGTCACCTTCGGCGGAACGTACCGCCTCGTGGACTTCGTGCTGTCCAATCTCGTCAACGCGGACATCCTCCGCATCTGCGTGCTCACGCAGTACAAATCGCATTCGCTGGACCGCCACATCACCACCACCTGGCGCATGTCCAGCCTGCTCGGCAACTACGTCACACCCGTCCCGGCCCAGCAGCGCCTCGGCCCGCGCTGGTACCTCGGCAGCGCGGACGCGATCCTGCAGTCGCTGAACCTGATCTACGACGAACGCCCCGAGTACGTCGCGGTCTTCGGCGCCGACCACGTGTACCGCATGGACCCGCGCCAGATGCTCGCCCAGCACATCGAGAGCGGCGCGGGCGTCACCGTGGCCGGTATCCGCGTCCCACGAGCCGAGTCCTCGCAGTTCGGCGTGATCACCCCGGGTTCCGACGGCCAGACGGTGGAGAACTTCCTGGAGAAGCCCGCCGATCCGCCCGGTCTGGTGGACGACCCGGAGTGCGTCTACGCCTCGATGGGCAACTACATCTTCACCACCAAGGCGCTGATAGAGGCACTCCAGCGCGACGCGGAGGAACTCGACTCCGTGCACGACATGGGCGGCTCGATCCTCCCGGCGCTCACCGACCGGGGCGAGGCCGCGCTCTACGACTTCAGCGCCAACCACGTCCCCGGCGAGACCACCCGCGACCAGGGCTACTGGCGGGACGTCGGCACGCTCGACGCGTACTACGACGCCCACATGGACCTCATCGCCGAGCGCCCCGCCTTCAACCTCTACAACCGCAACTGGCCCATCTACACCCACTCCGGCCAGCTCTCCCCGGCCCGCTTCAACGCCGGCGGCATGGCCAGCGAGTCGATCATCAGCTCCGGGTGCCTCATCCGCGGCCAGGTCACGCGGTCCGTCCTCTCCCCGGGCGTGGTGGTCGACCCCGGAGCCGTCGTCCAGGGTTCGATCCTGCACGACAACGTCCACATCGGCCGGGGCGCGGTGGTCCGGGGCGCGGTCCTGGACAAGAACGTCGAGGTACCGCCGGGCGCGACGATCGGCGTCAACCCGGAGCGGGACGCGGACCTGTACACGGTCTCCAAGGGCGGCGTCATCGCACTCGGGAAGGGTCAACTGGTCACGTAACGCCTCGTCTTGGCGATTTCGGGCCCCGGTGCTTTTCAGCCGCACCGGGGCTTCGCCGCGTCGGGGTGCTTTCCATGGCCGCGCTTGTCATGTCCCTGGACGGAATCCGGAATCCGTGTTGTCATGCCAACTGCCGCCTATGACAACGTTGTTATGGAGGTTCCGTGCGCATCAGACGACTCAGAGACCGACTCGCGCTCCTGCTCGCCCTGGCCCTCGGCATCGCCGGGCTGGCCGCCGTCCCCACCGCGAGCGCCACCGCCGCCGACGACCCCGTCGAGATCCACGGCCTGAAGGGCGAGTACTACACCCAGTCCGCCCCCGGCGCCTTCGACTTCGCCGACCTCAAGGCCACCGGCGTCGACCCGAACCTCGACTTCGACAACCTCGAACCCCGACTCGCCTTCACCACCGGCCAGTCCGACGACGTGAGCATCCGCTGGACCGGCAAGCTCGTCCCGACGAAGTCCGGCCCCCACACCTTCTCGATCATCGGCGACAACGGCTTCCGCCTCTGGATCGGCGGCCAGCTCGTCATCGACCACTGGGTCGACGACTGGGACACCGAACAGACCTCCGCCCCGGTCGAGTTGACCGCCGGCACGGCCTACGACATCAAGGTCGAGTACTTCGAGCACTACGGCGGCTCCAACCTCCACGTGCGCTGGACCGAGCCCGGCGGCACCAAGGTGGCCATCCCGCAGTCGGCCTTCCGGCTCCCCGACGGCTACGACTACGACGGCGCCCTCGCCGCCACCGTCACCAGCACCGGCCGCACCCTGAAGCTCGACTTCGCCCAGCCCCTCGCCGCACCCCCGGCCGACCTGACCGACCACCTCGAAGCGGTGATCGGCGGCGCCAAGTGGCCCCTGGGGGCTGCCAAGTTGGACCCGGCGGACCCGCGGACCCTGCTCATCCCGCTCACGCAGCCCGTCGTAGGCAACAAGACGGGCACCGCATCCGGTACGGCGGACATCCGCTACGACGGCGACGCCGGCCTAGCCTCGGCCGATGGCAACGTTATCAACGGCTTCTGGAGCACCGGCCCGAACCACTCCACCTACGAACTGCGCACCCAGTGGGCCGACCAGGTGGGCCCGCACAACTCCCTCCCCGAGTACCCGCGCCCGCAGCTGACCCGCACCGACTGGCGGAACCTCAACGGGAGTTGGCAGTTCGCCGCGGCCACGGCGGGCGAGCAGCCGCCGGTCGGCAAGAACCTCGCCGAACGCATCCTCGTCCCGTACCCGGTCGAGTCCCAACTCTCGGGCCTGGAACGCCACGAGGACCGCATGTGGTACCGCCGCACCTTCACCGTCCCCGCCGACTGGAAGATCGGCTCGGGCAAGCGGCTGATGCTCAACTTCGGGGCCGTCGACTGGCGCGCCGAGGTCTACGTCAACGGCACGAAGGTCACCGAACACCAGGGCGGCTACGACAAGTTCAGCGCCGACGTCACCGCCGCGCTGAAGCCCGGCCGCACCCAGGAACTGATCGTCGGCGTCTACGACCCCACCGACGCGGCGAACGGCGAGAACCCCCCGATCGGCAAGCAGCGCCTCGACCCGAGCGGCATCTGGTACACCCCGACCTCAGGCATCTGGCAGACGGTCTGGATGGAACCGGTCGCCCCCGACCACGTCGACTCCCTCAAACTCACCCCCGACGTGAGCAAGAGCCAACTCACCGTCGAGGCAAAGGGAGTTCGGGACGGCGTACCGATCACGGCGACGGCGTACGACGGAAAGCGCGCGGTCGCCACGGCACACGGCCGCACCGGCAGCCCGCTCACCCTGACCGTCAAGAACCCCCGTCTCTGGTCACCCGACGACCCGTTCCTCTACGACCTGAAGGTCACCGTCGGCAAGGACCGCGTCGGCAGCTACTTCGGGATGCGCTCGATCGCCGTCGAGAAGGTCAACGGCGTCCCGCGCACGGTCCTCAATGGGAAGCCCATCTTCATGATGGCCACCCTGGACCAGGGCTTCTGGCCGGACGGTCTCTACACCGCCCCGACCGACGAGGCGCTGGCCCATGACCTCAAGGTGCACAAGGAGTTGGGCTTCAACGCCGTGCGCAAGCACATCAAGGTCGAGCCCGACCGCTGGTTCTACTGGGCTGACAAGCTCGGCCTCATGGTGTGGCAGGACATGCCGGCGATGACCGCCGGAGTGAACCCGTCGACAGCCGCGCGCGCCGAGTACGAGCGCGAGATGAAGCAGATGATCGACGAGCACATCAGCAGCCCGTCGGTCGTCATGTGGGTGACGTTCAACGAGGGTTGGGGCCAGTACGACGAGGCTCGGATCGCCGACCAGGCCAAGGCCTGGGACCCGACCCGGCTCGTCAACAGCATGTCCGGCATCAACCTCGGCGTCGACGGCGGCACCGGCGACATCATCGACGAACACGGCTATCCCAGCCCCGCCCTGCCACCCCACCCGGACGGTCAACGCGCCCTGGTGAGTGGGGAGTACGGCGGTCTCGGGCTCGCGGTGCCGGGCCACGCGTGGTCGGTCCAGCAGTCGTACGTGGACGTCGATCCGGCGGCCTACACCGACGACTACCTCGCCAAGCTCGCGGAGGTGCACGCCCTGACCTGCCAGGGGAGCAACGGCGCGGTCTACACCCAAATATCCGATGTCGAGGGCGAGTTGAACGGGCTCATGACGTACGACCGGCGCGTGCTCAAGCCCGACGCGCAGCGGGTGAAGGCCGCGCAGCAGGCCCTGATCCGTGACGCCTCGCAGGCGACGCCCGCCAACTGCCCCACCGTCTGACCCCTTTCGCCAACTGGAGGCCCACCCGCATGAGATGGACCCGGCGCCTGCGCCTGTGCGTGGCGGGGGCGGTGGCAGCGTCCGCGCTGTTCGCCGTCCCCGGCACGGCCGAAGCCTCTGCCCATGGTCAACTCACCGATCTGGTCAACCCGTTCATCGGTACCGAGAACGACGGGAACACCTATCCCGGCGCCGCCGTGCCCTTCGGCATGGTGCAGTTCTCGCCGGACACCGGCCACAACACCGGGTACGACTACTCCCAGAACCACATCCGCGGCTTCTCCCTCGTGCACCTCTCCGGCGTCGGCTGCGGCCTCGGCGGGGACCTGCCCGTACTGCCGACGACCGGTGACGTGACGCAGACCGACTACGCCCAGTACGCGGCCGAGTTCAGCCACGACGACGAGCACGCGAGCCCCGGCTACTACCAAGTCGGCCTGAAGACAGGCATCGAGGCCGAACTCACCGCGACCGCCCGCACCGGCGTCCAGCGCTACACCTTCCCGGCCACCGACAAGGCCAACGTCCTGCTGAACGCGGCCCAGTCGCTGCACTCCGGGGTCACCTCGAAGGTCGAGATCCTCGACAACCGCACCGTCCGCACCGCCATCACCGGCCGCGGTTTCTGCCAGGACACCAAGCCGTACACCGTCTACACGGTCACCCGCTTCGACCGGCCCTTCACCGCGTACGGCACTTGGAACGGTCCAACGGTGACCGCCGGTTCGAGGACCGGGAGCGGCGGCGCGTACGTCCGCTTCGACACGAGCAAGGACGGTACGGTCGAGGCGACCACGGCCCTGTCGTACGTCGACGCGCACGGCGCGGCCGTCAACCTCCGTGCGGAGGGCGGGAGTTCGTTCGACGCGGTACGCCATCGCGCCCAACGGGCCTGGGAGGACCGGCTGGACGACGTGCGCGCGCAGGGCGGTTCCGACAGTCTGCGCCGGACCTTCTACTCGTCCCTGTACCGGTCCTTCCTGGCGCCCAACATCGGCAGCGACGCCGACGGCCGCTACACCGGCTGGGACCAACAGGTCCACCGGGCACGGGACTTCACGTACTACCAGAACTGGTCCCTGTGGGACACCTACCGCACCCAGTCCCAGCTCCTCGCCCTGCTCGCACCCCGCGAGGCCCGGGACATGGCGATCTCCGTCATCAAGATCGACGAGGAGAGCGGCTGGCTGCCCAAGTGGGGCTACGGCACGGTCGAGACGAACATCATGACCGGCGACCCGGTCACCCCGTTCCTCACCAACGCCTACCAGCAAGGCCTGTTGAAGGGCTACGAGGAGCGCGCGTACCGGGCGCTGAAGCAGAACGCCGACGGCGTGCCGCCCGCCGACTCGGCGGCGGTGGGCCGGGAGGCGAACAAGGAGTACCTCGCGAGCGGGTTCGCGCCGTACATCAAGGACCGCCCGCACGCGAAGCCCGGTGACTCGGACTACGACCACGGGGCCTCGGCCACCCTGGAGTACGCCCTCTCGGACGCGATGCTCGCGCAGATGGCCCGCGACCTCGGGCACGGTGCCGACGCCGCGCGCTATGCGGCCCGTGCCCAGAACTACCGGAACATCTTCGACCCCACGACCGGCTTCTTCCGCGCCCGTGACGCCTCCGGCGCCTTCGTCGGTCCCGCCGACCCCGCGCAGAGCGAGGGCTTCCACGAGGGCACGTCGTGGCAGTACCAGTGGCTGGTGCCGCAGGACCTGCCCGGCATGGTCGACCTGATCGGCGGTCGGCAGGCGGCCAACGACCGGCTCGACTCCTTCTTCGCCTACGACCAGCTGCTGGCCGATCCGGCGAAGACCGCGCGCGAGGTGTGGGTCAACGGGCCGTACGACTACTACAACGCGGACAAGTACAACCCGCAGAACGAGCCCGACCTCATCGCCCCCTACACCTATCTGTCCACCGGCCAGCCGTGGAAGACGACCGACGTCGTCCATGCCGCGCTGACCCTCTTCACGGACGGTCCGACCGGCATGACCGGCAACGACGACCTCGGCACGATGTCCGCGTGGAACGTGCTGTCGTCGATCGGGATCTTCCCGGTCCAGCCCGGCTACGACACCTGGGGCCTGTCCACGCCCGTCTTCGACCGGGTCGATCTGACCCTGGACCGGCGCTACTACCCGCACGGCGCCCTGACCATCAAGGCGCCGGGTACCTCGGCGACCGACCGCTACATCCAGGGCGCCCGGACGGACGGGGCGTCGTACGACCGGACGTACCTGACCACCGGCGATCTCCGCTCCGTACGGTCGCTCGCCTTCACGGTCGGCCCGCACCCGTCGGAGTGGGGTACATCACCCCAGGCGGCGCCACCTGCACTGAAGTGATCCCGTGCGCCTCTAGAGTCCCGCCCCTCTCAGAGGGGCGGGATCGCGGCGAGACGTAACCTGCCGTTAACTGTGCGTAGCTTGATCGTACTTGACCGTAATCGCTTGTCAGCGCTTGACTGCTGGCTCACCCCTAGTCGACGCGAGGCAAGCAATTGACTTCTGACCTGCTCGCTCCTCTCGACCTTGCGTTCTGGAACATCGAGTCCGACCGGAACCCGATGCACCTGGGCGCACTCGGCGTCTTCTCGGCGCACTCGCCGACCGCGGGAGCCCACGCCGCCGACCTCCTCGCCGCCCGCGCCGCCGCCGTCCCCGGGCTGCGGATGCGCATCCGGGACGTGTGGCAGCCGCTGTCGCTGTCCTTCGGGAGCGCCACCCGCGAGGCCGATCCCGACTTCGACCCGCTGCACCACGTCTGGCTGCACGCCCCGACCGCCGACTTCCAGGCGGACGCCGGGCGGCTGATGGAACGCCCGCTGGAGCGCGACCGGCCCCCGTGGGAGGCGCATGTGCTGCCCGGCGAGGACGGTGTCTCCTTCGCCGTGCTCTTCAAGTTCCACCACGCCCTGGCCGACGGACTGCGGGCGCTGACCCTCGCCGCCGCGATCCTCGACCCGATGGACATGCCCGAGCGCCGCCCGCGCCCCGCGGAACCCGCGCGCGGACGCCTCCCCGACGTGCGCAAGCTGCCCGAACTGGTCCGCGGCGCCCTGTCCGACGTGGGCCGGGCCCTCGACATCGGGGCGTCCGTCGCCCGCTCCACCCTGGACGTCCGCTCGTCCTCGGCGCTGACATCGGAGCCCTCGGGCACCCGCCGTACTGCCGGAGTCGTCGTCGACCTCGACGACGTGCACCGCATCCGCAAGACCGTCGGCGGCACCGTCAACGACGTGCTCATCGCGGTCGTCGCGGGCGCCCTGCGCAGCTGGCTCGATGAACGCGGCGACGGCAGCGAGGGCGTCTCGCCCCGCGCCCTGATCCCCGTCTCCAAACGCCGCCCGCGCTCCGCGCAGCCACAGGGCAACCGGCTCTCCGGGTACCTGATACGGCTGCCCGTCGACGACCCGGACCCCCTCGCCCGGCTCGACTCCGTGCGCGCCGCCATGGACCGCAACAAGGACGCGGGCCCCAACCGGGGCGCCGGCGCCGTCGCCCTGCTCGCCGACCACGTCCCCGCGCTCGGCCACCGCCTCGGCGGACCCTTCGCCGCGCAGGCAGCCCGGCTCTGGTTCGACATCCTCGTCACCAGCGTCCCGCTCCCCGGCATCGGCCTGAAGCTCGGCGGCAACCCCGTCACCGCCGTCTTCCCGTTCGCCCCGCTGGCCCGCGGCCAGTCCCTCGCGGTCGCCGTCTCGACGTACCGCGGCCAGGTCCACTACGGCCTGGTCGCGGACGCGGAGGCCGTACCGGATCTCGATGTGTTCGCCCGCGCGCTGACCGAGGAGGTGGAGACGCTCATCACCGCCTGCGGGTCGTGACCTGGAGCGGGTTTGGTGCTGCGGCCCGGCGCTCCGTAAAATTCCACGTTCGACGGTGTGCGCGATCGAGCGCCGCCGCGGATGACCCAAGGAAACGGCAGCGCGATGACGGTGACAGAGGACGGCTCCATGACCCCGGACGAGGTCGTGTACGGGCCCGGCATCGACCCCGAGCGGCTGGCCGTCTGCCTCAGCGTGCTCGACGAACTCGAGAAGATCGACGTCGACCACCCCGACGCGATCGCCGTCCGCCGCGCCACCGCGGGCATCTACCGCAGCGTCAAGCAGCGCCGCCGCCAGGAGCGCCGGGCCGCGAAGACCGCCCACGACAAGGCGGTCACCGAGTCCACCGCGACCGGCTCCGCCCAGCGCATCGACGACGAGACCGAGGGCCTGCTCCCGTCGTCGGTGACGGAGGAGGGCCGGATCGCCGGGATACTCCAGCGGCCGCGCTCCTGCTACACCTGCAAGACCCGGTACGTGGAAGTCGACTACTTCTACCACCAGCTCTGTCCCGACTGCGCCCGCCTGAACCGCGAGAAGCGCGACGACCACGCCGACCTCACCGGCAAGCGCGCCCTGCTGACCGGCGGCCGCGCCAAGATCGGCATGTACATCGCGCTGCGGCTGCTGCGCGACGGCGCCCACACGACGATCACCACGCGGTTCCCGAAGGACGCCATCCGCCGCTTCAAGGCCATGGACGACTCGGCGGACTGGATCCACCGCCTCGACGTCGTCGGCATCGACCTGCGCGACCCGGCCCAGGCCGTGGCCCTCGCCGACCAGGTCGCCGAGGCGGGCCCCCTCGACATCCTCATCAACAACGCGACCCAGACCGTACGACGGCTGCCCTCCGCCTACGCCGCCCTCGTCGACGGCGAGAGCGCCCCGCTGCCCGCCGGGGAACTCCCCGCCCACCACGTCATCGGCGCTTTCGGCTCCGGCGCGGTCGACGGCCTGGCCGCGCTGCCCGTCGGCATCAGCGGCCTCGACGCCCAGCAGGTCGCCGACCTCGCCCTGGTCGCGGGCAACGCCAGCGTGGCCCGGCACCTCGACGGCACGGCGATCGACGCCGGCGGCCTGGTCCCCGACGTCGTCGACACCAACACCTGGGTGCAGACCATCGAGCAGATCTCCCCGGTGGAGCTGCTGGAGACCCAACTCTGCAACTACACAGCCCCGTTCATCCTCATCAGCAAGCTCCGCCCGGCCATGGCCGCCGCCGCCAAGGCCGCGACCAGCGGACGCGCGTACATCGTCAACGTCTCCGCGATGGAGGGCGTCTTCGGCCGCGGCTACAAGGGCGCCGGGCACCCCAACACCAACGCTGCCAAGGCCGCGATGAACATGGTCACCCGCACCAGCGGCCAGGAGATGTTCCAGAGCGACGGCATCCTCATGACCTCGGTCGACACCGGCTGGATCACCGACGAACGCCCCCACTACGACAAGCTCCGCCTCGCCGAGGAGGGCTTCCACGCCCCGCTCGACCTGGTCGACGGAGCGGCGCGGGTTTACGATCCGATTGTGCGCGGCGAGCAGGGCGAGGACCTGTACGGCGTCTTCCTGAAGGACTACGCGCCCGGTAAGTGGTAACCCGCCACCCTGGACACGAGCCCGGGCGCCGACCGGGTTCCCGGCCCTGGTGAGAACCGCGCGAGGAGTTCTCATGGCCAGTACACACGGCATCGATCCGAGGGCCTTCGACGACCCGCGCAACCACTATCCGACCGACGACGACTTCTACGCGAGCGACCGCCCGGCCCACCACGAACTGCCGGAGGACCGGCCGCGAGGCGGAGGCTCCACGACCGCGGTGAAACACCGTGGCACCTGGGCCACCGTCGCGCTCGTCGCCGGAGTCGTCCTGCTGATCCTCGTCGGGATCGCCCTGTTCCCGTGAGGTGCCCGCGCCGTCACGCGTGCGGCGGCGCGGTCGACCTCAGCCGGTCATGGACGGCGTATCCACCGGAGGTGTACGCCGCCCTGACCCGCGTCCCGCCGTCCACCAGCAGGTCCGCCCCGGTGATCCACTCGGCCTGGTCGGAGGCCAGCCACAGCACGGCGCGTGCGATGTCGGCCGGTTCCCCGATCCGGCCGAGCGGCAGACCGGCGGCGAGCTCCGCCTCGCCGGGCTCCCAGACGAACCGGGCCATCTCGGTGCGGACGAGTCCGGGGGAGACGGAGTTGACGCGCACCCTCGGCGCGAGTTCACCGGCGAGCTGCTGGGTCAGGTGCAGCAGAGCCGCCTTGCTGGTGGAGTACGCCCCTACGTTCGGCCCGACATGCCCCGCGCCCTCCGTGCACACGTTGACCACCGCGCCGCCGTGCTCCCGCATCCACGCCCGCCACGCGCACTGCACCAACCGCAGCGGCGCCTCGACGTTCATGGTGAACGCCGTCCGCCAGGCGTCCGGATCGGCGTCCATGAGCGGGCCGTACGGCTGGTTCGTCGCCGCGTTGTTGACGACCACGTCGATCCGCCCGAAGGCGCGCAGCGCGCACTCGGTCAACTCCCGCGGATGGTCCGGGTCGGCGACGTCACCGGCCAGGCCGACACCGCCCAACTCCTCGGCGGCGCGCCGCACTTCGCCGGCGTTCCGCGCGCTCACGCACACCAGCGCACCGGCCCCGGCGAACGCCTCGGCGACCGCGCGCCCGATCCCGCGTGTGCCTCCGGTGACCAGGACGGCCCGGCCCCGCAGACCGTACGACGACGACGTCATCGCCGTACCGTCTCATGACGGGCCGTCAGTCGACAGCCCCCAGGCGGGAGTTGGGGATCCGTGAGTTCCGTGCGGCCACGATGCCCAGGACCGTGCGCCAGTCCTCCAGGACCCCGGCGTCGAGGCCGACGACCTTGCCCGCGTCGTCGGCCTGGCGCAGGGTGATCGCGTCGTCCGCGAGCGGGTCGCGCTCGAAGGCGGTGGCCTCGGCGGGGGACATGGGGCCGCCCTGCGCGCGGAAGGTCAGTGTGCTCTGCGGGGACAGGTCGCGGCCGGGGGAGGAGGTCGCCAGGTAGCGCTTCGCGGGCACGTGCAGGCGGACGAGGTGGGCGACCCGTCCGCCGAGCAGGGCGCGGACGGCGTCCGCCGCGTGGTCCGCGTGTCCGGCGTCGTCGCCCGGTTGCAGCAGATGCCCGATGTCGTGGACCAGGCCGGCGACCTGAAGTTCCTTGTCGGCGGGGCGACTTCGGCGGAGCAGCGCGGCCGTCTGCAGCGCGTGGTCGTGCAGATCGACGGGATCGCCGCTGCGGTCGGGGGTGTCCCAGGCGCCCCGACACGCGTACAGCAGATCCATCAGCTCCTCGACGCTGCGCAACTCCATGCGTCAGTCCTCCCGCGAGACAGCCTGTGCGGAACGCCAGGAGATCATGGCGAGCTTGCGACCCAGCCAACGGGACCTGAACTGCGCGACACTCAGCGCCAGCCGAGCTCCGGTGCCACCTGGGTGAGGATGCTCTCCAGCACGTGGGCGTTGTAGTCGACCCCGAGCTGGTTCGGGACGGTCAGCAGGAGGGTGTCCGCGGCCTGGATGGCTTCGTCCTCCTGGAGCTGCTTCACCAGGACGTCCGGCTCGGCGGCGTACGAGCGGCCGAAGATCGCCCTGGTCGTGTCGTCGATCATGCCGACCTGGTCGCGCGAGTTGCGGTCGTTGCCGAAGTACGCCCGGTCCATGTCGTCGGTCAGGGCGAAGATGCTGCGGCTGACGGACACCCGCGGCTCGCGCGCGTGGCCCGCCTCCTTGAAGGCCTCGCGGTACGCCTCGATCTGCTTGCGCTGCTGGACGTGCAGCGGTTCGCCCGTCTCGTCGTCCTTCAGGGTGGAACTCTGCAGGTTCATCCCCAGCTTCGCGGCCCAGACGGCGGTCGCGTTCGAGCTGGAGCCCCACCAGATCCGGTCACGCAGCCCCTCCGAGTACGGCTCGACGCGCAGCAGTCCCGGCGGGTTGGCGAACATCGGCCGCGGGTTCGGGCGCGCGAAGCCCTCGCCCTCGATCACCTTGAGGAAGGCCTCGGCGTGCTGGCGGGCCATGTCCGCGCCGGTCTCGCCCTCCGCGGGCGCGTAGCCGAAGTAGCGCCAGCCGTCGATCACCTGCTCCGGTGACCCACGGCTGATGCCGAGCTGCAGCCGGCCGCCGGAGATGAGGTCGGCGGCGCCCGCGTTCTCGGCCATGTACAGCGGGTTCTCGTAGCGCATGTCGATCACGCCGGTGCCGATCTCGATCCTCGAGGTCCGCGCGCCGATGGCCGAGAGCAGCGGGAACGGGCTGCCCGCCTGCTGTGCGAAGTGGTGCACGCGGAAGTACGCGCCGTCCACGCCCAGCTCCTCGGCGGCGACCGCCAGGTCGATGGACTGGTGCAGGAAGTCGGCGGCCGAGCGGGTCTGCGAGTGGGGACTCGGAGACCAGTGACCGAACGAGAGGAAACCTATGTTCTTCACGCAGGCCACAGCGCCCGGCAGCCACGTTTGATTCCCCGCGCCGACAAACCTCGCGCGGTCCGGCAGGGGTACGAGAGCGCCGGGGACGGCGGCGCACGAAGCTGTGGCTATCGTCACAAATCGCGCTCTCAGGTCCATTTCGTGGCATCGGTCACGTCACGGAACCGTCGCCTCGCCTACGTTCGCAGGTCTGTTCCCCGCCCCCGAACCGCCGAGGCCCCATGCCGTACCGCCAGAACCCCCGACCGACCACCCACAGCGCGGGCGCGCCCGGCCGACGCGGCACGCGTGCCGGCGTCCGCGCGGCGCTGCTCACCGGCTCCGTGGCCACCCTCCTCACGGTCGGCCTGGTCGGCCCGGCCTCGGCGGCCGGCACCCCGCACGCGCGCGTGACGACCGCCGTGCTGGATCTGGACCATCCCGCTCGGAGTCCGCAGGTACGCGGGAATGACGTCCCCTACGACACGGCCAGCATCGTCAAGGTCGACATCCTCTCCGCGCTGCTCGTCCGGGCGCAGGACGCCGGCCGTGGCCTCACCCAGCAGGAACGCACCCTGGCCGAGGCGATGATCGAGCACAGCGACAACGACGCGGCGACCGCGCTCTGGCGGGAGATAGGCCGGGCGCCCGGCCTGGAGGCGGTGAACAAGCGGCTCGGCCTGTCCTCGACCGTGGGCGGGGCCGGCGGCACATGGGGACTCACGCGCACCACGGCCTCCGACCAGGTCCGTCTGCTGAGCGCGGTGTTCGCCGACGGCGGGACCTCGGCCGCGAGCGGGTCCGCACTGACGAAGACGTCCCAGAGCTACATCCGTACGCTGATGACCCGCATCGCCGCCGGACAGTCGTGGGGCGTCTCGGCGGCCTCCGACTCCGGCGCCGGATGGGCGCTGAAGAACGGCTGGCTGCAGCGCAGCACCACCGGCCTGTGGGACATCAACAGCGTCGGCCGGGTCACGTCGGGAACGCACCACTACCTCGTCGCGGTCCTCTCCGACGGCAACGCGACGATGCCGGGCGGCATCGCGGCGGTCGAGAGCGCGGCCCGTACGGCGGTCTCGTCGGCGCGAGCGGCCGGCTGACGGCACGAGCCGCGGTGGTCCCCGGTCCGCTCGCCTCCGCGCGTTGCGTCACGGGTGGGACCGCCACCGGCCCTCGGAGATGACGTCCACCTTGCCGTCCCTGACGCGGACGGCCGTGTCGTCGTCGATGAAGTGGATCGGGAAGTCCGCTCGCGCGACGATGCGATCGGCCCAACTGTCGTCCCGCTCGGGGAAGTTCGGGGAGTACAGGTGGGGCTTGAGGTACCAGTCGAAGAGGCCGAACGGCGGCTCCACGGTCGTCGCGCCGAGGACGTGGAGGTCCGTGGTGTCCCCGATGACGTCGGCGGAGTGTGCGGTGAGGTTGCGGCTGAAGATCATCGACCCGGCGCTGACCCCTACGTAGACCCGGCTCTCCAGCGCCTTCAGGAAGCCGTCGGCCAGGCCGTTGCCGGTGATGCTGCGGGCGAGGTGGTAGTGGTTGCCGCCCTCGACGTAGACGACGTCGGCGTGCAGCAGCCGGTCGAGCACCAGGCGCCGGGGCAGGCCGTTCAGCTCCAGGACGTCGAACTCCCGCCAGCCGAGGCCGTACAGCCGGTTCATGTCCGCGACGAACCACCCGTGGTCCCCGGGCTCGGCGACCGACGCCGTCGGGATGTACACGACGTTCGCCGATCCGAACGGCTTGCCCAGCATGTCCCGCAGCGCGTCCCGCAGGGTCTCGTTGCGCAGGCCACTCGCCGTCAGCAGAAGATTCATCGGGCGAGCCAAGCACGGCGGACGGGCGCGCGCAACGAAGCCGGGATCCCGGAATCCCTTGCGCGTCACACCAGTTCGCCGCCGCTGTCCGGGGTCGATCGGAGGGTGCCGAGCCGGTTCGCGAGTTCCGTGCGTGAGCGCACGGAGAGTTTGCGGTAGATCCGGGTGAGGTTGGCCTCGACGGTCTTGACGGACATGAACAGCAGGTCGGCGGTCTCCTGATTGGAGCGGCCCTCTCCGACGAGTTGGGCCACGCGGTGTTCGCTCGCCGTCAGTGTGCCGGTGGCGGGGCGCAGTCCGGTGCGTTCGGCTTCGGCGAGCGCTCGCTGCGACCAGCGCGGCGCACCGCGCTCGTCGAAGGCGCGAGCGGCCTCGTTCAGGGTCTCGGTGGCGAGGGCCTTGTGGCCCGCGCGGCGGTAGACCTGTCCGAGTGCCAACCGGGACCGGGCGGCCTCGAACGGGCTTTCCGCGTCCGGCAGTTGGACGATCGCGCGGAGCTGGGCGAGTGCCTTCTCGGTGTCTCCGGCGGCGGCCGTCAGCAGGGCCTGGCACCGGTCCGCGGCGACCGCCGCCTCGGGCTGGCCGGCCGCCGCCTGGCGGCGCAGGATGCCTATGGCGGCCCGGGCGTCGTCGTGGGAGCCCGTCTGCAGTGCCGCGTCGCAATAGTCGACGGCCCACAGGAGCTGCTCCAGAGCGACCATCCCGGTGGTGGTGAGGATGCCGGCCACCTCGCGCAGGGCGCCGAGCGCAGCCGGCCAGTCGCGGGCCGAGGCGTCGATGAACCCCAGGAGGGCGAGGACGATGCCCCGCCAGTAGGTCGAGGAGCTGACGAGCGGCCGGGCGGCCGCGCGCCGGGCGCGGCTCCGGGCCTCGTCGAGATTCCCTTCGTATGCCGTCACCAGGATCCTGGCCAGGTCCTCCTGCAGGGCGCCGGTGGAACTCGTCCAGGCGCCCGAATGGTCCGCTTCCCGGAGCGCGGCACGGGCCTGGCGGAATTTCGAGCGGCGGACGAGGACGAGGACCAGACACATGTAGAGGTACGACAGATCGGCGTACCGTCCCGCGTCGACGGCCGAGGCGATAGCATCGCGCGTGTGCCCCTCGGCTGCCGGATCGTGCCAAGGGGCGAAGAAGGCGTGCATCCACGCCCACTCCCATCCCTCCGGAGGCCGGTCCCGGCCCGCGCCGGTGGCCAGCTCCCGGAATTCGTCAAGTGACCGTCCGGGGACGCCGGTTCCCCAGAGCCGTTCGATGGCCTGGCGCTGGGTGAGGGCCGCGAGCTGGATGTCCTGGCGCCCGTGTGCCGCGGCCTGGACGAGCGCCATCTGCGTGAGGCGCAGCGCGAGGCCGCCCCGGCCCTCCATGCGGTGGTGTCTGCCGAGCCTGTAGAGGATCTCGGCGCGGAGTTCGCCATCGGGCGGCGACAGCCGGAAGGCCTGTTCGGCGAAGAGGCGTCCCGAGGGGATGTCGTCGGCCAACTGCGAACGCCGGACCAGCACTTGGGCCTGCCGCTCGGGGAGCACGGCCAGGGCGGTGGCCCGGTCCAAGGCCGTTCGGGCCGCCTCCTCGTCGCCGGCGTCGACGTAGTTGTCCGCCGCGCGCAGCCAGCGGCCGAAAGCGGCCTGCCCGTCGTCTCCGTACGGCGTGGCCAGCGCGGAACCCTCCAGCAGTTCCCCGGCCAACTGCCGGGCGCCACGCGCGCGCGAGATGTCGGCGGCGCGCTCCAGTTCCCCGGCGACCCGGTCGTCGGGCACGGTGATGGACTTCGTGCGGTGGCGTGCGCGTTCCACCGGATCGTCCAGGCTGTCGGCGAGGAGCCGGTGGGCGCGGCGGCGGTCGGCCGGGGCGGCGGCGTCGTAGAGCGCCGAGGCCAGCAGCGGGTGGGCGAAGGCGACCGCGGACTCGGCGCCCACGGTGGCCACGTCGGCGTCGGCGGCGGCTTCCAGGGCCGACGCGAGCCGGTCCGGTGCGACGATCGCCTGCAGTTGAGCGAGGGTCAGCCGGCCCGCAGCGGACACCAGGGTGAGGACGTCACGGGCGTCGTCCGGCAGCCGCGTCACCCGCTCGCCGAGCAGCCCGGCCAGGGTGGGCGGGACGGGGAAGACGGGGTCGTTGCCCCGCCAGGTGATGCCGCCCCGATGCGGCCCGTCGGCGTGCATGGCCTTGGCGATCTCCAGGGCCAGGAACGGGTTTCCGGCACTGGCCCGCGCGACTCCGGCGCACCTCGGCGGGGTCCACCGGGGGCCCAGGCGGCTGCGCAGCAGTTGTCCGACGGCCCGTTCGTCCAGGGGGCGCAGCACGAGGTCGCGGCGCGGCTCGGTGAGACTGCGCAGCAGGTCGGTGCCGGTGTCCGGATCCGGCCGGGTCGCCACCAGGACGCTCAGCCGGTCCGGCCCGGTGGAGACACCGCGGACCGCGAACCCGAGGCTGCCCACGCTCGACTGGTCGAGCCACTGGAGGTCGTCGATGAGCAGCGCCACCGGCTCCGATCGGCACAGGTGATCGAGCACACCCCGGACGGCCAGGGGCACCGCCAGAGCGCTGACCTCGGGCCCGTCGGGCTCGGCATGCTGCAACGCGACCGCCAGGGCGTGCCGTTGAGGCTGCGGAAGGTGCCGGTCGATCCCCTCCGGGCACTGGCCGATCAGCTCGGCCAGCCCGGCGAACGGCAGACCCCGCTCGAACTGCGTCGGGGTGATCGCCAGCACCCTGCGCCCCTGACGACGCGCCAGCCGCCCCGCGACCTTCATCAGGCTGGTCTTGCCCGCGCCCGGAGCGCCGACGGCGACCACGCTCCCGCCCCCGGCCAACAACTCGTCCACGACGTGCACGGCGTCCTCGCGGCCGTACAACTCATGCTTGATCCCTGCCTCGTTCACGCACACATCATCGACATGCCTCGCACATCCGTGTCGAGGGTTCCGCGATTTCCGCCGGGGTCCCCGCGCCGCCGTCGAGGGTTTCCCCTGATGCCTCCCCCCGGGCCCCGGCCGGAAGCTGGACCCGCAGCGAGAACAAGGAAGTCGACGGAAGCCGACGCAGGTCGCTTCGCAGGGAGAGGGTCATGAGCGAGATCAAGAACGTCGTTCTCGTCCACGGCGGTTTCGTGGACGGATCGGGATGGCAGGAGGTGCACAAACTGCTCACGGCGGACGGCTTCCGGGTGGCGGTGGTCCAGAACCCGACCCTGTCGCTGGCCGGTGACGTCCTGGCCACCCTGCGGATCGTGCGGTCGCTGGACGGCCCGTGCGTGCTCGTCGGCCACTCCTACGGGGGCGCGGTGATCACCGAGGCCGGCCTCGACGAGAAGGTGGCCGCGCTCGCCTACATCGCCGCGTTCGCACCCGACGCGGGCGAGTCGGTCAACACCCTGATCGCGGATCCGCCGCCCGGCGCCCCGGTCCCGCCGATCGTGCCGTCCCCGGACGGGTTCCTGTTCCTGGACCGGGACAAGTTCGCGGCCTCGTTCGCCGCCGACCTGCCCGCGGCGGAGGCGGTCTTCATGGCGGACTCCCAGGTCGCCTGGGGCGCGGACGCGCTCGGCGGCCAGATCACCCGGCCCGCCTGGCGCACCAAGCCGTCCTGGTACCTCGTCGCCACCGAGGACCGGATGATCCCGTCGGCCGCCCAGCGCATGATGGCCGACCGCGCCGGCGCCAACGTGGGGGAGGTCGCCGCGAGCCACTCCGTGTACGTCTCCCAGCCGCAGGCCACCGCCGACCTCATCAAGCAGGCGGCGGCTTCGGCCGGCCACTGAACACGCCCACTGAATACGCCACTTGAAATCGCCGCCCCCCAGGGCGCGAGCGTTCCAGCCATTTCCCCGAACGGACCCGAGCAGACGTCTCGGACGAAGGAGGCAGTGTCGTGACCACAGGTCAGGAAGTGAGGAACATCGTGCTGGTGCACGGTGGTTTCGTGGACGGTTCCGGCTGGCAGGGGGTGTACGACCGACTCGTCCCCGACGGCTACCGGGTCTTCGTCGTGCAGAACGCGACGCTGTCGCTGGCCGACGACGTCGCCACCACCCGGCAGGTCCTGGACGGGCTGGACGGCCCCGCCGTGCTGGTGGGCCACTCCTACGGCGGCGCGGTCATCACCGAGGCGGGCACCCACCCCAACGTCGCCGCGCTCGCCTACATCGCCGCGTTCGCGCCCGACAAGGGCGAGTCGGTCAACACCCTGATCGCGGACCCGCCGCCGGGTGCTCCGGTTCCGCCGATCCTGCCGCCCGTCGACGGGTTCCTCTTCCTGGACCGGGACAAGTTCGCGGCCTCGTTCGCGGCGGACGTACCCGCGAAACTCGCCGCGTTCATGGCCGACTCGCAGGTGCCCTGGGGCGTGGAGGCGCTCGGCGGCGCGGTCACCGACCCCGCCTGGCGCACCAAGCCGTCCTGGTACCTGGTCGCCACCGACGACCGCATGATCCCCCCGCCCGCCCAGCGGATCATGTCCGAGCGGGCCGGGGCGACCGTCACCGAGACCGCCGGCAGCCACGCCGTGTACGTGTCCGACCCGGCCGCCGTGGCCGCGGTCATCGTCCAGGCGGCCACCGCCGTCAGCGGCCGCTAGTGCCGTGACCGGAACCCCTTGCCGGGTTGCCCGTCACGCCGGGTGCCACGGAGGGCGATCGGCAGGGGCGGGTATGGCATCACCGGTGAGGGGTCGCCGGCTTGCCATGCTGGGCAAGCCCTTCACCCGCTGACCCGGTCCGTAGGCTGGTAGACCAACTCCGGCGCAACGTCGCCCGTCCGGTGAGCACCGGACGGGCGACGTTGCGCTGCCTCCTGATCCGCCGCGGGATCTCCGTCCGGACAGCGCCCCGACCTACGTGTCCTGGGCCAACCCGATTCTCAGCGTGTGCTACGAAATGGCATCGCTTCCCAGCTGCCACATCTCATAGTTCCCGCACTCCGCCGTGATCTCGGCCGTCGCCTGAGCCGCGCTGAAGAAGTCGGCGATCACCGGCGAGGTGCCTGATGCCGCCACCGCGAGGCACACCTGCTCGGGCACCAGATCCGGGATGGGCACATAGACGACGTCCGGATGTGAGTAGAAGACGGTCGCCGAACGGGCCAGGAACGAGATGCCCCGGCCGGCCGCGACATGCTCAAGCGTCTCGTCCACCCCGCGCACCAGGTACCCGGCGTTGGGGTGCGGGCGCCTGGTGGGCTGCGTGCCCGGGTCGGCATGCCAGAGCAGCGGTTCGCCGGCCAGGTCGGCCTCGGTGACCTCCTCCTTGCCGGCCAACCGGTGACCGGCGGGCAGCACCGCCACCCGCGGCTCGGTGTACAGCGGGGTGACGCGCAGGCCGGTCTCGTCGATGGGCAGCCGCACATAGGCGACGTCGATGCGGCCGTCGAGCAGCATCGCGGCCTGGTCGTCCCCTTCGATCCGCTGCACGTCCACGACCACGTCCGGGTGCCGGGCCTCGAACGCCCGCGCCGCCGGGATGACCGGGATACCGGCCCGGAAACCGACCATCAGCCGCCGGCTGCCGCGAGCGGCCACGGACACCCGGCGGCGGACCGCGTGCGTGGAGGCGAGCAGCGGACCGGCGTCGGCCAGCAGCTGTCGGCCCGCGTCGGTCAGCTCCACGCCGTGGCGATCCCTGGTGAACAGCGAGGCGCCGAGATCCTGCTCGAGCGCGCGGATCTGCCGGCTGAGCACCGGCTGCGCGATATGCAGCTCATCGGCGGCGCGGCCGAAGTGCAACTGTTCCGCCACGGCGACGAAGTAACGCAGTTTCCGCAGGTCCAGATCCAGATCCATGGCGCCTCCCGGCCCGGTGATGCATTCAGGGTATCACCACGACTAAAAGAGGTCTTGGACACCAGCTCAGGGCAATGGCAGCCTGAATAGGTACCCAATGGGGCCGAAGCGAATTCAACACAAGAATTCTGAACAAGAATTCGACGTCGAACTTGACAGCAGGACCCCGGCCCGGAATGAGCACAAAGGGAATTGAGCGCCGCCCATCGCTCCGGAAAGCAGGAACACCCATGAGCAGCATCAGCATCATCGGCCTGGGGAACATGGCCGGCGCCCTGGCCGGCCGGGCGCTGGCCGGCGGCAACGCCGTAGAGATCATCGGCCGCGACCCGGCCAAGGCCAAGGAACTGGCCGACACGCTCGACGGCGCCACCGTCGGGACGCCCGGCGCGGCCCCGGCCGGGGACGTCGTCGTCCTCGCCGTGCCGTACGCCGGAGCGGCGGCGGTGGTGAGCGAGTACGGGGACGCGCTGCGCGGCAAGGTCATCATCGACATCACCAACCCCGTCGCCCCCGATCTCCAGGGTTTCGTCACCCCCGACGGCAGTTCCGGCGCGCAGGAGATCGCGAAGGCGGCCCCCGCCAGCGCGCATGTCGTCAAGGCGTTCAACACCCTGTTCTCCCATGTTCTGGCGGCCGGCCCCGCCGAGGGGCGCCCCTTGGACGTATTCGTCGCCGGTGACGACACGCAGGCAAAGGCGCGCGTGTCGGAATTCATCGAGAGCCTGGGGCTGCGCCCGATGGACGCCGGGGAGTTGTCGATGGCGCGGGCACTGGAGAACGTCGCCCTGCTGGAGCTGGGCCTCATGACCCACTCCATAAAGCACACCGACTTCTCCCTCGGCGTCACCGTTCTGAGCTGAGCGCACCCGCGCCACTGCTTCTTGAGCCACATCACGCCGGTCGATCTGCGGCATGAGAAGAACAGCCGCTCCAACTACCCCCAAAGGAAAGCAAGATGCGCGTTTTCGTCACTGGCGGGACCGGCCATTCCGGTTCGTACATCGTCCCCGAGCTCATCGCGGCCGGGCACGAGGTCACCGGCCTGGCCCGGTCGGACGCCGCCGCGGCGGCGTTGTCCGCGCTCGGCGCGAAGGTCCGTCGCGGCGACCTCCAGGATCTCGACGGGCTCAAGGAGGCGGCCGCGGACTCCGACGGCGTCGTCCACGTCGCGCACCGGCAGGACCTGCTTCCCTCCGGCGGGCTCGACGCCGTGGCCGCCGCGGAGGTCCCGATCATGCTCGCGTACGGCGAGGCACTCGCGGGAACCGGAAAGCCGCTGGTCGCAGCGGGGAGCATAGGCTCGGGCGGGAACCTGGGCCGACCGGTCACCGAGGAGGACCCGGCCCTTCCCGGCGGCGACGAGTACAAGGGCACTCTGCGGGTTCGCAACGTCGTGGAAACCACCGTGGTCGGCCTCGCCGAGCAGGGAGTGCGGTCCTCGATCGTACGGATCGCCAACATCGCGCACGGCACGACCGATCGTGCCGGCTTCCTCCCCGTGCTGATCGCGCTCGCGAAGGAGAAGGGTTTCGTCGGCTACCCCGGCGACGGCGCGAACCTGTGGAACGCCGTGCACATCCGCGATGTCGCCTCCTTGTTCCGCTTGGCGCTGGAGAAGGGGCCGGCCGGCAAGTACTGGCACGCGGTCGGGGACGAGGGCATCCCGTTCCGCGAGATCGCCGAGGCCATCGGCAGCCGTCTGGGTCTGCCGGTCGTAAGCATTCCCGTGGACGTACTGATGGTTCCGGGATATTTCGGATTCCTCGCGAACATCGTCACGCAGTCTTACCCGGCGTCCAATCTCAGCACCCGCCGGACCCTCGGCTGGGAACCCGCTCAGCCTCGCCTTCTCGCCGACCTGGACAACGGCCATTACTTCCCCGCCGGCTGACAGCTGGGACCCGAATCGCAACGAGTCGGGAAATGGCATGGGTCAACTGTTTCGGACATCCATCAATTAATTCAGACCCCCATCAATTAATTCGGATACCCATCAATTCAACGGAGTGATCGTGGGAAAGCTCGATGGCAAGGTAGCGGTGATCACCGGCGGATCCACCGGCATGGCACTGGCCGGCGCCAAACTGTTCGTCGAGGAAGGAGCGCACGTCTTCATCCAGGCCCGGCGGCAGGAAGCACTGGACGACGCCGTCAAGCTGATCGGCCGCAACGTCACCGCCGTCCAGGGTGACGCGGCCGAACTGGAGGACCTGGACCGCTTGTACGACACCGTCAAGCGGGAAAAGGGCTCGATCGACGTGCTGTGGGCCAGCGCCGGGATGGGCGAACCCGCCGTCCTCGGCGAGATCACCGAAGAACAGTTCCACCGCGCCTTCTGGCTCAACGCGCGCGGCACCCTTTTCACCGTGCAGAAGGCGCTGCCGCTGCTCAACGACAACGGCTCGATCCTCATGACCGGATCCAACGCCTCCCTCGGCGCCTTCCCCGGCTGGAGCCTCTACGCGGGAAGCAAGGCCGTGCAGCAGGCCTGGGCCCGCGTCTGGCTCAACGAACTGCGCGACCGCAAGATCCGGGTCAACGTCCTGACCCCCGGCCAGGTCGGCACCGCCAAACAGGAAGAACTCTTCGACGAGGCGACCAGGGCCGCATTCGAGTCCCTCATTCCCCGCGGAAACATGGGCCGCCCCGAGGAGATCGCCACCGTCGCCCTGTTCCTCGCCTCCGACGACTCCAGTTACGTCAACGGCCTGGAACTGGTCGCCGACGGCGGCACCACCGCCATCTGAACGAACGAGACAGAGTCACACCTCAAGAACAGGAAGAGGGCACACCTCATGAGCAGCATCACCCTCATCGGTACGGGGAACATGGCCCGCACCATCGGCACGCTCGCGGTGGCGGGCGGCAACACCGTCGAGGTCATGGGACGCGACCAGTCCAAGGCCGACGACCTGGCCAAGGCTCTGGGCGGCGGTGCGACGACGGGCAGGTGGGGCGCCGTCCCGGCCGGGGACATCGTCATCACGGCCCTGTTGTACGCCGGTGTCGTTCCGGTCGTCACCGAGTACGGGGACGCCCTCGCGGGCAAGGTCATCGTCGACATCAGCAACCCGTTCAACGCCACGTTCGACGGACTGGCGCACAGCGAGGAGACCTCGGTCGCGCAGGAAGTCGCCAAGGTGGCCCCGGCCGGCGCCAGCGTGGTGAAGGGGTTCAACACGATCTTCCGCAGTGTCCTGGAGAAGGGCCGGCCCAACGTCTTCATCGCCGGCGACGACGCGCAGGCCAAGGCAGGCGTGGCGGCGTTCATCGAGAGCCTCGGGCTGCGCCCGCTGGACGTCGGCGGCCTGAGGATGGCGCACTGGCTGGAAGGAATGGGCCTGGTCACGGTAGGCCTCGCCGGCAACGGGGTCGGCCACTGGGACTTCGCCCTCGGCGTCAACGAATTCACCGCCTGAGCCCTCGGAGCCGAGCGGCCGGCGAAACCCGGCATCCGGCATCCGGTGCCGGGTGCTTCGCTCGACCGGCACCGTCGACTGCACCAACTGCGTTGACGGAAGCGCCGGTTGAGGAATCACGAGGTCTGAGATCTCCCGCCGCCGGACGATCGCCTCCGGTGCCGTTGCCGCAGCGCCCGCGGCGCCGCAGGCCCAACTGCCCACATCGCCGCGTTCGTTTCCGACGAGGGCGAGCAACTCGGCGTACTCATCGACAAGTTCGCGGAAGCATCATCGAAGCCGGTATCCACGGGGTGCCCTGCACCGACACCGCCCGGCGCGACATCCCTCCCGGGGACGGGGTTCCCCGCCCACACATGCGTCACCGCCCGGCCCGTATCACCGCGGGCCGGGTCTCGTCGTCCGCCCGCGCCGTCTCCCCGGGCTTCGCCGTGTGCGTCGGTCACACCGGGCGGTAAAATCTGGGCATAACGGACAGGTGTGGGCAGCGTCAGCACGCGTATGCGATGACCGGCGTCGTGACAGCGAAGGGCACCACCATGGACCGCTCGGATTCCGAAGGCCGTGCCGGGGACGACTTGGGGCGTGGGGCACCCGGGGTGGCGGCGCGCGGCCGTGGGCCCAATCGCCCCGGTGACATCTCGCAGGAGGACGACACGGCACCCTCGGCGGGGTGGGGCGCGGCCCGCAGTGTGACGCGGGTCCTCGCCAAGACGCGCGAACCGGTCAGCGGGCCGCTGGCGATCGTGCGGATGAACCATGAGAACGGCGGGTTCGACTGCCCGGGATGCGCGTGGCCCGACGACCGCAAGGGCCTGCACCTGGACATCTGCGAGAACGGGATCAAGCACGTCACCTGGGAGATGACCCGCAAGAAGGCCGGCCGTGAGTTTTTCGCCGCGCACACGGTCACCGAGCTGGCCGACTGGCCGGACTACGCGCTGGAGGACCAGGGCCGGCTGACCGAGCCGATGGTCTACGACGAGGTCACGGACAAGTACGTACCGATCTCCTGGCCGGACGCGTTCGCGCTCGTCGGGCAGACACTGCGCGGCCTGGAGAGTCCTGACCAGGCTGCCTTCTACACGTCCGGGCGGCTCAACAACGAGGCCACGTTCCTCTATCAGCTGTGGGTGCGCGAGTTCGGCACCAACAACCTGCCGGACTGCTCCAACATGTGCCACGAGGCTTCCGGCCGTGCCCTGCAGGCCGCGCTGGGCACCGGCAAGGGCACGTGCGACATCGCCGACTGGGACGCGGCCGACCTGCTGTTCGTCATGGGCGTGAACGCGGCCTCCAACGCCCCGCGCATGCTCACCACGCTTGCCAAGGCACACCGGCGCGGTGATCAGATCGTCCACGTCAACCCGCTCGTCGAGGCGGGCGCGCGCCGGACGATCGTGCCGCACGAGTTCGCCGCGATGGCCGCCTTCCACGCCACCGCGACCGGCGACCAGAACGTGCAGGTCGGCATCGGCGGCGACCTCGCCCTGCTGCGCGGGGTCGCCAAGGCGGTCTTCGAGCGGGCCGAGGAGAACCCGGCGGTGCTCGACGCCGAGTTCATCGAACGGCACACGTCGGGCTTCGCGTCGTACCGCGACCGGGTGCGTGCCACCGACTGGGCCGAGCTGGTGCGGCAGTCCGGGGTGAGCGAGGTCGAGATCCGCGAGGTCGCCGACCGGTACATGGCCGCCGACCGCACCGTCATCTCCTGGTGTCTGGGCGTCACCCAGCAGGACCACGGGGTGGACACCGTCCGCGAGATCGTGAACCTGCTGATGCTGCGCGGCAACCTCGGCCGCGAAGGAGCCGGACCCTCACCGGTGCGCGGCCACAGCAACGTCCAGGGCAACCGCACCTGCGGCATCGACCACCGCCCCACCCCCGAGTTCCTCGACGCGCTCGACGAGGTCTGCGGGATCTCCGCGCCCCGCGAGCACGGTCTGGACACCGTCGGCACCATCAAGGCGATGCGCGATGGCCGGGTGAAGGTGTTCGTCGCGATGGGCGGCAACTTCGTCCTCGCCGCCCCCGACACCGACGCGACCACGGCCGCGCTGCGCACCACCGAACTGACCGTGCAGGTGAGCACGAAACTCAACCGCAGCCATCTCGTCCACGGCCGCAACGCCCTCATCCTCCCGTGCCGGGGACGCACCGAGAAGGACACCCAGGCGACGGGGGAGCAGGGCGTGAGCGTCGAGGACGCGATGAGCGAGGTGCACCTCTCCTTCGGTATGCGCAAGCCGCCCGCCGAGACCCTCAGGTCCGAGTGCGCGATCGTCGCCGGGATGGCACGCGCGACACTGCCCGACTCGGCGACACCGTGGGAGTGGTACGTCGAGGACTACGACCGGATCCGCGACACCATGGCCCAAGTCCTCCCGGGCTTCGAGGACTTCAACCGCCGGGTGCGCGAACCGCTCGGCTTCCGCATCACCCAGCCCGCCCGCGAGCGCGAGTTCCACACCCCCTCCGGCCGCGCCGAGTTCCACCCGAGCGAACTCCCCGACGTGACCCCGCCCCAGGGCATGCTCGTCCTCTCCACGATGCGCTCGCACGATCAGTGGAACACCACCGTGTACTCCGACGACGACCGCTATCGCGGGGTCAAGAACCTGCGCACCCTGCTCTTCATGAACCCCAAGGACATGGCCGACCGGGGCCTGGCCGAGTTCGACCTGATCGACATCACGAGCCACGCCCGCGACGGCAGCACCCGGTCGGTCTACGGCTACCGCGTCATCGCCTACGACATCCCGCCCGCCAGCGTCGCGGGCTACATGCCCGAACTCAACATCCTCTGCGGGCTCGACGACTACAGCAGGCAGAGCGACCAGCCCCTGATGAAACACCAACTCGTCACCGTCACCCCGGCCATGAGCAGGTGATCGCGCGGGCGAACACTATGAACGCAATGATCGACGGGTAGTCCCCACCAGCAGCGGTTCTTAACATCACGGTTCGCAGGGCAACTTCGCACAGCGAATGCATAGGAGCCGCTCCCGTGACGACACTTGACGCGCCCGTACCGGTACGCCGGAGACTCCCGGCCCCTCGCTACCGTCGGGCGGCACTGGCCGCCGGTGTGGCCGCGGCACTCCTCGGCACGCTCGGCAACGCCCCCGCGCCGAGGGCACGGCCCGCGGTGGCCGACTGCCCGCCCAACTTGCTGGGCAAGGCGACCTGTTACACCGGCCAGGACACCAACGGCGCGTACTACGCGATGGCCGTGCCGACCCGCTGGAACGGATCCCTCGTCGTGCACGCACACGGCGGGCCCGACCTCGGCGACTCCTCCGACCCGGCCCGCAGCACCGACGACCTCAACCGCTGGGCGGTGATGGTCGAGGAGGGCTACGCCTGGGCCGGCTCGTCCTACCGCCGCGGTGGCTACGGCACCCGGATGGCCGCCGCCGACACCGAGAACGTACGCAAGCTGTTCGTCTCGCAGTTCGGCAAGCCGAAGCGGACCTATGTGCACGGCCAGTCCTGGGGAGGCGACGTCGCCGCCAAGGTCGCGGAGACCTACGGCAGACACCCCGGCGCCTACGACGGCGCGCTGCTCACGAGCGGCGTCCTCGGCGGCGGTTCACGCGGCTACGACTACCGCGTCGACCTCCGGGTGGTCTACCAGTACTACTGCCACAACCACCCCCGCCCGACCGAGCCGCAGTACCCGCTGTGGCAGGGCCTGCGCGCGGACTCCACCATGACGAGCGCCGGACTCCGTGCCCGTCTGCAGGAGTGCACGGGATACGCCTCCGCCCCCGCGGACCGGACCGCGCTCCAGCAGCGCAACCTCGACGACATCCTCGCCGTCACCCGCATCCCGGAACGCTCGCTCGCGTCCCATCTGCAGTTCGCCACCTTCACGTTCCGGGACATCGTGTCGACCCGCCTCGGCGGCCGAAATCCCTTCAGTAACCGGGGTGTTCGGTACTCCGGTTCACACGACGACAAGGCGCTCAACGCGGGCGTGGAACGGTTCTCGGCCGACCCCACCGCGCGCCGCGACCTCTCCTACGACAGCGACCTGACCGGCAAGGTCACCATCCCGGTCCTCACCCTGCACGCGATCGACGACCCGACGGCCTTCGTCGAGCACGAGGCGGCCTACCGCGCCACGCTCCAGGGCGCCGGCCGGGGCGGCGACCTCGTCCAGACCTTCACGACGGAGACCGAGCACAGCGCGCTCAGCGACTCCGAGTACGCCAACTCGATTGCCGCGCTGGACACTTGGGTGCGTCACGGACGCAAGCCGACCGCGCGCTCGGTCGCGGCCTCCTGCGCGGCCTTCGACCTGAAGTACGGCAGTGGGTGCTTCTACGACCCGGCGTTCCGCCCCGCGCCGTACGCCTCACGGATCCGCCCCCGGCCGGGCGGGCTCGTCTGGCCCGCCATGACCGCCGCGCAGGAGCGGGCGTGGAGCCGGATCGACGGGGTGGGGATCGCTCCCTGAACGGTTGGGTCCCGGGCTGGTCCGGTCGACCAGCCCGGGAGGCTCACTGGACGTAGGTGTAGTGCGGGCTGTCGTACTGCGGCCCGTTCTTCTCGTAGGTGAACCAGTAGGTCAGGGTGGAACCGGTGGCGAGTGAGACGTTCTGCGTCCAGGTGCCGCCGCTGTTGGTCATCCGGAAGTTCTGCTGGCCGGCGCCGTTGACGAGGTAGTGCACATCGACGTAGGCCGCGGGTGTGGTCGGAACGAACGTGATCTGCGCCTGACTGGCGCTCACCCGCGTCACCCCGGCGGTGTAGTCCGGCGTCGTCGTGGTCCCGCCGGTGCTTCCGCCCGTCGTACTGCCAGTGGTGCCGCCGGTCGTCGTGCCGCCGGTGGTGCTACCGCTGGGGCTCTGCTGGTAGACGGCGAACCAGTCGACGCTCATGGCGGCGCCCGAGGTGATGCTGCCCGCCTGCGCGGCCGAGCTGCAGCCGCAGACCTTGTCCGGGTAGGAACCGGCGATCGCCAGGTCGAAGATGGCCATGAATCCGTGGTCGACGGCCGCCTGCCACGTCGCGACCGACACCTGGTTCTCGTTGACGGTGAAGGTCAGATTGCCGTCGAGGTAGAAGCGGAGCTGCTCGGCGGCGGTGTTCGTGCGGTCGATGATCGCGGAGTACGTGTGGTAGCCGGTCTGGCAGCCCGCGCACGGCTGGAGGTTGCTGGTGATGCCGTCGGGGTCGTGGCACTCGCCCGCCCACACACCGCAGTGGAAGGTGGTGGAGTGCTGGCTCAGCGCGTTGACGTCCTCCATGATGTCGAACTCGCCGATGCTCGGCCAGTTCGTCGCGCCGACCGGCCGGGCCGCGCCGCCCATCGCCCAGAACGCGGGCCAATAACCCAGTCCGCTCTGCGGGTTGGGCTGCAGGATGGACGCGCTCATCTCCAGCTGTCCGCCGGCCGGGGCGGCGAAGTCGGTGCGCTGGGTCTCGATGCGTCCCGAGGTCCAGTGGCCGGACCCGTCACGGAGAGCCTTGATGACGAGGTGTCCCTGCCCGTCCTGGTAGACGTTGTTCGTGGAGTCGGTGGCCGATTCGACCTCGCCCGTTCCCCAGTTGGCGGCGCCTCCCGCGTATCCGGTGCCCAGGTCGTACAGCCAGTTGGTCCGGTTCAGCGCGCTGCCGGACGCACCGTTGAAGTCGTCCGAGAAGAGGGTGGTCCAGCCGGTCGGAGCGCCCGGTACGGCCGCAGAGGCGCTGCCGCCGCTGCCGATCAGGCCTGCGAGCGCGCCGATGAGCAGCACCAGGGCGCTGCCCAGGACGAGGGGGACGGTTCTCTGTCTGCCGGCCGGCGCGATGGCAGGCGGTGGGGAGGTTGTCATCGTGGTGGTTCTCCCTGTCGAGCTGGCGGGTTGGGAGTGCTGCGGGGGCCTGACTCCGGGTGGGATGGGGATCAGGTCGTCTCCGTGGTCTCGCGGCATGATCTGCTGGTGTCTTTGAGAGCGCTCTCAGGGCGATCATGGGTCTGCGGTTTCTCGTCGTCCTCCTCTGCGTCGGTGCCGTCGCACTGTGAATCTTGGTGCGCGCGGCTGATCACGGACGATCCGTCATGTCGGGCGGGACGAGCCTGAGTTGGCTGCTCACCGGGCCGGAATCGCCGTTTCAATGCAGGAGTGTCCGGCGCGACTCTCCGTGCGTCAATGGCTTCAACGTGATCGGTTGACGAGCGGGTCTCCTGGCGACGCCCTATGGAGTTCCGGAGAAGGTCCGAACCAAGCTCCGCCGAGCTGTGGAGCGCTCTCCGGCGATCGGTCGAGCGCGGCTCCGTCCCGTTGAGCTGCGGTTCCGTGACGACGGCGGCAGAGTGGAGGTGCAGGCGTCCAGGCGATGGCCTCCGGTGCGGCCCGCGGACCTCGCGCAGCGGCTTCAGGAGTCGAAGGCGACCGCAGCTCGCTCGGTCCGGGCGGGCAAGGCCCGTTGGCCGCATGTCTCTAATCTTTACCCCATGTTTTCAGCCCCATAGAGCGGCGGGGCGCTCATTTGGTTAACCTGAGGCAGACGGACAGCGACAAGGGGTCCCACCCACACCCATGGTCCGTCCCGGGGCAAGCCGGTCACCACGGCCTGCTCTCACACGAGTAACCGGCGCCACCGCGTCCGAACTGCCTTCAACCCACGCCCGAGCGGGCCAGGTACCGGACCGGAGACGGCCGGTCGTGCCCCGAGGGTGACCCGACACATAAGGAGTGCGCGGTGACACCGGAAAAGACGAATCGCGAGCAACGCCCCAAGGAACACACGGAGCGTGCGGGCCACCGGTCCGACGAGCTCGGCAGCCTGGCCGTGTGGGCACGGTCCGCCCCCATCCGTCTCGCGGGCTACGAGGACGACCTCGCCGAGCCCCACATCCTGCCCAGCGTGGACTGACCCCCGCGGGGACCCATCGCGATCGCCGACAGCATGGGCGTGCGAAAATCACGCCCATGCTGATCAGAGAAGCCGCGGCCGACGACTGGCCGCGGATCTGGCCTTTCTGGCACCGGATCGTCGCCGCCGGCGACACCTACACCTGGGCCCGGGACACCTCCGAAGAGGCGGCCCGGGCCTTGTGGACGTCTCCGCCGAAGCGCGTGTACGTCGCCGAGGACGAGACCGGAACCGTCGTCGGCTCGGCCTTCGTCACCCCGAACTACGGCGGCCCCGCCGACCGCATCGCCAACGCGGGCTTCATGGTCGACCCCGACCACGGCGGCCGGGGTATCGGCCGCGCCCTCGCCGAGCACATCCTCACCACCGCCCGCGACCAGGGCTTCCGCGGCATGGTCTTCAACGCCGTCGTCGAGACCAACCCCGCCGTCAAGCTCTGGCTCTCCCTCGGCTTCACGATCCTGGGCACGGTGCCCGACGCCTACGACCATCCCCGCGACGGACGCGTCGGCCTGCACGTCATGTACCGCGCCCTCTAGCCGAGACGCCCCGGGTTCCTCAGTCGAGCGGCGCGGTCCGCTGCCAGGGCCGCAGCTTCTCCAGTTCCTCCGCCAGCTCCAGCAGCGCCGCCTCCGACCCCGGCCGCCCCACGAGCTGTACGGCGCAGGGCGCGCCCGAGGGCAGCGTGCCGAACGGGACCGACATCGCGGGCCAGCCGGTGAGGTTCCACGGGGGAGTCATCGGCGAGTAGGTGGTGTTGGCCAGCACATTGCGCAGCCAGCCCCGCTCGTGCCACGGCCCGGCCTTGGGGGAGCGGCGGGCCAGCGCCGCCGTCAGCAGGATGTCGTGCTCGGCGAAGAACGGCGCCAGGCGCTCCCGCAGCCGCTCGCGGCCCTTGCCGGTACGGACGCTCTTCACGAACCGCCGCCCGATCGCAGCGTGCACCCGGCTCCGCCGCGTCAGCTTCCGAGGGTCGAGCCCCGCCGCGTCCACCGAGGTGCCGGCCGTCCAGTGCGCGAGTGACGTGGTGCTCAGGGACAGCGGATACGGCGGATCGGCGCGCCGCACGGTGTGCCCGGCCTTGTTCAGCAGCCCGGCCGCCTCCCGGACGACGATCGTATACGGCTTGCTGACGGCCACTCCGGCGAGCGGGCTGCGCACGGAGGCGGCGATCTTCCGCGTGGTGGGCCCGTCGGGGCGTACGACCTCGATGTCCGCGATGACCGAAAACATCAGCCGGGCGTCCTCGACGGTCGTCGCGAGGGGGCCGTTCTCGGACATTCCGAACCAGTCGCCGTCGCCGATACCGGCCGGGACGACCCCGAACCCGGGCTTGATGGTGACCAGGCCGCAGTTGGCCGCGGGGATGCGCAGCGAGCCCATGCCGTCGTTGCCGAGGGCGATCGGCACCATGCCGACGGCCACGGCGGCCGCGCTGCCGCCGGAGGAGCCGCCCGCCGTGCGGGTCGTGTCCCACGGATTGCGGCTGGTGCCGTGGACGCCCTCGGTCGTACCGAAGATGCACAGCTCGGGCACGTTCGTGAGCCCCACGACGATCGCGCCCGCCGCCCGCAGCCGGGCCACGGTGACGTGGTCGTGGTCGGCGGGCGTGTCCGGGGTCGCGGCGGAGCCGACCCGGTTGGACTCGCCGGTCACCGGGAGGTTGTCCTTGACGGCCACCGGCACGCCCGCCAGGGGGAGTTCGGCCAGATCGGCCCGCGCGCCCACCTCGTCGGCCTCCGCGAGCGCCGCCTCCGCCCGCACCACCCGGAACGCACCGATCCGCCCGTCGAGCCGCTCGATCCGGGCGAGATGCGCGGCCACCACCTCACGGGGCGTGACCCGCTTCTCGCGTACGGCGGTGGCGATCTCGACGGCGGTACGGCCGACCCAGCTGGTCACGGGCGCGCTCCTTCTCACTACTCGCGAGTATGTAGGGAGAACTGTGCCTCGGCCGGGGCGGTGCGTCGAGAGGTGACCGGCCATGGAAACCAAGGCTGCTGGTGCTGGGAAACCAAGGGCCGCCGGCCTTGGACATTCGAGGCCGTCTTCTTGGACTTTTCGCGAGCCGGTACCGGGCAGGCGTCGACTGAGCCGCTGGTCATCCGATCAATGGCTCAACGTGGCTGCTCCCGCCGCCCATTGACAGCTCCTGAGCGCAGTTCAATCATCAGCCGTCCGATCAATCGCGACCGGTGGAGTGTCATGGCTGAGCGCAGGAAGAGACGGTTCCGGTTCATCGGCTTCGCGGCGGTGTTCGCACTGCTCGCGGCACCCGCACCGGCGGTCGCGGTCCAGGAGGGCCAGGATCAGGCGGTGCCGGTGACCGTGCCCGCACTGTCCAACTGGACTCCTGAACCCGGGAGTTACGACTTCAGGCCCGGGGCCAGACTCGTTGCCGACAGCAAGAGCGAGCGCGAAGTCGCCGGCACCCTCGCCGACGACCTGAAGGCGGCCGGTCACGGAACAGTGCCCGTGGTGCGGGGCGGTGCCACCCGCCCCGGTGACATCGTGATCCAAGTCCGGCCGACCAAGGGCTCGTTGGGCGCGGAGGGCTACGAACTCCAGGCGGGCAGACGGCTGTCGGTCACCGGCGCCACCGAGACCGGCGCCTTCTACGGCACCCGGACCCTCCTCCAACTCCTCGCGCAGGGTGACCACATCCCCGCCGGACGCACGGTCGACGTACCGCGCTACAAGGAACGCGGGGTCGGCGTCTGCGCCTGCTACATCCACGTCTCCCTGCCCTGGCTGGAGAACCTGGTGCGCGAGATGGCGTACCACAAGCTCAACCAACTGCTCCTCGAACTCAAGGTGAAGAGCGCCGCGCACCCCGAGGCCAACACCTGGGGCTACTACACCCAGGACGAGATGCGCCGCCTAG
This sequence comes from Streptomyces sp. NRRL F-525, assembly GCF_000716605.1. Taxonomy (GTDB): domain Bacteria; phylum Actinomycetota; class Actinomycetes; order Streptomycetales; family Streptomycetaceae; genus Streptomyces. The sequence continues at coordinate 322,154 of NZ_JNXE01000002.1, read as the reverse complement.
TCGCGCTCGGCGACAAGTACCACGTCGAGATCATCCCGGAGATCAACTCCCCGGGCCATATGGACCCATGGATCGAGAACCGCCCCGATCTCCAGCTCACCGACAGCGACGGCAACAAGCAGCCCGCCCGGCTCGACGTCACCCAGCAGGCGGCGTTCGACTACTACACGAGCCTGATGGACGAGTACGCGCAGGTCTTCACCGCGTCGTCCTGGCACATGGGCGCCGACGAGTACATGCTCGGCTCCGACTACTCGAAGTACCCGCAGATGCTGCGCTACGCCCAGGAGAAGTACGGCGCGAACGCCACCCCGCAGGACGCCTACATCGACTTCATCAACCGCGTCCAGGCCTACGCCGCGAGCAAGGGCAAGAAGCTGCGCATCTGGAACGACGGGCTCACCGGCGCCAACACCGTGCCGGTGGCGGCGGGCACGACGGTCGAGCACTGGCTGAACGTCACGGAGAAACCGAGCCAACTCATCGCCCAGGGCTACCCGTTGATGAACGCGGCCTACTCCCTCTACCTCATCCGCGGCGGCTTCCACAGCGACACCGAGGCCCTGTACGGCCAGAGCTGGGACCCGCGCAGCTTCGAGGGCGAGAAGCTCACCTCCAGCGACGGCGTCACCGGCGCGAAGATCAGCCTCTGGCCCGACAACGGCCGCGGCGAGACCGAGAACGAGGTCACCACCGACACCGAGCCCGCGCTACGGCACCTCGCCCAGGCGACCTGGGGCGATCCGCATCCCGACGCCACGTACGCCGCATTCACCGCGCGGGGTACGGCAGTTGGGCACGCGCCGGGGTGGCGGAACCTGACACGGGTACCGGTGGCGGACGGGACGTACACCTTCCGGACAGCGGGCGGCGCCTCCTTCGACGCCACGGTGCAGCGCACGCCGGACGGCTACGCGACGCTGCGGACCGCCGACGGCTGCCTTGAGGTGCGGGGCGGCAAGCTCACCCTCAACGTGCCGCTCCAGCCCGGGGTTTCGGCGACCCCGCAGCCCTGCGATGCCGCGAACACCATGCAGCGCTGGGAGTTGACGCCCGCGGCGGGCGGCTACCGGCTCGTGAACGCGATCACGCAGATGGCGCTGAGCGTCGCGGACGACGGCCGGCTCGTGCAGTACCCGCCGGACCAACACCAGCCCGCCACCTGGCACTTGACCGCCCACTGAGCAACCAGAGGAGTCCCACCCCATGGCCCTCTCCCGACGCCTCTTCGTCCTCTCGGCCACCGCGCTCGCCGCGACCGGGACCGCCACGGCATCCGCCCTCGCGGCGCCCCGGCCCCCGTCCGACTCCCGCTCCCGTATCCCCGTCAGCCCCGACGACACCGAGGCCGACCTTGTCCGCAAGGCCTCCCAAGTCCGGCCCACCGCACGGCAGGTGGCCTGGCAGCAGCTGGAGCGGACGGCGTTCCTGCACTTCGGCGTGAACACCTTCACCGGCCTGGAGTGGGGGACCGGTGACGAGGACCCGAACGTGTTCCAGCCGACGGGCCTCGACACCGACCAGTGGGCCCGCGCCCTGCGCGACGGCGGCTTCAAGCTCGCCATCCTCACCGTCAAGCACCACGACGGCTTCGTCCTCTACCCCTCCCGCTACACCAACCACACGGTCGCGTACAGCAGTTGGCGTGCGGGCCAGGGCGACGTACTGCGCTCCTTCGCCGACTCCATGCGGCGGTACGGCCTCAAGGCCGGCGTCTACCTCTCACCCGCCGACGAGAACCAGTACCTCCACGGCGTCTACGCCAACGGCAGCGCACGCACCACGCGCACGATCCCGACCCTCGTCGACGGCGACGACCGTACCCCGGACGCCTACTACACCTTGGACGCCACCGACTACGGCGCCCACATGCTCAACACCCTCTACGAAGTGCTGACCGAGTACGGCCCGATCGACGAGGTCTGGTTCGACGGCGCCCAGGGCCGTATCCCGCCCGGCCACGTCGAGGACTACGACTGGGACAGCTGGTACATCCTGGTCAGGTCGCTCGCCCCGGACGCGGCGATCGCCGTGACCGGCCCCGACGTTCGCTGGGTCGGCAACGAGGGAGGCCTCGCGCGGGAGGACGAGTGGAGCGTCCTCCCGGTCAAGGAGGAGCAATACGGGCGCACTGACTGGGCGTTGTCGTACGACACCCCCGACGAGGGCAGCCGCAGCGCGCTCGTCGCGGCGCAGCCGGACACCGACTACCTCCAGTGGTGGCCCGCCGAGTGCGATGTGTCGATCCACGACGGCTGGTTCTACCACCCGGACCAACTCCCCAAGAGCGTCGACGAGTTGATCGACATCTACTTCGGCTCGGTCGGCCGCAACTCGGTGCTGCTGCTCAACGTGCCACCGGACACGGACGGTGTGCTGGCGGCCCCGGACGTGGCACGCCTGCGCGAGTTCCGCGAGCGCGTGGACCGGGAGCTGCCCGAGGACCTGGCGCGCGGGGCCCGGACGGCCGTCTCGCCGGGCCGGGTCACCGTCGATCTCGGCGCCGAACGGGCCGTGGACCGCGTCCGGTTGGCGGAGGACATAAGGCACTACGGCCAGCAGGTCGAGGCCTTCGTGATCGAGGCGTACGTCGACGGGGCCTGGACGGAGGCCACCCGCGCCGGAACGATCGGCGCGAGCCGCATCCTGCTGCTGGCCGCGCCTGTACGCGCCCGGCGGTGGAGAGTTCGCGTGACGGCAGCCCGGGACACCGTGAAGATCGCGGAGTTCGGGCTGTACCGGTCGCGGGTCTGAGCGGCGGCCGGAAACCGCCTGTCCTCACATCTCGCTGAGGAGCTTCTCCAGGAAGGTCACCGACTCGGGGGCCGGCGAGGCCACCATGCTCAGCCGGTCCATGACCGCGAGGTAGCGGTCGACCTCGTCGGGCTTGTCCAAGTAGAGGGCGCTGGTGAGCTGTTCGAGGTAGACGATGTCCGGCAGGTCCGGCACCGGGAAGCGCAGCACGGTGATTGGACCGCCGGCGGCCGCGTGGCCGCCCACGTGGAACGGCAGCACCTGGAGGGTGACGTTCGGCAGGGCGGCCGTCTCGATGAGGTGCCGCAGCTGCTCGCGCATCACGTCCGCTCCGCCGAGCGGACGGCGCAGCGCGGCCTCGTCCACCACGACCCACAGCTTCGGAGCGCCGGGCCTGGTGAGCAACTCCTGCCGGGTCATGCGGAGTTCGACGCGGCGCTGGATCGCGTCCGGGGTGTCGACGGGTCGGCCGAGCCGGATGACGGCCTCGGCGTACCCGGCCGTCTGCAACAGGCCCGGGATGAACTGCACTTCGTAGGTGCGGATGAGGGAGGTGGCCTCTTCCAGACCCAGGTGCTGCTCGAACCAGGTCGGGAAGGCGTCGCCGTACGCGCGCCACCAGCCCGGTTCGTTGGCACGGCGGGCCGAGTCGAGGAACTCCTGGCGTGCGTCCGGCTCTTGGAGGCCGTACAGCGTCAACAGGTCGGCCACGTCGCGTTCTTTGAAGCCGACGCGGCCCAGCTCCATGCGGCAGAGCTTGGCGTCCGAGGCGCGTATCGCCGAAGCGGCCGTGTCCCGGGTGATGTTGAGGGACTCGCGCAGGCGGCGCAGGCGGGTGCCCAGCATGATGCGCTGGACCGTCGGACCGCCGCGCTGAAGGCTCAGCACGTCCGAACCCGAGGGAGCGTATTCCGGTTGAGCTGCAGTCATGTTCATCCCCTCGGCGGTCGCGCCGATACCGTCCGCAAGTTTTCGGGACTCAAGAGAGGATCGTAGCACCGAGGTTCCGGATAACTGCAGGGAGTGAAGGAGCCGGAAGGTGCCGGCCTGTGTCCGGCCCCTTCCGGCCAATCCGCGGGTTTGCCTGACCTCAGCGGCCGGGGAGTAGGCCGTCGAAGTCGCCGTCCTTCACACCGCGGACGAACGCGGAGATCTCGGCACTGGTGTAGACGAGCGCCGGACCTTCGGGATGGCGCGAGTTGCGCACGGCGACCTGGCCGTCGGAGAGCGCGGCCAACTCGACGCAGTTTCCTTCAGGGTTGCTGTGGTGGCTCTTGCGCCACTGCGCGTCGCTCAGCAGGGTCGCCGACATGCCGTTCGCGTGCTCTATGTGAGGCCTCATCGCTCCCCCGGAAGATCGAATGCAATTGCAGCTTCAATTGCACCCATTGGTGATGTGGAGGACGATAGCCCTCGGGTGGGCCGCTCGCAAGATCGTCTGCAATTGCAGCGGTAATTGCCGATGCACTTGCGCTTGCAGGGGCAGGCGGAGGACGATGCTCCGGACAGGTGTAGCGCGCGCAGGTGTTCTCTCCCAGGGGTCTCAGGGGTCGCGATGTCCGCAGAGCAAGTCGTACGACCGGTCGACACCCTGCGGATCGAGGGGACTTGGGAGTGGCTGTGCCGGGCCGTCGATCAGGTGGGCCCACCCGAGCCCGGGCGGACCGTCACCCTGGTCCCCGCTGCCGGTGACGGGCGCGACCCCGCCCTCTGTTCCGTCCTGGTCGTGCCGCCGATGCCCCAATCGGCCCAGGTGGCACGGGACTTCACCCGGGCAGCGCTCGCCGACCGGGCCGGGGAGGAACTCGTCGACGATGTGACGGTCACCGTGTCGGAACTGGTGAGCAACGCGCTGCGCTACGGCCGGGCGCCCAACTCCCGTGCGGAGCCGCAGCCTTCACTGTGGCTCGCGGTGTGGGACCGGCTGCCGTACGCGGTGTGCGCCGTCACGGACGACAGCGATCGAATACCTGTCGAGGGCCACCCCGACGAGTTCGCCGAGTCCGGGCGCGGTCTGCAAGTCGTCTCCGCGCTCAGCGAGTCGTGGGGCTGGAACCTGCGGGCGGGTGGCGGGAAGACGGTCTGGGCGCTGTTCCGGATCTGACCCAAGGGCACAGAACGACAAAGAGGGACACCGGCAACTTCGGTGCCCCTCTTCGGTGTTGGCGCTCAGGCCTTGCGGCCGACGCCGCAGATCGTGTTCTCGACGGAGGGATCGCGGCCCACGTCGACCGGCTCCGGGTGCCACCGTGAAATGGGGACGATGCCTGGTTCGATGGCATCGAGGCCGTCGAAGAACTCCGCTATCCGCTCGGGGCTGCGCAGGTAGTAGGAGCTGGCGGAGTTGGCGTTGTACACCGAAATCGCCTGGTTGAGCGCCGCGTTGGTGTCGGTGCCGTCGGTCAGCGCGAGATAGCTGCCCGGGGGCAACGCGTCGAGGAAACGGGCCACGACGGCCTCGGGCTCGTCCGAGTCCGGGATCTGCCCCAGGATGCCCAGCATCGTCAGCGCGATCGGCTTGCTGAAGTCCAGGGTCTGGGCGGCGGCTTCGAGAATCCTCTCGGGGTCGCGCACATCGGCGTCGACGTAGGCGCAGGCGCCCTCCGGAGTGCTGGTGAGCAGCGCCTGCGCGTGCACCAGCACCAGCGGGTCGTTGTCGACGTACACGATGCGGCTCTCGGGCGCGATGCGCTGCGCGACCTCGTGCGTGTTGTCGACGGTGGGCAGACCGGTCCCGATGTCGAGGAACTGGCGGATGCCCGCGTCCTCGGCGAGATAGCGCACCGCCTTTACCAGGAACCGGCGTTGGAGGCGGGCGAGCAGCGCGATGTCGGGGAACATCTGGACGATCATCTCGCCGGCCTCGCGGTCGGCGGCGTAGTTGTCCTTGCCGCCCAGGAGGAAGTTCCACACACGGGCGGAGTGCGGCCGGTCGAGCTGGAGCCGGTCGGCCAGCGGGTCTTCGGAGGTCATGGGCAAAGCCTCACACGAAGTACCCGGCGGTGTCCGGCGATTCGGCCTCGAAACGGGGGACACGCCCCCTTTCATACCCGTGCCGGTCCCGTGCTGTCCCGCTCGATCAGCCGCGGCACCGGCACCCGCACCGTGCGCGCCGGTCCGCCGTCCAGCAGGGCGGTCAACTCCCGTGCCGCCGTACGGCCGAACTCCACACTGTCCCGGGACAGCGCCGACAGCCACGGCCGGACCATGCGGCACAGCGCGGAGTCCTCCCAGGCGACCACCGACACGTCCGCCGGTACGGAGAAGCCGAGTTCGGTCGCGGCGGCCACTCCGGCGACGGCCATCACGTCGTTGTCGTAGATCAACGCCGTTGGGGGAGCGGCGACTTCGAGGACCCGGCGGGTGACGGCGGCGCCGGCCGCGTCCGAGTAGTCGGTGGTCACCGAGTGCACCTCGGTCAGTCCGCGGCGGGCGGCCTCGGCGCGCAGGGCGCGGATACGGCGCTCGGTGTGCGCGAGGCCCGCCAGCCCGGCGATGTGCACGATCCGCCGATGGCCACGCGCGTACAACTCGTCCACTACGGAGGTCATCGCGCCCGCGTCGTCGGCCCACACCGTCGACAGACCCGGGTGGCGTTCGTCGGGTGCGCCGCCGATCACCACGGCGGGCAGGCCGAGTTCGTCGAGGAGGTCGGGCCGCGGGTCGGCGGTACGCGGGTCGGCCACCAGGACGCCGTCCACGCGGTGTTCGGCCCACCAGCGCCGGTACACCGCGCACTCGTCGTCGACGTCCTCGGCCATCTGGAAGAGCAGTCCGAGATGGCGCTCGGCGAGTATCTCCTGGATGCCCGAGACGAGTTGGAGGAAGAAGGAGTCGACGCCGAGGGTGTCCGCGGGCCGGGCCAGCACGAAACCGACCGTCGCCGCACCCTCTCCGGACAGCGCCCGCGCCGCCGTACTGGGCCGCCAGCCCAGTTGCTCCGCGACCCGGCGCACCCGGTCGCGGGTGATCTCGGAGACGCCGGGCCGGCCGTTGAGCGCGAAGGAGACCGCGCTCTCGGACACACCGGCGCGCTGCGCGATGTCCTTCATCGTCGGCCGACGCGCGGGCGACCGCTTGCCTGACAACCCTGCACTCCATTCCACCGGTGCCGCGCACTAATGCGCTTGAGTCCGCACACCCTAAAGCGCATTAGTGATCCACCGCAAGAATGCGAACACACCTCGCTGACCAGTGCAGTTGGCCGGATCAGGCCAACTAATGAATTTAGCTGAGCGGAATCCATTGACGGGCCCCGGGAACACCGTGCAAGGTCTGCCCCGGCACGATCAGCCAACCCCACTGGCAAAGGAGCCACTCGCCGTGCGCATCTCCCGCAGAGCCTTCGCCGCCGCTGCCGCCGCCGTCGTCCTCATGCCGCTGAGCGCCTGCGGTTCCGGGGGAGACGGCGGCGGATCGACCGACGCCTCGGGCAAGGTCGAGGGCGACATCACCTTCCAGACCTGGAACCTCCGCGCCAACTTCAAGTCGTACTTCGAGGGCGTGATCTCCGGCTTCGAGAAGCAGTACCCCGGCACGCATGTGAAGTGGATCGACCAGCCCGCCGAGGGCTACGCCGACAAGATCAGCGCGGACGCCGCCGGCGGCACCCTGCCCGACGTCGTCAACGTCTCCCCGGACCTCGTCGCCCCGCTCGCCAAGGCGGGCCTCGCGCTCGACCTCGACAAGTCGGCCGCGAAGTACAAGAGCGAGTACCTGCCGGGTGCTTGGGCCAGCCACGAGATACCGGGCATGACCGGCACCTACGCCTTCCCCTGGTACCTCAACACCGGCCCGCTCTTCTACAACAAGTCCCTCTTCAAGCAGGCCGGACTCAACGCGGACCAGCCGCCGAAGACGTACGACGAACTCTTCGCCCAGGCCCTCCAGTTGGCGAAGAAGACGAACGGCAAGGTCGCCACGCTCGCCAACGTCCCCACTGTCGAGGACTTCGGCCGCTACGGCGTCGAGCTGATGAACAAGGCCGGTACCGCCTTCGCCTTCAACGACGCGAAGGGCATCGAACTCCTCACCAAGTACAAGGAGTTGTACGACGCGAAGGCCCTCGACTCGCAGGCGCTCACCGCCACCCCCGAGTCGTCCGGCAAGAAGTTCCTCACCGGCGCCGTCGCCATGAACCCCGGCAGCGCCCTGGACCTCGACAACTTCAAGAAGCAGGCGCCGACCCTGTACAAGAACATCGGCATCACCGACCAGATCACCAGCACCGGGCACGTGAACATGTACGTGATGGGCGTGATGGTCAACTCCAAGACCAAGCACACCCCGGCGTCCGTGGCCTTCGCGCACTACGTCACCGATGCCCAGCAGCAGATGTCGTTCGCGAAGAAGGTCGCCATCTTCCCGAGCACCGCCGGTTCCCTCGACGACCCGTACTTCACCAAGGAGGACGGCACCGACGAGACGCGGGTGCGGATCGCCGCCGCCAAGTCCCTGAAGAACGCGGTCAATTACACGCCGGTGCTGTTCAGCGAGCAGATGAAGACCGCGCTGCGCAACGAGGTCGCCAAGGCGCTGCAGGGCAAGGAGAGTCCCAAGACGGCTCTCGACAACGCTGTCAAGCAGTGCGACACGCTGCTCCAGCAGGAGGGCTGAGGTTTCCATGGCCGACGTGTCCCGCGTGCGGCGCCAACTGCCCTCCAGCCCCTGGCTGTTCGCCGCCCCCGGGCTGCTGATCGTCGGCGCCTTCGTGCTGTACCCCTTCGCCTCCACCGTGATCAACTCCTTCACGGACCGGCGCACCCTGATCCCGGGCCACTTCGTGGGCTTCGCCAACTTCCGCGAGCTGTGGCACGACGACATGTTCTGGACCGGCCTGCGCAACAGCACCCTGTACATCGTGGGGGTGGTGCCCGCACTCGTCGTACTCCCTTTGCTGCTGGCCCTGTTGGTGCAGAAGAACATCCCCGGCATCACCTTCTTCCGGTCCGCCTTCTACACGCCGGTCGTCGCCTCGATCGTCGTGGTTGGGCTGATCTGGGTGTGGCTGCTCGACGAACGCGGCCTGGTCAACTCGCTGTTGGAGACGATCGGCGTCGGACAGATCGGCTTCCTCAGCGACCAGTGGCTGCTCCTGCTGAGCGCCATGGCCGTCACGGTCTGGAAGGGCCTCGGCTACTACATGATCATTTATCTGGCCGCGCTCGCCAGCGTGCCGCGCGAACTGCACGAGGCCGCCTCGGTGGACGGCGCGGGCGCGGTGCGGCGCTTCTTCACGGTGACCGTGCCCGCCGTCCGCTCCACGATGGTGCTGGTGGGCGCGCTGTCCTCGGTCGCCGCCTTCAAGGTGTTCTCCGAGGTCTACCTGATGGCGGGCCCGAGCGGCGGACCGGCCGGTGAGGACACCACCCTGGTGATGCTCGTTCAGCGCACCGGCACCGGCCTGACCGGCCGGGTCGGCTACGCCTCCGCGCTCTCGGTCGTCGTCTTCGTCGTCACCGTCGCCCTGATGCTGCTCGTGCTGCGGGCCGACCGGAAGGAGGACTCTTGAGCGTCATCGAGCGCGCAAGGCCCGTCCAGGAGACGGCGGTTCGCGAACCCCGCATCACCGACGAGCACGGCCGCCGCATCCGCGTCTGGGAACTCGCCCTGCGCTACACGCTGTTGCTGATCGTCCTCGCCATCACCGTCGGCCCCTTCGTGTGGCAGCTCTCCACCTCGCTCAAGGGCCCGACCGAGGACATCTACAGCTCGCCCCCGACCTTCCTCCCCGAACACCCCACCCTGCACAACTACAAGCGGGTCGCCGACACCATCCCCGTCTGGGACTACGCCTTCAACTCGCTGAAGGTCGCCGCCGGCAACGTCGTGACGAACTGCGTCGGTTCGGCCCTCGCGGGCTACGCGCTGGCCCGACTGCGGTACCGGGGCCGCCGGGTCGCCACCCTCGTCTTCATCCTCGCGATGCTCGTGCCGGTCGAGGGCATCATCATCGCCCAGTTCACCACCATGCGGGAGTTGGGCCTCAACAACACCCTGATCGGGGTGGTCCTCCCGGGCTGCATCGGCGCGATGAACGTGCTGCTGATGCGCAACGCCTTCCTCAACCTGCCGTACGAGATAGAGGAAGCGGCCTTCGTCGACGGCGCCAACGTGTGGCAGCGGTTCCTGCGGATCGCGCTGCCGTCCGTGAAGGGCACCATCGCCGTTGTCGCGATCTTCGCCTTCATGGGCGCCTGGGACGACTTCCTGTGGCCGCTCATCGTGCTCAGCGACCCGTCCAAGTTCACGCTCACCATCGGCCTCAACTATCTGCACGGCACCTTCGCCAACGACGAACGCCTGGTCGCCGCCGGCACGGTCATCGCCGTGGCACCGCTGATCGCCCTCTTCGCCTGCCTCCAGCGGTACTTCTTCCGGGGCGTGGGCGAAGGCGCCGTCAAGGGCTGACGTTCCCCGCATTCAGGTACGCACTACAGAACCAGGATCCCGATGTCTTCTGCCGTGCGCTTCGGCGTCAACTACACGCCCAGCCAAGGGTGGTTCCACCACTGGCTCGACTTCGACCTCGACTCCGTACGCGCCGACCTCGACTCGATCGCCGAGTTGGGCCTCGACCACATCCGCGTCTTCCCGCTCTGGCCGTACTTCCAGCCCAACCGGACCTTGATCCGAACGAAGGCCGTGGAACAGCTTGTTGAGCTGGTCGACGCGGCCGGTGAACGCGGACTCGACGTCAACGTCGATGGTCTGCAAGGGCACTTGAGCAGCTTCGACTACCTGCCGGCCTGGACCCGCACCTGGCACCGGCGCAATCTCTTCACCGACCCGGACGTCCTCGACGGCCAGGCCGCTTATCTGCGCACGCTCGCTGCCGCTCTCGCCGACCGCCCCAACTTCATCGGCATGACGCTCGGCAACGAGGTCAACCAGTTCTCGGCGGGCCCGCATCCGGACCCCGACCGGGCGACGGAGGAGCAGATCGACGTCTGGCTGGAGCGGATGATCGCGGCCTGTGCGGAAGGTGCGCCCGGCAAGCCGCATCTGCACGCCGAGTACGACGCGACCTGGTACCAGGACGACATGCCGTTCACCCCGGCGCAGGCCGCACGGCGCGGTGCGATGACGGCCGTGCACTCCTGGGTCTTCAACGGCACCGCTCAGCGACACGGCCGTAGTTCGGTTCCCTCCGAGCATCATGCCGCGTACTTGGTCGAGTTGAGCAAGGCGTGGGCCGAGGAACCGCATCGGCCCGTCTGGCTCCAGGAGGTTGGCGCGCCCCAGCCGCTCGTCCCCGCCGAGCACGCGGCCGACTTCGCCTCCGCGACCATCGCCAACGCCCTTGACTGCCCCGACCTCTGGGGCATCACCTGGTGGTGCTCGCACGACGTGTCCCGCGAGCTCGCGGACTTCCCCGAACTCGAGTACGGGCTCGGTCTGTTGACCAACGACCGCCAACCCAAGGACATCGCGTTGGTGTTGGCGGAGGCGGCCCGCGAGCCCGTGTACGAACCCGCCGTCCGCACCACGGCGCTCGTCGTGCCCGCCGATCCGTCGGCCCGTTCGGGCTGCGGTCCCGGCGGGCCGGTCTTCGACGCCTACTTCCGGCTCGTCGCCGATGGGGCCCGCCCGACGACCGTCCTCGACGTGCGCGCGGACGACAAGGAACACCTCGCCGCGCGGGGCATCACCGAAGTCGTCACTCCCGACCAGGTACTCCCCACCCCACAAGGAGGCACCAGCTCGTGAACCCCGGACGCCCCACCAGACGCAGCGTCCTCATCGCCGGCGCGGCGGCAACCCTCCTGCCCCAGCTGCCGACGCCCGCCTTCGCCGCCCCTCAGGCTGCCGCCAACACCGGGCAACCGTACGCCAGTTACTGGTACCCGGACTCGCTGCCCGCCGGCACCCCCGGCACCGGCATCACCTGGAACAGCCTGAAGACCTGGACCGCCGACTCGGACGCGGACCTCGCCTTCAACGCGGCGGCGGTCCCGCTGGCCGCCCGCTTCACCCCGCCCCCCCGCGAACAGCACCGCCCGCTCCGGGCAGGCCCGCATCCAGTCCCTGGTCTCCTTCGGGCCGACGTCCAGCAACCCCTCCCAGGGCGCGGCCACCGCCGACTACTACGCCCTCACCCACTGGTCCTACCTCGACGAACTCGTCTTCTGGGGCGGCTCGTCCGGCGAGGGCATCATCCTCGCCCCGAACGCCCCCGTCGTCGACGCCGCCCACCGGCACGGCGTCCCCGTCCTCGGCAACATCTTCCTGCCGCCCGTCGCCTACGGCGGACAGCTCCAGTGGACCCGCGACCTGGTCCAGAAGGACTCCGCCGGGCACTACCCGCTGGCCGCCCAACTCGTCGCCGTGGCCGCCGCGTACGGCTTCGACGGGTGGTTCGTCAACGCCGAGACCAGCGGCGGGAACACAGCCCTCGGCACCGATATGCAGGGTTTCGTAGGAGAGTTGACGTCCCTTGCCGCCGCGCAGGGGCAGCGGGTCACCTGGTACGACGCGATGACCGTGAACGGGACGGTCAGTTGGCAGGGCGCGCTGAACACGTCGAACCAGGCGTTCTTCCAGGCCGCGAACGACATGTTCATCGACTTCCGGTGGAGCACCAGCACGCTGGCGGCCTCCGGGACCAAGGCGGACGGACTCGGGCGCAGCCGCTACGAGTTGTGGGCCGGCGTCGACGTCGAGTCCAACGGGTCGAGTACGTCCGTGAGTTGGGACGCAATGGTGCCGACGACCAAGGCGCACATCACGTCGATCGGTTTCTACCGGCCGGAATGGACCCGCAACCATCTCCCCGCGAGCCGCACCCCGGGCGACTTCCACGCGGCCGACGACCGGTTCTGGACCGGGCGTTCGCTCGACCCGTCGAAGCCGGACGGCACGGACACCTGGCGGGCACCGGCCGTGTCGGTCGCGGACCGGTCGACGGTGGGCGGCGCGCTGCCCTTCGCGAGCGTCTTCAACACCGGGCACGGGCTGCGCTGGTACGAGGACGGGGTGGTCACCTCGGATACGGCATGGAACCACCTCGGACTCCAGGACCGGCTGCCGTCCCGTCGGTGGGTGGTGTGGACGACCGGGCAACGGCCCACGGTGACCTTCGACTTCGCGGACGCCTGGCGGGGCGGGAGCAGTGTCCTGGTCTCCGGTGTGCTCGACCAACCGACGACGCTGGATCTGTACGGTTCACAACTGCCGCTCGGTGATGACACGGTGGTCGACCTGACCTTCCGCACCGACAGCGGCAGCGTGAACGTCGAGCTGGCCGTCGCGACCGCCGAACCGGGCACGGCGGGGTCGACACCGCCGTACACCTATCTGCCGGTGAACTCGGTCGACGGGTGGCAGACGGTGACCGTGCCGCTCACAGGTCTCTCCGGGACGCTGCAGGCGATCGGTGTACGGCTCACCGCGGCCGACGCGAGCGGGAGCACGGTGAACTGGCGGCTCGGCGGTATCGCTGTTCGCGACGTCGACGACACCCAGGCGCCCGCCGCTCCCGCCGACCTGCGGATCACCGACGCCACCGGTGGCGACCTGCGCTTCGCCTGGGACGCCGCGCCCGGTGCCGTGCGCCAGTACACGCTGCACCGGCTCCTGCCCGACGGCACCCGGCGGTTCCTCGGCGGGACCTGCCAGCGCGCGTTCTTCGTCGGTGGGCTGCAGGCCGAACAGGGCGAGCAGCAGGCGTGGTTCGAACTGCGCGCGACAGGGGAGCTCTACACAGCGTCGGCCCCCGTGACCGTCGCGCACGCCTGGTAACACCCACCCGTGATACCCGTGACCCAACCCGCAACCGAGCTACGGAGCACCCCACATGCATGACGACCGCAGCCTGGTCGAAGCCCGCCTCAAGCGCGTCCTCGAAGAGCGCATCCGTCCCGCCGTGTATCCCGAGTCCGTGCCGCTGGAGGTGGCCGTCTGGCACGCGCCCGACGAGCCGGTGCCCGTGGCCGAGGGGCTCGCGGGCGCACCCGAACCGATCGAGGTGGGTGCCCGGTGGGGTGCTCCCTGGGGCACCAGCTGGTTCCGCGTCACCGGGACCGTCCCCCAGGAGTGGGCCGGGAGGACCGTCGAGGCGCTGCTCGACCTCGGCTTCGACGAGAACATGCCCGGCTTCCAGTGCGAGGGCCTCGTCTACCGGCCCGACGGCACCCCCGTGAAGGGCCTCAACCCGCGCAACCAGTGGGTGAGGATCGGCGCGCCCGTCGCCGGCGGCGAGGAGGTGCGGCTGCACATCGAGGCCGCGTCCAACCCGGTGGTCATGGACTACCACCCCTTCGTGCCAACGCAGTTGGGCGACAAGGAGACCGCGGGCAGTGAGCCCCAGTACACGCTCACGCGTATGGACCTCGCGGTCCTCGACGAGAACGTCTGGAACCTCGTCCTCGACCTGGAGGTCGTCGGCGAGCTGATGGCCGAGCTGCCGGTGGACTCGGCGCGCCGCTGGGATCTGCTGCGGGCGATCGAGAAGGCGCTGGACGCCGTCGATCTCCAGGACGTCAACGGGACGGCGGAGCACGCCCGTTCGCAGCTCGCGGCTGTGCTGTCGACGCCCGCGGTACCGTCCGCGCACCGCATCAGCGCGATCGGGCACGCGCACATCGACTCGGCATGGCTGTGGCCGCTGCGCGAGACGGTCCGCAAGGTGGCGCGCACAACGTCCAACATGACGGCCCTCCTTGATGACGAGCCCGACTTCATCTTCGCCATGTCCCAGGCCCAGCAGTGGGCTTGGGTGAAGGAGCACCGGCCCGAGGTGTGGGCGCGGGTCAAGAAGGCGGTCGCCGACGGGCGGTTCGTGCCGGCCGGTGGCATGTGGGTGGAGTCGGACACCAACATGCCGGGCTCGGAGGCGATGGCCCGCCAGTTCGTGCACGGGAAGCGGTTCTTCATCGACGAGTTCGGCATCGACAACGACGAGGCCTGGCTGCCCGACACCTTCGGCTTCGCCGCCGGACTCCCGCAGATCATCAAGGCCGCTGGTTCCAAGTGGCTGCTGACCCAGAAGATCTCGTGGTCCCAGACCAACAAGTTCCCGCACCACACCTTCCGTTGGGAGGGCATCGACGGCACCCGGATCTTCACCCACTTCCCGCCCGTCGACACCTACAACTGCTCCATGCAGGGCCGCGAGATCGCCCACGCGGCACGCAACTTCAAGGACAAGGGCGTCGCCCGGCACTCCCTCGCGCCCACCGGCTGGGGCGACGGAGGCGGCGGCACGACGCGCGAGATGGTCGCCAAGGCGGCCCGCCTGCGTGACCTCGAAGGCTCGGCGACCGTGGCCTGGGAGACCCCGAAGGAGTTCTTCGAGAAGGCGGAGGCCGAGTACCCCGAACCGCCCGTCTGGGTAGGCGAGTTGTACCTCGAACTCCACCGCGCCACCCTCACCAGCCAGGCCAAGACCAAGCAGGGCAACCGCCGCAGCGAACACTTCCTGCGCGAGGCGGAGTTGTGGGCGGCGACGGCTGCGGTGCGGGTCGGATTCCCTTACCCGTACGAGGACTTGGACCGGATCTGGAAGACGGTTCTGCTGCACCAGTTCCATGACATCCTGCCCGGCTCGTCGATCGCCTGGGTGCACCGCGAGGCCCGCCGGACGTACGAGCGGATCGCCTCGGAACTGAACGCCATCATCGACGCGGCTCAGCGTGCACTGGCGGGGGAGGGCACGACCCCCCTCCTCTTCAACTCCGCGCCCCACACCCGCGAAGGCGTCCTCGCGGGCGGCGCGCAAACTCCGGTCGTGCAGGGCGAGACGGCTCTCGCGACCCGGGTCGGCGGTGGACACGTACTGGAGAACGGCCTCCTCCGTGTCGAGATCGACGGCCGGGGACTCGTCGTCTCCGCCTACGACATTGAGGCCGACCGCGAGACGATCGCCCCCGGACGGGCCGCCAACCTGCTCCAACTCCACCCGGATTTCCCGAACATGTGGGATGCCTGGGACGTCGACGAGTTCTACCGCAACACGGTCACCGACCTCACGGACGCGGAGGAGGTCGTGGCCGACGGAAACAACGCCGTGCGGATCGTGCGGTCCTTCGGCGCGTCGAAGGTCACCCAACTCCTGTCCCTGGCCCCGGGGGAGCGGCGACTGCTCATCGACACCGAGGTCGACTGGCACGAGACCGAGAAGTTCCTCAAGCTCGCATTCCCGCTGGATGTGCACGCCGAACGGTACGCGTCCGAGACCCAGTTCGGGCACTTCCACCGGCCCACGCACACCAACACGTCATGGGAGGCGGCCAAGTTCGAGGCCTGCAACCACCGCTTCGTCCACATGGAGGAACCCGGCTGGGGCGTCGCCGTCGTCAACGACTCGACGTACGGCCACGATGTGACCCGTACGGTCCGCACCGACGGCGACTCCGGTACGACGACCACGGTGCGTGTCTCCCTCCTCCGCGCCCCGCGCTTCCCGGACCCCGAGACCGACCAGGGCGTCCACCGCTTCCGGCACGCACTGGTGCCCGGCGCGGGCATCGGCGACGCGGTGCGCGAAGGGTGGCGGATCAACCTGCCGGAGCGGCGAGTTGAGGGTGGGCAGGAGGTCGCGCCGCTGGTGAGTGTCGACCGGGACGCGGTCGTCGTCACAGCGGTGAAGCTCGCCGACGACGGGAGCGGTGACGTCGTGGTCCGCTTCCACGAGGCGCACGGAGGACGGGCCAGGGCGACACTGACGGTGGGCTTCGATTTCGACGCCGTGGAGGCCGTAGACCTGCTGGAGCGGCCGCTGGCCGAAGCCGAGGAGGTAACCAGCGAGGGCGATCAACTCACCCTGCGACTGCGCCCGTTCGAGCTGGTGACGCTACGGCTGCGACGGTCCTGACGCGGAACGGCTTCTCCCGGCGGCCGTGATCCCCCGATGATGGGGCGATGAGACGAAGAACGGCCGCCGGTCAGGCGTGGGCATCGCAGCCGGATCCGCTCCTGGCCCTCGCCCGCCAGGAGTTGGAGTTCTACGCGCGATCGTGCGACCGGGCCAGACGGACGCACTACACGACGGAACTCGGCGCTCTCGCCGCCACGTCCGCGACGGTCGTGGCGGCGGGACTGCAGGCGCCCGCCTGGCTCACCGCCCTGATCGCGGGCAGCGCCGTCTTCTTCACCGGCATGCGCCAACTCTTCAGCCCCGGCTCCCGCTGGGTCCTGGCCGCACAGGCACGGGAGGGTCTGCGCCGGGCGATCGACCGCTACCTGCTGCTCCCGCAGGCCGAGCGAGACGCGGACGCGCGGGCCGCCCTGCACCGGGCGATCGACGAGGTCGGCACGAGCGAGCTGCGCGGATGGGCGGAGGTCCAAGGCCAGCGGGGCGAACCGCCGCTGCCAGCTGCGGGCGCGTGAATGCCGCGACGGGGCGGGCATCTTGCGCAGCTCTCGCCGCGTGCGCCTGAGCCCCGGGACGGCGTGGGTGCCCTTTGACCTCGGCCGAGGGCGCGGGCGCGGTGGGTGGGGGTGGTGTCCTGCGCTGTGTGCCACACGCGCCCCGGGA
Organism: Streptomyces sp. NRRL F-525; assembly: GCF_000716605.1. Classification (GTDB taxonomy): domain Bacteria; phylum Actinomycetota; class Actinomycetes; order Streptomycetales; family Streptomycetaceae; genus Streptomyces. Next base: position 304,924 of record NZ_JNXE01000002.1, on the reverse strand, counting down.
CCGCGCGGGTGTGTTTCGTCGTCCGGTGCGGGTGCGGGTGCGGGTGCGGGTGCGGGTGCGTGAGAGGTGAGTGGGGCGGGTGTCCTGGGTTGCTCGCCGTGGGCACCTGAATGCCGGGACCGCGTGGGTGTGTTTCGTTGTCCGCCGGGGGCGCCTGAGCGCCGGTTCAGGGGAGGCGCCCACCGTTGTTCGCCGCAGGGGCCTGCATGCCGGAACCGAGTGCATGCCTTTGCTGTCTGCTGCGGGTGTCAGAGTGCCGGGTCATGCGAAGTGTCTTGCGTTGTCCGCGGCAGGGCCCTGATTACCGGAACCGCACGCATGCCTTCTGCCGTTCGCCGCAGGCGTCTGCATCCCGGAGCCACGCGCATGTCCTCTGCTGTTGGCCGCGGGCGCCTGAGGACCAGGATGGCGCGAGTGCCCTCCGCTGCCCGCGCCCGGCGTCTTAACCCCCGCTGTCACGACCCGAGTTGCGCCCGCAGCCACTCCTCAACCTCACCCACGTGCGACGCCGCCGCCGCGCGGGCCGCCTCCGGGTCGCGGGCCACCAACGCCCGGTGGATCGCGGCGTGTTCGCGGCGGGTGCGGGCGAAGGCGCCCTCCTCCTGGTAGCCGCGCCAGACGCGGGCGCGGAACGTGCGGGACGACAGGCCCTCCAGGATCGCGGCCATGGTGTCGTTGCCGGCGGCGGCGGCGATCTCGCGGTGGAAGGCGAGGTCGTGGGCGAGGATCTCCTCGGGATCGTCGGTGGCGTTCATCGCCGTGAGGTGTTTCTCGACCTCGGCCAGCTGGTCCGGGGTGATGCGGGCCGCGGCCAAAGCTGTCGCCGTCGACTCCAGGATGCGGCGGACTTCGAGGAGTTCCACCAGGCCCGGGCCCCGCGAGAGGTCGGCGACGACACCGAAGGTCTCCAGCAGGTCGCCGGCCTCCAGTTGCGTGACGTAGATGCCCGAACCGTGCCGCGCCTCCAGCACGCCCAGCACCGTGAGCGCGCGGATCGCCTCACGCATCGAGCTGCGGGAGATGCCCAGTTGGGCCGCGAGGTCGCGCTCGGTGGGCAGTCGCTGGCCCGGTTCGAGGCGGCCCTCGCCGATCAGGGCCTTGATCGAGTCGATGGCGCGCTGCGTCACCGTGCCTTTCGGCGCGGCGGCCCCCGGGTCCGTCTCACTCGGCAGGGTCTCGTCCACGCCACTCCTCCTGTCGCCGGTCCGCGCAGTCTAGCCACGGATGTGGTCGGACCACTACGGCCCGAAAGCGCGAAAATTTGGCTCCTGAGGGTGTTGTATCCCCGAAGTGGTCTGATAAATATTCCGGCAACTGCTCGAACCCGCTCGATGAGGAGCCCGACAGATGGCCGGCAGCACAGTGCGGAACGGACGGCAAGGCAGACGACTGACCGCGTGGGCGGTGCGTGCGACGGCTGCGGCCGCGTGCGGCACCCTCGCGCTCACGGCATGCGGCAGCACCAAGGACACCGGCGCGTCCAGCTCCGGCGGGGGCGGCACGGGCAAGGTCGGGGTGATCCTGCCCCTGCTGACCTCGCCGTTCTGGCAGTCGTACAACGACTACGTGCCGAAGATGGCGAAGTCCGAAGGTGTCCAGGCACTGAAGACGGTCAACTCCAACAGCGACCCCTCGCAGCAGATCACCGACATCAACAACGAGCTGAACCAGGGCGTCAAGGGCCTGGTCGTCGCCCCGCTGGACAGCGCCGCCATCGAAGCCGGCCTCGACCAGGCCGAGCGCAAGGGCGTACCGGTCGTCGCCGTCGACGTGGCGCCCGACAAGGGCAAGGTCGCGATGGTCGTGCGCGCCGACAACGTCGCGTACGGCGAGAAGGCCTGCGACTACCTCGGCGCCCACATCACCAGCGGCAAGGTCGTCCAGATCATGGGCGATCTCGCCTCGGTCAACGGCCGTGACCGGTCTGAGGCGTTCAGGGCCTGCGTGAAGAAGAAGTATCCGAAGCTCAAGGTTCTGGAGATCCCCGCCAAGTGGGAGTCCGACACCGCGGCCTCCAAGCTCGACACGCTGCTCAACGCCAACCCGGACATCAAGGGCATCTACATGCAGGCGGGCGGCGTCTACCTCGCGCCCACCCTCCAAACCCTCAAGTCCAAGGGCCTGTTGAAGAAGGCGGGTCAGGCCGGGCACATCACGATCGTCTCGAACGACGGCATCCCGCAGGAGTTCGACGCGATCCGCAAGGGCGAGATCGACGCCACGGTCTCCCAACCGGCCGACGCCTACGCCAAGTACGGCATGTACTACATCAAGGCCGCGATGGCGGGGAAGACCTTCAAGCCCGGCCCCACCGACCACGACTCCACGATCGTCAAGCTGCCCAGCGGCATCCTCGAGGACCAGCTCCCCGCGCCCCTGGTCACCAAGGACAACGTCGACGACGCCAAGCTCTGGGGCAACACGGTCAAATGAGCAGCCCACTGACCACTCCGCTGGTGGAGGCGACGGGAATCGTCAAGCGGTACGGCCCGACCGTCGCCCTCGCCGACGGCCGACTCACCGTGCTGCCGGGCGAGTCCCACGCCCTCGTCGGCCGCAACGGCGCCGGCAAGTCCACCCTCGTCACCGTCCTCACCGGACTCCAGGCCCCCGACGAGGGCACCGTCCGCTTCGACGGCGAGCCCGCGCCCCCGCTCACCGACCGCGACGCCTGGCGCAGCAAAGTCGCGTGCGTCTACCAAAAGCCCACCGTCGTCCCCGAGTTGACGGTCGCCGAGAACCTCTTCATCAACCGGCAGCCGCAGTCCCGGGGCGGCATCATCAGCTGGCGCAGGCTCCGCACCGAGGCCGCCGAACTCCTCGACACCTGGGACGTGCACGTCGACCCCGAGGCGCGCACCGCCGACCTCAAGGTCGAGGACCGCCAAATGGTGGAGATCGCGCGGGCGTTGAGCTTCGGCGCCCGGTTCATCGTCCTGGACGAGCCGACCGCGCAGCTCGACAACCGGGAGATCGAGCGGCTCTTCACCCGCATGCGGGCGCTCCAGGAGTCCGGCGTCACCTTCCTGTTCATCTCGCACCACCTCCAGGAGGTGTACGAGGTGTGCCAGACCGTCACCGTGCTGCGCGACGCCCGCTGGATCACCACCGCACCGGTCGCCGACCTCCCGCGCCGGGCCCTGGTGGAGGCCATGGCGGGGGAGTCGATCGCCGAACTGGAGGTCCAGCTCAGGGAGTTGGACACCGAGGCACCCGTCCTCCTCGACGCACGCGGGCTCACCTCCGAGTCGTACGAGAACGTCGACCTCACCGTCCGCAAGGGCGAGGTCGTCGGACTCGCCGGGTCCAGCGGCAGCGGCAAGATCGAGCTGGCCGAGTCCTTCACCGGGCTGTACACGCCGACCGGCGGCACCGCCCAACTCGACGGCGAGAAGCTGCCGTTCGGGGATGTGCAGGCTTCGCTGAAGGCCGGGGTGGGCTGCGTTCCCCGCGACCGGCACGGACAAGGGCTGGTCTTCGGGATGTCCATCGGGGACAACGCGACCATGACGGTGCTGGACCGGCTCGGCCGTTTCGGGTTCGTCGGCACCGAGCGCAAGCGCGCGTTCGCCACCGAGCTGATCGACCGGCTCGACATCCACACCGAGGGCCCCGAACAGCCCGTCTCCGACCTGTCCGGCGGCAATGCGCAGAAGGTCGTCATGGCCCGCGCGCTCGCCTCCGACCCTCGGCTGCTGGTCCTCATCAACCCCACCGCGGGCGTCGACGTGAAGTCCAAGGAGTCCCTGCTCGCCCGCATGGACAGCGCCCGCGACGACGGCACCGCCGTGCTCGTCGTCTCCGACGAACTCGACGACCTGCGGCGCTGCGACCGCGTGCTCGTCCTCTTCCACGGCCGTGTCGTCGCCGAGCACCCGGCGGGCTGGCGCGACCACGAGCTGATCGCCTCCATCGAAGGAGTGGACCATGGCTGACACCAAGGCGGCCCCGGCGCTCGCCGCCCCCCGCGCCGCCGGGGCGCGCTCGGCCCGGACGGTCCTGCTCCGCCGGGCCCGTGAACTCGCCCTCGTACCAGCCCTGTTGGTGCTGCTGGTGCTCGGCGCGATCGTCAACGACTCGTTCCTCACCGAACGGAACCTGATCTCCATCCTGGGCGCCTCCGCCGCCCTCGCGATGGTGGTCCTAGCCGAGTCGCTGATCCTCATCACCGGCAAGATCGACCTGTCGCTGGAGTCGGTGGTCGGCATCGCGCCCGCCATCGGCGCCCTGCTGGTCCTGCCGACCGCCGAGTCCGGTTGGGGCACCGAGTGGTCGGCCCCGCTCGCCCTCGTCGCGATCCTCGTGGTCGGCGGGATCATCGGCGCGTTCAACGGCATCCTCGTGGTGAAGCTCAAGCTCAACGCCTTCATCGTGACCCTCGCCATGCTGATCGTGCTGCGCGGGCTGCTGGTGGGCGCCACCAAGGGCAAGACGTTGTTCGGCATGCCCGACTCCTTCTTCACCCTGGCCACCTCCACCTTCCTGAACGTCCCGATGTCGGTGTGGCTGGCCGCGGTCTGCTTCGCGGTCGCCGGGTTCGTGCTCAAGTACCACCGCGTCGGCCGCGCGTTGTACGCGATCGGCGGAAACCAGGAAGCGGCCCGCGCGGCCGGCATCCGCGTCGACCGGATGCTCCTCGGGGTCTCCGTCATCGCGGGCGTCCTAGCCTCGGTGGGCGGCATCATGCAGACCGGCTACGTGGGCGCGATCAGTGCCAACCAGGGCAACAACATGATCTTCACCGTGATGGCGGCGGCGGTCATCGGCGGTATCAGCCTCGACGGCGGCAAGGGCACCATGTTCGGCGCTCTAACGGGCGTACTCCTGCTGGGAGTTGTCCAGAACCTCCTCACCCTCGCCCAGGTCCCGTCCTTCTGGATCCAGGCCATCTACGGCGGGATCATCCTGGTCGCCCTGATGATCGCCCGCGTGACGACGGGCCGAGCCCAGGACTAGGACCCCCTCCGGCACCCGCACGGCACCGGATCCCTGTACCCGACCGAAAGGCCTTCCGTGTCCCCGACCCCCGCCCGCGTGATCGCGGTCGACACCTACGACATCCGCTTCCCCACCTCGCGCGAGCTCGACGGCTCCGACGCGATGAACCCGGACCCCGACTACTCGGCCGCGTACGTCGTGCTGCGCACCGACGCGGCCGACGGGCACGAGGGGCACGGGTTCTCCTTCACCATCGGGCGGGGCAACGATGTCCAGGTCGCCGCGATCGACGCGCTGCGGCACCATGTGATCGGCCGGTCTGTGGACCAACTCTGCGCCGATCCGGGGTCGTTGAACCGCGAGCTGATCGGCGACAGCCAACTCCGGTGGCTGGGGCCCGAGAAGGGCGTGATGCACATGGCGATCGGCGCCGTGATCAACGCGGCCTGGGACCTCACCGCCAAGCGCGCCGGCAAACCGCTGTGGCAGCTCCTCGCCGACGCCGACCCCGAATGGCTCGTCAGCCAGATCGACTTCAGGTACATCACGGACGCGCTCACCCCGGACGAGGCGCTGGACATCCTGCGCCGCGGCAAGGCGGGCGCGGAAGGCCGTAGGGCCATCCTCTTGGAGCGTGGCTTCCCCGCCTACACCACCTCCGCCGGGTGGCTCGGCTACGACGACGAGAAGCTCACGCGGCTCGCCGCGCAGGCCGTGGCCGACGGCTTCCGGCAGATCAAGTTGAAGGTCGGCGCGGACCTCGACGACGACATCCGCCGTTGCAGGGTGGCCCGTTCGGTCGTCGGCCCCGACATTCGGATGGCGATCGACGCCAACCAGCGCTGGGACGTGGCCGAGGCGATCCGCTGGACCAAGGCACTCGCCGAGTTCGACCCGTACTGGATCGAGGAACCCACCAGCCCCGACGACGTGTTGGGCCACGCCACGATCCGCGCGGCCGTCGCCCCGGTCAAGGTCGCCACCGGCGAACACGTGCAGAACCGCATCGTCTTCAAGCAGTTGCTCCAGGCCGGTGCCCTCGACATCCTCCAGATAGACGCGGCGCGCGTCGGCGGCGTCAACGAGAACCTCGCGATCCTGCTGCTGGCCGCCAAGTTCGGCGTCCCCGTCTGCCCGCACGCGGGCGGCGTCGGACTGTGCGAACTCGTCCAGCATCTCTCGATGTTCGACTACCTCGCCGTCGCCGGGACGACCGACGACCGCGTCATCGAGTACGTCGATCATCTGCACGACCACTTCCTCGATCCGGTGGTGATCAGGGAGGGTCACTACATGGCACCCACCGCACCCGGGTTCTCGGCCACCATGCGGCCCGAGTCCATCGCGCGCTACACCTTCCCCGGCGGCACCTTCTGGGCCGCCGACCTCGACCGCCAGAAGGGACACGCGGCATGACCGACTTCGAGGGCCTCAAGGCCCTGGTGACCGGCGGCGCCTCCGGTATCGGCCGGGCCACCGCCGAACTCCTCGCCGAACGCGGTGCGTTGGTGGCCGTGCTCGACCTCGACCCCTCTTCCGTCGAGAAGCCGTTGTTCGGCTACCGCGCCGACGTCACCGACGACACGTCCATACGGCAGGCTGTGGCCTCCGCCGTCGCCGACCTCGGCGGGCTCGACGTGGTGGTCAACAACGCGGGCATCGGCGCCCAGGGCACCGTCGAGGACAACGACGACGAGGAATGGCACCGCGTCTTCGACGTGAACGTCCTCGGCATGGTCCGCGTCGCCCGCGCCGCCCTCCCGCATCTGCGCGAGTCCTCCCACGCGGCGATCGTCAACACCTGCTCCATCGCGGCCACGGCGGGGCTGCCCCAACGCGCCCTGTACAGCGCCACGAAGGGCGCCGTGTACTCCCTCACCCTCGCCATGGCCGCCGACCACCTCCGCGAGGGCGTCCGCGTGAACTGCGTCAACCCCGGTACGGCGGACACCCCTTGGGTCGGCCGGCTCCTTGACTCGGCTCCCGACCCGGCCGCCGAACGCGCCGCCCTGGCCGCCCGCCAGCCCTCCGGCCGCCTCGTCTCGGCGGCCGAAGTCGCGGGCGCCGTCGCCTACTTGGCGAGCCCGCTGTCCGGCGCCACGACCGGTACGTCGCTCGCCGTGGACGGCGGCATGCAGGGACTGCGGCTGCGGCCGGTGGGCCAGTGAGCGCCCTCGGGGAGAGCGGGGTCGAGGTCGGTGGGCTCGGCCTCGGTACCGCCCCGCTCGGCAACCTGTTCACCGAGGTCGACGACGTGCAGGCGCAGCGGGCCGTCAACACGGCCTGGGAGCAAGGGATCCGCTACTTCGACACCGCGCCCCACTACGGCATCGGCCTCTCCGAGCGCCGTCTCGGGGCCGCGCTGCGCGACCGCCCGCGTGCGGAGTACGCGATCTCCACGAAGGTCGGCCGACGCCTGGAACCCGTGGAGACGGTGACCGGTGACGACCTCGCCAACGGCTTCGCCGTGCCCGCCACGCTGCGCCGCGTCTGGGACTTCAGCGCCGACGGGATACGCCGCACCCTGGACGCCAGCCTCGAACGGCTCGGCCTCGACCGTGTCGACATCGTCTACCTCCACGACCCCGACGACCACGCCGAACAGGCCTTCCGCGAGGGCTATCCGGCCCTGGAGAAGCTCCGCGCGGAGGGCGTCGTCGGCGCGATCGGCGCGGGCATGAACCAGGCCGAGATGCTGACCCGGTTCGTCCAGGACACGGACGTGGATGTCGTGTTGTGCGCCGGGCGCTACACCTTGCTCGACCAGAGCGCCCTCGCCGAACTGCTCCCGGCGGCCGTCGCACGCGGCAAGTCGGTGGTCATCGGCGGGGCCTTCAACTCCGGCCTGCTGGCGGACCCGAAGCCGGACGCGACGTACAACTACGCCCAGGCACCGGGGGAGTTGCTGGAACGCGCCCTGCGTATGAAGGCCGTGGCCGAGCGCCACGGCATCACGCTGCGCGCGGCCGCCCTGGCCTTCTGCGCGGCTCACCCGGCCGTGGCGAGCGTCCTCGTCGGGGCCAGGTCGGAGGCCGAAGTGCGGGACTGTGCCGAGCAGTTCGCCGTCGACGTGCCCGCAGGGTTCTGGCAGGAGCTGCGGGAAACGGGGCTGCTGTCCGCCGACGCCCCGATCCCCGCCGAGGAGCCGTCATGAGAGTGGCCCTGCACACCAAGGTCCGCCCCGACCGCATCGCCGAGTACGAGAGCGCCCACCACGACGTCCCCAAGGAACTCACCGCGGCGATCCGCGCCGCCGGTGCCACCTCCTGGACGATCTGGCGCAGCGGAACCGACCTCTTCCACGTCCTGGAATGCGACGACTACGCCCGCCTGCTCGCGGAGTTGGACCAGCTCCCGGTGAACGTGGCCTGGCAGGCGCGCATGGCCCAGCTCCTCACGGTGGTGCACGACTACTCCGGCCAGGGCGCCGACGCTGGCCTGCCCGTCGTATGGGAGCTGCCATGACGATCGACGCCCACCACCACGTCTGGGATCTCTCGGTCCGCGACCAGGACTGGATCACCGGTCCCGAACTCCAGCCCCTGCGCCGGGACTTCACCGTCGCCGACCTCGAACCCGAGGCCCGCGCGGCCGGCGTCGACCGGACCGTCCTCGTCCAGACGATCACCGTCGCCGAGGAGACCCCGGAGTTCCTCGCCCTCGCCGACGCGCACGACCTGATCGCCGGAGTCGTCGGCTGGACCGACCTCACCCGCCCGGACATCACCGACGAACTGGCCCGCCTGCGCGAACTCCCCGGCGGCCGCTACCTCAAGGGCATCCGCCACCAGGTACAGGGCGAGCCCGACCCGAACTGGCTGCTGCGCCCGGACGTCCGCCGGGGCCTCACCGCCGTGGCCGACGCGGGACTCGTCTACGACCTGCTCGTCCTGCCCCACCAGTTCCCGGCCGCCGTGGAGGTGGCCGCCGCCCTGCCCCAACTCGCCTTCGTCCTTGACCACTTGGGCAAGCCGCCCATCGCCTCGGGACAACAGGAACCCTGGGCGACCTCCCTCCGCTCCCTCGCCGCGCTCCCCAACACGTACTGCAAACTGTCCGGCCTGGTCACGGAGGCCGACTGGAAGACCTGGAGCGCGGAGGACCTCCACCCCTACGCGGACACCGCACTCGACGCCTTCGGGCCGGGTCGGCTGATGTTCGGCTCGGACTGGCCGGTGTGCACGCTGGCGGCGACGTACGGCCAAGTCGCCGATGCGACCGGTGAGTTGACCGACGACCTGAGTGCCTCCGAACGCGCCGAGGTCTTCGAGGGCACAGCCACCCGCGTCTACGGCCTCTGAGCGTCCGCCGCCAGCCGCGTCGGCGGCAGATACTCCCGCACGAACGTCCGCTCCCAGCACGCGCCCGTCTCCCTCAACTCCCGCCAACTCGTGTAGCGGTAGCGGAAGAGACGGGCCCGGACGTAGCGCGGGGGTGCGTCGGGCGGGAACGGGGAGCGGCGCAGCAGTCGTAGCGTGTCCCGGTCGTTCTCCAGGAGGCGTTCCACCAGGGCGCCGAACCACGGGTCGGCGTAGCCGGGGGAGAGGGCCGCGAACCACATCATCCAGTCCAGCCGCAGATGGTACGGCGCGAACTGGCGTGGCCAGCGCCGTGGATCACCCGGCTTGCCCCTGAACTCGTACTCCCGCCAGCCGGAGTCCTCGCGGGGTACCGCGTCCGTCGTGCCCTCGACCACCACCTCGTAGCGGATGCGGCTGACAGTGCCGAACGCGCCGTAGGAATTGACCAGATGGAGCGGGTCGAAGGAGCGGTTCATGATCTGGCGGCGGGAGGTCATGTTGCGGACCGGGCCGTGGCTGAGCCAGAGAAGCAGGGCCGCGACCGTGAGGACCACGACCTCGTACCAGACGGGCGGGTCGGGTACGGGCGGCGGTGTGTGGGGGAGGTGGACCGCGGATACGGCCAGCACGATGGTGATCCAGTTCAGCCAGGAGAAATTGCCGGACAGGACCAGCCACAGCTGGGTGGCGATCATCAGGGACGCGGCGGCCGTCGCGATCGGCTGAGGGGTGAACAGGAGGACGGGGACGAGGAGTTGGGTGACGTGGTTGGCGGCCACCTCGATGCGGTGGAGGGGGCGGGGGAGATGGTGGAAGAACCAGCTCAGCGGACCCGGCATCGGTTGTGTCTCGTGGTGGAAGTCCAGGCAGGTCAGTTTTCGCCAGCACGCGTCGCCCCGGAGCTTGATCAGGCCCGCGCCGAACTCCACCCGGAACAGGATCCATCGCAGCAGGAACAGCACCACGACCGGTGGGGCCACCTTGTCGTTGCCGAGGAAGACGGCCAGGAATCCGACCTCCAGCAGCAGTGACTCCCAGCCGAACGCGTACCAGGTCTGGCCGACGTTGACGATCGACAGGTAGAGGACCCAGGGCAGCAGCCACAGCAACATCCCGCCCCAGAGCGGCAGTTGGGATTCGAGTCCGGCGGCGAGGGCTGCCGAGACCGCGCAGCCCGCCCACGCGCAGGTCGCGAAGAAGCGGTCCGTGTAGTGGAGTTGGAAGATGCTCGGGGCCTGGCGGAACGGCATCCGGGCGAGGAAGCGGGGGACCGGCAGCATGCCGCGTTCGCCGATCAGCGCGCGGAACTGGCGGGCCGCCGTGAGGAACGCGATGAGGTAGAGGCCGGCCAACGCCCGCTGGAAGACCAGTCGGCTCAGCCAGTAGTCGGGTGCGGTGAACCATCCCATGGCCGTGTGCTCCTCCCTCCGTCGTCGCGCCCGAGCAGACCTTCACTCTCCGTGTTCCATGCCTCCGGTTGCGTAACCCAAGTGAGTGAAGCAGACAATAGTGGCGAATCACCCGGCTTGAGGCGGGAGAACCTGGTGCGCACATCCACCGGAACCATCGCCACGGCCTGCGCGCTCTCTGCGACGCTCCTCGTCGCCGGGTGCGGCGGCGACGGTGGCAAGGACACGAAGTCGAGCGGCGAGGTCTTCCTGCAGCCCGTCGCGGCACAGGGCCCCGACCCCTTCACGGACTCCACGGCCACCGCGCCGAGCGCTCCACCACGGGTCACCCGAACGCCGCAGTCCACACCTCGGCGGTCGACGCCTCCGCCGGTGACACCCACGGGGACCGTGTCCACGCCGTCCGGCCCTATGCGTACCGTCTCCGGTGCCACGCCCGGACTGTACGGCGGCACCGCGCGGACCGGCAGTTGTGACGTGGAGCGGCAGATCTCCTACCTCACCCGCGACCAGGCCAAGGCCGGTGCCTTCGCGCAGGCCGAGGGGATCTCCCCGGGCGCGATCCCCGGCTATCTGCGTGGGCTGACCTCGGTCGTGCTGCGCGCCGACACCCAGGTCACCAACCACGGGTTCCGGGACGCTCAGGTGACCGGGTTCCAGTCGGTGCTCCAGGCCGGTACCGCCGTCCTCGTCGATGACCGGGGCGTGCCCCGGGTCCGCTGCGCCTGCGGCAACCCGCTCAAGGCGGGTGCGGCGGGCCAGGGTGCGACGGGTGACAACGGCCGGCCCTGGTCCGGGTTCCGGCCCGCCGAGGTGGTCGTGGTGACCCCGGCGCCCCAGGTGATCACCAACATCACGATCATCAACATCGTCGACAACACGTGGATCGAACGGCCCCTCGGTCATCGCGGGCCGCATCACGACCACGTCGTGCCCCGGCCGCCGCACGTGCCGCCGACACCGACGCCGTCGCACACCGGGCCGTCTCCGCGACCGCACGACAGCGGGTCCGGCGTCCCGCCCGGCACCAGTATGAGCCCCTCACAGAGCCCGAGCGGCAGCGACAGTGCCTCCCAGAGCCCGAGCGGCGGTACGAGCCCGTCGCCGAGCGGCGAGAGCGTGTCGCCCAGCGGTAGTCCCACCCCGGAGGGCCCGGCCACCGACTGTGTCACCCCGACCGTCACGGTGACCCCGGGCGTGCCCGGCGCCGCGGGGGCGTCCCCCGGCCCCGCGGACTGCCCCGCCGCCACCGTCACGGCCAGCCCGCCCGGCACCACGCTCACTCCGTCGCAGCGCGGAGCCACCCCGAGTGCCGGGACGGTCGTACCGGAGCCGTCCCAGGACCAGGGATCCCCGGACGAGATCGGTCCGCCGAGCGTGCCGGAGACCCCTGATCTGCCCGACGGCGGCGGAATGATCCCGGACGACACCACCACCGGCAGCATCTTCGACAGCCCGACGAACGTGTTCGACGGTTGACCGCTCGGGGTGTGGCCGTAGCGCTCGGACAAGTCGAATAATCGGGCAAATCCTGGCAAGGTGGGCCGCATGGTTGATCGGGGAGCGAGCGCCCTGTCACTCCCGGACGACTGGCCCGCCCACCCGGACCCGATCCTGGCGCTCAACCGCATGGGCAGCTTCGACTGGGACCTGGACAACGGCCTGTTCCACATGGACGCCCAGGCCCACGAGGTCTTCGACCTGCGCCCCGACGAATACGACGGCCGCCCCGAGTCGCTGGCGATCCGGGTACCGCCGCCGGAGGGCTACCGGCTCGACGGACTCGTCTCGCAGGCCATGAAGGACGGCAGCGAGAACTACGGCGCCTACTTCCGGATGCGGCTGCGCGACGGCAGCCTGCGCTGGACGCACACCCAGGGCTACATCCGGCGCGACGAGACGGGCCGTCCGCGCCGGATCATCGGGATCATCCGGGACGCCACACAGGAGCTCGCCGAGAGCGCGGCCCGCCGTGAGCAGGCCGCCCAGGACGCGGCGCTGCGCCGGCAGACCAACGTCGTGCAGCTCACCACCGCCGCCCTCGCGCACGCCCGAACCGTCCAGGACGTCATCGACGTCCTCAAGGACACCCACGGTCTCGTCCACCTCGGCGCGACCAGCCTGGTCATGGGCCTGGTCGAGGCCGGCCGTATCCGGCTGGTCGCGGAGGGTCCCGAGGGCAGCTTCGTGCCCGGCACGGAGGTCACCCGGATCGACGAGCCGTACCCGATGGGGGAGGTCGTACGGACCCTCGCGCCGGCGTTCATCGAGTCGCCGGAGGAGTTCGCCGAGCGGTATCCGCTGCTGTGGCAGAACATCACCGAGCTGAACATCACCGCTGCCGCGTATCTGCCGCTGATCGCGCAGGCGCGGCCGATCGGGGCGATGGGTCTGCTCTACAACGACCGGCGCGGTTTCTCTGCGGACGAGCGCAACGTGCTCGTGGCGCTGGGCAGCAGCATCGCGCAGAGCCTCCAGCGCGCCATGTTCTACGAGCAGGAGAAGGACCTCGCGCAGGGTCTTCAGCAGGCGATGCTGCCGCGCGCGATCCCGAGTGTCCCGGGTGCCGACATCGCCGTGCGCTACCGGTCCGCGAAGCTCGGGCGGGACATCGGCGGTGACTGGTACGACCTGATCCCACTGCCGGGCGGGCGGGTCGGCGCGGTCATCGGCGACGTCCAGGGGCACGACACGCACGCGGCCGCCGTCATGGGGCAGCTGCGGATCGTCCTCAAGGCGTACGCCGCCGAGGGGCACACACCGGCCACGGTGATGGCCCGCGCGTCAGTGTTCCTCCACGAACTCGACACCGAGCGTTTCGCCACCTGCCTCTATGCCGAGGTCGATCTGTCGACCGGAGTGGTGCAGGTGGTCCGGGCCGGTCATATCGACCCGCTGGTGCGGCAGTTGGACGGGACGTCCCGCCGGATGACCGTCGTGGGCGGGCTGCCGCTCGGGCTCTCCGCCGAGTTCGGGCGGCTCGAATATCCCGTCTCCACCATCGAACTCGACCCGGGCGAGACCCTGTTGCTGTGCACCGACGGCCTCGTCGAACAGCCCGGGGCCGACCTCGACGACGGCATGCGGACCCTCGCCGCGCTCATCGCCTCCGGCCCCGACGACGTGCGCGACCTCGCCGATCTGCTCATCGACGTGGCCGAGGAGCGGGGAGGCGAGGACGACGTGGCGCTGCTTCTGCTGCGCCGGCGCGGGCTCGACGCCCCGCAGTCCGGCGGGCGGCTCCAGCAGCATGTGGCGCCCGGTGACTCCGAGGCCCTCACAGAGGCACGGCACATGATCCGGGCGGCCGTTCGTGCGTGGGGCGCGGGCGAGCGGTCCGACGAGGTGGAGCTGGTCGCCGACGAGCTGATCACCAACGCGCTCATGCACACCGAGGGCTCCGCGATCGTCACCCTCAGGGTCCTCAACGGCACGGAACGGCGACTCCGAGTGGAGGTCGAGGACTCCTCCAGCGCCCTCCCGCGCCGCCGCGAGGCGGGTGACGACGGGGTCTCCGGGCGCGGACTGCTCCTCGTCGACCTGCTCACGGACGTGTGGGGCGTGGAGGCGCGCGGCAGCGGCAAGTGCGTGTGGTGCGAGTTCCTGGTCCCGGACCGGACCTGAGCTGACCTCCCGGGCCTCCGATGGCACCCTGGACGTATGCCGGAACTCCCCGAGGTCGAAGCGCTGAAGGACTTCCTGACCGAACACCTCGTCGGCCACGAGATCGTACGGGTGCTGCCCGTCGCCATCAGCGTCCTGAAGACGTACGACCCTCCGCTCACCGCGCTGGAGGGACACGAGGCGGTGGCCGTGCACCGGCACGGCAAGTTCCTGGACGTCGAGACGGACGGCGGCCCGCACTTCGTGACCCACCTGGCCCGCGCGGGCTGGCTGCACTGGAAGGACCGCCTCCCGGACGGCCCGCCCCGCCCCGGCAAGGGCCCCCTCGCGCTCCGCGTGGCCCTGGAGACGGGCGAGGGCTTCGACCTCACGGAGGCGGGCACGCAGAAGCGTCTCGCGGTGTACGTCGTCGCCGACCCGCAGGAGGTCCCGGGCGTCGCCCGCCTCGGCCCCGACCCGCTCGCCGACGCCTTCGACGAGCCCGCCTTCGCCGCCCTCCTGAAGGACGAACGCCGCCAGCTCAAGGGCGCCCTGCGCGACCAGACCCTCATCGCCGGGGTGGGCAACGCCTACAGCGACGAGATCCTGCACGCGGCGAAGATGTCCCCCTTCAAACTGGCGTCGTCCCTGACCCCGGCCGAGACGCACACGCTCTACACGGCCCTGCGTACCACCCTCACGGAAGCCATCGAACGCTCCCGAGGCGTGGCGGCAGGCCGTCTGAAGGCGGAGAAGAAGAGCGGCCTGCGCGTCCACGGCCGCACCGGCGAACCCTGCCCGGTCTGCGGCGACACCATCCGCGAGGTCTCCTTCAGCGACTCCTCCCTCCAGTACTGCCCGACCTGCCAGACGGGCGGCAAGCCACTGGCGGACCGGCGGATGTCGAAACTGCTCAAGTAGCTACCAGGGCACGGCGGTTCCGTCCCACGACAGGAACCGCCCCGTGAACCCGTTGTCCGGCAGCAGCGCCAGGTCGACGGCCCCGCGCGCCGCCTCCGCCGGATCCCCGTCGCTCGCCGCCGCCCGTTCGTTGAGGTCCGTCGCCCGCAGGCCGGGGGCCAGCGCGTTCACCTTGAAGCCCTCTGCCGCCAGGGACTGGGCGTAGAAGAGGGTCAGGGCGTTGAGGGCCGACTTCGACGAGCGGTACGCGGCGCCCGCTCCGGCGTGGGCGGCGAACTCGCGGTCCGGGTCGGCGCTCCAGGTCAGGGAGCCGGTGCCGCTGGAGATGTTCACGATGCGGGGGTGGGCGGAGCGCCGCAGGGCCGGGAGGAAGGCGTTGGTGACGGCCAGGACGCCGAAGACGTTCGTCTCGTAGGTGCGGCGGAAGTCGTTGAGGTCCGCCTCGGGTGCCGGGCTGCCGCCGGCCATGATGCCCGCGTTGTTGACCAGGACGTCGAGGGTGTCCACCTGGTGTGCCGCTTTCGCGATGCTGTCGGGATCCGTGACGTCGAGGGTCAACAGCTGTGCGCCGCCGCCCAGTTCGGCTACGGCCCGCTCGCCCCGGCCGGCGTCGCGCGAGCCGACGTGGACCGTGAATCCCTCGGCGACCAGCAGGCGGGCAATTTCCTTGCCGATGCCCTTGTTGGCACCAGTGACGAGTGCTGTGGAATCGTTGGAAACGTTCATGGGGACGACGATTCCGCAGCCGGAGCCGGCGAACCAGGGACAGCCGATCCCTGGCAGCCGGCGAGCGGGCAGAGGCAGCGGGAGAGCGGCCGGAAGGCCGTCGGACGGAGGCACCGTGACCGGGAAACAGGAGCTGGCCCGATTTCTGCGCGGGCGACGGGAGTCGCTGGTCCCCGCCGATGTGGGGCTGGCCGGTGAACCGTCCCGGCGGACCCTCGGGCTGCGGCGGGAAGAGGTCGCCGAACTGGCTCACATGTCCGTCGACTACTACGCCCGACTGGAGCAGGGCCGTGGGCCGCGCCCGTCGCCCCGCATCCTGGACGCCCTCGGCGGAGTGTTCCGGCTGACCCCGGCCGAGCGGACCCATCTGTTCCGGCTGGCGGGGACACCGGTGACGCCGCTCGCCGCGCCGGTGCGGACCGTCCGCCCGCATGTGGCGGACCTGCTGTGCCGTATCCCGGACACGGCGGCCGTCGTCACCGACGCGACGTACGACGTCATCGCCTGGAACCCGCTGGCGGGAGCCGTGTTCGGGGGTGATTTCGACGCGCGGCCGAACCTGGCGCGTCGGCGCTTCCTGGGGCGGCCCCCGGAGAGTTCCAGCGCCGAGGAGTTCGGCCACATCGTGGTGTCCCGGCTGCGGCGTGCCGCCGACCGCTATCCCTACGACCCGGGACTCGCCCGCCTGTTGACCGAACTGCGCGGCGGCAGCGAGGAGTTCAGGCAGATCTGGGAGACGGATCCGGTGCACGCCCCCGGCCATCGCACCAAGACCCTCACCCACCCGCAGGCGGGTCCGCTGCGGGTGAACTGCGACGTGCTCACCGTCCCGTACGACGACCAGCAGGTCGTGTTCGTCACCGCGGATCCGGGGACGCCGTCCGCACGGGCCCTGCGGCAACTGGCCGCCGCAGGGCGGGACTTCAGTGAGAGGTGAGCCGTACGAGCTGCTGTCCGTCGGCCGTCCGCACGTCGTAGTGGTCGATGTCGGTGGGGTGCATCGCCGCGCCACCCTGCATCGTGATCATCGTCGCGTCGTGCGCGGGGACGTTCCAACTGGTCACGGTCTGCTCGGAACCGTCGCGGCCGACGACCACGAGACGACACGACCGGGGGCCCGCGCCGTCCTTGATCTTCAGGGACACATCACTGCCGTAGTTCTCGTTCGCGGCCGTGACCTGCGCCCACACGCCCGACTTCGCGTCGGTCGCCGTGAGCTGCACGGCACCGTCGCCGTGCGCGGCGAGCGTCGCCACCGCGGGACCGCCCACGGCGAACACCACCGAGGCGGCCACGGCGTACAGAAACCGCCGCCGTCCGGCCCGATGGCGCGTGGCCACCTCGCCGAGCAGCCGGTCCAGCAGCCGCGGACCGGGTTGTGCCATGGGGTGCACAGAGCGCGGCGTCGCACGCCGGTACAGCATCAACTGCCGTGAGGCGGGACCGAATTCGGTCACATGAGCCGCGCAACTGGTGCACTCCATGAGGTGATCCTCGAAGCGGAAGGCGTCCGCCTCGTCCAGCACGCCGAGCGCGTACGCGCCGACGTCGCGATGCCTTTCCAGGGACCTCATGCCGAATCCTCGTGCCGTTAGGTGCGGGTGGGGTTACTCCTTGCTCCCATCGGTACGCACCAGACAGTCGAATCACTCAAGGCACACAGAATCCCAAGCAACTGATTCGGAGCGGCCGAGCCCGCGGATTGGTCCCATTTCAAAAAAGATGGATGGCGAGATGGCCGAGCGGCAGACCCAGCTGCCAGGCGGGCGTCCAGACCTTGGGTCCGTCGTCCTCACCGGTCACCGGACCGCCTCCCGGCCCCGGCACCGCGTCCAGATCCGGCGCGAGCAGCTCGGTCTCCTCCAGCCAGCGCCAGGCGGCCTCCGCGAGCGCCAAGTCCGGTGCGTCGGCGCCGGATTCGGCGGCCTCGGCCGTCAACCTGGACATACGTGTCGCGACCCAGTCCTGCCACGGCTGGTCGTACGCCGTGAGCGAAAGCCAGGTCTCCAACTGGGTCACCACTCGGATACCGGACAACTCGCCGTCCGTGTCGGAGAGGAAGATGGTCAGCGCCAGCGCGTCCCGACCCGCGCGGAACTCGAAGGACGTCGGCGGCATCAGGTCGCCGGTCCGCAGCAACTCGTCGGCGATGTACTCGGCGTACAACCACGCCATGGGGACGGTGAGTTCACCGCCACCGGTGCCGTCCGTGCTCTCTTGACCTCTGTGCAGCATCCCTTCCTGCCTTCCTCCGGTGCGTGCGCGTCGCCCGGCCCCGGGCTCCGTCAGGAACCCCGAGCCCCCCAGTCCGGAACACGGATGGGAACAGCCGATTACTCAACCGGCTTCTGAGCAAGGCGCTTTACAGAGGTTTGACCAAGGGATTGGTTTCACCGCAGGTCGGCCGCATAGCCCGGAAGCACCCGGCGCAGGGCGCGCAGCGCGTAGTACGCGCGGGACTTCACGGTACCGGGCGGAATCCCCAGTGCCGCCGCGGCCTCCGCAACACTCGCCCCGTGGAAATACACCAGCACCAGGACTTCACGGTGCTCCGGAGTGAGTGTCTTCACAGCCTCCCGCACATCGAGCGTCGCCGCCGACCGTTCCGCGTGATCGGCACAGACACGTGCGTTCTCCAGCACCGCGTCCCCGACCTCCGGCGGCCGCGCCTGCCGAGCCCGGCGCGCGTCGATGGCCAGCCGTCGACCCACCGTCAGCAGCCAGGGCCGTACGGACTCGAAGGCGTCGGCCCGCAGCGCCTCGGGGTGCTGCCAGGCCCGTACGAGGGTCTCCTGGACGAGGTCCTCGGCGCGCTGGCGGTCGCCGTCGCAGAGCCGGAGCAGCAGCGCGAAGAGCGGCCTGCCGTGCTCGCGCTGCAGTGCGGCGAGCTCGTGCTCGGCGGTCGTTCCGTCTCTGAGCGTGGGTCCGGCCGTCATGGCCGTATGGCATCGCAGGGGGGCGTCCGGGGACAGGGGGCGCACGAGGGGCTTGCGGCGGACGGTCGATCGCGTCGACGAACGGTGCGACGAACGGTCCGCGCTCCCCGGCGATCCGCCGCACGCGCACACCGGACGGGTCATCAGAGGCCGGAAGTCGTTTGCGGGGCCGGTGAAGTTCATACCTATTGGTGGGTAAATATGACCACAGTGGGGTGAATTGATGATCGCACGCAGACAGCAGGTGGCCGTCGCCGTCGCCGCCGTTCTCACCGCGGCCGCCGCCTGCCAGGCCCAGCACCACGACTCCGAGGCGACCGGCCGCCCGGCGCCCCCCGCCGCCCGCGGCTTCACCCTCGTCGCCGCCGGAGACATCCTCCCGCAGAGCGCCGTCGTCGACCGCGCCCGCTTCGACGCCGGCGGCACCGGCTACGACTTCCGCCCGATGCTCGCCGCGGTCCAACCCCTCGTCTCCCACGCCGACCTGGCGCTGTGTCATATCGAGAGCGTCTACGGCGACTCCGCCACCGGCACCGCCGCCCTCACCTCCCCGCCCGAGGCGGCCCAGGGCCTCGCCGCGACCGGCTACGACAGCTGCTCCACCGCGTCCGACCACAGCCTCGACGCCGGGACCGTCGGCATCCAGCGCACCCTCGACACCCTGGACCGCGCGGGCGTACGGCACACGGGGACGGCGCGCACCGACGCCGAGGCGCGCACGGTCACCCTGCTGCGCGCCGGTCCGGCGAAGGTCGCCCACCTCGCGTACACCGCCGACACGAACGGCGTCCCGCTCCCGCCGGCCGAGCCCTGGGCCGTCAACCTCCTCGACCCCGCCCGCGTCCTCGCCGACGCGCGGGCGGCCCGTCGCGCGGGCGCCGACGTGGTGGTCGTCTCCCTGCGCTGGGGCACGGCGGGCCAGAACGCGCCCGACCCGCAACAGCTCGCGCTGGCCAGTGAACTCACCGCCGCCCGCACCGGCGGCCGCCCCGACATCGACCTGATCCTCGGCACCCAGGCCCACGCCCCGCAGCCGTACGAGAAGGTGAACGGCACCTGGGTGGTCTACGGGCTCGGTGACCAGATCACCGGCGAGATGTACGACAACGCGGGCACTCAGGACCCCGGCGGCAACCTGAGCACCCTCGGCCGCTTCACCTTCGTGCCGCCCGCCCGGCACGGAGGGCGCTGGGAGGTGACGAAGGCGGAGTTCGTCCCGCAGCTGTTCGACATCGACGCGGGCCGGGTCGTCGACGTCAACCAGGCGATCGGCCAGGGCGCCGACCTGACCGGCGACCGCGACCGCATCCGCGAGGTGGTGCTGAGCCGGGGCGCGGCGAAGGACGGGCTGGTGATGGGGAAGTAGGCCCGGGGGTCAGTCGACGTCGACGTGCGCGAAGGTCTCCAGCATCTGGGCGAGCACCTTCGCGCACGCGCGGACGTCGGCCTCCGTCAGCTCGCCGCCGACCTGGCGCATCAAGTAGTGCTCGCGGCCCAGGACATCGGTGATGGTCGAGCGGCCGGTGTCGGTCAGCCGGATGAGGGAGGACCGCTGGTGCGCCGGGTTCGGGACGCTCTCGACCCAGCCGTGTGCCGCCGCGTCGTTGACCATGCGCTGCACGAACTGCCGGCTCAGTGCCTGGTCGCGGCCCATCTGAGGAACCGTCATGGGCCCGTGCAGGCGCAGCAGGTTCAGGACGGCGCGCACGCCCGCGGACACGCCCTCGACCGGTTCGGCCTGCTCGACCTTGCGCGCGGCGCGCCGGTAGAGCGGGCCGACGAGGTCGAACACCTCGGTGAGGCGGTGGCCGAGTTCGTCGGGGGAGAGGGGAGCGGGAGCCGGGGAAGGGGAGTCGTTCACGGCCTCATCATGACACCTGGGTTGCCAAAATCCGGCCAGGATGACACCTTGGTTGTCATGACAGCTGCTTCGGAACTGAGCTTCTTCGCATCTGCCGACGGGGACCTCGCCTACCTCGACGTGGGCACCGGCGACCCCGTGGTCCTCCTCCACTCCGGCTTCGCCGACCACCGGGTCTTCGACGACCAACTACCGTCCCTGGCCGCCGACTTCCGCGTCATCGCGCCCGACATCCGGGGCCACGGCTTCTCGGCCAACGCGAGCGCGCCGTTCCGCTGGGCCGACGACCTGGCGGGTCTCCTGCGCCACCTCGACCTGGGGCCCGCGGTCCTGGTCGGCCTGTCCATGGGCGCGGGCGTCACGACCGACACCGCGCTGGAACACCCCGAACTGGTCCGCGCGATCGTCGTCAGCGGCGGCGGCACGAGCGCGTTCGAGTACAAGGACCCCGAGCTGCTGGAACACACCGCCCGCGCCGGGCAGTTGCTCGCCGCCGGCGACATCCCGGCCTGGCTCGACCAGTTCACGCAGGGGGTGGCGGGCCCGCGCCGCGCGGTGGCCGAGGTCGACCCGACGGTCATCCGCCGCCTGCGCGAACTGACCGCCCACACGATCTCCAAGCACACCCCGGGCGAGAAGGACTGGTACGTCCCGCTGCCCGACCCGTGGTCCGGCGTCCCGAAGCTGGACGTCCCGGTGCTGGCCATCCACGGCGCCGCCGACTGGCCGGACAGCATCGCCATGGCCCAACGCTTCGCCGACACGGTCCCCAACGGCCGCGCCGCGACCATCGAAGGCGTCGGCCACTACCCGAACATGGAGAAGCCCGAGGAGTTCAACCCGCTCCTCGGGCAGTTCCTGCGCTCCCTCTGAGGGCTCAGTACGGCTCTCTAAGGTACGACCGTCACCGGCCACCGCCCCGCCTTCACCAACCGCACCGCCACCGAGCCGATGATCCGGTGCCCCGCCTGCTCCGAGGCGCCCACGATGACCGCGTCGGCCTTGAGTTCGTCGGCCGCCTTGACCAGGCCGCCGTAGGGGTCGCCGCGGAACGTGTGGAATTCCCAGCGGATGTCGAATATCCCCTTCACGCGCTCGGTCTCGTGGCGGATCTGGGCGACGAGGTTCTCGGCGATCTCGTCGGTGGTGTCGGCGACCGGTGCTCCCATGGCCGCGCCCGCCGCCAGTACCGGCTGCACGTACACGAGGGCGAGCAGCGCGCCCTGGCGTCTGGCCAGGCCCGCGGCGTAGGACGCGGCCCGGAGGGAGGAGTCGGAGCCGTCGACTCCGGCCACGATCACCTTGGGCCCGTCCGTGCCCCGCTCGAACTGAGTTGAGTGCTGTTCCGTCACGGCCGTGAGGCTATCGGAACCCGCAGGTCCTGAACCCGCCCGGGAGCGCTCGACGGGCGCGCCGCCCGCCCTGTTCCTACAGTCGGAACCATGACTGCCACGGTGGAGGCCGCCAGGCCCAAGGACACCAAGGGTCCGATACGACCGCCCGGCAACGGGTTCCTCAGCCGGGTGCCCGAAGGCTTCGCGACCTTCTTCGGCGCCCTCGGCCTGCTCTGCGTCCTGCTCGCCTTCATCGCCCCGCTGCGCCGCGTACTGCGCCCGGTGGTCCGCTTCCTCGACCTCCTGATCGTCCCCGTCAGCGCCAACCTCGCCTACGCCGTCTTCCTCTTCCTGCTCGCCGCCGCTACCGCGGCCCGCAAGAGGATCGCCTGGTGGCTGGTCGTCGTCTACCTCGGCCTGCTGGTCCTCACGGACGCCCTGGGCGTGGCTCTCGGCCTGTACGCCGCGTCCCTCCCGTCCCTCATCGTGTGCGTCCTGCTGCTGGTCCTGCTGATCGTGGCGCGCCGACAGTTCTACGCAGCCTCCCGACGCGCGGCGGTACGACGAGCCCTCGCCGTCCTGTTCGGCGGGCTCGCCGTGGCGATCCTCGCCGGCTGGGGACTGGTCTCCCTGTTCCCCGGCACCCTGCCCGAGAGCCAGCACCTGGCCCTGGCGGCCAACCGCGTCTGCGGCGGCCTGGTCTCCGACCGCTCCTTCAACGGCCGCCCGCCCCGAGCCGTGTCCTTCCTCCTCGGCCTCTTCGGCGCGCTCGCCCTCCTGAACGCGGCCACCGTCCTCTTCCGCTCCCAACGCCTCGAAGCGGCCCTGCACGGCGACGAGGAGGACCGCATCCGCGCCCTCCTGAAGACCTACGGCGGCCACGACTCCCTCGGCTACTTCGCCACCCGGCGCGACAAGGCCGTCGTCTTCTCGCCCAGCGGAAAGGCCGCCGTCACCTACCGCGTCGAGGCCGGCGTCTGCCTCGCCAGCGGCGACCCGGTCGGCGACCGCGAGGCCTGGCCGCACGCCATCGCCGCCTGGCTGGACGTGGCCCGCCGCCACGGCTGGGCCCCCGCCGTGATGGGCGCCTCCGAGGACGGGGCGAAAGCCTTCGCCCGCGCGGGACTCGGCGCCCTCCAACTCGGCGACGAGGCCATCCTGCACGTCGCCGACTTCGACCTCGCCGGCCGCGACATGCGCGTCACCCGCCAGGCCGTCGGCCGGGTCCGCCGCGCCGGTGCCACCTGCCGCATCCGCCGCCACGCCACGCTCACGGACACGGAGATGGAGGAGGTCGTCGACCGCGCCGACGCCTGGCGCGACACCGAGACCGAACGCGGCTTCTCCATGGCCCTGGACCGCCTCGGCGACCCGGCCGACGGCGACTGCCTCCTGGTCGAAGCACTCGACGAGGACGGCAAGTTGCTCGCCCTGCTCTCCCTCGTCCCCTGGGGCAGCGACGGCGTCTCCCTCGACCTGATGCGCCGCGACCGCACGGCCCCGAACGGCGTCATGGAGTTCATGGTCGCCGAACTCTGCGCCGCCGCACCGAAGTTGGGCGTCCACCGCATCTCCCTCAACTTCGCCGTGTTCCGCTCGGCCTTCGAGGAGGGCGCCCGCATCGGCGCGGGCCCGGTCCTCCGCCTGTGGCGCCGCCTCCTGCTCTTCTTCTCCAAGTGGTGGCAACTGGAAGCCCTTTACCGCTCCAACGCCAAGTACCACCCCGAGTGGTACCCCCGCTTCATCTGCTACGGCGAGACCGCCTCCCTCGCCCGCATCAGCCTCGCCTCCGGCATCGCTGAGGGCTTCGTCTCCGTACCGTCACTGCGCCAACTCTGGGGAAAGGGGCACCAGAAGAGCGGACCGCGGCCCGCGACCACGGCAGGTCTGCCGCCTCTGTCCGCGCTCGACCTCGACAGCGAGGACGAGGGTCCTGAGAGCGGCCTGCCCGAACAGGTCCGCGTCCGGCACCACAAGCTCGACCGCCTCCGCGCCGCCGGCATCGACCCGTACCCGGTCGGCGTTCCGCAGCGCACCCACACCCTCGCCGAGGTCCGCACGGGGGACCAAGTCACCGTCGCCGGGCGGGTGATGCTCGTGCGCGACCTCGGCGGCATCGTCTTCCTCACCCTGCGCGACTGGTCCGGCGACCATCAACTCGCCCTGACCCGCGCTGAGTCGGGCCCCGGCCTCGACCGCTTCGTCACCGACACCGACATCGGCGACCACATCACCGCGACCGGCCGCGCGGGCACCAGCGACAAGGGCGAACCCACCGTCTTCGTCACCTCCTGGCAGCTCACCGGCAAGTGCCTGCGCCCGCTGCCCGACAAACACCGCGGCCTCACCGACCCCGAGGCCAAGGTCCGCATGCGCTACCTCGACCTCGTCGCGAGCCCCGCCGCCCGGGACGTCGTCCGGGCCCGCTCCACCGCCGTACAGGCCCTGCGCCAGGGCCTGTTGGAGCGCGGGTACCTGGAGGTGGAGACCCCGATGCTGCAACAGATCCACGGCGGCGCCAACGCCCTCCCCTTCACCACCCACATCAACGCCTACGACCTCGACCTGTATCTGCGCATCGCCCCCGAGCTGTACCTGAAGCGGCTCTGCGTCGGCGGCCTGGAGAAGGTCTTCGAGATGGGCCGCACCTTCCGCAACGAGGGCGTCTCCTACAAGCACAACCCCGAGTTCACGATGCTGGAGGCCTACCAGGCGTACGCCGACTACGACGTGATGCTCGACCTCGTCCGCGAACTCGTCCAGGGTGCGGCCATGGCTGCCTTCGGCTCGCCCGTCGCCCGCAAGGACGGCGAGGAGTACGACATCTCCGGGACCTGGCCGGTGAAGACCGTCCACGGCGCGATCTCTGAGGCGCTGGGCGAGGAGATCGACGCCGACACCGAACTCGCCCGCCTGCATCGGCTGTGCGACCGCGCGGGTGTGCCGTACGGCGCCGACGACGGCCGCGGGGACGTCGTACTGGAGATGTACGAACGGCTCGTGGAGGAACCGACCCGGCTGCCGACCTTCTACAAGGACTTCCCGACCGACGTCTCCCCGCTCACCCGCCAGCACCGCACCGACCCCCGGCTGGCCGAACGCTGGGACCTGGTGGCCTTCGGCACCGAACTCGGCACCGCCTACTCCGAGCTGACCGATCCGGTGGAGCAGCGCCGCCGCCTCACCGCCCAGTCGCTGCTCGCCGCCGGGGGAGACCCCGAGGCGATGGAACTGGACGAGGACTTCCTGGACGCCCTCGAATACGCGATGCCGCCCACCGGCGGACTCGGCATCGGCGTCGACCGACTCGTCATGTTCCTCACCGGTCTGACGATCCGTGAGACCCTGCCGTTCCCCCTCGTCCGGCGCCGCTGAGCGCGCAAGAACTGGGCCGGGCGGGTGTTTTCCTGCCGCCGCACCGGTGTTGCCGTGGGGCGCCGGGTCCCGCGCGGGCGACTGATGAGTCATGAAGAAGGATCAGTCGCTCACGCGCCGACGGGCCCTGCTCGCCGGCGCCGCCGCCGTCGGGGCGGCCGGCACCGCCGGTCTGCTGTACTCCGGACTCTCGGACGACGCCCCGGTCCGGGCCGCCGCCCCCGCAGCCGGGCCCCCGCCGCGCCTCGCACGCAAGCCCTCCTCCTACCGCCTCCAGCCCGTGGCCGGATACGGCGCACCCCACGCCGCCCCCGCCCGTGTCCCGGTGCGGCACGAGCCGTTCCTGCGCATGTCGGGACGCGGCAACACCATGGTCCTGACCTTCGACGACGGACCCGACCCCCGCTACACCCCGCACATCCTCGACACCCTCGCCGAGTACGACGTCCGTGCCACGTTCTTCGTGTGCGGCGAGATGGCCGACTGGAACCGGGACATCCTCGCCCGCATGTCCGACGAGGGCCACATCGTCGGCAACCACACCTGGTCCCACCCCCTGCTCACCAAGATGACCCGCGGTCAGATCCGCTCGGAGATGGAACGCACCAGCGACGTCATCGAGGACGCCTACGGCGAACGCCCGCAGTGGTTCCGCGCGCCCTACGGCGCCTGGAACCGGGCCGCCTTCCAGCTCGGTTCCGAGATGGGCATGGAACCCCTCGCGTGGACCGTCGACACCCTCGACTGGGACACCCCCGGCGTCCCCCACATCGTCAACGCGGTCGAGGACGGCGCCGCCCCCGGCGTCGTGGTGCTCTCGCACGACGCCGGGGGCGACCGGACCCAGAGCGTGAAGGCGCTGCGCGAATACCTGCCGCACCTCCTGGACTCCGGCTACCACATGACGCTGCCGCGTCGGCGCACCACCACCTGACGGGCTTTTCGCCCGCCCGGCCGGGGAACGCTCAGCGGACCTCGACCAGGCGGGCGAAGACGACGACGTTCCCGTCGTAGCCGTTCTGCTTGGAGAAACCGCCGCCGCAGGTGATGACGCGGAGTTCCGGAGTTCCCTTGGACGCGTAGACGCGGTCGCCGGGGAAGTCCTTCTTCTCGAAGACCTCGATGCCGTAGATCTCGAATACGGCGGTCTTTCCGTCCTTGCGCTCGACCTCGACGCGATTTCCCTTCTTGAGGGCCCCGAGTCCGTAGAACACGGCGGGGCCCATTTTGTTGTCGACGTGGCCGACGACGACCGCCGTGCCCTTTTCGCCGGGGGAGACGGCGCCGGTGAACCAGCCCGCCAGGTTCGGGTCCTCCGGCGGCGGGGCGCCGACCCAGCCGTCCGCGTCCAGGCCCACCGGCATGACCGGGGCGTCGACCCGGATCGCGGGGATCCGCACCCGGTCGGCGACGGAGTACGGCAGCGGGGCCGGGACCTTGCCGAACGTGGTGTGGCCGGTCCGGGCGTCCGCGGCCGCGGCGGAGGCCGGCTGCGGCGGCCCGACGTCGAACTCCCCGGAACCATTCCGAATGAGCGCGAGACCGGTCAGCAGAACAAGCGCTATCACTCCCCATGGGGCGCGCTTCTTCTGCCGCTCCTCCTCTTCGGCAAGCTCGGACAGCTCCGACGCAGACATTCGCCATCCCCTCTCGACGCGGCCGTCGCCACGTCAATCGCGCATACGAGAACGCTAAATGCCGAAGACGGAACCGGCGACGGGGGAAGCGCGAACGGGTGGCCCGGTCATCCTTATGTGCGCCATACGAGTTGGCGCCCACAGGAATTTTCTGACGGTGTGTGACCTGCGGCAATATCCGATTGTGCGCTTTCCCTCCGGCGTGTCCTCTCACCAGGACGGACCATTCTCGAAATGCGGGCGCGCGCAAGGCATCTGAGGGTGCGTCTGGGAGGCGTTTTCTCGCCGATCGACCGGGGACGGGTCCCGGGGCGCCTTCCGCGGAGGATGACATGCGTACTACTCGTGCCCTGGCTGCCGCCGGTGCCGCGGTGGCCGTCCTGGGGCTCGCCGCCCCGGTGGCCGTCGCGGACGGCATGGGCGCCAGCCCCAGCAACATCGTCGCCCTGCCCAGCGTGATCGCCCGCGGCGGACAGCTCACCGTCACGGTCGACGGCTGCTTCAGCGGCGGCAACGCCATCGCCACCTCACCGGGGTTCGAACGCCCCGCCAACCTGTCCCTGCTCGGCGGCTCCGGTACGACGTCCAGCGGCACGGCCAGGATCAGCCGGTCGGCCACCCCGGGTTCGTACAGCATCACGGTCCGCTGCTCCAACGGCTCCTCGCTCACCCGTGACGACGCCTACACCGTCATCGGCGGTGTCCGCGGCGGGCTCGGCGGCAGCAGCAGCGCCGGGGCGACCCCGACCGACATGGCGATCGGCGGCGGCCTGGTCGCCGCGGCCGTCGTGGCCGGCGGGGTGTTCTGGATGCGCCGCCGCACCGAGCGCGGGATCTGACCTCCTCCCCTTCGGAGTTCAGGCGCAGGTGACAGGCCTTCGCCCCGGACCCTTGCGGGTTCCGGGGCGAAGGCCTGTGCGGGTGGTGCCGAGGTCAGGCGCCGTCCTCTCCGGTGCGGCGGCGGGAGAAGTGGTACGCCGCTCCCACCGAGCCCGCGATGAGGGCCGCGCCGATGCCGAGTTCCTTGAGGTCGAAGCCGGCGATGCTGCCGCCCTCACCGGCGTGGACCCCTCGCGGAATCTGCTGGGCCGGCTGCAGCGGCTGGATGTTGTTGTTCGTGCGGCCCGACGCGATGGTCAGACCCGTGGAGCCGCTCACGCCGTCACACGTGAACGTCACCTGGTACACCGCCCCCGGCCGCGCGTCCCAGTCGACCATCGCCGACGCCGAGGACTGCCCCGGCGAGATCCGGACGGTGTCGAAGACCCCGGAGGAGACCGTGGCGGAGCCCTTGCAGCCCCCCTGGTCACGGTCGAGCTGCAGAGTCACCTGGCCGCCCGCCGCGATCGTCGAGGGCAGGATGCTGAAGCCGAACGGCGTGATGTTGTGGTTGCCGTCGCCCTTCGCGACGGCGACCGGCGCGGACAGGGCGAGGGCGCTGATGCCCAGCAGTGCGGCCGAAGCGACGCGTATCGCGCGCATGGTGATTCCTCCGGGTCCCCGAGGAGCAGCAGCGGACCTTTTCCGCTTGCGCCGTAAATGCACCTCGATGACCGAAACGCTAGGAACATGTGTGCGCTCCCGCGATCGCAGTCGCGCGAATGGGGCAATCGTGTGGGCCGCACAGGGGACCCCGTTCGTGCGACCGGGGGACGCCCGCGGCGTGGCGGACGTCCCCCGATGGCCTGCTCCGGTGAGGGGCCGTCAGTCCTTGATGTGCGGGAAGAGGTTCAGGAACGGCTGCGCCGAGGCCGTGATACCGCGGCTGTACGGCGCGTCGAAGTCCCAGATCAGGAACAGCAGGAACGCGATCAGCGCCGAGAACAGCCCGGCGAGGATCAGCTCCCGTGTCGTACGCCGGATCTGCAGCGCGAACACCATGCCGATGGTGATCACGGCCCCGGCGAGCAGCCCGAACCACACCACCGACGGCATGGTCGCCCCCGTGGAGTCCGAACGGGCGTTGCGTGCCGAGTCCACGGCGGTCACCTGGTCGACCAGCGGCTGGTAGGCCTGCGCCTGGAAGTCCGTCGTCGGCCGGTAGTCGGTGACGTCGGCGCGGATGCGCTGCAGGAGGTCGGTGCCGCGCTGGGTGAGCTTCTCGTGGTCGGCCATCGTCTTCCACTCGACGTTGACGACCTGGGAGACATAGGCCTCGACGTCGGCCCGCACGCGGTCACGCTCGGCCGGCGGATAGACCCGCACCCGCTCCGAGATCTCGTGCAGCGCCTGCGCCTCCGCCTGTACGTGGTCCTGGGCGGCGCTGCGGGCCTCCCAGACACCGGCGATCGCGAGGCCCAGGACGATGGCGTACACCACGCCGATCCACATCGTCATGTACTCGATGACGTCCGGGGTCTCACTGGGGTCCTCGTCCTCGGACGCCGAGCGTTCGCGCAGGAAGGTGACGATGACGACGACGACACAGGCCGCCGCCATCGCGAGGACGAGAACAAGCCATTCCGACAAGAGGTTCCTCCGGGGAT
The DNA here is from genome assembly GCF_000716605.1 of Streptomyces sp. NRRL F-525. GTDB lineage: Bacteria > Actinomycetota > Actinomycetes > Streptomycetales > Streptomycetaceae > Streptomyces. The sequence goes on along the minus strand of NZ_JNXE01000002.1, from coordinate 275,397 downwards.
CAGCGTGGACGCAGCGCGACGATGGCGACCACCGCGGGCAGGGTGATGAGCAGGACGTAGACGACCGGCGGCGTCCGGTTGGGGGCCGGCCGCGGACTCGGCTGGGAGTGGTACTTCGGATAACTCACCGGGGACGCCGAGGGATGCGGGGTGGGCTTGGGCGTTGGAGTCGGAGTCGGAGTGGGCGTCGGTGTGGGCGTGGGTGTCGGGATCACCCGGGGTACCGGAGCCGCGGGGGCCGGCCGCGGCGCCGGGGCGGGCGGTGGCGGGGTGGGCTTCGGCGTGGGCCGGGGCTTCGGCGTCGGCTTGGGGGTCGGGGTCGGGGTGGGTTTCGGCGGGGGAGGCGGTGTCGGCTTGGGCGGTGGCGGGGTGGGTGTCGGCGAGGGGCAGGGCGGCGGCGGGGTCGGCTCCGGGCAGACCGGGGGAGTCGGCCAGTCGCCGCCGGCCACCGCCACCGCCTCCGTGCCGTCCGGCCCCGTCGAGGCGTACGCGCACGCGTCGGCCGCTGCCAGGCCCGCCGGTGCGCCCGCCAGCAGCCATGTCAGCGTCACCAGGGTCAACACCCTTGCGGCGAGGGCGGTTCGGGTCGGTTCGGGTCCATGCACGACGGAGATCATGAGGCCTCGCGGGCGGGGGCGCGCCGGGGCGCGGGAGGAATGCCCCGAAGGAGTGGAAGACGGGGTGCGGCCGTTTGACGCACCGGCCGCCGGACATGGCCGGATGCGCACGGGCGTACGAGAAGGAGCCGCCGGGTCACAGGGGTCGGAAAGAAATTTGTGCGGCGGTTGAACACTTCCGTGGTCCCCACCCGTACCTAGGACCGTGCGGCGGCACAGACGGGCGCTGCAACATCCAGGTGATTATGGGGAGTTGACGATGAAGACCTCCTGGCGGAGCGCCTCACTCGCGGCGACGGCCGTGTCCGTCATGGCGTTGACGGCGGCGTGCGGTTCGGAAAATGTGACCACGCCTTCCTCTGCGGCACAGAACGTCGGTGCCACGGCGGCGGCCGGAGGTTACGGAAGCGTCGGTGCCACGGCGAGCGCCAGCACCGGTGCCGGCAACGGGTACGGAGCCGACGGCCAGCAGGCCGCCGCCGCCGAGCCCGCGGGCCAGTTGACCGTTGCCAACAACCCCGACCTCGGCAAGGTGTTGAGCGACGGTGCGGGTCTGACCCTCTACCGTTTCGACGCCGACACGGCCAATCCCCCCAAGTCGAACTGCGACGGCGACTGCGCCACCGCCTGGCCGCCGGTTCCCGCGGACGACGCCACGGCCGGCGCCGGTATCGACAAGGCCCTCCTCGGCGAGGTGACCCGCACCGACGGCACCAAGCAGCTGACCATCGGCGGCTGGCCCGCCTACCGCTACGCCAAGGACGTCAACGCCGGTGACGTCAACGGCCAGGGCGTGGGCGGCAAGTGGTACGCGCTCGCCCCCGACGGCAAGAAGGCGACCCTCGCCTCGCTGCCCGGCCTCTCCGTCCGCAAGGACGCCAAGCTCGGCGACATCGTCGTCGACAAGAACGGCCACACGGTCTACCGCTTCCTCAAGGACAAGGCATGGCCGAAGTCGGTCTCGAACTGCCTCGGCGACTGCGCGAAGAAGTGGCCGGCCGTCGGCATCGTCTCGGCGAGCGACACCAAGGGCGTGCAGAAGAAGGGCCTCATGGGCTTCACCCGCTCCGACGGCGTGAAGCAGATGACCGTCAACTGCTGGCCCATCTACACCTTCTCCGGTGACACGGCCGCCGGACAGACCAACGGACAGGGCGTGGGCGGCACTTGGTACGCCGTCTCCCCTGAAGGCAAGCCGGTCGGCGCGCCCGCGGAGTAGCGAGAACCTCCCCAGGGTTGATCGCCCCCCGCCCACTCGGCACCCGAAACGCGGAAGGGAGGGTCGCGGGCAAGCGACAGAAATGCCGAACAACACAGCAGCGCGCGCGACCCCAGGTCCGCCCCCTCCGCACCGCACGGAGGGGGCGGGCCGCTTTGGCGTTTTCCTGGCGCCAATTCCGGCATTCGCCGCGCCTCTCCGCATGTCCCCGCACGTCAATTCGGCACGTGCCGCTGGCAATCGGCGGGAACGGATGGTCAATTTCCGTTTCCGCTCGACCCTTTGGCGGGCGATCAGTAGCCTCAGCTCGAACACCGGATCGCCTACGCCTTGGAGAGATACATGGAGCGTCCCGCCTGGGCACCACGAAGCATCGACATCTCGGTGCCGAGCGTTTCGCGTATCTACGACTACTACCTGGGCGGTTCGCACAACTTCGAGGTCGACCGGGAGGCGGCTCGCAAGGCCATGGAGTTCCTCCCGGGACTTCCCAAGATCATGCAGGCGAACCGGGCGTTCATGCGTCGCGCCGTACGCTTCGCGGCCGCCGAGGGCATCACCCAGTTCCTCGACATCGGCTCCGGAATTCCCACCTTCGGAAACGTCCACGAGGTCGCCCAGAAGGCCAGCCCCGGCGCCCATGTCATGTACGTCGACCACGACCCGGTGGCGGTCGCGCACAGCCAGGCCGTCCTCGCGGGCAACGCGACCGCGGACGTCGTCGCGGCCGACCTCCGCAAGCCCCAGGAGATCCTGGCGAGCGCCGAGGTGCGGCGGCTGATCGACGTGAATCGGCCAGTGGCGCTGCTTCTCGTTGCCATACTGCACTTCGTGGAAGACGCGGACGACCCGTACGGAGCGGTGGCACAGCTGCGCGAGGCACTCGCGCCCGGCAGCCTGCTGATCCTCACGCATGCCTCGTACGAGGGAATCCCGTTGCCACCGGAGCGGGCGGAGGGCGCGGTGGACGTGTACAAGGACATTCGCAATCCGCTGATCATGCGCTCGCGCGAGGAGATCGCGCGGTTCTTCGAGGGGTACGACATGGTGGAACCGGGACTGGTGCCGATGCCGGAGTGGCGGCCGGACACAGTGCTGGAGGACGAGGATCCGTACTCCTTCTCCGGATTCGCCGGCGTAGGACGCGCGGCGTGATCGCCGAGCCGGACGGGCCGGAGGACAGACTGCGCAGGTTCGCGACCATCTGGAGCAGGGCGGTGTTCCCGGCGACCTCCACGTCGCTGACCCGGCCCGAGTTCGAGGAGCTTCTCCTGCCGCTGGCACGGCGGTTGAGCGAGGCGCTGCGCGCCAGGACCTTCGAGGCCGAGGAGGGCAAGGCGGTCGGCTCCGCCCTCGTCTCCGCGCACTGCACCGACCCCGACGCCCTCACCCGCAGCCTGGAGTGCGTCGACGCCTACCTGGTGCTCTACTGCGGCGGCGACGGCTCCCAGGAGGACCTGCGGATCCGCTCGGCCCGCCTCCAGCACGCCATGGCCGCCGGCTTCGCCCAGGCACTGCGCGAGCGCACCCTGGCCGAGCAGGAGGCCATCTCCGTGGCCGCCCTCCAGGCCCAGGGCGTCGTCGCACAGGCCCTGCACGCGACCGAGGCCCGCTTCCGCGCGGTCTTCGAGGGCGCGGCCATAGGTATCGGCATGGCCGACCTCGACGGCAACATCCTCCAGGTCAACGGCGCGCTGCTGCGCATGTTCGGCATCAACGACCAGACCATGGGCGGCCGCAACGTCCGCGAGTGGACCCACCCGGACGACGCGCCCCAGACCTGGACCCTCTACGACGAACTCGTCCGCGGCGAGCGCGAGCACTACCACGTCGAGAAGGCGTTCTACCGGCCTGACGGAACGGTCCTGTGGACCAACCTCACGGTCTCCCTCCTGCGCGACGCCGACGGCAACCCCCAGTACCAGCTCGCCCTCATGGAGGACACCACCGAGCGCCGGCTGCTGAACCTACGGCTGCGCTACGAGGCGACCCACGACGCCCTCACCGGCCTCCCGAACCGCACCCTGTTCTTCGAGCGCCTGGAGAAGGCGCTCGGCGCGGGCAACAACCAGCGGTTCGGCCTGTGTTACCTCGACCTCGACGGCTTCAAGACCATCAACGACAGCCTCGGCCACGCGGCCGGCGACCGGCTGCTCGTCGAGGTCGCCGACCGGCTGCAGTCGTGCGCGACCGCACCCGGCGAGATGGTCGCCCGGCTCGGCGGCGACGAGTTCGTCGCGCTGACCACAGGCCCCGACACCGAGCGCGAGGTCGACGAACTCGCGGGCCGCATCATGAACGCCCTGATCACCCCCGTCAGCATCGACGGCCGTGACCTCACCGTGCGCGGCTCCATCGGCATCGTCGAGGGCCCGGCAGGCGAGCGCGGCCCCGCGGAGGTGCTGCGCAGCGCCGACATCACCATGTACCGGGCCAAGTCCGCGGGCGGCAACCGCTTCGAACTCGCCGACCCGGAGGCCGACGCCCGCGCGATCACCCGCCACGGCCTCACCACGGCCCTGCCGGCCGCCCTGGACCGCAACGAGTTCTTCATCGAGTACCAGCCGCTGGTCCACCTCGGCGACGGCAGCGTGCGCGGCGCCGAGGCCCTCGTCCGCTGGCTGCACCCGCAGCACGGCGTGCTCGGCCCCGACCGCTTCATCCCGCTCGCCGAACACACCGGCCTCATCGTCCCGTTGGGCCGCTGGGTCCTGGAACAGTCCGTACGACAGGCCCGCGCCTGGCGTGAGACGTACGGCGACGCCGTCCCCCTGCGCATCAACGTCAACCTCTCGCCCTGCCAGCTCACCCACCCCGGCCTGGTCCAGGACACCGTCGACATCCTGGAGCGCACCGGCGTCGCCCCCGACGCGCTCTGCCTGGAGGTCACGGAGTCGGCCCTGATCGGCGCCGACGACGACCTCCTGAAGCCGTTGCGGCGCCTCGCCGAGATGGGCGTCGACATCGCCCTGGACGACTTCGGCACCGGCTACTCGAACCTGGCCAACCTCCGCCGCCTGCCGGTCAGCATCCTCAAGCTGGACCGCTCCTTCACCCAGAGCATGCAGCAGTTCCCGGCCGACCCCGTCGACCTCAAGATCGTCGAGGGCATCGTCTCCCTCGCCCACAGCCTGAACCTCGCGGTGACGGTCGAGGGCGTCGAGACCGGCGCCCAGGCCGAACAGCTCCGCATACTGGGCTGCGACACGGCCCAGGGCTGGTTCTACGCCCGCCCGGGCCCGCCGGAGCGGCTGCACGACCTGGCGCTGGTGGACGCGACCGGCTGAGGGCACAAGTCGGTTGCGGGAGGCCAGGGTTCGAGGGTGATCATGTGCGGGTGAGTGAAGCGCGTGCGTCAGACGCCGTGAACGAAGCGATCGCGGGCGAACTGGCCCTTCTGGACCCGGCCGTCCGCGCCTCCCGCAGCGAGGCCGTCCGGCTGCTGGACCCCGAGTTCGTGGAGATCGGCGCCTCGGGCCGCCGGCCATCACGGGCACCCTCCTCGCCCCCGGCCTGGCGGATGTTCTACCACCAGGGGACTCCGGTGCCGCCGGACATCGAGTAGGACCTGTGCGAGGGGCGTCGGCGGGAGAGGATGCCCTCATGGCGGCCGAACAGCCTCCCGCGTCTCACCGAAGGAGTTGGGCTCGATGAGTACCGAACTGCAGGGCAGGACCGCCGTGGTGACGGGCGCCAGCAAGGGCATCGGGCTGGCGGTCGTGAAGGCGCTGGCCGGCGCGGGCGCGAGCGTCGTCGCCGGGTCCCGTACGACGACCGAGGGGCTGGACGCGCTGGTCAAGGAGTTCCCGGTCACCTGGGTGCCCGTGGACCTCGCGGAACCGGGTGCGGCCGAGCGGCTGATCGAGGCGGCGGACGGCCGCGTCGACATCCTCGTGAACAACGTCGGTACGGCACCGCCCCGCACCGGCGGCTTCCTCTCCGTGACCGACGAGAACTGGGCGCGCACCCTCGACCTGAACCTCCTCACGGCGGTACGCGTCACCCGCGCCGCCCTCCCCCTGATGCTGGCCGCAGGGCGAGGCTCCGTGATCACGATCGGCTCGGTCAACGCCACCCTGCCCGACCCGCTGGTCATCGACTACAGCGCGGGCAAGGCCGCCCTGGTCGCCTTCTCCAAGGCCCTGTCCAAGGAGGTCGGCCCGAAGGGCATCCGCGTCAACACGGTCAGCCCCGGCCCGGTCGAGACGGAACTGTGGCTCGGCGGCGGTGGCGTCGCCGCGACGGTCTCGGCCGCAGCCGGCCTCACCCCCGAACAGGTAGTGGCCCAGGCCTCCGCCGCTACCGTCACCGGCCGCTTCTCGAAGCCCGCCGAGATCGCCGACGTGGTCCTGTTCCTCGCCGGCGACCGAGCGGCGAACCTGACCGGCAGCGACCTGGTGATCGACGGCGGGTTCATCCCGACCTGGTGAGCCACCCGGGCGCCGAGGAGCGATGAACTCCCGTACCCCGGCGCCCGGTTGTCACCTCTCCAACAACATCCGCTGCAACTCCCGCGCAGCCCTCGGTGGAGCCACATCACTGCGATGCGCGAGCGCGATCGTCCGGTGCAGCCCGGGCCGCGCCAGCGAGGTCACCCGCAACCCCCGCCCCGACTTCGTCGCGACCATGCGCGGAACGACGGCCACGCCGAGCCCCGCCCGGACGAAACCGAGGACCGCGTCCATCTCGCCGCCCTCCACCGCGAAGTCGGGTTCGAAGCCCTCGGCGCGGCAGGCGGCGACGGTCAGTTCGCGCAGGTCGTAGCCGTGGCGGAACATCACCAGGCGCTCGCCCTCCAGGTCGGAGATGCGCACCGTACGGCCGCGGCCCGGCGCCGGTGCCTCCGGGGAGGAGACGACCACGAGGTCCTCGCGCAGGAGCTCCACCGTCGTCAACGCGGGTGAGGGCGTGGGCAACGGCAGCACCACCAACGCCAAGTCGAGCGCCCCGCGCGCGAGTTCGCGTACGAGATCGTGCGAACCGCCCTCCTCGATCAGCAGCCGGATGCCCGGATAACGGTCGTGGAAGGCGCGCAGGACGTCCGGGAGCAGGCCCGTGCAGAGGCTCGGGGTCGCGCCCAACCTGATCCGGCCGCTGCGGAGTTGGGCCAGCTCCTGCACCTCGTGCCGGGCCGTGTCCGCGTCCGCCAGGATGCGGCGGGCCAGCGGCAGCAGCGCCTCGCCCGCGTCGGTGAGCGTGATGTTGCCGCGGGCCCGCAGGAACAGATCCGCGCCCAGCTCCCGCTCCAGCGCCTTGATCTGCTGGGACAGCGACGGCTGTGCGACATGGACGAGATCGGCGGCCCGGGTGAAGTGCCGGGTCTCGGCGACCGCCACGAAGTACTGGAGCTGCTGGAACTGCATGCACCCACGATAGCCGCAGGCTATGGAAACCAGGCAGACCATGTCTTGGACCGATCGGCCCCTTGACACTTAGCGTGCTTGCCATGGCTCTGGCAACGCGGACGGACCGACGGCCGTCGATGGCGCGCACGGTGTGGGACAGCTCCGTCGGCAAGAAGACGGTGATGGCCGTCAGCGGCCTGATCATGCTGCTGTACCTGGTCGTCCACATGATCGGCAACCTGAAGATCTTCTTCGGCGCGGGCGAGTTCAACCACTACGCCCACTGGCTGCGCACCGTCGGTGAACCCTTCATGCACTACGAGTGGACGCTCTGGCTGATCCGGATCGTCCTCGTCGTCGCCGTGATCGCGCACGCCGTCTCCGCGTACCAGCTCAGCCGCCGCGACATCAAGGCGCGCCCCAGCAAGTACGTGCACAAAAAACGCCGGGCGACCTACGCGACCCGCACCATGCGCTGGGGCGGCATTATCCTCGCCCTGTTCATCGTCTGGCACATCCTCGACCTGACGACCGGCACCGTGCACTCCGGCGGCTTCCAGGAGGGCCACCCGTACCAGAACGTCGTGGACACCTTCTCGACCTGGTACGGCGACACCATCTACATCGTCGCGATGCTCGCCCTCGGCCTGCATGTCCGGCACGGCTTCTGGAGCGCGGCCCAGACCCTCGGCGCGGGCAGCCGCAGCCGCGACCGTGCCCTGAAGACGATCGCCAATGTCCTCGCGCTGCTGCTCACGGCCGGCTTCATCGCCGTGCCCGTGGGCGTCATGACCGGAGTGGTGAGCTGAAATGGCCCTTGAATACGCCGACTTCACGACCGGGGAACCCGTCGCCGACACCAAGTCGCCCACCGGCCCCATCAACGAGCGCTGGGACACCCGCCGTTTCGAGGCCAAACTCGTCAACCCCGCCAACCGCCGCAAACACACGGTGATCGTCGTCGGCACCGGCCTCGCGGGCGGCTCCGCGGGCGCCACCCTCGCCGAACAGGGCTACCACGTCGTCCAGTTCTGCTACCAGGACTCCCCGCGCCGCGCCCACTCGATCGCCGCCCAGGGCGGCATCAACGCGGCGAAGAACTACCGCAACGACGGCGACTCCGTCCACCGCCTCTTCTACGACACCGTCAAGGGCGGCGACTTCAGGGCCCGCGAGTCCAACGTCCACCGCCTGGCGCAGATCTCGGTCGAGATCATCGACCAGTGCGTCGCGCAGGGCGTCCCGTTCGCCCGCGAGTACGGCGGCCTCCTCGACACCCGCTCCTTCGGCGGTGTGCAGGTGTCGCGGACTTTCTACGCCCGCGGCCAGACGGGCCAGCAACTCCTCCTTGGCGCCTATCAAGCCCTCTCCCGGCAGATCGCCGCCGGCAACATCGAGATGCACCCGCGCACCGAGATGCTCGACCTGATCGTCGTAGACGGGAAGGCGCGGGGGATCGTCGCCCGCGACCTCATCACGGGCCGTATCGACACGTACTTCGCGGACGCCGTCGTCCTCGCCAGCGGCGGCTACGGCAACGTCTTCTACCTGTCGACGAACGCCATGAACTCCAACGCCACCGCCGTCTGGCGGGCTCACCGGCGGGGAGCCTTGTTCGCCAATCCATGCTTCACGCAGATCCACCCCACCTGCATCCCGCGCACTGGCGACCACCAGTCCAAACTCACCCTGATGAGCGAGTCGTTGCGCAACGACGGCCGGATCTGGGTGCCGAAGGCCAAGGGCGACACGCGCCCCGCGAACGAGATTCCCGAGGACGAGCGCGACTACTACCTGGAGCGCATCTACCCGGCCTTCGGCAACCTCGTGCCCCGCGACATCGCCTCCCGCGCCGCGAAGAACGTGTGCGACGAGGGCAGGGGAGTCGGCCCCGGCGGACAGGGCGTCTACCTCGACTTCGCCGACGCCATCGGGCGGTTGGGGCGCAAGGCCGTCGAGGAGAAGTACGGCAACCTCTTCGACATGTACGCCCGGATCACCGCCGAGGACCCGTACACGGTGCCGATGCGGATCTACCCGGCCGTGCACTACACGATGGGCGGACTCTGGGTCGACTACGACCTCCAGACCACGATCCCGGGCCTGTTCGCGATCGGCGAGGCCAACTTCTCCGACCACGGCGCCAACCGCCTCGGCGCCTCCGCGCTGATGCAGGGCCTCGCCGACGGCTACTTCGTCCTCCCGGCGACGATCAACGACTACCTCGCGCGGAACCCCGGACACGAGGACATCGGCGTCCAACACCCCGCCGTACAAGAGGTGTTGGCGGAGACCGAGGACCGACTCAACCTGCTCCTCGCGGTGGACGGCGACCGCACTCCCGACTCCTTCCACCGCGAACTCGGCGAACTCATGTGGGAGTTCTGCGGCATGGCCCGCACCGACAGCGGACTGCGCAAGGCGCTGGAACGCATCCCGCAGATCCGCGAGGAGTTCTGGCGGCGGATCAAAGTCCCGGGCACCGGCGAGGAGTTCAACCAGTCGCTGGAGAAGGCGAACCGCATCGTCGACTACCTCGAACTCGCCGAGCTGATGTGCCTCGACGCGCTCAACCGCGCCGAGTCCTGCGGTGGCCACTTCCGCGAGGAGTCCCAGACGCCCGACGGCGAAGCGGAGCGCAGGGACGAGGAGTTCAGCTACGCGGCCGCCTGGGAGTTCACCGGCACCGGCTCATCTCCCGTACTGCACAAGGAAGACCTGGTCTTCGAGTACGTCCACCCCACTCAGCGGAGCTACGCATGAAGCTCACCCTGCGCGTCTGGCGGCAGAAGAACGCCGACGCCGAAGGCGCCATGTCCACCTACCAAGTGGACGGAATCTCCACGGACATGTCGTTCCTGGAGATGCTCGACACCCTAAACGAGGAACTCATCCTCAAGGGAGAGGACCCGGTCGCCTTCGACCACGACTGCCGCGAGGGCATCTGCGGTGCGTGCAGCCTGGTGATCAACGGCGACGCACACGGGCCGGAGCGCACGACCACCTGTCAACTCCACATGCGGTCCTTCGAGGACGGCGACACGATCGACATCGAACCGTGGCGTGCCTCCGCCTTCCCGGTCGTGAAGGACCTGGTGGTGGACCGTTCGGCCTTCGACCGGATCATTCAGGCGGGCGGCTACATCACCGCCCCGACCGGCGCCGCCCCCGAGGCCCACGCCACCGCCGTACCCAAACCGGACGCAGACTTCGCCTTCGAGCACGCCGAGTGCATCGGCTGCGGGGCGTGCGTCGCCGCGTGCCCGAACGGCGCGGCGATGCTGTTCACCTCCGCCAAGGTCAACCACCTCAACGTCCTCCCGCAGGGCGCACCCGAGCGCGAGACCCGCGTCCTCGACATGGTCGCGCAGATGGACGAGGAGGGCTTCGGCGGCTGCACCCTCGCCGGCGAATGCGCCACCGCCTGCCCGAAGGGCATCCCGCTGTTCTCCATCACCGGCATGAACAAGGAGTGGCTGCGGGCGACCCGCAAGGCCGCCAAGCGCTGAACTCGCCCACAGCACAAGAACGTTCGCCGACAAGGTGCGGACGGGCGGGACCGGAGGTGGTGCTCATCCCCGGTCCCGCCAGGCACCGAGCCCCTCGGTAGGCTGCCCACATGATCTTCACAGGCAAGGGGAGGACGCGGTTCCGCGACGCGGTGGCGGGCTTCGAGACCGCTGTTCGTCAGGGGGACGGCGAGCGTGCGCAGCAGGCGATGCAGGACGTCCAACGGCACTTCGAGCACGCGCGGGACGCCGACCTCGCCGAGGTCGGCCCGCGTCTGGCCGCACTGCTGGCGACGGTGCCGCCCGGCCCCCGCGCGCTGGTCGCCGTACTGGTCGGCGCCTGTGTCGAGCGGGGCGCGGACCCCGGCGGCTGCGCGCCGCAGATCTTCCAGGGGCTGGTCGAAGCAGTCGGTGTCGCCCAGGAGTTCTGCGAGCGCTGGGCGGCGACCGGCGGCGGAGACTTCCCCGAACCCGACCCGGCCGCCCTCACCGAGGCCGCCCTCGAACGGGTCGGACAGGACGCCGCCGTCGGCTGGATCACCTTGCCGCAGTGGGAGATGGCCTCCAACGCCATGCTCAACCACCACGTGGTGCGCACCACCCTCCCGCCCGAAGTGCGCCTCGGACTCCTGCGCGCCCTGCACGAGATACGGGAGGCGTCCGGCCACGAATTCAAGTGCCTGCGCTACGCCCTCGTCGTCCTCGACGACGAACCCCTCCTCGTCCTGCACCGCCCCACCGGCACCGGCTACCTGCTCCGGATGACCGGCATCGGCGACAACTTCCAGCTGCACACCCTCCTCGCCGACGTCCTCATCGGCGGCGGACACGTGCCCGGACAGGCACCCTCCGCGCAGGAGGCGGCGGTGTGCCGGGACGCCCCGGGCCAGGTGCCGACCACCGGTGCCTTCAACCTCGTGAACCCGAGTGGTGAATGGGTGTGGAACGAGGGAACTCCCACCGACATCCCGGTCGTTGACGGCATACGGGTACTGGTCCTCGACCCGGCGCCGTACAGACGCGGCTGGCCCGCGGGCCGGTTCTTCCCCGGTATGACGGGTGACCTGGTGCTGGAGCGGGTGCTCGGCGCCGACGAGGCCGGGGAGCGGCTGGGGCGGTGCGCCCCGCCGAAGTGAACGGCGGGTGCTGAGCGCCGGGGGCGGGGACGCCGTTCAACAACCCCACATCCCGGCTCCGGGCACAGGTCACGCGCAGGACGCCCGGCGTAGGAAGAACTGTTGCGGCTGGACTTACGGAACCGGCCAGCTTGTTCCTCCGCCGTCCCCGGCCCGTGATCAGGGAGAGCCATGACCGGCGTTTCCACCCTCGACCGTCCCTCGCAGCCCGCCGCGCCGACCCGCTACACCGTCACGCTCACCCGCGACGAGGACGATGTGCGTGCCGCGCAGCGGCTGCGGCACGACGTTTTCGCCGGGGAGATGGGCGCCCACCTGTCCAGCCCGCAGCCCGGCCTGGACGTCGACGCCTTCGACGCCTACTGCGACCACCTCCTCGTCCGCGACACGGTCACCGGGCAGGTGGTCGGCACCTACCGGCTGCTGCCGCCCGAGCGCGCCGCGGTCGCCGGACGGCTCTACTCGGAGAGCGAGTTCGACCTCGCCCCCCTCGACTCGATCCGCCCGGGCCTCGTCGAGGTCGGCCGCTCCTGCGTCCACCCCGACCACCGCGACGGCGCCGTCATCGGCCTCATCTGGGCCGGCATAGCCCGCTACATGGTCGACCGCGGCCACGAGTGGCTCGCCGGCTGCTGCTCCATCCCGCTCGCCGACGGCGGCGCCCTCGCCGCCGGCACCTGGGACCGGGTCAGCGCCAAGCACCTCGCCCCGGAGGAGTTCCGGGTACGCCCGCTGCTGCCCTGGAGCGCCGACGGCGTCACCCGTCCCGCCGGCCGCGTCGAACTCCCGCCGCTGCTGCGCGGATACGTCCGCCTCGGCGCCTGGGTCTGCGGCGAGCCCGCCCACGACCCGGACTTCGGGGTCGCCGACCTGTACGTGCTGCTGTCGATGCGCCGGGTCAACCCGCGCTATCTGCGGCACTTCCTCTCGCTCGTCCCGGCGTGATGAGCGTCTGGCTGCCCAGCGCGCCCTGCACCCCCAGGGCGTGCATCGAGTCGAAGGGGTCCGTCACGGCCGTACCGCGCGCCGTGCTGCGCTTCGTGACCGTCCTGGTCGTGGTGGCCGCCGGGGCCGCGCTCACCCCCGTCGGCAAGCGGATCCCCGCCCGCGCGGTGCGCTGGTGGTGCCGGACGATCGTCCGGTCCGCCGGCATCCAGCTCCGCATCACCGGCGCCACCACGTCCACCGGCGGACTGCTGCTGGTCGCCAACCACATATCGTGGCTGGACATCCCGCTGCTGGCCGCCGTACGCCCCGCCCGCATGCTGGCCAAGGCCGAGATCCGGCACTGGCCCGTCGCGGGCACGCTCACCGCGGGCAGCGGCGCCCTGTTCATCGACCGCGACCGGCTGCGCGCCCTGCCCGAGACGGTCGCCTCCATCGCGGGCGCCCTGCGCGCAGGCGGAGCGGTCGCCGTCTTCCCCGAGGGCAGTACCTGGTGCGGCCGGGCCCAGGGACACTTCCGGCGGGCCGTCTTCCAGGCCGCACTCGACGCCGGAGTCCCCGTCCAGCCGGTCGGCCTGCACTACCTGACCCACGGCACCGCCAGCACCGCCCCCGCCTTCGTCGGCAGCGACTCCCTGCTCACCTCGGTGTGGCGGGTCGTGTCGACGCGCGGGCTCGTCGCCGAGGTGGAGGTGGGCGAGACCATCGCCCCCGGCAGTCACCCCGACCGCCGCTCCCTCGCCCACGCGGCGCAGGCCGGGGTGACCGCTCAGCCCCAGCACCAGGACCACTGCACGTCGGTGGCACAGACCCCGGTGAAAATCCGCAGGACGGCGCGGAGGCGTCCTGTTAGCGTTGCGTCCATGAGGATCATCAGGCACACCCACACCACCGCGACCGCGCGAGCGACCAGCTCGCCGGCCGCCGACGCCTGAACCTCACTGACCTCTCCCGGCGGCCGGAAACGGACCGCCGGGTGTGTCGTTTCCAGCCCCCTCGCCGCCCTCCCGCGCGGTCCCTTCCGGTCTCCTCCCGACCCGCGAAGGGCTCACCGCCATGAACACCGACGACATCGTCCGTACGTTCCTCGACTTCTACCGCGAACGCGGGCACGAGCCGATCACCGGAAGCTCGCTGCTGCCGCCGCCGTCGGACCCGGTCCTCTTCACGACCTCCGGCATGCATCCGCTCACGCCGTATCTCCTGGGCCGTCCCCATCCGCAGGGGCGGCGGCTCGTCAACGTCCAACGCTGTCTGCGCACCACGGATATCGACGAGGTCGGCGACCTCACCCACCTCACCGTGTTCGAGATGCTCGGGTCATGGTCGTTGGGCGACTACGGCCATCCGCAGAGTCTGCGTTGGGGGTACGAGCTGCTGCGGGACGGGTTCGGTATCCCGCGCGAGAAGTTGTACGTCACTGTCTTCGGCGGTGATGAACAGGTGGGGCCCGATCTTGAATCGCTGGACACCTGGCGGGAGTTGGGGGTGCCGGTTGAGTCGACCCGGGACGAGAACTGGTGGTCCAACGGGCCGGTGGGGCCGTGTGGGCCTGACTCGGAGATCTTCTACTGGACCGGGGGCGGGTCGCCGGAGGGGAGCCCTATCAGTGATTCGCGGTGGGTGGAGATCTGGAATCACGTGCACATGCGGCTGGAACGGGGTGAGGACGGGGGGCTGGTTCCGTTGCGGCAGGTGAGCGTTGATACGGGGATGGGGTTGGAGCGGCTGGTGGCTGTTCTTCAGGGGCGGCGGTCGGTGTATGAGACGGATCTGTTTGAGCCGTGGATGCGGATTCTTCCGATGCTGTGGGTTCTGGGCGAGCGCGATATGCGGGTCGTCTGTGATCATCTGCGGTCGAGCGTGGTCGTCATCGGGGAAGGGGTGCGGCCGTCCAACACGGGGCGGGGGTATGTGGTGCGGCGGTTGATTCGGCGGGTGCTCACGGTTCTGTGGCGGGACGATGACTCGCGTACGTTGTCTGATCTGCCGGTGGAGCTTGTCGGGACCGGCACCGAGCGGGAGGTGCTCCTTGATGAGGAGCGGCGGTTTGGTCAACTCCTTGAGCGGGGGCGGCGGGTGTTGTCTCGGTCGGAGTTTCGAGGTCCTCTGAGTGAGGAGGACTACCACTACCTTCATGACACTCATGGGTTGCCCCGGGAATGGGTTGCCGGGCTTCTGAGGTAGTCGGTCGGGTGTCGGCCGGTGGGGGCTGGTCGCGCAGTTCCCCGCGCCCCTTAAGAACAAGGGAGTTCACGCGAGGGCGTTTGCCAGGTAGGGGGCCGTGGCGCTGCCGCTGGCCCCCGCCACCTCTGCTGGCGGCCCTGCCGCCACGACCCTTCCGCCCTCTTCCCCTCCACCCGGGCCCATGTCGATCACCCAGTCCGCGCCTGCCACCACCGCCATGTCGTGTTCGACGACCACCACGGTGTGGCCGGTGTCGACCAGGGCGTGGAGTTGGCGGAGGAGGACTTCTACGTCGGCCGGGTGGAGGCCGGTTGTGGGTTCGTCGAGGAGGTAGAGGGTGTGGGTGCGGTGGGCGCGCTGCAACTCCGTGGCCAGTTTGATGCGTTGGGCCTCGCCGCCGGACAACTCGGTGGCGGGCTGGCCCAGATGGAGGTAGCCGAGGCCCACGTCCAGGAGTGTGGTCAGGCTGCGGGCCACGGACGGAGTGTCCGCGAAGAAGGCCGCCGCGCTCTCCACCGTCAGGTCGAGGACCTCCGCGATGTTCCGTCCCCGGTACGTCACTTGGAGTGTCTCGGGGTTGTAGCGCGCCCCGCCGCAGTCAGGGCAGGGGGTGTAGGTGCTCGGGAGGAAGAGCAGCTCCACGCTGACGAAGCCCTCGCCCTGGCAGGTCTCGCAGCGGCCGCCCGTCACGTTGAAGGAGAACCGGCCTACGCCGTAACCCCGTTGGCGTGCCTCGTCCGTCGACGCGAACACCTTGCGGACGACGTCGAAGAGGCCGGTGTACGTCGCCAGGTTCGAGCGGGGAGTGCGGCCGATCGGCTTCTGGTCGACCGATACCAGGCGGCCAACACCCGGGAGTTCCTCGGTGATCTCGCCGATCAGTGTGGACTTGCCTGAGCCTGAGACGCCGGTCACCGCTGTGAACACGCCCAGGGGGAATTCGGCTGTTACGGCGTGCAAGTTGTGCCGCGTCACCGGGCCCACCTTCAACTCGCCTCGCGGTGAACGGACTTCGCGGGACGGCGTACGGGAGTCGTCGAAGAGGAAACGGGCCGTCGCTGATGCCTCCACCGCCGCGAGGTCCGCCACCGGCCCGCTGTGCAGTACCCGTCCGCCGTGCTCACCGGCCAGCGGGCCCACGTCCACCAGCCAGTCGGCGGCGCGCATGACGTCCAGGTGGTGCTCCACCACGAACACCGAGTTGCCCGCGGCCTTCAGGCGGTCCAGCACCGTGAGCAGGGCCTTGGTGTCCGCGGGGTGCAGGCCGGCGGACGGTTCGTCGAGGACGTAGACGACACCGAAGAGGCCGGACCTCAACTGGGTTGCCAGGCGCAGGCGTTGGAGCTCGCCTGCTGAGAGGGTGGGGGTCGCTCGGTCCAGGCTGAGGTAGCCGAGGCCGAGTTCGAGGATCGGGGCGATGCGGGAGGTGAGGTCCTCGGTGAGGACGCGGGCCGCCTCCGATGTGCCGTTGAGTGTGCCTGCCAGCTCCGCCAGTGGTAGCGCGGCCAGGTCGGCGATCGTGCGGCCCGCGATCGTCACCGCGAGGGACTCGGGGCGCAGTCTGCTGCCTCCGCAGAGCGGGCAGGGGGAGCTCGTCAGGAAGCGTTCCGCCTTCGCCCGTAGGGTCGGGCTTTTTGTGTCCGCGAACGTCTTCATGACGTAGCGGTGGGCGCTCATGTACGTGCCCTGGTACGGGCGTTGGATGCGGTCCGCGTCCCGGACGGGGTGGACCGTGACCACCGGTTGTTCGTCCGTGAAGAGGATCCACTCCCGCTGCTCGGCGGGGAGGTTGCGCCACGGCACGTCCACGTCGTAGCCGAGGGTGTCGAGGATGTCGCGCAGGTTCTTGCCCTGCCAGGCGCCCGGCCACGCTGCGATCGCGCCCTCGCGGATCGAGAGGGAGGGGTCGGGGACCAGGGACTCCTCCGTCGTGCGGTGCACCCGGCCCAGGCCGTGGCACTCGGGGCACGCGCCCGCCGCCGTGTTGGGGGAGAAGGCGTCCGAGTCGAGGTGTTCCGCGCCGGGCGGGTAGTCGCCGGCGCGGGAGAACAGCATCCGGAGGGAGTTCGAGAGGTTGGTGACCGTGCCCACCGAGGAGCGGGAGGTGGGGGTGGAGCGGCGTTGCTGGAGGGAGACCGCCGGGGGGAGGCCGGTGATCTCGCCGACCTTCGGCGCGCCCACCTGGTGGATCAGGCGGCGGGCGTACGGCGCCACCGACTCGAAGTAGCGGCGCTGGGCCTCCGCGTAGATCGTGCCGAAGGCGAGGGACGACTTTCCGGAGCCGGAGACGCCTGTGAACACGGTCAACACGTCCCGCGGGATGTCGACGTCGACGCCCTGGAGATTGTGCTCGCGGGCGTCGCGGACACGGACGTAGGAGTCGGGGATGTGGGACGTGCGAGGGCTGTGCATGACGCGGCGAGTCTATGCGAGCACGCCGTGTGGTGCCCGGTGGCCTGCGGGGGTGCGGGGGCGTCCGCGCTGTGACACGTTGGAAGACACGGATGCCAGTCGCCGCACGGAAGAAGGCCCGTGGTCATATGAGCACTCCCGGTTTCGGTTTCGGACGCAGCCCCTTCGAGGAATTCGACGAGCTGATGTCCCGGTATTTCGGCGGTTCGGGACCGGCGTCACCGGCCCGCCGGGCCCAGCGCGTCGACATCGGGAGTCTGCTCTCCGAACGGGCCCGTGAGCTGGTCGCCCAGGCGCGGGACATCGCCGCCGTCGAGGGCAGCGAGGAACTCGACGCCCGGCATCTGCTGGCCGCCGCCACCGAGCAGGAGTCGACCCGGCGGCTGCTCGCCGAGGCGGGCGCCGACCCCGACCGGATCCGGGAACGGCTGACCGCCGGTGAGGGCAGTGGGCCGAAGACCGAACCGACCACGCTCACCCCGGCCGCCAAGCGTGCCCTGCTCGACGCGTACCAGATCTCCCGCGCCGAGGACTCCTCGTACATCGGCCCCGAGCATCTGCTGCGCGCGCTGGCCGCCAACCCCGAGTCGGCCGCCGGACAGGCCCTCACCGGCAGCGGCTGGGAGAGCGACCGGGTGCCCACCGGTGCCGAGCCGGAGCGGAAGAAGCCCAGTAGTACGCCGACCGTCGACGAGTACGGGCGTGACCTCACCGAGGACGCCCGCGCCGGGCGGCTCGACCCGGTGATCGGGCGGGACGAGGAGGTCGAGCAGACCATCGAGGTGCTGTCCCGGCGCAGCAAGAACAACCCCGTCCTCATCGGCGACCCCGGCGTCGGCAAGACCGCCGTCGTCGAGGGCATCGCCCAGCGGATCATCGCCGGTGACGTGCCGAAGACCCTGGCGGGCAAGCGGCTCGTGTCGCTGGACCTGGCCGGGATGGTCGCGGGCACCAAGTACCGGGGCGAGTTCGAGGAGCGGTTGAAGAAACTCCTCGACGAGGTGAGCGAGCACAGTGACGAACTGGTGCTGTTCCTCGACGAGTTGCACACCGTCGTCGGCGCGGGGGGAGGGGGCGACGGCGCTCTCGACGCCGGGAACATGCTCAAACCCGCCCTGGCCCGTGGGCAGTTGCACCTCATCGGTGCCACCACCGTCGACGAGTACCGCAAGTACATCGAGAAGGACTCCGCGCTGGAGCGCCGCTTCGCGCCCATCCTGATCGGCGAACCGACCGTCGACGACACCATCGAGATCCTGCGCGGTCTGCGCGACCGCTACGAGGCCCACCATCAAGTCCGTATCACCGACGAGGCAGTTGTCGCCGCGGCCGAACTCTCCGACCGGTACATCACCGCCCGCTTCCTGCCCGACAAGGCCATCGACCTGATGGACCAGGCGGCGGCCCGCGTACGGCTGCGCGCCAAGACGCCGCTCTCCGACGACCGGGAGGTCGAGGACCGGCTCGCGGCCCTCAACCGCGAGAAGGACCAGGCCGTCGCCGACGAGGAGTACGAGCGGGCCAAGGAGATCCGCGACCGGATCAAGGACACCGAGGCCGAGTTGAAGGCGGGCGGCTCCGCCGAGGAGCAGGCGCCCAAGGTCACCGCCGAGGACATCGCCGAGGTCGTCTCCCGCACCACCGGCATCCCCGTCGCGCAGCTCACCGAGGAGGAGCGCGCCCGGCTGATGAAGCTGGAGGAGCACCTCCATGAGCGGGTCGTCGGTCAGGACGAGGCCATCACCGCCGTCGCCCGTGCCGTACGCCGTGCCCGGGCCGGCATGAGCGACCCGAACCGGCCCATCGGCAGCTTCCTCTTCCTCGGCCCCACCGGCGTCGGCAAGACCGAACTGGCCCGCGCGCTCGCCGCCGCCCTCTTCGGCGACGAAGGCCGCATGATCCGCCTCGACATGAGCGAGTTCCAGGAGCGCCACACCGTCTCCCGCCTGGTCGGAGCGCCTCCCGGATACGTCGGCCACGAGGAGGCCGGCCAGCTCACCGAGGCCGTCCGCAGGCAGCCGTACGCCGTGCTGCTGCTCGACGAGGTCGAGAAGGCGCACCCCGACGTCTTCAACACACTGCTCCAACTCCTCGACGACGGACGGCTCACCGACTCGCAGGGCCGCACCGTCGACTTCAAGAACACCGTCGTGATCATGACGTCGAACATCGGCGCCGACCGCATCCTCGCGGCGGGGGTCGACGACTACGCCAAGGTCCGCGAGACGGTGATGCCGGTCCTGAACCAGCACTTCCGCCCCGAGTTCCTCAACCGCATCGACGAGATCATCGTCTTCCGCGGCCTGGAACGCGCCCAACTCCGCGACATCGTCGACCTGTTGCTGGAACACACCCGGCGCAGGCTGCACGCCCAGGACGTCACCCTGGAGGTCAGCGACGCGGCGGCTGACCTGCTCGCGAACCTCGGGTACCAACCCGACTTCGGTGCCCGCCCGTTGCGCCGCACCATCCAGCGCGAGGTCGACGACCGGCTCGCCGACATGCTCCTCGCCGGTGATCTCAACGCGGGCGACCAGGCCCGGGTCGACGCGAGCGACGGCACGATCGAGATCAGGGCACGTCAGGCGGCCGAGCACTAGCCCAGTCGCATTCGCACCCCTCTGGGAGACAGGCATGAGCAGTTATCGAGTCGCGCAAGTGGGCGCGGCCGGCGGCGAGTTCACGATCGCCGAGCGGAACGTGCCGGAGCCGGGACCGGGCCATGTGCGGATCGCCGTGGAGGCCTGCGGGATCTGCCACAGCGACACCTTCTTCGTGAACGCCGGAGTGCCGGGTGTGCGGTTCCCGCTTGTCACCGGGCACGAGATCGCCGGGCACATCGACGCGCTCGGCGAGGGCGCGTCGGACCGTGGTTGGCGGGTCGGCGACCGGGTGTGCGTCGGCTGGTTCGGCGGCAGCTGCGGGTACTGCACCCCGTGCAGGCAGGGCGACTTCATCGTCTGCGAGAACATGAAGGTGCCTGGCTGGGCGTACGACGGAGGCTTCGCGGAGATGACCGTGGCGCCGGTCGACGCACTCGCCCGGATCCCTGACAGCCTCTCGGCGAGCGCCGCCGCGCCCATGGGATGTGCGGGCGTGACCACGTTCAACGGGCTGCGACGCAGTTCCGCGGGGCCGGGCGACCTGGTCGCCGTGCTCGGACTCGGCGGCCTCGGTCACCTGGGTGTGCAGTACGCGGTGGCGATGGGGTTCGAGACCGTGGCGATCGCGCGGGGTCCCGAAAAGGCCGATTTCGCCAAGCAGTTGGGCGCGCACCACTACGTCGACAGCACGGCGGACACCGAGGTCGCGGACGCGCTGAAGGCCCTCGGCGGTGCCAAGGCCGTGCTGGCCACGGCGGGCAACGCGGATGCCGCGACGGCGACCGTGGAGGGGCTGCGGCCCCGTGGCGAGCTGGTCGTCGTCGGGGCGGACACCGCGCCGTTGGGGATCAGTCCGCTCCAACTGCTCATGAGCGCCAAGGTCGTTCGGGGTCACCCCTCCGGCACCTCGCAGGACGTGCAGGACACGCTGGCCTTCAGCGCCCTGCACAACATCCGCCCGATGGTGGAGACCGTCCCCCTGGACCAGGCGGGCGAGGCCTATGAGCGGATGCTGTCCGGTGCCGCGCGCTTCCGGATGGTGCTCACGCCCTGAGCGAGGCGAGCCGCCGGTAGGAGTCCAGCAGGGCCTCGCGGTCGTAGGTGCTGGTGGTGACGAGGACCTCGTCGGCCGCCGTCTCCTTCAGCACCGTCTCCAGCTCGTGGGCCACCTGTTCCTCGGTGCCCGCGAGCTGTCCGGTGAGCCCGGCCTCGTAGAAGCCGAACTCCTTGTCGGTCATGGGCAGTTGCTCCACGCGCTCGGCGGGCGGCAGCGGCGGGAAGGTGCCGTGGGTGCGCGAGTACGCCATCGACCAGGCCTCCGGGACGAGCAGCCGCCGGGCCGCCTCGGGGGTGGCGGCCACGGCGATCGTGCCCGAGATGACGACGTACGGTTCCGGGGCCCAGGGGGAGGGTCGGAAGCTGTCGCGGTAGCGGTCGATTCCGTGCCGCATCTTGTCCCGGTTGCGGAGGTCCCCGATGACCATCGGCAGACCGGCGCGGGCCGCGATGTCGGCGCCCTCGCCCATCGCGAGCACGAACGGTGGGACGGTCAGCCCCTCGGACGGCCGCGCGTGCGCGCCGGTGGGTGACGTACCCCGGAACCAGCCGAGGAGTTCGTCGAGTTGTCCGGCGAAGTCGTCTGCGTCGTCCTTGTCGCGGCCCAGCGCCTTGCGTACGCCGGTGGTGAAGCCGACCGAGCGGCCGAGTCCCATGTCGATCCGCCCGGGGAAGAGTGACTCCAGCACCCCGAACTGCTCGGCCACGACCAGGGGTTGGTGATTGGGCAGCATCACCCCGCCCGTCCCGACGCGGATGGTCCGGGTGGCCGAGGCGACGGCGGCGGCCAGCACGGTCGGCGCGGAACCGGCGACCCCGGGCACGCCGTGGTGCTCCGACACCCAGAACCGGTGATACCCCAGCTCCTCGACCTCCCGCGCGAACCGCACGGTGTCACGCAGCGCCTCGGCGGCCGGGTGCCCCTCGCGGGTGCGGGACCGGTCGAGGACGGA
The DNA here is from genome assembly GCF_000716605.1 of Streptomyces sp. NRRL F-525. Lineage (GTDB taxonomy): Bacteria > Actinomycetota > Actinomycetes > Streptomycetales > Streptomycetaceae > Streptomyces. Next base: position 253,415 of record NZ_JNXE01000002.1, on the reverse strand, counting down.
GAAAGGGGTCGTAGCGATCACGGAACTCACGTCTGTTTCAACGCCCCGGAGGCCTCGGCATTCCCGCGGCCGCGGTCAGTCCTCGGGGCGCAGCAGCCCGCGCTCGTACGCCTTCGCCAGGCGCTGCGGGACGAGGTGGCGTACGCCGTCCACGGTGACCGGCACGAGCGTGGGTGTCGTGGCCTTCCACTGGGCGCGGCGGTGGCGGGTGTTGCTGCGGGACATCTTCCGCTTGGGGACGGCCATGGGGATTCCTCCTCGGTGGGCGGGCAGGCACCGAGGACGCTATATGAAAATGGATCCCATTAGCAATCGGGGGTCGGGTGCACAGTTCTCACCGCCGGGAGCGGACGCGTGCGTCCCGGGGCGGGTCGATGAATTGGAGCTCCAGCGTGACGGGGGGCGCGGCGATTCCCGGGCCGCCCGCGGCCGCCCAGTCCAGCACTTCCTCCGTGCAGTCGTCGTCCATCGCGAACCCGACCCAGGTCGGCCGCCCGCCGGCCCGCCGTCCCGCGGCCGACGGCTGGACGACGATCACGTTGGCCTGGTCGCAGGGGCCGAGACAGTCCGTCGTACGCACCGCGAAACCGTGCTCGGCGGCACCCGCGCGCAGCCGTTCCAACTGCCAGGCGTGGTCGGTGCCGGGGTGTTTGCGCGGGTCGCCGCAGCAGCAGCCCCGGCAGACGACCAGGGTGCAGGGCCGCTCGCGGGCGGCGCCTATGAGGAACGTACGGGGAGCGGGAGTGGCGGCAGACATGCAAGAAGCATGAGGCCAGGACGATTGCGGGCCGTTGCCGGGGTGGAGGATCCGACTGTCTAGGGTGGGCGGGTGACCGCCGACAACAAGCGCCCGCTCGCCGTGTTCGACCTCGACAACACCCTCGCCGATACGGCCCACCGGCAGCGGTTCCTGGAGAAGAAGCCGCGCGACTGGGACGGCTTCTTCGGTGCCGCGCCGCAGGACCCACCCCTGGCCGAGGGCATCGCGCTCGCGCTGGGGAGTGCCGAGGAGTGCGAGGTCGTCTATCTGACCGGGCGCCCCGAACGCTGCCGGCGCGACACGCTCGCCTGGCTCGCCGCGCAGGGGCTGCCCGAGGGGCGGGTCCTCATGCGGCGCAACGACGACCGCAGGCCCGCCCGGCGCACCAAGCTGGAGAAACTCAAGCAGCTCGCCCGTGACCGCGACATCCGGGTCCTCGTGGACGACGACGAACTGGTCTGCGACGACGCCGAGCGGGCCGGTTTCAGGGTCGTACGGGCCCGCTGGACCTCCCCCTCCGCCGCGCTGGAGGCGGCACAGGAGGGGGAGGGCCGGACCTGACAGTCGTAGAGCCGTAGAGCCGTAGCCGCTACGGCCGTCAGTCCTCGTCCTCGATGCGGAAGCCGACCTTCAGGCCGACCTGGAAGTGCTCGATCTGCCCGTTCTCGATCTGGCCCCTCACCTGGGTCACCTCGAACCAGTCCAGGCTGCGCAGGGTCTGCGCGGCGCGGGCGACGCCGTTGCGGATGGCCTGGTCGATGCCCTCGTGAGACGTGCCGACGATCTCGGTGACCCGGTACGTGTGGTTGGACATGCGGGTACTCCTCTCGGCCGTGACGGGCGCGTCACGCGTTACTCCACCGTGCCCCACGGCGCGGCAGTGCGCGAGACGGCCCGTCACCCGATGTCAGCGCACCACGCTCAGTGACAGCGCGAAGCGTCCCTCCCGGTCGGTCCACCAGTGGGTCAACTCCAGCCCGGTGGCGGCCAGTTCGGACCGCACGCCCTCCTTGCGGAACTTCGCGGAGATCTCGGTGCGGAGTTCCTCGCCGGCCGTGAAGTCGACGGCGAGATCGAGCGCGGGGATCTTCACGGTCTGGTCCGTGCGGGAGCGCAGCCGCATCTCGATCCACTCGTTGTCGCTGTCCCAGAGGGCGACGTGGTCGAAGGCGTCGGCGTCGAAGTCGGCGCCGAGTTCGCGGTCGACCACGGTCAGGACGTTCTTGTTGAACGCGGCCGTCACTCCGGCCGCGTCGTCGTACGCCCTGACCAGGACGTCCTCGTCCTTCACCAGGTCCGTGCCGAGCAGCAGCGCGTCACCGGGGGAGAGGAGCGAGCGGAGTCCGGCGAAGAACGTGGCGCGTTCCGCCGGGAGCAGGTTGCCGATCGTGCCGCCGAGGAACGCCAGCAGACGCGGGCCCGGGGTCGCCGGCAGGGTGAGGTCGCCGGTGAAGTCGGCGATCAGGGCGTGTACGTCGAGACCTGGGCGCTCCTCGATGAGGGCGTGCCCGGCCTGCGTGAGCGCGCTCTCGCTGACGTCGACCGGGACGTACACGGCCAGGCCGGTGAACGCGTCCAGCAGGTGGCGGGTCTTGTCCGAGGACCCGGAGCCCAGCTCGACGAGCGTGCGGGCGCCGGTCGCGGCGGCGATCTCGCCGGCCCGGTCGACGAGGATCTCCCGCTCGGCGCGGGTGGGGTAGTACTCGGGCAACTCGGTGATCTGCTCGAAGAGTTCGCTGCCGTGGGCGTCGTAGAACCACTTCGGCGGGAGGGTCTTCGGGGTGCTGGTGAGGCCCTCCAGGACGTCGGCGCGCAGAGCCGCGTCGGTGGCGTCCTCGGGCAGGGTGCGGGTGAGAAGGAACGGGCTCACGTGCGGGGCTCCTTCGACGGTGCGGGTGCTAGGTCCTTCAGGGGGGTGAGGAGGACCTCCGTGCGGGTTGCGGTGAGCAGAGTGCGGTCGGGGGCCTCCTGCCAGTGCGGGTCGTCGTCGTAGGGCTCGGACGCTACGACCGTGCGGCGGCCGGGCTCCGAGAGGTACCAGAGGGTGTCGCCCCAGGCCGTCGCGGCGATCGAATCGCCGTTGGTGAGAAGGAGGTTGAGGCGGGAGCCGGGGGCCGCGTGGGCGACCTCCGTCACCGTGTCGGCCAGGGCCTGGCCCTCCTCGTCGCCCGCCCGCAGCCGGTTGAGGACCAGCGCCCAGACGAACGCCGAGTCGCAGCGGGCCTCCAGCGACAACAGGTCCACCGGCGGCAGGCGTTGGGCCAGCGCCGCCAGTGTCCGCGGCCAGCCGGTGACCGCGCCGTTGTGGCTGAACAGCCAGGGGCCCGCGGCGAACGGCGCCGCCGCGGCCTCCCCGTCGGCACCCGCGAACGTCGCGTCGCGTACGGCGGCCAGCAGCGACCCCGAGCGGACCACGCGGGCCAGGTCGGCGAAGGACTGGTCGCCCCAGATGGGTACGGCCCGCCGGTAGCGGCCCGGTACCGGGTCGCCCTCGGCGTACCAACCCACCCCGAAACCATCGGCGTTGACCGTCCCGTGCCGTTGGCGTCGAGGCTCCCAGGACTGGCGGTACAGGCTGTGCTCCGGGTCCACGAGGAGCCGGCCGAGCGGCTCCTCGGGTCCCAGGTACGCCAGATGACGGCACATCAGACGGCCCCCGAGCGGGCGGTGCGGAAGCCGGAGAAGATCTGCCGCCGGATCGGATAGTCCCAGTTGCGGAACGTGCCCCGGCAGGCCACCTCGTCCACGGCGAAGGAACCGCCCCTCAGCACCTTGTACTCCGGGCCGAAGAACACCTCCGAGTACTCCTTGTACGGGAACGCCTTGAAGCCCGGGTAGGGCAGGAAGTCGCTCGACGTCCACTCCCACACGTCACCTATCAACTGGCGTACGCCGAGGGGTGATTCGCCTGCGGGATAGCTGCCTGCGGGTGCCGGGCGCAGATGCCGTTGGCCGAGGTTGGCGTGCTCGGGTGCCGGGTCGGCGTCGCCCCACGGGTAGCGCATCGAGCGGTCGCTCGTCGGGTCGTGGCGGGCCGCCTTCTCCCACTCGGCCTCGGTGGGCAGTCGGCGTCCGGCCCAGCGGGCGTAGGCGTCGGCCTCGTACCAACAGACGTGTACGACCGGCTCGTTCAGCGGTACCGCCTCCGTGACGCCGAACCGGCGCCGCAGCCACTGGCCCGCCTCCCGACGCCAGAACTCCGGCGCCGTAAGGGAGTTGCGGCGGACGTGCGCCCAGCCCTCCTTCGTCCACCAGCGCGGGTCGTCGTAGCCGCCGTCCTCGATGAACGCCAGATACGCGCCGTTCGTCACCGGGGTCGTGTCGATGTGGAACGGGGCCACCTCGCGCCGGTGCGCGGGCCGTTCGTTGTCCAGGGCCCACGGCTCGGTGGAGGTGCCCATCGTGAACGGGCCGCCGGGGACGAGGACTTCGGACGGGCCGGTGAACAGCGGGACCGGCTCCGGGTCCGGAGCCGTCAACGCCTGCGGACCCGTGCGGAGTTGATGGGTGATCAGCATCGTTTCGTCGTGCTGCTGTTCGTGCTGGGCGACCATCCCGAAGGCGAAGCCCAGGTCGGTCAGCTGCGTCCCGCGGAAGGCGTGGCTCGCCAGGATGTCCGTCACCCGGCCGCGCACCTCGGCCGCGTACTGCCGGGCCTCCGCGGGCGGCAGCAGGGGCAGCGAGGGACGTTCGGAGCGCGGGTGCTCGAACGCGTCGTAGAGGCCGTCGATGTCGGGCCGCATCGCGTCCCGGCCGCCGACGGCGCGCAGCAGCCACAGTTCTTCCTGGTTGCCGATGTGTGCGAGGTCCCAGACCAGCGGGGACATCAACGGCGAGACCTGGGCGGTGAGTTCGGGCTCGTCGACGCAGCTCGTGAGGAGCGTGGTGCGGTCCCGGGCGGTGGTCAGGGTGGTCAACGCCCGTTGCCTGAGCGCCTCGATATCGATGTCAGCGGAGGTGTCGGCGGCGGTGTCGGCGTCGGTCATGTGCGGATGTCCTTCCCGTGCGGGCGGCTGTCCGTGCCGCGCACGCGGTCGAGCAGGTCGTCGGCGGGGCAGCGGCCCCGGACGACATAACGGTCGAAGTACGCGCGGACGGCGTCCGTGACCCCCGTGGTCGCGCCGAGGCGCGGCAGGGCCTCCAGGGCCGCCGCGAAGCAGACGAGGGCGACCTCGTGCAGCTCCGGGTCGGACAGCCCGTAGCGGGCCGCGTCGATCCACAGCGGATTGTGCGGCGCGGGCAGCCCCTGGGTCCGTTCGGCCAGCGGCTTCACGGCCCGGTAGGCGGTCTCGGCGGCCTCGGGGTCGTCGAACAGCGCGGTCGTCACGGCCAGCGGCACGATCCAGCCGTCGTCCCCGGGCTGCGCGTCGATCATGCGCAGTTCGAGATGGCCACGCGGTCTGACCGGCGGGAACAGTGTCGAGACGTGGTAGTCGAGATCCTCACGGGTCGGCGGCCTCGGCGACCCCGACCTGATCCACTCCCGGAACGTCAGCTCCTCCGGGACCTCCCACGGGCCGCTGTCCTGCCGTATGCACATCACCGGCGAGTCCAGGACGTGGTCCGTCCAGGCGTCGCGCGGCAACGCGTCCAGGGTCGGACCGCCCGCGCGGCCGGGGCCGATCTCCATCCAGATCAGCTGCCGGGTGGAGCGCCAGCCGGTGGGGCTGCGGCCGACCAGCGGGGAGTTGGCGAACGCGGCCACCAGGACCGCGCCCAGCTGGTGCGCCAGCCACCAGCGCCGCCCGAGGCCGAGCGGACCCGGCTCCTCGTAACCGGCGTCCAGACACACCTGCACGGACGCCGAGGTGCACATCATGCGGCGGCCCGCGGGCCCGGTGCGGTCGAGGCAGCGCTCCATGGCGTCGTAGCGCGGCTCGTGCAGGAACCGGCGCGGCGGATGCCAGGGATCGTGACCGACGCCGACCAGCCCCAGGCCGTCGCGGCGCAGCACCGCGCGGACGGCGTCCAGGTCTTCGGAGACGGAACCGATGCACTCCATCAGGGAGGCGGCGGGCGACGAGCTGAGTTCCAGCTGGCCGCCGGGCTCGACGGTGAGCGCCGACCTCAGAGGCACGGTCTTCAACGCGGCGTACGCCGCTTCGAGTCGTTCAGTTGTCACGGGGAGCTGCGGCAGCCGCAGCTCGTGGACGAGCCATTCCACTTCGACCCCGAGCGTGCGGGGCGGACCGGTCTTGAAGCAGATGCCCCTGACCAGGGCCTCCACCTCGGGTTCGGTGACCGCGGTACGGGGCTCCGTACAGTCGCTACAGTCACTTGCCGTATCGGACATGTCGGGATCCTCCTGAGATTCCACCATGCCACCGGCCCGGTTTCTGTTGGGCCCGGGTCGGCACACTCGTACCACCCAAGACCCTCGCGGCTGGTCGCACAAGGGTGCGTATTGCCACGTTCGGGATCGGTAATCTCCGGTTCGCCGGCCGTTCGCGGGGCCCGGAAACTCCGTTGCACCGCACGACCAGCATCGCTCAGGATGAAGGTATGAGCACGACGGGGGAGATCGCGGGGCGCGCGGTCATGGCGTACACGGGGGTTATGCCATGAGCGCGCGCCTTCGCGGTATCGCGCAGCAGACCGAGCAGATCGTCGAGGCCGGGAGCTACCGCGCGGCGGACGGGCGTGAGGTGTTCATCGCCGCGGAAACCGAGGCGGCCCGCGCGGGTACGAGCCTTCACGGGCCGGAACCGGTGCGGATACCGCTGTTCTCACCGATGGAGACATCCTTCGAGGTCACCGGCGAGAGCAGCCTGGAGGCCGCCCGCCGCCTCACCGGCCCGGTCGCCGTCCTGAACTTCGCCTCCGCCCGCAACCCGGGCGGCGGTTTCCTCAAGGGCGCACAGGCCCAGGAGGAAGCCCTGTGCCGCGCCTCCGCGCTGTACACGTGCCTGCTCGAGGCCCGCGGTTTCTACGACCACCACCGCGCCCACCGCGACCCGTTCTACACGGACCGGGTCATCCACTCACCGGCCGTCCCCGTCTTCCGCGACGACAAGGGCCGCCTCCTGGACGAGCCGTACACCGCCGGTTTCCTGACCGCCGCCGCACCGAACGCCGGGGTCGTCCTGCGCACGGCACCCGAGCGCGCGGCCGAGCTGCCGCACGCCATCGCCGTCCGGGCGGAGCGGGTGCTGGAGACGGCCGTGGCGCACGGCTACCGGAGGCTGGTCCTGGGCGCCTGGGGGTGCGGGGTCTTCCAGAACGACCCGGCGCAGGTCGCGGGCGCCTTCCACGCGCTGCTCGGGCCGGGCGGACGGTTCGCCGCGGCCTTCGAGCACGTGGTGTTCGGCGTCCTGGACCGCACACCGGGTGCGACGGTCCGGGACGCGTTCGTACGAGCCTTTCCGGAGCGCCAGCTCCAGAGCTAGCCGCTCAGGTCCAGCCGTAGCGCTCGTGCAGCCGGTGCCGGACGAGGTTGAAGCGCATCTGGTCGATCGCGCACGCCTCCCGGCGCATGCCGTCCTCGTGCAGACGCAGGACGCGGTCCACGTCGACCCACGAGTCGCGGCCGGACTTGTCCCAGGGGCCGCTGCCGATCGCCACCCACTCGCGGTCGCCGTCGTGGCGCTTGCTGGACAGCTGGACGGCGAGCAAGGTCCCGCCGGGCTCCCGGGCCACGACGAGGACCGGGCGGTCCTTGCCCCGGCCGTCGTTCTCCTCGAACGGCACCCAGGTCCAGACGATCTCGCCGGGGTCGGGGTCGCCGTCGTGCGCGGGGGAGTACTCGGTGCGGACCTTGCCGACCTCACGCGGGTCGGCCTCGGTCGTGGCGGAGGGGCCGAAGCGGCCCGGAACGTTCTCATCGGTAAAGGCGGTCACGGAGGCACCTTAGAACGTGCCTCCGTGACCCCGGACGCCGGGCGCCCGTCAGACGATCACCGCTACTCCTTCTCCACCGGCACCTTCTGCGACGGCGGAGCCGTGCTCCCGTTCAGGGCCGAAGTCCCGTTCGGGGTCTGCCCGTTCTGGTTCATCGAGGAGAGCAGCTGGCGGGCCAGGCCGAGACCGGTACCGCCCATGGTGAGCGCCTTGGCGAGCATCTCGGCCATGCCGTCGGCCCCGTTGAGGACCACCATGTTGTCGACGCTGCCGAACGCGGACGCGCCGGCCTTCACGATCTCCGGCCAGTTCTCGGCCAGTTGCTGCGCTACGACGGCTTCCTGGTTCTCGGCGAGGGCCGCTGCCCGCGCCTTGATGGCCTCCGCCTCGGCGAGACCCTGGGCCCGGGTCGCCTCGGCGGCGGCCAGACCCTTCGCCTGCGCGGCGGCGGCTTCCGCCTCACCGGTCGCCCTGGTCGCCGTAGCGGCCGCGGCACCCCGTGCCTGGGTCGCCTCGGCCTCGGCGATCGCGGCCGTCTTGATCCGGCTGGCCTCGGCCGTGGCCGCCAACTCGGTCTCCTTCGCCTTGGCTTGGGCCGCGGAGATCCGCGCGTCACGCTCGGCCTCGGCGCGCGCCCGGGTCTCGTAGGCCTGGGCGTCCGCGGGCTTGCGGACGTCCGCCTGGAGCTGCTGTTCCCGGCGCAGGGCGTCGAGTTCGGCGATCCGGGTCTCCTGGACGACGACGTCCTGCCGGGCGGCGGCGTCCGCGAGGGGTCCGGCCTGTCGGGCCTTCGCCGCCGCCTTGTCGCGCTCGGCCTGGTAGCCGGCCTGGAGGATCTCGCTGTCCCGGGTGGCCTCCGACATCCGTGCCGCGGCCTTCTGTTCGGCCTCGGTGGCCAGCCGGTTGGCCTCGGCCTGCGCGATGCGCGCGTCCCGCTGTACGGCGGCGGCGTGCGGCATCGCGAGGTTCTTGATGTACCCGGTCGGGTCCTCGATCTCGTGGATCTGCAGCGAGTCCACGATCAGACCCAGTTTCTCCATCTCCGTACCGCACGCGGCACGGGTCTGGCCCGTCAGCTTCTCCCGGTCGCGGATCATGTCCTCGACCGTCAACCCGCCCACGATGGAGCGGAGATGACCGGCGAACACGTTGTGCACCCGCTCCGACATCATCTTCTGCTGGTCGAGGAAACGACGGCCCGCGTTGGCGATCGACACGAAGTCGTCGCCGACCTTGAAGATGACCACGCCCCGCACCTTGAGCGGAATGCCCTGCGTGGTCACACAATCCACGTGCAGCTCGGTCTCGTTGAGGTCCAGCGAGATCTTGCGCACCGCCTGCACACCGGGCAGCACCAGCGTGCCGCGCCCCGTGACGATGCGGAACCCCATGCCCTCTTCAAGGCCTTCGGTGCGGTGCTTGGAACCCGAGATGATGAGTGCCTCGTTGGGTTCCGCAACCCGCCACATCGACTTGAACAGACCGATCAGTACGAGAACGGCGACAACCGCCGCCCCCGCTACGACGCCGATGACCATCGGCATACGCCCCCTTTTGAAGGTGCCCTTTCGGCACCGAACGAAGGGAGTGTGCGCCTGTGCGACACCGGGGTACAGACGCTGACGGATCCTTGTTGCAATCTTGACGCATACGCCCCTGGACAGCTCTCACCTGCGACGGAGGCAGCTCAACTGTCGTATGCCTGCGTGACGTAGACCGTCCTCGGCGGCAGGTACTCCACGACCATCACCACGGTCCCCCGCTCGATCCGGTCCGTGCCGGTGGCCGCGTACGCGAGGAAGTGCTCGGCGCCCCCGCGCACCCGGACGATCACCTCGCCGACGAGCCCGGGCCCGACCGTCCCGGTGACCCGCCCCATCAGCCCGACCATCGACGCATCCTGCATGGTCACAGGGTACGGGCCCAACCCGCCTATGCCGCCGGGGAATCCGCGGTGACCGGCTCCGGCCACCTCTCGTGCCAGCGCAGGTCCGCCTCCAACTGCGCGGCCAGGGACAGCAGGAGAGGCTCGCTGTTCGACGGGCCCAACAGTTGGGCGCCGACCGGGAGTCCGCCCGCCACGAAGCCCGCGGGGACGTTGACGCCGGGCCAGCCGAGGATGTTCCACGGCCAGGCGTAGGGGCAGGCGGCGACCATCGCGCGGTCGGTGGCCAAGCCGCCCAGGTCGAGCATCGCGCCAACCAGGGGCGGGGGAGCGGCGGTTGTCGGCGCGAGGACCAGGTCGTACCTCCCGAAGAACGCCCCGAACCGGTCGTGCAGGGCCGCCTCCGCGCGTCGTGCCGCCCGCAGCGCGGCCCCGCCGAGCCGTCGGCCCAGGCGCGCGGCCTCCAGGGTGCGCCGGTCGAGAAGTTCGGGGTGCGGCGCCTCGCGGACCCGCTCGGCGATACCGGCGGTGGCGCGGGGGAGGAAGGTCAGCCCGATCTGCCCGTACGGCGGATCGTCCTCGACGACCGTGTGGCCCAACTGGGCGAGTTTCTCCGCGAGTTCGAGGACCCTGGCCCGGACCTCCGGCTGCAGCCGGGCGGGCAGGGCGGTGAACGGCGGCTTCAGGGAGAGGGCGATGCGCAGGCGGCCGGGGTCGCGGCCGACCGCCTCCGACAGGGTGAGCGGGGGTGGGCGGTGCAGGTCCCCCGCGTGGTTGCCGCTCGCCGCGTCGAGGAGCAGGGCCGCGTCCGCGACCGTGCGGGCGAGGGTGCCGTTGACCGTGATGCCCTGGAAGGACTCGCCGCGCGGCCAGGTCGAGATGCGGCCGCGCTGCGGTTTGACGCCGATGAGGTGGGTCCAGGCGGCCGGGATGCGCACCGAACCGGCGCCGTCCGAGCCGAGCGCGGCCGGCACCAGCCCCGCGGCCACCGCAGCCGCCGATCCTCCTGACGAACCCCCGGGCGTATGACGGGAGTTCCACGGATTGCGGGTCGCGCCGAACGCGGGCCCCTCGGTGAACGGCCACTGCCCGAACTCGCAGGTGTTGGTCTTCCCGACGACGACGGCACCGGCCGCCCGCAGCCGCCGTACCGCCTCCCCGTCTTCGGCGACCAGCGGGAACTCGCCCCGGCAGCCGAACGCGGTCGGTTCGCCCGCCACGTCCATGTCGTCCTTGACGGCGACCGGCACGCCGAGGAGCGGTTTGCGTACTCCGGCGGCCAGTTCCTTGTCCGCGGCTTCGGCCTCGGCGAGGGCCGCGTCCCGCCGTATGACCCGAAAGGCGTTCAGGGAAGCCTGAGTTGACTCGATCCTGGCCAGAGTCTCCTCGGTGAGGGCCCGTGCGGTCACCTCCCCGGCGGCCAGCGCTCGGGCGGACTCGGCCAGGCCTGCGGAACGGTCGGGCGTCATGCGGCACCTCCGGAAGCGCGTGGTCTACCGAACGGTAACGTCCGGGCGGCCGGTGTGGTGCGGATGCGTCAACTTCCCCCGGGGCGCGGGTGGTTCGGCCCTCGCCACAGGCGTCCCACAGAGATCATCCAGCATTGCGCAAACCATTGACGTGCTCCTGACCCACCCCTACCTTCTGACCGAATTCACGAACTGGGTTCGATATGACGAACATCCGAGTCTCCGGGAGAGCCGCCCGTGACCACACGTCCCCCCACGCCGTCCCGACGTACCCTGCTGCGCGCGCTGGCCGTCCTGCCCGCCTCGGCGCTCGTCCTGGGCGAGGCCCCCGGACTGCTCGGCACGGCCCTGGCCGCCGCCCCGGCGAGCGGTTACGCCACCCGGTACACGATCGTCCCGTTCCTCGACAGCGACGACGGCACCGTCAACGTCTACCAGTCCGACGACGCCACCGACTTCCGCCTCGTCCAGGCCTCGGCCTACACCCCGCCGAGCAACCGCATCCGCGACGCGAGCGTGTTCAAGCACACCGACGGCTACTACTACCTGACGTACACCACCCACACCTGGGAGGACGTCAGCACCACCATCGGCTTCGCGCGCAGCGCCGACCGGATCAACTGGACGTTCCTGTACGACTACACGGTCCCGATCACCAACCTGTCGCGCGCGTGGGCGCCCGAGTGGTTCGTCGACAGCGACGGCAGTGTCAACGTCATCGTGTCCTGCTCCACCACCGACGACGAGTGGATCTTCACGCCATACCGGCTGAAGGCGACCAACTCCGCGCTGACTGCGTGGAGTTCACCGGTCGCCCTGTCCGGCATCGGCCCCAACCACATCGACACGTACATCGTGCGGATCGGCTCGACCTACCACGCCTTCACCAAGAACGAGACGGCGAAGTACATCGAGTACGGCACCGCCACCAGCCTCACCGGCCCCTACACGATCTCGAGGACCGGCGACTGGGCCGGCTGGGGCAGCTACCGCGAGGGCCCCTCGGTCGTACAGCTCGACAACGGCGGCTGGCGGATCTTCTTCGACGGCTACGGCGACGGCAACTACTACTACAGCGACAGCTACGACACCTTCGCCACCTGGTCCGCGCCGACCGCGCTGACCACGCTCTCCGGTACGGCACGCCACTTCACGGTCATCAAGGAGACGGTGTCCGGCGGCCCGAGCCTCGCGACCGGCGTCACCCGCTCGTTCCAGTCCGCCAACTACACCACCCGCTACTGGCAGGAGGTGTCCTCGCTGCTCAACCTGCCGGTGGTGACCAGCTCCAGCACCACCGCCCTGAAGCAGGCGTCCACGTTCACTGTTGTTGCCGGCCTCGCCGACGCGACCGGCTTCTCCTTCCGGGACTCGGCCGGCAACTACCTGCGCCACTACGACTTCCGGGGCCGCTTCGACACGAACGACGGCACGGCGACCTTCGCCGGGGACGCCACGTTCTACGCCCGGACCGGCACCACCACCGGTGCGCTGCGCTTCGAGTCGTACAACTACCCCGGCTACTACCTCCGCCACTACAACTACCAACTCCGGGTGGACCCGACGGACGGCACGGACCTCTTCCGGACGGACAGTTCGTTCGTGCCCGTGACGGCGTGGGCCTGGGCCACATGACTGTGATCCACCGGAACGGGGCAGGATGCGAACGGAATTGATCAGCCATGGCCTGGAGGCGCTGGGCGCATGAGCAGTACGGCAGCGACACGGATCCGCGAGCTGATCGTCACCCCGATCGCCTTCCGCGACCCGCCCCTCCTCAACTCGAACGGCGTCCACGAGCCGCTGGCCCTGCGGTGTGTCCTCCAACTCGTCCTGGAGGACGGCACCGTGGGCCTCGGTGAGTCCACGGGCGGCGAGGTCCGGCTGGAGCGACTTGAGGTGGCGGCGAAGGTCGTCGTAGGCATGGACGTCTTCGATGCGACGGCTGTCGTCGCCGCGATCGACGCCGCCCTGCTGCCGACCGTGCCCAGCTCCCACGAACGCGGCTGGACCAGCTCGGCGGTCGAGGTGGCGTGCCTCGACGCCCAGGGCAAGCTGCTGGGACGGCCGGTCAGCGATCTGCTCGGCGGCAAGGTGCGCGACGCCGTGCCCTTCGCCGCGTACCTCTTCTACAAGTGGGCCGAGCATCCCGCGCTCGACGGCAGGCCCGCGCTGGGTGACGACTGGGGCGAGGCGCTGGACCCGGCCGGGATCGTCGAGCAGGCCCGGCTGATGCAACAGCGGTACGGCTTCCGGTCGTTCAAGCTCAAGGGCGGCGTCTTCCCGCCCGACGAGGAGATCGCCGCGATCAGGGCACTGGCCGAGGCCTTCCCGGGGCAGCCGCTGCGGCTGGACCCCAACACGGCCTGGACGCCGGAGACTTCCACCTATGTGGCCCGTCAACTGGACGGCGTACTGGAGTACTTGGAGGACCCGACCGCCACCATCCCCGGCATGGCGCGGGTCGCGAAGGAGTCACCGCTCCCGCTCGCCACCAACATGTGCGTGATCGCCTGGGAACATCTGCGGCCCGCGATCGAGCAGCACGCGGTCCAGGTCCTCCTCACCGACCACCACTACTGGGGCGGGCTGCGCCGGACCCGCGAACTGGCCGTCGTCTGCGAGGTGTTCGGGCTCGGGCTGTCCATGCACTCCAACTCGCACCTGGGGATCAGCCTCGCCGCCATGACCCATGTCGCGGCGGCCATCCCCAACCTCGACCACTCCTGCGACACGCACTACCCGTGGAACTCGGCCGACGACGTCATCGTCCCCGGGGTACTGGAGCTGCGCGATGGCGCGGTCAGGGTTCCGACCGGTCCCGGCCTCGGCGTGGAACTCGACCATGACGCCCTCGACCGGCTGCACCGGCTCTACGTCGAGTCGGGTGTGCGTGGCCGGGACGACACCGGCTACCTGCGGCGGGTCCGGCCCGACTACGAACTGAGACTCCCGCGCTGGTGAACTCGCCGTGTTCAGACGGTAATCGAGGCGGCGCGGCGCCGGGTCTCCGTGAGGTGGGTGTCGACGTACCGGCACATGATCACCCCGCTCTGCGGGTTGTCGGCCGCGAGGCTGATACGGCGGAGCAGGGTGACCGAGTCCAGGGCGACGCCCTCGCGGGCCAGCACGAAGACGAGGGCGAGGAAGGCGGAGCGGGCGTTGCCGTCGTCGAAGGGATGGAAGAAGCACACGTCGAGACAGACGCGGGCGGCCCGGGCGGTCAGCGGGAGGGGCCGGTCGGCGTCCCGCGTGCTCTCGGCCAGGCAGGCGTCGAGGCGTTCACGGGTGTCGGGGCCGATGCCGTAGCGCTCCCTGCCCTTCTTGGCGAAGGGCGGCAGGGTGCGGAACGACGGTGGTTCGGGTGTGCCGAGGACGTGCTGCTGCCAGCCGCGCAGCAGCTCGAAGTCGAGCGTGGCGCCGCGCGCCGCGTCGGCCCGCACCAGGTCCAGGGCGGTGAGCAGGCCCTCGCCGCGAGCGGTCGACAGGGTGCGGTCGAAGGCGCGCATGTCCTCCGCCGCGCCGTCGCGCAGCGGAACGACCGGCTCGTCCCCGCCGCCGTCCGGGGCGTCCTCCCACGCCACGGTCTCGCGCATCGCGAGCCAGCTCCGCAGATGGTCCGGCAGGGGGCCGGGGTCGGGCGGCCGTACGGTGTCGTCGGGCCGTAGCGAGAGTGCGAGGCGCTCCGCGACGTCGTCGAGCAGGACCCGGTCGGGGCCGGTCCAGCTCTTGAACCGGCCGTCGATCGCCTCGTCGACCAACTCCCGTGCCACATCGGGGTCGACGTGCCAGCGGCTGAGGAACCAGGTGAGCACCTGACAGCAGTGCCCGTACCAGGCACTGCCGGAGCCGGTGCGGTCGACCACCTGCACGATGAGGTTCCGGGCGGCGCACTCCCACAGGATCCGCTGGTCCGCCACGTCGGTCAGGTCCAGCGGGTACGCCTCGAAGAGATCGGCGAGCCGCTCGAGCCAGTCGCGCCACTCGCACAGCCCGGAGACCACCCGGTCGAGGGTCTCCTCCGATGTGGTGAGCGAGTACCTCGCACGGGACCAGCTGCCGACCGGCCCGCCGTCGAAGTCCCCCTCGTCGTGCGCCCAGCGCCAGCCCACGGCCCAGTCGCCGTAGTGCTCGGCGAGAGCGTACGACATGGCGTCGGCCCAGGGCTCCGCCACCTCCCAACCCCACTCGTGCAGCACGGGATCGCCGTGGCCGACGTCGGGGCGGGTCGGTATCCGGCGGGCCGGTCCGAGTGAACGCACCACCTCCGCCGCCGAACCGGGGTCGAAGGGATGACGCGCGGGGTCCACCTCGTCCCAGTCCAGATCACGCGGGTTCAGTTCCATGTGCACCGCGCAAGCCTGCCCACCTCACGGCCCGCGTTCAACCGAAATAGCGCCGGGTCAACGCGTGCTTGTGGAGGGCTCGTTGGGGAGCATCGCGGGCGTCGGCCGGTCGGCGGACGCGCGTAGCGTCGGCTCCGTGCGCAGCCGTACGAAGGTGATGGCCAGGGCGATCGCCTGGACGAGGGCGCAGCACAGGACGACCGTGTCGAGGTGGGTCGGCGGGGTGACGGCCACGAGGATGCCGGCCACCGGGAAGGGCAGCAGCAGGAGCAGCATGGTCAGGGAGAGCGTGGTGCCGAAGGCCGTCGCCGGGATGACCAGCGAGCGCAGGGTGCGCAGGACGACCGTAAGGCCGCCGTCGCCCGCCATGAACAGCGCGATGAGGACCATGTAGGCGGCGTAGGACGGGGCTTGGGGCAGGGCGAGGCAGGCCGCGGAGGCGAAGGTCGCGCAGACGACCCCCACGCCCCAGAGGTCGATGCGGCTCAGGGCGAGCCGGCAGCAGGTGACCGCGAGGAGGGTCGCGGCCGCGGCGGCGGACCACAGGGTGCCGACGTCGGCGGAGGAGCGGCCGAAGTTCTCGACCACGATGATCGGGCTCGCGGACTGGAGCAGGCCGAGGGCGAGATTGGAACAGGCCAGGCCCGCCACCAGCCAGCGCAGGGCGGGGAGTTTGCGCAGCATGCGCAGCCCGGTCCGCATGCTGCCGGGGGTGCGTTCGCCGACCGGCCGTCCGGCGCGGAGCGGGGTGGGCGGGGTCTGGAGTCCGAGGACGGCCGCGAGCAGGGACAGCCCGGTCAGGCAGCCGAGCATCCAGCCCGGGCCGACCAGCAGCAGGAAGCCCGCGAGCAGGGGGCCGACGAGCATCGCGGTCTGGTCGATGCCGATGAGGACGGACTGCACGCCGTGGGGCCGGTTCTCCGCGCGCCGGGTGACGATCGCGCCCACGGCCTCGTTGGCGACGAAGCTGAACTGGGTGAGGGTGCCGGTCACCGCGGCCAGCACCAGCACGGTCACCGTCTCCGCGGTGCCGCGCGGCAGCATCACCAGCGCCACGGCGGCCCCCGCGAGGACCAGGGCGCGCAGCAGCGAGGCGAGGAAACACACGATCGCGGCGCCGCGCCGGTCCACCACGTTGCCCGCCAGCACGAACGCGGCGATCCGTGGCGTCCACTCCAGGGCGAACGCCAGGCCCGTCAGCGACGAGGACCGGGTGATCGCCAGGACCAGCAGCGGCATGGCGTACGTCGACATGGAGAACGCCAGGGCGTCACTGGTGCGGGGTGCGTAGATCCGTCGGAACAGGCTGCCGGACGGAACGGCTGCATGGCGACCGGCGGGGGGCCGGTCCTCGTGCAGGGTGATGGCCACGGAATGGAAAGCTTTCAGTGAGGCGTATCACGGAGGGGGAAACGGTTGGTACCGACCTGGGGCGAAAAGAATTCGCGGAGGCGGGGAGAGGGGAAAACGCCTATGGCTAACGTCAGTTGAGGCGTGAAATATAGCGCAGTCAAATGAGATTCGGCATATCCCGAGCGGACATCTCCGCACGGCGTACGCCTCACCTCCCCGTACCTGGAAGGCGGAAGGAGAAAAGAAAGCCGCTTTGTCGCAAATAGGGTGCGGGGATGCTATGCATTCACGGCATTTCCAGTGCCACCTGCCGTTACGGGCGGAAGAAACCGGCTCCGTCGAATCGTCCGGCGTTCAGGAGTTCGTCGGGCAGTGAGTTCTGGGCATACTGCCGCAACTCCTGCTCGGCCAAGGCGAACGCGGCAAAGGACTGGCGGTCGTCGAAGGCGCCAGTCTGCTCATGGCGCTCAACGCGAATGCCGAAGCGGCGGCCACCGACACGACGTCGGTGGCCGCCGCTCCACGTCCCTAGTGACCGTGCCCGGCCTTCTTGACCTTGCGGGACACCGTGAACCGGTCGACCTCGGCGCCGGTCGCGGCCAGCGCCCGGACGGTGAGGGTCGTCGTACGGCCGGGCGTGGCGGGTTCGACGTCGACGCGGATGAACGAGTAGCCGGTGTAACGGACCCGGGACCAGTCCACGTTCTCGGTGACCTGGCCGTCCTTGCCCGTCCAGTACGTCGGCACCGAGTCGATCGCGTCCTCGTGGCCCTCGTAGCTGTCGGCGACCGGGAAGCTGTACACGCTCTCGCCGCCCGCGCCCGCCGTCACGTAGACGACACCACCGCGGGTCGGCTCGTGGGTGCCGCCGATCGGCAGGGTGCGGACGGCCTTGTCCTGGACGACCGGGTCGGTGCGCTCGTAGACGTGGTTGTGGCCGTTGACCACGAGGTCCACCTGGTGCTTCTCGTACAGCGGCACCCACTGCTCGCGCACCCCGCCCTCGGAGGCGTGCGAGCTGGTCGTCGAGAACGCGCAGTGGTGGTGGAAGACGACGATGAAGTCGACGTCCGTACGGGCCCGCAGCTCGGTGAGCCGCTTGTCGAGCCAGGCGGTCTGCTTGCCTCCGGTGTAGCCCTTGTTGGCGGGGATCTCGTACGACACGTCGTTCGCGTCGACCGAGACCACACCCACGTTGCCGTGGACGAAGGAGTAGACGCCGGGAGCTGACGTGGCGTCAAAACCGTTGGTGGGCAGGGTGAAACGGGCCTCGTTGCCGCCGTAGCCGTTGGGGGAGTACCAGGACTCCATGTCGTGGTTGCCGAACGCCACCATCCACGGCACCCGGCTGGAGAGCGGCTCGATCTGCGCGAGGAACGAATCCCATTGGCGGGCGTCGTAGTTGCTCGCGTCAGCGGGCAGCCCGTGCCCGGTCTCCTCCGCGTAGCAGATGTCGCCCGCGTGGAGGTGGAAGGCCGGATTCTGCGCCTGCACAAGGGCGTTGAGGCCGATCGAGGTGTAACTCGGGTTCTGGTCACCGAAGGCGGTGAACGTGAACGGCCGGGTGCTGTGGGTGCGGGGCGCGGTCCTGAAGGAGTAGACGGTGTGCGCGGCACCCGCGTCGGCCGGGTCGAAGCCGTCGTGACCGACTCCGTAGTAGTACGTGGTGTCGGGGCTCAGGTTGTCCAGCGCCGCGTGCACGTAGTACTGGTCGATGTCCGCGCTCTTGCCGATCCCGGCCGGGGTGAACAGGTCGCGCACCTCCGCCGGTATGCGGTGGCTCAGGTCGAGGGGGCTGCGGCCGATGCGGAGGAAGGGTTTCCGCACCGGGAGCGGCACCTGCCAGGACACCCGCATCTGCGTCCGCGGATCGGCGCCGTAGGCGATGTGTCTGCCGAACGGCGCGACCAGCGAACCGTGCACGTTCGCGGTGGCGGAACCCGGCACCAGCGTGGGCGTCGCCGCCGCCGCGGCACCGGCGGCGCCGCCCGCGAGGGCGACCCCGGTCGCGGCGACCGCGCCACCGCGCAGCAGACCGCGGCGGGAGAAGGCGCGGCGGAGGTACTCGTGTTGCTCGGGCATGCTCAAGGTGTCGGCGAGCCGTTCGGGAAGGCCCATACGAGGAGTGTTCATGGGCGCGACGCTGGCAGCGGCGGTTGAACGACCGATTGCCGCATGCCCATGGGCCGGCCATGTCCCGCCCATTGCCTGGCTCGTTTCCTATGCCCCGGATGTCCCCGGCGGCCGCGTGAAGTGGCGGGCGGCGGTCAGGACGAGCACCGCCAGCGCCGCCGGTGCCGCGTACGCGAGCCGGAACTCCCCGGTGGAGCCGAGGAGTCCGCTCACCGCGCCGCCGGTGACGACGCCCGCGTAGTTGAAGAGGTTCAGCCGGGCCAGCACCGTCTCCGACGCGGCGGGCCGCAACCGCGCGGCGGAGGCCAGACACAGCGGCGCCAGCACCGACGCCCCCAGCCCCACAACTCCCGCCGCCGGCACGGCGAACGCCCAGCCCGGAGCCATGGCGACACCCACCAGCCCACCCGCCACCACCAGGGCGGCCGTCCGGACGACGGCACCGGTACCGACCCGCTGCACCAGCCGGTCCACGGTCGCCCGCCCGACGACCGTGCCCGCCTGGTACGCCGCGTAGGCCATCGGCGCCACCGCGAGGGACGCGCCGAGCGTCTGCCGCAGATACACCGCCGACCAGGCGGAGACGGTCGAGTCCACGACGTAGACGACGAGCAGGACCAGCCCGAAGGGCAGGATCCGCAGCCACAGCCGGCGCCCCAACGGCGGCTGTGCAGACGGTACTTGGGAGGAGGGAAGGGTGTGCGTGCGCAGGCAGAGGGCGACGACGAGCAGGACACCCGCCTGCACGGCCAGTCCGTCGCCGACGGACCGGTCCAGCCGGGCCACCCCGGAGGTGAGCAGCGCCGCGAGCACGCCACCCACGCTCCACGCCGTGTAGAAGGACCCGAAGACGCTACGGCCGTAGGCGCGCTCGATCGCGGCGGCCCGGGTGTTGATCCCGACGTCGAGGCCGCCGAGCGCGAGGCCGAAGAGGACGTACGCGCAGATGACGGACTGCGGGCCGGGAGCCCAGCCGATCAGCGGGAGCGCGATCGCGGCCGTCAGCAGCGCGCCGCGCACCGTGGCGACGGGACCGGCGACGCGGACCGCGGCCAGCCCCAGGAAGCTGCCGACCCCGGCCGTCAGGGCCACCCCGACCAGCGTGGCCGTGGTCAGGAGCGGGGACAGTCTCAGGTGTTCGGTGACGGCGGGGACGGTCGTGTACACGGCGGCGACGGACATGCCCTGCGCGGCGAACGCGAGGGTCGTCGCCCTTCGGGCACCGGCCCGGTCGGCGGGGCGCCCGACCCGGGCCCGGCCCGGAGTGCTGACTGACATGCACAGACCGTAGTCAGCCGTGGCGGGACGGACGCAGGACGCCGGGGGCCGTTGAGGGGACTTCGGCGGCCAGCACCCGCGACCGCTGCCGCCCGGGTGCTTACGGTGGTCGCCCACGAGGAGGTGAGCGCGATGTTCCCAGCCCCGGCCCCGGCGGACCCGCACGGGACCAGCCGCAGCACGTCGGCGACGATCCAGCCGAACATCCTGCGCTATCTCGTCGTCGTCGCCGACGCACGCGGCGTCGATCTACGGCCCCTGCTGAACGAGGTCGGCCTGGACGAGACCCTCATGCGCTCGGCCGCGCTGCGGGTGTCGTACCGGCAGGGCAGCGCGGTGATCCGGCGCGCGGTGGAACTCACCGGGGACGAGCGGCTGGGCCTGCGGGTCGGCGCGTCACAGCATCTGACCGCGTGGGGCCTGCTCGGCTTCGCGCTGATGGCCGCCGACACACTGCGGCACGCCATCGAGACCGGCGTGAAGTACCAGAACCTTTCCGGAGCAATGACCGTGTGGTCGACGGGAGTTGGCGACGACGGCGCCTTCGTCCTGCGCGCAGACCTCCCCGACCCCGCCGTCGACCCGAGCGTGGCGTCCTTCCTGATCGAGGAGGGGTTCGCCTCCGTCGTCACCCTCTCCCGGCTCGCCATCGGCCCGGACTTCGCCCCGCGCGTGGTCGAGTTCTCCGCACCGCCACCCCGCCAACACGAGCTCTACGGCGCCCTGTTCGGCTGCCCGGTCCGCTTCCGCGCCCCGGCCGACCGCATCGTCGTCGACCCCGCCTGGGCCGCCGCCCGCATGCCCGGCCGCGACCCGGTGACGTACGCCTCGACCCTGGAGACCCTCGACGCCCAACTCGCCTCCCGCACCGACCAGCAGGACCTCCTCGAAGTCCTGGAGGTCTCCGTCGCGCAGAGCCTCCCGGTGATCCCGTCCTTCGGTGAACAGGCGCGACGGCACGCGACGAGCGAACGCACACTGCGCCGACGGCTCGCCGACTGCGGCACGACGTACGAGGCACTGGCCGAGGGCGTACGCCGGGAACGCGTCGAACAGCTGCTGCTCCGCCCGGAGTTGACGCTGCGTGAGATCGCGCGCCGAGCCGGGTTCTCCGACGAACGCGCCCTGCGCCGAGCGGTGCGCCGCTGGCACGGTACCTCCCCGGTCCAGCTGCGGGAGCACCTGCTCCGGGCGGCGACGCACCGCGAGTGACCCGTCAGCGGATGGTCAACGGGTGCGTATCCAGACCGTCTTCACCCGCGTCCACTGGTCGAAGGCGTTCGTCGACTTTTCCACGCCACCGAACCCGGACTGCTTCCAGCCGCCGAAGGGTGTGGTGATGTCGCCCTCGCTGTACGCGTTCACGGAGACCACGCCCGCCTCGATGCCCCGGGCCAGCCGCAGCGCGGTGTCGAGGTCACGGGTCCAGACCGAGGCGGCGAGCCCGTACTCGGTGGCGTTGGCCAACCGCACCGCCTCGTCCTCCGAACCGAAGGTCTCGACGGTGACGACGGGACCGAACAACTCCCTTGTGAGTACGGCGCTTTCGGCGGGGGCGCGGGTGATGACCGTGGGCGGGTAGTACGCGCCGCGTGCGGGCAGGCCGTGGGGGAGTCCCGCGGTGTGGATCTGGGCGCCGGCCGCCCTGGCGGCATCCACGGCACCGGCGACCCGGTCGAAGGCGGCGCGGCTGATGAGCGGTCCCTGCTGGGTGCGCGGGTCGGCCGGATCGCCGATGACGAGGTCCCGCGCGGCGGCTGTGAACCTCTCGACGATCTCGTCGGCGATGCTGTGGTGCACCAACACCCTTGAACCGGCGGTGCAGTTCTGCCCCATCGTCAGGAACGCGGCCTCGATCATGTCGCCGATGAGCTCGTCGCTGTAGGAGAGCGCGTCGGCCATCAGCACCTGCGGACTCTTGCCGCCCATCTCCAGGGAGACGCGCTTGAAGTTGCTGTCGGCGGCGGCCTTGAGGATGTGGCGGCCCGTGGCGGTGGAGCCGGTGAAGGAGAGGGCCTGGACGAGGGGGTCGCGGGCGAGGGCCGCGCCGGCTTCGGCGCCGTAGCCGGGGAGGACCGTGAGTACCCCGTCGGGCAGACCGGCCTCGGTGGCGAGGGTGGCCAGGTGGAGGGCCGAGCGCGGGGTCGCCTCGGCGGGTTTGAGCAGAAGGCAGTTGCCTGCGGCGAGGGCGGGGCCGACCTTCCAACTCGCCATCGCCAGGGGGTAGTTCCAGGGGAGGATCGCCGCGCCCACGCCGACCGGCTCGCGGGTGATGAGGCCCAGGCCGTCGGGTCCGCTCGGCGCGACCCGGCCGAAGACCTTGTCCGCCGCCTCGGCGAACCAGCGGATCGACTCGATCGCGCCCGGCACGTCCCCCGTACGGCACTCCGTGATGGGTTTGCCCGCGTCCTCGCTGTCCAGCCGGGCGAGGATCTCGGCGTCGCGTTGCATGAGGTCGGCCAGGCGCAGGAGTACGGCGCCGCGTTCCCGGACCGGAAGTCGCGACCAAACTCCGGAGTCGTAGACGTGCCGGGCCTGTTCGGCGGCCTTGGTGACGTCGTCGGCGCTCGCGGCGGGGAGGGTGGTGATCGGTTCGCCGGTGGCGGGGTTGACGATGGTCAGTGTGTCGTTCTTGGTCATGCCTCCTCCACCAACTCCCAGCGTCCGTCGGTCTGTCGGGCCAGTCCGCGGCGGCGGAGTTCCTCCAGGTAGCGGGCCATGCCGCGGTCGCCGCGCTTGCGGAACAGGGGGAAGATCCGGGGCAGCAGGTTCGGTACGAGCATCGCGCAGCGCACCAGACGGGACTCACCGGAGCGGGGGTAGGCCTCCAGGCGGGGCTTGTCCAGCAGGCTCACGACGGCCGTGACGACGTTCGCGGGCTGTTGGGGTGGGTCCTGGAACTGCATGGAGTTGCCGCCGTCCACGGCCTCCTGGCGCAGCATCCGGGTGTCGGTCGCCGAGGGCAGTACCGACCCGGCCAGGATGCCCTTGCTCCGCAGGTCGAGGCCGATGGCGAGCATCGCGCCGCGCAGTCCGAACTTGGACGCCGTGTAGATCGGGGTCTCGCCGAGCGGGAAGATCCCGCCGAGGGAGACCGTGGTGACCACCCGGGCATCGCGCGAGGCCTTCAGCAGGGGGATCGCGATCCGGGTGGCGACCAGGGGGGAGGTCAGGTTGAGGGTGATCTCCCGCTCGATGCTCTCCACGCTGCGCACGTCGAAGCGCTCCGAGCTGGTCATGCCCACGTTGTTCACCAGCACGTCGATGCGGCCGTAGACCTCGGCGACCCGCTCGAACAGCCGCTCCAGATCGGCGCGTTGGAGCAGATCGCAGCCGACGCCGGTGTGGCCGAGGCCGGGTAGCTCAGCGGCCACCTTCTCCGCGCGGACCCCGTCGATGTCGACGACGACACAGCGCGCGCCACTCGCCGCGAAACGCCGGCACAGCGCGCTGCCGATGCCGCCCGCGCCGCCGGTGACCAGCATGACCCTGTCGGTGAAGTCGAACCTCCTGCTCATGCCGTGGCCTCCACGCGCTCGGCGGCGGGCCGCACCGGCGGCGCCTGGCCCTCGGTGCGCCAGCCCATCTGGCGGGCGACCTTGCCGAGGTACTTCACGAACGCCCCGCTGTCGACGTAACCGGTGTGACGCGGCGAGGCGACGAACTTCAGTCCGCCGGAGAGGTCGGGCCGGTCGGCGCGGATCATCTGGGTGAACCGCTCGGCGTTGGGCAGACCGTGGCGCGCGTCGTTCAGATACCCGGCGATCAACTGGGCCTGGCTGTCGAAGAGTTGGTAGGCGCCGGAGTTGGTCTCCACGAACCCGATCCCGAACAGGCCCCGGTGCTCCCGCGAGAACGACGACAGATACAGGTCGGGATGCTGCTCGTCGCCGAAGTACCGCTGGGCGACCGGGACTTTGTGGACGTAGCCCGTCGCCAACAGGATCAGGTCGAAGTCGTCGCTCGTGCCGTCCGTGAAGTGCACGGTGCTGCCCTCGGCGCGGGCTATGCCGGGCCTGGCGGTGATGTCGCCGTGCTGGAGGTGGTGGATCAGCATCGAGTTGATGGCCGGGTGGGTCTCGAAGAGCCGGTGGTCCGGCTTCTGCAGGCCCAGGCGCGTCGGATCGCCGTTGACGAACCGGAGCAGGCCGCCGAAGACACGCTGTGCGAGCCACATCGGCAGGTGCGGACCGCTGTTGGCGATGGTGTCCACGGGCCGCCCGAACAGGTGCTTCGGGATGAACCAGTACCCGCGCCGCATGCTGATCACCGCGTGGTCCGCCGTCCGGGCCGCGTCGCAGGCGATGTCGCAGCCGGAGTTCCCCGCGCCCACGACCAGCACCCGCCTGCCCCGCAGCTCCTCCGCGCTGCGGTAACCGGCGGTGTGCCGGACCTCGCCGCTGAACTGCCCGGGAATCTCAGGGATGTTGGGGTGCCACTGCGAGCCCGTGCACACCACGACCTGCCCGTGCAGAGTCTCCTGCCCGTCGGCCCGGACGACCGTCCAGGTGCCGTCCGCGTTCTTCTCGACGCTCTCCACCCCGGCGCCGAACTCGATCCGGTCCGTCAGCCCGTAGGCGTCGGCGAAGGACCGCAGGTACGACAGGATCTGCCGGTGCGGCGGATAGTCCGCGAAGTCGTCCGGCATCGGGAAACCGCCGAAGCCCGACAGGGTCCTGCTGGAGATGAAGTGGGCCGACTCGTACATCGGCCCGCCCGGGTTCTCGATGTCCCAGATCCCGCCGAGCCCGGTGTGCCGCTCCAGATGCGTGTACGGCAGGTTCCGCTCGGCGAGGGCCCGGGCGACGGCCAGCCCGGCAGGTCCCGCCCCGATCACACACGTGTCCAACTGGCTGTCTTCCTTCACGAGCCTGCCTCCTCGTTCGTCCCGTTCGACGGGTGGTGGAGGAAACGTATGCACTCGCTGAGCTGCCCGAACTGACCCACGCGGCCAGGGACCGGACCTCAGCGGCCGCGACGCGGTCACGGGCGTAGGGCTGCACGGATCCCGACTTGTTCGGACGACTTGTTCGTTGGACTCAGTCGGTATGATGGGGCCATGGCTCACGTCTCCGCGGCCGAGCGCCGCCCCCAGCTCATCAAAGCGGCCATCGACTTCATGACGAGGGAGGGGGTCGCGGCCGGCAGCACGCGTGCCATCGCCGCCGAGTTGGGGGTCGCCCAGGCCACGGTGCACTACACCTTCGGTACGAAGGAAGGGCTGTACCTCGCGGTCATGGAGCAGCTCACGGAGGATCTCGTGGCGCAGGTCGAGCGGGCCGCGCCGGCCGACGGAGGGTTCGAGGAGACGGCGAGCGCGTTGGTGGCCGCGCTGTGGCGGACGGTGCGTGAGCAGCCCGAAAGCCATCAACTCCTCACGGAACTGACCATGTTCGCGCTCCGCTCGCCCGCTCTGAGCGAGGCCCTCGAAGCCCACTACCGGGGGGTGACCGTGGTGACCGCGAAGCTGATCACCGAGGCGGCCGAGCGCACCGGCCAAGTCCTTGCCCAGCCCGTGGACGCGATCGCGCGGTTCTTCCTCGCCGGCTTCGACGGGCTCATGCTGCAACACCTCGCGCTGCCCGACGAGGAGGCCGAGCGCACCTGCCTCCAGGCCTTCGTGGCCGCCGTGGTGGCGATGGCGGGCGGACGGCTGGAGCTGGTGCCGGTGCCGCTGGGCTGACGCGGCGAAGGGCGCCCTCGTACGGTACGAGGGCGCCCTTCGCGTGTTGCCGGTCAGCCGTGCGCGCCAGCGGTCTCGGAGCGGATCAGGGTGTTCAGGCCGGCCATGGAGGTGCGCATGTTTGCGCGCATGCCCGGTCGCTGTATCCGGTCGAGGAGGAGTCCGGCCGGTCCGAGACCGATGACGTACTCCACCCGGTAGGTCATCCGCGTGGCCTCCCTCCCGTCCGCGTTCCGGGTCGACTCGAACTCGAAGACGCTGGTCACATCCTTCATCGGGGCGAACCCGACGCTGGTGTCGACGCGGCGCCGCAGCGGGTCGATTCGGGACAGACCGGGCGTGGCAACAGTGAGGGGCTTTGCTCAGCTACAGGGTCCTGGGCTCTGGCTGCCCGTGGCGGTGTGGTCGGTGCCGGTCTCGGTCTGCGGCGCTTCGACGGGGAAGAGGATCGGGCTGATCAGGTACTGCGTGCGGTCGGGTGATGGCTCGTTGGCCAGGTGGGGGGCGATCGCCTCCCGCATCCTGTCGATCATCCCGTGCAGTTCCCCAGGGCTGAGCCAGACGGCATGCTGCCGGTAGCCGACCAGGTCGGCTACCGGGTCGGCCGTGTCGCGGTCGAGATACGCGGTGAATTCGGCAGCCAGAACCGCCAGAGCGGCGGCGAATGCGCTGCGATGGTCGTCGAGCGAGAGCGAATTGACCGTGTCCGCATTGATCCCCGCGCGGTCGCGGCGCAGCCGGTAGCGGCGCTCTACGGCGCCGCGCACGCGTCGTTCCAGGGCGACTTCCAGGACCCCACCGGCTGCGAGCAGATCGACGTGCCGGTAGACCGTGGCCTTCGAGACGTCCCGAATGCGGTCGCACAGCTCGGCGGTGGTCAGCTCTCTGCCGCCGCACATCGCATGAACCACTCGCAACCGCACTGGGTGGGCCAGGAGTTCGAAAGCATCCATCCCGTAATGATCTCACGTCATGCTACCTTTCGCATCAGATGAGAAAGGTTGTGATGGGATGCCTGACGGCGCTTCGACAGAGTCCATGACCGGCTCAGAACTCGCGTGGATGCCACCGCCCTATGCCGAGCCCGGCCGCTTCAGCGAGCACGAGGTCACCGTCGGCGCCGGCCCGCTCGCGGTGTCAGGCACGGTGAGCGTCCCCCGGGGTCAGGCTCCCGGCCCCGGAGTGGTGCTGCTCGCCGGTGGTGGGCCGTTCGACCGTGACGAGACCGGCGGGCCGAACAAGCCGCTCAAGGACCTGGCCTGGGGGCTCGCCAGCCGCGGGGCGACGGTGCTGCGCTTCGACAAGGCGACATACGCCCACCACGATGTGGCCGCGGCATCGGACCTGACCATGACGCAGGAATACGTGCCGCATGCCGTCGACGCGGTCGGCCTGCTCCGTGGCCACCGTTCGGTGGATCCCGAGCGGGTCTTTGTCCTCGGTCACAGCATGGGCGGCAAGGTCGCCCCCGCCGTCGCCGTCGCCGCGCCCGCGGTGGCGGGCCTGGTGATCATGGCCGGTGACACGCAGCCGATGCACCACGCCGCTGTCCGCGTCGTCAGCTATCTCGCCACCGTGCTTCCCGACCAGGTCCCACCCGCGGTCATCGAAACCTTCCAGCAGCAGGCTGCCCTGGTCGACAGCGCGGAGCTCACGCCCTCGACCCCCGCAGCGGAACTGCCGTTCGGCCTGTCCGCGCCGTACTGGCTGGAACTGCGTGACTACGACCCGGTCGCGATCGCGGCCGGACTCGGCAAGCCGATGCTCATCCTCCAAGGAGGACGCGACTACCAGGTGACCGTCGCCAACGACCTGGTGCGATGGCGGACGGGCCTGGCCGGCCGCCCGGAAGCCGATATCCGTGTCTACGAAGCCGACAATCACCTGTTCTTCCCCGGCGCGGGACCGTCCACTCCCGCCGAATACGGAACTCCGCAGCATGTCGACCCAGCCGTCGTCGCCGACATCGCCCATTGGCTGAGCCACGGCCAGGGATGAGTGTTCGCGCCCCTGTGAGCCAGCGCTCGGCAGCCTCCTGGCGGGACACCAGCACACTGCCGACCCCGCGCACCGAGGGTTGTGTCCCGCTCGCCCGCCCTCGCGCCGGGCGCCGAGCGCCGACAGGCCGGGTACAGCCGAACTCAACGCTCGCCGTCGCTCGGCGCGAGCGAACGCTCGCAAGGCGCACCCTTCGGCAAGCACTCTCGCGGATCGGTGAACCGCCCCGCAGCAGGCCCATGCCGGACAGGCCCTCGGCCCGCCAGAGCGGGGTGTCGTAGACGGTCACGCACTTCATGAGCTTGCCGAACGGCAGCCGTTGGAAGAGCTGGTCCTGCTGCGGCGGCAGCAGCGGGTCCCAGACGATGCGCGAAGCGAGGAGCGGTGGTACGGCGACGACGACCCGGTCGGCCCGCCAGTCGCCGGCGTCGGAGACCACGGTGACGCCACCGGTGTCCTGGCTGATCCGCCGTACCGGGGCCAACAGGTGGACGCGGCCGTCGAGTTCCTCGGCCAGCCGGGTCGCGACGAGCTGCGAGCCGCCGACGAACCGGCTGTCCTGGGCGCCGCCGGAGGTGCGGGTGCCGCGCTCCATGGTGCCCGGGTGGAGCTCGTCGCCGAACGTCGAGACGTACCAGAGGCTGAACAGCGCCGACGCGTCGCGCGCCTCGCCGCCGTACGCGGAGTTGAGGAAGATGTTGACCAAGTCGACGGCGTCGCCGGTGAGTTCGGCCTTGCGCAACCAGGTCTCGTACGACATTCCGTCCAGGGCACGGGCGTTGGGGTCCCGCCACGGAGCGGCCGGGGGCACCTTGGCCGCCGCCTGGCCGATGCGGGCCAGCGCGATGCCCATGTCGGGGAGGGCGAGGAGGTCCGGGGGAGTGTGCCCCGCGAACCGCCTGGCCCTGCCGTCGCGGACGTAGACCCGGTCACCGGGCACGGCGGCCTCATACGTTGCCACGCCCACCTCCTTGGCCAGCGCCAGGACGTGGTCCTGGGTCGGGCTCACGAACTGCCCGCCGATCTCGGTCACTTGACCGTCGCCGAGGTCGTGGTTGAGCAGCCGCCCGCCGACCCGGTCACGGGCCTCCAGGACGGCCACGGACCTGCCCGCGGCGACGAGTTCACGCGCCGCGGTGAGTCCGGCCAGTCCGGCGCCGATCACGACGACGTCGACTCGTGTGCTGTGCGTGCGGGGAATGGGCGCTCCTCGGTTCATGGCGCTGAAGGGGATGTCGGACAAGTTACATATGACATTGTCGGTCGACAAGGTCGAATGTTTTTGTCGTGTGAACATGGCTCGTGAGCTGGCCTTATGTCGGGCGGGGTGTGCGCCACGGTTGGACGACTCTGTCGAGCGACTTGAGCAGGTGATAAAGTCGGGCTCGTCGATCGACATCCCCCCTTCCTCCGCCCCCCTTCCAGGGAGTTAGTCATGGCTGTCCTGCTTCACCGGCTGGGCCACAGCGCCTACCGGCACCGCAAACTCGTCCTGGGTATATGGCTCTTCGTCCTGGCCGCGCTCATCACGTGCGTCGGCGTCTTCGACGGCAAGCTCGACGACCGCTTCTCGGTGCCGGGCACCGAGTCGCAGCGGGCGTTGGACAGCCTGAGCAAGACCCTTCCGGAGGCGGCGGGCGCGAGCGCGCAGATCGTCTTCACGGCGCCCGAGGGGCACCGGATCACCGAATCCCCGTACAGCGCGGTCATCGCCAAGGCCGTGGCGGAGACCCGACGGGCGCCCCAGGTCAGCGGGGTCGTCGATCCCGGTACCGCCGGTGCCGTCTCCGCCGACCGGACGACGGCGATCGTCCAGGTCCAGTACCGCGTGCAGACGGCGGAGGTCGGGACCTCGTCCGTGGACGCGATCAAGAGCGCGGCCCACGCGGCGGAGCGGGACGGGCTACGGGCCTCGGTGGGCGGATCCGTCTTCAACAGCAAGGGAGTTCACATCGGGCCGTCGGAGATCATCGGCGTGGCCGTGGCGCTGCTCGTGCTCGTCGTCACGTTCGGTTCGCTGCTCGCCGCCGGCATGGCGCTGCTGCCCGCGCTGATCGGGGTGGCGGCCGGGCTCACCGGACTGCTCGCTCTCGCGCCCGCCGTCAGCATCTCCTCCACGGCCGTCACGCTCGCCCTGATGCTGGGCCTGGCCGTCGGCATCGACTACGTCCTGTTCATCCTCTCCCGCCACCGACAGCAACTCGCCCGCGGCACCGACCCGAAGGAATCCGTCGCGATGGCCGTCGGCACGGCGGGCAGTGCCGTGGTCTTCGCCGGGGCCACCGTGATCATCGCGCTCGCCGCACTGAGCGTCATCGGCATCCCGTTCCTGACCACGATGGGTCTCGGCGCGGCCGGCGCCGTCCTCGTCGCGGTGCTGGCCGCGATCACTCTCGTCCCCGCGATCGCCGGTTTCGCCGGTACGCGGCTCGCCCCCGAGCCCGGAAGCCGTGCCGCCCGCCGGGCCGCCGACGCCGAAGGGGCCACGGGCCGCACCACACTGGGCACCCGGTGGACGAAGCGGGTCGTCGCGAAGCCGCTCCTGACCGTGCTCGCCGTCACGGGCATCCTGGTCACCCTCATGCTCCCCGCCGCCGACCTGCGCCTGGCGCTCCCCGACAACGGCTCCGCCCCGCACGCCTCCACCCAGCGCACGGCCTACGACACGATCGACGCGAAGTTCGGGCCCGGATTCAACGGCCCGCTGCTCGTCCTGGCCGAGACCAACGACCGTACGGCTGCGGCGAGTTCACAGGTCGGCGCCCAAGTGGCCGCGAAACTGCGGACCTTGGAGAACGTCAAGGCCGTGCTGCCGCCCGAGCCCACCAGCGACTCGACGCAGCGTGTGATCACCGTGCTGCCCGACTCCGGTCCCGACAGCGTCCGTACGGACCGGCTCGTCCGCGACATCCGCGCGGCCGCGTCCGACCTCCGGGCCACCACCGGCGCCTCGATCGCGGTCACCGGCACCACCGCGGTCAACATCGACGTCTCCAACCGCCTCAGCGATTCCCTGCTGCCCTTCGTCGCCATCGTCGTGGGCCTGAGCCTGCTCCTGCTGATGATGGTCTTCCGGTCGCTGGTCATACCCGTGAAGGCGGCCGTCGGCTTCCTGCTCTCGGTGGGCGCCTCGCTCGGCCTGGTCGTGGCCGTCTTCCAGTGGGGCTGGCTGGCCGACGTCCTCGACGTGCCGCACAGCGGCCCTGTCGTCAGCTTCCTGCCGATCATCCTGATCGGCGTGCTGTTCGGACTGGCCATGGACTACGAGGTGTTCCTCGTCTCCGGGATGCGCGAGGAGTGGGCCCGCGCCGGCCGGGCCCGCCAGGCGGTCGTCGACGGCGCCCGGCACAGCGTGCGGGTCGTCACCGCCGCCGCGCTGATCATGTTCACCGTCTTCGCCGGGTTCTTCCCGCTGGACGACTCCCTCATCAAGCCGATCGCGTTCGCGCTGGCGGTCGGCGTGGCGATCGACGCCTTCGCCGTCCGCATGACGCTCGTACCGGCGGTGCTCGCCCTCGCGGGGCGGGGCGCCTGGTGGCTGCCGGCCTGGCTGGACCGGCTCCTGCCCGACCTGGACGTCGAAGGGAGCAGCCTCCAGAAGGCCGTACCGGGGGAGCGTGAGGAGTCCGAGTTCGCGAGTGCGGGATCGGGATCGGGTGCGGGTGGTGCGCGTGGGAACTCCGGGGAGTGATGGGCCGTTACGTACATACCGGGCCTTGGGGTGGAGTTGAAGAAGATTTCACCCGAGCCCCGGGGTACACCAGAGTCACCGAGTTGTCCCAACCACCGTTCCACCAGCCCCCGTTCACCCCCACTCGTCCCCGGAGGCCCGAACGATGACCCGGATCCACCCCCACCCCACCACGCGGCGCGCCGTGCTCGGCGGCGCGGCCCTGACCGCCCTCGCCGCGACGGTCGGCACGAGCACGGCAAGCGCCAACACCTCCACCGGACAGGCGAGTTGGCCGACGGAGTTCGCCCTGCCCAACGGCTTCCTCCCCGAGGGCATAGCCATCGGCAGCAGGCCGTACGCCTACGTGGGCTCCCGTGCCGACGGCGCCGTCCACCGCTTCGACCTGCGCACCGGCGAGGGCGAGATCCTGTCCGAGGGCGCCACCGGCCTGGTGTCGGTCGGCCTGAAGCTGGACCACGACGGCCTGTTGTACGTCGCCGGCAGCAACGGGATCGCGCGAGTCGTCGACGCCCGCACCGGGGACGTACTGACGACCTATCAACTCACCCCCTCCACCGGCCACTTCATCAACGACGTCACGCTCCTCGCCGACCGCGCCTGGTTCACCGACTCGCTCGACGCCATGCTCTACGGCGTACCGCGCGGCCGTACGGGCCAGGTCACCGCCCTGCCGCTCACCGGCGACTGGGTACAGACGCCCGGCGTGAACAACGCGAACGGCATCGTCGGCACCCCGGACGGGCACGGCCTCATCGTGGTGAGCAGCACCCCCGGCAAGCTCTACAACGTGTCCCTCAAGTCCGGCCGCGCCACCGAGATCACCCTGAGCGGCGCGGCCGATGTGGCCAACGGGGACGGGCTGTTCAGGATCGGCCGGACGCTGTACGTCGTCCAGAACCGGCTGAACCGGATCAGCGTGTTCGACCTCGACGCCAAGGCCACCACCGCGACCCTGCGCCGCACGATCACCGACCCGCGCTTCGACGTCCCGACGACCGCCGCCCGCTTCGGCAACCGGCTCTATCTCGTCAACGCACGCTTCACCAGCCCCCAGACGCCGGACACGACGTTCACCGCTGTCGCCGTGTCGATCTGAGGTGACGGCGGGAGGGGCCCCGGAGTCGTGCAACCGGGGCCCCGCCCATGGGTACTTCGTGCGTCAGTGGTTCGGCGCCGGGTCAACTACCGCTGCCACGGCTGCCTTTGGCGTACCGGCGGAGGCGGTGTTGGCGCTCGCCACCGGAGCCGAAGGAGCCTGTCGCGGGCGGCGCAGCAACAGCACGCACACCAGGGCCGCGAGGAGGGTCAGCGACCCGGCGACCACCAGGCACAGCCGCATGCCGTCCAGGAAGGAGTCGCTCAGCGCGCCCAGGGCCCGGCCGGTGTCCGCGCCGAGGTTCAGGTGGGCGACGGCGCCGAGGCCGTCCGCGTCGGCGGTCGCGACGATGTTCCGCTGCGTCGCGCCCGTCACCCCGGCGTCGGTGAGGTGGCCGGGCAGGGTGTCGAGCGCCTTGGTGGAGAGCAGCGCGCCCAGGACGGCCGGGCCGAGCGCGCCGCCGACCTGGCGGAACGCGTTGTTGCCGGCCGCGGCCATCCCCGCCTGCTGATACGGCACGGAGGCCACGGCGGTCGCGGTCATCGGCGTCAGGACCGTGCCGATGCCCAGACCCAGCAGCGCCAGCCGCCAGGCGATCGACGCGAACGAGGTGCCGGAGTCGACGCCGGTCAGCGAGAACAGCGCGCCGGAGATCACGAGCAGACCCCCGGTGATCAGGACGCGCGGGGCGACCCGGTGCATCAGCCGCCCGACCGGCTGGCCGACCACGATCGCCGCCGCGGTGACCATGAGCAGCCGCAACGCCGCCTGGAGCGTGTCGAGTTGCTGCACCAGGCCGAAGTAGAGGCTGAGCAGGAAGAAGAAGCCGATCAGCGCCAGGAAGGTGATCATCGCGACCAGCGTGGTGGCGGTGAACGCCGGGCTGCGGAACAGCGTCAGGTCCAGCATCGGGCTGTCGCTGCGCCGCTCGGCGAGCACGAACGCGACCCCGCCGACCACCGCGGTGAACAGCGCCACCATGACCTTGACGTCCGTGAAGGAACCGGCGCCGCCCTCGATCACGCCGTAGACGAGTGCGGTGATGGAGAGGGCGGCGGTCAACTGACCGGGCCAGTCCAGCTTGCGGCCGTGCGGGGCCCGGGAGTCGGGCAGCAGACGGGCGGCGACGCCCAGCGCGATGAGCGGGACGGGGACGGAGATCAGGTAGATCCAGCGCCAGGCGGCGTGGTCGAGGATGACTCCGGCGATCAGCGGGCCGACGGCCAGCGCCGCCATCAACGCGGTCGCCCACAGGCCGATGAACTTGCCGCGTTCCCGGTGGTCGGGCACCGCGTGGCTGATCAGCGCCAGTGTGGTCGGCAGCAGGGTCGCCGCGCCGAGACCGGCGAACGCCTGGCCGATCCACAGCACGTGCACCGACTGCGCGGACAGGGCCACGGCGGCCCCGACGGCGGAGAACAACAGGCCCGCCAGGAACACCTTCTTGCGTCCGTGCACATCGCCGAAGACACCGGCGGTGAGGATGAACGCGGCCATGGGCAGGACGAACGCGTCCTGGACCCACGACAGTTGGGCGGTCGACGCGTTCAGCGCCGACTGGATGGCGGGCAGGCTCACGGCGACCGTGGTCACCGGCAAGTAGGCGACGAAGACGCCGAGGCAGGCCATGACGAGGGTGGCCGCCCGCCGCTCGGGCCGCCCGCTCGCCGGGGTTGTGACGTTCACGGGGAACTCTCCTTCTGGAACTTCCGGAATGCGCCGCCCTCGAACTCGAACAGGCACGCGCCTCAGGATCAGCTCCGCCATGGACAATCACCAACGTGCGACCGAGAAGCGAGCTGAAACCTCTAACCTGAGCCCCGGTGATGTCACACTTTCCTCATGATTGACGAAGTCGACGGGAAAATCCTCCGCGCGCTGCAGTGCGCGCCGCGCGCCTCGTTCCGGCTGATCGGCGAGGTGGCCGGGGTCTCGGAGCAGACCGCGGCCCGCCGCTTCCACGCCCTGCGCCGTTCCGGGGTGATGCGGGTGGTCGGCCTGGTCGACCCCGCCGTCCACGGTGACGCGCGCTGGGTGGCGCGGATCCGCTGCCGCCCCGACCGGGTCGGCCCGCTCGCCGACGCGCTCGCCCGCCGGCCCGACATCGCCTACGCGGGCCTCGCGTCCGGCGGTTCGGAGATCATCTGCGTCATGAGCGCGCCGGTGCACGTGTCGCGCGACGACGTCCTGCTGCGGCAACTGCCCCGGTCCGCATCGGTCCTCGACGTGAGCATCGACTTGCTCATCCACCCCTTCGGCACATCAGGACAGAGCGACTGGACGGGCTACGGCGGCTGGCTGACGCCTGATCAGATCCGTCAACTCGTGGGCGAACGGCCCGACTTCCCCGCCGGACCACCCGTACGCCTCACCGACGAGGACACCCCGCTGCTCGACGCCCTCGCGGAGGACGGCCGCGCCACCCACACCCAGCTCGCCGACGTCACCGGCTGGTCGACGGCCCGCGTGGCCCGCCGGCTGGACGCCCTGGAACACTCAGGAGCCCTCGCCTACGACGTCGAACTGCTCTCCGCGCGCCTCGGGTTCGCGCTCAACGCCACTCTGTGGCTGCGCGTCGCCCCGGCCCGCCTCGAACGCGTCGGCGAAGAACTCGCGGACCACGACGAGGTCGCCTTCGCCGCCGCCATCAGCGGCGACTCGAATGTCATGGTCGTCGTCATCTGCCGCGACACGGAGGACCTCTACCGGTATCTGACCACCAAGGTCGCCGCCGTCGCGGGCATCGACGGCTACGGCGTGAGCGTCCACGTCCACCGCCTGAAGCAGGCCACGTCGCTCATCTCACGCGGGCGGCTGGTGCCCCCGGCGTTCGCGTAGGCCGACCGGAACGCACCGAGCCGGACCACCCGCGACGACGGATGATCCGGCTCACAACTGCCCTGCGGTGCTTGCTACTTCATGACTACGGCTGCGGGTCAGCGCTTGGTGTAGATGAAGCCGACCTTGTCGACCTCGTCGCCGGAGCGCCCGTGGAAGCCGGCGATCTGCCAGCCGGACGGGGCGGTGCGGGTCACGCAGTCCGAGGTGGTGGTGCCACCGGCCAGGGTGTTGCCCAGGTTGGTGGTGAACTTGGCGTAGAAGATCCGCGTGGTGTCGTTGTACTTGCTCTCGCACAGGTACGCCGACGTCACGTACTCACCGCTGCCCAGCGTCAGCGAGGACGCGGTGCCGCCCGTGCCGCCGTGGGTGAGGGTGGTGCCGTTGGCGAGGGTGATGCCGACCTGGTCGACGCGGGAGCCGGAGCGCAGCGAGATCGTGGTGGCGCGGGCGGCGGCCGGGACGCTGTTGATGTCCTGGTAGTAGTCGCCGTGCGGGCCGCCGAACTGGTCGCTGAGCTGGTAGTCCGCGTTCTGCGACCAGGTGAAGCCGACCGTGATCGGGTCGTGGTCGGAGAGCATCAGCCCGTCCGAGGTCAGGAACTTGGCGTGCTCGTTGTTGTACGACGTCGCGTTCAGCGTGACCAGCTTGCTGCTGCGGTAGAGGACCTTGTCCACGACCTCGCAGGTGTTGGGGACGGTGGCCCCGGTCTGGTCGCACACCAGCGCGTCGCTGCCCTTGACCGGCGCGACGCCGCCGCGGATCAACTTGACCCAGGCGTCGGTGAGTCCGTTGGCCGCGCCGAACTCCGCGATGGTGTCGGCGGATCGGGTGTAACGGGTGTTGGTGTCACCCATGACGACGACCGCGTTGCCCGCGGAGTGGGTGCTGATGAACGAGGTCAGCTGGCTGAGGTTGTCCGCGCGGGAGGCCTCGTCGCCGTCGTTCGTACCGGCGTTGGTGTGCAGGTTGTAGAAGTCGACGTACACCCCCTCGGAGAGGCGCTCGCGCATGAACGAGAAGCCCTTGGGGGTGAGGCAGTCGCCCGAGTCGATCTGGCAGGAGTTCCAGTGGACGCGCTCGAAGTCGTCGCCGTCCCAGGCGTAGTTGGAGACGGTGTTGAGCCCGCTGCCGATACCGGCGCCGCCGCTGGTCGCGGTGCGGTAGGGGTGGGTGTCGGTGGAGTACAGGTAGGCGTGGTAGTTGAAGTCCTCCTGCACGTTCACGATGTCGTACGGGGCGATGCGCGTGCCAATCGCGGTGGTGCTCGTGTCCCGCGGCGTCGAGGCGCTGGACAACGACTCCGGGAGCCCGGCGACGTTGTAGGTGAGCACGCTGAAGCTGCCCGACGTTGCGGCGGCGGCCGGGGTCGCGGCGGCCACCGTGATCCCGCCCAGGGCCGCGGCTGCGGCCGCCAGACAGGCGAGAAGTCTGCGCATGGGGAAGTGCCTCCTGCGGAGTGACAGAGGGGGAGGGTGTTGCGGCGCTCATGTCAAAATGTAGCGACAAGCGCTTGCTATGACTCCCCTTCAGCGGCACCGAATCAGGAATTCCGGGTGGCGCGCAGATGGCCAAGTCCCGTTGCGTGCCCGTTTGTTGTCAGTGCGGGGGGATACGGTCCACAGGTATTGCATACGGCATTCACATCACCCGGTGCGGGGGTTGCGAGGTCTGCGGGGACGGGCAGGGACCGCGTTGCACTGGAGCGAGGGTGGGATCAGCGCCAGGAGTCCGAGCGGGCTTCTCATCGCCAAGATGTGCGAGGTGGCGCGAGTGCTCGGCGCGCGAGTTCGGGGTGACGACGGGGAGTTTTACGGCGGGGAGTTCTACGACGGGGACGGCGAGGTGGGGGAGGGCGGGACCTCGGCCCCCTCCGGCCGCCGCCGTCGCTGACCGCCGCTACGGTCGCGCCAAGTGCCGCATGGTCAGGGCGAGTTGGAGCCGTAGTCGCCCCTGCGGAGTTCGTACGGGCCAGCCCAGGAGGGACTCCGCGTGGGTCAACCGGTCCTGGAGTGTGGAGTGGTGGACGTTGATCTCGGTGGCCGCCGCGCGCAGGCTGGTCGTGGTGGCGATGGCGTTCAAAGTAGCTAGCAACCAGGGCGCGTTGATCGCCGCGGCTTCCACATCCCGGACGTCGGGCGGCGGTTCGGCACCCGGTGCGACCAGTTCGGCGAGGAGGGCGACACCGCCGAGCTCGTCGGCGTACACGATGCGCTGGCCCGGGTCCTGAGCGGTGCCGTCGGCGGTGAAGCGGAGGGCGGTGCGGGCGGCGGCCCAGGAGCGAGGGAGGTCCAGGACGGGGACGGCGGGGCCGATGCCGAGTCGGCCGACGGGCAACTCGGCGTCCGCGTGCGGTGATTGAGGGCCGAAGCCGTCCGGGGTCACGTGCGTGTCACTGTCCGAGGCGGTTCGCGGACCGGACGTACCTGTGGCCTCCCGGGGCGCGGCGACGACCCGGGGCGGTCCGTCGAGCGGGGCGACGACCCTGGCGCGGGTCGCGGGATCGGCGGGGTCGAGGCCAAGACGTCGGGCAGCGTGCAGCCGGGCCGCCTCGGGAGCGGTCGCGTCGAGAAGGGTCTCGATCAGCTCCGGGTCGTCGGCGGGAACCCGGCCCCGGGTGCGATCGAGGACGAGCCGTACGGCACCGGCGGCCCGCTCCAGGATCACCGCGTCGACGACACTGGGCGCCGCCTGGGCCGTACGCTCCAGCCAGAGCGCGGAGACCCCGCCCGGCGTCAGCGTGGCGGACGGCCAGGCGGGATCCGGCGCCGTCGCGCTGTCCCTGCGCGTACCGTCCGCCTCGACCCGCACCCGGACCCGCCGCTCGGCGTCGACCAGCCGCGCGGCACACCCGGCCAGCACCGCCGCGCCCCGCACCAGCGCCTCGAGCCCGGCCCGCGACTCGGCAAGCCGATCGAAGTACCCGATGACCCGCACGGCGGCACCGGCGTCCGGATCCAGCGCGGTCAGGCGCCCGGCCAGCTCTTTCATATACCCATGGTGCGGCATGCCTCCGGCGGAGAGGAGGGACGGGACGTGGGTATCGCGCCCGGGTTGTCCCTGGGGGTGGCGAGTGAGGTGCTTCCCTGGTGGGCCGCTTGTGCGCGGGGCGCCGGTGTCGCCGTGGTCGTGGAGTCAGACCGCCGGCGGTTCCTGCATCCGGTGCGCCATGCCTCCGGCGGAGGGACGCTCGGTCGAGTGGCGGCGACGCACCACCTCCGACGTCACCGCAGCCGCGCTCTCACCCCCCTTGAGCCGCTGCCACCATCCTCCGCGGCCCGAGTCGCCTGCGAGTCCGCCGCCCGCCGAGCGAACCCGTCGAACTCGTGGAAGCCCCCCTGCCCCCGGCCAAGACAGCGGCGCCACGTCACGCCGCTGTCACCGCACCCCCACCCCCCACCCCTCAACCCGCCCCCAACAACCTCCGCAGCCAACTGACATGCGCCGCCCGAGCCGCCTGCGACACCGCCGCCTGCGGAGCGAACCCGTCGAAGCCGTGGAAGCCGCCCGGCCAGACGTGGAGTTCGGCGGTGCCGCCCGACTGCCAGAGGCGGGACGCGTAGGTGACGACCTCGTCGCGGAAGGTCTCCGCGGAGCCGACGTCCAGGAAGGCCGGGGGGAGGCCCGTGAGGTCCGTCGCCCGGGCGGGGGCCGCGTACGGGGAGACGTCGGGGGTGCCGCGGCGGTCGCCGAGGAGGGCCGTCCAGCCGGTCTCGTTGGCCGTGCGGTCCCAGACGCCGAGGCCGGTCATCTGGTGCGCGGATGGGGTGTCGTTGCGGTCGTCGAGCATCGGGCACAGCAGGAGCTGGCCGATGGGGCGCGGGCCGCCGCGGTCGCGGGTGAGGAGGGCCAACGCCGCGGACAGGCCGCCGCCCGCGCTCGCGCCCATGATGACGATCCGCTCCGGATCGCCGCCGATCTCCTTCGCGTGCTCCGCCGTCCACAGCAGACCGGCGTACACGTCCTCGATCGGCGCGGGGTGCGGATGTTCGGGCGCGAGCCGGTACTCCACCGACACCACCACCGCGTCCAGCTC
The DNA here is from genome assembly GCF_000716605.1 of Streptomyces sp. NRRL F-525. Classification (GTDB taxonomy): domain Bacteria; phylum Actinomycetota; class Actinomycetes; order Streptomycetales; family Streptomycetaceae; genus Streptomyces. Next base: position 214,009 of record NZ_JNXE01000002.1, on the reverse strand, counting down.
CCGCGCGTACTCCAGCGCCCCGGTCACCCCGACCCGCCTGTCGCCGAGCACCATCCCGCCACCGTGCACGTGATAGATGACGGGCAGCGCGCCCGCCGTCGCCGGAGCGGTCGGACGGCCGATCAGCAGCGTGATGCCGGGCTCGCCGACCGGGCCCGCCACCTCCCTGTCCTCGATGGCGAAGGCTCCGCCGAGCGTGAGGTCCATTTCCATCGACTGCATGATCGCCGGGCCCCGGCGGATCTCGTCGATGTCCGCCATCGTCATCCCGGGCGAGATGAACTCCTTGATCAGCTCCAGCGCCGCGGCGAGTTCGGGGTCGAACGGGGGCGGGGGCGGGGTGGACGTCATGGGCTTCTCCTGACGCTGGGTGCGGCGGCTCGTACGGCCATACTCCGCGCCCGTACCCCCGTCCGGCGCTCCGCCGTCCGGCGGAACCTTCCCGCCGGACGGCGGGTGTGCCTTGCCAGGACGTGATCTGTTGTTCACCTGCGGGACGTGGAAGCGATTCCTTACGCAGCCAACGATGTCAAAACCGCTGTGGCCCCCTGTATCCCCTCATCTGCTGATTCATGTACCAGGAGCACCACCCGTGAACATCTCCCTGACCGTCTGGCTGCTGACGATCGCCGCCCTGTGCGCCCTCGTCGGCGTCGACTTCCTCATCGGCCGCAAACCCCACGACGTCTCCGTCAAGGAAGCCGGAATCTGGACCGTGGTCTGGGTCGTCCTGGCCTGTCTGTTCGGACTCGGACTGCTGGTCTACGGCGGGAGCGGGCCGACCGGGGAGTTCTTCGCCGGGTACATCACCGAGAAGTCGCTGAGCGTCGACAACCTCTTCGTCTTCGTGCTGATCATGGGCAAGTTCGCGGTGCCGTCCCAGTACCAGCAACGGGTGTTGATGGTCGGGGTCCTCGTCGCCCTCGTGCTGCGCGCCGGCTTCATCGCGGCCGGTGCCGCGATCATCTCCACGTTCTCCTGGGTCTTCTACCTCTTCGGCGCGTTCCTGATCTGGACCGCCTGGAAGCTCGTCCAGGACGCCCGCAAGGGCCACGAGAACGAGGAGTACGAGGAGAACAAGCTGCTCAAGATCGCCGAACGCCGCTTCGGCGTGGCCGACCGCTACCACGGCACCAAGCTGTTCATCACGGAGAACGGCAGGCGAATCATGACCCCGATGCTGGTCGTGATGCTCGCCATCGGCTCCACCGACGTGCTCTTCGCGCTCGACTCCATCCCCGCGATCTACGGCCTCACCCAGGACCCGTACATCGTCTTCACCGCCAACGCCTTCGCCCTGATGGGTCTGCGCCAGCTGTACTTCCTCATCGGCGGCCTGCTGAAGAAGCTCGTCCACCTCAGCTACGGCCTGTCGATCATCCTCGGCTTCATCGGCGTCAAACTGGTGCTGCACGCCCTGCACGAGTCCGGCGTCCACGTCCCGGAGATCTCCATCCCCTTCTCCCTCGGCTTCATCGTGCTCGTGCTCGCGGTCACGACGTTCACCAGCCTGCGCGCCACGAGGACGCAAAGCGCTTGACTTCGAGAGCGCTCGAAGACCTACCGTCACGAAGGACGGCGAAGGTCTGAAGGTCCGGGTGGACTGTGAAAGGGAGTCGGGCATGCGCGTCGGCGTACACATCAACCGGTTCAACCATCCCGGAGGGCCGACGGCGGTCGGGCCCGAGCTGGCCGCCGCGGGCGCCGCGGCCGAGGCGGCGGGCGTCAGCTGGCTCTCGGTGATGGACCACTACTTCCAGATGGAATTCAACGGCGGTGCCGAGGACGCCATGCTGGAGGCCTACACCACGCTCGGCTTCCTGGCCGGCAACACCTCCACGGTCCAACTGGGCGCGCTGGTCACGGGAGTGACGTACCGTCAGCCGGGACTCCTCGCGAAGATCGCCACCACGCTCGACGTCCTGTCGGGCGGCCGGGCCACGCTCGGTATCGGGGCGGCCTGGTACGACCGCGAGCACCACGGTCTCGGCGTGCCCTACCCGCCGGTCGCGGAGCGGTTCGAGCGGCTGGAGGAGACCCTGCGGATCTGTCTGCAGATGTGGGACCCGGAGACGAACGGCCCCTTCGAGGGTCGGCACTACCAGCTCGCCGAGACCCTGTGCGTGCCCGCGCCGATCAGCAGCCCGCACCCCGAGATCATGATCGGTGGGGGAGGGGAGAAGAAGACCCTCCGGCTGGTCGCCCAGTACGCCGACGCCTGCAACCTGATCGTGTCGACCCCGGACGAGCTGCGCCACAAGCTCGACGTGCTGCGCGGTCACTGCGACAACCTGGGGCGCGACTACGACCGTATCCGCAAGACGATCGTCCACGGCGGCGAGTCGGTCACCGCGGGCGACGTCGAGGCGTTCCTCGGGGAGATCGACGGCTTCACGAAGCTCGGCGTCGACACGGTCATCCTGGGCCCGCGCACGGGCGAACCGGTCGAGTGGATCGAGCGGTTCGTGGCGCCGGTGGTGCCGCGGCTGGCCGAACTGGACTGACCGGAGCGGTTGTTGGGACACGAAGGGGCCGGAGTCCGTGTGGACTCCGGCCCCTTCGCGTGCGTGCCCGGATCAGGCGGCGACGGCCTCGCCCGCGTGACCCTTCAGCTGGGAGAGGACCTCGGTCAGCTGGGCCACGACCTCGGCGTCCTCGGACGGGTGGGTCTCGGCGAAGCGGACCACGGAGCTGGGGATCGAGAGCTTGATCTCCTCGATGACCTTGCCGCCGGCGATGCCCACGGCCTTGCGGGCCTCGTCCTGCGCCCACACGCCGCCGAACTGGCCGTACGCGGTGCCGACCACGACGACCGGCTTTCCGCCGAAGCCGCTGGCGCCGTAGGGGCGGGACAGCCAGTCGATGGCGTTCTTCAGGACGGCCGGGATGGTGCCGTTGTACTCGGGGGAGAAGAAGAGGAACGCGTCGGCGGAGCCGGCGGCCTCGCGGAGCTTGGCGGCGGCGGCCGGGACGTTGCCCTCGACGTCGATGTCCTCGTTGTAGAACGGGATCTCGGCGAGACCCTCGAAGATCTCGATGTCGGAGCCCTCGGGCGCGAACTTCACGGCGGCCTCGGCGAGCTGGCGGTTGTGCGAGCCGGCACGCAGGCTGCCGACGAGCGCGAGGATACGAACAGACATGGGGGACTCCAAGGGGGGCTGAAACACTGCCGTTACGATCCGGACCGAGGTCCGTTTAAAAGTTGTACCAGGCTAAGCGGACCGCGGTCCAGTTTTGTTCCCGGTGCTTTACGCTGTCTTCATGTCCAGCGCCCTGCCGCCCTTTCCGAAGCCCGAGGAGTCGATAGGCGAACCCCAGTTGCTGGAGGTCCGCTCCTACGCCGACGAGCCCTGCCTGCGCGCCGACGCGGCCCGCAACCGCGCCAAGCTGCTGGAGGCCGCCGCCCGGCTGATCGCCGAGCACGGGGTGGCCGGGGTCACCATGGAGGCCGTGGCCGCCGCCGCCCAGGTCGGCAAGGGAACCGTCTTCCGCCGCTTCGGCGACCGCACCGGCCTGCTGATGGCGCTGCTCGACCACTCCGCGCAGACGCTCCAGGCCGACTTCCTCGGCGGCCCGCCCCCGCTGGGCCCCGGCGCCCCGCCGGTCGAGCGGCTGCGGGCGTTCGGCGTGGCCGTGCTGTACCGCAGTGCCGAACAGCTGGACCTGCAACTGGCCGCGCAGCCGGAGCCCACCCGCCGGTTCGCCCACTCGGCACTCCGCGCACTGCGCACGCACGTCACGGTGCTGCTCCGGCAGATCGTGCCGGACGCCGACTGTGAGCTCCTGTCCCACACGCTCATGGCGTATCTGGACCCTGCCCTGATCAACCACCTGACGAGGCAGTGCGGGATGCCCATGGAGCGGCTGGAGATCGGCTGGATCGACCTTGTCGACCGTGTGACGGGGGCTCAGGCGGCCGGCTGAGGTGGCCAGTTGGGGCGGACCTGGCTCAACGGCCCGGCTAGGCGCGCCGGTTGGGCTGCGCCCGGCTCAACCAGCTCGTCCCGGGTCGGCTGGCTGGCCCGGCTCAAGCGCGGTGCCCGGCTCAATCACCCCTGTGGGTGCGCCTGTTGGTGTGCGTTCGGCTCAACGGTCGTGCTGGCGCAGCTGTCGTGCTCGGCTCCAGCGCGGTGCTCGGCCCAACCGTCCGCCTGGGTAGGTCCGTTGGGCTGTGCGCGCCACAGCCGCCGTGCCCGGGTCGGCTGGTGGGCCCGGCTCAATCACCTGTGTGGGTGCGCCAGCTGCGGTGCGCCCGGCTCAACGGCCGTGTCCGGGTCGGCTGGCGTGTTCGGCTCAGTCACCGTGCTTGCCTCAACCGCCCGGCTGAGTCGCCCAGTTGGGCCGCGCCCTGGTCAACCGCCGCGCCCAACCCGCCACGCCCGGTCCAACGGCCATGCCTGACTCAATCCGCCACGCCCGGCCCAGCCGCCACGCCCGTCTCAACCCGCCACACCCCGCTCAACCACCAACGCTCGCGAAGAAGTCGAGCATGCCCTGCGGAGCGTCCTCGCCGAACATCAGGATTCCGTTCGCCGCGGACTCCGCCGCCGACTCCTCGCTGCGCGGGAACAGCTTCGTCTCGTAGGCGGCCAGTGCGGCCTCGGGGTCGCCCGGGTGTGCGGCCAGGGCCTGGCCCAGTTCGGCGCCGTCGAGCATGGCGAGGTTGGCGCCGACGCCCGCGAACGGGGACATCACGTGGGCAGCGTCGCCCAGCAGCGTGACCCCGGGCACCCGCTCCCAGCGGTGTCCGATCGGCAGGGCGTGGATCTGGCGCGGGGTCAACGGCCCGTCGGCGTCGGCGAGCAGCGCCCGCAGGCTCTTGTCCCAGTCCGCGAAGTGCCCCAGCGTGTACGTCTTCCCCGCCTCGGTGTCCGTGAAGTCGACGCCGTCGAACGCGTCCTCGGGGACGGCGAGCGCGACGTAGATGTGCAGGCTGCCGTCGGTCTCGCGGTGGGCCAGGAAGCCCTTGCCCGCGCCGAGCGCCATCATCATGCCGCCGCCGACGACCTCGGCGCTCACGGGATGCCGTACGTCGGCGTCCGGGAGGTCCACCTCGACGAACGAGATGCCGACGTACGCGGGCTTCGCGTCCGAGAGCAGGGGCCGCACCCTGGACCAGGCGCCGTCCGCGCCGATCAGGAGATCGGTGGTGAAGGAGGTGCCGTCCGCGAGGGTCACCTCGTGCCGGCCGCCGTCGAGCGGGCGGGCGCCGGTGACCTTCGCGCCCCAGCGGACGGTGCCCTCGGGCAGCGAGCCGAGCAGCAGGTCGCGCAGCTGGCCGCGGTCGACCTCGGGGCGCCCGCCGGTGCCGTCGTCGGGGTCGTCGAGGAGGACCGCGCCGGTCTTGTCGAGGACACGGGTGCTCTCGCCGCCCGGGTGGACCAGCGCGCGGAACTCCTCGTACAGGCCCGCCGCACGCAGTGCCGGCTGGCCCGAGTCGTCGTGGATGTCGAGCATGCCGCCCTGGGTGCGCGCGGCGGGGGAGGCGTCCAGGTCGAAGACGGCGGCCTGGACGCCGTTGACGTGCAGGACGCGGGCGAGCGTGAGCCCGCCGAGTCCGCCGCCGACGATCGCGATGGGGTGATGGGGAGTGGTCATGACGGTCCTCCTTGAAGCTTGAAACTTGAAGCTGAAGTGGGCGGTTAACAAGGTCAGTTGGGTACGGCGGTCCGCTCGATCCCGTTGATCAGTGCCTGGAACCGCCATGAGAGGCGGGCCGGCGGCGCCCCGGCGAGCAGGTCGCCGGAGCGGGCCGCGATGTGCGGGTGGGTCCGGTCGGACGCGTTGCGCACGGCGTCGGTCAGGGTGTCCCAGTCGTCCCGGCTGGTGTCGTCGCCCGAGTGCTCGGCGGCCGTCGCCGTGGCCTGCTGGAGCAGCAGGTCAACGCCCCACGCGGCCTGCGCCGGCGGGACGCCGCCCTCGTCGAGCAGGGCCAGCAGGGTCTCGATCAGGTTCAGGTAGTGCGGGCCGCTGGGCCAGGCGGTCAGCGCCGAACGGGCGAGACTCGGGTGCTCGAAGAGCATCGCGGTGTACGCCGTGAGCACCTGCTCGATCCGCTCGCGCCAGGAACCCTCGGCGGGCGCCGGCCCGATCGTGCCGAGCAGCTCGTCCAGCACGGCCGCGTGCAGCTCCGCGGTGTTGCGGACGTACACGTACAACGAGGCCGGACCGGTGTCGAGGTCCTGGGCCAGGCGCCGCATGGTGACCTTCTTCAGACCCTCGGCACGCAGCACCGCGACGGCGGCGGCGACGATGCCCTCCCTGCTCAGGGCGGGTTTCGCCGGCCGGTCACGGCGGCTGCGCGGGGTGTCGGGGCGAGCTGTCATGCCCCTACGGTAACGAACATGTTCGCTCCGTACAAGTTCGTGACGAACATGTTCGTAAAATACCGGACCATGTTGCCCTCGTGACGACCGTTCCCCCGCCGCACTCCAAGGCCCCGGCTTCTGCCAAGATGCCGTACGTCATGGTGCAGATACCGAAAACGCCCGCAGCCCCGTCGCCCGCACCGCGCTCCGTGCCCACGAGCGCCGATGTGGCCCGCCTGGCCGGCGTCTCACGCGCGACCGTCTCCTACGTCCTCAACAACACCAGTGCCGTACGGATCAGCGAACCCACCCGGCGCCGCGTGCACGAGGCCGCCAAGGAACTCGGGTACGTCCCGCACGCGGCGGCCCGCAGTCTGCGCGCCGGGCACAGCCGCATGGTGCTGATGCCGGCGCCGACCGTGCCGGTGGGACTCCTCTACAGCCAGTTCATCAACGAACTCCAGTGGGCGCTCAGCCGTCTCGACTACACGGTCGTGCAGCACGGTTCCGTCGGTCTGCGCGGCGACGAGGCCGCCCGCGCCTGGGCCGAACTGCGCCCGGTCGCCGTCCTGGTGCCCGGCGCGGGGCTCGGCCCGCAGGGCGTCGAGGTCCTCAAGCGCTCCGGTGCGCGGGCCGTCCTCACGCTCGGCCCCGAGAAGGTCGAGGGCGCTCACGCCCTGCTCCTGGACCACGAGGGTGTCGGCCACTGCGCCGGCGCGCATCTGTACGCCCGCGGCCGGCGCCGGATCGGCGTGGTCGTGCCCGAGGAACCCGGCATGGGGGTCTTCTCCCGGCCCCGCCTCGACGGTGTGCGCCGCGCCCTGCTCGGCACGGACGCCACGGCGACCGAACTCCCGCTCGCCTACAGCGAGGAGAGCGCCGCTCGGACCGCCGCCCGCTGGCGCGACCTCGGCCTCGACGCGGTGTTCACGTACAACGACGAGTACGCGATGCTGCTGATGCGCGCCCTCCAGGACGAGGGCATCCGCATCCCCGAGGACACGGCCGTGATCGGCGCCGACGACCTCATGATCGGCCGCCTGCTCCGCCCGCGCCTGAGCACCGTCCACATCCAGCTGCCCTCAGGCCACGAGCTGGCCGAACTGGTCGACACCGCGGTCCGCGAACCGGGCGGGGTACCGGGCACACACGAACTCCTCGGCGCGTCGGTGGTACACCGAGACTCCAGCTGACCGGGGTCCGGTGACTGCGCCCAAGGGCGACCCTGCCGTAGGCGACGGGAGCCGGGGTCTGTCCGGCGGAGTGGGTCGGAAGAGAGCGGCGGTGTCTTGTCGGCGCGGGTGAGCGGGGTGTGGCGCGCGGCCGCGCGGCGGGGGAGCGAAGCCGGGGGCGGGGGAGTCGGTGGCCGCGCCCGGGGGCGAACCGGCCGTACCCGACTAGGATGTTGCACGCTCAACCAGACGGGGATGCGTGCGGACAGCGGACGCGGCTCGCGCGTCCGTGCCGGATCACCGCATCCCGTCCTGCGGCCGCTGAACTGGTCGTGAACGCACGGGACTTGCGCTGCCGGTGTGGGTCCCGCCGGTGACGGATCGGAGAATCGCCATGACTCTGCTCGACCCCAAGACCTGGCAGCCCCGCCCCCTCTCGGGCCCCGAGTACCCGGTCACCGAGCCCGCCACCGGCGACACGCTCGGTACCGTCACGCTCGCCGCCGCCGAGGACATACGGCCGGCCGTAGAGGCGTCCCGCACCGCACAAGCAGAGTGGGCGCGCGTCCCGCACTTCGTCCGCGCCGGTGTGCTGCGCAGGGCCGGTGACCTGTTCGCCGCGCACGCCGAGGAGTTGCGCGAGTGGATCGTGCGGGAGTCCGGGTCGATCCCGGGCAAGGCGGACTTCGAACTGCACGTCGCCGCCCAGGAGTGCTACGAGGCCGCCGCGCTCGCCTCCCGCCCCGCCGGGCAGGTTCTTCCCACGGAGGCACCCCGGCTGTCGTACACGCGGCGTATCCCGGTCGGGGTCGTCGGCGTGATCGCACCCTTCAACGCCCCGCTGATCCTCTCCATCCGCTCCGTCGCCCCGGTGCTCGCGCTCGGCAACGGGGTCGTCCTCAAGCCGGACCCGCGTACGGCCGTCTGCGGGGGACTGTCGCTCGCGGCGGTCTTCGCGGAGGCGGGCCTGCCCGAGGAGTTGTTCCAAGTCCTGCCCGGTGGTGCGGAGGTGGGCGCGGCCCTCGTCGCCGACCCGCAGGTACCCGTGATCTCTTTCACCGGCTCAACTGCCGCCGGGCGCGCGGTCGGTGAGGCGGCGGGGCGTCATCTCAAGCGCGCACACCTGGAGTTGGGCGGGAACTCGGCCCTGATCGTGCTGGCGGACGCGGACCTGGACGCGGTGATCTCCACGGCGGCCTGGGGTTCGTTCTTCCACCAGGGCCAGATCTGCATGACGACCGGCCGCCATCTCGTCCACGAGTCGCTCTACGAGGAGTACGTCGAACGCCTCGCCGCCAAGGCCGACCTGCTCGCCGTGGGCGACCCGCACCGCGCGCAGGTCCACCTCGGCCCGATCATCGACGCGGCCCAACTCGCCAAGATCCACGGCCTTGTCGAGGCCAGCACGGCAACTGGCGCCAGGCTGGCGGCCGGTGGCACCCACGAGGACCTCTTCTACCGGCCGACCGTCCTCGCCGGCGTGGACGACGACACCCCCGCCTACGCGGAGGAGGTCTTCGGCCCGGTCGCGCCGGTACGGTCCTTCGCCACCGCCGACGAGGCGGCCGCGCTGGCCGCGACGGGACCGTACGGACTGTCGCTCGGGATCGTCACGCGCGACAGCGCCCGCGGCCTGGACCTGGCTGAGCGCATCCCGACCGGGATCGTCCACATCAACGACCAGACCGTGAACGACGAGGCCGTGGCCCCCTTCGGCGGGGTCGCCGCGTCCGGCACCGGCGCCCGCTTCGGCGGCGAGGCCAACCTGGAGGCCTTCACCGACGTGCGCTGGACGACGGTGCGCGGGGACGTGGCGTCGTACCCGTTCTGAGAACGAGGGTCCGAAACCCCGGGGAGGAATCCCCCTGGGGCTTACTGACCGTTCTGCTCGGCCTGCTCCTGCTGCTCGGCGACGGACTTGCGGACCTCGTCCATGTCGAGCTTGCGGGCCTGGCCGATGACGTCCGTCAGGGCCGCCTCCGGCAGGGCGCCGGGCTGGGCGAACACGGCGACGCGGTCACGGACGATCATCAGCGTGGGGATCGACTGGATGCCGAAGGCCTGCGCCAGCTCGGGCTGGGCCTCGGTGTCGATCTTGCCGAAGACGAGGTCCGGGTTCTCGTCGGCCGCCTTCTCGTAGACCGGGGCGAACTGACGGCACGGCCCGCACCAGGACGCCCAGAAGTCGATCAGGACGAAGTCGTTGTCCGTGACCGTCTGGTCGAAGTTCTCCTTGGTGAGCTCCACGGTGCTGCTCATGACGTGATTCCCTCTTCCTCGATGTGGGGGCGAAGCCGTCCCGGACAACACGGTCGTCCGGTCCCGTATTCCGCGCCCCTACCCGTGTGGCCTCAGCGCACACCACCCAGCAGACTGGCCCCATGACGGAAACGGAATCCATCGCGTACGACGTCGTGGTGCTCGGGGCCGGGCCCGTGGGGGAGAACGTCGCCGACCGCACCCGTGCGGCCGGTCTCTCCACCGCGATCGTGGAGAGCGAACTGGTCGGCGGCGAGTGCTCGTACTGGGCGTGCATGCCCAGCAAGGCCCTGCTGCGCCCGGTCATCGCCCGCGCTGACGCCCGCCGCGTGCCCGGCCTCGGCCACCTCGTCCAAGGACCCCTCGACACGGCGGCGGTGCTCGCCCACCGCGACTACGAGGCCTCGGGCTGGAAGGACGACGGCCAGGTCCAATGGCTCGACGGCATCGGCGCCGACCTCTATCGCGGCCAGGGCCGCCTCGACGGCCCCCGCAAGGTGACGGTGACGGGCCCCGACGGCGTCCGGCACGTCCTCACCGCCCGGCACGCCGTCGCGGTCTGCACCGGCACCCGCGCTCTGCTGCCGGACATGCCCGGACTCGACGAGATCAAGCCGTGGACCAGCCGCGAGGCCACCAGCGCCAAGGCCGCGCCCGGCCGGCTGATCGTGGTCGGCGGCGGGGTCGTGGCCGTAGAGATGGCGACCGCCTGGCAGGCACTGGGCTCCCGTGTGACCCTCCTGGTCCGCGGCAAGGGCCTGCTGCCCCGTATGGAGCCCTTCGCCGGCGAACTGGTCGCCGACGCGCTCACCGAGGCCGGCGTCGACCTGCGCACCGGTACGTCCGTCGCGGCGGTTACCCGCGAGAACGGCACTGTCGCGGCCCTCCTCGAAGGCGGCGACCGCATCGAGGCCGACGAGATCCTCTTCGCCACCGGACGCGCCCCGCAGACCGACGACATCGGCCTCGACACGGTCGGCCTGGCACCCGGCTCCTGGCTGTCGGTGGACGACACCCTGCGCGTCCAGGGCAACGACTGGCTGTACGCGGTCGGCGACGTCAACCACCGCGCCCTCCTCACCCACCAGGGCAAGTACCAGGCCCGGATCGCGGGCGCCGCGATCGCCGCCCGTGCCGAGGGCGTCCCGCTCCTGGAGACCGACCCGTGGGGCGCCCACGCGGCCACCGCCGACCACGACGCGGTCCCCCAGGTCGTCTTCACCGACCCGGAGGCCGCGTCCGTCGGCCTCTCCCTCGCCGAGGCCGAAGCGGCCGGCCACCGCGTCCGCGCGGTCGACGTCGAGTTCTCCTCGGTGGCGGGCGCCGGCCTCTACGCCGACGGCTACCGAGGCCGCGCCCGCATGATCGTCGACCTCGACGACGAGATCCTGCGCGGAGTCACCTTCGTGGGCCCCGGCGTCGGCGAACTGATCCACTCCGCGACGATCGCGGTCGCCGGCCAGGTCCCGATCAACCGCCTGTGGCACGCGGTCCCGTCCTACCCCACGATCAGCGAGGTATGGCTGCGCCTGCTGGAGGCGTACCGAGGCTGAACACGCCTGATGCTTATGGGTAGTTGAGCCGATTCCCTACGGCAACTCGAAGCCCAGCGCAGCCGACGCCTCGCCCGGTGTCGGCTGCGCCCAGCGCTCCGCCATCGCCTCGTTCGAGGACAAGGAGCGCAGCTCGGCCCGGTCCAGGTAGAGCGTCCCGTCGAGATGGTCCGTCTCGTGCTGGACGATCCGCGCGGGCCACCCGGTGAAGACCTCGTCCACCGCCCGCCCGTGCTCGTCCTGCCCGGTCAGCCGCACCGAGGCGTGCCGCGCGACCACGGCCTGCCAGCCCGGCACGCTCAGGCACCCCTCGAAGAACGCGGCCCGGTCGGCACCGACGGCCTCGTACGCTGGATTGACCAGCACCCGGAACGGCTGCGGCACCCGCCCGCGAGCCACCCGCACCTCGTCCGGCACCGGCGCCGGATCCTCGATCACCGCGATCCGCAGCCCGACTCCGACCTGCGGCGCCGCGACACCTACGCCAGGCGCCTCGTGCATGGTCACGCGCAACGCCTCGATGAACCGGGCCAGCAGCGCCGGCTCCAACTGCCCGTCGAACGGCTCGATTCCGCGCCTGAGCACCGGGTCACCGGCCGAGACGATGGGCAACGGGCCGCCGACGGCGAGGAGTTCCTCGACGCGCTCGGCCAGGGGTACGCGATCATTGGGAAGTGCCATCGCGCCAGGATGCCATGGCCTCCGGCGCCACCCGATGTGACCCACGCCATACACGTCCACGGGAACTCGCGGCCTTCACGCCCCGACTACTGGACCACTACGGCCACGACACATCACCCGCTCGATTTTCGCGCCCCGTCCCCGCCTCCTCGCCCCCGGAGAAACCTGCCCATGTCCACCGCTCCCTCGACCACCACGGCCGAGGCCCCGCAAGAGCCCACCCCGGCACCGTCCCCCAGCCGCTGGGCCCCGCTGCGCCCCCTGGTCCTGCGTCTGCACTTCTACGCCGGAGTGCTCGTCGCCCCGTTCCTGCTCGTCGCCGCGACCACCGGCTTCCTGTACGCCGGTGCCTTCCAGGCCGAACGGATCGTGTACGCCCATGAGTTGACGGTCCCTGTCGGCGACCGCGAACTGCCGATCTCGCAGCAGGTGACCGCCGCCCGCAAGGTGCACCCCGAGGGCACGGTCTCCGCGGTCCGCCCCTCCCCGGAGGCCGGTGCCACCACGCGCGTGATGCTCTCCGGCGTCAAGGGCATAGCCGCCGACCACACCCTCGCGGTGTTCGTCGACCCGTACACCGGAAAGGTCCGCGGGGCGCTCGAACAGTACGGCTCGACCGGCGCGCTCCCGCTGCGCACCTGGATCGACGAACTCCACCGCGATCTCCAACTGGGCGAAACCGGCCGCCTGTACAGCGAGTTCGCCGCGAGCTGGCTGTGGGTGATCGCGGGCGGCGGCCTGGTGCTGTGGTTCTCCCGGCGCCGCGCCCTGCGCAAGGTGCGCGGCACGAGCGGCCGGCGCCGCACCCTCGGCCTGCACGGCACGGTGGGTGTCTGGACCGCCGTGGGCTTCATCTTCCTGTCGGCGACCGGGCTGACCTGGTCGACGTACGCCGGCGCCAACATCGACCAACTCCGCACCTCCCTGGGCCAGTCCACCCCCTCGGTGTCGGCCGCGGCGAGCGGCGAGCACGCGGGCCACGGCGGCTCCGCCGCGACCGGCGAGGCCCAGCACGGCGTGGGACTCGACAAGATCCTCGCCGCCGCGCGTGCCGAGGGGCTGGGCAACCCGGTCGAGATCGTGCCGCCAGCCGACGCGAAGTCCGCGTACGTCGTCCGGCAGGTGCAGCGCAGCTGGCCCGAGAAACAGGACGCGGTCGCCGTCGACCCGGCCACCGGCAAGGTCACCGACGAACTCCGGTTCGCGGACTACCCGTTGCTCGCCAAACTGACCCGCTGGGGCATCGACCTGCACACCGGAGTCCTCTTCGGTCTCGTCAACCAGATCGCCCTGATGCTGCTCGCCGGGTTCCTGGTCCTGCTGATCGTGTGGGGCTACCGCATGTGGTGGCAGCGCGGCCGGGGTTCGTCCTTCGGCCGCCCGATCCCGCGCGGCGCGTGGGCCCAGATGCCCCCGCTGCTCCTCGTCCCGTGCCTGGCCGTGATCGCCGTACTCGGCTATTTCGTACCGCTGTTGGGGATCCCGCTCGCCGCGTTCATCGCCGTGGACGTGGTGCTGGGCGAGATCGCGCACCGGCGCGGGCAGCGGACGTACGCGAAGTAGCGGCGCACGCGAAGGGGCCCGGTTCCTGACCGGAACCGGGCCCCTGGTGCTGCGTGTTGCCGTGTCTCAGACCTGCTCGAAGTCACCCGCGAGCGCCGAGGCGATCCGCAGATGCGAGCCGGCCTCCTCGTGCCGACCCTGGCGCTCCAGCGTGCGGCCCAGCATCAGCCGCGCGTAGTGCTCCACCGGGTCACGCTCCACGAGGACGCGCAACTCGGCCTCGGCGCGCCGCAGTTGGGCCGAGTGGTAGTAGGAGCGCGCCAGCAGCAGGCGCGGCCCGGTCTGCTCGGGCACCTCCTCGACCAGCCCGCCCAGCACCCGCGCCGCCGCGGCGTAGTCCTTGGCGTCGAAGAACATCTGCGCGCGCTCCCAGCGCTCCGCCGGTGTCCCGTGGTCGTAGTACGTCATGTCCACTTGACCTCCTTCGATCTGCCACAACGGCCGGTGTTGGTTGAATATTCCACTACCTTCCCGTGGTGGCCAGCTCCGCGTTCGCCCGCTCGGCGACCAGGGTCAGCACGCGCCCGGTGGCCAGCAGATCCTCCTCGGGAATGCCGCCCCAGATCCTGCCGGTCGCCGCGCTCGTCTCCTGCGTGATCCGCTCGTACAGGGCCCGGCCCGCGTCGGTGATCCGCACCTCGGACGCGTCCGTCGCGACGAGTCCGGCGGTGATCAGTCCGTCGATGGTGCCCTGGACGGAGTCCTCGTCGGTCTTCAGGGCCGCGACGGTGTCCGCGGCGAGCCGGGCGCGGTCGACGGGTCCCGCGGCGAGAACGACCGGCCGCAGGACGATCTGCTGCTGGAAGTCGAGGCCGTGGCGGCTGAGGACGCTCTCCAGGACGGCACGGGCGGCGTAGTGGGCCAGGCCGAGCATGCGGGCGTCCGCGGGGGGTGTGGTGGTTGTGGTCATGACTGCTCCTTGTCGTGCTCACTCGCGGGGACGGGTGCAAGGGGTGTGTCGAGCAGGGTCGCCAGATCCCGGCTGAACTCCCGGGCCCGCGCGCTGTCGAGCCCGCCGAGCGGCTCCAGCAGCTGCTCCAGAAGTCCGTGTACGACCTTGATCGCCCGCCGGGTCACCTCGCGGCCCTGTTCGGTGAGGGCCAGTTGGACCGCGCGGGGGTCGCGGGGGTCCCGGGTGCGCTCGACGAGGCCGGCCGTTTCCAGGGCGCGGGCCAGCTTCGAGACGTAGAGCGCTTCGAGGCCGGTGTGGTCGGCGAGGTGCCGCTGGCTGGGGCGCAGCCCGGAACGCTGCATGCCGTACAGGGACGCCACCAGGGAGTACTGCGCATGGGTCAGTCCCAGGGGTGCCACCGCGCGGTCGACCGCCACGCGCCACTTCATCGACAGTCGCCAGACCAGGAAACCGGGCGTCCCGCCCTCGGATGCCGTACTCATGGCCGATACGGTACATGGCTACTATGTCCGTGGCTACTATTTTCCGACGGGAGAACGGCGCCCGAGAGCACGGGGCATGGGAACCGGCGAGGGGCTCACGGACTGACGGAACGGCCTCGGCGGGACTAGGTTGTCGCCATGAGCAATCTTGATCGCGAAGCGGTTCCGGCCCTGTGCGGCGGCCGCGGTTTCGTGGTGGCGGAGCCCGTCCGTGAACTCCTCAGCCCGCGCCGGGTGCAGCTCGGCGAGTCCACCGAGGTCCGCCGACTCCTGCCCAACCTGGGCCGCCGCATGGTCGGCGCGTGGTGCTTCGTGGATCACTACGGCCCCGACGACATCGCCGACGAGCCCGGCATGCAGGTGCCCCCGCACCCCCACATGGGCCTGCAGACGGTGAGCTGGCTGCACGAGGGCGAGGTGCTGCACCGCGACTCGACCGGCAGCGTCGCGACGATCCGCCCGCGCGAGCTGGGCCTCATGACCTCCGGCCGCGCGATCAGCCACGCCGAGCAGAGCCCCAAGACGCACGCCCGCTTCCTGCACGGCGCGCAGCTCTGGGTCGCCCTCCCCGACAGCGACCGCCATGTCGAGCCGCACTTCGAGCACCACGCCGAACTGCCCGTCGTCACGGCGCCGGGCCTGCGCGCCACGATCGTCCTCGGCGACGTCGACGGCGCGGCCTCGCCCGGCACGACGTACACCCCGATCGTCGGCGCGGACCTGGCCCTCGCCGCCGGAGCGGACGTACGCCTGCCGCTGGAACCGGACTTCGAGTACGCCGTCCTCGCCATGTCCGGCGAGGCCCACGTCGACGGCGTCCCGGTCCTCCCCGGCTCGATGCTCTACCTCGGCTGCGGCCGCACCGAACTCCCGCTGCGCGCCGCGTCGGACGCGGGGTTGATGCTGCTGGGAGGCGAGCCGTTCGACGAGGAATTGATCATGTTCTGGAACTGGATCGGCCGCACCCAGGAGGAGATCCAGCAGGCCCGCACGGACTGGATGACCGGCACCCGCTTCGGCGAGGTGAAGGGCTACGACGGCGATCCGCTGCCGGCTCCCGAACTGCCGCCGGTGGCGTTGAAGCCGCGGGGGAGGGTGCGCTGACCCGCTGGGGGCCGGGCGAGGACGCTCACCCGTTGCCGCTCCGCCTCCGCTGACGGTGTACCGCGGTACCACTGACCAGCGCTCATTGTGACCTCCGGGTCCACGGGTCGCGCCGTAGCCGCTCCTAGCCTCGAAGCAGTGACCCGGCCGGATGCCGGGCCGGGCGGAAGCGGGGAGCGGCACAGTGATCGAAGTTCGTGGGCTGACGAAGCGGTACGGGGACAGGACGGCGGTGGACGGCCTGAGTTTCACCGCCCCGCCCGGACGGGTCACCGGGTTCCTGGGGCCCAACGGGGCGGGCAAGTCCACCACCATGCGGATGATCGTGGGCCTGGACGCGCCGACCAGCGGCACGGCCCTGGTCAACGGCAAGCCCTACGCCCAACACCGCGCCCCCTTGCAGGAGTTGGGGGTACTGCTGGAGGCGAAGGCGGTGCATCCGGGTCGCTCCGCTTTCAACCACCTCATGGCGTTGGCGTACACCCATGGTGTGCCGCGTCGACGGGTGGAGGAGGTCATCGACCTGGCGGGTCTGCACGACGTGGCGCACAAGAGGGTCGGGGCGTTCTCGCTGGGGATGGGGCAGCGGCTGGGCATCGCCGCCGCGCTTCTCGGGGATCCGGCGGCCGTCATGCTGGACGAGCCGGTCAACGGGCTCGACCCCGAAGGCGTGCGCTGGGTACGGGAGTTGCTGCGCGGACTGGCCGCCGAGGGCCGCACGGTGATGCTGTCCTCGCACCTGATGAGCGAGATGGCGCAGACCGCCGACCGCCTGGTGGTCGTCGGCCGGGGGCGGCTGCTGGCCGAGACGACCGTCGACGCGCTGGTGGAGCGGTCGGAGGACAAGGGGGTGCGGGTGGCCACCGGCGAGCCCGCGCGGCTGCGCTCGCTGCTGGCCGCACCTGGCGTCACCGTCACCTCGACGGGCGCCGAGCGGCTGGTCGTCTCCGGCCTGGACACGCGGCGGATCGGGCAGGTGGCCGCCGAGCACCAGGTGCCGCTGTACGAACTGGTCACCGAGTCGGTGTCGTTGGAGGAGGCGTTCATGAATCTGACGCAGGACGCGGTGGAGTACCAGAGCCTCGACGCCGGGAGGGCCGCCTGATGACCGCGAGCACCCTCACCGCCACCCCATCGGCGTACCGCGTGATGGGCCGACGGGTGGTCCGCTCCGAGTGGGCCAAGTTCTGGTCCCTGCGCTCCAGTTGGATCACGCTGGGCGTGGCCGTGCTGTTCCTGGTGGCCATCGGGGCGATCGCCGCCGGCCTCTACAGCCCGAGCGGCCCGCTGGGCGGCAAGGACGCGGCATCCGGTGCCGCGCTGACCCTGGCACTGGCCGGCACCAACCTCGCGGCCCTGGCCGTCGGTGCGCTCGGTGTCCTGCTGTCGGCGGGGGAGTACAGCACAGGGATGGTCCGCTCGACGTTCGCCGCGGTGCCGGGCCGGCTGCCCGTGCTGTGGGCGAAGTGCGCGGTCTACGGCCCGATCGCGTTCGTCACGTCGACCGTGGGCGCCCTGGTCTCGTTCCTGCTGGGGAGCGCCGCCCTGCACGGCGAGCGGATCGCGCTGTCCCTCGGGGACGCCGGGGTCTTCCGGTGCCTGCTGGGCGCGGGCGTGTACCTGGGCCTGGTCGGTGTGTACGGCGTGACGGTCGGCCTGCTGGTGCGCAACAACGCCGGGGGCATCGCGATCCTGGCCGGCGTGGTGCTCGTCCTGCCCGGCCTGACCGGGTTGCTGCCCAGTTCCCTGGGTGACACCGTCAGCCGGTATCTGCCCAGCAACGCCGGCCAGTCGGTGATGACCCTGCACGAGTCCGGCGACTCCCTGGTCAGTCCCGAAGCAGGGGTGACGGCACTGCTGGTGTGGGCCGTACTGCTGCTGGCCGGTGCCGCCTGCCGGCTGCGCCGCAGTGACGTCTGAGGCCGCGTCCGCGAGGATGGAGCCGATGAACGACAGGACGGCGGCACGGTCGGCCCGGGCGGGGGCGACCGCGCCCTCGCCCGGGCCGCGGGTCGTCGGCGCGGGCCCGGAGACTTTCGGTGCCAGGTCGGACGCCGTATGGGCGCACCCCGCGATGCGGCTGCTGCTGCGGGTGCTGAGCCGGCTGCGGGCGGCGGACCGGCGACGTCCTTGGCTCCTCGACACCGCCGTGGTGGTCCTGCTCGCCGCCGCCGCGCCACCGGACCTGCTCGCGCACAGCCCGGGGCATCCGGTGTCGCGCCCGGTGGGGGCCGGCCTGCCCGTCGGTGTGGTGCTGGCCATCGCGGCCGTGCTCGTCGTCCCCCTGTGGTGGCGGCGCCGGGCTCCCGCCGCGGTCTTCGGTGTCTGCCTCGTGGTGTGCCCGGTCATGTGGTCGCTGGGCCTGGGGCCCGCGGCCGCCGCCGTGCTGCTGATCGCCCTGTTCGACCTGGCCCTGCACGCCGCGCCGCGAGCGATCTGCTGGGCGCTGCCGGCGACCGTCGCGGGCTGGGTGCTGATCGTGGTGACGGTGATCCCGGCGGCCAGTCCGGCGGCGTTCCTGATCCTGTCCACCGGTACCGGCATCGGGGCAGTAGCCCTGGGCCTGACCCTCCGGATCAGCCGGCTCTACCTGTCCGCGCTGCGGGACCGCGCGGCACGGCTGGAGGTCGAGCGCGACCAGCGTGTCCGGCTGACGGCGGCGGCCGAGCGCTCGCGGATCGCCCGCGAGATGCACGACATCGTCGGCCACAACCTGTCGGTCATGGTCAACCTCGCCGACGGCGCCGCCGTCCTCACCACCCGCGACCCCGCGCGGACCGAGCAGGCACTCCATCTCATCGGCGACACCGGCCGGCAGGCGATGGACGAACTCCGGCGCGTGCTGGGGGTGTTGCGCGCGTCCCATGAATCCGAGGACGACAGCTCGCCCCGGTCCCCGCAGCCGGGTGTCCGTGACCTGGACACCCTGCTCGACCGGGTGCGCGCGGCCGGGCTGCCCGTGGCCTACCGCACCGTCGGCCCGGTCGACGCGCTGGGCCGGGGCGTGCAGCTCACGGTGTTCCGCGTGGTGCAGGAGGCGCTGACCAACACCCTCAAACACGTCGGCCCCGGTGCCACGGCCGACGTCACGGTCACGGCCGAGGACGATCGGCTCCGCGTGCGGGTCACCGACACCGGTTCACCGGCGCGCGAACGGTCCCCGTCTTCCCGCAAGGACACCGGGCACGGACTGGTCGGCATCCGCCAGCGGGCCGCGCTCTACGACGGCACCGCAACCATCGGACCACGCGACGACGGCCAGGGATGGATCGTGGACGTCCTGATGGATCCGTCCGCCTCGGCCACATCAGGAGAGCCCTCACCATGACCACCGTCCTGATCGCCGACGACCAGCCGTTGCCCCGCATGGGCTTCCGGATGCTGCTCGACGGCTCGCCCGGCGTGAGCGTCGTCGGCGAGGCGGACAACGGCGCGCAGGCCGTCCGAATGGCGGCCGAACTGAGCCCCGACGTGGTCCTGATGGACGTGCGGATGCCGGGTCTCGACGGCATCGAGGCGACCCGCCGCATCGTGGCGGCGGGCGGCCGCACCCGCGTGCTCATCCTGACCACCTTCGACCTCGACGAGTACGCCTACGCCGGCCTGCGCGCCGGGGCCAGCGGCTTTCTGCTCAAGGACGTCCGCCCGACCGAACTCCTCGCCGGGATCGAGGCGGTCGCGACCGGCGACGCCGTGGTGTCACCCCGGCTCACCCGCCGGCTGCTCGACGCCCACGCCCATGACGTCCTCGCGCCCGACGCCGGACCTCGTACGGACCCGCGACTGGCGGCGCTCACCGAACGCGAGCACGAGGTGCTCGTGGCCATCGGTTCGGGCTGGACGAACGCGGAGATCGCCGATCGTCTGGTCCTGACCGAGTCCACGGTGAAGAAGCACGTGGGCCGGGTACTGGCCAAGGTCGGTGCCCGGGACCGTATCCAGGCGGTCATCCTCGCCTACGACGCGGGACTGGTCGCTCCCCGGCAGTGAGCGCCGCACCCTTCGCGCCGGAGACATGACAGTGTGCCGCCGAGGTGACCCGGCGGCACACTGCCGTGCGTC
Organism: Streptomyces sp. NRRL F-525; assembly: GCF_000716605.1. GTDB lineage: Bacteria > Actinomycetota > Actinomycetes > Streptomycetales > Streptomycetaceae > Streptomyces. The sequence continues at coordinate 193,912 of NZ_JNXE01000002.1, read as the reverse complement.
AGGCTTCTGGTCTCAGTCGGTCGTCGTCGAGGTGGTGTGCTTCTTGTACAGCTTCAGCGGCACGCGGCTGATGATCGAGTCGAGGGAGGAGTCGTTCCGCCCGTCGGCCCAGGTGACGTAGGCGTACTTGTCGGTGAGCGTGATGCCCGACCAGCGGTCACCGGGAGGGCCCATCTCGCCGACCGGCTCGGTCACGTGGTTGACCTGCACCGGGTCGCTGAACGAGCGTCCGTGGTCGAACGAGACGGCCGAGAAGGCGTCGCCCGTGGTGGTCCGCCACATGACACCCAGGTCGCCGTCCGGGCCGAAGTCGATCGCCGGCCGCTGGGCGTTAGGGGTGGCGATCGTCGCCGGGCCGGTCCAGGTCCTGCCGGCGTCCGGGGTGACGTAGACGTCGAGGGTGTTGGAGTCCCGGGGCACCATGACGGCGAACCGGCCGCGGTGGGAGGTGTCCGCGGCGACCCACGGGACGGGATCGGCGGCCGCGCCCAGGCCCGGCGTCGGCACCAGGGAACCGGTGCCCGCCGCGACGGGGGCTCCCTGGCCGTCCTTGACGGTGGTGTTCGTCCACGTCTTGCCGTCGTCGTGGCTGACGTGGAAGTTCACCGGCGCTCCGGCTTCCTGGGAGGCGGACACGAGGATCCCGCCGTACACGGCGATCTCCCGTCCGGGATAGCCGCACACCAGCGGGATGCCCGGCGCCACCTCGATGCACGGCATCGGCCCGGGGATCACCCGAGAGTCACTGCTGAAGGTTCTGCCGCCGTCCGCGCTGACGGAGACCGCGCTCGGGTACTCCCACGCCGCTCCGGCGACCGCGTAGACCTTGCCGGTCGCGGCGTCCACCCGCATCTTCGGGGCGCCGCCGAGGAGAAGCGGTGTGGACACCGGGTCGGTCCAACTCCGGCCGCCGTCCGTCGACTTCGCGACCTGGTTGTGGTTCACCAGGTTCGCGTCCAGGCCGGAGCTGACCTGGTTGTTGTCCACGTACACGGTGCCCTTCGCGTCGAACTGCACGCTCGGCTCACCGCACTTGGGCGCCGCGGTACCGAGCGGCCAGGCGACCTGGGTCCAGGTGTCGCCCCTGTCGTTCGAGTAGGCGAGGAAACACCCGCCGTCGACCGGCTCCAGTCCCGGCGACGGCGGGAAGATCGTCGAGACGAACACCAGGTTCTTCGGGTTTCTCGGATTGACGGCGACCGTCGGCTGGCCTTCTTTGGTGGCCGGCATGTTGGTGACGTCGACTTCGTGAATTGCCGCGTTGCCCGCACCGATCGGCGAGGCAACGGCGGCAGGTGTTCCATACACCAGGAAAAGTGCGGAGAATGCCGCCGCGCTTAACGTCGCGGAAGAACTTCTGAACAGCACCATGTGATCCTCGATTTCCACGTCCGGTAGAACGGAATTCTTTCGCCGACCCCGTGGCCGCAGGCTCGGCCAGCTCCCGCGAACGTCGCTCATGAGCGCTTCTTTTCGCTTCGTTGTGATTCGGCCCGCTCAGGCTAGAGAGAATCGCTTCCGTATTCGTGGGACCACGGGAGACAATGGACCCGACGGAGTGGTACCGCAGTACCATTCCGTTTCCGACTTTCCTTTCGGGCGACGGACCGAGAAGGTCTGTTTCAGGATGTTTTCTGGTCGGCGGGCTTTTCGATTCCGGTCGTCACCTGTGCCCCTCGGAAGAGCACCGGGAGCCACAGGAGACATGCCAGGAGGGGGACCGCGGCGTAGGCGGCCATGCCCGCACTGGAGCCCAGCCCGTCCATGAGCGTGCCGACGACGAGATAGCCGATGCCGATGAGCGCCGACTCCACGAAGGCGATCATCGACAGCAGGCTCGCCCGATGGCGCGAGGGCACGGCCTCGTTGAACACGTTGTCCACGAGCACGGCGGTGATCTCGGGAATTCCGACCAGGAGCAGGAACGCGGCGATGGTGACCCAGGCAAGGCCGAGGCCGCTGAGGGCGAGCGCCGCGGCGAGCGTCAGGAGGGACACCGGGACGATGACCCGATACCCGACGCGCCGGTTCGCGCGGTCCGACAGCAGGGGAGTGAGCCCGCCGACGAAGAATCCCGCCGATATGACCACGCTGACCAACGCGGTGCCCGCGCCCTGATCCGAGAGGGTCTTCTGCGTGAAAATGATGTACGGCGTCAACGTCGCGTGCATCAGTCCGGACACCACGACAAGCGTCACGAGCGCCGGCGTGGCGACCCGAAGCATCGCCCGCCACGCGGTGGCGTCGCCGTGCCCCTCGGCTCCGTCCTGCTCGTCCACCGCGTCCGCGCCGCGGATCTCGGGCACCCGTGACATCAGCACCACCACGGACAGGACGAGGCACGCCGCCGAACCGACGTAGACAACTCCCCAGGAGATCCGCAGGAGTTGGCCGCCGACGACGATGGCGACTCCCGAGGTGACCGTCCCGAGCATGGTGAACCGGGACTTGATCCTGACGTAGCCGGCCGTTGCGCCACGACGCACGAGCAGGTCGTACAGCAGGGCGGTGTCCGAGCCGGACACGCATGCCATGCCCACGCCCTGGGTGATGAACAGGGCCAGGAACACCCAGTAGTTGGTGAACGTCCCCTGGCCGAGCAGGCATCCGGCTACGACCAGCTGGCCGATCACGATGCTGGCCCGCCTGCCGATGCGGTCGGCGATGACTCCCGTCGGCAACTCCGCGAGTCCGCTCACCAGGTACAGCAGGGTCTGAAGGAGCGCCACTTGCCCGGCGGAGAAGCCCCGCTGCTGAAGGAAGAGGACGAACACACCGCGCTGGAACAGTGAGTTGGCGAGCACGGCGTATACGTAGAACGGGCGCGCGACGCTTCGTGCGGCATCGTCGACTGCGGCCGACCCGCCAAGGGCCTCCGTGGTGCCGGTCATGCTGCGAGCTCCCCCTGGTGACTCCGGTGACCATCGGCGTTGTGCCTCCGCCGCCGACCGGAACCTCCAGTCCGTACTTCACGCGGGAGATCGGGCCGGCCGTCCGGGAACCGTTGCCAGCGCCGCGGGTCATCTTCACAGCCCGCGAGCACGGCCTCAACCCGATAACCGCCCTGCGCGACCTCTTCACTCGAAGCGCCTGGCCGCCGCCCGCTCGCGTCCGCGCCCCCGCCGTCACCGGGATGGGGACGAGCGCTGCGGCTTGCCGGTCAGTCGGCCGTTTCCGCCGTCTCGGGATCGTCGGCCGGCGCGGACTCGTCGGTGTCGTCGTTGGTCGCGGCCCAGCTGGCCAGCAGGTTGAGGGCGTCCTGTGATCGGGACGCGGGCTCGGCGGTGTACGTGAGGAGGAACTGGCTGGGGTCGCTGCCGAGCGGGAAGGTCTCGAACGGCAGGTCCAGGTCACCGACGACCGGATGGTGGAGGCGCTTCGCGCCGGTGGTGTGGATCCGGACGTTGTGGGCGGCCCAGCGGCGGCGGAATTCCTCGCTGCGGGTGGACAACTCCCCGATCAGGTCCGTCAGTCGGCGGTCGTAGGCGTCGCGGCCGGCCTCGGCGCGCAGCATGGCGACCGTGTCGTTGGCGACCTCGTCCCAGTCACGGAAGAACTCGGTCGCGTGCGGGTCGAGGAAGACGAACCGGGCGTTGTTCGGCGGCCGTACCGGGTCGGCGTAGACCGGGGAGAACAGCGCGCGCCCGAGGAGGTTGGCGGCCAGGACGTCCAGGCGCCCGCTCATGACGAACGCGGGTGTGCCGGTCATCGAGTCGAGGACGCGTCGCACCGCGGGCCTGACGCGTTGCTGGGCCGGACGGCGGCGCGGTGGACGGGCCGGGCCGGCGCCGCGCAGGAGGTCCAGGAGGTGGAGGCGCTCGGCCTCGTCGAGCTTGAGCGCCTGCGCGATGCCGTCGATGACGCTGTCGGAGACGCCGGTGGCGTTGCCGCGTTCCAGCCGGGTGTAGTACTCGCTGGAGATTCCCGCGAGCAGGGCCACCTCCTCCCGGCGCAGCCCGCTGACCCGCCGGCGGTCGCCGCCGTACGAGGGCAGTCCGGCCTGCTCGGGGGTGACCCTGGCCCGTCGCGTGCCCAGGAATTCCCTGATCTCCGCACGGAAATCACCCCGGATGTCGCGGTTGGTGCCGTAAGGGTCGTTTCTTCCTGCCATGGGCTCCACTCTACGAACGCCTCCCGCTGTCTGGGAGTCCCTCTCGGTGACCCCCTCATCAGGGACTCCCACCCACGCGTGTCAACCGGTTCTGTTGATGGTGCACCGCCCACGAAAGAACAGGACACGCTCATGGCAACCAAGCTGACCGGTACCGTCGCGCTCGTCACCGGCGCGAGCAGCGGCATCGGCGCCGCCACCGCCCGCCGGCTCGCCGAGGACGGCGCCTCCGTCGCCCTGGTGGCCCGCCGCAAGGACCGGCTGAACGACCTCGCCGCCGAGATCGAGAAGGCGGGCGGCACCGCTCTGGCGGTGGAGGCGGACATCACCGACCGCACCCGGGCCGAGGCCGCCGTACAGCGGACCGTCGAGCACTTCGGACGCCTGGACACCCTGGTCAACAACGCGGGCGTGATGCTCCTGGGCCCGGTCGTCGGCGCGGACGCCGAGGAGTGGGACCGGATGATCGCCGTCAACGTCCAGGGCCTCCTCCACACCACCCGCGCCGCCCTCCCGCACCTGCTGAAGGCCGCCGAGGACGGACCGCGCCGGGTCGCCGACATCGTCAACATCAGCTCGATCGCGGGCCGGGTCGCCTGGAACGGCTACGGCGTCTACAACCTCACCAAGTTCGGCGTGAACGGCTTCACCGAGTCCCTGCGCCAGGAGGTCACCCGGCGACACGTCCGCGTCGGTGTCCTCGAACCGGGCGGTGTGGACACCGAGTTGGGCTCGCACAACGACCACAAGCCCGAGGTCCGCGACGCGATCGGCACCTTCTACGAGCAGACCGAGGTCCTCGCCCCCGAGGACATCGCCGACGGCGTCGCCTACATGGTCACCCGGCCCCGCCACGCCTCCGTCGGCGAACTGTGGATCATGCCCACCGACCAGGCCTGACCTCCCGCCCACCGAAATTCGCCAAGCATCGCAAACACGCACAAAGGAACCCATCATGAGCAAGGTCATTCTCGTCACCGGTGCCGGACGTGGTCTGGGCACGGACATCGTCCGCGAGGCCCTCGCCGCAGGCCACCAGGTCGTCGCCACCGGCCGCCGCCCCGAAGAGGTCGAGAAGACCCTGGGCGGTCCGCAGGACAACCTGCTGGTCACCAAGCTGGACGTCACCAGCCTGGAGGACGCCGAGGCAGCCGCGCAGGCGACCGTCGACCGCTTCGGACGCATCGACGTCCTGATCAACAACGCCGGCAATTTCTTCGCGGGCTACTTCGAGGAGATCACGCCCGCGCAGATGCGCCAGCAGATCGAGACCAACCTCTTCGGCCCCATGAACGTCACCCGCGCCGTCCTGCCCGTCCTGCGCGAGCAGCGCGCCGGCCACGTCATCACCCTCTCCTCCTCCGCCGGCATCATCGGCCAGGAGTTCTGCGTCGCCTACGCCGCCTCCAAGTTCGGCGTCGAGGGCTGGATGGAATCCCTGCGCTACGACGTCGAGCCCTACGGCATCCACACCACGGTCGTGGAACCCGGCTTCTTCCGCACCGAGTTGCTCGTCGACGGCTCCACCATCTGGCCCGAGCCGACCATCGACGACTACGCCGAGCGCACCACCGCCACCGTCGCCGCCTGGAAAAGCATGAACGGCCGGCAGACCGGCGACCCCGCCAAGCTCGCCCGCGCGCTGCTCGCCATCGCCGACCAGGACAAGCCCCTGCAGCGCTTCGTCGCCGGCGCCGACGCCATCGAAGGCGTCCAGGCCAAGGCCCAGGAACTCCTCGCCCAGGCCGAGGCCTCCCGCGAACTCGGCGGCGACCTGGGCTACGACGACACCGGCGCCTGACACACATACGGGAGACCTGCCGGGGTGTGCCAACGGCGGGTTCCCCGGTTCGGGTGCGCCTGGTGCGGGCTGAAAGGCCGTGTCGGGGGCACTCGGTTCTTTGAGACGCCGATGTGTGCCGCTTCCCGGAGAGAAGCAGAATGCCTGTACCTGGCCGTCCGAAGGTGGTGTGCCGTGATGGTTCTCTTCCTGTTGCTCGTCCTGATCGCCCTTGTGTTGGGGATCGTCGGAGTGGCCGCGAACGGCTTGGGCTACCTGCTGGTGGTCGGCGTCGCGGTTCTCGTGGCGGCTCTGGCCCTGGTCGCCGTGCGCTGGTCCCGACGCTCCGGCAGCCGCCCTGTTCGATGACGGCGACCATGCGGTAGCCGCCGCCTACGGCAAGCAGGCGCTCGGGTCGTGGCGGTCGGCCCGCCGGAGTGTCTCTCCGATGTGGTGGGCCAGCGAGTGCGGGTCCTGCGCGTGTGCGAGATGGCCCTGGCCCGGCATGGTGACGACGCGGGCGTCGGGCAGGGCCGTCGTGAACCGGGCGAATGCCTCACCGTAGGGCGCGGCGCCTTCGTTCAGGGCGCCGAGCAGCAGGGTGACCGGCAGGTCGAGGGCGGCGAAGGCCCGCAGGTCGGTGACGTGGTCGTCGAGTGCCGTCAGTTCCCGGGCCAGCGGTGCGGCCAGAGGGCGGAGGGTCTCCCAGGCGGGGCTTCGGCGCAGTTGCGCCACGTGTTCCGCGGAGAAGCCGGACACGTCCAGGTTCACGATCTCCACGGCGCGGTCCAGGTCGTCGGCCTCGGCGGCTTCCCGGAGGGCGTCGAGTGCTCCGCGGCCGAAGGGGCGTACGACAGGTTCGTAGAGGGTGAGGGAGCGGACTGTGTCGATGTGCCGTGCCGTCGCCTCCAGTGCGACGAGGCCGCCGAAGCTCCAGCCGAACAGGTCCACCCCCTGCTCCGCGCCCTCGGCGGTGACGATCTCGGTGAGGACGTGGTCCAGATCGTCGATCTCGGTGCGCATCGAGTAGTCCGGACCGAGCGCGCCGCTGGGCTCGCGTCCGCGCCGGTTCAGGACGTAGACCGGTCCGGGAACGTCCAGCGCGGCCACCACGGGCTGCCAGCCAGCGGCGTTCGCCATGACCCCCGGCACGATCAGCAACGGCCTGCCCGAACCGTCGCGCCGGGTGAGAGCGAGCCGGACGCCCTCGCGTTCCACGTTCCTCAGCATGTGTGCGGTACCTCCTGAACGGGTTCCCTGTCGGAGCGTCACCGTACGACAACTCCACTTTGGACTGTGGGTATAGTTATTGGACGTACAGTCTTAAGCGAGGGTGAGGGGTGGGAATGGCGGACGGCAAGCCGGTCCCGGACGCCGAACGCGACGCGATCATCGCCGCGTTGGTGCCCGTGGTCGACGGGATCGCGGCGACGTTCGGTCCGGTGTGCGAGGTGGTGCTGCACGACTACCGGCGCCCGGAGAAGTCGGTGGTCGCCGTCGCCGGAGCACTGACCGGGCGCTCGGTGGGCGGGGCGATGAGCGAGATCGGGCTGCGGATGCTGGCACGCGGCGACGAGGCCGACGACGAGCTGAACTACCTCACCCGGACCAGGGGCGGGCAGCAGCTGAAGTCGTCCACGATGGTGCTGCGGGACTCCACGGGCGCGGTGTTCGGCGCGCTCTGCGTCAACGTCGACGTCACCGCCGTACAGCAGGCGCAGGCCCTGTTGGCCGGGATCGGTGGGGGCGGGGCGGCCGAAGCGTCGGCCACCACCACCTTCGGCAACGACATCGACTCCGTCGTCGAGGCCATCGTCGACGCCCATCAGCTACGGCGCGGCAGGACCTGGGTCCAACTCGACCGCGCGCAACGGCTGGAGCTGTTCCGTGGCCTCGACGAGCACGGGGTGTTCGCCGTGCGCCGGGCCATCGAGCAGGTCGCCGCCCGGCTCGGCATCTCCCGGGCCTCCGCCTACAGCTACCTCGCCCAGGCGCGAGCCGCGACCGGCACCGCCGCCACTTCCGATACCGCTTCCGATGGAGGAGCCGCGTGACCACCACCCCGCCCATCACCCTCGACGATGTCCTCGGTGCCGCCGCGCAGATCAAGGGCGTCGCGCACCGCACACCGGTGCTGCGTTCCCGCACCCTCGATCAACTCGTCGGCGCCGAGGTGCACTTGAAGTGCGAGAACTTCCAGCGGATCGGTGCCTTCAAGTTCCGCGGCGCCTACAACGCGGCCTCCCGGCTGACGTCCGAGCAGCTCGCGTGCGGCATCGCCGCCTACTCCTCCGGCAACCACGCCCAGGCCGTCGCCCTCGCCGCCCGCGAACTCGGCACCACCGCGGTGATCCTCATGCCCGAGGACGTCCCGGCCTCCAAGCGGGCCGCCACCGAGGGATACGGCGCCGAGGTCGTCACGTACGACCGCTACAGCGGCGACCGGGTCGCCATCGGCGAGGCCCTGGCCGCCGAGCGGGGGCTCGCCCTCATCCCGCCCTACGAACACCCGCACGTCATGGCGGGGCAGGGCACGGCGGCACTCGAACTGGTCGAGGAAGTGGGGGAGTTGGACGCCGTGGTGGTGCCCGTGGGCGGCGGCGGGCTGATCGCCGGGACGGCCACCGCCGTCAAGGGGCTGCACCCGCGCACCCGCGTGATCGGCGTCGAACCGGAGGCCGGGGACGACACCAAGCGGTCCCTGGAGGCAGGCCATCGCGTCTCCATCCCGGTGCCGCGCACCATCGCCGACGGTCAAGCGGCCGACATCCCGGGGGAGTTGACCTTCTCCGTCAACCAACGGCTGGTCGACGAGATCGCGTTGGTCAGCGACGAGGAGATCAAGGACGCGATGCGCTTCGCCTTCGAGCGGCTGAAGATCGTCATCGAGCCCAGCGGCGCCACCCCGCTGGCCGCGCTCCTCGCCGGGCGCGCGGGCCAACTCCCGGGCCGGGTGGGCATGATCGTCTCCGGCGGCAACATCGACAGCGGGCGGTTCGCCGCGCTGTGCGCGAGCGGCGGCCCCTCCTGAACGTGCCCGAGTGGGCCTGACGGTTCCCCCGAATGGCGCTCCCGGGTGGACAGGAAGACGATGGAGTGGTGGGGCACGGCCCCCGCCGGAGCATCGGTGCCGTTCGTGGTCGCCGGGAGACGGAGACCGGCCCCGGCCGTGCTGTGCGCGGCCGGAACGGAGGCAGCCGTCATGCTGGAAGTGAAGACGGTCGAGAAGCCGGACGAGCGACGGGACTTCCCCCGCGGCCACCTCGAAGCGGTCCACCTCAGCGGACTCGACTTCGCCGTGGGCACCTTCGAACCGGGCTGGCGCTGGTCCGAGTCGGTGGCTCCGATCGCGGGCACCGAGAGTTGCCAGATCCATCACAACGGTTACGTGGTGCAGGGGCGCATGCATCTCCGCATGGACGACGGCGGCGAGGGCGAGGTCGGCCCCGGCGACGTCTTCGTGTGCCCGCCCGGACACGACGCGTGGGTGGTCGGCGACGAGCAGGTGATCGTGTACGACTTCGCCGGTGCCATGGCCACGGACTACGCGAAGGCCAAGTGACCGACCCGTAGGTGCCCGGCGGCACCGCACCCGCCGGACGCCTACGTCATGCCTCGTACGGGACGACCTGCCCCTCGGCGAACGCGACCCCTTCGGCGTGCCCGAACAGCCCGGGCAGCCCGCCCGTGTGCACGAACACCGTCCGCTCGCCCGGCCTGATGTCGCCGTCCCGGACGGCCGCGATCAGGCCGGCCATCGCGCGTCCCGTGTACGTCGGGTCGAGGACGAGCCCGGCGGTGCGGGCGGCGAGGGTGAGGGCCTCGGCGGTGGCGGCGGTGAGGGTGCCGTAGCCGCCGCCGATCTGGTCGTGTCGTACCCGTAGTCCCTCCGGTGAGGGCAGTCCCGCGAACTCGCTCACGGCGGCGGCCGGTTCGGGCAGCGCGCCCACGTCGACCCCGAGGACAGTCTCCTGCCCGAGCGAGGTGACCAGCCCGGCCATCGTGCCGCCCGAGCCGAGCGCGACGACGGCGGTACGGAGATCGGGGAGCTGCTGTCGCAACTCCTCGCCGCAGCGCGCGTATCCGCGAGCGCCGAGCGCGCTGGAACCGCCGAACGGGATCAGTGCGGGCCTCGCGCCCGCCGTGCGGAGCTGCTCGCACACCTCGGCCGCCGTCCCGTCCAGTCCGGCCTGGTCCACATCGCCCGCCCAGGCGATCCGCGCGCCGAACAGCCCGTCGAGGGCGAGGTTCCCCGAGTGCGACGCGCCCGGCGAGCCGCGCAGCACCAGCACCACGTCCAGGCCCAGCCGGGCTCCGGCGGCCGCGGTCAGGCGGGCGTGGTTGCTCTGCGGGGCGCCGGTCGTGACCAGGGTGTCCGCGCCCTCGGCGAGCGCCGCGCCCACGGTCCACTCCAGCTTGCGGATCTTGTTGCCGCCGCCTCCGAGTCCGGTCAGGTCGTCGCGCTTGATCCACAGATCGTCCGGGCCGAGCCCGATCGCGGTGGCGAGTCTCGGGGCCGGTTCGACGGGGGTGGGGAAGGTGGCCAGTTCCACGTGCGGGTCGCTGTGCGGGTCGCTCATGGCATACATCATCGCGCGTTTCGGCGACCGGTCCGCTGGTGGGCTTGCCCATGGAAACCGATCGGTTTACTGTGGCTCACGCGAGAGGAAACCGATCGGTTTCCACCTCTCTTCGTCTCAGCTCAGGAGATCCCCATGACGAACATCGAAGGTTCCGTCGTCCTCGTCACCGGCGGCAGCCGCGGCATCGGCCGGGCGCTGGTCGAGGCGCTGTACGAGCGCGGCGCGAAGAAGGTCTACGCGACCGCCCGCGACCCGAAGACCGTCACGCACCCGGACGCCGTACCGCTGGCACTGGAGGTCAGCGACCCCGCCTCCGTCGCGGCGGCCGCCGAACAGGCGCAGGACGTCACGATCGTGATCAACAACGCCGGCGCGTCCGTCAACGCGAACTTCCTGGACTCGCCCGTCGAGGACGTCCGCCGCGAGTTCGAGACCAACTTCTATGGACCCCTGCTCGTCACCCGCGCCTTCGTGCCGATCATCGAGCGCAACGGCGGCGGCCACCTCCTCAACGTCCACTCGGTGCTGTCGTGGGTCGGTGTCCTGGGCTCCTACAGCGCGTCCAAGGCGGCCCTCTGGTCGCAGACCAACTCCCTGCGCCTGGACCTGAAGCCGCGCGGGATCGACGTCACCGGACTGCATGTCGGCTACGTCGACACGGACATGGCCGCACATGTCGACGGGCCGAAGTCCACTCCCGAGAGCGTGGCGGCGCAGGCCCTCGACGGCATCGAGGCCGGCGCCTTCGAGGTACTGGCCGACGACCTGACCCGCCAGGTCAAGGCCGGGCTCTCCGCCGAAGGCGGCGCGCTGTACCCGCAGTTGGCGTCCTAGTCCGACCGGCGGTGCTCAGATCGGCAGCAACCGGCCCACCAGCGCGCTGAGTTGCTGCGCGTTCCGGCACTCGTGCATCTCGACCAGCTCCGCGTATTCGGGCGCGGCCGAGTCGCCGGTGCCCCACTGGGTGCGCTGCTCGGGGTTCAACCAGTAGACCCGGCGGGCCCGTTGGGTGATCTGCCGGACGGCGGGCAGATTCGGGTCGCTCATGTTGGTGCGGGCGTCACCGAGCACGAACACGGTCGTACGCGGGCCGACCGCGTCGCCGTACCGCTCGGCGAACTCGCCCAGGGCGACGCCGTAGTCGCTGCTCCCGTGCCAGCCGGTGAGGGTGGCCTCGTCGCGGATGCGGGTGCCGAGGCCCTCGGGGTCGGCGGTGCCGTGCACGAGCAGCGGTGTCACCTCGTCGAGGCGGTTGACGAAGGCGAACACGCGCACCTTGCTGAACTGGTCGTGCAGCGCCTGCACCAGCAGCATCGTGAAGTCGGAGAAGCCCGACACCGAGCCCGACACATCGCACAGCAGCACCAGTTCGGGGCGGACAGGACGGCGCCTGCGCAGCACCGGCCGCATCGGCACCCCGCCCGTGGACAGTGAGCCGCGCAGCGTGCGGCGGAGGTCGATCGTGCCCCGGGATGCACGACGGCGGCGCGCGGCGAGCCGGGTGGCCAGCTTGCGAGCCAGGGGCTGAACAGCCCTGCGCAGTTCGGCCAGTTGGGCCCGCCCGGCGAACAGGAAGTCGACGCGGTCGGCCGTCGGCGCGATCGCCCGCCGCGCGATCTCGTCCCGGCCGCGCCGCTCGGCGACCCGCCGCCGCGCCTCCAGGGCGACCTGCCGCCGGAAGCCCTCGATGCGCTGCCGGATCTCGTCGTCGAGCAGCCGGTCGGTGAACCCGGACTGTCCGCCCTCCGCCCGGATGCTCGTCCGCACCCGGGCCAGCAGCGTCTGCGGACGCAGCCACTCCAGGGTCTGGTGCGACGACCAGCCGTCCGACGTCGGGGAGTTGCCGTAGCCGCCGAAACCGTCGACGGCCTCGGCGGCCAACTGCCCCATCAGCGCTTGGTCGTTGGCGGCGAGCGCTGCCGCGAGCCGGTCGCGGAGATCCTCGCGGTCGGCGGCGGGCTCACCCTGGGGCGCTCCGACGCCGCGCGGGAAGTAGAGGTCGAAGACCGGGTCGAACACCGGGCGTTGGCCCGTGCCGTGCAGCAGGGTCGCGGCCAGTCCCTCGCGCAGCAGCTCACGGTCGCCGAACCCGAGCGCCTCCATGGCCATCGCCGCGTCCACGGTCTCGCCGGTACCGATGCGCAGACCGTGTGCGCGCAGCGCCCCGACGAGGCCCGTCAGCCGCTCGGTGACACCGGCGGCGGTCACACGGCGTCCAGGTCGAGCTTCGCGGCGGCCCGCAGGATGTCGTCCTGATGCTTGAGGAGGACGCCGAGGGTGTCCCGTACGACCGTCTCGTCGAGGGTGTCGGCGCCGAGCGCCAGGAGGGTGCGGGCCCAGTCGATGGTCTCGGCCACCGACGGCACCTTCCGCAGCTCCATCTCGCGCAGCGCCCCGACCACCCGGACCACCGACTCGGCCAGCGCCGCACCGAGGCCCGGCACCTTCAGCCGTACGATGCGACGCTCCAACTCCTCGTCGGGGAAGCCGATATGGAGGAACAGGCAGCGGCGGCGCAGAGCCTCGGAGAGTTCGCGGCTGGCGTTCGAGGTGAGGACCACGAAGGGGCGGCGGGTCGCGGTGATCGTGCCCAACTCCGGGACGGTGACCTGGAAGTCGCTGAGGACCTCCAGCAGCAGGCCCTCCACCTCGACGTCGGCCTTGTCGGTCTCGTCGATCAGCAGGACCTTCGGGCCGTCGCCGCGGATCGCCGTGAGCAGCGGGCGGGGGAGGAGGAACTCCTCGCTGAAGATGTCGGTCCGGGTCTCGTCCCAGCTCTCGTCGCGGCCCGCGCTGATACGCAGCAGCTGCTTGGCGTGGTTCCACTCGTACAGCGCCCGTGACTCGTCGACGCCCTCGTAGCACTGGAGCCGGACCAGCTCGGCGCCGGCGACCTCGGCGACCGCCTTGGCGAGTTCGGTCTTGCCGACACCGGCCGGGCCCTCGACGAGGAGCGGCTTGCCCAGGCGGTCGGCGAGGAAGACGGTCGTGGCGACCGCGGGCGAGGCCAGATAGCCGGTCTCGGCGAGGCGAGCGGCGACTTCGTCGACGGAACGGAACACGGGGCCTCCGGCGGATCGCGGTGGTGCGGCGGCGGCCGGCTGAACATCTGCGGCCGACTCACTATCTAAGCGCTTGTTCACCCCCACTGTCACCCGGGATCAGCTGCCCGCGCAAGCTCGTACACCGATCGGTTTCCTCCTGGCTTGTGGCGCGGTAACCTCGCAGTATGGCCACGACAGACAAGGCGTCACCCCGGGACCGGCTGCTCGACGCGGCGGCCGAGCTGTTCTACCGCGACGGCGTTTCCATCGGCGTGGAGGCGCTGTGCAAGTCCGCCGGGGTCTCGAAGCGGTCGATGTACCAGCTCTTCGACAGCAAGGACGAGGTGCTCGCCGCGAGCCTGGAGCGGCGGGCTCCTGGGTACGCGGCGCGGCTCACGGCCGGTCCGGATGACGCCGATACGCCGCGCGAGCGCATCCTGTACGTCTTCGAGCAGGCGGAGAGGTCGTCGACGGAGGCCGGGTATCTGGGCTGTCCCTTCCTTGCCGCGATGGTCGAGCTAAAGGATCCCGGGCATCCGGCGAGCGTGGTGGCCCGGGCTGCCAAGGAGAAGCTGAAGGACGCGTTTCGGGAGCAGGCCGAGTTGGGGGGCGCGCGTGATCCGGGGTTGTTGGCACGGCAGTTGATGCTGGTCTTCGACGGGGCGAGCGCCCGCGCGGGTGCGAAGCTGGAGTCCCTGGACGGGTTGACCGTGGAGACCGTGCGAACTCTGCTGGATGCGGCGGGAGTTGCCTGAACGGCGATCACCGACAGCGGGTCCGCGGGCGCGGGTCTTGGGCCGCCGACGTCGCCGCTGATCCCGGCTTCGTTCGAAGCCGCCGTCCAGACCTGTTCCTCAGTCCGCCTGCCCGCCGACCGGGATGCCGAGCCGGTCGGCGACGGTCGTCAGGGCAGTGCCCAACGGCAGCGCGACCCGGGTACGGGCGTGCGGGTCGCCCCGGGTGGGGTCCCGGTTGACGATGAGGACCGGCTTGCCCTCCTGTGACGCCTGACGGACGAACCGCAGCCCGGACATCACCGTCAGCGACGAGCCGAGGACCAGCAGCGCGGCCGACTCGCGGACCAGCCGACGGCAGTGCTCGACGCGCTGCGGCGGAACCGACTCGCCGAAGAACACCACGTCCGGTTTGAGGACGCCCCCGCAGCCGGCGCACGGCACGACGCGGAAGCCCCCGACCTGCGCGTCGGTGAGGTCCGCGTCGCCGTCCGGGTTGATCCCGGCGGCGATCGGGTCGTAGCCCGGGTTCTCGGCCTCCAGGCGCCGGGCGAGTTCGCGGCGCGGGCTGATGGCGCGGCAGGAGAGGCACACGACCCGGTCCAGGCTGCCGTGGAGCTCCACGACCTCCTCGCTGCCGGCGGCCTGGTGCAGGCCGTCGACGTTCTGGGTGATCACGCCCGAGACGCGGGTGCTCCGGGCGAAGGCGGCCACCGCCAGGTGTCCCGCGTTGGGGCGGGCCCGGCCGAAGGTGCGCCAGCCGAGGTGGCTGCGTGCCCAGTACCGGCGCCGGGCGTGCGCGCTCGCGGTGAAGTCCTGGTAGGTCATAGGGGTGTGCCGGCTCAGGCTCCCGCCCTCGCCCCGGTAGTCGGGGATGCCCGACTCCGTGGAGAGGCCCGCCCCGCTGAGCACCAGCACACCGCCGGCGCTCAGCGCGTCGACGACCGGCTCCAGGTCGGTGGTGCCGGGCAGCAGGTCCGCCGCCGAGGGGGTCCAGCTCAGGGTGGGGCGCATGCGCATGCCGCCAAGGGTACGGAATCGGCGGCGGCTCTCGGCGGGCGTGGACGGTTGCAGGGGTACGGTCTTCCGTCCACCGCCACCAAACCGGCGCCCGGCGCATCGGGCGGGCGCGTGGGCGCGCGGGCACCCGCCGGGGTGAGCCCGAGCGCCGTTGCGGGGCGGTCGGCCGCGGAAAGCATGTCCTCGGTACTGAAGTACTGCGAGCGAGGAGACATGTGATGTCCAGCGAGTTCCAGCGGACCAAGCTCCGGGCCATGTTCGAGGCGTTCGACGCGGACGGCAACGGCTATCTGGAGGAGGCGGACTTCGTGGCCCTGGCGGACCGCTGGGGCCGGCTGCCGCGCGTGCGAGAGGGATCGGAACTGGCGGCGCGCGTGGACGGGGTACTGAAGGGCTGGTGGCAGCATCTCGCGGAGACCGTGGACACGGACCGGGACGGCCGGATCGACATGGACGACATCCTCGCGATGGTGGACCACCTGCCGACCATCCCCGAGGCCGTCACCGCCACCGCCGACACCATCTTCGACGCGGTCGACGAGAACGCCGACGGGCGCATCTCGCGCGGCGAGCACCAGCGTCTCGTCGACACCTGGCACGGGCGGCCCGTGGAGACCGGCGGTGTCTTCGACCGGCTCGACCAGGACGCCGACGGCTACCTCAGCCGCCCCGAATTCGCCCTGCTGTGGACCCAGTTCTGGATCAGCGACGACCCCGCCGAACCCGGCAACCTGATGTGCGGCCCGATCGGCGCGGGGTGAGACACCGGCGGCGGTCGTTCAGGGCCGGCCGAGGAACGACGTCATAGGGGGACGCCGGACCGCGGGTACGGGGCAGCCGTTACGACGGCTGCCCCGTACCCGCGGTCCGGTCGTCCTCACGCGGCCAGTGCCACCGCCTCCACCGCCGGTGTACGCAGCACACGCCGTGCCGTCAGCAGGCTCGTCCCCAGCGTCACCGTCGCCGCCACCGCGACGACCGCCAGCCAGATTCCGAGCCCCTGGTGCGGGAGCACCGAGTCCGTGCGGACCACGGTGAACGGGATGATCCCCGCCAGCGCGGCCGCCGTGCCGGACAGGACGCCGGTGACCGTGAGGATCGCCGTCTCCGTGCCGACCGTGCGCAGCACCTGCCCCGGAGTCGCTCCCGCCAGCCGCTGCCCGCCGAACTCACGGGCGCGGTAAGTCGTCGCCGCGTACAGGGAGTTGACCAGCATCACGCAGACGAAGACCACGATGATGCCGACGACCGTGAAGTTGAGGGTCTCCAGGTTCTTCGCGTCCACCGACTTCGTCAGGCCCGAGGCTTTCACCGCGTCGCTCTCCACCGCCTGCATGTACAGCGTGGCCGTGGACACCGCGGTGAACAGGATCAGCGACATCAGCATCCCGGCGAGCTGGTCGGCCCGCTCGCGCAGATTGCGGACCGCCAACCACCCGCTCGCGCCCGCCAGTTGGAGCCGGTCCAGCAGGCCCTTCAGCAGCCGCGGCGCCAGCAGCGCCAGGCCGACCGAGAGCAGGATCGCGCCGTACGCCGGCGCCGCCATCAACGCCGCGTCCGTGGCGGAGAAGGCGAAGGTCGCCGTCACCGACACCACGCCGGCGACGAGCGCGGCGTAGGCGAGGAACGTCCGCGCCCGGCCCTGCCGCCGCTGCCCGCGTGTCGCCCGCCGTACGGCCAGGAACGCGGCGCCCGCAGCGGCCAACAGCGTGATGCCCAGGCCGGATTGGAGGGCGAAGGGGCCGAAGGAGTAGTCGACGGACCGGGCCACCTGACCGCTGTCCTTGAACGCCCCGAGCAGTGCCCGGCCGCCGAGCATCGCGGGGCCCACGGCGAGGACCGTGCCCAGCAGGGCGACGGCCACCGCCTCACCCACGACCATCCGCTTCAGCTGCGCCGGGGTCGCCCCCGAACAGCGCAGGGTCTCCAACTCCCTTGAGCGCTGGCGGACGTTGACGGTCAGCGTCGACGCGACGGCGAAGAAGACGAGCAGGGTGCCGTAGCCGCCGACCACACTCGCCGACGTGGACAGCGTGTCGGCGCTGACCGAGTCGACGCCATGCCGATTCGCCGTGTCCTGAAGGGAGTTGAACGTCATGATGATCGCCGCGCCCAGGAACGCGGCCAGCAGGGTCGCCAGGAACCGGCCCGGCCGCTGCCGGATCGAACGCATCGCCAGGATGAACATCGCTCACACCCCCGCCGGCACGTCGTCGCCCAGGTGCGCCAGCCGTTCGGCGACCGCGTCGACGGTCGGCGCGTGCATCCGGCCGGCGAGCCTGCCGTCCGCGAGGAACACCACCGAGTCGGCGTACGAGGCGGCGACCGGGTCGTGCGTCACCATCACCACGGTCCGCCCGTGCACCCGCACCGCCTCCTGCAACAGCAGCAGCACACCCCGCGCGCTGCGCGTGTCCAGGGCGCCGGTCGGCTCGTCCGCGAAGATCACCCGGGGTTCGGTGACCAGCGCGCGGGCGATGGCGACCCGCTGCCGCTGACCGCCGGAGAGCTGGTCGGGGCGGTGGCCGAGCCGGTCGCCGAGACCGACCGCGGTCAGGACCTGCTGGGCCCGCCGCCGGTCGACGCGCCGCCCGGCGAGCTTCAGCGGCAGCACGGTGTTCTGCGCGACGGTGAGCGTGTCGAGCAGGTTGTACTGCTGGAACACGAACCCGATCCGACTCCGCCGGAACCGCGTCAGCTCGGCCTCGCTCCCGCCCGTCATCTCCGCGCCGTCGACCATCACGATCCCGCTGTCCGGCCGGTCGAGCCCCGCCGCGCACTGCAACAGCGTCGACTTGCCGGACCCCGAAGGCCCCATCACCGCCGTGAACGTCCCGCGCTCCAGGCTCAGCGTGACCCCGTCCAGCGCGGTCACCGCGCTGTCGTCACGGCCGTAGGTCCTGCTCACCTTGACCAGCCGCAGCGCCTCGGCGGCGGGTCCCTTGTCGTGCGTGCGTCGTGCGGTGCGAAACATCGCCCTCACCCTCCGTGCGGCACGCCCTGTGCCTCGCCAACGACGTTACGGAGAGCGCCGGTTACGCACATTGGGCGCAGAACCCGTATCGCGGGGTGTACTCAGCGACACCCCCCGGGGTCGGGTCCGCAGCACCAGCTGTGACAGGGCTGTGACCGGAGGTATGGCTTCCGCCACAGCGGTCCCGGCCCCCGTCTTGATCGACTCTGCGGATGCCGAGAAGGATGCCGAGAAACGTGTACGACACCGTGCTGATCGCGGCGGTGGGGCTCCTCGCCGGGAGCGCCATCTGGACGGTCGCGGACGTGGCCTACGACGATCCCGCCGCCGGACTGTCGAAGCCGGGCCCCGTCTGCCCGCAGGAGGGCATCCGGGTCACGGCCGGACCGGTGAACCCCGCGCTGGGCCTGCGCGCCATGGACCTCACTCTGGAGAACTGCGGCACCCGCGCCTACCGCGTCCAGGGCTACCCCGAGATCCGGCTCCTCGACCAGGACCAGCAGATCCTGTCCGGCGTGTCGGTGATCCACGGCAGCGGCGGAATCGCCAAGGTGACCGGGTTCGACGACCCGCCGGGCGCGGTGACGCTGGCACCCGGCGAACGAGCCTTTGCCGGCCTGCTGTGGCGCAACACCACCACCGGCTCCGCCGACGCGGCCCACGTTCCGTATCTGACGGTCGCGGCGCGGTCCGGATCGGCTCCGGCCCTCCTGACACCGCACAGCGGAATCGACCTCGGGACCACAGGCAGACTCGGCGTCGGACCGTGGCGCACCACCGGAGGCACCCGATGACGGACCAGGACACCCCCGCGGCCGGCTTCTCGCAGCGTGTCCTGCGCCGCTCTCCCGGACACCGGCGAACCGACGGAGTCCTCTGCGCGCTGCTCGTCGGCCTGGACGTCCTCCTCGTCGCGGCGATCCTCGCGCTGGGCGGTGACGGCGTCTTCACGGAGGACTGGATGGGCTACCCCGGCCCGGCGGACTCCACCGCCCTCTCCTACCAGTACGACTGCGTCCTGTTCCTCTGCCGGGTCGAGGCCGTGACCGTGGCCCTGGCCATCGCCTGCCGCCTCTGGACCACGGCCGTCACCCAACTCGTCGTCCTCACCTCCGCCGCGGCCTTCATCGCCTCCCTCTCCACCTACTGGAACCCCTGAGCCACCGCCCGTACGGGTCACCAGAACGCGCCACCCCCGGCCCCGCCCGATGCAATGGACCTGTGACCGCGCCCCCGGACGACTGCCTCGCCCGCAACGAGTGGATCTGCGGCGAGTACCTCAGCACCCGCCGCCACATCCTCGTCGACGCGGTCGTCCAGCATCTGCAACTGACCGCGATCTCGGTGCTCATCGGCCTGGCGATCGCCCTCCCGCTCGCGGTGGTGGCCCGCCGCTGGGGCTGGGCCGCGGGACCGGTGCTCGCGGTGACGACGATCCTCTACACGATCCCGTCCCTCGCGATGTTCTCCCTGCTCCTGCCGGTCTACGGCCTCTCGGCCACCCTCGTCGTCGCCGGACTCGTCCTCTACTCGCTCACCCTGCTCGTCCGCAACATCCTCGCGGGCCTGCGCGCCGTACCCGAGGAGACCCGACAGGCCGCACGCGGCATGGGCTACGGCCCGATCCGCCTCCTTCTCACCGTGGAACTGCCCCTCGCGCTGCCCGCCGCGATGGCAGGCCTCCGCATCGCCACCGTCTCGGCGGTCTCGCTGGTCACGGTCGGTGCGATCGTCGGCTTCGGGGGACTCGGCAACCTCATCTACGCGGGCATGAACACCTACTTCAAGGCACAGGTGCTCACCGCGTCCGTGCTGTGCGTGGTGATCGCGATCGCCGCCGACCTGCTTCTCCTGCTCGTGCAACGGCTCATCACCCCCTGGACGAGGGCGGTCCGCGGATGAACACCCTTACCGACGCCTGGCATTGGCTCACCGACTCCGCCCACTGGTCCGGCGACGACGGCATCTGGCACCGGCTCGCGCAGCACCTCGTGCTCACGGTCGTCTGCCTGGTCATCAGCTGTCTGATCGCGCTGCCGATCGCCCTCGTCCTCGGCCACCTCGGCAAGGGCGGCGCACTCGCCGTGAACATCTCCAACATCGGCCGCGCGGTGCCCACCTTCGCCGTCCTGGTCCTGCTGCTCCTCACCCCGATCGGCAAGTGGGGCGAGGGACCCACGGTCGTAGCCCTCGTCCTGTTCGCCGTACCGCCCCTGCTCACCAACGCCTACGTCGGCATGCGCGAGGTCGACCGCGATGTGGTGCGGGCCGCACGCGGCATGGGGATGACGGGCCGTCAGATGTTGTTCCGGGTCGAACTGCCGCTCTCCCTCCCGTTGTTGATGAACGGCGTCCGGATCGCGGCCGTCCAACTCGTCGCCACCGCCACCATCGCCGCACTGGCGGGCGGCGGCGGACTCGGCCGCATCATCACCGCCGGCTTTAACCTCGCCAACACCGCACAGGTGGTGGCCGGAGCCGTGCTCGTCGCCGTCTTCGCGCTGCTCGTCGAGGGCGTCTTCGAGGTCGCCGAACGGCTGGCGCCGCGATGGGCGGGGAGAGCGCGATGAAGCGACTACGACTACGACTGCGACGCACGGCTGCGGTCGGTCTCCTCCTCCTGGTCACCGGCTGCTCGACCGGCCCGTCCCTGGAGAACAAGGGCGCCGTCACCGCGCCACCCGGCGACAGCCACCACCTCACCATCGGCTCGGCCGGATTCACGGAGAGCGACCTGCTGGCCCAGATGTACGCGCTCCTGCTGAAGCAAGCCGGATACAAGACGTCCCTGCTGACCGTCGCCAACCGCGAACTCTACGAACCCGCCCTGGAATCAGGGCAGATCGACGTCGTCCCCGAGTACGCGGCCACCTTCGCCGACTGGCTCAACGCCAAGACCAACGGCCCGAATGCCCCGGCCGTCGGTTCCCCCGACCTCGCCACCACGATGAAGGCACTCCGCCGACTGGCCACGCCCCGCGGCCTCACGGTCCTCGACCCCGGCAGGGCCGTCGACCAGAACGCCTTCGCGGTGGCCCGCTCGTACGCCAGGCAACACCACCTCAAGACCCTCAGCGACCTCGGCGCCTCGGGACTGAAGGTTCGACTCGCGGCGGGCGACGAGTGTGTCCAACGGCCGTACTGCGAACCAGGGTTGAAGAAGGTCTACGGCATCGACATCACCGCCGTCGACCCGAAGGGCGTCGGCACGACCCAGGCGAAGAGCGCGGTCCAGAACGGCCAGGACCAAATGGTGCTGACCACGACCACCGACGCCACCCTCGACCAGTTCGGCCTGGTCCTCCTGACCGACGACAAGCACCTCCAGAACGCCGACTACGTCGTCCCGGTCGTCAACCGGTCCCGGGCGGGCAGCACCGGTGTGACCAAGGCGCTGGGGAAACTCAACGACGTTCTCACTACGGCCGACCTCGCCTCCATGAACCAACAGGTGGACAGCTGGCGGCGGTTGGCGCAGGACGTGGCGCGGGCGTATCTGAAGGACAAGGGCCTGTTGAAGTGAGGCCGGGGCATTGTCAGTGGCGGCTTGTACGGTGCGGGCATGGGTGTCTATCTCGTCGATGTCGACGCGCAGGAGTGGTTCGGTGAGGACACGGGGGAAGGGGGCATGGGGGCGATCGCGAAGGGGCTCGACGCGGAGCTGGCACGGCGCGGGCTGCCGCCGTACACGTCCGTGCCCGAGCGGGACACGGCCCCGGGCTTCGAGGAGAAGCTGAGCCCCTCCATGCGGGGATTCGACGCGCTGTGCCGCGCCGAACTGACCCCTGCGGAAAGGGCGTTGCTCGGCGACTGGTCGGTGCTGGTACCGGTCTCGCTCGACGAGGAGATACGGCTGCCCATCGGCTCCGCGTACACGGACGAGACGGTGATCGTCGGCGCACCTCAGGTGCTCGCCCTCGCCGAGCGGCTGGCCGCGGTGCTCGAACTGCCCGTCGGGATACCGGAGGTGACGGGAAACCTGGACCTCACCTTCTGGTTCCTGGAGGGAGAGGCAGAGGAGTTGGCGGCCGCCCGTCCCGGTCCCTGGAGCCAGGACCTCGACACGGCCTTCTACGTGGCCCTGTACCTGCGCGCGGCCCAGCACGCGCTACGACGGGGCTGCCCCCTCACCTACTCCTGAGCCGGAGCGCGCCCCTCACGCATCCGCCACCGAGTCGAAGTCCACCTGCCCCCGGGGCACTCCGAGCGCGTCCGCGTCCACGGACCGCCGGAGCGCCTCGTGCAGTTTCGCCGGGGTCAGCACACCGAGGAAGCGCGCTCCGTCCAGCACGGCGACCCACCCGGCGTCGTGCTGGAGCATCACGCCGAACGCCTGCTTCAAGGGGGCGCCCACCGGCACCCACGCGTTCATCCGGTGGGCGAGTTCACCGACGGTGCCGCCAGCGCTGAGTTCGTCGGCCTTGACCCACCCCTGCAACTCGCCCTGCTCGTCGAGGACCACCGCCCATCGCGCGCCCTCCGCCCGCAGCCGCTCGGCGGCCCGCTGCGCCTGCTCGTCGGCCCGGGCGACGGGCGGCTGTTCCAGGTCGTCGGGCTCGATCGCGGTGACCGACAGGCGCTTCAGACCCCGGTCCGCGCCCACGAACGACGCGACATACGGCGTCGTCGGCGTCCCGAGCACCGCGCCGGGGGTGTCGTACTGCTCGATCCGCCCCTGCCCGTACACGGCGATCCGGTCGCCGAGCCGTACCGCCTCCTCGATGTCGTGCGTGACCAGCAGCACGGTCTTGCGCACGGCGGCCTGCATCCGCAGGAACTCGTCCTGCAACTGCTCCCGCACCACCGGGTCGACCGCGCCGAAGGGTTCGTCCATCAGCAGCACCGGCGGATCGGCGGCCAGCGCCCGGGCCACCCCGACGCGCTGCCGCTGCCCTCCCGACAACTGCTCCGGGTAGCGCGGTCCGTACGTCTTCGGGTCGAGGCCCACCAGATCGAGCAGCTCGGCGGCCCGCTCCCGCGCCTTCGCCCGCTTCCAGCCGACCAGGGACGGCACGGTCGCCGTGTTGTCGAGGACCGTGCGGTGCGGGAAGAGGCCCACCTGCTGGATGACGTAACCGATACGGCGGCGAAGCTGAACCGGGTCGACGCCGGCGATGTCCTCGCCGTTCACGAAGATCCGGCCGGAGGTGGGCTCGATGAGGCGGTTGACCATCATCATGGTCGTCGTCTTGCCGCAGCCGGACGGGCCCACCAGCGTGACGAGTTCGCCCTCGTCCACCTCGAAGGACAGGCCGTCCACGGCTGTCGTACCGTCCGGGTACCGCTTGCTGACCTGCTCGAACCGGATCATGTCCTCACGCTAACGGCGCCGGTCCGCCGCCGCCCTTCAACAGCGTCCCACCGGCTGGTGACGTGGGCACGCGGACCCTGGAATGATCCGTAGCACCTCCATCTCCCGGCGGGCCGAAGGGACAGCGGCATGAACGACGGAGTCGACGGAGTCGACGCGACGGCCCGCTACGGAAGGCTGCGCCGCCGTACGTTGCTCACCACGGCGGCTGCCCTCAGCGTCGTCCCCGCGGCGATGGCGGGAGGCAGCGGCGGCGGAACCCGCTCCACCGGCACCACGGTGTCCGGCCTGACCGTGGAACACCGCACCGACCCGCTCGGCGTCGACGCGGCACACCCGAGATTCGGCTGGCGCATGGCGTCAAGCGCGCGGGGACGGCACCAGACGGCGTACCGGATCAAGGTCGCCACCTCACCCCGGCACCTGACCCACGGCAGCGCCGACGTCTGGGACAGCGGCCGCGTCGACTCGGCGGACTCGGTCGCCGTCCGCTACTCCGGCCCCGAACTGCGCGCCTCGACCCGCTACCACTGGACGGTCACGGTCTGGGACGAGCACGGCCGCGCCGTCACCGCCGCACCCACCGCCCACTTCGAGACCGGCCTGCTCAGCACGGACGGCGTCACCGGCTGGGACGGCGCGCGGTGGATCGCCATGGCGGGCAAGCGCCCGAACACTCCCGGCGCACCTCTCCTGCGCAGCCAGACACCACTGACGGGCGGACAGGTCGCCGAGGCCCGGCTGTACGTCTCCGCGCTCGGCGTCTACGACGCGTACGTCAACGGCCGCCGCGTCTCCGTGCCCCAGGGCGACGGCACCACGTACGAGTTCCTGCCCCCGGGCTGGACCAACTACGACACCACCGTCAACTACTTCGCCTACGACGTCACGGACCTGCTCGCCGACCCGGCCCAGGTCACCCTCGCCGCCGTGCTCGGCAACGGCTGGTACAACGGCCGCATCGCCGAGGACAGCACCCACTACTCGGCCGACGGCAACCCCCTGGCCCTCAAGGCGAAACTCCTCGTCCGGTACGCCGACGGCTCCACCCAGACGATCGTCACCGCCTCCGGCGCCGACTGGCGAGCCACCGACACCGGCCCCTACCGCACCGACGACATCTACGACGGCCAGCTCTACGACGCCCGTAAGGAACTCCCGGGCTGGACGGCGAACGGCTTCGACACCTCGGCCTGGTCGCCCGTCGAGGCTCAAGACCCCTTCCCTGAAGCCCAGTTGGTCGCCTATCCCGGCGAGAGCGCCCGCCTGATGCCCGAGTGGGACCGCAAGCCGCGCTCCGTCACCGTCTACACGGGAGTCACCGGCGTCACGGTAGTCGCGGGCGAGGAGGGCAGCGCGAACGGCAAGGGCCGTATCGTCGTCGACCCCGCCCGCACGGTCACCGATCCCACCCGGGCGTCCACCGTCTCCGTCACCCTGCACCCCGGCGACACCGCCGTCATCGACCTCGGCCAGAACCTCGTCGGCGTGCCCCGCTACACCCTGCGCGGCCCGGCGGGCGCCCAAGTCGCCTTCAGACCGGGGGAGATGCTCAACGACGACAGCGCGGGCGCCGACGGACCCGAGGGCTCGGTCTACCGCGCGAACCTCCGCACCGCCGAGGCCACCAGCACCTACATCCTGAAGGGCGACCCGGCGGGGGAGACCCACCAGGACTCGCTGACGTTCTACGGCTTCCGGTACGTCTCCGTCACCACGACCGAGACCGTCACCCTCGTCGAGCTCACCGGCAAGGTCGCCACCTCCGCCCTCCACGACATCGGCACCATCACCACCGACGACACGGACGTCAACCAGCTGATCAGCAACGTCCGTTGGGGCCAGCGCGGCAACTACCTCTGGATACCCACCGACTGCCCGCAACGCGACGAACGCCTCGGCTGGACCGGCGACACCCAGCTCTTCTCCGGTACCGGCCTGTACAACACCGACGCGGTCTCCTTCCTCAGCCACTTCCAGGACACGCTGATCGACTCGCAGCACAACTACGGTGCGGGGAAAGCCCAGTTCCCGTGGGT
Source organism: Streptomyces sp. NRRL F-525 (assembly GCF_000716605.1). Lineage (GTDB taxonomy): Bacteria > Actinomycetota > Actinomycetes > Streptomycetales > Streptomycetaceae > Streptomyces. The sequence goes on along the minus strand of NZ_JNXE01000002.1, from coordinate 168,316 downwards.
CGCCCCCGGCCACCGCTTCAGCCAGCCGCTCCCGGCGAGCGGTTGGTCGGACTGCGGGGTGGTCGTGCCGTGGACGGTGTGGCAGATGTCCGGCGACACCACGATCATCGACCGCAGTTGGGCGTCGATGACCAGGTACCTGGACTGGATCCGCGGTCGCACCGGCGACACCTACGCGGGCCAGGGTGCGATCTTCGGCGACTGGCTCGCCTTCCAGATCACCAGCACCCAGCTCATCAGCGACGTCTACTACGGCTACAGCGCCCACCTCATGGCGGACATGGCCCGCGCCACCGGCCGCACCGCCGAAGCAGCCACCTACGAGCGGCTGTTCACCCACATCAAACGGGCCTTCATCGCCAAGTACTTCGCCACCGACGCCCTCACCGGGCAACTGACCGTCCGCTCCAGCCTCGGCGACCCACCGCCCCACACCCCCGGCAACAGCACCGGCAAGACCGAGGACGACACCCAGACCGCCCTGCTCTGGATCCTCAAACTCGGCTTCTACGACACGGAGTCGCAGCACCGCCAACTGGTCACCCTGCTCACCGACAACATCGGCAACAGCCCGGCCTACAAGGCGGCCCGCCCCGACAGCACCCGCGCGGAGTACCCGGAGAACACCCTCGCCGTGGGCTTCCTCGGCGTGAACGTCATCGCCCCCGTCCTCACCGACGAGGGCCGCGCCGACCTCGCGTACCGCCTCCTCCACCAGAACGCGATGCCGTCCTGGCTGTACTCGGTGGCCAACGGCGCCACCACGGTCTGGGAGCGCTGGAATTCGTACTCGAAGCGGGACGGTTTCGGCCCGGTCGACATGAACTCCTTCAACCACTACTCCTACGGCGCGATCATGGAGTGGATGTACGAGAGCATGGCCGGCATCGCCAAGGCCCCCCAACACCCGGGCTTCCAGCACTTCTTCCTCCGGCCGCACATCGACCCGACCGGCCGGATCACGAAGGTGCGCGGCTCACACGTCTCTCCCTACGGCGAGATCGTCAGCGAATGGACCGCGCGGGACGGGAAGTTGACGTACCGGGCGGTCGTCCCCGCGAACAGCACGGCGACCCTGCGCATCCCCACCACCGATCCGTCGACCGTCCACGAGGCCGGGCAACCCCTGGCCGAGGCGCTGGGCGTGGACTTCCTCGGCTTCACGGACGGCACCGCCTCCTACCAACTGCCGTCCGGCACCTACGAGTTGACCTCCACGCTCGCCTGACCGCTCACGAGAACCACCTCAAGGGTGCGCGGACCGTGCACCCCCTCGACCCGGTCCAGCTCGATGTCGCTGGTCGCGGAGGGACCGGAGATCCAGGTCAACGGCCGTGCGGGATCCAGGCGTTGGAGCGCCTGCGGGACCGAGGACACCACCTGGTCCGGCACCCGTACGACACAGATGTGATGGTCGGGGACGAGCGTGATCCGGCGACGGCCCTGGTCCGGGCCGCCGCCCAGGACGATGGTGCCGGTCTCGGCGACGGCCACCGCACACGCCGTGACCACACTGTCGACCCGGTCCAGCTCGGCGGGGGTGCTCTCGGCCCGGTCCGCGACCTGTTCGGCGTCGGCCGCAGCGAGCCAAGAGGGCTCTAGCCCCGGCGGTACGACGACGGTCTTCGAGCCCCGATCGGCGAGCAACCCGGCGATCACGGCGGCCAGTTCGGTCTCCGTGCACCGGTGCACGAGCGCCCGGTAGTCGGCGAGATTCTCGGCGAGCAGCTCCACCGTCTGCTCGACACTCTGGTCCCCGTGCTCGCGCAGATAACCGCGCTCGAAGGTCTGGTCGTAGGGCGTGTCGTCCTTCGGCGCATCCGCGAGCGCGCGCTCCACGCGGCCCAGGATCCGTTCCCTGCTGCTCACTTGGCCTCGTCCTTTCCACCGTGCGTGCGCTGCCACCAGTCGCGGAACGGCTCCGCCGGTACGGCGGGCAGGTCCCGGGTGCCGCTCCACGCTTTGCCGGGTCCCGGCAGGGTCCGTGGATGGAAGCGCCGGGTGCGGGACGCGAGCCGTTGGCCGGTGCGCAGGGCGCCGGGGTGGGTGAACGTCCAGCGGGCCGCCCGCATGGCCGCGCGCTCGGCGGCATGCCCCTTGGCGGGTTGCAGGACGACCTTGTTGCCCTCGCGGGTCACCGGCCCGCCCTCCACGATCCGTTCCCGCAGATGCACCAGCACCTCGGGGATGTCGATGGCGACCGGGCACACCTCGTAGCAGGCACCGCACAGGGAGGACGCGTACGGCAGTGAGGCGTCGATCTCGCTTGCCGTGCCACGGAGTTGGGGGCTGAGGATCGCGCCGATCGGGCCCGGGTAGACCGAGCCGTAGGCGTGACCGCCGGCCCGCTCGTACACCGGGCAGACGTTCAGGCAGGCCGAGCAGCGGATGCAGCGCAGGGCCTGCCGGCCGACCTCGTCGGCGAGGGTGTCGGTACGGCCGTTGTCGAGCAGGACCAGGTGGAAGGCGCGCGGCCCGTCGCCGTCGGTCGTGCCCGTCCAGGTGCTGGTGTACGGGTTCATGCGCTCGGCGGTCGAGGAGCGGGGGAGGGTCTGCAGGAACACCTCCAGGTCCTGCCAGGTGGGCACGATCTTCTCGATGCCGACGACCGAGATCAGCGTCTCGGGGAGAGTGAGGCACATCCGGCCGTTGCCCTCTGACTCGACGACGACGAGTGTGCCGGTGTCCGCGACCATGAAGTTGGCGCCGGAGACGCCGACTTTGGCCCGCAGGAACTTCTCCCTCAGATGCAGGCGGGCGGCCTCGGCGAGTTCGGCGGGCGTGTCGGTCAGCCCGTCCGGGGCCGGGCGGCCCCACTCGCTCATCTCGCGGGCGAAGATCTCCCGGATCTCCCCGCGGTTGCGATGGATCGCCGGGACCAGGATGTGCGAGGGCCGGTCCTTGCCCAACTGCACGATCAGCTCGGCGAGATCGGTCTCGTAGGCGCGGATGCCCGCCGCCTCCAAGGCTTCGTTGAGCCCGATCTCCTGCGTGGCCATCGACTTGACCTTCACGACCTCCGACTCGCCCGTCTCCTGGACGAGACGCGTCACGATCCGGTTGGCCTCGTCCGCGTCTGCGGCCCAGTGGACGATGCCACCGGCGGCCGTCACCGACTCCTCCAACTGGACCAGATACCGGTCGAGATGTCGGAGCGTGTGGTCCTTGATCTGCTTGCCGGCCTCGCGCAGGGCCGCCCAGTCCGACAGCTCCGCCACGGCCTTGGCCCGTTTGGCGCGGATCGTGTGGGTGGCGTGGCGCAGATTTCCGCGCAGGGTCTGGTTGTTGACGGCTTCGTGGGCCGCTACCGGGAAGGCCGGGAACGCCGGCATCCCGACGAACGTCTCGCTCATGCGCCCGCCTCCTCTTCCGTCTCCGTCGCGGCCAGGATCTCGGCGATGTGCACGGGCCGCATGTCGGTGTGCAGCCGGGCCATCGTGCCCCCGATGTGCATGAGGCAGGAGTTGTCCGCAGCGCACAGCACCTCGGCGCCCGTCGACTCGGCGTTGCGCACCTTGTCGGCACCCATCGCGGCCGAGACATCGGCGTTCTTCACGGCGAACGTCCCGCCGAACCCGCAGCACTCATCGGCACCCGGCAACTCGACCAACTCCAGCCCCTTGACGGCCTGGAGGAGCTTGAGCGGCCGGTCACCGAGCCCGAGGCTGCGCAGCCCGTGACAGGTGGGATGGTAGGTCACCTTGTGCGGGTAGTAGGCGCCTACGTCCGTCACGCCAAGCACGTCCACGAGGAACTCGGTCAGCTCGTACGTCTTCGGCACCACCGGCGCCAACGTGGCCGCGAGGGTGTCCCCGCGCCCCTCGGCCCGCGCCCTTTCCCCCATCCGCGGATACAGCTCCCGCACCATCGCCCCGCACGACCCGGACGGCGTGACGATCGCCTCGTACTCCCCGAAGACATCGGAGAAATGCCGGGCGAGCGGCTCGGCCTCATGGCGGTAACCGGTGTTGTAGTGCGCCTGCCCGCAGCACGTCTGCGCCATCGGGAAGTCGACCTCGACGCCCAGCCTGGTCAGCAGTTTCACCACGGCGCGCCCGGTGTCCGGATAGAGCGTGTCGTTGACGCAAGTCAGGAACAGAGCGACACGCATCGCGGCTCCTTAGTGGTCGATCATCGGATGGATGCAGCGTAGTCGGAGGTCACCGTCTCGGGGAGCCCCTGGTTCACAGCGCGGCGATCCGGGCGTCCGAGCCGGAAGTCAGGTCCCGGGTTGTCGCGCGGCGAGCCGGGCCTCCGCCGCCCGCCACCGGGCGGTGTCGCCCTGAGGCTCGTAACGGGTCGACGGCTGGGTACGGGCGAGCAGCCTCCGCATCCCGGCGAGGTCACCCACCAGCCCGTGGGCCCGCGCCTGAACGAGCACGTTTCCCAGCGCGGCCGCCTCCGTGGGCCCCGCCACCACCGGCAACCCGCAAGCATCGGCGGTCAGTTGGCACAACAGCGCGTTGCGGGTACCGCCCCCGACGATGTGCACGACATCGACCGGCTGCCCGGCGAGTTCCTGGGCGTCGCCGACCGCCCGCCGATGGGCGAGCGCTAGGGAGTCGAGAATGCAGCGCGTGATCTCGGCCCGGGACTCCGGCACCGGCTGCCCGGAGCCGCGACACGCGTCGGCGATCCGCTCAGGCATCCGCCCCGGTGCCAGGAACGCAGAGTCCCCCGCGTCCACGACCGACCGCAGCGCCGGCACCCGAGCGGCCCCGCGCAGCAACTCGCCCAACTCCGGCTCGCCCCAGGCTCGTACGCACTCCTGAAGCAGCCACAGCCCCATGATGTTGCGCAGATACCGGACCGTACCGTCGAGCCCCAGCTCATTGGTGAAGTTGGCGGCACGACTGGCCTCGCTGAGCACGGGCGAGTCCAGCTCCAGCCCGGCCAGGGACCAGGTGCCGGTGCAGATATAAGCGAACCGCTCCTCAACTGCCGGAACAGCGGCGACAGCTGACGCCGTGTCATGCGACCCGACCGCAGTCACCGGCACAGGCCCTCGAAGCCCCGTCTCCTCCAGCACCTCGTCCCGCAACACCCCGGCAGGATCGCCCGGTTGCCGCAACGACGCGAACAGCCCCAGGTCGATACCGAGCCGCGAGGCGATGTCGTACGCCCAGTCGCGCGTCCGGGGATCTATGAGTTGGGTGGTGGAGGCGTTGGTCAGCTCGGTGCCCTGCTCACCGGTGAGCCAGTACGACACCAGGTCAGGGACGAGCAACAGCCGCTCAGCCCCCGCCAGTTGGGCAGAGTCGCGAGCGGCGGTCAGCTGATACAGCGTGTTGAACGGCGCGTACTGCAACCCGGTCGACGAGTACAACTCATTCACCGGCACGGTCGCCCACACCTTCTCGGCGACCCCCTCCGTGCGGGCGTCCCGATAGTGCACGGGATTGCCCAGCAAGGCCCCGTCCGCGTCCAACAGCCCGTAGTCCACGGCCCAACTGTCGATACCGACCGAGTCGAGCAGCCCGCCGGTGAGCACACCTGCGGCCCGGAGCCCGTCCAGGACACCGGCGTACAGCGAGAGGATGTCCCAGCGCAGGCCCTCAGGCGTACGAACGGGCCGGTTGGGAAAGCGATGGGCCTCCGCCAACTCCAGGGAGTCGGGCCCGACACGGCCGACCATGACGCGCCCGCTGGACGCGCCGAGGTCGACCGCGGCGTACACGTTCACGTCAGCGCTCACCGAAGGAAGGCGGCCGCAACGCCGGCGTCGACCGGGACGTGCAGCCCGGTGGTGTGGGTCAAGTCCCCACCGGTGAGGGCGAAGACGGCGTTGGCGACATGCTCCGGCAGCACCTCGCGCTTGAGGATGGTGCGCTGGGCGTAGAACTCGCCGAGCTTCTCCTCCTCGATCCCGTAGGTCGCCGCCCGCTGCGCCCCCCAACCACCCGCGAAGATGCCCGAACCACGCACGACACCGTCCGGGTTGATCCCGTTGACCCGGATACCGTGCTCACCCAACTCGGCCGCGAGCAGCCGTACTTGATGGGCCTGGTCGGCTTTGGTGGCCGAGTAGGCGATGTTGTTGGGCCCGGCGAACACGGCGTTCTTGGAAGCGATGTAGAGGATGTCGCCCCCGAGCCTCTGCGCGATCATCGCCCGGGCAGCCTCACGCGAGACCAGGAACGACCCGCGGGCCATGATGTCGTGCTGCAGGTCCCAGTCCCGGGCCGAAGTCTCCAACAGAGGCTTGGAGATGGAGATCCCCGCGTTGTTGACGACGAGATCGACCCCACCGAAGGCGAGCAGCGCGGCCTTGAAGGCAGAGGCGATCTGCTCTTCCGAAGTCACATCAACAGTGACGGCGACGGCCTTGTCAGGCCCGCCCAGTTCCTCCGAAACGGCCTGCGCACTCTCGGAGTTGAGATCGGCGACAACGACACAGGCGCCCTCATCGACCAGCCGCCGGGCGATGGCCTTCCCGATCCCGCTCCCCGCACCGGTGACGAGCGCGACCCGAGTGGCGAGCGGCTTCGGCTTGGGCATCCGCTGAAGCTTGGCTTCCTCCAACGCCCAGTACTCGATACGGAACTTCTCCGACTCCTCGATCGGCGCGTACGTGGACACGGCCTCGGCCCCACGCATCACGTTGATGGCGTTGACGTAGAACTCACCGGCCACCCGCGCCGTCTGCTTGTCCTTGCCGAAGGAGAACATGCCGACGCCCGGGATCAACACGATCGCCGGGTCGGCACCACGCATCGCGGGGGAGTCCGGCAGCGCGTGCCGCTGGTAGTAGGCGGCGTACTCCTCGCGATAGGCGGACTGCAGCTCCTTCAGCCGCGCGATGGCCTCGTCCAGCGGAGCGGTGGGCGGCAGATCGAGAACGAGCGGCCTGACCTTGGTCCGCAGAAAGTGATCGGGGCACGAGGTACCGAGCGCGGCAAGCCGGGGATGCTCGGCCCGCGCGAGAAAATCAAGCACGACCTCGGAATCGGTGAAGTGCCCCACCTGCGCCCGGTCTTGAGAGGCGACAGCACGGACGTACGGCGCGAGCGCGGCCCCCCGCTCCCGCCGCTCGGCCTCGGGCAGCGCACCGTACCCCTCGACGACGGGCCCGAAGGGCTCCGGCTTCCCGCGCTCGACGAGGAACGCCTCGGCGGTCCGGATGATGTGCAGCGAATTCCGCTCACACTCCTCGGAGCTGTCACCCCAGGCGGTGATCCCATGCCCCCCGAGCACACAGCCGATGGCCTGCGGATTGGCGGCCTTGACGGCGGCGATGTCGAGCCCCAACTGAAACCCGGGCCGCCGCCAGGGCACCCACACCACGCTGTCCCCGAAACACTCGGCGGTCAGCTTCTCCCCGTCGGCCGCACAGGCGAGCGCGATCCCGGAGTCAGGGTGCAGATGATCGACATGAGCAGCGTCCACAAGCCCATGCATGGCGGTATCGATGGAAGGCGCCGCACCCCCCTTACCGTGCAGGCAGTAGTCGAACGCGGCGACCATCTCGTCCTCGCGGTCCACACCCGGGTACACATCGACAAGCGCACGCATCCGGTCGAGCCGCAACACGGCGAGCCCACCCTCGGTGAGCGTCCCCAGGTCCCCTCCGGACCCCTTGACCCACATCAACTCGACATCCCCACCGGTGACGGGATCAGTGTCGGTGCCCTTCGCAGACGTATTCCCGCCGGCGTAGTTGGTATTACGAGGATCGGAGCCAAGCAGATTGGAACGAGCAAGCAGAGCATCAGCTGCGGGGTGCGGAGCCATGAACTTCCAGTCCTTTTCGAGAGAGGTGAGCTTTATCCCCTAGGGGCGCGGGGAACTGCGCGACCAGCCACATACGGCCCGCACCCCGCAACAAACAGAACCTGGCAGACGCTCACGCCCCCCAACCGGCCTGCTGCCCCCCAACCCGCTCAACAACAATCCGCTCCTGCCACCCGCTACCCCGATACGCCCGGACGGGATCCGCATCCAGCCCCATCTCTTCCCGCACCTCACCCAACAAAGGCCGAACATCCGTGTTGTACGCGTCCATGATCACGGCATTCGCCCCCAGCACATCCCCATCCCGCTGAGCCACACCCAACGCATCCCGGTCCACAAGCAACGCCTTCGCTGTGGCTTCCTGCACATTCATCACGGACCGAATGATCGCCGGAATCTTCGCCTCGATGTTGTGACACTGATCCAGCATGAAAGCGACATCCGCAGTGAACCCCCCACCCCGAATCACCTCATACATGATCCGGAACAACTGAAACGGATCAGCCGCCCCCACCATCAGGTCATCGTCCGCATAGAACCGGGAGTTGAAGTCGAACGCCCCGAGCTTCCCCTCCCGCAACAACGTCGCGACGATGAACTCGATATTGGTGCCAGGCGCATGATGCCCGGTGTCAACCACAACCTGAGCCTTCGGCCCGAGCTTCAGACAATGCGCGTACGCGGTACCCCAGTCCGGCACATCGGTCGCATAGAACGCCGGCTCGAAGAACTTGTACTCCAGCAACATCCGCTGCCCGTCCCCAAGCCGCTCGTACACCGCCGCGAGCGCCTCACCCAACCGGTCCTGCCGCGCGGAAAGATCATCCTGCCCCGGATAATTCGTCCCGTCGGCGAACCACAGCTTCAGATCGGCGGAGCCCGTCGCATCCATGATGTCGACACACTCCAGCAGATGATCCAGCGCCTTGCGCCGCACCGCCGCGTCGGGATGACACACACTCCCGAGCCGGTAGTCGTCGTCCTGGAACGTGTTCGAGTTGATCGCCCCGAGCTTCAGTCCGTGGTCCTCCGCGAACTTCCCCAGCGCCCCGAAGTCGTCGACCCGGTCCCACGGGATGTGCAGGGCCACGGTCGGCGCCACGCCGGTGAACTCGTGGACCTTCGCCGCGTCCTCCAGCTTCTCCTGCGGAGTCCGAGGAACGCCCTCCTGGGCGAAGACCTTGAAGCGGGTCCCCGAGTTCCCGTACGCCCACGACGGCGTCTCGACTGCCTGGGTCTTGAGAGCGGCCTTCACCGCGGCGAGATCGGTCACTTGAGGGCTCCTGTGACGTGCGACGGAACGGCGTATGTATGAAACGATTCAGGGAGCGAAGTTATGAGCCCCCCGAAGGGGTGTCAAGCCCTACGGCGAACCCTGTGGCCCGTGACTCCAATGTGACCTTTGGCTATCGAAAGTTTTTCGACGCGGACCCATTGACGTGACAAGGCTGGCGCGCCTAACGTCCCGGCAACCAAGTTGAAACCTTTCACGACGCTGTGAGGGCCCACCCGCCGGCGTCGTCGAGGAGCCCCTCATGACCCACCCGTCAGAAGCGGGTCCGGCCCCGGTGCTCGCGCTCAAGGGCATCTCCAAGTCCTTCGGCGCGGTGCGCGCCCTGCGGGACGTGTCCCTCGAACTGTTCCCCGGTGAGGTGCACGCACTCGCCGGTGAGAACGGCGCGGGCAAGTCCACCCTCATCAAGACCCTCGCCGGTGTGCACCGGCCCGACGCCGGCCAGGTGCTGCTCGACGGCGCGCCCGTCCTCTTCCACGGCCCCGGTGACGCCCGCGACGCGGGGATCGCCGTGATCTACCAGGAGCCCACGCTCTTCCCCGACCTGTCGATCGCCGAGAACATCTTCATGGGCCGCCAGCCCCGCCGCGCGCTCGGCCGTATCGACCACAAGGCCACCTACGCGGCGACCGCCGCCCTGATGAAGCGACTCGGGGTCGAGCTGGACCCCGACCGACCGGCGCGCGGACTGTCCATCGCCGACCAGCAGATCGTGGAGATCGCCAAGGCGCTCTCCTTCGACGCCCGCGTCCTGATCATGGACGAGCCGACCGCCGCCCTCACCGGCAGCGAGGTCGCCCGCCTCTTCGGCGTCGTCCGCACCCTGCGCGAACAGGGCGCCGCCGTCCTGTTCATCTCGCACCGCCTGGAGGAGATCTTCCAGATCTGCCAGCGCGTCACCACCCTGCGCGACGGCGCCCTGATCTCCAGCGAGCCGATCGAGGGGATGACCGAGGACGATCTCGTACGCCGCATGGTCGGCCGCGACCTCGACGAGCTGTACCCCAAGCAGGACGTCGAACCCGGTGAAGTCGCCCTGAGCGTCAAGCGGTTGACCCGCGAGGGTGTCTTCACGGACGTGTCCTTCGACGTGCGGCGCGGCGAGATCGTCGGACTCGCCGGGCTCGTCGGCGCCGGCCGTACCGAAGTCGCGCGGGCCGTCTTCGGCATCGACCGCTGGGACGCCGGCGGGGTCGAGGTCGACGGCAAGTCACTGACGAACGGGGCCCCTTCGACCGCGATGGCCGCGGGGCTCGCCCTCGTCCCCGAGGACCGGCGGGCCCAGGGCCTGGTGATGGACATGTCCATCGAGCGCAACATCGGCCTGACCGGGCTCCGTACGACCGTCAAGGCGGGCCTCGTCGACCGCGGCGCCGAGCGCAGCCGTTCCCTCGACTGGGCGGTGAAACTGCACGTCAAGTACGCGCGGATCGCCGACACCGTCAACACCCTGTCCGGCGGCAACCAGCAGAAGGTCGTCCTCGCCAAGTGGCTGGCCACCGGCCCGAAGGTGCTGATCGTCGACGAGCCGACCCGTGGCATCGACGTCGGCACCAAGGCCGAAGTGCACCGGCTGCTCAGCGAGTTGGCCGCCGACGGGGTCGCCGTCCTGATGATCTCCTCCGATCTGCCCGAGATCCTCGGCATGGCCGACCGCGTGCTGGTGATGCACGAGGGCCGCCTCACCGCCGAGATCCCCCGTTCCGAAGCCACCGAGGAAACCGTGATGGCCGCAGCCACCGGGAGGGCCGCCGCATGACGGTCACGGCTCCCAACCCCGCGCCCGCCGCCGAGGTGCCCGAGTCGAGCAGCACGCGGCTCGTCGACCGGGTCTTCAAGATGCGTGAACTCGCCATCCTGGTCGTCTTCTTGGTGATGATCGGCATCACCCAGGCGGGCAACAGCCAGTTCCTCTCCGAGCAGGGCATCAAGGACCTGCTCCTCAACGCGACCATCCTGGTTCTCGTCGCCACCGGTCAGTCGCTGGTCGTCATCACCCGCAACGTCGACCTGTCCGTCGGCTCCACGCTCGGCATCACCGCCTTCGCCACCGGTGACTACCTCCAGGGCGGTGGCAACGCTGTCATCGCGATCCTGCTGGCGGTCCTGCTCGGTGTCGGACTCGGCCTGGTCAACGGGCTGTTGGTCAGTCTGGGGCAGGTGCCGGCCCTGGTCGTGACGCTCGGCACGCTCTACATCATCCGGGGCGTCGACTCCATCTGGGTCGGCTCACGGCAGATCACCGCCGCCGATCTCCCGGGCGGATTCGTGGACTTCGGCTCCGGCGGTCTGTCGGCGGTGCCCTGGCTGGCGATGATCGCGCTCGCCGTACTGGTCGCCACCGCCTACTACCTCAAACACTTCGGCAGCGGACGGGAGTTGTACGCCCTCGGCTCCAACCCCGAGGCCGCCCGGCTCGCCGGCATCCCCGTCCGCAAGCGGACCCTCGCCGCGTACACCTTCTGCGGCGGACTCGCCGGACTCGCCGGCGCGATGTACCTCGCGCGCTTCGGCAACGTCGACTCCGGCACCGGCACCGGGTACGAACTCACCGTCGTCAGCGCGGTGGTTGTCGGCGGGGTGGTCTTCACCGGCGGCTCCGGCAGCGTCTACGGCGCGGCCCTCGGCGCGCTCCTGCTGACCTCCATCAACAGTGTGCTGCCCGCCCTCGGCGTCAGTTCCGTCTGGGTGCTCGCCATCAACGGCATCCTGCTCATCCTCGCCATCGCCGTCGACCGGATCGTCGCCCTGCGTGTGGCCACCGCACTGAAGAAGAGGAACGCCCGCCATGCCTGAGCCAGCGTCCTTTGCGAACCGCGCGATCCGCTGGGACACGGTCGTCGGCGCCCTCCTGATCGTCCTGCTGCTGTTCTCCTTCTCCTTCGTGGACGGCTTCGGCAACGCGCTGAACCTGTCGTTCCTGATCGGCAACACGCTCCCCATCGCGCTGATCGCCCTACCGATGACGCTGCTCGTCGTCTCCGGTGAGATCGATCTGTCGGTCGCCTCCACGGCCGGGCTGTCGGGTGCGGTGATGGGCAAGCTGTGGAACGACGGCATGACCATCGAGACGATCATCCCGATCTGCCTGCTGCTGGGCGTGGTCTGCGGGTTGGTCAACGGGCTGCTCGTCACCCGGCTCGGGCTGCCGTCCCTCGCCGTCACGATCGGCACGCTCGCCGCGTACCGGGGGATCGCGCAGATCGTGCTCGGCTCCGACGCCGTGACCGATTTCCCCACGCAGTACCTGGACTTCGCGTCCGGGCGGCTCGGGGGCACGTTCTTGCCGCAGGCGTTTCTACCCTTCCTGGTGCTGCTTGCCATCGCCGTGGTTGTGCTGCATGCCACGCCGTTCGGGCGGTCGTTGTTCGCGATCGGGGCGAATGTGGAGGCTGCGCGGTTCGCCGGTATTCGGGTCCGGCGGCAGAAGCTGATCCTGTTCACGGTGACGGGGTTGATGGCTTCGCTCACCGGGGTGTTCTGGGCCCTGCACTACGCCAGTGCTCGCTATGACAACGCGACCGGGCTCGAACTGTCCGTCGTAGCCGCGGTGTTGCTCGGCGGGATCGACTTCGACGGCGGAAAGGGGACGTTGGGAGGTGCGGTTGCCGGGGTCTTTCTGCTCGGGGCGTTGCAGAACGTGATGAGTCTGGTGAACGTTTCCGCGCAGTCTCAGATCGTTGTCACCGGTGTTCTGCTCGTGGTCTCGGTGCTGGGGCCTCGGGTTGCTCGGCAAGTCGCTGTCTCTCGGGCCGCGGCACGATCCACCTAATCGGTCGGTTGGCAGCTGCGGGTCCGTTGTGGCTGGTCGCGACCACGCGGCGGTAGCCGCAAATCGACACAGCCCCGCGCCCCTGAAGGGGCGCTATCACTCAACCTCGTATCAAAGGAACCCGTGTCATGCGTAAAACATCCCTTCGCCGTGCCCTTGCGGCCCTTGTCGCCGTCACTTCGCTCACGCTCGTCGCCACCGCTTGCGGTGGTACCACCAAGAAGGACGTGAAGGACGAGAACACCGGGTCGGCCGTCACCGGTGGCAAGGCCGATCCGAATGCAGCGCTCAAGAAGGGGCTGACCGTCGCCTTCCTGCCGAAGGCGGTCAACAACCCGTACTTCACCACGTCCGACAAGGGCGGCGAGAAGGCGCTCACCGAACTGGGCGAGAAGTACAAGGAGGTTGGCACGACGAGTGCCACCGACACCTCCGGTCAGGTCTCCTACGTCAACACGCTCACCCAGCAGCAGGTGAACGCGATCGCCGTGTCCGCGCAGGACCCGGGCGCGTTGTGCACCGCGCTCAAGCAGGCCATGAGCAACAAGATCAAGGTGGTCACCTACGACTCCGACACCAACCCGGAGTGCCGCAACGCCTTCGTCTCGCAGGCCAGCGCCGAGGACCTCGGCCGTACCGAGGTGCAGCTGCTCGCCCAGCAGATCGGCTACAAGGGCGAGATCGCGATCCTGTCGGCTGCGCAGACCGCGACGAACCAGAACACCTGGATCGGCTTCATGAGGGAGGAGCTGAAGGACCCGAAGTACAAGAACATCAAGCTGGTCAAGGTCGCCTACGGCAACGACGACGCCCAGCAGTCCTTCCAGCAGACCCAGGGTCTCCTCCAGGAGCACCCGAACCTGAAGGGGATCATCTCCCCGACCACGGTCGGCATCAAGGCCGCGGCCCAGTACCTGTCCGGCTCCAAATACAAGGGCAAGGTCAAGCTGACCGGCCTCGGCACCCCCAACGACCTGCGCAAGTACGTCAAGAACGGCACCGTCGACGGCTTCGAGCTGTGGGACCCGGCGAAGCTCGGCGCTCTCGCCGCGCAGACTGCGGTGGCGCTGGTGTCGGGGCAGATCACCGGCAAGGAGGGCGAGACCTTCAAGGCCGGCGGCACGTCGTACACCATCGGCAAGGACGGCGTGATCAACCTCGGCAAGCCGACCGTGTTCGACGCGAAGAACATCGACCAGTTCAACTTCTGATCCCCCGAAGTCCCCGAAGTCCCTTTCATTCAAGGGGTGTTGATGCAGCGCGTGTGCTTCCTGCTCAAGGTCCGGGCGGACCGCCTCGACGAGTACCGCGAGCGGCACGCCGCCGTGTGGCCCGAGATGCTCGACGCGCTCTCGGCCACCGGCTGGCACAACTACTCGCTCTTCCTGCGTGAAGACGGCCTGCTGGTCGGCTACTTGGAGACCGAGGACTTCGCCGCCGCCCAGGCCGGCATGGAAGCCACCGACATCAACTCCCGCTGGCAGGCGGAGATGGCGCCGTTCTTCGAGTCCCTGGACGGCGCCCGTCCCGACGAGGCGATGAAGCCCCTCACCGAGGTCTTCCACCTCGCGTGATCCCCCACAGGAGCCGCTCATGAGAAGACGCGCCGTGCTCACGACCGCCATACTTGCGGCCGTGGCAACGCCGGGCATCGCACGGGCGGCCGTCCCCGGCCCGTCCGTCACCAAAATGAGCACCACCCAACTCGACGCCCAGGCCGTCTACTTCGTCTCGTACGACGGCCTGGTCAACAACAACTCGTTCCAGAAGAACGGCCTGTTGACCTACAAGGGCTACCAGTACGCGGCCTGGTACACCGCCACCAAGCACGCCGTCGTCGCCCGCCGGGTCCTGGGCGCGACCACCTGGTCCACGATCACCCTCTCCCACACCCTCAAGAGCGACGACTCCCACAACGTCATCTCCATGGGCGTTTCCCGTGTCGACGGCCGTCTTCACCTCAACATGGACTCCCACAGCGACGGCTTCTTCTACGTCAAGTCGGTCGCCGGTCTGCTCGACAACCCGGCCTCCACCGCCTGGACTTCGGCCGTCCTCGGCGCCGTACAGACATCGCTGGACGGCGTGGCACTCACCACCCAGTTCACCTACCCCCAGTTCATCGCCACCCCCGAAGGCAAGCTCCAACTCAGCTACCGCGTCGGGATCTCCGGCAACGGCCGCAACGCCCTTGCGGAGTACGACGGTTCGGCCTGGACGGCGCTGGGGGAGTGGAGCAGCTCGACCGGCACCTACACCAGCGCGCACGGCTCCAGTACCGCCCGCAACATGTACCTGCACGGCATCGACTACGACGTGAACGGCCGCCTGCACTCCTTCTTCACCTGGCGCGAGCAGTCCGCCGCCGTGATGTGCAGCGGCGGCGGCATCACCAACCACGACACCGGATACGTCTACTCGACCGACCGGGGCCGCACTTGGCGCAACGACGCCGGAACTGCCGTAGGAACAACGGGCAGTTCGAACCCCGTGGCCGTCACGGACACCGGACTGGTCGTCGACCCCCTCGACCCCGACCACTCCCTGATGAACCAGGAGAGCCAGTCCACCGACTCCACCGGCCTTCCGCACGCGATCATCAGCTACGTCCCCGGCCGCTTCGGCCAGTGCACCACCAACTACGTCACCGACCGCACCGCCAACGGCCGCGCCTTCCACGTCCGCAAGAACGCGTCGGGCAGCTGGCAGAAGACCGAGATCCCCATCGCCCTCAACTCCAGCCAGCGCACCAAGCTGGTCCTGGACAAGTACGACAACGCCTATGCCGTGCTGCCCTACGGCCGGATCGCCGGTGCATCGAAGTCCTCCGGGTACACCGACTGGGCGCTGCTGTACGACGGGAGCGGGCTGAACGCGTTCGGCGAGGTCGTCGTCGACGAGCTGCGGGTGCGGGCGGACAACGTGCTGTCGTTCATGTATCAGGAGAAGTCGAGCGGTACGACCCCCTCGGCACTCCACGTCGTCGACTTCGCCCTGCCCGCGTGAGCGGCACCGTCGCAGGAGTCGGCACAGGTCATGGCGGTAATGTGAAGACCTGCCCGCCGTCCCACGTCACCCTGGAGGTCTCCGCCTGATGGCCCAGCCGGTGGGTATCAAGGACGTCGCCCGCGCCGCCGGAGTCTCCGTCGGCACGGTCTCGAACGTCATCAACCGCCCGGACACCGTCGCCACGGAGACCCGGGCCCGGGTGCTGTCCGCGATCGACCGCCTCGGTTACGTCCGCAGCGAGTCCGCGCGCCAGCTGCGCGCCGGGCGCAGCCGGATCATGGGGCTGCTCGTCCTCGACATGGGCAACCCGTTCTTCGTGGACGTGGCCCGTGGCGCCGAGCGGGCCGCGCGTGAGTCGGGGCTCGGCGTGATGGTCTGCAACAGCGCGCAGAGCCCCGTCGAGGAGGCCGACTACCTCTCGCTCTTCGCCGAACAGCGGGTGCGGGGCGTGCTGTTGACCCCGGCCGACGCGACCGGACGCAACATCGAGTCGTTCCGCCGGCACGGCATCCCCTTCGTGCTCGTCGACCGGGTCGCGGAGGGCACCACCGAGTGCTCGGTCTCCGTCGACGACGTCGCCGGCGGTGCGCTCGCCGTGCGGCACCTGGTCGACGCGGGGCACCGCTCCATCGCGTACGTCAGCGGCCCGCCCGGCTTCAACCAGGTGCGGGACCGCCGTACGGGCGCGAAGAACGCGCTCGCCGAGGCCGGGCTCGACCCCGACGCGCTGCGCGAGCTGCCCACCGACCGGCTCGACGTGGCCGCCGGGCGGGACGCCGGAGCCCGGCTGCTCGGCCTCGCCGACCGGCCGACGGCCGTCTTCTGCGCGAACGACCTTCTCGCCCTCGGTGTGCTCCAGGCCATGTACGCGGCCGGGGTCGGTGTCCCGGACGACCTCGCGATCGTCGGCTACGACGACATCGAGTTCGCGGCGGCAGCGGCCGTACCGCTCACCTCGGTCCGCCAACCGGCAGTCACCATGGGCGCGTTGGCCGCCGAGCTGCTCCTGGAGGAGACGGAGGCCGAGACCGCGGCCCGTCCGCACGAGCACCGGCGGGTCGTGCTCCAGCCGGAACTGGTCGTGCGCCGCTCGAGTCTCGCCGCCCGCTGATCGGCCGGTCAGTAGTGATCCGTAGGATTTCATGATCCAGGGGGTCGGATATCGGACGCGCATGTGCTGAGATGTGACGCGGCCCGTAAATCGTCCGTCCCAGGAGACCCGTTGTCCGTCAGCTACCGCCAGCCCGGCGTCGTCCTCACCGACCGCCACTTCACCGTGCCCCTCGATCACGAGGACCCCACGGGCGAGACCATCGAGCTCTACGCCCGTGAGGTCGTCGCGAGCGACAAGGAGCACCGCGAGGACCTGCCGTGGCTGCTCTACCTCCAGGGCGGACCCGGTTTCGGGGCGAATCGTTTCGTCGGCAGACAGGCCTGGCTCGACCGCGCGCTCGACGAGTACCGCGTGCTCCTCCTGGACCAGCGCGGCACCGGTCACTCCACCCCGCTGACCCGGCAGACGCTCCCGCTGCGCGGCGGCCCGGCCGAGCAGGCCGAGCACCTCACGCACTTCCGCGCCGACTCGATCGTCCGGGACTGCGAAGCGATCCGCCCCGCCCTCACCGGCGGCGCTCCCTGGACCGTCCTCGGCCAGAGCTTCGGCGGCTTCTGCACGGTGAACTACCTGTCCACCGCACCCGAAGGCCTCCGCGCCGCCGTCCTCACCGGCGGCCTCCCGTCCCTCGACGCCCACGCCGACGACGTCTACCGCGCCGCCTACCCGCGTATCGAGCGCAAGGTCGCCGCCCACTACGACCGCTACCCGCAGGACGTGGAACGCGCCCGCCGCATCGCCGAGTACCTGATGCGGCACGAGCCGGTCCTCCCGAACGGCTACCGGCTCACCACCGAGGCCTTCCAGTCCCTCGGCATCATGCTCGGCGGCAGCGACGGCAGCCACCGCCTCCACTTCCTCCTGGAGAACGCCTTCGTCCGCACCCCGAGCGGCCACGAGCTCTCCGACGCGTTCCAGGAAGAGGTCCAGAACTCCCTCTCCTACGCCGGCCACCCCCTCTACGCCCTCGTCCACGAGGCGTGCTACGGCCAGGACAGCCGCCCCACCGCGTGGTCGGCGGAGCGGGTCCGCGCCGAGTTCCCGCAGTTCGACGCGGCGAAGACCCTGGCCGGCGACAGCCCCCTCCTCCTCACCGGCGAGTCCATCCACCCCTGGATGTTCGACTGCGACCCCGCCCTGCGCCCGCTCCGCGACACCGCCGAACTCCTCGCCGCCCACACCGACTGGCGGCCCCTCTACGACCCCGCGCGCCTCGCCGCCAACGAGGTTCCGGTCGCCGCGGCGGTCTACCACGACGACATGTACGTCGACGCGACCCACTCCCTGCAGACCGCCCGCGCGATCCGCGGTCTGCGCACCTGGGTCACCGACGAGTTCGAGCACGACGGGGTACGGGCGGGCGGGCCGCGGGTCCTGGACCGGCTGATCGCCCTCACGCGGGACGAGGTCTGAGGGAGGGTCCACCGGGTGGCCGCCGAGGACATGCCGCGTCGAAAATTCCGGCATAGGGTTCATTTCGATGAATACCAAGTCACTTCGCCGGGCCCGCCCGGCCGCCCTGGTCCTCGCCGTCGTAGCGGCGAGCACGGTCGCGCTGGTGTCGTGCGGCGACGACAACGACAGCTCCGGGAGCAGCAGCTCGCAGCCTTCGGCCCCGGACACGGCCTCCTTCTCGGGCATGACACCGTCGGCCCTGAAGTCGGCCGCGTCCTCGGCGGTCGCGTCGGCCCGCGCACAGGCCTCGGCGGCAGCGTCCTCCGCATCGGCGGCCGCGTCCTCCTTCGAGGCCTCCGTGTCGTCCGCGGTGGCCCGCGCGAGCAAGGACGCCCAGAACGAACTGAAGGACGTCAAGGGCCAGGGCAACGCGATGTCGGACGTGGCCATGACCGGCAAGCCGCGCGCCCAGACCAGCGGGCTGCTCGCCGTCGTCGTCACCATCACCAACAAGACCGACAAGAAGGCGTCCTACGCCGTCCAGGTCGACTTCCTCGACTCCTCGGGGAAGGTGGTGGAGACCCGTTACGTCGGCGCCGAGAACCTCGCCCCCGGCGCGAAGGCCCAGCCGGTCGCCATCAGCGCCAAGCCGCCGGAGCCGGTGCTGACCCCCAAGTTGGCGAAGGCGCAACGGTATTGAGAATCCGGTGCCTCGACGCGGCACCGGATTCCCCTTCCGGGCTAGAAGGCCGCCGTCCGGTCCTCGCTGCGCGGGTCGGTCACCCGGTGCTCGGCGTAGACGCCCGCGCGTGCCTCACGACGCCAGGGACGGCCGTAGGTCACCGCGTCGGCGGCGGCCTCCGAGCTGTCGTCGAGGTTCGCGACGGCCACCGACGGCGAGTCGTCCGACGGGCACCGCGCGAGCCAGTGGCCGTTGGGAGCGACGATCCCCGACGGTGCGGTGCCGCTGTGCTGCGAGGGCACCGACAGGCTGACCCAGTAGCTGTTGACCGCGGCATGGCCCTGGGCCTGGGCGGCGATGTTGCCCGGAGTGCCGCTGGTCGAGAACAGGACGCAGTCGACGTCCAACTCCTCGTACTCCGCGAACAGTTCCGGGTAGTGGATCTCCATCCCGAGCAGACAGCCGAAGCGCACCCCGTCGACCTCGAAGGTCACCGGTGAGACGCCCGGCGAGTACATGTACGACACCTTCGTCTTCGACAGCAGGCGCTCGTCGTAGCGCGTGACGACCTCGCCGCGGTCGGAGATGACGTAGAGGCTGTTGTGCGGACGGTTCGGGTCCGTCAGGCGGTGCACCGACGCGACGACCGTCCACAACCGCAGCTCGCCGGCCAACTCGGCGATCGCCGCCAACTCCGCCTGGATCACCGGCCATTGGCACCGGTCCCAGTCCGCCGGGCCGACCGCGTTCGGGCCGTCGACGGACATGACGTACTTGTTGGGGAAGCAGATCGCGCCTTCCGGGAAGTGCACGATCCGCGTTCCCCGAGCACCGGCCTCGCGCATCAGCGCACGGACCTCACGCCCGCTCTCGCGCAGCGCTTCGATGTCCCGGGGGTCTTCGCGTACGGGTGTCTGCGCCACGGCAAGCCGCACGCGCTTGGGGTTCCTTGCTTCCGGCATGACGTCTCCTGAGGGAGTCGGACGGAAGTGCCGGAGGGCGGTCGTATAGGACTCGCCGGTCTTGGCGGCGCGGGCGCGCACCTGGCGCTTGAAGTTCCTACGGGCTGTCATCGCGGCCTTCCACGCCCTGAGCGACGGCTCCCCGGCAACCCCGCCCGAGGCGATCGGGCTGCGACAACGACCTGAGACACTGGTCCCTTTGCCTCCGCTGGGAGACCGTGCCGGGGACGGTCGTGGGAGGTTTGGCGTAGGCCACGCAGTCGGTCATGATGCCGTTGCGCGCGGGCTCCGTCAACATCCTTCGACACCACGGGGACGGTATGAACGACGAGGAACTCCTGGCGGACCGCTTCGAGGAACACCGGAGTCGGCTCCGCGCGGTCGCCTACCGCATGCTCGGCTCGGTGCCCGAGGCGGAGGACGCCGTCCAGGAGACCTGGCTGAAGCTCAGCCGGACCGACGCGGACGACATCAGGAACCTCGGCGGCTGGCTGACCACGGTCGTCGGCCGGGTCTGCCTCGACCTGCTGCGCTCCCGTACGTCACGCCGCGAGGACCCGATCGACGAGGCCTTCGCCGGGACCTTCGTCCCCGACCCCCTCATCAGACCCCTCACAGAACTCGACCCGGAGGAGGAAGTACTCCACGCCGACTCCGTGGGCCTCGCCCTCCTCGTCGTCCTGGAGACGCTGGAACCCGCCGAACGCCTCGCGTTCGTTCTGCACGACCTGTTCGCGGTGCCCTTCGACGACATCTCCCCGATCGTGGAACGCAGTTCGGCCGCGACTCGCCAACTGGCTAGTAGAGCCCGCCGCAGAGTTCAGGGTGCGAGCCCCTCGACGGCCCCCGACCTCGCCCGCCAGCGTGAGATCGTCGAGGCCTTCCTCGCCGCCGCCCGCGAGGGCGACTTCGACGCCCTCGTCGCCCTCCTCCACCCGGACGTGGCCCTGCGCGCCGACTCCGGAGCCCTCGTACGGGGCGCGGCCGCCTCCAAGGCGATGCGCGGCGCACGCGCGGTCGCCGAACAGGCGCTCATGTTCGCCCCGTTCGCCCGCCACGCCCAACTCGCCCTGGTCAACGGCTCGGTGGGCGTCGTCAACGCCCCCGAGGGACAGGTCCTCTCGGTCATGGGCGTCACCGTCGTCGACGGCCGGATCACCGAGATGTACATCCTGTCGGACCCTGACCGGCTGGCGCGCCTCGATGCGAGCGCCCTGGGGAAGTGAGCGCCGCCTCGTGCAACGAGGCCAGCAGGTCCAGCGGGCGGCGGTCCGGGAACTCCGCGCGGGTCAGGTTCATCGTGTACGAGAACCCGATCCGCTCGCCGGGCCAGGCGCCGTGCCGTGAGCCTCCCGCTCCGGCATGGCCGAAGGTGTCCGGCGGCGGGCCGAACAGGGCCAGCCCGGTGCGGAGTTCGAACCCGGCGCCGTACGCCATGGGAGTGCCCCACAGGGCCGAGACACCCCGGCGCAGTTCCCGCCGCCCGAGCCGTACGGTCGCCTCGTCGAGCACCCGGACGCCGTCCAACTCGCCGCCCCGGGCGAGGCAGGCGTAGAAGCGGGCCATCGAACGGGCCGTCACATATGCGCCCACCGCGGGGAGTTGGGCCCGCCTGAAAGCGGCGGAGTTCCACAGGGCGGGTGCGTCGGGAGCCAGGAGGGGGTTGCGGGTCAGGACCCGCAAGGAGTCCATCTCCTCGCCCTCGCCCTCGTCCTCCGGGAGCAGCACACCGGGTCCCGCGATCGTCGTCGCGACCCGGTGGTGCTCCGTGTCCGGCAGACCCAGCCAGATGTCCAGGCCGAGCGGGCCCGCGAACTCGTCGGCGAACAGGGCGCCCACGGTCCGCCCGTCGACCCGGCGTACCAGTTCCCCGGTCAGCCAGCCCCAGGTCAGCGCGTGGTACGTGAACGCGGCCCGCGGATCGGTCGAGGGGGCCTGCGCCGCGAGGAGCCCCGCCATGTGCTCCGGGGCCAGCAACTCCTCGGCGCCGACCGGCTGTTGCACGCCCGGCAGCCGCGCCTGGTGGGACAGGATCTCGCCGACCGTGATCCGCTCCTTGCCGGCCGCGGCGAACTCCGGCCAGTAGCGGGCGGCCGGTGCGTCCAGTTCCAGCAGGCCGCGCTCGACCAGCAGCAACACGCACGCGGACGTCAGGCCCTTGGCCCCGGAGAAGACGAGCTGGAGCGTGTCCGCGCGCCACGGGTGCCCGGTTGCGGGGTCGGTCACCCCGGCCCACAGGTCCACGACGGGTTCGTCGTCCCGGTACGCGGCGAAGGCGGCGCCCACCTCGCCGTACCGCTCGAAGTTGGCGGCGAAGACCTCCGTGACCTGCTCGAAGCCGGGTGCTGTGCGGCCCTGGACGTCCATCACGCCTCCTGCGCGGACAGCAGGGCGAGAGCCGCGAGTTTGGCGTCCTCGGCGGCTCGGCCGGCCGGGTCGTGGTGGTCGGCCACGACCGTGGCGCCCTCCAGGAGGATCAGCAACTGCCGTCCCAGGAGGGCGGGTTCGCGGGCGCCGGCGCGTTCGGCGATACCGGTGAGCAGCTCGCCGTAGCGGGCCAGATGGCGGTCGGCCAGTGTGCGCGCGGGCGGAGCGTGCCGCTGCGTCGCCGCGTTGACGATCGCGCAGCCCCGGAAGCCGGGTTGCCGGTACCAGCCGCCCAACACGTCGAAGAGCGCGGTCAGTTGGGCGCGCGGGTCGGGGCCCGCCGCCTCCGCCGCCTCCGTCAGCCAGCGCACCACCCGGTCGCTCCGGGCCTCCAGCACCGCCTCGACCAGGCCGTCCTTCGAACCGAAGTGCCGGTACAGCGTCTCCTTGGAGGCACCGACAGTCCGGCACAGCTCGGCCACGCCGACGCCGTCCAGTCCCCGTTCGTAGAGGATCTCCGTCGCGGAGGCGAGGAGCGTCGCGCGGGTGCGGTCGGGGTCCAGGGCCGTTCCTTTGGGTACGGGCATGGAGGAGATGGTACCGATCGGTTCTATGTGGTCCAGGGTGCTGGCGCGGATCAGTAGGCTGGACGTCATGGAAGATCACATAGCGGACCGATCCGACCTCCGCGGCGACTGCGCGCGCTGCTTCGGCCTGTGCTGTGTGGCGCTGCCCTTCGCCGTCTCGGCCGACTTCGCGCTCGACAAGGCCGCCGGGACGCCGTGCCCGAACCTCCAGGGCGACCACCGCTGCGGAATCCACGCGAAGCTCCGGACCGGTGGCTTCACCGGCTGCACGGTCTACGACTGCTTCGGCGCCGGGCAAAAGGTCTCCCAGGTCACCTTCGCCGGACAGGACTGGCGCACGGCTCCCCGGGAGCAGGCCCGGCGGATGTTCGATGTGTTTCCCGTCGTACGGCAGCTCCATGAACTGCTCTGGTACCTGACCGAGGCGCTCACCCTCCCCGCCGCCGGCCCGGTCCACCCCGACCTGCGCCGGACCCTCGCCCGTACCGAGGAACTCACGCGCGGCACCCCCGAAGAGCTCGGCGCGCTCGACGTGGGCGCGCACCGGCAGGAGGTCAACGAACTCCTGCTGCGGACCAGCGAGTTGGTGCGGGCCGGAGTGCGCGGCAAGAAGAAGGAGCGGCGGGGCGCCGACCTCATGGGTGCCCGGCTCAGGGGTGCCGATCTGAGCCGGGCCAATCTGCGCGGTGCCTACCTCATCGCCGCCGATCTCACCGGGGCCGACCTGCGCGGCGCGGATCTGATCGGTGCCGATCTGCGGGACGCCGATCTCACGGACGCTGATCTGACCGGCGCGTTCTTCCTCACCCAGCCGCAGGTCAACGCGGCCCGGGGGAGTGCTGGGACGAAGTTGCCGGAGTCAGTCGTCCGTCCCGTGCACTGGACAGCGGGGCTCTGAGCGGACCTCCTCGGGGACCGCGACCGGTGCGGGGGCCGCCGGCGCGGTGCGGCGGTCGAGGTGCAGGCGCAGGCCCTGCGGCATCAGCGTCAGGCGCTCGGTCACGCGCAGGCGGTACGCGGGGTCGGGGCGCAGCTCGTAGCGGCGCAGCAGCAGGCCCAGGACCAACGTCGCCTCGTGCAGGGCGAATTGGCGGCCGATGCACGCCCGCGCCCCCGTCCCGAACGGCTTGAAGGTGTGCGGGGCGCGGGAGCGTACGGCCTTGGCGTCGAAGCGGTCCGGGTCGAACTCCTCGGCGTCCACGCCCCACACCTCGGGGTCGCGGTGCAGCATCGGCGTGAGGATCAGCGCCCAGGCGCCCCGGCGCATCGGGTGGACCCTGGTCAACTCGGTGTCCTGCGTGGCTTCTCGGGCGTACGCGGGGGCCGTCGGCCAGAGCCGTAGCGACTCGTCGAGGACCCGGCGGACGTAGCGCAGCTTGGCGACCTGCTCGTAGCCCGGGGTCCGTGTGTCGCCCCAGACCTGGTCCACCTCGGCGCGGGCGCGGGCCGCGATCTCCGGGTGGCGGGCGAGGTAGTGCAGGGCGAAGGAGAGGGAGCCCGAGGTCGTCTCGTGGCCGGCGACCAGGAAGGTGATGACCTGGCGGCGGACGTTCTCCGGGGAGAGGCGTTCGCCGGTGTCGGGGTGGGTGGTGTCGAGCATGCGGTCCAGCAGGTCGCCGTCGCCGCCCCCGCTCTCGCGGCGGGCCTGCACCATGTCGTCGACCGTGCGGTTGAGGTAGGCGATGTCCGCCTCGTTGCGGCGAGTTGCGGTGCGCAGGAGGAGCGGGGCCAGAGGCGACGGTACGGAGTTGAGGCGCTGGGCGTAGCTGAGCGTGCCCACCATCGACGTCACGAAGGGGTGCGGGCGGTCGCGTTCGAAGGAGCCGAAGTCGTGGCCGAAGCCGGTGCGCGAGATCGTCTCCAGGGTCAGCTTGGTCATGTCGCCGGGGACGTCCACCGCGCGTCCGGCCGCCAGTTCGCGGTCCCAGTGGTCGGTGAGGCGCTCGGCCACGGACAGCATCATCGGGTGGTAGCCCGCCATCGCCTCGCGGCTGAAGCCGGGGGCCAACACATCATGCGCCAACTGCCAGTTGGGCTCGTGGTTGTACGCCGTGAACAGGCCGTCCCCGGCGACCGGCCGCAAATTCGCGACGCCCAGGCCGACATGCTTGGCGAACCGTGACTCGTCCGCCATGTCGGCGACCAGGTCCGCGCCCCACACGAACACGAACTCCTTGCCGAAGGCCTTCCGCCGGAAGATCGGGCCCAGTTGGCGGGCGAAGCGCAGGGAGTCCTGGAGGGGAGTGCGGCGGTCGGCGCCGAGGACGTCGCCGAGCAGCGGGACCCGGCGCGGGGGATGCGGGATGCGGTCGAGGTGGGGCCAGCCCTGCTCGGCGTCCCGGAATCCCTTCGGCAGCGCGGTCGGCGTCGCCGTCGTCGTCTCCGCCATGACGCGATCTCCCTTGATCCTGCGGCAGGTTGAGCCTGTTGTACGTGGGTTCAATAACGGGTTTCAGTCTGATCCCGTTGTTGAACCGACGTCAAGTAAAGTGCGGGAATGGCCGCCAATCAGGGTGAGCGCACGCGCCGCCGGCTCAGCACCGAGGAGCGCCGGGAGCAACTCCTCACGGTGGGCGCGCGGTTGTTCTCGGAGGATCCCTACGACGACGTGTGGATCGAGCAGGTCGCCGAGATCGCCGGGGTCTCCCGCGGGCTGCTCTACCACTACTTCCCGACCAAGCGGGACTTCTTCGCGGCCGTCGTGGAGCGCGAGAGCGAACGGATGCTGCGGATGACGGCGGCGGTCCCGGGCGTGCCCGCCCGTGAGCAGCTCGCCGTCGCTCTCGACACGTATCTGGAGTACGTGCACACCCACGCGCACGGCTACCGCGCCTTCCACCGCGCCGACGCGGCGGGCGATCAGACCGTACGGCGGGTCTACCAGCGGGCGTTGGCCGCGCAGGAGCGGCAGATCCTGGCCGCGCTCGCCGCGGATCCCGAGTTCGGGCTGACCGTGGCGGAGCGGCCCGACGCGAAGCTCGCGGTGCGCGGATGGCTGGCCTTCACCACCGCCGTCTGTCTGGAGTGGCTGCGGGGGCCCGAGTTGAGCCGGGAACAGGTGCGCGATCTGTGCGCGCGGGCGCTGTTGGGCGTCATCTCGCCCTGAACTCGTCCCGGGTGACTTGGTGGAGTTATTGCGTGGCGTGGTTGGCGTGCGCCCCGATCTTCGGTAAGTTAGGCAAGGCTTACCTAAGGAGGTTCAGGGATGGGTGACAGCCAGACGTGGACGGCCGTGCCTGCCGCGGCCGAGCGGGCCCGCTCGGTGCTCGCCGCCGCATGGTCCTGCGCGGTGACCGCGGAGGGCGGTCGCGAGGAGTTCGTCGGAGCGCACAGCGTGGACGACGACGGCCGGGTACTTCTGCAAGTGCCCGAGGGCAGCTCCCTGTTGGCGGCCGCCATCTGCGCGCCCCGCGGAGAGCCGTCCGCCGTCCTGGAGTTCGCGGACGTCGCACCCGTCCCCGTGCGCAACCGTATCCGGTCCCGGCTGTGGCTGGCCGGGTGGTTCGTGCCCGAGGAGGGTCAACTCGCCTTCCGGCCAACGCGCGTGGTGCTGCGCCCGCCGACCGGCGCGGTCGTCATCGACCTCGACGAGTTCGCCGCCGCCGAACCCGACCCGCTGGCCCTGGCCGAGGCCCAGCTGCTGACCCACCTCGCCGACTGCCACTCCGACGCGGTCGAGCGGCTCACCCGGCTCGTCGAACCCGACAGCCTGCACGGGGCGGTTCGCGTCCAGCCTCTCGCCGTCGACCGGCACGGGCTGACCCTGCGCATCGAGCGCGCCCGCGCCCACGGCGACGTACGGCTGCCGTTCCACGCGCCCGCCGACACGGTCTCCCACCTCACCGAGCGCATGCACGTGCTGCTCACCCAGGCCAGCGCCGCGTCCTGCCCGCGCCCCCTACAGCGGCAGCGCACAGACGGCGACCGGTGACGCGAACGGCTCGCCCGCGAGGGCGAGTTGACCCGTGCTGTCGTCCACGTGGAACACGCTGACCGTGCTGGACTTCTGGTTCGCGGTGAACAGCAGGGTCCCGTCCGGCGAGAGGGCGATCTGCCGCGGGAAGTCACCGGACACCGGCACCGTGCCGAGCAGCCTGAGCCGGGCGCCGTCCGCCTCGACGGCGTACCGGGCAAGGGTGTTGTCGCCCCGGTTGGCGAGATAGGCGAAGGCGCCGTTCGGCGTCACCAGGATCTGCGCCGGGTAGTTGGTGGTGCTGCCCGTGCTGCCGCTGGACTGCGGGGCGCCGATCGAGAGGGCGCCCGTGGCCGGGTCGTAGGCGCAGACCGCGATGGTGTCGTCGACCTCGTCGGCCAGGTAGGCGTACCGGCCGCCGGGGTGGAAGGTCAGGCTGCGCGGACCCGCGCCCGCGTGGGTTTGCGCCTGCGAGACCTCGGCGAGCGTGCCCTTCGTGGTGTCCAGGCGGTAGGTGTAGACCGTGTCGGTGCCCAGGTCGACGGCGAGGACATGGTCGCCGTCGGGACTGGTCACGAACTGGTGCGCGTGCGGGCCGTCCTGGCCGGGGCCCGGCTGCGGACTGGAGTGCTTGGCCAGCGCGGTCCGCTCGCCGAGCGCGCCCGAGTCGTCGATCGGGTGCACGGCCACACTGCCGGACGTGTAGTTGGCGCTCAGCAGCCAACGCCCGCTCGGATGCACCGACAGATGGCAGGGGCCCGCGCCGCCGGTGCTCCGCGCGCCGAGGATCTTGCGGTCGGCCAGGCGTACGGCGGTCACGGCGCCGGCCGTCTGCTCGTCGACCGCGTACAGCGTGCGGCCGTCGGGGTGCAGGGCCAGGTACGACGGGTCGGCTACCCCGGTGAGCGTGCCCGCGCCGGTGATCCGGCCGGTCGACGCGTCGTAGGTGGCAAGGCCGATGCCTTTGCCACCGCCGTCGACCGAGGTGTACGTGCCGATGTACAGGGGGCGGGGGCCGGATGCCTTGGCCTTGCGGTGTGTGCCGGGTGCCGGTGCGGTCGTGGAGCCGGTCGGCGGGGCGGATTCGGGATCCGCCGGTGCCGAGGCCGGGGCGGGTACCGCGACCACCGCCGCCGCTCCGCCCAGGGCGCCGATGAAACGGCGCCTGCTCCAGCCCTCGCGTGACGCCTCCGCATCACTCGTCATGCCCACACCCTCAGGTCGTCGCTCGCCCCGGTCGTCACAGCAACCTTGGCGTGCGGGGCCTGTTGAGCGCAAGACCGGCAACGCGCGTTGCATTCTGTGCAATGGGCGCCGGGTGCGCGACCTGCCCGGTCGACTGCCCGGTGAGCGGCTTACCAGTCGCCGTCCTCCACCGGCTTGCCCTGCGCGTCCTTGAGGGGCTGCACCTGGCCGGGGGTGGGCTCCTGCCAGGGCTCGTGGTCGTCGCCCAGCCAGTCGCCGACCGGCTGTACCGCGCCCAGGGTGTCGGTGGGGGCGAGATCCTCGGCGTCCTGGTCGTAGTAGTCGAACCAGGGGAGCCCCGCCCGGGTGTACGCGGCCCGGTCCACCGGCGACGGCGGAGGCGCCTCGCCGGTGATGCGGCGCCACTCCGGGGGCGTCACCAGGTGCACGAAGACCCGCCCGGCGGGCTCCTCGGCCCAGGACTTCAGCGGGCGGTCGTCCTCGTAGACCTCCTGGTGCATCGAACCGCCGACGCCGAGTCCCATGGCGGTGGCCCGGGGGCTCGGTGCCGGGGGTGCGCCGGGCGCGGACATCATCGGCATGGCGGGCATGCCGTAGCCACCGGTCGGCAGGCCCGTCGCACGCGCGCGTGACTGCTGCGAGCGGCGTCGCTCCGCCTCGCGCCACTTGGCCAACTCCCGCTCGCCGAGCGGGAAGGACTGGAGCTGGACGCCGCCCCACACCTCCTCGCCCGTGACCTGCCCCTCGACGGTCGCGCCGAGGCCGAGCGGGACCGCGACGAACTGGCGGACCGTGCCCTTGCCGGAGTTGATGCCGTCGAGCCAGGGCTGGCGGGGCAGCACCACGTAGTTCTGCGGGTTCCGGGACAGCCGGTCGCTCCACGGCTCGCCCGAGACCGCGCACACCTTGCCCACCCCGACCTGCAGCGCGGCCGGCTCCCGCGTGCCCGCGAAGCTCAGCCACATCGCCTCGCGCAGATACACCGGCAGCATCACCCCGCCCCGCGCCCGCCACTCCTCGGGCACCGTGTCCGGGAAGTCCGCGACCCGCCGGACCGGGAACTCGCCGAGCCCCGGCGGCAACGGATGCGTGCCCGTCTCCGGCAGCCGCAGCGTGCGGATGAACCGCACCGCCACCCCACCGGGCAACCGCAGGGTGTTCCCGTCGATCCGTACGGTGCTGTCGGTCATGCGCCCGCCCCCCTCGTTCCACTGCGGGAGACCGGTCGGCCCGCCCCCAGGTGACTTCGTCACCTAGAACGATCGGCGCCCCCGCCCCGGTTCCTGCGCAGCCGGTCCGGCACGCCGACCCGCTCCCGCAGCCAGGTCAGCCACGGCAGGCGTTCCCGCTGCTCGGCGGCGCACCGGTCGAGTTCCTCAAGGAGCCGGCGCGAGCGGTGCTCGGTGTCCAGCTCGTCCAGCATGCGGTTGACCTCGGTCAGCATCGCGCCCAGCAGCTGCCACTGGGCCGCGTCGCGCTGGACCTCCTCCAGGAGCAGCTGGGCCAGCTTGTCCCGGGTCGCGGCGGCCGTGTGCAGCTCGGCGGTGAGCCGTGACTCCGCGGACTCGGCGCTCACCGTCACATCGGTGGTCACCAGCACCGCGAAACTGACCACGGCGTCCCCGATCTCGGACAGCAGCTGTTCTACGGCGGCCCCGGTCGGCGGTGCGAACAGCGGCTCGGGGTCGCGCTGTTTCGCCAGGTCGGTGAAGGTGCGGGCGAGGACGCGGAGCACGACCGTGCAGATCTCCAGGGTGTCCAGGCCGGTGCGCAGCACGACCCGGTGCAGCAGCCCCTCCCGTACGCGCGGATTGAGCCGCAGGCTGTCCTCGGCCTGCCGCAGGGCCGCATCCACCTCGACGATGTCGTGGTCGAGCCGGCGCGCCTCGTGCAGCCGCGCGGTGGCGTGGTCGACGGGCGTACGGCCCGCCGCCTCCTCGCCCATGCGCCGCATCAGCCGCCGTAGCCGACGGGCCAGGCCCTCGATCGACTCGCCGGCCTCGTCGACCCACACCGGGGGAGCGAGCAGCAGATTGCAGCCGAGCCCGACGACCGCGCCGATCAGTGTCTCCACGACCCGCGCCCAGGCCGTGTTCCCGACCGTGGTCACGCCGAGGACCAGCATCGCGCTGATCGCCACCTCGGGCACGTACTCGTCGACCTTCACCAGCCGCCCCACCACCAGCGCGGCCACGATCAGCAGCGCCAGGCTCCACCAGGTCAGCCCGACCAGCAGACTGAAGGCGATGGCGACGAGCACGCCCGCGACCACGGCGTTCACACGGCGGATGCCGTTGGTGAGGGTGGCGTAGAGCGTGACCTGGACGACGAGGAGCGCGGTCAGGGGAGCGGTCAGCGGCGCGGGCTCCGGGCTCAGCCGCAGCGCGACGACGTACGCGACCGTCGCCGCGGTCGCCGACCGCAGCGTCTGGACGACCACCGGGTCCCGGTGCCGCCCCACGAACCGCACCAGCGGCGCCGTCCACTCCCGGACATCTCGCATCCTTGGCCTATTCCCTCTCACCAGATGCCCCGAACGTTTCTCTTGAGGACAGTAACTGTCCGCAAGCCGTCCTAGATTGTCGGTACCGGACAGAGCAACGGGGAGGGGAACGTTCATGACGAACATCCAGGGCATCGAGGTACTGACCCGCTCGCACGACTATCTGCGCGAGGTGGTCGCCGCCGTGCCCGAGGCGGCCTGGGCGGCGCCGACGCCGTGCACCGAGTGGACGGTACGGCAGGTCCTCAACCACGCGCGCATCGACCAGCAGGCCTACGGCCTCGTCCTCACCGGCGACCGGCCCGACTCCGACCCCTTCCACCCCGCGGACACCCTCGCCGGTGACCCGGCCGCCGAGCTCGACAAGGTGCTCCGCATGGTGGCGGACGCGTACGCCCAGCTGCCCGCCGACGCCGAGCAGGTGTCGACTCCGCTGGGCCCGCTGCCCCTCCCGATCGCCGCGGCGACGGCCGCCATGGACGCGGCCGTGCACGCCTGGGACATCGCGGCGGCCACCGGCCAGAACCGGCCACTGGACACGGACCTCGCCGAGGGGATCTGGCCGGCCGCGGACCGGCTCGTCGACCAACTCCGGGATTCCTACCGGGTGTTCGCGCCCGCGCTGGAGGTGAGGGACGAGTACGACCGGGCCGAGAGGCTCCTCGCCTTCCTCGGCCGGGACCCGCACTGGACACCCGCCGCCTCCTGAGGGAAACCCCACCCCACCACGGAGGACCGCCGGATGGTCCCGGGCCTCGGGGCCACGAAACCCTCGGACGATGAGACGGCATCGAACCGGACTGATCCTGACCCTGCTCATCAGCCTCGGCACCCTGGCGGCCGGCGTCCCGTCCGCTACGGCGGCACCAACTCCCGCTACCTCGGACGTGGTCGTGGCTCTCGACCGCGCCGCCCACCCCCTCCGCACCGTCGAACCGGGCGGCGCCACCGACGACTTACGCCCGCTCGACGGGATGATCGGCGCCGCCCGCGTCGTCGGCCTCGGCGAGGCCACCCACAGTTCCCACGACTTCTTCGCCCTCAAGGACCGCGTCTTCCGCCACCTCGTGGAGAAGAAGGGCTTCCGCACCTTCGCCCTGGAGGGCGCCTGGAGCACCGGCCTGCGTCTCAACGACTATGTCCTGTACGGCAAAGGGGACCCGCGGCGCATCTTCCGCGAGGAGTTCCAGCGCGACTACCTGTGGTGGAACAACACCGACTATCTGAAGCTCGTCGAGTGGATGCGCGCGTACAACGTCCGGCATCCCGGCGACCCCGTGCGTTTCATGGGCGACGACATCGGCTGGGCCGGACCCGAACTCTACGACTCGGTCTGCGCCCATGTGGCCGCCACTCACCCCGAGTTGAGCGCCCGCCTGGCCGAGTTGTACCGAGGGCTGCGGCCCACTGTCCCGGTCGGGACATACATCGAGCAGTACCTGGACAAGCCGTACGCCGAACGGAAGGAGATGGCCCAACGCACCGGCCAGGCACTGGAGTTGCTGAAGCGGCAGTCACCGGAGAAGGACCGCGAGGCGTACGACTGGGCCGTGCGGAACGCGGCCGTCGTCGACCAGGTGGCCCGGCAGTACGACTTCGACTTCGACGACCCCGCGCAGATCGCCGCGGCCATGCGCTACCGGGACGAGACGATGGCCGCCAACGTCGTCTGGTGGCAACGGCACACCGGCACCAAGGTGTTGCTGTCCGCGCACGACGCCCACATCGGCTATGTCCCGTCCGACCCGGCCAACTACCCCAAGATGCAAGGGGCGTTCCTGCGCGACCGGCTCGGCTCCGGGTATCGCAGCGTGGGCCTGACCTTCGGCCGGGGCTCGTTCAACGCCACCGGCCCGGACGACGCGATCCACCGCTGGACACTGGGACCTGCCGGAGCGGGCAGCAACGAACAGACCCTGGACCAGGTGCGGTTCACCGACTACCTGGTCGATCTGCGCACGGTGGGATCAGCGGCCCGGACCTGGCTGGAGACGGCGCGGCCGACCCGGAGCATCGGCACGGACTACCCGGAGGACCCGCACGACATCGCGCTGGCCCGCAGTTACGACGCCCTGATCCATCTTCACTCGGTCACGGCGGCCCGGCTGCGCGACCGATAACCCGCGATCTTCGCGAGGTTGCCGCAGCGGTCCATCGAGCACCAACGGCGGCGGCGGGCCTGGGAGTCGTCGAGGAACAGTAGTGAACACTCCGGGTTCTCGCACTCCTTGACCCGCTCCAGCAGTGAACTGCCCACCAGCAGTACGCCGTCCCGGGCCACCGTCGCCAGCGCCGCGCGCGCCGGATGCGCCGACTTCCAGCGCTGGTCGCCCAGTTGGGGCGCGAGATCCGGCCGTGCGGCGGCCTCGTTGACCCGGTCGACATCGGCCGCCGCCGGTTCCCGGCCGGCCATCGCGTCCCGTACGACCCGGTAGAGCGCCTCGCGCAGAGTGCGCGCGTCCGCCAGCTCGCGGGGCGTGACCCGCACCGGCTCGGCGCCCACCGACAGCTCCGCCTCCGTGATCCAGCCGGCCAGGGCCGCCGGGTCGGGAAGCCGCTCCACGGGCGTGCCGTGCCGTTTGCCGAGGGTCGCCACGAAGTTCAGGCACGGGCGTCCGCCGATGAACGGAAAGACGGGCGGGTTGGTCATGGCAGCGAGCTTACCTCGCGTACACCGGTTCATGCGGTGTACGCGAGGGGTGGGTCGGCGACGGGTCGACGGCGGCCGACGGCATCCGACAAGCCTTGACACCGGTTCGTGCGGTGTCGCATGGTGACACCAGTTCAACTGGTGTCAGGCGGATCGGCCCGGATTCGGTGGCCGTGACAGGGAGCAGGTGCGGTATGCGTGCGGTACGGATCGACGAGTTCGGCGGGCCCGAGGTGCTGGTACCGGTCGAGGTGCCCGACCCCGTCGCGGGCCCCGGGCAGGTCCTGGTGCGGGTCGCCGCGGCGGGCGTGAACCGGGCGGACGCCCTGATCAGGTCCGGGAACTACCACCGGGCCGGAAAGCCGCCGCTGATCCCGGGAGTCGAGGGAGCCGGGACGGTCGCCGCGCTGGGGGAGGGCGTCACCGGATTCGCGGTCGGGCAACGGGTCGTGGCCCTCGACGGCGTCAACTCGCCTGGTTTCTATGCCGAGTTGGCGGCCGTACCCGCAACGCAGGTCGCCGCCCTCCCAGACGGGATCGACCTCGCGCACGCGGCCGCGCTACCCGTCGCCTGGCTGTCGGCCTGGTACTGCCTGCGGCACCTCGCCCGCGTCACCAAGGAGGACACGGTGGTCGTGAAGGCCGCCGCGAGCGGGGTCGGCAGCGCAGCCGTACAGATCGCGGCCGAGACCGGCGCCCGGGTCATCGCCCTCGCCGGATCACCCGAAAAGGCCGCGTGGGCAGGGGAGTTCGGCGCCCAGGCCACCCTCGACACGTCCTCCCACCAGGACGACGCCGAGGTCGACGAGGTGCTACGGCTCACCGGCGGGCGGGGTGCGGACGTCGTCCTCGACACCGTCGGAGGTCCGGCCTTCGGGCGCAGCCTCCGCGAGATCGGGCACGGCGGCCGGGTCGTCGCCCTCGCCAATGTCGCCCTGGAGCCGAGCACCGTCGACACCCGCGACTTCTACCCGAAGAACGCCTCGATCCTCGGCTTCCAGCTCACCAACCTCCAGATCCACGGGGGCTACGACCCTCGCCCAGACCTGCGTGAACTCGCCGAGCGGGTGGCCGCGGGCACGTACCGGGTGCCGATCGAGACCGTCGTACCGCTGGCCGGGGCGCGGGCCGCCCACGAGCGGCTGGAGCGGCGGGACAACCGGGGGAAGATCGTGATCGCGGTACCGGGGGACTGATCTCAGACGTACAGCTTGTCCAGGAACGCGGTCAGATGGCCCACCGTCCGGTCGATCTGCTGCTCCACGGTCAGGCTCTCCTCGATGCGGATGCCCGACTCGGGGATCTTCCTGCCGCGCACGTAGAGGGAACAGGCGAGGTCGGTGCACATGTACAGGCCGACCGAGTTGCCCTCGCGGCCCGCCGGGCCCGCCTTGCGCGCGGTCATCAGGGAGACGCCGCCCCCCGGGTGGGTCGTCACGCACAGCGAACACATGCTCCGGTGCAGGAAGCCGCGCCGTGCGGACGGGAAGCGGAGCGTGACGCCGATCAGTCCGTCGGCGCGCTCGGCGACGAGGTAGCTGCGGTCCGGTGCCCCGGGATCTCGCCAGCCCAGGAAGTCCAGGTCGGCCCAGGGGCGGGTGTCGAGATCGCGGGGGATCGCGAGCCGCTTCGCCTCGCCCTTCGAGCAGTTGATGAAGGAGTCGCGGATGTCCTGCTCGGTGAGTGATCTCATGGGGGAGTCTCCTGGGCGGTACTTGTTCCGAAACCTAGGGGGTCTAGGTTTCGGTCCAGGGTAGTGAGGCGAGCGGTGGAGGAGCCAATGGATTTCGGGGGCGTCGGTGCGCGGCAGGCACGGGCACTGCGGCATGTGGCCGAGGGCTCCTCGGGTCCGCCCGTCGACCCACGCCTCCGCATCACGCTCAACTTCCACCCCGACCGTACGGCGACGGCGACCGGCCGCCCCATCCTCGACGCGCTGGCCCAAGACGGCACGTACCACTCGCAGTTCGTGACCGGCACCAGCAACGGCGGCCTCACCGCCCGTCCCGGCGGCGACCGTTGGCGCTGGGAGAGCCGGATCTTCGCCGGTGCCTACGACGACGCGCCCGCACCCGAGCGACCGGTGTACGGCGCGCTGGACTTCCGGCGCCAAGTCGTCGGCGCCGCCCCGCGGTTCGGCTCCTCGCACTTCCGGCTGCGCGGTACGACCCTCGCCCGCGCGACCTTCTGCTATCCGGACAGCGCGGCCGAACCGACCGACTTCGGCGTCGCCTCCGGCATGAACCTGATCGCACTCGCCGAGGCAGACGAAGACGAACAGGACGCCCTGAACGACTACATCGAGACACAGGTGCACGGCGGTGTCGTCCTCGCCCGGGACGTGGAGGCCCTTGTCCTGGACGGGAGTTACCGAGGCACCCCGGTCGAGACCGCGGCCCGCCGCCTGCCCTGTCCCGTCGAATGGCACCCCGGATACCGGCTCACCGTGCGGGAGTTGCACCGGCACGCGGACTACCGGGGGCAGGAGTACGCCGATCTCGGCGGCCTTGTCGCCGAGCGCGGTGTCATCGACCCGAGGGTCATCGGCGACGCGGCCCGTACCGGTCGCTATGAACTCCAGGACCTGAAGATGGTGTGGCACACGCTTGCCCGTTTCGGGGCGCCGGAGGGAGCGGGTACGGCTTACCGTTCGTCGGTATCCGTGACGGGCACCGGCGGCCAGACCCCTGGCGCCAGTACCCCAACTGCATAGGCGCGGGCGACCAGTTCGGTGCGGTTCGCCGCGTCCCACCGGGCCGACAGGCGCCGTAGGTGATAGGTCACGCCGTCCGTCGTGAGGCCGGTCTCGCGGGCCGCGCGGGCGGTGGTGGCGCCGCCTGCCAGCAGCGCCAGGATGCGGGCCTCGATCGGGGTGACGTGCGCGGGGGTGGCTTCGTCGGGCTTGCCGTCGCCGGGGCCGCCCTCGCCCTGTACGCGGAGCATGACCAGCAGTGCCGGTGTCTCCTCGACCGTGTCGCTGACCGGGTCGGCCGTCAACTCCCCATAGCGCTCGGTGCCGTTCGGGGCCTGCCACCGTACCGACACCTGGTAGCGCGACCGGTGTCGCAGCCGCAGCGCCTGCGCGATCCGGTCCACCTGTCCCGACTCCTGCGGCCGGAACAGGTCGAGCACGTCCCGGCCGCGCAGCCGCCCCGGCGTCGTACCGCACTCCGCCGCCATCGCCGGATTCGCCGCCTGCACCGAGCCGTACACGTCACACACCGCGACCGGCACCGCCACCCGGTCGAAGAGCATCAGGGCACGGTTGCGCCACACCACGCCCTCCCGACGGTCCCAGTCCACGCGTACCTCCTGGCATGTCCTCGCGCACTACATCATCATGCGGTTCAGTCGCAGGTCCCGCTGCCGCTGTAACAGGGCGAGTAGCCGGCGCGCGGCGTGGGCGCGGGGGCGGGATGAGTGCGGTGGTAGTCGTGCTGAGCGGTCACGAGCAGCACGGCGACGATGCCGGCGACAACGAGTTGCGACGCCATCGTCCAGGGCGTGCGGGACAGCAGCGCGAGCGCGGCGAAGGCGAGCGTGACGCAGAGGAAGCCTTCCATCCAGGCGATGTCCGCGAGCTTCGCCGCGTCCTGCGCGGCCGGGTACCTCTGTGCGGCCAACCCCTCCAGGCCGTAGGCGAACGTCATCCCCATGAAGACGGCGGCCTCGCCGATGAACAAGAAGACGGCGACGGCGATGTCCGCGCCGCGGGACGTCCTGCTGGACCATGGCCGTCCGCGGCGCAGAGGCGGATGTTCGGGAACTACGTGTGTCATGACCACATCCTGCCGGGCCGGTCGCAAGATGCGCATGAGTACGCCCACTCATTAGCCGGACGGAGTTCTCGGCGCAAGCCGCCATCGGTGATTCCCGCTACAGGATCATGTAGTCCCGTGGCGCGGGCCGCCGGGGCGGGGCGAGCACGCTGGAACGCAGTACTTCCGTACCGCGAAAGGCAGTTGTCGCGCCATGCCCCCCACCGCGCCGCACCCCCAGCCCGTCGACACGCTCCCCGGCGTGCCCGTCGTCGACATCACCGCGACCGGCCCCGGCCGCACCCCGATGCAGCAGATCATGGAGCTGATGCGCCGTCACGGACCCGTGTTCGTACGGCGGTTGCACGGTCGGGACACGCTGTTCGTCAGCGATCTCGGCCTGGTGACCGAACTCGCCGACGAGCGGCGGTTCGCCAAGCACGTCGGGCCCGCCCTGGAGAACGTCCGGGCCTTCACCGCCGACGGACTCTTCACGGCGTACAACGACGAGCCCAACTGGGCCAAGGCGCACGACATCCTGATGCCCGCCTTCGCGCTCGGCTCGATGCGGACCTACCACCCCGTGATGCTGAAGGTGGCCCGCAGGCTCGTCGAGGCCTGGGACCGGGGCGCCCGTGACGGGCAACCCGTCGACGTGCCCGACGACATGACCCGGATGACCCTCGACACCATCGGACTCGCCGGATTCGACTACGACTTCGGGTCGTTCGAGCGCGACGAGCCGCACCCCTTCGTCGAGTCCATGGTCCGCTGCCTGGAGTGGAGCATGACCCGGCTGGCCCGCGTCCCGGGCGAGGACCACTCGGCGGCCGACGCGGCGTTCCGCGCCGACGCCGACTACCTCGCCCAGGTCGTCGACGAGGTCATCGCCGCCCGCACCGGCACGGATCAGGGTGACGCCGAGGACCTCCTCGAGCTCATGCTCAGCGCCGAACACCCGCTGGACGGCACGACGTTGGACACCGCCAACATCCGCAACCAGGTGATCACCTTCCTGATCGCGGGCCACGAGACGACGTCCGGCGCGATGTCGTTCGCGCTGTACTACCTGGCCAAGCACCCGGCCGTGCTCCAGCTCGTGCAGCGCGAGGTGGACGCGCTGTGGGGCGACACGGCCGACCCGGAACCGACGTACGACGAGGTCGGCCGGCTCACCTACACCCGCCAAGTCCTCAACGAGGCACTGCGGTTGTGGCCCACGGCCGCCGCGTTCAGCCGGCACGCGCTGGAGGACACGGTGCTCGGCGAGCGCATTCCGCTCCGTGCCGGGCAGGCCGTCACCGTGATCGCCCCGATGCTGCACCGGCAGCCCGGCTGGGGTGACAACCCCGAGCTGTTCGACCCCTCGCGCTTCACGCCCGAGGCGGAGGCGGAGCGTTCCGTGCACGCCTTCAAGCCCTTCGGCACCGGTGAACGCGCCTGTATCGGGCGGCAGTTCGCGCTGCACGAGGCGACCATGCTGCTCGCGATGCTCGTCCACCGCTACCGGCTGCACGACCACGCGGACTACGAACTCACGGTGAAGGAGACCCTCACCCTCAAGCCCGACGGCTTCACCCTCACCCTCACCCCGCGCACCCCAGCCGACCGCGTGCACACTCCGCTGCCGGGTGCCGTCGAGGCCGCCGCGACTTCTACGACCGACACGTCCGCCCTGCCCGCACGCGTGCGCCCCGGCACCTCGGCGCTCTTCCTGCACGGCAGCAACTACGGCACCTGCCGCGAGTTCGCCGCCCAACTGGCCGACGAGGCAGCCATGTTGGGATGCTCGGTGGAGGTCGCGTCGCTGGACGCGTACGCCGACGGACTGCCCACCGACCGGCCCGTCGTCATCACCTCCGCCTCCTACAACGGCCGCCCCACCGACGACGCTCTCGCCTTCGCCGCCTGGCTGGAGGAGACCCACGACCTCGACGGTGTGACCTACGCCGTCCTCGGCGTCGGCGACCGCAACTGGGCCGCCACCTACCAGCACATGCCGACCCGCGTCGACGCCCGCCTCGCCGAACTCGGCGCCACCCGCCTGACCGTCCGCGCCGCGGCCGACGCCTCAGGCGATCTCACCGGCGCCGTACGGGAGTTCACGGCCCGGCTGCGCACGGCACTCCTGGAGGCGTACGGCGATCCGGACGCCACGGACGCCGAACCCGTGGAGCAGATCGCCGCCTACGAGGTCCGCACCATCACCGGCGGCCACTTGGACGCCCTCGCCGAACGGCACGGCCTCGTCCCCATGACCGTCACCGAAGCCCACGACCTCACCGCCCCTGGCCTCCCGCGCCGCAAGCGCTTCGTCCGCGTCGCCCTGCCGGACGGGACCGCCTACCGCACCGCCGACCATCTCACCGTCTTGCCCGCGAACGCCCCGGCCCTCGTCGAACGCGCGGCCGCGGCCCTCGGCGTCGACCTCGACACCGTGCTCGACATCCGCCCGGCCCGCCCGCGCCGCGACGGCCTCGCGGTCGACCGACCCGTGACCGTACGTCAACTGCTCACCCACCACGTCGAGTTGCAGGAGCGCCCGACCGCCGACCAACTGGTCGCGCTGGCCGCCGCCAACCCCTGCCCGCCCGAGCGCACCGCCCTGGCCGCTCTCACCGACGACCCGCGCACCTTCGTCGAACTCGTCGAGGACCACCCGGCGTTGCGTGGCGCCCTGGACTGGCCCACGCTCCTCGAACTCCTCACCCCGCTGCGCCCGCGGCATTACTCCATCTCGTCCTCGCCCGCCGTCGACCCCGGTCACGCTGACCTCATGGTCTCCCTGTTGGAGGCGCCGTCCCGTTCCGGCAAGGGCGTCTACCGGGGCACGGGCTCCGGTCACCTCAACACGGTCGCGCCGGGCGACACGGTCTACGCGCGCGTCCAGCCGTGCCGCGAGGCCTTCCGGATCGACGAATCCACCCCGGTCGTGATGATCGCGGCGGGCACCGGCCTCGCCCCCTTCCGCGGCACCATCGCCGACCGTACGGCAGCCCTCACCACCGGAGCCCAACTCGCCCCGGCCCTCTGCTACTTCGGCTGTGACGCCCCGGACGCCGACTATCTCCACGCCGACGAACTCCGCACCGCCGAGAGCGCCGGAGCCGTCTCGCTCCGCCCCGCCTTCAGCGCGGCCCCGGAGGGCGCAGTGTCCTTCGTCCAGCACCGCATCGCCGCCGAGGCCGATGAGGTGTGGGCCCTGCTGGACGCGGGCGCCCGGGTGTTCGTCTGCGGCGACGGCTCGCGCATGGCACCGGGCGTGCGGGAGGCGTTCCGTACCCTGTACCGGGACCGCACGCCCGGCGCCGACGACGAGGCCGCCGAGCAGTGGCTCAATACGCTGATGGCGGAAGGGCGTTACGTCGAAGACGTGTACGCCGCCGGCTGACCGAGAGGAAGAGGTGGGCGTACGGTGACGGACTCCGCGGAGCGAGCCCGACAGGTACTCCGGGCGGCGGGCATCCCGCCCGGCGACCTCGCCCACCTCCGCCCCCTCGGCGGCGGCACCTACAACACCGTCGAGGAACTCACCCTCACCGACGGCGGCCGCTACGTCCTCAAGACCGCGCCCACCGCCCCGGGTCTGTCCCACGAGCGCCAACTCCTCATCTCCGAGGCCGACTTCTACGCTGCCGCCGCCAAGGCTGGGGTGGCGGCACCGCGCGTCGTGGTCCTCGACGGCGACACCCTGCTGATGACGCTCTGCCCCGGCGAACCCTGGGACGACACCCTCACCGGCCCCGAAGTCACCGACCTGCGCACGGAGTTGGGCCGTCAGCTGGCCCGCCTGCACGAGATCACCGGCCCCGGCTTCGGCTACCCCTCCGGCGCCCTCGGCCCCCTCGCCCCCGACTGGCGCACCGCGTTCACCACCCTCTACGACGCCGTCCTCGACGACACCCGCCGCTACGCGTCCTGGCTGCCGCTCCCCGCCGACGACATCGCCCGCACAGCCCGGTCCGCCTACGACGCCCTGGACGAGGTCACCGTCCCCAGCGCCGTCCACTTCGACCTGTGGCAGGGCAACATCCTGGTCGACCGCACGACCGGAACGCCCCGGATCGGCGGCCTCATCGACGGCGAGCGCATGTTCTGGGGCGACCCGCTGGCCGACTTCGTCTCCCTGGCGCTGCTCGGCGACATCAGGAAGGACGAGGCGCTCCTCGCGGGCTACCGGGAGGCGGGCGGACGGGCCGAGTTCGACCGGTCGGCCACCCTCCGCTACGCCCTGTACCGCAGCTACCTCTACCTGATCATGCTCGCCGAGACGGTCCCGAGGGAGTTCGGTGAGGAAGACAACCGCTGGCGGCGGGAGCGGGTCGCCCCTGAGCTGCTCGGCGCACTGGGAGAGATCGACGCGACGGCTTCCGCCACGTAGTGTGCACTCCATCGCCCCTTAGTTCAGGGCGTGAATTAAGCGGGTGCGGGGTTCGGAGGGAGCCACATGGCGGGGCGGAACGGGCGCACGGTACGCGACCTCAGGCGGGCCAACCGCACGGCCGTGCTGCAACGGCTGTACTTCGACGGACCCCTCAGCCGCTTCGAACTGGGCCCGGCGACTGGGCTCAGCTCCGGTTCGGTGAGCAACGTCGTCGCGGATCTCGTGGCCGACGGTCTGGTCGAGGAGGCCGGCAGCGTCGACTCCGACGGCGGCCGCCCGCGCACCCTGCTCCAAGTCGCCCCGCACAGCGGCCACATGATCGGCGTCGACGTCGGCGAGACCCGCGTGCGCGTCGAGCTGTTCGACCTCACCCTCACCGAACTCGCCCGCGCCGAACGCCCGTTGGAGCAGCAGCGCTACGAGGTCGAGGTCATCGTCGGCCACATCCGCGACGGCATAGCCGA
The DNA here is from genome assembly GCF_000716605.1 of Streptomyces sp. NRRL F-525. Lineage (GTDB taxonomy): Bacteria > Actinomycetota > Actinomycetes > Streptomycetales > Streptomycetaceae > Streptomyces. The sequence goes on along the minus strand of NZ_JNXE01000002.1, from coordinate 126,525 downwards.
GGTCCTCGCCGCCGCCGCCATCGCACCGGAACAGCTCCTCGGCGTCGGCATCGGCGTCCCCGGCATAGTCGAGCACACCCCGGACCACGGCGCCGTCGTGCACGGCCAGACGATCGGCTGGGACGCGGTCCCCCTCGAGGAACTGCTCCGCTCCACGTCCCAACTCCCGGACGCCGTCCCGTACTTCATCGACAACGGCGCCAAGACCCTCGGCCAGGCCGAGATGTGGTTCGGCGGTGGTCGCGGCGCGCGCAACGCGATCGTCGTCCTCTTCGGCTCCGGCGTCGGCGCCTGCCTGGTGACCCCCGAGGTGGAGCACGGCCGGGCCGTCGAGTGGGGGCATCTGACCGTACGGGTCCGCGGCCGCCGCTGCCGCTGCGGCGCCCTCGGCTGTCTGGAGGCGTACGCGGGGGCCGAGTCGCTCCTCGACCGCTGGCGCGAGCAGGGCGGACGCCCGCCCGAGGGCACCGACGAGGAGACCGCGATGACCGCCCTGCTGGTCGCCGCCTATCCGCCCGAGGGCACCGAGGCCGACCCCGTCGCGCTCGCCGTCCTGGAGGAGACCGCCGAGTACCTCGGCGCCGGATTGTCCGACCTGATCAACCTCTTCCAGCCCGAGCGCATCCTCATCGGCGGCTGGGCCGGACTCCAGCTCGGCTCCCGCTTCCTGCCCGCCGTACGCCACCACGCCACCGCCTACGCGCTGCGCCACCCCGCCGGACGCGTGACCATCGAACTCGGCCGCCTCGGCCCAGACGCTGTGACCGTCGGCGCCGCGATCCTTCCCCTCGCCGACTTCTTCGCCCGCGGCGGCCGCCGGGCCGAACCCGAACCCGAGGGCCCGCCGCCCGCCTGGCGCACGGCACTTGAGGAACGGGCCCCGCACTGAGCTGACGGGCACGTGGGGGATGATCACTCCATGAGCGAGATCATCCTGATGTCCGACGCCCGGGTCTCCGCCATCCCCGTCGAGGAGTGCGGGGAGCCCCTCGTCGATGTGAGCGGCGCCCTGCTGGTCGACGACCGCAAGAAGGACAGCGGTGCCGAACTCCACCTGCGCCAGGGCGTGTTGGACCGACTTGTCGAAGCGGAAGCCCTGCTGCCCGACGGCCTGCGCCTGCTGTTCGTCGAGGGATACCGGCCGCCGGCTCTCCAGCGCCGCTACTTCGAGGGCTACGGCGACGAGCTGCGCGCCGCCAACCCGGGCTGGTCCGCCGACCGCATCCGGTCCGCCGCCAGCCGGTACGTGTCCCCGCCCGAGATCGCCCCGCACTCCGCCGGAGCGGCCGTAGACCTGACCCTCGCGGACGCCGACGGCCGCGAACTCGACATGGGCACGCCGATGAACGCCAACCCGGAGGAGAGCGACGGGGCTTGCTACACCGGCGCCGACAACATCACCGCCGAGGCCGGGGCCAACCGCGCCGTGCTGGGCAAGGCGCTCGGTGCGGTCGGCCTGGTCAACTATCCGACGGAGTGGTGGCATTGGTCGTACGGAGACCGCTACTGGGCCTTGATGATCGGCGGGCCCGCCGCCCTGTACGGGCCGAAGGATCTCGACCTTTCGTGAGGCTGTGCCCGGAACTATCCGGCAAACGCGTCCACACCGGTTAGGTCGGCGGACAGCTTCCACAGCCGGGCGGCCTGCTCGGGGTCGATCGCCCACTGCTTGACGCCGGTGCGCTCGCCGTCGGCGGGGGCCGGCTCGGCGATGTCGCAGTCCTCCAGGTAGACGCCGCCGAGGCCGTCCAGCTGGGGCGAGGTCGCTGCCCAGACCTGGGTGGCCGCGCCCTGCTCCGGGGTCTTGAAGAGCTCCGGGTGCAGCATGTTGCCGTCCTCGTCGATCCAGCCGCGCTCCACCATCTCCTCCGTGGCCAGGTGGCGCTGGAGCGGCGTGAGGATGCCACCCGGGTGGAGCGCGAAGGCCCGTACGCCGTGCTCGGCGCCCAGCCTGTCGAGGTGGACGGCGAACAGGACGTTCGCGGTCTTCGCCTGCCCGTAGGCCTCCCACTTGTCGTAGTCGTGGCTCCAGTGGATGTCGTCCCAGCGGATCCCGGAGGCGTGGTGGCCGGTCGAGGACACCGAGACCACCCGAGCGCCGCCGGCCGCGATGGCCGGCCACAGCCGGTTGACGAGGGCGAAGTGGCCGAGGTGGTTGGTGGCGAACTGCGCCTCCCAGCCGGGCCCGACCCGGGTCTCCGGGCAGGCCATGATGCCGGCGCTGTCGATCACGAGGTCCACGGTGCGGCCGGAGGCGAGGAAGCGGTCGGCGAAGCCGCGCACGCTCTCCAGTTCGCCGAGATCCAGCTCGTCCAGCTCGACGCCGTCGATCCCGGCCACGGCCTCGCGCGCGGTGTCGGGACGGCGGGCGGGGACGACGACCCGGGCACCCGCCTTGGTGAGGGCGCGGGTGGTCTCCAGGCCGATGCCCGAGTAGCCGCCCGTGACGACGGCGAGCTTGCCGGTGAGGTCGATGCCCTTCAGGACGTCGTCGGCGGTGCTCTTCGCGCCGAAACCGGAACCGATCTTGTGCTGTGCAGTGGTCATACTGGAACGCTACGAATTGAAGTGCGCTCCAAGTCAAGGAGAAGCCCCGGCCGTAACGGGGGAATCACGGCCGGGGCGGTCAGGTGGTGGGCACGGAAGGCGGTCGCCTCGCGGCGAAAGGCTCCACAGGGCTTCAGCCGAACGATCTTCCCTGTGGGCGGAGGTTGAGGCCCGGGGACACTGTTCCCTCCGCACCCACGGTCTGTTCAACGGAGAACCGGCTGTGAGTGTTCCGGCGGGTGCCGCGGCACCCGGTGATGTGCATCACTTGCCAGAGGTCCAGTCCAGTAGCTCCTCCGCCGTCCGGGTCGTGACCACCCGTTCGGCGGGCACTCCGCACTCCTCCGCCCGCGCGCAGCCGTTGATCTGCCAGTCGAGCTGTCCGGGCGCGTGCGCGTCGGTGTCGATCGAGAACAGCACCCCGGCGTCCACGGCCTTCCGCAGCAGCCGCCTCGGCGGGTCGAGACGCTCCGGACGGCTGTTGATCTCCACGGCCGTACCCGACTCGGCACACGCGGCGAACACCTCGTCCGCGTCGAAGGCGGACTCAGGCCGCGCGGCACCCCCGTTCCGCCCGATCAGCAGCCGCCCGGTGCAGTGCCCCAGGATGTCCGCGTGCGGATTCCGTACGGCGGCCACCATACGCCGGGTCATGGCGCGGGCCTCCATGCGCAGCTTCGAGTGCACGGAGACCACGACGACGTCGAGCCGCTCCAGCAGCTCCTCCTCCTGGTCCAGCGAGCCGTCGTCGAGGATGTCGCACTCGATGCCGGTGAGGAGCCGGAAGGGCGCCCAGGTCTCGTTCAGCGCCGCCACCACGTCCAGCTGCTCGCGCAGCCGCTCCGGGGAGAGCCCGCGGGCCACGGTCAGCCGGGGGGAGTGGTCGGTCAGCACCGCCCACTCGTGGCCGAGCCGGGCCGCCGTACGGCCCATCTCCTCGATCGGGCTGCCACCGTCCGACCAGTCGGAGTGGAGGTGGCAGTCGCCGCGCAGCAGGGCGCGCAGTTTCTCGCCGCCGGGGCCGGACGGGGCGGGGGCCTCCGCCTCCAGCTGCTCCAGATAGGCGGGCACCCGCCCGTCCAGGGCCTCGCGGGCCACCTGGGCGGTCTTGGGGCCGATGCCCTTGAGGGACTCCAGCGTCCCGGCGGTCGCGCGTTCGGCGACCTCGCCCTCGGGGAGCGCCGCGAGGATCCTGGCCGCCGTACGGAAGGCGCGTACGCGGTACGTGGGGGCCAGGGAGCGTTCCAGCAGGAAGGCGATCCGGTCCAGTGCCTGCACGGGATCCATCGAGCCTCCTCCCGCGAGCGGTCCCCGGTCGGGAACCGTGGACCACTCGCGTCCGCGTGATGCGTTCTAGGCTCTATTGCATGACCGAAATGTCCAGCCCGCACATCTCCAGCCCGCGGATCATGGTGCTCAAGGTGCAGCCCGGTACCCCGCCGTTCCGCATCGTGGAGATCGACGGGGAGATGGTCGCCGAGGCCACCGGGATCACGGACGTGCTCCAGGTCGCGGCCGTGTGCGGCATCACGGTCCGCGACCTGGACGACCCGGACGTGGTCCGCTGGGTCGGTGGGGACAAGTTCACCTGGTTGCCGCACTAGGCCCTACGGAGTCAGCCGACGGTCCACTTCTGGTTGGCGCCGCCCGAGCAGGTCCAGATCTGGAGCGGGGTGCCGTTGGCGGAGGTGTTGCCGGTGACGTCCAGGCACTTGTTGGCCTGCGGGTTGACGATGTCGTTCGCCGAGCTGACGGCCCATTTCTGGGCGGCGCTGCCGTTGCAGTCGTAGAGCTGCACCTTGGTGCCGTCCGCGGTGCCGCCGCTGGCCACGTCCAGGCACTTGCCGAGCGCGCGGATCGTGCCGTCGGAGCCGACCGTCCACTGCTGGGCGGCCGAGCCGTTGCAGTCGTAGAGCTGTACGGCCGTCCCGTTGGCGGAGTTCGCCCCGTTGACATCGACGCACTTGCCGGCCAGGCCCTTGATGGCCACGCCGGCGGCCGTGTCGCTCGTGGTCACCGAGACCGAGTCCACCACCAGCTGGGCCGGGAAGGCCGTGGCGCTGTTCGGGTCGCCCGGCCAGTCGCCGCCGACCGCCAGGTTGAGGATCAGGAAGAACGGCTTGTTGAACGCCCAGGTGTTGCCGCCCACGTCGGCGGGGGTGCGGGTCTCGTAGACGACCCCGTCGACCGACCACTTGATCGAGTTGGGCGCCCAGTCGACGGCGAAGGTGTGGAAGGCGTCCGCGAAGGCCGCGCCGTTCGCCAGCGTGTAGGCGGCGCCGATCCCGTTGGCGCCGGAGTAGCCGGGGCCGTGGATGGTGCCGTGGACCGTGGAGGGCTCGAAGCCGACGTTCTCCATGACGTCGATCTCACCGGAGTTGGGCCAGCCGACCGACCCGATGTCGGTGCCGAGCATCCAGAACGCGGGCCACATGCCCTGCCCGCGCGGGATCTTCATCCGGGCCTCGACATGCCCGTACTGCGCGCTGAACTTCCCGGAGGTGTTCATCCGCGCCGAGGTGTACTGGCAAGTCCCGTACCAGCACTGGTAGTTGGCCGGGTTCTCCTTCTTGGCCGTGATCACCAGATGGCCCTGGCCGTCCAGGGACGCGTTGTTGGTGCCGGACGTGTAGTACTCGCGCTCGTGGTTGTTGACGTTGTCGCCGGTCTCCTGCGTCCACTTCGAGGAGTTGACCGCCGAACCGGCGGCCCCGTCGAAGGTGTCGGAGAACGTGACGGCGTCGGCCTGGTCGGCCGACGTGGAAGCCGCCCGCGCCGGACCGATCGCGGCGGACGCGACCAGTGCGGCGGACAGGGCGGCGAAAAGACATCTGCGGAGCATGCGTGGGGAGGCCACGGCATTCCCTTCTGTACGGCGGACGTGGGGACCGACACGCCGACTGAGGTGGGGGGTGAAAGCGTCGCCTCTTGATTTAAGGGATGAGATAAGGGGAGCGTCAATACCTTGGTACGGACCAGTAGTTGAATGTTACGGACCGGTAGTCCAAGGTCATGACGTGGCCTTCGGCGCTTTGGACGCCTTCGATGCCTTTGGTGTCCTCGCCGCCTTCTCGACGGGCTTCCGCGCGTGCACCGCCCGGCCCAGCCTGCGCCCCAGCAGGACCCAACCGATCAGTGCGCCCGAGGTGTTGAGGATGACGTCGTCGATGTCGAAGGCCCGCCCGGTGATCAGCGCGCCCTGCGCGAACTCCACCAGGAGCATGACGGTCGCCGTCAGCAGCAGCACCTTCAGGATGCCGCGTGCCCGCGGCGCGAACACGGGCACCAGCACGCCGAAGGGGATGCCGAGGACGACGTTCCCGCCGATCTGCTTGATCGCGTCCCGCATGGCCGGCTGGTCGAGATAGGCCTTCAGGGAGCGGCCCGGGTGCAGATTGGTGTGCACGAGGGCCTTGGACGCGGGGGACGGCTCCAGCGTGAGCTTGGCCAGTACGACGGCGAATCCCACCATGAGGACGAACCCGATCAGCATCGCCAACAGCCGCACGGGCAGGGACATTCGATGGCGTCCGCGGTCGGGTCGGGCCGGCTGCGGCTCGGGCTCCGCCTTGGCCTTCTTGGTGGTGCGCAGGCGCGGGACGGTACGGGCCATGCGGTGGGCCTCCAGCTTTCGATGGTTCAGCAGCGCCCGGTCAGGCGCTGTAGGAGATGTTCACGGTCTTGAAGCCGAGCGAACCGAGGAGACCCTTGAGCATGCTGGTGGTGTTCGTCTCGGCACGCGTGGTCAGCCCGCTGGTCTTCGCCGCCTCGGCGATGTGCTTGGAGGCGAGCTTCTGCACGGCCTGCTCGCTGTTGGGGTTGTCGGAGAAGATGTCGCCCAGGCGGTCCAGCAGGCCCCGCTGCTTGGAGACCGTGTAGGAGTGGTCCGGGTCGAGAGCCGGCTTGCCGAGCGTCGCCTTCGGCAGCTTGATGCTGGCCGTCGTGCGGTCGGCGTTGACCGTCACGTCCTGCTTACCGAGCTTGCCGAGGTCGACATAGCCCTCCACGGTGCCCGCGCCGACGTACAGCGTGCGGGTGCCGCGGATCGCGTCGGGCAGGAACTTCGCGTCCTTCTCCAGGTCCACGACCACCTGGAAGTTGCCGGAGGCCGCGTCGTAACGGCTCATGTCCTGGATGGACTTGAGCAGCGCCGGACCCGAGTTGTCGTGGGTCTCGGTGCCGAAGATGTCCCGCAGGCCCGGGAGCACGGCCAGCCGGAGCCCGGCGAACAGCACGGCGATCACAACGACGACGGCGGTGAGCACCTTCGCCCAGCCCGGCATCCGCCGGGGTATACGGCTGATGGAAGTCGTCATGGGGACGGCCCTCCCTTCCTCGGTATGCGCATGCCCCCCAAATGCCCTGTCAGACAGACCTGTTGGTCGATTGGTCCATCTGACGGGGGCACGGAGGGCGCACAGGGGTGAAAAGTCACGGTTCAGGCCCGCCGGGAGTCCCGGCCGGCCGCAGACAGCATTTCCCGGCCACGTCACCCCATGCGTCCCGTGACCTTTCCGGAGCACGGTCCGTTCCGTGTTGTGACACTGGCCGGTAACACCCTTCAGCGCGGTCGTAGTTCACGGTCTCCCGAGGGCCGTGACCACCACATTCCCTCCCCGTGCGTGAGCCCGGGCAGGGCCAGTTCCACGTCCCGCACGCGGCGGGCCGGCAACTCGCCGGTGATCAGCCAGGAGCCGACACCGCCCGTCGTCCCGGCGAACTCGGCACGGCAGGAAGCGAGATGAGCGGTCACCGGGGCGAGCGCGTCCAGCGGGACCTCCGTCTCGAAGGTGACGTACGGCTCGTACAGCCGCGTCCGCGCGAGCCCCAGCGCCCGGCGCAGCACGATCGGGGTGAGCCCGCGGAAGTCCGCCGCCGTACTGAGCGGGGCCGCGTACCCGGAGCGGATCAGGGTGACCCGGTAGTCCGTCACGGGTGCGCCGTGCAGGCCGCTGAGCAGGGTCGCGTGGACCGTGTCCTCGATGGCCTGGTGGAACGCCCTTGGCAGCGCGCCGAGTTCGGTCTCGTAGCCGAAGAGCCCGCCGGAACCGCGCTCCGCCGGTTCGACGCGCAGCCCGATCGTCGCCCAGTAGTGGGTGTGGTCGTGCCACGGGAACTCGTCGCAGGCCTCGCCGGTCCCGGCCGGGCGCTCCAGGAACCGCACCCGGCTCGGCTCGAAATCGGCCTCGATTCCGAAGTCCTGCACCAGAGTTGCCGCGAGGACCTCCTTCTGGACCTCCCCGTACAGGAGCAGCACGGTCGCCCCGGAGGTGGCCGGCCGCGCGTGCAGCAACGGGTCCTGGTCGGCCAGCGCGAGCAGCGCCGAGCGCAGCGCCGCCGCCTGCTCGGGCCGCCGCGCCCGTACGACCGTCTCCAGCGTCGGCGGCGCGAACTGCGGTGCCCGCTCGGTGAGTTGGCCGAGCCGGTCGCCGACCCGGATGTCCTTCGGGCCGGTCAGCGCCCCGATGTTCCCGGCGGTGAGCGGACCGGACCGGCCGACGACCTCAAGCCGCGTCACGCGTCCGGAGACCTCGACGGTCCGGCCGTCGGCTCCATGGCGGCGGAACGTGAGCCGCTGCTGCGGGGCCACCTCACCGTCGTAGAGCCGCAGATACGCGGTCCGTTCGCGGCCGGGGCCGGGGCGTACCGCGAAGACCGTGCCCCTCGCGGTGCCTGAGCCGGTGGCCGAGGGTGGGATCAACTGGACGAGGCCGTCGACGAGTTCGGGGATTCCCTGGCCGCCGAGGGCCGAGCCGAACAGGAGCGGGTGGATCGAGCCGTCGGCGGTGTGGGTGGCCAGGGACTTGCGCAGGTCGTCCGGGGTGGGGCGGGGACCGTCCACGACCGCCGCGAGGACGGACGGGTCGACGTCGGCGAGCGCCTCGGCCAGGTCCGGGTCGGCGGGTGGGCGTGGCCGTACGCGGGCCGCGGGTGTGCCGAGGGCCGTCACGTCCGTCAGCGGGACGACGTGCGGGGTCAGCCTGCGGCGGATGTCCGCGACCAGGTCCTCGGCGCGGGCGCCCGCGCGGTCGATCTTGTTGACGAAGACGAGCGTGGGCAGTCGTAGCCGGCGCAGGGTCCGCATCAGGACGCGGGTCTGCGCCTGGACGCCCTCCACGGCGGAGAGGAGCAGGACCGCGCCGTCGAGCACCTCCAGGGCGCGCTCGACCTCCGCGATGAAGTCCGAGTGGCCCGGGGTGTCGATCAGGTTGACCTGGGTGTCGCCGGCCGTGAACGCGGCGACGGCCGAGCGGATGGTGATCCCGCGCTGCCGCTCGATCGCGCCGTCGTCCGTACGGGTGTCACCCGCGTCGACGCTGCCGAGCCGGTCGATCGCGCCGTGGTCGAACAGCAGCCGCTCGGTGAGGCTGGTCTTACCGGCGTCGACGTGGGCCAGAATTCCGATGTTCAGGGTCTGCATGCGTGGTCGAGTCCTCGAGAACCGTCGTCCAGTGGGGAGGCTGGTGGATTCCGAGGAGTCGGCGCATCTGGGGCTCCTGACAGGCGGGGGAGTACGGGCGCGGCCATCATGGCTCACGGGAGTGGGCGGTACGCAAGCCGTTTTCGCGGGTCAGTAGCATGAGGCACGGCCGGGAATGATCATGCGAGGAGCAGATCGTGCGAGACATCGCCGTGTTCAGCGGGAGTGCCCATCCCGAGTTGGCCAGGGAGGTCTGCGCGCATCTCGATGTTCCGCTCAGCCCCACCCGGGTCAGCCGGTTCGCCAACGACTGCCTGGAGGTACAGCTCCAGGCCAACTGCCGGGAACGGGACGTCTTTCTGATCCAGCCCCTGGTCAAGCCGGTCCAGGAGAACCTCGTAGAGCTGCTGTTGATGTGCGACGCGGCACGCGGTGCCTCCGCCGGACGCATCACCGTCGTCATGCCGCACTACTCGTACGCCCGCTCCGACAAGAAGGACGCCCCGCGCATCTCGCTCGGCGGCCGGCTCGTCGCCGACCTGATGGTGGCGGCGGGCGCGAGCCGCGTCCTGGCCATGACCCTGCACTCGCCTCAGGTGCACGGCTTCTTCTCGGTGCCGGTCGACCATCTGCACGCGCTGCGCGAACTGGCCGCGCACTTCCGGCAGTACGACCTCTCGCGCACCACCGTGGTCTCCCCGGACCTCGGCAACGCCAAGGAGGCCGCCGCGTTCGCGCGACTGATCGGCGCCCAGGTGGCCGCCGGCGCCAAGCAGCGGTACGCGGACGACCGGGTCGTCATCAGCTCCGTGATCGGTGACATCGCCGACCGGGACGTCATCGTGCTGGACGACGAGATCGCCAAGGGCAGCACCGTCCTCGAACTCCTGGACCGGCTGCGGGACTTGGGGCCGCGCTCGATCCGGGTCGCCTGCACCCACGGCCTGTTCGCGGCGGGCGCGCTCAAGCGGATCGGGGAGCAGCCCGACGTGCTGGAGATCGTGTGCACCAACACGGTGCCGGTGCCCGAGGAGGAGCGCACCGAGAAGCTGCGCATCCTGTCCATCGCCCCGGCGCTCGCCGAGGCCGTACGCCGCATTCACAACGGCGAGTCCGTCAGCGCCCTGTTCGACGCGCCGCCGAACGAATAGACAGGAGGGGACGGAGCAACGCTCGGCAGCACCGAGGTGATCAGGAGGACTCGCCGTGGCGAAGGCGAAGTTCGAGCGGACGAAACCCCACGTGAACGTCGGCACCATCGGTCACATCGACCACGGCAAGACCACCCTCACAGCGGCCATCACGAAGGTGCTGCACGACCGGTTCCCCGACCTCAACCCCTTCACGCCGTTCGACCAGATCGACAAGGCGCCTGAGGAACGGCAGCGCGGCATCACGATCTCGATCGCGCACGTCGAGTACCAGACGGAACACCGGCACTACGCCCACGTCGACTGCCCCGGGCACGCCGACTACATCAAGAACATGATCACCGGCGCCGCCCAGATGGACGGCGCGATCCTGGTCGTCGCGGCCACCGACGGACCCATGCCGCAGACCAAGGAACACGTGCTGCTGGCCCGGCAGGTCGGGGTGCCGTACATCGTCGTCGCCCTGAACAAGACGGACATGGTCGACGACGAGGAGATCCTGGAACTGGTCGAGCTGGAGGTGCGGGAACTGCTCACCGAGTACGAGTTCCCCGGCGACGACCTCCCGGTGGTCAAGGTGTCCGCGCTCCGGGCCCTCGAAGGGGACCCCGAGTGGACCGCCTCGGTGCTCGAACTCCTCGCCGCCGTCGACGAGTTCGTGCCCCAGCCGGTACGGGACGTCGACCGGCCGTTCCTGCTGCCGATCGAGGACGTCTTCACCATCACCGGGCGCGGCACGGTCGTCACCGGCCGGATCGAGCGCGGGATCCTGAAGGTCAACAACGAGGTGGAGATCATCGGCATCCACCCGCAGAAGACCCGGACGACCGTCACCGGCATCGAGATGTTCCGCAAGCTCCTCGACGAGGGCCGGGCCGGCGAGAACGTCGGCCTGCTGCTGCGGGGCGTGAAGCGCGAGGACGTGGAGCGCGGCCAGGTCGTCATCAAGCCCGGATCGGTCACCCCGCACGTGGAGTTCGAGGCCCGCGCCTACATCCTGTCCAAGGACGAGGGCGGCCGGCACACGCCCTTCTTCCACAACTACCGCCCGCAGTTCTACTTCCGCACGACGGACGTGACCGGTGTGGTGACCCTGCCGAAGGGCACCGAGATGGTCATGCCGGGCGACAACACGACCATGCACGTCGAGCTGATCCAACCCATCGCGATGGAGGAGGGGTTGAAGTTCGCGATCCGTGAGGGCGGGCGCACGGTGGGGGCCGGTCAGGTCACCAAGATCCTCAAGTAGCGCTGCCCGCGCGGGAGTTCGTGTAAGGGCGCGGCTCATAACGTGCCGGACGTGGCCTCGGGCTGTCCCAGGGCCGCGTCCAGCGTCGGCTGCGGCGGCAGCAGTCGGCCCAGCCCGGTGACCCGCAGGATGCGCAGGGTCAGCGGGTGGGTGCAGACGAGATGCAGCCGCCCGTCCCGCTCCAGCACCCGCTGCCGGGCCCGGAACAGCAGGCGCAGCCCCGAGCAGTCGAAGAACTCGACCTGCCTCAGGTCGATCACGATCCGCGCGCGGGGCCGCGCCGTCACCCGGTCCAGATACGGCAGGATCTCCGTCGCCGAGGCGATGTCGATCTCCCCGCGGAACTCCAGGACCGTGAACCCGCGGTCCCGGTGGACCCGCAGATACCGGGTCAGCGGCGCGGGTTCCTGCTGCACGTCCACATCGCCTCCAACCGGCCCTCGGTGAAGCGGGGTTGAGCGTAGAAGCGCTCCCCGCCCTGCAAGTTACCCTCGATGGAGTGAATTTGAGCATGTTCGATTGACATATGTCTTCGAATCTAGCCAGAGCTTTCTGTGATGTGCGCGGCAGCCACGGACCGGCGCACGCCCGGGCTCACGACAGTGCGTGCCAGGCCTTGGACAGTGCCTGCCGGAACTGCTCGCTCTGATGTGCCGTGAGCTGCGCGACCATCCGATCCTCCAGCTCCCGTACCGGCCCGGCGCACCCTGTCAGCAGCGCGCGCCCCTCCCCGGTCAGCAGGATCAGCAGCTCGCGGCGGTTCCGCGGATTGCGCTCCCGGCGGATCAGCCCGCGCCCCTCCAGTGAGCGCACGAGATCGGCGATCGACTGCGCGGTGACGAAGGAGTCCCGGGCGAGCTGCGCCGCGGACAGGCCGTCGTGTCGCTCCAGGACCGTGAGCGCGGTGTACTGGAGTGCGGTGATCCCGTACGGCCTGACCAGCTCGTCCAGGCGTGAGCGCACGACCAGCTCCACCTGCTTGACCATGTACAGCAAGGACGGGGGTGCCTTTGTCGCGTGGGCGCCAACCAGGGATTCAGCCATGGATTCACCCTAGAGCATTGACAGGAAACCTGTCTGTAATGAGACTGCGGACCAGAGGGGAAACCAACAGGAATCCTGTTGGTTGAAATCTTGGCAACGATAGTCCTGGCAACGATGCTGAGGAGTGGCGATGACCGCCTTCGAGATCGAACCCGGCCGCCTGTTCGTCGGCGGGCAGTGGCGCGAGGCCGCCGACGGAGCGCGCACCGAGGTGGTCGACCCGTCCCGGGGCCGGGTCGTCACCACGGTCGCGGAGGCGGGCCCCGCCGACGTGGACGCCGCCGTCCGCGCCGCCCGCGAGGCCTTCGACAACGGCCACTGGTCCGGGCTCAGCGGCCGCGAACGCGGCCGGATCCTGCACCGCGTCGCCGAGCTGATCCGCGAGAACGCCGACGAACTGGCCCGGTTGGAGAGCCTGGACGTAGGCAAACCCATCACCCTGTGCCACGCCGTCGACGTGACCAACGCGGCCAACGACTACGAGCACTACGCCGCCCTCGCCTTCTCCCTGGACGGCGCGACCCGCGACACCCCGCTCAACGCGCTCGCCTACACCAAGCGCGAGCCGCTCGGCGTGGTGGCCGCGATCACCCCCTTCAACTTCCCGCTGATTCTGGCCGGTTCGAAACTCGCCCCCGCCCTCGCGGCCGGCAACACCGTGGTCCACAAGCCCGCCGACGAGACTCCGCTCAGCGCCCTCTACATGGCCCGCCTGCTCCAGCGGGCCGGCGTCCCGGACGGCGTCGTCAACGTCGTCACGGGCGCGGGCCCGGTCGCCGGCGAGGCCCTCCTTCGGCACGCCGGCGTCGACAAGATCGCCTTCACCGGCTCCACCGCCGTCGGCCGACACGCCGCGAGCGTCGCCGGCGAGAACCTCACGCCCGTGACCATGGAACTCGGCGGCAACGCGGCCCACCTCGTCTTCGAGGACGCCGACCTGGAGAAGGCCGTCGGCGCGGTCATCAAGGGATTCGTCTTCAACACAGGCCAGTTCTGCATGGGCGGCCCCCGCCTGCTGGTCGCGCGCCCGGTCTACAGCACCCTCCTCAACATCCTCGCCGACGCCGTCCCCGGCGTACCGCTCGGCGACCCCCGGCTGCCCGAGACCGTCGTAGGACCGATGGCGGGGGAGCGGCACCTGCGGAAGGTCGAGGAGTACGTCGACCTCGCCCGCAAGGAGGGCGCCCGCATCGTCTGCGGCGGCGAACGGCTCGACCTGGACGGGGGCTACTACTACAAGCCCACCGTCATCGCCGACCTCGCCAACGACTCCCGGGTGATCCAGGAGGAGATCTTCGGCCCGGTGCTCACCGTGCAGCCCTTCGACACCGAGGACGAGGCCGTCCAACTCGCCAACTCCACGCCCTACGGCCTGGCTTCGGGCATCCAGACCGGCAACCTCGCCCGCGCCCACCGCATCGCCGACCGGCTCCAGGCGGGCATCGTCTGGATCAACGACTGGGCGATGCTCGACCCCAACGTCCCCTTCGGCGGCGTCAAGGACTCCGGCTTCGGCCGCGAGTACGGCCCCGAGGGCCTCGCCGCGTACACCCGGACCAAGTCCGTCGTCGTCTCCCTCGACTGACCTCTCCCACCTAGGAGTTCGTACGATGTCCACCACCACGCGCGCGGCCGTCGTCGAGTCGGGCGGCGCACCCTTCACCCTCGCCGTCGTCGAACTGGCCGAACCGGGCCCGCACGAGGCGCTCGTCCGGGTCGTCGCAACCGGCCTGTGTCACACGGACCTTGGCGCCGCCAGCGGCGGACTGCCCTTTCCGCTCCCGGGAGTTCTCGGTCACGAGGGCGCCGGTGTCGTCGAGGAGGTCGGCTCGGCCGTCACCGGGGTCGCGCCCGGCGACCACGTCGTCCTGTCCTTCACGTCCTGCGGCGACTGCGGCAACTGCCAGGGCGGCCACCCCGCTTACTGCGCGACCTGGCTCCCGCTGAACCTCATCGGCGGTCGCCGTGCCGACGGCAGCAGCACCATCAGCCGCGACGGCGAGCCCCTCGGCGGACACTTCTTCGGCCAATCCTCGTTCGCCGAGCGGGCGTTGGTCGACGAGCGCAGCCTGGTGAAGGTCGACCCGGACGTGCCGCTGGCGTCGATCGCCCCACTGGGGTGCGGAGTTCAGACCGGAGTTGGCGCCGTCTGGAACGTCCTCGAGCCCCGGCTCGGCGACACGATCGTGGTACTCGGCGCCGGAGCCGTCGGCCTGTCCGCGGTGATGGCCGCCGCGCTCACCCCGGCCACCCGGATCATCGCCGTCGACCGGGTCGGTGAACGCCTGTCGCTGGCAAAGGAGTTGGGCGCCACCCACACCGTCAACGCGGGCGAGGCCGACCTCGGTGAGACCCTCGCGGTACTGACCGACGGCCAGGGAGCCGACGGCATCGTCGAGACGACCGGCAACGTGTGCGTCCTCCGGCAGGGCGCCGACGCGCTCGCCGCCCGGGGCACGCTGGTCGTCGTAGGGGCGCCGCCGTTCGGCAGCGAAGTCGCCCTGGACGTCAACGGGTTGCTCCCCGGGAAGCGCATCGTCGGCATCACCCTCGGCGACAGCGAGACGCAGAGCTTCATCCCGGCGCTGGTGCGACTGGTCAAGGAGGGGCGGCTGCCGCTGCACCGTCTGATCACCACGTATCCGTTCGCGGACATCGACCAGGCGGTGCGGGACATGAGTGCGGGCAAGGCGATCAAGCCCGTGCTCACCTTCTGACCTGTTCGGTCGGTCAGTCGACCGTCAGCACCAGCTTGCCCGCGGTGCGGCCGGTGGCGCCGAGCGCGTGTGCCTCGGCGGCATCGGCCAGCGGGAACGTCCTGGCGATCGTCGCGCGCAGCTTGCCCGCCTCGACGAGGTCCGCGATCGACTCCATGTCGGCGCGGTCGGCGTCGACGAGCATCCGGACCGCCCGCACGCCGAGCCGCTCGGCCTCCTCGTAGAAGTCCGGCTTGCCCATCGGCACGATGGAGACCACGATCCCGCCCGGCCGCAGCACCCGCAGCGACTTGAGCGCGGTCTCGCCGCCGAGCATGTCCAGGACGACGTCGACGTCCTTCACGGCGTCGGCGAAGTCGGTCTCCCGGTAGTCGATCGCCTCGTCGACGCCGAGTTCGCGCAGGAAGTCGTGCTTGGCCGCGCTCGCCGTGCCGATCACATAGGCGCCGCGCGCCTTCGCGATCTGCACGGCCACGTGCCCGACCCCGCCGGCCGCCGCGTGGATCAACACCCGCTGTCCGGGCTGGAGTTCGGCGTTCTCGACGAGTGCCTGCCACGCGGTCAGCGAGACCAGGGGCAGCGCGCCCGCCTGGACGTGGTCGATCCCGGCGGGCTTGTGGACGAAGGCGCGGGCCGGAGCGGCGACGTACTCGGCGTGCGAGCCGTGGCCCCACGGGTACGACAGCATCCCGAAGACCTCGTCGCCGGGCGCGAACCGGGCGACGCCGACGCCGACGGCCTCGACGACGCCGGAGACGTCCCAGCCGAGGGTGAACGGCGGCTCGCCGAGGAAGCCGCCGGTGGCCCGGTGCTTCCAGTCGGTGGGGTTGAGCCCGGCGGCACGGACCCGGATCAGGATCTCGTTGGCACGCGGCGCGGGCCGCTCGACCTGTACTTCTTCCAGGACCTCGGGACCGCCGAGGGCGTTCTGCGTGATGACGCGCATGGTGTTCACAGTGCTCATGGTCAGTCAGCCTGCCGGGTCCCGCCCGACAAGGAAATGGCACGATGGCCAACCTTCGATAGAATCGTGCCATGCAGCATGTGGAACGGGTCGTGGTCCTGGCGCTCGACGGCGTCTACCCCTTCGAGCTGGGCATCCCCAGCCGTATCTTCGGCGCGGCCGACGGCCACTACGAGGTGCTGACCTGCACGGTCGACGGCCGTCCGGTGCGCACCAACGCCGACTTCTCGGTCACGGTGGAGCACGGCCCCGAGATCCTCGAAACGGCGGACACGGTCGTGGTCGCCTCCATGGCGACCACGCGCATCCCCGCCGGGCTGCCCGACGAGATCGCCGCCGCCCTCGCCCGGATCCGCCCGGACGCGCGGATCGTCTCGATCTGCACGGCCGCCTTCGTGCTCGCCGCCGCCGGTCTCCTCGACGGCCGCCGCGCCACCACCCACTGGCAGGTCGTCGACCGTTTCCGGGCCCTGTATCCGCAGGTCGACCTGGACCCGGACGTGCTCTTCGTCCAGGACGGCCGCATCCTCACCTCCGCCGGCGCGGCCTCCGGAGTCGACATCTGCCTGCACATCGTGCGCACGGACCACGGCAGGGAACTCGCCAACGCGGTCGCCCGCAGCTGCGTCGTCCCGCCGTTCCGCGACGGCGGCCAGGCCCAGTACATCCAGCAGCCGGTGCCGGACGCCGGCGTCACCAGCACGGCCGCCACCCGCGACTGGGCCCTCACCCGCCTCGACGAGCCCCTCGCCCTGACCGACCTGGCCCGGCACGCCGGTATGAGCCTGCGCACCTTCGCCCGCCGCTTCAACGACGAGGTGGGCCTCAGCCCCGGCCGCTGGCTGATCCAGCAGCGGATCGCCCGCGCCCGCGACCTCCTGGAGGCCAGCGACCTCTCGGTCGACCAGATCGCCGGCCGCGTCGGCTTCGCGACGGGCGCGTCCCTGCGGCAGCACCTGCACGCGGCGATCGGGGTCTCCCCGCAGGCGTACCGGCGCACGTTCCAGACAACGCGCTGAACCCCAACGTTTCGGCCCGCCCGCGCGTCGTAGGAACACGACATGAGGGGGCAGGGCATGCGCAGAGGACTCGCAGGGGTCGCCGTACTGGTGGCCGTGACGGCGGTGGGATGCGGCACGGAGGACGGGAAGGACATCGTGGTCGCGGGCACCCCACCGGCCACGCCCTACGCCGGACCGCTGTACGTACCGGCCACCGCGTCCGACGAATCGGGCGCCGCGGGGCGGGCGTTGGAGTGCGACGGTTCGATGTACGCGGGCGGCGGCGCCGAGACATGGAGCAAGGGCGACGGCGGGAAGACACCCGAGGGCGGCCTGCGGACGTACTTCGACATCGAGCAGCCGGACGTGCCGCGCACGGGCTACCGCGTCGAGCGCAAGGCGGACGGTCGCGTCCTGTTCTCCTACGACGTCGGCGGCCGGACGAAGGTGGCCGTCATCGTCGCCAAGGACCGTAAGAACAGGCCGGGTTGGGGCCCGGAGACCAGAGCCTCCTGCGATCCGGCCGAACTCCCGGCGAGCTTCACCAAGGCGCACGGCTACGAGATCTGGACCGACAGGAACGGCAAACGCGTGCCGACCACCGTGGTGAGCAGCTCGGTCGGTGCCGCGCACTGCGACTGGCAGAAGGCGCACTTCCTGCACACCGGCGAAGGCGACAAGGGCAGGTTGTACGCCCGCGACCCGGACAAGGTGCTGCCGTCCGGGATGCTCACCGCTCCCTACGACGGCGACGTCCGGATGCCGGAGAGCGCCCATGACACCGGATACCGGTACCAGGACCGGCAGTTGTGGCTCACGGCCGACGCGTCGACGGCGTACGTCCGCACGCCCGACGGCGTGGAGGCCTGGCCGCTGGTGAAGGACGGCCAGGCCTGTCAGTGAGCCGCCGTCACCGGCTCATGTGCAGCGCGACCAGCAACTGCCATACCTGGTCGGCGATTTCCTCCGGCGTGCCCTCCAACAGGCCGTGCAGCCAGTCCGCGAGGACCCCGCCGAAGGTCCCGGCGACGGCCGAGGCGACCAGCGGGGCGTCCGCCGCGCCCGCGAGTTCGCGCTCGCGGAGGCTGTAGGCGCGCAGGTCCCGGTGCAGGACCCGGCCGAGCGGGCCGCCGCCGCCCGGGCTCAACAGGGCGCGGTACAGGGCCGCGTGGGGAAGCAGGCCCGCGAAGAACTCCGGCAGCGCGGGCGGCGCGTGCACGGGGTCGGGCCGGCCGCGCCACGCGTGCAGTGCCTCCACGGCCTCCCGTACGACGTCCGCGCAGGCGTCGACGGCAAGCGCTTCCAGGCCGTCGTAGTGGACGTAGAAGGTGGCCCGGCCGACCCCCGCGCGGCGTGCGAGGGCGGCCACGCCGACCTCTTCCAGGGGGTGTTCGGCGCACTCGTCGAGGAGGGCCTGGCGCAGCCGTGCCCGGGTGCGGGCGGCCCGCCGGTCCTCGGGCTCGGCGCGGCTCACCGGGCGATCAGCACGGCGGCCAGGGCCACCGCGCCGGGCAGCGCCTGGGCGAACAGGATGCGCCGGTTCGCCGTCACCGTGCCGTAGACGCCCGCGATCACGACGCAGCTGAGGAAGAAGACCTGGGCGCGGAAGCCGGTCGGGTCGGCGGCGATCAGGCCCCAGGCCAGACCCGCGGCGAGGAAGCCGTTGTACAGGCCCTGGTTGGCGGCGAGCGGTGCGGTGGCTCTGGCCATATCGGGGTCGAAGCCGTGCAGGCCGCGCCCGGGCTTCTTCTCCCACAGGAACATTTCGAGCACCAGGATGTACAGATGCAGCGCGGCCACCAGTCCGACCAGCACATTCGCGAGCGTTTCCATGATCGATCGACTCCTCGTCCTCTTGGATCATCTTCTTGGGCAGGTGTCTACTATAACTGGACACCTGTCCATGTTCAGACTTCTCGGAGCGTGACGGAACCCTCACTTCCGCACCACCTCGAGGTTGATCTTTTACCGTTCAAACCCGATAAGCTCCCCTGCGGCGCAGCGAGTTGACGTGATCGTGACCGGTCGGCTCGTGGGGCGTCCTCCTGAGTGCGGTCTGTCCTCGCACACCCCCCTGTACGTTCGTGTCGCTTCGAAGGATGCAGATGGAACTCGCCACTCCGCCACCGGCGGCGCGGGCACCGGTCGCCTGGTACAGCTGGTGGCTGATGCCGCTGGCCTTAGGGGGTGGGACCGTCGCCGCCACGTTCATGAGCCCGGAGCGAATAGCCACGACCGCGGCCGGAGCGGCGGCCACGGTGGCGAGTGCCGTGTGCGTACGACTGCTCGTCCGGAGCCAGGATCGACTGCGCCGTTCCGAAAGCGGTTTCCGCACCGCGCAGGCCGAGCACTCCCAGCAGTGGCTGCAGCATGTGGCGGGCCTGGAGCGGAAGTTCGGCACCGAACGCGCCACGCTGGAGGCGCAGCTGACCGAACACGCCGGCGCCTACGAGACCCAACTCGCCGACACCTCCGGCGCCTACGAAGCCCAACTCGCCGAGCAGGCACGGGCGTTCGAGGAGCGGCTGACCCAGCAGGCCGCGTCCTACGAGGCGCAGCTCGCCGACCAGGCCGAGGTCTGGCAGGAGCAGCTGGCCCACCAGCTCGCCGCCGTGGCCCGCCTCGCCGACGAACAACTCCCCGAGGCACTCGCGCAGTTGCGTGCCGGTGACGCCATCGACGACCTGCTGCCGGCCGCGAGCCAGTGCGCGAAGGTCAGCGCCGAGCTCCAGGCCGAACTGCGCAAGGTGCTGCGGACCTCGCTCATCGGCGTCGAGGAGGAGTTCAACCGCTCCACCGCCGCCGAGCAGGCCGTCATCAGCATTGGCAACCGCATCCACGTACTGACCAGCAAGTTGCGCGGCCGACTGCACGAACTCCAGGGTGAGCACGGCCGGTTGCCCGCCGTCGCCAGCGGTCTGATGGAGCTGGACCAGGAGATCGGCCCCGCCGACTGTCTCGCCGCGAGCGTCGGTGTGCTCGGCGGCTCGGACCGGCCCGGCCGGCAGTGGCAGGAACCGCAGCGCCTGCTCAGCGTGGTGCGCGGCGGCATCGGCCGGATCAAGGACTTCCACCGCGTCGACGTACGCCAGCTGCCCGAACTCGGCGTCGACGGCGGGCTGGTGGACCACCTCACGCTGATTTTCGCCCACCTCCTGGACAACGCGGCCCGCTACTCGCCGCCCACCGAGCCGGTCATCGTCTCCGGCAAGGAGGTGCCCAACGGCGTCGGCATCGAGATCCAGGACTCCGGCAAGGGCCTGAGCGAGGAGTCCAAGCGCGAGGCCGAACACGCCCTCGCCGGCACCGGCGCGGGCCCCGGACTCGGCGGTGTCTCCGAGGACGCCAGCATCGGCCTGCGCGTCGTCGGCACCCTCGCCCGCCGCTACGGCATCCGCGTCACCTTCGCGGACTCGCCCTGGCTCGGCACCTCGGTCGTCGTCGTGGTCCCGCACAAGTACTTCAGCCGGCTGCCCGCGTCCTCCGTGACCGGAACCCCGTCGTTCCAGGCCCCCGCGACAGCCGCGCTGACACGTGTCCCGGACGACGGGACCCCGGCCGGAACCGCCGGGGCGGAGGACACCACATCCGGCGGGCTGCCCAGGCGCCGTAGCAGGCGCGGCGAGACGGCGCGGCTCCAACCGGCCGGGCGGACCGGGGAGATGGCCGTCTCCGCCGTACCGCCCGACGCCTCCTTCGCCGGCCTGGCGGCCTTCGCCACGGCCGGACGGGAGGCACCGGGGGAGGAACCGGCGTCCGCAGGCCGCGAGTTCACCGAGCACAGCACTGAAGAGAGCGACGAGTCCACATGACGCAACAGGGAACCGACGTGAGCTGGGCGCTCCGCGATCTGGTGGAGAGCATCCCGGAGATCCGCTTCGCCCTCGTGGCCTCCAGCGACGGCAAGGCGATCACCTCGTTCGGCGCGGAGGATCCCGACGACGTGGACCGCTTCGCGGCCGTGGTGGCCGGCCTGCAGGCGCTGGCCCAGCCGGTCGCGGAGCAATTCCCCAAGTACGCGGGGCAGTTGCGGCTGGCGATGATCGAGGTCGACGGCGGCCACCTCTTCGTCGTCCGGGCGGGTGTGGAGACCTATCTCGGCGTGCTGGCCCGGGAGGGCCTCGACCAGGGCCTGCTCGGACACCAGATGCGGGACCTGGCCCGCAGGATGGGTGAACTCCTCGGCACCACCGCGCGCCTGGAGGAGCACTCTGGATGAGTGCTCCCCGCCGGCCCATCGACCCCTCCGGTCTGGAGCGTTACTACGTCCTCACCGGAGGGCGCAGCGGACCGGGCGGTTCGGCGTCGAGCCTCGACGTGGCGACCCTCATCGTCTCCCGCGCCGCGCCCGTACCGGGTATGCAGCACGAGCACGAGGAGATCCTCCGGCGCTGCCGCGAGCCGCTGTCGGTGGCCGAACTCGGCGCCCACCTCGGACTGCCCTTCAACATTCTCGCGGTGCTGCTGGCGGATCTGCTGGAGGCAGACCGCGTCGAAGCCCGTGACCCCATCCCGGCGCACGGCGCCGGCCGCGGGCCCGACCTCGCGCTCCTTGAGGAGGTACTCAGTGGACTTCAACGGCTTTGACCGGCCCGGCGCACCGGCCGGTGACGGCACCCGCTCGGTGAAGGTGATGATCGCCGGCGGCTTCGGCACCGGGAAGACCACGATGGTCCGCTCGGTCAGTGACATCAAGCCGCTCACCACCGAGGAGACCCTCACCGAGGCCAGCGCCGGCGACGACCGTCTCATCGGGGTGGCCGACAAGACGGAGACCACCGTCAGCCTCGACTTCGGCAAGATCCACCTCAACGACGAGCTGGTCCTCTACCTGTTCGGAACCCCGGGCCAGGAGCGGTTCTGGTTCCTGTGGAACGGCCTGTTCAAGGGCGCGCTCGGCGCGGTGGTCCTCGTCGACACCCGCCGCCTCGCCTCCAGTTTCCGGGCGATCGAGGAGATGGAGCGGCAGGAGGTCCCGTTCGTCATCGCGCTGAACGTCTTCCCCGACTCCCCGGAGCATCCGGTCGACGAGATCCGGGACGCCCTCGACATCTCCCCGGACATCCCCGTCGTGGCCTGCGACGCCCGCGACCGCCACTCCAGCCGTGACGTACTGGTCGCGCTGATACGGCACTTGAAGGACCGCTCGGCCGTCGTCGCACTGGAGCCCCGATGACCGACCAGACGTTAAACGGCCCCGACGCTCCGCGAGGCTGCCCGGTCGCCCATGGCCCGGGTGAGGACCTCACCCGGCTGTACGGGCCGGACGCGGCGACCGATCCGCGCGGCATCTACGAGCGGCTGCGCGAGCAACACGGGTCGGTGGCACCGGTGTTGCTCGAAGGGGACGTGCCCGCCTGGCTGGTCCTCGGGTACCGCGACAACCGGCGGGTGCTGGACAGTCCCCGGCAGTTCTCCCGGGACGCGCGGATCTGGCGGGACTGGCGGGAGGGGCGGGTGCCGGACACCTCGCCGATCATGCCGATGGTGGGGTGGCGGCCGGACTGTGTCTCCCAGGACGGGGAGCCGCACCGTCGGCTACGGGGTGCGGTGACCGACGGGCTGTTGGCCGCGGCCGGGCGGGGGGTCCGGCGGCACGCAACTTACTTCGCCAACAAGCAGATTGACGCGTTCGCGGACACCGGTCGGGCTGATCTGGTGGCGGATTACGCCGAGTATCTGCCGATGCTTGTCCTCACCCGGATTCTGGGGCTTCCTGCGGGGGACGGGGATCGGCTTGTCGAGTCCAGTGCGCAGGTGCTCAAGGGTGGGGAAGACGCCTTGCTGCACAACGACCGCATCATCGAGATCCTCGGTGAACTCGCCGAGCGTAAGCGGGCCGAGCCGGGTTCTGATTTCACCACCGCGTTGATCGAGCATCCGGCTGGGCTCGATGCGGAAGAGGTCGTCATGCATCTGCGGCTCGTGTTGATCGCCGCGCACACCACTACCAGCAATCTGTTGGCTCGGGTGTTGCAGCGGATTCTCACGGATGCGTCTCGGCTGTCCGGGCTGGTGAGTGGGCAGTTGACTGTCTCGGCGGTTGTCGAGGAAGTCATGTGGGACACCCCGCCGTTGGCCGTTCTGCCGGGGCGGTTCGCTACGGCGGATCTTGAGCTCGGGGGGCATCGGATCGAGGAGGGGGATCTGATTGTCCTGGGGCTCGCTGCGGGGAATGGTGATCCGGAGGTTCGGCCCGATGCGGGGGTTTCTGTGCAGGGGAACCAGTCGCATCTGGCGTTCAGTTCGGGGCCGCACGAGTGTCCGGGGCAGAGTATTGGGCAGGCGATTCTTGAGGTCGGCGTCGATGTGTTGCTGCATCGGCTGCCGGGGTTGCGGTTGGGGGTGGCTGTGGAGGAGCTGACTTCTACGGCGTCTACGTGGGAGTCTCGATTGGACCGGCTGCCGGTTGAGTTCGCCGTGTAAGTGGTTTGTTCTTTGTCTGCGGGCACGTGGGGGCTGGTCGCGCAGTTCCCCGCGCCCCTAAAAACAAGCTGCCCGGCCCCTTGGCCGGGCAGCTTGCCCTCGGATCACACTGCCAGCAGGTCGTCCACTGAGCCTTTGCTTGCCGACTCCGCTGTTGTCTCGTACCTGCCCGACACCAGGGCCCACTCGTAGTTGCCGTTGATCCAGTGCTGGATGGCCTCCACGCCCTGGTGGACTCGGCGGCGTTCGTCCTCGTTCAGGGCCAACTCGTCGCACATCTGGGGGACTTGGGCTTCCAGGTCGAGGTACTCGGTGAGGCGGGCGTTCGTCATGCGGTACGCCTCATCCGCCGCCGCTTCCCAGGACAGGCCGCGGTCGCGGTGGAGGACGGCTATCAGGTTGTGGCCGTCGCCCCGGCGGCGTTCGCGTTCGAAGGAGTGGATGTCGTTCATGAAGCCGATGGTGTCGGCGGCGAGGTCGCGCATGCGTTCCATCAGCGGGTGGGCCTGGACCTGAGCCGGCACCTCGAAGCCCCGGCTGCGTTCGCCGGCGTCGATGCTGTGATGGATGCCGACCGTGCGGCGGCGGAACTCCGTGTACTCGTCGAGGTCCAGCGTGCCCGCGATGCCCCGGGCCGCCAGGTCGACCTCCTCGCAGTGCGCCACCAGGAACCGGCCCCAGGACGCGGCGAACCGGGTCCGCCAGGTCAGGGACATGCCATCCGAAAGGTGGTCCCAGACCTGGGCCCAGGCCACGGTGATCGGGCAGACCACCCGGGGCCTGCTGCCTGCCGGACGCAACGGCGTGACGATCAACTCCCGTGCCACTTCCAGTATTCGGTCGGCGCGATCCGGTTGGCTCGCGTCGAACTGGTCGTCGAAGAGGAACGCCAGCGAGAACCAGTTCATCAGGACGACCATGTCCGCGGCCGACGCGTGCGGATAGGTGCGGGCCGCGGCCTGCGGGAGATCCCACGACCGGTACTCCTCGAACCCGGCCTGGCTGCGCACCAGGCCCATGTCCCAGATCCAGCGCAGATGGCGGGCACGGGCGTACTCCAGGTGCTCGCTGACGGGAGTGTCGAAGGGGAGGTCGAAGGTGACGTCCTGAGGCATGCGCTTCCTTTCGGGAGACGGAACACTGAGTCCCCCCACCGCGAGCGGACGGCCCGTTCGACCGCCCGCACCCTCGAACTACGCTGTGTGGTACGAAAGTTGGTCCCACCAGCGGTTACGAGGCTGCCCAGAGCCTAGATGATCTACGCCGCGCCGCGATCGTGATCCCCGTTACTGTTCACGCCTCCTGGGCTGCGTAAACTCCCGTGCCTCCCACATAAGTAAGCGCTACCTGCGTCTCCGCGATCTCCTCCGGCGGAGCGGCGAACGGGTCGCGGTCAAGGACCACCAGATCCGCCAGCGCCCCCGGCGCGATTCGCCCTGTGTCGTCCAGGTGGTTCGCGTAGGCCGAACCCGCGGTGTACGCCGTGATGGCCGTCGCCAGGTCGAGGCGCTCGCCCGGCAGGAACACCGGTCCCTCGCCCCCGGGTTCGACCCGGTTCACCGCGACATGGATGCCCTGGAGCGGGTCGGGACTGCTCACCGGCCAGTCGCTGCCCGCGGCCAGGGTGGCTCCGGAACGCAGCAGCGCCCCGAACGGGTACTGCCACAAGGCCCGTTGGGGCCCGAGGAACGGAATCGTCAGCTCGTCCATCTGCGGTTCGTGCGCGGCCCACAGGGGTTGGATGTTCGCCACCGCGCCGAGCCGTGCGAAGCGCGCCACGTCGTCCGGGTGCACCACCTGAAGGTGCGCGAGGTGCGGCCGGGTGTCACTCGGTCCGTTCGTGGCCCGTGCCGCCTCGACCGCGTCCAGAGCATCTCGTACGGCCCGGTCGCCCAGCGCGTGGAAGTGGCACTGGAAGCCGAGCGCGTCCAACTCCGTCACGTACTTGGGCAGTTGGTCCGGGTCGATGAAGCTGGTACCCCGATTGGCCGTCGCGCAGCCGCACTTGTCGAGGTACGGGTCGAGCAGGGCGGCCGTGCCGGTCTCGGCGACCCCGTCCAGCATCAGCTTCACGCTGCTCGCGCGGAACCGGCCGTGGCTCAACCGGGCCCGCCGCTCCACGAGTTCGGGGATCTGCTCGGCGCCGCGCTCCCGGTCCCACCACAGCGCGCCTACGACCCGCGCGGTGAGCGAGCCGTCCCGGGCGGCCGCGAGATACGCGTCCGACGGGTCGTCCATCCCCAGGAACTCGCCGACCAGCGCGTCCTGCCAGGCGGTGATGCCGAGCGCGTGGAGGTGTCGCTGGGCGTGCAGCAGTGCGGCGAGGCGGTCGGCCTGTGTGGCGGGTGGGGTGAGGCGGCCGACCAGTTGCATCGCGCCTTCCTGGAGTGTCCCGGCCGGTTCGCCCGACGCGTCGCGCTCGATCCGGCCGTCAACCGGGTCGGGCATGTCCCTTGTGATGCCCGCGAGTTGGAGGGCCCGGCTGTTCACCCAGGCGCCGTGATGGTCCCGGTTGGGCAGATACACCGGGCGGTCCGGAACGACCGAGTCGAGCAGCTCCTTCGTCGGCGTACCCCCCTCGAACGCCTCCATCGACCACCCGCCCCCGGTGATCCACTCCCGCTCGGGATGCGCGTCGGCGTAGGCCCGTACGGCGGCGATCGTGTCCTCCGCCGTCTTGGCCCGCGTCAGATCGCACTGGGTCAGCTCAAGACCCGCCGGCACCGGATGCACATGCGCGTCCTGGAACCCGGGCAGCAGCAACCGCCCTGCCAGATCGACGACTTGGGTGCGTGGCCCGGCGAGCTCGTGCACCTCGGCATGGCCTACGGCGGTGATCCGGTCGCCGGTGACGGCCACGGCGGTCGCGGTGCGGCCCTCGGGGGTGAGGACAGGGCCGTTGGTGAAGAGGAGGTCTGCGTGCATGGTTCGTATCCTTGCGGGGTTATCGGGAGGTGGCGAGAAGCTGCGGCGCGTCGGCGTCGGTGCCTCGGCCGGAGTGGAAGTACGGCGATCTGCGCACCCACTTGGCCCACGCGGCGGCCAGGAAGCCGGACGCGATCATCGCCAGCGGGGTGAGCAACAGGAACCAGCCGTTGTCCGCGCTGACTTCGAGGTGATCGGTGGAGGTGTAGAAGGACCAGCCGAGGTAACCGCCCAGTGCCAGAAGGGAGATGGCGCTCAGTGTGGGCAGGACGACCGCGCGTATGCCCTGCCGCCAGTCCTCCCGGAGGAGGGCGCGGAAGCGGACGGCCGCGGCCAGTGCGGTCAGGGCGTAGGAGAGCGCTACGACGATTCCGACGGCGTTCACCGTGGCCATGATCATGTCGGCCAGGCGGGGGATCACCAGGGACAGTGCCGCAACTGCCGTTGCCAGCGCGCCGATCAGCAGGGTGCCGAGGGCCGGAGTGCCGTAGCGGGCGCTGACCTTGCCCCAGACCGGGCCGAGGGTGCGGTCGCGGCTCATCGCGAACATGCCTCGGGCGGTGGGGATCACGCCCGCCTGGAGGGAGGCGACCGCCGAGAACATCAGGGCTACCAGGGGGAGTGCGGCCAGTGGCTGGGAGGCCAGGCGGTCGCCGAAGTACGCCAGGCCCTGGGCGCCGTGGCCCGCCAACTCGTCCTCGGACAACACCCGTTGGAAGGCGATCGAGCCGAGCAGGAACAGGCCCAGCATCGTCACGAGGGTGATGAGCCCGGCCCGGGACGCGTCGCGCGGGTCACGGACCTCCTCGTTCACGGTGAACGCGGCCTCGAAGCCCCAGTAGCAGAACACCGACAGCAGCAGGCCCTGCGCGAGCGCCGATGCCGAGGGGATCGCGAACGGGTCGAACCAGCTCAGGCTGAAGGCGTGCGGGCCGGTGACGATGCCGTAGCCGCAGAAGCCGAGCAGGACGACGTACTCGAAGATCAGCAGTCCGGCCTGGAGGCGGGCGGCGGTGCGCACGCCGGTCACGGCGGTGAGGGTGACGGCTACGAGGATCAGGATGCCTACGGCGGTCGTCTGGGCCGTCGAGTCCGGGTCGAGGGTGAGGCCGGCGACTCGGTGCACTCCGGCCTCGCCTGCCAGCTGGATCATCGCTGAGCCGGTGACCGCCGTGGTGTACGCGAGGAAGGCGATCGTGGCGACGATGTTCACCCAGCCGACCAGGAAGCCGAGCCAGGGAGTGAGTGAACGGCCCACCCACACATAGCCGTTGCCCGCGTTCGGCTCCACCCGGTTGAGCCGGGAGTAGGCGCCCGCGATGCCCAGGATCGGCAGGAAGGCGAGCAGCATGATGGCCGGCAGATGCAGCCCGACCACCCCGGCGGTCACACCCAGACCGATGCCGATGCTGGTGGTCGCGGCCGTGCTGGACGCGGCGATGGCGACGCCGTCCAGCAGACCGAGGGACTTGCGCAGTGCGGGCCCCGACGGGGGTGGCGTGTCGTTCATGGCGTGCTCTCCGCTCGCACCGGGGGGCCCGAACGGCCCCGGTGAACGCACATGAAACTGCCCGCGCACTTAACAGGTCAACGGTGTTGTCGTAAGGTGCGGACGCCCGGACGGACCATCGAGGAGGTGCCGTATGAGCGAGCGTGTCGTCCCGGCCGCCGCCCGGCAGCGCAGGCGCCCCACCAAACAGGGCGTCGTCCTGTCCGAGGAGCTGATCGTCGAGACTGCCTTGAGATTGATCGAGGAGCATGGGGCCGATGCCCTGTCCGTGCGCCGGCTCGGGCGCGCTCTCGGCGCCGATCCCAGCTCCCTGTACCGGTACTTCCGGCACACCGACGACCTGATGCTGGCGGTCGCGGACGAGCTGATCGGGCGGACGTTGCGCACCTGGCGACCCAGCGGCGACTGGCGGGCCGACCTGCGCGAACTGGGGCTGCGCGTGCACGCAGGGGCGCTCGCGCACCCGAGGGCGGCGGTGCTCAGTTCGTACCGGGTGACCGGGCGGGTGTACGAGATCCAGGCCGTGGAGGCGATCCTCGGGGTGCTGCGCGGGGCCGGGTTCCCCGATGCCGAGGCGGTGCGGATCTATCACGCCTACGTCGATCAGGCCCTCGCCTTCGGGGCCCTCGACTCGGCGAACACGGCGTTGCCGAAGCCGGCCCGCGAGGCGGAGGCGGCCGTATGGCAGGCGACGTACGCGCGGCTGCCCGCCGACACGCATCCGCACATCGCGGCCACGGCCCGGCACCTTGTGGCCACCATGCGGCACAGTTCCTACCCGGCCGCCCTGGATCTGCTGCTCAGCGCGGCCGCGGCGCGGCTCGCCGAGATCCGCGCGGCGGCGGAGGGCTGAGCGGCAGACTGGGGTCATGACTCATGAGCCCGCGCGCACCGCGAAGCAGCGCAAGCAGGACACCCTTCGTCGGCTGGAGCACGATGAGGACGCCTGGGTCGCCACGGCCGGCGAGGACGGGGGAGCGCCCTATCTCGTTCCGCTGTCGTTCGTGTGGGACGGCACGACCCTGCTGTTCGCCACCCCGGCCGCGAGTCCCACCGGCCGCAACCTCGCGGCGACGGGCGTCGCCCGGCTCGGCATCGGGCCGACCCGGGACGTCGTGATGATCGAGGGCACGGTGGTGACGCTGACGCCGGACGACCTGCCCGAGGAGGACGCAGAGATCTTCGCCTCGAAGACCGGCTTCGATCCGCGCCAACTCACCACGCCCTACCTGTACTTCAGGATCCGCCCGCAGCGTGTACAGGCCTGGCGGGAGGCCAACGAGCTGAAGGGGCGGGACCTGATGCGGGACGGGGAGTGGCTGGTGGCCGACTGAGCCCGATCGCTATGGCGAGGGCGGGGTTTGCGAGGCGCGCGGGGCGAAGGCCGTCGTCGTGAACGTCGCCTTGTTCGCGGTCGTCGTGCCCTCGGTGATCCACCAGCGCGTGGCGCGTTCGCCGTAGGTGCCGAACCTCGCGTCCGCGCCCCAGTTCAGGACCAGTTCGTCCTTGCCGTCACCGTCGAAGTCGGCGGCCCCCGCGGGCCGGGCGTGCCGCCACTTCGCCGGGATCTTCCTGCCGTCCTCCGCGGCCGGCCCGTGGCGCAGGACCCTGGTCCGCCGGGTGCCGTCGATGAGCGTCGCGCCCTCGTACGTGGCGACGAGGATGCCGTCACGGCCGTCGCCGTCCGGGTCGGCGGACACGTAGCCACCGGGCCCGTACTGGGTGCGCGCGGACTTCGGTGCCTCGGGGAGCCGGTACGTCACCGGTGCGCCGCCGGTGCCGGGATAGACGGCGAGCGAACCGTCGACGTCGGGCGGCTCGGTCTCGTAGCCGGGCTCGTCGTTACGGCTGCCGTCGTCGCCCACGGCCACATCGCGCTGTCCGTCGCCGTCGAAGTCGCCGAACGCGTGGGCGTTGCCGCTCCTCAACCGGCGTCCGGTGGAAGACAGTTGGGAACCCCGGTGGGCGGTGTAGAGCGTGGTGCCTGACTGCCCGCCGTCGCTCACCGCGTGCACCAGGAGCGAGGTCGCGCGGGGTGTGCCGGTCGGGGCGACGGCGTCGGCGGTGAGGTCGCCGTCCGCCCAGGGGAGGGTCGTGTCGGTGCGGGCGGGGGCGCCCGAGCGGGTGAACGGGCCGTACATCACCACCAGGGACGATTGGTTGTACGCGAACCCGGCGAGGTCGTGGTGCCCGTCGCCGTCGAAGTCGCCGCGCACCACGGACCGGACGCCCAACTTCGTCGCGCTCCGCGGGAGTTGGACCGGCGTGGCGGAGGCCTTCCCCGTCGGTCCGTTCGGGCCGCCCCACGCTATGTACGGGAGGGTGCGCGGGGCGGTGACGTTGTCGTCCGACGTCATCGCGCCCTGGACGGTGGTGACGAAGTCCGGGAAGCCGTCGCCGTCCAGATCGGCGGTGGTGAGGTCGGCGGCGGACAACGAGCCCTTGGGGGCGAGGAGTTGCCTGCCGGGTTCGGGCAGTCCCAGGTCGGCGCGGCCGTAGACCGTGCGCGTCGACGGGTCGAGGCCCTTGGCCGATCCGTAGACCACACCGACCCGTTCGTCGGTCGCGCCCTCGCCGCCGCCGACGACGATCGGCACAACGAGGTCGCGGTGACCGTCGCCGTTGATGTCGTCGGGGTCCTTGGAGCCCTTGCCGGGAGCGGGAGTTCGGCTCGCGGCGGCCGTCGTCGGTTCTCCGGACGACGGGGTCGATTCACGGGCGCCGGTACCGCTGCCGCATCCGCCGAGCGGAGCGAGCGCGGTGCAGACGGCGAGGGTCACTACGGCGATACGGGGCTTCACCCGTCTCACTCTGACATCCCGCGTCCCACCCGAACCAGGGAAGCCGTGCGGTTGTTGCACGTTCGTTGATCGACTCCGGACTTCGGCATCAACTCGCGGAACGGGGATATCCGTTGGGGGCGAGGCAACCGGACTCGACCCTTGCCCGCCCCAGTCTTCGGAGGACACATGGCATTGGTCAACGCTAGCTTCGTGGTGCTCGACGCGGTCGAGCCGGAGAAACTCGCCGTGTTCTACACGGAGTTGCTGGACGGTGAGCAGACGGACATCACCCTGGACCAGGTGGAGATCAGGGGTGCGGACGGGACCCGGCTGGCGTTCCGCCGGGACCTCAGCGCCACCCCGCCGAGCTGGCCCCGCTCCGAGAACAACCAGCAGGTCCACCTGGACTTCCTGGTGGAGGACATGGACGAGGCCGAGCGCAGGATCATCGGACTCGGCGGCCGCCCGCTGGAGACCAAGGACATGCCGGGCCCGCACGAGGAGCGCGTGTACGCGGACCCGGCCGGCCACTCCTTCACACTCCGCCCGGTACCGCCGACGGCCACCGACCAGGTCTGAGCGACCTCGCTCCCGGCCCCCAACCGCCTTACTCCCGGCCGCCCTTGTCCTTCGCCGGCCAGACCCCGGTCGAGCGTTCGATGGCCTTCGCGCCGGTGCGGTCCGCCGCGCTGCGCGCCACCGCGAAGAGGGCGCCCTGGAGCGCGGCGGCGATCAGGATCTCGGCCCAGCCGCGGTCCCGGTCCAGTGGGTCGGGGGCGTTGTCCTCGTGCCGTATCGCCTTCCACGTGGCGCGGAAGGCACGGCCGGCGAGGGCACCGCTCACCAGCCCCAGGACTAGGCCGACGGGCTGGTAGAGGAGGGGGAGTTTCTTCTTCTTGATCTTGGCCACGGGGATCTCCTTCTGCGCACGGGCTGACGGGTCGGGACGGTCGGCATCCCGACGGTGTCATCGAAACCGGTCCTCCGGTAGAGGGTGTGGGCAGCACCTTCAGGGGCAGTCGGCGTAGATGAGCGACACAGCTGCCGACCACGAATCCGACCGGAAGACCCGCGTCACCGTCCTCGTCGCGCTCGCCGCCAACCTGGTGATCGCGGCCGCCAAGGCCGTCGGCGGGCTGGTCGCGGGCTCGCCCGCGCTGCTTTCCGAGGCCGCGCACTCCGTGGCCGACAGCCTCAACGAGGTCTTCCTCCTCGCGGCCCTGCGCCGCAGCCGCCGCCCCGCCGACCAGCGGCACCCCTTCGGCTACGGCAAGGAGCGGTTCTTCTGGTCGCTGCTCGCGGCAGTCGGGATCTTTGTCATGGGCGCCTGCTTCTCCGTGTTCCAGGGCGTCGAGGCCCTGCGCAACGGAGCCGAGGAGACGTCCACCGGCTACATCGTGGGCCTGATCGTGCTCGGTGTCGCCCTAGTCGTGGAGGGGATCTCCCTGCTGCGGGCCCTGCACCAGGTGCGCGCGCAGGGCGGTGGCATGGACGCGCTGCGCGACCCCGCGCTGCGGACCGTCGTCGCGGAGGACGGCACGGCTGTGGTCGGCGTGACCCTCGCCATCGTCGGCATGGCGCTGCACATGATCACCGGTCAGGTGGTGTGGGAGGCGTCCGCGTCGATCGCGATCGGTGTGCTGCTCGGCTACGTCGCCTACCGCCTCGGCCGCGACGCCCGCGACCAGCTCATCGGTGAGGCCGTAGACCCCGAACTGAGCGACAGGATCCGCGAGTTGCTGGCGGCCGAGCCCGAGATCGACAGCGTCGAGGCGCTGTTCACGATGCGGATGGGACTCGACTCGACGATGGTCGCCGCGCGGATCGACCTGGTTCCCGGGATGGACAGCGAGCGGGTCGAGGAGGTCTCCGTGCGGATCAAGCGGTCGCTCGGCGAGGCGGTGTCCGAGGCCGGCGAGATCTTCCTGGACATCACCGACCGGCCGGCGGAGGAGGCACGGAAAAGCCCCGCCGCGACGGGGGAGCGCGGCGGGGCCTGAACGTCGGATGCCCGACGGTCACCGGTTCATGCGCCCCGGAAACAAGAAAATCTCTCCGGGCCGGTCAGACTCCGGTACTCAGCTTCCGGCGGCCGGTTCGAGGACGAACACGGGGATCTGGCGGTCCGTCTTCGTCTGGTACTCGGCGTACGGAGGGTACGCGGCGACCGCCCGCTCCCACCACGCGGCCTTCTCGTCGCCGGTGACCTCGCGGGCCGTCAGGTCCCACTTCTGCGGCCCGTCCTGCAGTTCGACGTGCGGGTCGGCCTGAACGTTGAAGTACCACACCGGATGCGTGGGCGCGCCGCCCTGCGAGGCGACGACGGCGTAGGTCCCGTCGTGCTCGACACGCATCAGCGGGGTCTTGCGGATCTTCCCGCTCTTGGCACCCACCGTCGTCAGCAGGATGACGGGCAGACCGGTGTCCGCCAACGTTGTCCCCTTGGTACCGCCCGAGCTCTCGTACAGCTCGACCTGGTCGCGGACCCACTGCGACGGGCTGGGTTCGTACTCGCCCTCAAGAGGCATGGCATTCGTCCCATCTCGCGTTCTACGGCTGTCTGGCACCGAGATTCAACACCAGCCGGTGCGTGATTCATCCATACCGCGACTCTCTTCGGCCATGCCCCCTCCACCGGGTGACTACCTCGGAGGTAATCGCACCGGAACGGTCTCTCCGGCACAGTCGGCACCCCACACGATCACCGGCCGAAGGAGAGCGCCCGATGTCCGCGACCCCGACCACGCGCACCGTCGTAGCAGACCTCCTGCACCGGATCGGCCACGCCGAGCCCGAGCGCATCGCCGAGTTGTACGCCGAGCACGTCGACTGGAGGCTCGACTGGCCCGAGGACGCGCACGGCAGCCCCGCCACCCCGTGGATCCGGCACCGTGCCACCCGCGCCGACGCCGCCGACCACTTCCGGGAGCTCGCCGCGCACCATGTGCCGGGACACGTGGGCACCGAGATCGAGCGCGTCCTGGTCGACGGCGAGGACGCGGTGGTTCTCGGCGAGATCCGGCTGACCGCCAGGCCCACCGGACGGCCGTATCGCGCCAGGTTCGCTCTTCATCTCACCGTCCGGGACGGGGTGATCGTCCGTCATCACGTGTACGAGGACAGCCTCGCCGTGACCCGGGCCTTCGCCCCGGCGGACTGCGGGACTCCGGTCGCGGGCGGGTGACGTCGGACCGGTCCCGCGGCCGTGATCGTCGGTCGGCCGGGGTCATGCGGTTCGG
This sequence comes from Streptomyces sp. NRRL F-525, assembly GCF_000716605.1. Lineage (GTDB taxonomy): Bacteria > Actinomycetota > Actinomycetes > Streptomycetales > Streptomycetaceae > Streptomyces. The sequence continues at coordinate 92,548 of NZ_JNXE01000002.1, read as the reverse complement.
CCAGATTGTAGGTACCACCGATCTGGCCGAACATCAGGTGGCCTTATAGGTGCCTCGGGCATCTAATGAAGATCGGCAAGACGCACTCTTCGTCTGCGAGGTCTTCCATGACGGATCTGACGGAACTGACGGATCTGACCGACCAGCCCGAACCCGTCTCCTTCCCGCAGGACCGCACCTGCCCCTACCACCCGCCCGCCGGCTACGACCCCCTCCGCAGCGCCCGCCCCCTGACCCGCATCACGCTCTACGACGGCCGCCCGGCATGGCTCGTCACCGGGCACACCACCGCCCGCGCACTGCTCGCCGACCAGCGGCTGTCCTCCGACCGCAGCCAGCCCGACTTCCCCGCGATCAACGAACGGTTCGCCGCGGTCCGCAACCGCAAGGTCGCCCTGCTCGGCGAGAACGACCCCAAGCACCGCACCAAGCGGCGGATGATGATCCCCGCCTTCACCGTCAAGCGCGCCACGGCGATGCGGCCCGACATCCAGCGGATCGTCGACGAGCTGCTCGACGTGATGATCGCCGAGGGTCCGACCGCCGACCTGGTGTCCGCGTTCGCGCTGCCCGTCCCCTCGATGGTGATCTGCGCGCTGCTCGGCGTCCCGTACGCCGACCACGAGTTCTTCGAGGCCCAGTCCCGGCGCCTGCTGCGCGGTCCGAAGCCCGAGGACAGTCAGGACGCCCGCGATCAACTGGAGGCGTATCTGGGCGAGTTGATCGACCGCAAACTGGAGAGTCCGGGCGAGGGGGTGCTGGACGACCTCGTCCGGGACCAGTTGAGCGAAGGGGCGCTGGACCGCGCGGAGTTGATCTCCCTCGCGATCATCCTCCTCGTCGCGGGCCACGAGACGACCGCCAACATGATCTCCCTGGGCACCTTCACGCTGTTGCTCCACCCCGAGCGGCTCGCCGAACTCCGGGACGATCCAGGGCTGTTGCCCGACGCGGTCGAGGAACTGATGCGGTCCCTCTCCATCGTGGACGGGCTGGTGCGGCAGGCCCTCGTGGACATCGACGTGGACGGCACGACGATCCGGGCCGGCGAGGGCGTGATCTTCTCGGCCGCGGTCATCAACCGCGACGAGGACGTCTACACCGCCCCGGACACCCTGGACTGGCACCGGCCCACCCGCCACCACGTCTCGTTCGGCTTCGGCATCCACCAGTGCCTCGGCCAGAACCTCGCCCGCGCCGAACTGGAGATCGCCCTGCGCAGTCTCTTCGAGCGGCTGCCCACGCTGAGCCTGGCCGTCCCCGCGGAGGAGATCCCCTTCAAACCCGGCGACACGATCCAGGGGATGCTGGAACTCCCCGTGACCTGGTAAGAGGCTGCGCTCCATGCACACGGAAATCCACATCGACAAGGACATCTGCATCGGGGCGGGCCAGTGCGCCCTGGCCGCCCCGAACGTCTTCACCCAGGACGACGACGGCTACAGCGCGGTGCTGCCGGGCAAGGAGGACACCGACGACCCGATGCTCAAGGAGGCGGCACGGGCCTGCCCGGTGAGCGCGATCACGGTGTCGGACAAGGCGGTGGGCTGAGCGGGTCGTTCCGTAGGGGGTGGCCGACCTGTCGGCCACCCCCTCCACCGCCCGAGCCGATCAGCCGAGCACCCCCACCTCGATACCCCGCAACCCCTCCCGCCCCGCGACCACCTCATACGCGGCGACCCGCCCACCCTCGACCCTCACCCGGAGTGCCAGCAACAGCCGTCCCCCCGGCGCGACCACGATCCCCACGTCCCCGTCGACGAGGGCGACGGTCGCGTACCGCGTCCGGTGCCGCAGCAGTACCGTCCCCTCCGCGACCGCCCGGGCCCCGCGCAGCTCGGCCGGAACGCCGGGCGGCAGCACGGCGGGGTCGGCGTGCCGGACGACATCGGGGGCGAGGACGTCGAGGAGCGCGCCGAGGTCACCGCCCCGCGCGGCGGACAGGAACGCCTCCACGACCTCCCGGTGCCGGTCGAGTTCGGCGCCCGGCACCACCGGCGTGCCCCGCACCTTCTGCCGGGCCCGGCTGGCGAGCTTCTTCGCGGCGGGCCGGGACCGGTCCAGGACGGCGGCGACGCGGTCGAACGGCACCGCGAACAGGTCGTGCAGCACGAACGCGACCCGCTCCGCCGGACCCAGCGCATCCAGCACCACCAGCAGCGCGAGCCCCACCGAGTCGGCGAGTACGGCCTCGTCCTCGGGCAGGTCGTCGGCGCTTCGCTCCGGCACGTCGTCGCCGTAGGGATCCTCCCGTCGGGACGCGCGCGAGCGGAGCATGTCCAGGCAGATACGCGAGACGACCGTCGTCAGCCAGGCGGTGAGGTTGTCGACGCCGTCGCCGCCCGTACGGCTGAGCCGGAGCCAGGCCTCCTGCACCGCGTCGTCCGCCTCGCCGAGCGACCCCAGCATTCGGTACGCGACCGCCCGCAGCCGCCCGCGCCGCTCCTCGAACCGCTCCGCCAACTCGTCGTGCCCCCGCATGGGTCACCTTTCCTCGCCGTGCTCCGTCACCAGTCCGACGTACACGAAGACGTACACGGACCGACCGAGGTGACCACGCCATGCTGCTGCACATCGACTCCAGCGCCGACCCGACCGCCGACTCCGTGACCAGGCAACTCACCGAGACCTTCGCGCGGACCTGGCACACCCACCACGGCAGTACCGCGGACCACCGTCACCGCGACCTGTCCGCCGCGCCGGTGCCGCCGATCACCCCCGCCTACACCACCCTCGGCCGCCGCGTGGAACGCGAGGGATTCGTCCCGCCCGCCAAGGTCCCCGCGCTGATCGAGACCGCCGCCGAGCGACACGAATGGGAGCGGACTCTCCCCTGCATCACCGAACTCCTCGCCGCCGACACGCTGCTGCTCGGTGTCCCCATGTACAACTTCTCCGTGCCCGCGACCCTCAAGGCATGGATCGACCGCGTCACCTTCCCCGGCGCGCTCACCGACCCGGACACCGGCGAGAGCCTCCTGCGGCACACCCGCGTGGTCGCCGTCATGGCACGCGGCGGTGGCTACGGCCCCGGCACCCCGCGCGAGCACTTCGACTTCCAAATGCCGTACCTGCACGCCTACTTCGGCAACCTGGGCGTCCCGCCGGAAAACCTCCACCTTGTCGCCGCCGAACTGACCCGGGTCGACGTCCTGCCCCAACTGGCCGGGCTGGAGGACCTGGCGGCGGACTCCCTCACCAGGGCCCGCGCCACACTCGCGGAACTCGCCGCAGCCTGACCTCAGTTGGCGCGCGCCCGCGACAACGCCAGGGCCGCCTCGCGCGCCTCCACCGCCGGTTCCGCGCTCCCGGTGATGCCCGCCGTGACCATGGCACCCTCGGCCAGCAGGAACAACTGCCCGGCGAGTACGTCGGGCAGCCCCGCGTCCGCCACGAGACCGGCGAGGTACTCGCGGAACGCCCGCTTGTGCGCCCGCACTTGGGCCACCACCCGCTCCGAGGTCGCACCCAGTTCGCCGTACGAGTTGATCCACGCGCACCCGCGGAAATCGGCCTCGCCGAACCACTCCTCCAGCCAGTCGAAGACGGCCGGAATCCGCTCCCGCGGATCATCGTGCCGCGCGACATGCTCGGCGAGGCGTCCGCGCCAGCGCAGGTCACGCCGTTCGAGATACGCCTCCACCAACTCCTCCTTCGCGGGGAAGAGTTGGTAGAGCCGCTTGAGGGAGAGCCCGGACGCGGTGCGGACGGCGTCCATGCCGACGGCCTGAACCCCCCGCCCGTAGAACAGCTTCTCGGCGGCGTCCAGCGCCTGCTCCCGGGCGACCTCGCTGTCCATCGAACCGACCCCTCCTTGACCTGAGAACGTGCGTTCTCTACGTTAGCAGCCATCGAGAGAACGCACGTTCTCCGTATCTCGCCGCTCTGGAGACGACCATGGCCGACCGCCCTCCCCTCCCGCCCTTCACCCGCGAGACCGCCGCCCAGAAGGTCCAGGCCGCCGAGGACGCCTGGAACACCCGCGACCCGCAGCGGGTGGCGCTCGCCTACTCGGAGGACTCCGTCTGGCGCAACCGCGACACCTTCGTCACCGGCCGCGCCGAGATCGTCGCGTTCCTCACCGCGAAGTGGGCCCGCGAGCAGGAGTACGCGCTCCGCAAGGACCTGTGGGCCTTCGACGGCAACCGCATCGCCGTCCGCTTCCAGTACGAGTGCCGGGACGCCGACGGCCAGTGGTGGCGGTCGTACGGCAACGAACTGTGGGAGTTCGACGAGCACGGCCTGATGACCCGGCGCGAGGCGAGCATCAACGACCTGGCCATCCTGGAGAAGGACCGCCGCGTCTTCGGGACGCGACCCGAGGAGGAGCGCGGGCGCTCGTTCCCGCTTCAGTAGGCTCCCCGGGTGATCGAACAGGACTCGAAGCCCTTCCTCTACGTCGTCGTCTGCGCCGCCGGGATCGCCGCCGGCGTCGGCCAACTGATCGCCGCCGCGCAGGAGTCGGGCTGGGAGGTCGGGGTGATCGCGACCCCGGTCGCCGCGTCCGGCTTCTTCGACATCCCCGCCGTCGAGGAGCGGACCGGCCGCCCCATCCGGTCCGCCTGGCGGGTGCCGGGCGACCCGCGTCCCTTCCCGCCGCCGGACGCCGTGGTCGTCGCGCCCGCCACCTTCAACACGATCAACAAATGGGCGGCCGGTACGGCGGACACCCTCGCCCTCGGCACCCTGTGCGAGGCGTACGGGCTGGGCGTCCCGACCGTCGTACTCCCTTGTGTGGCCGACGCGTTGGCGGCCCACCCCGCCTACCAGGAGAGCCTGATACGGCTGCGCGGGATGGGCGTGCGGTTCGGGGACCCGTACTCCGGTGAGGTCCAACCGGGCGGCGGGCGCCCGGAGTTCGGCTGGGAGAGGGCGCTGGAGCTGCTCTAGCCGCAGGTCACGGTCGGTCCCGCCAGCATGCCCCCGGTGTACAGCGCCTGGCCCTGCGGCATCCAGTACCCCAGCTTCGAAACCACCGTGGAACAACGGGACTTGACGGCGACCCGGACCACCACCGTGTCCGGGTGGCCCGGCTGGAGATCGGTGAGCGCGCAGTCCAGGGCGTGCGGGAGCCGGGCCTGCGACGGGTGGCGGCCGACCAGCGGATTGACGCAGCGCGGGTCGGACGTGGTCAGCTCCGCGCCCGTGCCTTCCTCCGCGATGAGCCCGAACCGCGCGCTGCCGTCGCCCTCCTCGCTGTGCCGGTGGACCGTGTACGTCAGCGTGGTCACCGAGTCGGGCCGCAGCGTGCTCCGGTCGACCTCGATGCCGTGGGTGACCTTCGGCCGCGGCGCGGTCAGGGTCAGCGTGGCGCGGACGGTGCCCTGCAGGTCCACGCCCTCGGGCGCGGAGCGGACGCGCACGGTGGCCGTGAAGGCGTACGTCCCCGGGCCCGGATACTGGCCCGACCCCGGCAAGGTGCCGGACGCGGCCGTCCCGCCGTCACGCTCGGCGGTCCAGGTGCCCGAGGTGCGGCACGTGTACCGGACGGCCGACCTGAGCTGTCCGCAGGTCGCGGGAGCCGAGACCGCCATGGTCGGGGTGCCGCTGCCCGCGCAGAGGCTGACGACGGCATGCTGGCCGTGCGCGCCGTGCAGGGTGCCCGCGGGCGCGCACAGGGTCGACGGCGGCTCGGGCGGGGACGGCGCAGGGTCCGTGCCACCCCACGCGGGCGACACCAGGGCCAGCGGCAGCGCGGCCGCCCCCATCAGCAGAGTCCTCAGTCTGGTCGAACGTCTCGGCACCGGGTTCCTCCCGTACGGCCGCGACCGGCCGGGTGCCGGTCGCCTGCGCCGAGGATGCGGGAACCTGACCGCCGCCCGGTCGCTCCCACGCCGGGCGGCCGGGCTGGTCACACCAACGCCGGATGTCCTTCAGTGACCCAGGCGGACCCGCAGCTCAGGCTGCAGCAGCTCTCCATGTGCCTCTACGAGGTCGTCGCACAGGCCCCAGATCCGCTCGACCGGCAGGGCCGCCGCCGTCGCCGGGTCGGCCATCGCCGCGTGCCGGATGTGGTGCGGGTCGCCGTCGGTGGCCGCGCGGACCACCAGGTCGGTGACGGAGAGGTAGGCGCTGTTGAGGGCCGCGCACTGCGGAGGCAGGGCGCCGATCCGGGTCGGCTGGACGCCCAACGCGTCGACCAGGCACGGGACTTCGACGACCGAGTCGGCGGGGAGGTTGTCGATGAGGCCGCGGTTGGGGACGTTGCCGTAGATCGTGCGGGGCGTGCCGGTGGTGATGCTGTGGATGATCTGCGGGGCGTACTCCAGCGTGCCCTCGACGGGGAGCGGGATGCCGGAGGCGAGGGCGTCGCGGGTGCGTTCGTAGCTCGCGGTGTTCTCCTCGATGATCTCCAGGTACGCGCCGACCGGCAGTCGTAGCCGTTCGATCTCGCTGTCGTGGTGGAGATACCAGGGCACGTACTCGGCGGAGTGCTCGCTGGTCTCGGTGGGGTAGTGGCCGAGGCGGCGGTACATGTCGACGCGGACCCGGCGCAGCAGTTCGGGGTCCTTCGCGATCGCCTCGTCGAGGAGCGGGTAGAGGTTCTGCCCCGACTGCTCGAAACGCAGTACCCACGCTTGGTGGTTGACGCCCGCGGCCAGGTACGAGACCTCCTCGAAGGGGACGCCTACGAGCTGGGAGAGGTCGTGCATCGTCCAGTACACCGAGTGGCACAGGCCCGTCGCCTTGAGGGCGGGGGCGGTGCGGCTCAGGTAGAGGAGGTTCATCGCCATCGGGTTGGTGTAGTTCAACAGGTGGGCGTCCGGGCAGAGTTCGGCCATGTCCTCGGCGAGTGACCGCAGGACCGGGAAGGTGCGCAGTGCGCGGAAGATGCCGCCGATGCCGAGAGTGTCGGCGATCGTCTGGCGCAGGCCGTAGCGGGCCGGGATCGCGAAGTCCGTGCGGGTGGCCTCGTTCATGCCGACCTGGACGATGTTGACGACGAAGTCGGCGTCCGCGAGGGTCGATCGGCGGTCGAGGTGCGCGGTGATCTCCGGTGTTGCGCCGCGTACTTGGGCGATGTGCCGGGCCGCGCCCTCCGCCGTGGCGAGCCGTTCCGGGTCGATGTCGTGCAACGCGATCCGGGCACGGGCGAGTTCGGGGAACGCGAACAGGTCGGCGAGCAGGCCCTGCGTGAACACCACACTGCCGGCGCCGATGAAGGCCACCTTCACAGCGCTGCCGTCTGTCATCAAGGTCCTTTCGGAGAAGCGGAGTTGGAGATGTCGGGTCATCCCTTGAGCCCGCTGGACGTCAGCGACTGGATGAACGTCTTCTGCGCCAGCAGGAACGCCACCAGCACCGGCACCACCGTGATGACGTTGCCCGCCATCACCGCCGACCACTTGGTGTGGTGCTGTCCCTGAAAGGTCGTCAAGCCCAACTGGAGCGTGTACTGGGTGTCGTGGTTGATCGCGATCAGCGGCCACGACAGGTCGTTCCAGGTGGACAGGAACGTGAGGACGGCGACCGTGGCGAGCGCGGGCTGGGCCAGCGGCATCACGATGGAGAACAGCACCCGCAGCCGCGAACACCCGTCGATCCAGGCCGCTTCCTCCATCTCCCTCGGCAGCGCGAGGAAGAACTGCCGGAACAGGAACACCGCGAACGGCGTCACCAGCGACGGCAGGATCAGCGCGCCCAGCGTGTCGATCAGCCCGAACCACTTCATCACCAGGAACGTCGGGATCATCGTCAGCTGGAACGGCACGACCATCGTCGCCAGCATCAGCCCCAGCAGGACCCGCGACCCGGTGAACCGCATCCGCGCGAACGCGTACCCGCCGAGCGATCCGAACAGCAGATTCGACACGACGGCCACCGACGCCACGATCAGCGAGTTGGCGAACCAGCGCGGGAACATCGCGTTGCCCAGCACATAGCGGTAGCCGCCGAGGTCAATTCCCTTGGGCCACAAGGCCGGTGGGAAACGGTTGATCTCCGCGTTCGTCATCACCGAGCTGAGCAGCAGCCACACGAACGGCAGCGCGAAGCACAACGCCAGCGGCGCCAGCACGAGATGCCACGCACTCACCCGCCGCGCACTCATCGCACACCCCCGTCCGTACGGCCCTGCCGCCGCCGTACGACCCGCAGCGCGCCGCCCGCGACCAACAGCGCCACCGCGAGCACGTACGCCGACGCGGCGCCGTAGCCCGCGGTGAACATCTGGAAGGCCTGCTGCCAGACGAAGTACACGATCACCGTCGTCGAACCGAGCGGGCCGCCTTTCGTCGTCACGTAGATCAGGTCGAACACCTGGAGCGAGGTGATGAACTGCCACAGCACCAGGAAAAACGTGACCGGCGTGAGCGCGGGCAGCGTCACATGGCGCAGTACCTGCCTACGGTTCGCGCCGTCGATGCGGGCCGCCTCGACGAGTTCGGGCGGTACGTCCTGGAGCGCGGCCAGATACACCACGACGCAGAAGCCGACCCCGCTCCAGAGCGAGATCAGCACCAGCAGGTACAGCGCCTGGTCCGGGTCTGCGAGGAACCCCTGGGCGGAGATGCCGAGTTGATGCAGCAGCGCGTTCGCGACGCCGAACTCCGGGTCGAGGATGAACGAGAACAGCACGCCCTGCGCGGTCGCCGACACCACGAACGGGATGAACACCAGCGTGCGGTACAGGCCGATGAGCCGGATCCGGCGGTTGAGCGCCAACGCCAGCGCCAGTCCGCCGACCAGGCTGAGCGGTACGTACAGGGCCGCGTACAGCAGCGTATTGCTCACCGCCGTACGGAAGTTGGGGTCCTGAGCTAGGGCGCGGTAGTTGTCGAGGCCGACCCAGCGGCCGGGCGTGACCAGGTCGTCGGCGCGGAACGACAGGAGCAGCGACCAGACGACGGGCACGACACTCAGCCCGAGGATCACGACGACCGACGGACCGATGAACGCCCAAGCGGTGGAGCGCTCTTGGCGGGCGCGACGGCGGGCGGCGCGGCGCGCGGCTTGAGCGGTGGCGGCGGGTTGCGCGGGAAGGGTGAGGGCGCGGGGCAGTGTGGACATCGGGGTCTCCCGGAAGGGGGAAGTCACCTGGGGATCAGTAGGGCCGCGTCGGCCTTGTCGGCACAGGAACGGAGCGCCTTCTCGGGGGAGTCCCGGCCGAGCAGGACGGAGACGATCGCCTCGCCCAGCGCCTGCGAGATCTGCGGATACGCGGCATGGACGGGCCGGACGCGTGCCGAACGCAGGGAGTCGGTGAAGACGTCGAGACCGACCGTACCGGCGCTGTGCTCCCGCCACTCCGGCCGTGCCGCGGTACCCGTGCTCAACGGCAACCCGCCCGCCGAGATGTCCCAACGGACATCGTGTGTAGGCGAGTTCATCCACTGCACGAACTCCACGGCCGCCCGGGACCGGGCCGAGCCGTTGTCGAAGACCGTCCATGTGTCGGGCCCGGAGATGGTGACCGCGTGCCCGCTGTACGTCGGCAGCGGCACGACCCCGTAGTCGATCTTCGCGGTGATGATGTCGGGGAGTTCCCAGGGGCCGGTGGCGACCATCGCCATCCGGCTGTTCAGGAACACCTGATAGAGCTGCTCGCTGCCGGGCTTGGTGTCGAGGTACGCGCTTTTGTCGTGGCCGAGTTGGGCGAGGGTTCGGAGCGCGCGTACGCCCTGGTCGGCGAAGCCGATGTGTTTGCCGTCCGGGGCGACGACCTCGCCGCCGAGATCCCACAGCATCGGCCAGAGCCGCCACACCGTGTCCTCGTCGCCGACGGCCGGCCAGCCGGTGCCGAAGACGCCCCGGTCGTGGTCGGTCAACTGCCGTGCCGTGGCGGCGAATTGGTCCCAGCTCCAGCCGGGTTCCGGGTAGTCGAGTCCGGCCTGCCGGAACAGCTTCTTGTTGTAGACGACGGCCAGCGAGTCGAGCACCGCGGGCGCGGCCCGCACCCGGCCGTTGACGGTGACCGCGTCCCGCACCGGCTTCCAGAAGGAGTTCCACGGCGTCGGCCCTTCGCGCATCGCGGACGTCAGGTCGACGACCCGCGGGCTGCGCGCCACGCTGGCCAGGTCCGAGCCGAAGATGTAGGCGATGTCCGGGTAGGAGCCGGCGGCGAGCGCGGCGGTCACCTTCTGGAGCATCGCGTCGGCCAACACCCCACCGCCGCCCGGGTCCACGCGGATCGTGGGGTGGGTCCGGTTGAACTCCGCGACCAGCGCCTCCACTGCCTTGCGGCCCGTGTCGACCTGCCCGTGCCACAGCTCCACGGTGACCCGGCCGTCCGCACCGACCCCGTCCGAGGCACCGCCCGCACAACCACTCGCGGCACCGATCGCGGCGGCCCCGAGCAGCAGCCCGCGGCGTGACATCCCGTTCCCCATCACGGCCTCCTCACCGCATCTTGCGGACGTAGTCGGCACTGCCGGGCGTCGACACGTCCACGTCCCGGCGCACGATGCTGAGCTTCCCCGCGAAGCCCGAACGGGCCTTGCGCAGACCGGAGTCGGAGTACTCGATGACGATGACCCGGTCGTCGAAGGCCCGCGCGTACTCCCCGCACTCGTCGTACTCGGCGCACTCCTCCGCGATCGCGAAGTCGAGACCGAGCTTCTTCCTGAGTCCCGCCAACTCCACGGTGTTCTTCTGGGCGATGGCCAGGTGCCGGGCGTGCGCGTGCCGGGAGAGCAGGGCGATGAGGGCGGTCGCGTCGTTCGCCGTCAGGAGGCCGTGGGAGCGGGTGTAGCTGTCGTAGTTGTCCGGCTCGACGGCGTCGAAGCCCTTCGCCGCGCAACCGTCGATCCACCGGTTCACCCGCGCCGCCACCCGCTGCCGCTTGGCCGCGGTACGGATGTCGAGGAGCGCCTCGCCCCAGTCCTCGTCGACCACCACCTCGCCGTCCGCGTCCCGGAGCAGCAGGTCGGCGGGCCAGGAGGCGCGCTCGTCCGGCTGGGCCTGGAAGGCGTTGACGTAGCAGATGTTGTAGAGGCCGGGCGCGGGCAACGCCGTACGGTCGCGGCTGACGATCCGGACGCCGGCGGGCGGGGGATAGGCGCCGCCGATCTGGTAGTCGAAGTCGGCGTGGAGGGGCGGGAGTTGGACCGGGCCGGGCGCGGAGCGCGACGGGCTCGCCGACGGCGTGGGGCTCTTCGACGGCGTGGCGCTCTTCGATGGAGTGGAGCTTCTGGACGGTGCCGCGCGGGACGGGCTCTCCGCTGGCACCGCGCGCGACGGTTGTTCCGGCGCCGAGTTGGTCGTGGTTCCGCACGAGGTCAGGACCGCTGCGGTCGCGACGGCGCCGCTCAGGACCGCGGCCGTCCCGAGACCTCCGACGCGGGAGACACCCTTGACGGGCATGTCCGCTCCATCAATCGCGGGTACGACCCCGCCTCGGACCGGATGGAGCGGCGGTCCTGGCGACTGTGGCCGGGCTTGGAACCTGTCCGCTACCGGCTGGGCGCACCTCTGCGTACCGCGCCGCACGCGCGGGCACGTCCAGGATCAAAGCGCCCGGCCGCGCCACTCGTCAAGGGTGCGCGCACATGCGCGACTTCGAGTACCCACGAAGTCGTACGCTCCGAAGCGGTACCGAACTCGAAGGCAGGAGCAGCAACGATGCAGTACGTGAAGCTCGGTTCGACCGGCCTGGACGTCTCGCGGATCTCTCTGGGCTGCATGACCTACGGCCTCCCGGACCGCGGCACCCACGAGTGGACCCTCGACGAGGAGGCGTCGCGCCCGCTGATCCGGCAGGCGCTGGAGGCCGGGATCAACTTCCTCGACACGGCGAACGTCTACTCCGACGGCACCAGCGAGGAGATCACGGGCAGGGCGCTGAAGGACTTCGCCCGCCGTGACGAGGTCGTCCTCGCCACGAAGGTGCACGGCAGGACCCGTCCCGGACCCAACGGCGCCGGACTCTCCCGCAAGGCGATCATGTCCGAGATCGACCACAGCCTGGAGCGGCTCGGCACCGACTACGTCGACCTCTACCAGATCCACCGCGCCGACCCGCACACCCCCGTCGAGGAGACGATGGAGGCGCTGCACGACCTGGTGAAGGCGGGCAAGGTCCGCTACATCGGGGCGAGTTCGATGTACGCGTGGCAGTTCGCCAAGCACCAGCACGTCGCCGAGCGGCACGGCTGGACCAAGTTCGTCTCCATGCAGAACCACTACAACCTCCTCTACCGCGAGGAGGAGCGCGAGATGCTGCCGCTCTGCGCCGACCAGGGCGTGGGCGTGCTGCCATGGAGTCCGCTGGCGCGCGGCCGCCTTACCCGGGACTGGGGCACCACCACCGAGCGCAGCAGCACGGACAACTTCGGCAACCGCCTCTACCAGGACGGCGACCGCGCCATCGTCGAGGCGGTCACCCGCATCGCCGGCGACCGGGGCGTGCCGCGTGCCCAGGTCGCCCTCGCCTGGCTGCTGCACCAGAGCACGGTGGCCGCACCGATCGTCGGCGCGGCCAAGCCGCAGCACCTCGAGGACGCCGTGGCGGCCGTAGAACTGGAGCTGAGCGACAAGGAGTTGGAGGAGCTGGAGCAGCCCTACACTCCGCACGCGATCAGCGGGCATTCCTGACCTGTCGCCAACAGGGCGTGTCCCAGGGCGTCTTGACGGTTCGTCAGTGCGGGCCGTGTGGTGCGAACTCCGTGCCGCACGGGCCCGCCCCGGCGCTCTCCGCCAGCGGCACCCGCTCGCCGCTCATCGAGATCGTGCGGTAGAAACTCCCGATACGGTCGGCCGAGCGGCCCACGTAGTGCCCGATGAACGAACGGCGGAAGCGGTCCGCGCTGCGGTTGGGCCGGGAGCCGTGCACCAGGCTGCCGTTGAAGAACAGGACGTCCCCGGGGGCCATGTCGACCGGCACGGGCGTGAGCCCCGGCGGCGGTGGCACGTACTCACGCGCGAAGGACACCCCGGGATCCGCCTCCTCCGGGCAGAACACGTCCATGCGATGGGTGCCGGGCACGACCTCCAGGCCGCCGTTGTCCCGGTCGATCTCGTCGCAGGCGATCCACGCGGCCACACACGTGCCCGGCTCGGCCCGCAGATAGAAGTTGTCCTGGTGCAGCGCCTGGCCGCGCGCTCCGGGCGGCTTGAAGTAGAACATGCTCTGCGCGGCCAGTACCTCCTCGCCGAACAGGGTCTCCAGGACGCTCCGCAGACGCGCGTCCAGGAGGAAACGCAGGGCCAGTTCACTGATCTCGTGGGGGTGCATCACCCTCGGGTGGGTCCGGAGGGGATCGTCGGAGACGCGTGGTTCGAAGTGCCCGGGGACCGGGCCGGACGCGTGCAGTGCCGTGAACTCCGCGCAGAGCCGGTCGATTTCGTCGTACCTGAACAATCCGCGCGCGACCGTGAACCCGTCCTCCGCGAACGCGCCGATGTCCGTGGCCGTCATACAGACCTCCTCGGTGTTATGTCACACCACAGTGTCAGGAGGCCGGGCATGTGCCTATTGGTTGGCCGTGAACTCCCTCATCGGTGACGGCGTGGAAGCCGTCAACTCCCGTGACGCCGGTGACTCGTCGGGCAATGGGCCGGGCAGCCGGAACATGACCTGGGAAAACCGGGAGAAGGGCCGTCCCCGTGTCCGACGCGCGGGGTGCGCCGGGCGGCCTCCGGCCAATGGTTTCGGGATTTCCCGTGTGGATACGGTGGCAATCCCATAACGGACCCGATTGACGAATCGTCAAATGGCAGGGGCCGGACCGCAATGCACAAAACGAAGGAAGACCTTGTTCCGCCTCGCTGACCTGTGCAAAGGTGTGCCTGTCGGCGCGCGGGCACATAGATGATTCCCCTCCGCGCGCTCGAGGCCGCTCCCGTACGTCACCCCCCTTGCTTCAAAAGAGCTGCCCCAGGCGGACGTTCGGGATGCCATCAATCGGACGGGTGGACTTTGTCGACCTGTCGACGGGGTCGCATACCCGCCGGTATGGACTGAATTCCGCGTTTCACCTGGAGGAATGCAGCCGTGAAGGACGCAGGTCCCTCGAATTCCCCGACTTCCGCTCACCACTTCGAAGTGACCGACGAGCAGCTCAGCGCCGAGCTGAAGAAGTGGACGGGGACGACGCCCGCGCTGCAACCCGTCGGCGAACTGCTGGACCGGCACTGGGAAGCGGCCTTCGCCTATGCGCGGCTGTGCACCGACGGACCGCACCACGCCGGAATGCTCACCACGGCAGCTTTCACCCGGCTCTTCGGGGAATCCCTGCGGCAGTCGGGACCGACCGCGGCCTGGCGCCCCCAGGTGCTGGTCACCGTCCGCCGTATCGCCGCGGAATGGGTCGCCGACCACCGGCAGGAAATGCTCCACCCCGATCTGCGCTGGGCGAGCGGCGACGGCGACCGCGGCGCGGCCCGGATGCTGCCCGTGCCCGAACGGCGCCTGCTCTCCCGGGCGTTCCAGCGGCTGAACCAGTCGGCCCGCACCCTGCTCTGGCACATCGAGGTCGAGTCCGAACCCTTCTCGATACCCGCCGGACTGCTGGGCCTCGACGAAGAGGGCGCCGACGTCGAACTCGGCCGTGCCCGCGGCCGGTTGCGCGAGGAGTGCCTCCAGGTCCACCGCGAACTCGCCCAGGACGACGAGTGCATGCGCTACATCCGGCTGCTGGACGTCACCTTCCGGCGCGGCGGCGCGGAGGTCGACCCGGACCTCGCCATGCACCTCAGCGTCTGCAAGCACTGCCGGTACACCGCCGACCAGTTGAACCAGTTCAACGCCGGTCTCGGCATCGCGCTGGCCGAAGCGGTGCTCGGCTGGGGCGCGCGGGCCTACCTGGAGGTCAGGGCCGGCAGCCGCGCGCTGCCCGCCGAGGTGTCGTCCGCCTCGACCGAACTCGCGGTGCACCCCGGCCCGCGGCGCGGCGAACTCAGATCGGCCCACAAGGCGGCCCGGCGCGTCCGCCGCCGCAACCTCGCCGTGGCCGTACTGACCGTGAGCGGACTGGTCGTCCTCCCGCTCGTCCTGTGGTCCATCGGCGGCTCCGGCGGCGACAAGACCACCACGGAGAACCAGGCCGCCGGCGCCTCCGGCGCGGGCAAGGAATCCGCCGACCCCTCCTGGGCCAGCAAGAACGACACCACCCAGGGCACGCTCAGCGGCCGGCTGCACAACGTCGAGTCCGGCCTGTGCATCGGAGTCGCCGGCAACAAGCCCCTCAAGGGCAACGAGGCCGAACTGCAGACCTGCTCCTCGGCGGCCGGCCAGCAGTGGTCGTACGAGACGGACGGCCGGCTGCGCAGCACCGCCGACCCCGGCCTCTGCCTCGACTCGCACCTCGCCTTCGAGGTACAGCTCGCCCCCTGCACCAGCACGTCCTCGGCGACCGCGAAGAACATCCGCTACGACTTCACGCTCCAGGGCATCCTCGTACCGCGCTGGAACCAGGACCTGGCACTGACCCCCGCGTCCACCGACGGCGGCGGCGCGCTCGTCCTGAAGAACCGGGCGGACGGCTCGGCGCAGCGCTGGGTCTTCGACACCTCGAAGGCCGACCCGCAGATGCAGGTCGTCAACTGGGACACCGACAGCACCGGTTCGCCGACCCCGACGACGAAGAAGGCCGCCCCGACGCCCTCGAAGACCCCGACGGCCACGCCCACTCCGACGCCGAGCGCGTCGACCCCGCAGTCCACGCCGACGACGGCGGCCCCGACCATGGACTACTGCGACTACTACCCGTCGTACTGCGAGGGGAACGGTCAGGGCGGCGGTGGCTGGGGTGGCGGCGGTTACGGCGGTGGCGGTTACGGCGGCGGCTACCACGGCGGCCGCTGAACCTCAGTGGTGCGGTGGAGGTGGCGGCGGCAGGGTCGCGATGCCCGGCGCCGCCTCCGGCCACACCAGCAGCACCGGACAGGGCGCGTGATCGACGGCGAACCGTACGGCGGGCCCGAGACTGTGCGGGCCGAGCCGGGCCCGGTCGCCGTCACGGGCCAGCACCAGCAGATCGGCGTCCCCGGCGGCGGCCACCACCTCGCGCTCCACACGCCCGGCCCGCTCCATCCGGGTGCACGGCCGCCCGAGCCGCTCGGCCGCGGCCTCCAGCAGCTCCGCCGCCGACGTACTGCCGAGATCCTCCAGCCGGGTCCCGGGATCACGCCGCGGACCACCCCGGCCGAGCAGCCCGGCGAACGCGCCGTGCGCGACCCCGGGCACGTCCGGCCCGCTCACATGCAGCAGCACCACCTCGTCCGCCTCCGGCGCATGCGTCCGTACGGCGTCCACGCAGGCGGGCCAGGTGCCCTCGACCAGCCAGGCGATCACACGCATTCGGCCTCCCTCGGTGTCAGAGAACCTGGAGCGACACCCACAGTGCCAGCACCGCCGGGACGAGCGCGGACGGCACGGCGAGCAGCCCCAGCTTCGTGAACTCCTTGAGATCCACGCCGTGTTCGTGCTGATGCACGATCCGCCGCCACAGCAGCGTCGCGAGCGACCCGGCGTAGGTCAGGTTCGGTCCGATGTTCACCCCGAGCAGCACGGCGAGCACGGCCCCGGGCCCGGACTGCGCGGTCAGCGGCAGCAGGACCAGGACCGCCGGCAGGTTGTTGATGAGGTTCGCGAGTACGGCGGCCAGCGCGGCGATCCCGAGCAGGGCCGCGATGCCGGTGCCGCCGGGCAGGAGGTGCCCGAGCGCGTCGGAGAGCCCGTTGTCCACCACGGCCCGCACCACGATCCCGAGCGCCAGCACGAACGCCAGGAAGGACGGCGCGGCCGCCCGCACGACCGTCAGCGGGGTCGCCTGCCGCCGTAGCAGCGCCCGGCCGGCGAGGACGAGCGCGCCCGCCAGCGCGGCCCACGCCGGGTCGATGCCGATCGCGGAGGTCAGCACGAACCCGGCGAGGGTGCAGGCGACGGTCGCCAGCGCGAACACCGGCAGCTCGGGCTTGTCGCCGGAGGTCGGCGAGGGCGCGGCCGCCGCGAGGTCGCGGGCGAAGAAGCGCCGGAACACCAGGTACTCGGCGCCGATCGCGACCAGCCAGGGCAGCACCATCAGCCCGGCGAAGCGGGTGAAGCTCAGGCCGCTCGCCGCGAACGCGAGGAGGTTCGTGAGATTGGAGACCGGCAGGAGCAGCGAGGCGGTGTTCGAGAGGTGCGTGCAGGCGTAGACGTGCGGCTTCGGACGGACACCCATCCGGGACGCCGTCGCGAACACGACCGGCGTCAGCAGCACGATGGTGGCGTCCAGGCTCAGCACGGCCGTGATCAGCGAGGCCAGCGCGAACACCGCCGTCAGCAGCCGGCTCGGACTGCCTTTCGCCCACTCCGCCATCCACGCCCCGCAGGCCCGGAACAGGCCCTCCACATCGCAGAAGTGGGCGAGCACGAGCACCGCCGCGAGGAACCCGACCACCGGTCCGAGCTGCTCGGCCTCCGCCCGCGCGTGGTCGAGCGAGATCGCCCCGGTGGCCACGGCGATCCCGGCGGCCGGGACCGCCATCACCGCCTCCGGCCACCCGAAGGGACGGACGACGGCCCACACGAGGACGGCGACGAGCAGGACGACGGACAGGGTTTCGGCGAGCGGGGTGTTCAGGGGACGGTCCTCCGGGACGCGGGACGTGGTGCCCGCCCCATGTAACCAGGCCGCGGCGCGCAACCCGTGATCAGGAACCCGTACCCGCGCTGAACACCGTCAGACGCACCGAGGACGAGTTGCCCGACACAGGCACCGCTCCGTTCGTCCACTTCACGTGCAGCGCGTCCTGCTCGTCGGGCGGGGTCACCGCCAGCCAGCTGGGGGTCGCCGTCTTCGCTCCGCTGATCTCCGGGTTGGAGAAGGTCAGGCCCGCCCAGGCGCTCTGCCCCGGCTTCAGCGTGACCGTGGTGGCGGTGCTGCCGGTCTCGCGCTGCGGGTCGTCGCCCAGCTGGGTGCCGGACGCGTTCAGGAACGCGGCGCCGGGATAGCCGCGGACCGTGCAGGTACGGCCGGACGCGTTGGTGAGGACGATCGGGAAGTTCTCCTGCCCGGCGCCCGGGTCGTTGCCGCCGACCTTCGCCTTCAGCTCGGAGGTGTGGCACCGGCTGCTGCTCGCGGTGCCGGTGTTGGTGCTCGTGCCGCCGGTGCCGCCGGAGCCGGAGGCCGAGGTGGAGGAACCCGACGAGGCGGGGTCCGAGCCGGTGGCGGTGCTGGTGCCGCTCGACGTGGAGGCCGGCGTGCCGGACCCGTCGGCCGAGGAATCACCGCCCGCGGGAGCGGCCGTACCCGACTGGGTCTGCGGGCTGCTCACCGTGCCGCTGCCGTCGCCACAGGCCGTCGTCAGGCCCAGTACGGCCACGGCGCTCACGAGCAGGGCCGCCCGGCGCAGGGACTGAGACGTGTTCGCCATCTTCAACACTCCTGGAAGTTCACCGCACAGCGCCTCGCGCGCTGTCACAAGGGTCCGATGCGGGTGCGCGTCGAAAGGTTCGCGGGATCACCGGATTTTTTCAGACAGTGATGCCGACAGCCATTCCGACCCTGATCAGGTGACCCGCAGCGACCGGAGTATGCGTGCGGTCGCGTCGCCGCTGTGCTGCCGGATCTGGACGTACACCTGGGGCTGCGCGGCGCCGCCGACCATGCGCAGCGCGGTCTCCGAGAGGGTGCCCGTGCCGCCCGAGCAGTCGCTCCAGGTGCGGGTCGTGCCGCGCCAGGTCGCGCTCGAATAGGCGTGGCTGCCGTCGTAGTGACAGCCGGAGTGGGCGATGGCGTCCACCTCGGTGCTCACGCTGCCGTGCTCGCTCAGGCCGATGAACACGCCGTTCACGTCCGCCGACAGGTCCGGCCACTTCGACAGGTCGTCGGCGACGGCCAGCCCCGGCTCCTGCCCGGACTGCAGCCCGAGCGCCTTCGGATTCCAGCCCGAGTCGCGCAGCTGACGGCCCCACGCGTTGGGCACCTCGGCCACGATCCGGCCGGTGCTGTCCTTGACCCGAAGATCTGAACTCCCGGACGAAAAAGGGAAGTTCAGCACCGCGGCGCCCGCCCCGGCGGCCACCACGACGAACAGCCCCGCCATCAGCGCGACCCCCCGGTGCCGGCTGTGCGGCCTGCGCTGCTTGCGCGTGGGGGCGGCCTCGGCGGCCAGCCGCTCCAGCTCCTCCGCGAACTCCCGCGCCGTCGGCCAGCGCTTCTCCCGGTCCGGTTCCAGCGCGCGGAGCAGGGCCCGCTGGAGCTCGGGGGACACGTCCGGGCGCAGCCGGTCCGGGCGTACGACCTGTCCTGGTGCCCCCGGGACCGTGCCGGTGAGCAGTTCGTAGCCGACCGCGCCCAGGCTGTACACGTCGGCACGCTCGTCGATGCCGTACCCGGGCTGTGCCTGCTCCGGCGGCTGATAGCCCGCGGAACCGGCGGCCAGGGTGAGGCCCGACCCCTGCGCCAGGCTCTTGGCCAGGCCCAGGTCGGCGAGCAGGACGCGGTAGCTGCCGTCCGGGGCGCTGCGCAGCAGCACGTTCGTCGGCTTGATGTCCCGGTGGACGATGCCCGCCTTGTGCAGCGCGGCGGCGCCCCGGGCGGCCAGCGCGGTCAGCCGCAGCGCCTCGGGGACGGGCAGCGGACCCGACGTGAGCAGATCGGCGAGGGTGCCGCCGTCGGCGTACTCCATGACGAAGTACGGCCGCCCGTCGGGCAGCTCACCGATGTCGTAGACCTGCACCACCCGGTTCGAGTCGGCCCGGCGCAGCAGGCGGGCCTCGGAGAGGAAGCGGTCGACGATGTCGAGGCGGTGCGCCCAGTTGTCGGCGAGGACCTTCACGGCCACCGGGGCCTCGAGCACGTCGTCGTGCGCGAGCCAGACCGTGCCGAACGCGCCGGTGCCCAGGCGGCGTTCGAGTCTGTAGCGGCCGATCTGTTCGACGAAGTGCATGCGACTATCATGCCTGCTCGTAGACCGAGGCGGAGGAGTGGATCCAGTGCAGGACAAGGCGCGGACCGAGGAACTGGCGCGGCGGGCCGCGGCCGGTGACCCGGGTGCCCTGGACGAACTGCTGCGGACGATCGGACCCGAGGTCCTCAGGCGGTGCGGGCGCTTCCTTCCGTGCCGTGAGGACGCCGAGGAAGCGGCCCAGGACGTACTGATGCAGGTCGCCCGGAAGATCGGCACGTTCGAGGGCCGCAGCCTCTTCAGCACCTGGCTCTACACGGTGGTCGCCAACGGCGCCCGGCAGAAGTACCGCGAGCTGAAGCGGCGGGCCGCCGAGCAGCCCGCCGAGATCGACGTGTCACAGCACGTCGATCCGCGCACCACGAGCGTGATCGCCGGATCGAAGATCGACCTCCTGGAGGCGCTGGAGCGCCTGGAGCGGGAGCAGCCGCACCTCGTCGAGCCGCTGGTCTACCGGGACATCTGCAACCTGGAGTACGCCGACATCGCCGATCGCCTCGGCATCCCGCTCGGCACCCTCAAGTCCCGGCTGCACGAGGCCCGCCGCCAGGTCAGGCCCTGGCTGACCGAACTCTCCTGATACGGCTCAGACCTCGTCGAAGAGCGAAAGCTCCGCCCAGATCGTCTTGCCGTCCGCCGTGTGCCGGCTGCCCCAGCGCTGGGTGAGCTGCGCGACCAGCAGCAGGCCGCGCCCGCCCTCGTCCCAGGTCTTGGCGCGGCGCAGGTGCGGAGCCGTGTGGTTGGTGTCGGAGACCTCGCAGATCAGCGTGGTCGCGTCATGGATCAGCCGGAGCCGGATGGGGTGCGCGCCGTAGCGGATCGCGTTGGTGACCAGTTCGCTGACCACCAGCTCGGCCGTGAACCCGGCCTCGCTCAGGTTCCACTGGTCGAGCTGCTCGACGACCTGCTTGCGGATCGGGGCGACGAGTGACGGGTCGGCCGGGATGTCCCAGGTCGAGACCTGCTCGGCGGGCAGCCCCTGCGTACGGGCCAGCAGCAGCGCCACGTCGTCGGCCGCGCCGCCCGGCGGCAGCACGGCGTGCAGGATCCGGTCGCAGGTCTCGTCCAGGGAGTCCGAGGGGGCGTACAGGGCGTCGAACAGCAGCCGTTGACTGTCGTCGAGGTCCCGCTCCCGGCTCTCGACCAGCCCGTCGGTGTACAGCGCGAGCACGGTGCCCTCGGGCAGCTCGAACTCGGCCGACTCGAAGGGCAGCCCGCCCAGGCCCAGCGGCGGTCCCGCGGGCAGGTCGACGGGCTCGGGCGGACCGCCGGGCCGGATCATGACCGGCGGCGGATGCCCGGCACGGGCCAGCGTGCAGCGGCGGGACACCGGGTCGTACACCGCGTACAGGCAGGTCGCGCCGACCTCGCCCGGGCTGCCCTCGCCGCCGGCCTCCGCGGACAGCCGTACGACGAGGTCGTCGAGGTGGGTCAGCAGTTCGTCGGGGGCCAGGTCGATGTCGGCGAGGGTGCGGACTGCCGTGCGCAGCCGGCCCATGGTCGCGGAGGCCTGGATGCCGTGGCCGACGACGTCCCCGACGACCATGGCGACCCGCATCCCGGACAGCGGGATCACGTCGAACCAGTCGCCGCCGACCCCGGCACGCGCCGCCGGCAGATAGCGCGAGGCCGCTTCCAGGGCTGCCGTGCGCGGCAGTTTGCGGGGGAGCAGGCTGCGCTGGAGGGCCAGCGCGGTCTCGCGTTCGCGGGAGAAGCGGCGGGCGTTGTCGATGCAGACGGCGGCGCGGGCCGTGACCTCCTCGGCGAGCAGGACGTCGTCGTCGGCGAACGGGTCGAGGCGCCGGTACCGGGTGAGGACCGCCACGCCGAGGGTGACCCCGCGGGCCTGGATCGGGACGGCCATCGAGGAGTGGATGCCGTACTCCTCGACGCGCTTGGTGCGGGTCCTGTCCCAGGCGAGCCAGAGCTCCAGGGCCCGGCCCGAGGCGACGAGCGTGCGGCCCGCGACCAGCGCGTCGGCCTGCGGGGACTGCTCCGGGTACACGTTCAGCTGGCCCGGTTTGGCGACGGCCTCGGGGCTGCCCTGCTGCACCGACTGGTGCGCGGCGCGGCGCAGCCGGATCGGCGCGGTGATCGCCGCCGGGGGCTCGCCGCCGTGCTCGTGCGGGTCCAGCAGGTCGATGCTGACGAAGTCGGCGAGGGCCGGCACACAGACGTCCGCGAGCTCTTGGGCCGTACGGGTGACGTCGAGGGTGGTGCCGATACGGACGCTCGCCTCGTTGACGAGCTGCAGGCGCTCCCGCGACAGGTAGTTCTCGGTGAAGTCGTGCGCGGCCAGACACACGCCCCGCACCCGGCCCTCGGCGTCCGTGATCGGCGCCATCCGGGCCAGCCACGCGTGCGCGGTGTCCTCGCCGCCGGTGCGCATGTAGATCTGGAAGTCCTCGGCGGTGCCGGAGGTGAGCACGCGCAGCATGTACTGCTCCAGCTCCGAACTCTGCGTCTTTCCGCCGATCTCGGTGATCCGCAGCCCCTGGATGCGCTCCTCGGGCAGACCGATCACCTCGGCCATCGCGTCGTTGACCCGGCTCAGCCGCAGCCGCTCGTCGTAGACCGCGATGGCACACGGCGACTGGGTCAGCGCCGCGGTCGCCAGCGGGTCCTCGGAGGTGCGGGGACCGCCGCCCTCCAGGGGCGTCACGACGAGCCAGTCGCCGGGCCCGCCGTCCCGGGGCCGCCGGTGGTGGGCCAGCAGCCACACCGGCACGGCCCGCCCGTCTCGGTGGCGCAACGAGACCGTGCCGTCCCAGCGGGCACCCGTGATCCCGGGCAGCGCCTCGGCACCGCCGGCCAGCAACCGCACGGCCGGGCGGCCCACGACCTCGTCCGCGGTGTGGCCGAGGAGCCGCCTGGCCCCGTCGTTCCACTCCACCAGAATGCCCGCGTCGTCGATGACAACCCGCGCCGTCGCGGCATCGTCGAACGGGTAGACCGGTCTCATCGTCGCCACTCCATTGCGCGCACTCACAGTGAACAGACACGTCACTTGTGTTCCAGCCTAGTGCGTCACGGTCGCGCGCGGACGAGAACCCCCAGGGCGGGGGAGCACGGCGGGCAAGGGGGAAATCCGGCCGAAGTGATCCGCGGGACACCTGTCTGTCCCCGCACCCTTGACGGCCTTGCGTGGCACCCCGTCAGAATCTGTTCGGTCACGATCAGTTGTGAGTACTTCTGGGCCCTGATGAGGGAGAGCCGCCATGACGGTCACTCGCAGATCGGTTTTGATCGCTTCTACGGCCGCGCCGACGGCCGCTTCACTCCTGTCCGCCCCGGCCGCACGCGCCGCCACACTGGGCGCCTCCGGCCGCCGCACGGTCCCCCTCCGGGACGGCTGGCGCTTCGCGCTGGTCAACCCGGGCGGCATCACCGACCCGACCGGCGCCTACGCCCAGGCTGCCGCACCCGACTACGACGACTCGGCCTGGCGCCAGGTCGCCGTCCCCCACGACTGGAGCATCGAACAGACCCCCACCACGGCATACGGCACGACCAGCGGCACCGGGTTCTTCCCCGGCGGCCTCGGCTGGTACCGGATCGCCTTCACCCTGCCGCCCGCCTTGGCGGGCAAGCGGATCTCGGTCGAGTTCGACGGCGTCTACATGGACTCGTACGTCTACTGCAACGGCACGCAGGTCGGCCAACACCCCTATGGATACACGGGGTTCGCCCTCGACCTCACCGACCTGGTGCACACCGACGGCACCACGGATAACGTCGTCGCGGTGCAGGTACGGAACCAACTCCCCAGCAGCCGCTGGTACTCGGGCAGCGGCATCTACCGCGAGGCCCGCCTCGTCGTCACCGAACCGGTCCACGTCGAACGCTGGGGCACCTACGTCACGACCCCGGACATCACCGCCGAGCGGGCCGTCGTACGGGTGCAGACGTCCGTGCTGAACGAGTCGGGCACCGCGAGCGAGGTCGAGGTCAGATCGCGGGTCGTCGACCCCGGCGGCCGGACGGTGGCCCGCGCCGCCTCCACGGCCACGGTCGCAGGCCGCGGCACGGAGCACCATGAACTCACCGTCCCCAAGCCCGAGTTGTGGGACATCGAGACCCCGGACCACCGCTACACCCTGGAGACGGAACTACGGGTGGCGGGCAGGGCGGTCGACACGTACAGCACCCCCTTCGGCATCCGCACCTGTCGCTTCGACCCGGACGAGGGCTTCTCCCTCAACGGCACGCACACGAAGATCAAGGGCGTCGACCTCCACCACGACCAGGGCGCGCTCGGCTCCGCGATCAGCATCGACGCCGTGCGCAGGCAGTTGAGCATCATGAAGTCGATGGGAGTCAACGCCTTCCGCACCTCGCACAACCCGCCCTCGCCCCAAATCATCCAGGCCTGCGAGGAGTTGGGCATCGTGATGATGGTCGAGGCCTTCGACTGCTGGCACACCGGCAAGACGACCTACGACTACCACCGGTTCTTCGACGACTGGTGTGAGCGGGACGCCACCGAGATGGTCCTCGCCGCCCGCAACTCGCCCGCCGTGGTGCTGTGGTCCATCGGCAACGAGATCCCCGACTCCACCTCCACCGCGGGCCTTGCGATGGCCGACCGCATCATCGGCGCGATCAAGGCGGCGGACGACACCCGGCCGGTCGTGATCGGCTCGAACAAGTACCACGGCGTGCCCGCCAAGGGCTCCGTCGCCGACCTCATGCTCGCCAAGCTCGACGGACTCGGCCTCAACTACAACACCGCCAAGTCGGTCGACGGCCTGCACGCGGCCTATCCGAACCTGTTCCTCTTCGAGTCCGAGTCCTCCTCGGAGACCTCGACACGCGGCGCCTACCAGGAGCCGGAACACCTCAACACGGGCGAGAACTACACGCCCGGCAGGCGGGACACGTCCTCGTACGACAACAACCTCGCGTCCTGGACGATGAGCGGTGAGTACGGCCACAAGAAGGACCGGGACCGGAAGTGGTTCGCGGGCCAGTTCCTGTGGTCCGGCATCGACTACATCGGGGAGCCGACGCCGTACGACGTCTTCCCGGTCAAGGCGTCCTTCTTCGGCGCGGTCGACACGGCCGGCTTCCCGAAGGACATGTACCACCTCTTCCGCAG
Organism: Streptomyces sp. NRRL F-525; assembly: GCF_000716605.1. Lineage (GTDB taxonomy): Bacteria > Actinomycetota > Actinomycetes > Streptomycetales > Streptomycetaceae > Streptomyces. The sequence goes on along the minus strand of NZ_JNXE01000002.1, from coordinate 67,617 downwards.
CCAGTGGGTCAGTGAGCCCATGGTCCATCTGGTGCCGATGAGCTGGAACCACGAGCCCGGGGACACGGTCGAGGTCTGGGCCTACGCCAACGTCGACACCGTCGAGCTGTTCCTCAACGGAAAGTCCCTGGGGACAAGGGAGTTCGACACCAAGACGACCACCGACGGCCGCACCTACCTGGAGACCACCGAGGCCACCGGCGACGACAAGACCTTCACCACCGGCCCCTACCCGGGCAGCTACACCAGCCCGAACGGCAGCGCGGGCAAACTCCACCTGATGTGGAAAGTTCCTTACGAGCCGGGCGAGTTGAAGGCGGTCGCGAGCAGCGGCGGGAAGGCGGTCGCTTCCGACGTGCTGCGTACGGCCGGTGCCGCACACGCCGTGCGCCTCACGACCGACCGCAAGTCCCTCGCCGCCGACGGCCGTTCACTGGTCTTCGTGACCGCGGAGGTCGTCGACGCCCACGGTGTCGTGCTGCCCGACGCGGAGGATCTGATCGCCTTCGAGGTGAAGGGCGGGTCGCTCGCCGGGCTCGACAACGGTCGGGAGGAGAGCGCCGAGCGCTATCAGGCGAGCACCCGAACCGCCTTCCACGGCAAGGCACTTGCGATCGTGCGGTCCGGTACGAAGGCGGGATCGCTGAAGGTGACGGCGCGGGCGGAGGGGCTGCGGGGCGGGACGGTGACGGTGCGGACGACGCCTGTTCGGGACGTGGCCACGACTTCGGCGCCGCGCTTCGAGGCCGACTACCCTGCGCCCCTGAACTACCCGTATGCCGACGCGAGTTACTCGGGCCGCCCCGACACGCTCCCGGCCGCCATGCTCGACGGTGACCCGGCCACCGGTTGGTCCAACGCGTTCGCGAAGTCGGCCACGGCTCTGTTGCCGGCGTTCAGTGGGGCGCGTGCCGAGGACTGGGTGTCGGTGGACTGGGGGAGGGGGCGGTCCTTCGGCCGGGTGGAGGTGTCGTTCACGGTGGACGCGACGCACAGTCTGCCTTCGGCGGTGGCGGTCGCGGTGTGGGACGGGCGTGGGTGGGTGCCGGTCGAGGGGGCTGCCGTCGACTGGGCCACGGCCTCGGACGCTCCGACCGTCATCACCTTCGGTGCCGTGCGTGGATCGCGGGTGCGGCTGACGCTGACGAGCAGTCACCCGGGGACGGTCCAAGGGGCCCTGCGCATCAGCAAGTTGGAGGCACCGGCCGGATAGGGTGGCGGGCAGTTCTGATACTTCGAGACATCGCACATCAGGTGTCGTCGGGACTGCCCGCCAGAGATCCGCCTATCCAGAAGGGCAGTGCCTTCTGGTCCCTGCTCAGTGAGCGTCGTATGGCGTTGACCAAGCGCACCTGCGCCTGGGCGGACGCCCTGTTGGCCCGGGAGAACTCCTCCTTGCTCAACGGGTCACGCGTCGGGTCACGGGCCGGGTCGCGGGCCGCCTGGTCGAGGAACTCCCCGATGGCCTTGCCGAAGTTGTCGATCTCCACCGCGACAGCCGCGGGGGCGACCAGGCTGGCACGGGTCAGGGCCGCGCTCCACTCGCTCCAGTCGTAGTCCCAACCCCTGCGATCGGCGTGGGCTCGGCTGATGATCATCGTGAACTTGGCGTAGTGGCTGATCAGTTCCTGGTAGGCGAGCAGCTGTTTGTCCCGCAGCCACTGACGGTCCTGGGCCCGGTGCGTGACGATGCCGCCGACCAGGACGCCGATCGTGGCGGACAGCGCCCCTGCGCCCGTGGTCACCAGCGTGTCCAGCAGCGCCACCTCAAGCCCCGTATTCCCCGTCGCTCGGACATCGGCGGCTCGAACCTACTGGTGACCGACTTTCGGTGACAACGCTCCGGCGCGGCAACCGGCCCTAGGGCTCGCGTTCCACGAGTTCCCTCGGCCGCTTGTGCGCGGTGAGTGTGTGGAGTTCGGCCTGGTCGAGTGGCCGGTGTACCTCCACGTACTCGCCGTGCGGGAGCCGCTTGATCACTCCCGTCTCGCGGCCGTGCAACACCAGTTCCGTGTCCCGGAGTTGGAGGCCCAGGCAGATACGCCGGGTGATGACGAAGGCGAGTGTCGGTACGACGAACACCGCCACCCGCACCGCCCACGTCACCGTGTTGATCGACAGGTGGAGGCGGGTCGCCACGATGTCGTTGCCGCCGCCGGCCAGGAGGATCAGGTAGAGGCTGATCCAGGCGACGCCGATGCCCGTGCGGGTGGGGCGGTTGCGGGGGCGGTCCAGGAGGTGGTGTTCGCGCTTGTCGCCGGTCCGCCAGGACTCCAGGAACGGGTACACGCCGATGAGGACCAGGAGGAGCGGGAAGACGAGGATGGGGATGAGTACGCCGAGCACCAACGTGTGGCCCCAGAAGGTGACTTCCCAGCCCGGCATGACCCGGACCAGGCCCTCTGCGAAGCCCAGGTACCAGTCCGGCTGGGCGCCCGTCGAGACCTGGTCGGCGCGGTAAGGACCGTACGACCAGACGGGGTTGATCGACGCCACCGCCGCCAGGACGGTGAGGGCGCCGAAGACCAGGAAGAAGAAGCCGCCCGCCTTCGCGAGGTAGACCGGCATGAACGGGGCGCCCACCACGTTGCGTTCGGTGCGGCCGGGGCCCGCGAACTGGGTGTGCTTGTGGTAGACGACCAGGAGGACGTGGACGACCACCAGCGCCGCCATGATGCCGGGGATCAGCAGGACGTGGAGGGAGTAGAAGCGGGACACGATGTCGTGGCCGGGGTACTCGCCGCCGAACAGGAACATCGACAGGTACGTCCCGACGATCGGCACCGACAGCAGCGCGCCGTCCACGAAGCGCATGCCCGTGCCCGACAGCAGGTCGTCCGGGAGCGAGTAGCCGAAGAGGCCCTCGAACAGGCCGAGGAACAACAGGGTCCAGCCGAACAGCCAGTTGAGCTCGCGCGGCTTGCGGAACGAACCCGTGAAGAAGTGCCGCATCATGTGCGTCAGCATCGCGGCGATGAACACCAGCGCCGCCCAGTGGTGCAACTGCCGGACCAGCAGCCCGCCCCGCACGTCGAAGCTGAGGTGCAGCGTCGAGGCGTAGGCGTCGGACATCCGGATGCCGTTGAGGGGGACGTAACTCCCGTGGTACGTCACCTCGTTCATCGACGGGTGGAAGAACAGGGTGAGGTAGACGCCCGTCAGGATCAGTACCACGAAGCTGTAGAGACAGATCTCGCCGAGCAGGAACGACCAGTGGTCCGGGAACACCTTCCGCAGATACTGCTTGCCGAGGGTGTGGATGCCGAGGCGGCCGTCGAACCAGTCGGCGACGCGTTCACCCCGCGAGGGGCCGGGAGTTGAGGACTCGGGCGTCGTGGTCACTGGTCCTCCTCGTCCCGGTGTACGTGCGTGAGCTTCTCGGGGTTGGTCACGATGTAGACCCCGGACACCTGGTCGCCCTCGGGCGTGAGGTCCATGACCATCACCGCGTACGGCGAGTCGCCCTCGAACAGCACGGCCGCGTCGTCGCCGTTGACGCGCCGGTAGCGCAGCTCCAGGTCCTGGGGGCCACGGCGCCGGCTCGCGAAGGAGTTGATGAGGCGCACGGCCTTGTCCCGGCCGTGCACCGGGCGCAGTCCCGCCGGTTTCCGGTTGCCCCCGCTGTCGGTCCACACCGTGACGTCCGGTGCGAGGATCTCCATCAGCGAGGCGATGTCCCCGCCGATCGCCGCCCGCACGAACCGCTCGGTCGCCTCCCGCCGCACCCGGGGATGCGCCTCGTACAGCGGCCGCCGCGCGTGCACATGGGCCTGCGCCCGGTGCGCGAGCTGTCGTACGGCTGCCGGGGTGCGCTCGATGATGTCCGCGATCTCGGTGTGGGCGTACCCGAACACCTCGTTGAGGACGAAGACCGCGCGTTCCAGCGGGGACAGTGACTCCAGGACGACCAGCATGGCCAGCGACACGGACTCGGCGCGCAGGGCGGGGTCCACCGGGTCGTCGTCGGCGGGCTGGTCGACCAGTGGCTCCGGGAGCCAGGGGCCTACGTACGTCTCGCGGCGGCGGGTGATCGTGGCGCGGCGCTGGAGCGCGTGGTTGACGGCGATGCGGACGAGGTAGGCGCGCTGGTTGGTGATCGTGTCCAGCGGGGAGCGCCGGGCGCGCGACGTCCAGGAGAGCCAGGTCTCCTGGAGGACGTCGTCGGTGTCGGCGACGCTGCCCAGCATGTTGTAGACGAGGCCGAACAGCAGCTCCCGATGGTCCATGAAGACAGTGGTCGCCTCGTCGGTGACAGCGATCCCGGAAATCTCGGACATGTATGCGCCTCCCCAGTGGCGTGCTCACTACTGCGAGGGCCGGCGGGGGTCGGAATGTGACAGCCGAGGGCCTGAATGTGACGTACGTCTCGGGAAACGGGCGCCGTGTCACACCTGTTGGGCGGTCGGCCTCTTGAACGCGAGTCCGGCGTGCAGCCGGATGCGTAGTCGGATGTAAGGAGTCGACATCGTGTTCAAGAAGTGGCACGGCAACCCCTGGGCGATCCTCATCACGCTCTCGCTCGGGTTCTTCATGACCCTCCTCGACCTGACGATCGTGAACATCGCGATCCCTCAGCTCGGCGAGGATCTCGGCGCGTCCCTGGACGAGATCCTGTGGATCGTCAACGCCTACACGCTGGCGCTGGCCGTCCTGTTGATCACCGGTGGACGTCTCGGCGACCTGCGCGGCAAACGGAACCTGTTCGCCGCCGGAGTCACCGTCTTCACCCTGGCCAGCCTCGCCTGCGGCCTCGCGCAGGATCCGGCCCAACTCATCGGATTCCGTGCGGTGCAGGGGCTGGGCGCGGCGCTGCTCATGCCGCAGACCCTGTCGATCATCGCCGAGGTGTTCCCGGCCGATCGGCGCGGTGTCGCGATGGGGATCTGGGGTGCGGTGGCGGGGGTGTCCGGCGCGCTCGGGCCGATCCTCGGCGGGGTGCTGATCACCCATCTGTCCTGGCGCTGGATCTTCTTCGTCAACCTGCCGATCGGGGCGCTGGTGCTCGTGCTCACCATGGCGATCATCCCGGGCGCCGGGCGTACGGTACGGCGGCGCTTCGACACCCTCGGGGTCTCCCTCGCCTCAACTGCCCTGTTCTGCCTGGCGTTTGGGCTGACCGAAGGGCAGCGGTACGACTGGAACGCCGGGATCTGGAGCCTGTTCGGCGCGGCCGTCGTCCTCTTCGCCGGGTTCCTGGTGCATGAGCGCGGGCAGCAGGACGGTGAGCCGTTGGTGCCGTTCTCGTTGTTCCGGGACCGGAACTTCAGCCTCATCAACTTCGTCGGTGTCACCGTGTCGTTCGGCGTGGTCGGGATGTTTCTGACGCTGACGATCTATCTGCAGTCCGTGCTGGGCTTCAGCGCGCAGAAGGCGGGGCTTGTGTTGTTGCCGGTGGCGCTCGGGTCGTTCGTCATGGCCGGGCCCGCCGGGGCGCTCGCGGACAAGGTCGGCGGCAAGTTCATCCTGATGGGCGGGTTGCTGGCCTGGGCGGGTGGGCTGGTGTGGGTCGTCGGTGTCGCGGACGTCGGTACGGGGTGGTTGACCGTCGCGTTCCCGCTGTTCCTCACGGGGTTGGGGGTCGGCTGTACGTTCGCGCCGATGGCCACGGAGGTCATGCGGAACGTTCCGCCCCGGCTGGCGGGGGCCGCGTCCGGTGTCACCAACGCGCTTCGTCAGGTCGGTTCGGTGCTGGCCGGGGCGGTGATCGGGGCGGTGCTTCAGGCGCAGCTGGCGTCTTCCCTGACCTCGCAGGCGCGGGCTCGGGCCGGTCAACTCCCTTCGGCTTACCGGGAGTCGTTCGTTGCCGGGTTCTCGAAGGCGGAGTCCGGTGTCGGTGCCGGGCAGCTAGGGGGTGCGCCGGGTGGGGTTCCGCGTGGTGTCGCGGAGCGGATGCGGGTGCTTGGTGGGGAGGTGTTCGGGCACGGGTTCGTCCATGCGATGGGGCCCGCCGTTTTTGTTGCCGTCGCTGTGCTGTTGGGCGGTGCGGTTGCGTGTCTTGGGGTGCGGCGGCACCGGGGGCCGTCCGGTCATCCGCATGCCTTGCCCATGTCTGAACCGGAGTTGGAGGAGGCCGCTCGGTGACTTGGGGCGGGTGGTCGGCCGCGGGTCGGTGGGGGCTGGTCGCGCAGTTCCCCGCGCCCCTAAGGGGGTTGTGCCTCCCCGGGTTTTCAGGCTGCGTCGTGGAACACCAGTCCCAACGCGTGACGCCTGCCGGAGCGTACGGTGCTCACCCCGTGTCGCATTGCCCCCGCCGACCAGCCGCGCTTCGTCCGTACCGGGCGGTCGCGGGTCGTGAAGACGAGGCCGTGGCCCTGCTGGAGCGGGGTCGCGGTGGCCCGGGACTGGGCGCGGGGGCGTTGCTCGACCATCAGGAACTCGCCGCCGGTGTAGTCGGTGCCGTACTCGTCGAGGCCGATCACCACCTGGAGCGGGAAGACCAACTCGCCGAAGATGTCGCGGTGCAGGGCGTTCCAGTCGCCCTCGCCGTAGCGCAGCAGGATCTGGGCCGAACGGGCCTGGCCGGCGGCATGGCAGCGGGCCAGCCACTCGTCCAGGTCGTCCGGCCAGGGGGACGGACGGTCGAGGCGGGCCGCCCAGTCCCGGGCGATCGGGAGCAGGCGCGGGTAGAGGGCGGCGCGCAGGGCGGCTACCGGGGCGGGGAGGTCGTGGGTGAAGTAGCGGTACTCGCCGGAGCCGAAGCGGTGGCGGGCCATGTCGACGGTGGTGCGGAACAGTTCCGGCTTCTCGTACAGCGCGGTCAGGTCGCCGCACTCCGAGGGGGTGAGCAGTTGTGCGGTCGGTGCACTGCCGTACAGGTCCAACTCCTCTGCCAGAGCTGACCAGTTGGTGCCGTCCATGACGAACTTCCTCCGTGTCAGCCGAGCATCGGTTGCAGTGCGCCCTCGTGGGTCAGCAGACGTACCTTGCGTTCGACACCGGCGGCGTAACCCCGCATCGAGCCGTCCGCGCCGATCACCCGATGGCACGGGCGCACCAGCAGGAGCGGGTTGGCGCCGAGGGCCGCGCCCAGTGCGCGGACTTCGGCGCGCGGTACGCCCAGGCGTTCGGCGAGGGCGCCGTACGTCGTCGTGGTGCCGTACGGGATCTCGTCGAGGGACTGCCAGACGCGCTGCTGGAACTCCGTTCCCTCGGCGGCGAGGGGGAGTTCGAAGTCGGTGAGGTGTCCGGCGAAGTACGCGGACAGTTGGCGGGTGGCCTCGGTGAAGGCCTGGTCGTCGCGTTGCCAGTCGGCGGGGATGGCCGGGTGGTCCGGCATGGTCAGGGAGGTGAGGGTGGTGCCGGTCGGCGACTTCTCGCCGGTCAGGAGCAGCTCGCCCAGGGGGCTGTCGGTGAGTGTGTAGATCGTGGTCATGGAGACGAGTCTGCTCCGGAACGGCGGCCGGTACCGGCGGGATTCGGACATGGAGGTGGGACCCGCTCGGTACCGTCAGGCGTAGCTCTTGACCTGGTGGTATTTACGGGTAAGTACCCGAGCGGTACCGTGTTGGCATGCCAGCTCTCAACGTGGAGTTCAGCGAGCGCGAGCTTGAGGACCTGCGGCAGATCGCCAAGGAGCGCGGTACCTCGATGAAGGCGCTCGTGCGGGAGGCGGCCGCGGCCGACATAGCCCGGCACCGGGCGCTGCAGGAGGGCGCCGAGGCGTTCCGCCGGTTCTTCGCCACGCACGCCGACGAGTTCGCCGCCGCGTTCCCCGACGACGAACCGGCGGCCAAGGGCGAGGGGCGGGTCGCCTGACGCATGCCCGTCATCCATATCGACGTGCCCTGGCTGCTCCAGCGCCATGAGGAAGTCCTGCCGGACCAGCCCACCATCAACGACTTCTCGGCGTTAGTCGCAGCCGTAGCCCGCCACCGCGTCGACCCGCCCCGCCTCGGCATCGACTCCGACCCGGCCTGGCGCGCCACCGCCCTCCTCCACACCCTCGCCCTCCTCAAGCCCCTCCCCTCGGCCAACGCCCGCTTCGCCTGCGCCACGGCGGTCGCCTACATGTTCGTCAGCGGCGTCGGCATCGACCCGCCCTACGGCGCCCTCGTCGACCTCGCCCGCGACCTGATCTCCGGCAAGACGGATGTCTACGGCGCGGCGGACCGGTTGCGGTCCTGGCAGATCTGACGGGTGGGGCTGGCGGGCGGGCAGGTTTGGCAGGCGGGTCTGTCTAGCGGTCCTCGTCGAGGCGGGGGGTCTTGTCGCGCCCCGGCGGGGTTCCCCGCGGGGGTGCTTCGCCGCTGGCTGCGGCCCGGGAGTCTCCCTGGCGGGGCGTCTGGGCGGACGCGGCTTGCCGGTCGTCCCGGTGGAGGGCTGGTCACTCGCCGCCCGCAGGTTTCTCTCAGGTGGCGTTTCGCCGGACGCGTTTCGCCGGTCGCGCTGGTGGGAGGGCTGGCCCCTCGCTGCCCGCAGGTTTCTCTCAGGTGGCGTTTCGCCGGACGCGTTTCGCCGGTCGCGCTGGTGGGAGGGCTGGCCCCTCGCTGCCCGCGGGTTTCACTCAGGGGGCGTCTGGCTGGACGTGTCTCGCCGGTGGACGCGGTGGGAGGGCTCGCCGTTCGCCGTCGGCGGGTTTCCCTCCGGAGGCGTCTCGCCGGACGCGGCCCGTGAATCCTCCCGCCAGGGCACCGGGCCGTTCGACGCCCGCCGGTTTCCCTCCGGGGGCGTCTCCCTGGACGCGGCCATTGAATCCTCCCCCCAGGGCGTCTCGCCCGACGCCGTCAAGCTGCCCAGCAACCCCAGCAGTTCCGCGCTGCGGCTTCCCGGCTCGGCGTGGAAGACGACCAGGCTCAGGGCGTTCGTGCCGGGGATCTCGAACTTGTTCGACCGGAGCTTGAAGTCGCCGACGAGTGGGTGGGTGAGGAGGCTGGTGCGGCCGAGCATGGGGCGTACCTCGTGGCGGCTCCAGAGGAGCCGGAAGCGGTCGCTGCGTACGGACAGTTCGCCCACCAGTTCCACCAGCCGGGGTTCGTCGACGTCGGGGCCGATGTGGCCGCGCAGGGTCGCGGCCCCCTCGGCCGTCAACTCCTCCCAGTCGCGGCGGAGTTCACGCTCGGCGGGGTCGAGGAAGACGGCTCGCAGCAGGTTCACACCCGGCGTGTAGTTCGGGGACAGCGCCCGGCACAGCGCGTTGGCCGCGAGGCAGTCCGTGAACCGGTTCTGGACGTATGCCGGGTGACCGGACCACGTGTCGAGCAGCTCGCGGACGCTCGTCGGTACCGCCTCGGGCCGCCGGACTCGCCTGCGGGACACGGCCGGCCGTTCCGGCTGCGCGAGGCTCAGCAGATGGGCGGTCGCGGAGACGTCCAGGCGCAGCACCCGGGCCAGCGCCTCCAGCACTTGCGCGGAAGGATTGCGGTCACGGCCCTGCTCCAGCCGCAAGTAGTAGTCGGAGCTGATACCGGCCAGCAGGGCGACCTCCTCCCGGCGCAACCCCGGCACCCGGCGCAGCCCACCACCGCTCAGGCCCACGTCCTCGGGCCGGACCCGCTCCCGGCGGGCCCGCAGAAACTCCCCGAGCGCGTTCTTGCTGTCCACACCCCCCACCGTAGGTCCGAATCCGCGGGGGTGCGTGTCCCTGTCACTACCAGGAACATCCGGGTACTGCCTGCCCGGCCGCGACAGGCGCAGAGTCGAGGGCAGGACCGAAGCGTCCACCCCCCCAATCGAAAGGCGCGCCATCATGGCCGACATCGTCTCCGGCGGCACCCTCACCCTCGCCGAGGACCTCACCCTCACCCGCATGGGATACGGCGCCATGCAGCTCGCCGGTCCCCACGTCTTCGGCCCGCCGAAGGACCGCACCGAGGCGGTGGCCGTCCTCCGTGAGGCCGTCGAGCGGGGCATCACCCACATCGACACCAGCGATTTCTACGGCCCCGTCGTCGTCAACGAGATCATCCGGGAGGCCCTCCATCCGTACCCGGACGACCTGCGCATCGTGACCAAGGTCGGCGCCCGGCGCGGCCCCGACGGCGGCTGGATCATGTCCCGGCACCCCGAGGACCTGAAGGCGCAGGTGTACGACAACCTCCGCAACCTCGGGCTCGACGCGCTCGACGTGGTGAACCTGCGGGCCGGCACCGATCACGGCGCCGACGAGGAGTCGATCGGGGAGGAGTTCGGTGCGCTCGCCGAGTTGCAGAAGGCCGGGCTGATCCGGCACCTCGGGGTGAGCACGGTCTCCGCCGCCCAGCTGACCGAGGCCCAGGCCATCGCGCCGGTCGTCACCGTGCAGAACCTGTACAACCTGGCCAACCGGGAGGACGACGCCCTCGTTGAGCGGTGTGCCGCCGAGAACATCGCGTTCGCCGCGTACTTCCCGCTCGGCGGCTTCACCCCGCTGCAGTCGCGGACCCTGTCCGAGGTGGCCGCGCGGCTGGACGTCTCGGCCCAACAGGTCGCCCTGGCCTGGCTGTTGCAGCGGTCGGCCACTACCGTCCTGATCCCCGGCACCTCCTCCCGCGCGCATCTGCGGGACAACATCGCCGCCGCCGACCTGGTGCTGCCCGCCGACGCGATCGCCGAACTCGACACCATCGGCCGGGCCACGGTCTGACGCGGGGAGGGCGGGGGTGGGCCGCCCCCGCCCTCGGGGCCGCCGACCGAGGGCGGGAGGAGCAAGGTCGGCGGCCGTTTGGCGCGGGAGAGCCGCCGTCCAGCGCGTGGCCTCCGAGAAGGGCCGAACCCAGTGGACCGCGGTGAGCCGTGTGCCGGGAGCGTGCGTGACGCACCGGCGTGTGCGCGTGGTTCACACGGGGCGCATGGAAAGTCGAAAGCCGTTGCTGGTGAACCGAGTTGTCACCGCATCTGACTTTCTTTCAATGGTATGGAAGTTACCCAAGTGCCTTGTTGGGTCGGGTGGGTTGTGCAAGGGTGAAACACCCGCGTGCGGGGGCTAATGCCCGGGGCTCATTCACCTGTTGATGAACCGAATCCGAGGAATCCACTTCGTGTCCATCCCGCATCCCCCTCGTCCTCCTTACCCGCCGCCGGACGGCGGTGCCCCCGAGGAATCCGACGAGACCCTGGCCGCCCGGCTGCGGGGCCGTCCCGAGGGCGAGGCCGCTCATTCCGTCGCGCTGCTGATGGCACGGCACTGGCGGCCGGTCGAGGATTACGCGGGCATCTGTCTCGCCGCCGAGGGGACCGTGCCCGCGATGGCCGCGGCGGCCGCCTTCCACCGGGTGTTCGACCGGCTGACGTTCGGCGAACACGGCGTTGCGCTGCGGCCCCGGCTGCTGCTGACCGTGCGCGACACGATCCGCGAGTGGTCGACGGAAGAGCGGATATCCAGTGTTGTTCCCGACCTGGGGAATCCCTCCGGGGGCCGCGCGATGCGGGCCGCGAAGTCGATGACGGCGGAAAATCGCAAGCTCGCCGAGCGCTCTTTCCAGACCCTTCCGCCGTTCGCCCAGTGTCTGCTGTGGCACACCGAGGTCGAGGCCGAGTCGATAACCGTGCCGGCGGCCCTGCTCGGCATGGATACCGACAACGCGTCGGCCGCTCTCCAGCAGGCGCACGAAAAATTCCGCGAAGGCTGTGTACGCGCCCACAGGGAACTCGCGCCGACCCAGGATTGCCGCTTCTACAACCGCCTCCTCGACGTCCCGATTCGGCGCGGCGGCGCACTGCTGCCGGATGTCCAGCAGCATCTCGCCCAGTGCCGCTACTGCCGTTTCGCCGCCGAACAACTCAGCTATTTCGAAGGCGGGTTGGGCGTCCTCCTGGCCGAGGCCGTGCTCGGCTGGGGCGCCCGCCCCTACCTCGAATCACGGCCCGGCCGCGCCCGCCGCGACCCACGGACCAGGACCGCGTCCCGGCACGGCGGACACACCGGCGGCAGCACGGGACGGCACCGACTGCTGTCCCGCATCCCCGCACCGGGCCGCCGTCTCGTGGACGCCGCTCGCTCCGCCCGGTCGGAGCGGTCCGCCCGATCGCTGGCCGTCGGCGTCGGCCTGATCGGCGCCGGGGTCCTCGCGACGGTGTTCGCGGTCGTCCTGTGGCCGGACCACAACGGCGGCACCGCCGGTCCCGTCGCCTCCAGCACCACCAACAGCGGCTCCGGACACGTGTCGTCGTCGGCACCCGGCACCGCCCGGCTCCCCGGCACCCCCCAGCGGACGCGGCTGCACAACGCCGCCGCCGACCTGTGCCTCGACATCCAGGGCACCGCGAAGGCCGGCGCAGGCGTCGTCCTGGCCGCGTGCTCGTCCGCCGGGACCCAGGAGTGGTCGTACGACACCGACGGGCTGCTGCGCAGTGTGGCGAGCCCCGGGCTGTGCCTCGACTCGCACGCGGACGCCGGTGTCGTCGTCCTCGGCACCTGCGCCGACGCGACGACCAAGCGCGGCAACGATGTCCGCTACGACTTCACCGTGCAGGGCGAGCTGCTGCCCCGCTGGGACTCGCAACTCGCGCTCACCTCCACCACCAAGGACCCGGGCGCGGACATCGTCCTCAAGGTCCGCGACGGCTCCACCGCCCAGCGCTGGCTGACCGACTCGGTGACGGCCAGCCCCGGTTCGCTGTCGATCGCCGGCACGGGAGCCCCGTCACCGCGCCCCGCGAAGATCGCGGACCGGCTCAACTGACCACATCGGAGGGCGACTTGCCGGTCAGGTACCCGGCGGCGTTCTGCACCGTGGCCAGCGCGATCCGGAGCACCGTCTCCCGGGTCACGCCGCCGACGTGCGGCGAGAGCACCACGTTCGGGGCCCTGAGCAGACGTAGGGCAGGGGTGGGCGGTTCGGGGTCGAAGACGTCCAGCCCCGCTCCCGCGAGGGCGCCCGCTTCGAGTGCGTCCGCGAGGGCGTCCTGGTCGATCAGGGCGCCCCGCGCGGTGTTGATCACGAACGCGCTCGGCTTGAGCAGCGCGAGCCGCTCCGCGTTCAGGAGGTGCCGGGTCTCGGCGGTGAGCGGCGCGTGCAAGGTGACGTAGTCGGAGAGGCGCAGTAGTTCGTCGAGCGGGACGTGCCGGGCGCCACCGAGCCGGGCCCTCGTCTCCTCGGGGACGGGGCGGCGGCCGGCGTAGACGACGGTCATGTCGAACGCGGTTGCCCGGCGGGCGACTTGCTGTCCGATGGCGCCCAGTCCGACGATGCCGAGGGTCTTGCCGGACAGCTCGGTCAGGGAGCGCTGGAGGCGGGGGAGAGCCCAGTCGCCCTTGGCGAGTGCGGTGTGCGCGGGGACGAGTTGCTTGGCCAGCGCCAGCATCAGGGCGAAGGTCTGCTCGGCCACGTTCTGCGCCTCGGCACCGCTCGAACCGATGGTGCAGACGACGACCCCTTGGGTGCGCGCGGCGTCCAGGTCGACGTAGTCGAAGCCGTGGCTCGCGCACTGCACCAGCTCCAACTCCGGGGCGGCGGCGAGGTGTTCGGCGGTCACCGGGGAGAGCGCGGTGATGACGACGTGCGCCGCGCGCAGAGCCTGCGGGTCCTCGTCGACCGTCTCTACGACGGTGACGTCCACCCCGTCGGGCAGCAGCGTCGCGAGTCCGGCGCCCGCTTTCCGGCCGCCCATGTGGGGTGGGACGACGGCCAGGACGTTCTTCGTGGGGGACATACGAAATCCTCGTCGGGGTGGGGGAGGCAGGCGGGGATCCGCGCGTGCGTCAGGACCGGGTGGACGACTCGGCCAGTATCCGGGCCAGTTCACGCGGCCTGGAGAACATCGGCCAGTGGCCCGTGTCCATCCGGACCAGCTCCCAGAGTCCGCTCGCGACCAGTTCGTCGACCGGGGCCGGCAACTCGTCGCCGTCCAGCAGGCACTTGACGTAAGTGGCTGGGAGGCCGGCCAACGGGTGGGCGAGGACTGCCGGTTCGCTGAGGGTGGCACCCGGGTGCGGGGTGCCGTCGGTGATGATGCGGGTGATCTGCTCGTCCGTGAGGCCCTGGCCCGCGTAGTCGGCCGGGTCCAGGGGCGGCCAGTAGCCGCCGTTCTCGTCGAGCGACTTCCTGATGAAGTCGCTCGGGAAGCTGTCCAGGAACGACTCCCCGTCGACCGGCACGTTCGCGTCGACGAACACCACCCGGGCCAGCCGGTCACCGATCCGCTCAGCGGCTTGGCCCACAGGCACACCGGAGTAGCTGTGCCCGACCAGGACGACGTCCCGCAGACCGAGGCGCTCGATCTCGTCGACGATGTCCTGGACATGGGTCTGCTGCCCGGCCGGAACCCCCTGCTTCTCCGCCAGCCCGGACAGGCTCAGCGCATGCACCTCGTGCCCGGCCCCGCGCAGCTCGGACACCACCTCGTCCCACGCCCACGCACCGAGCCACGCCCCCGCCACCACCACGAATCGAGTCATGATCCCAACGTAACCGCCGGGTCTGACAACGACCTTCCCGGAACGATCAGACCGCCCGCGCCACGGCCCGTACCGGCGCACCGTCGGCCCCCGGCAGCCGCAGCGGGAACAGGAACAGCTCCAAGTCCGCGAGGCCCATCACCTGATCGAGACCGGTGAGGTTCTCGGCGATCACCCCGTCCGCGCCGCACAGCACGCGATGCGCGGGCAGCCCCAAGTCGGCCGCCGCATCGCCGGGTTCGGGCGTCGGGTCGACACTCAGGGCATCGACCGCGACCGTACGGACCCCGGCCGCGACGAGTGCCTCGGCCGCCTCCGGGGTGAGCCACGGGTGGGCGAGGTAGTGGTCGGTGCCCCAGTACGCCGACCAGCCCGTGGCCAGCAGGAAGAGGGACCCCGGCCGCAACTGCCGCAGCGCCGGTGCCAGCAGGTCGGGGGTGATCGGCGCGCGGTCCGGCAGCCCCCGTACGTCCGCCACCACCGCGTGTCCGCCGAAGCGATCCAACGGGAGTTCGTCGAGGCGGGGCCACGCGTCGTCCACGTGGTAGGGGGCGTCGACATGCGTGCCCGACTGCGAACCCAGGTGCAGCCGAAGGACGTTGACACCGTCCCGGGGTGCGCGCAGGGCGACGGAGACCTCGACGGCCGGGTCACCGGGATACACGGGCATCCCGGTGACGACGGGCACCGACAGGTCGATCCAGGCCGACATCAGCCCGCCTCGGCGGCCACGGTGGGCGCCTCGATCGCCGCGCCGGGGCCGGTGATCGGGGGCACCGGGACCTCGACGGTGCGGGCCAGCCGCGCGCCCTCCGGGCCGTACGCGGCACGGGGTTCGGGGAACAGCCGGAGCAGGCCCAGGAACAGCACGGCGGCCACGGCGAGCGAGAGCGGCAGGCTGATGTCGACGCCGTTGGCCAGGTCGCCGAGCGGGCCGACGAACTGGCCCGGGATGTTGGTGAACAGCACACCGACGACGGCGGCCACCCACCAGGCGGTCATGCCGCGCCAGTTCCAGCCGTGCGCGAACCAGTAACGCCCGCCGCGCTGACGGCGGTTGAAGACCTGGAGCGCGTCCGGGTCGTACCAGCCGCGCCGGGTGTAGAAGCCCAGCATCATCACGACCATCCACGGTGTCGTACAGGTGATGATCATCGTGGCGAAGGTGGAGATCGACTGCACGAGGTCGAGGCCGAAGCGTCCGATGAAGATGAACGCGATGGACAGGACACCGACCAGGAACGTCGCCTGCACCCGCGACAGCCGGGGGAACACCGAGGAGAAGTCGAGCCCGGTGCCGTAGAGCGAGGTCGTGCCCGTCGACATGCCGCCGATCAGGGCCAGCAGACAGACCGGCAGGAAGAACCAGCTCGGGGAGATCGCGAGGAGTCCGCCGACGAAGTCGGGGGCCGACGGGTCGACGTACTTGGGGGCCTTCGTGGCGATGATGCTCGCCGTCGCCAGGCCGAAGACGAACGGCAGCAGGGTCGCGATCTGCGAGAGGAACGCGGCGCCGACCACCTTGCGGCGCGGGGTGTTCGCCGGGATGTAGCGCGACCAGTCGCCGAGGAACGCGCCGAAGGAGACCGGGTTCGAGAGCACGATCAGGGCCGCGCCGATGAACGACGGCCAGAACAGCGACTGGGTCGCCGCGTCCGCCGAGGACGTGAAGACACCGGCGTACGACGGGTCGAAGTCACCGGCGAAGGCGATCGCGCCGAGCAGGAACAGGAGCGTTGCGGAGAGCACGGCGATCTTGTTGATGAACAGCATGAACCGGAAGCCGTAGACGCAGACCGCGAGGACCAGGACCGCGAACAGCGCGTACGCGACGACGTAGGAGAGTGTGCTCTGCTCCAGGCCGAAGAGGCGGTGTGCGCCGCCGACCAGGGCGTCGCCGGAGCTCCACACCGAGATGGAGAAGAACGCCACGGCGGTGAGCAGGGACAGGAACGAGCCGACGACCCGGCCGTGCACGCCCAGGTGCGCGGAGGAAGCGACCGCGTTGTTCGTGCCGTTGACCGGGCCGAACACCGCCATCGGGCACAGGATCAGCGCGCCGACGACTACGCCCAGGAGCGTGGCCGCGAGGCCCTGCCAGAAGGAGAGGCCGAACAGGATCGGGAAGGCGCCCAGCACGCAGGTGGAGAAGGTGTTGGCACCGCCGAACGCGACCCGGAAGAGGTCGAGCGGGGTGGCGGTGCGGTCCGCGTCGGGGATGCGCTCGACGCCGTAGGTCTCGACCTCGGTCAGGGACTGGCTCGGCGCGGCGGGGGAGGGGGCGGGCTGCTCGGACGAGGGGGACAAGGGGGCTCCAGCGGGGGACGGCGGTGGAGCGCGTTGTAGCGCGGTGGCGGTGGGGACGGGCGTCACGCGCGCGGGGTGGGCGGGGTGAGCGGATGCCGTCCTCAGGGTGTCCGCCGACGCTATGGCGGGCCGTGACACACGCACCAGAGGACGGTTCATCCATCTTTCGTGCCGTGGGTGGAGGAATCATCCACCCCGGAGTCAGTCGGAGTCGCCCGGCGCGTCCTCCGGTTCGGTGTCGGGGCCCTGGGCGCGGACCCGCTGGACGTGTTCGAGGGAGTCGCGCAGTTCGCTGAGCCAGTCGTCGGTGTGGCGCTGGACGAGGCGGACGCACCAGGCGAGCGCGTCGCTGCGGCTGCGGGCCACGCCGGCGGCGATGAGGGTGTCGAGGACTTGGCGCTCGGGCTGGCGCAGCCGGGTCATGACGGGCGCGGCGATGTGCGTGAACAGGGACCGCTCCCCGGCGCACTCCACACCCCACGAGACCTTCCTGCGGAACCGGTGCTCGGCCTCGCGCGCGAGGGCGATCCGGGTCTCCCGGGTGCGCTCGCGGAACTCCTGGACCCGGCCCTGGACGGCTGACTCCTTCTCGGCGTCCGAGACGCCCTCGGCGAGCTTGGGCGCGGGGATGCGGCCGATGACGGTGACCTCCTCGCGGTCGACCGTGACCTCGACCAGCTCCTCGAACAGGTCGTCGGGCAGACGGCCGGTGAACCAGCCGCGAAGCTTTTCCTGCTGCTCTGTCGTAATCATGTAATGACGATTACTCGCGAGCAGAGCGAACGCAAGGGGCTGCGGCGGAGTGCGCCGAGAGCTGAAGCGGAATGTTTCGGGACTGTTTCAGGCCGATTGGGGAGCGTGGGTAAACCGGCCATCCGGCCTGATTCGGCGATCAAGAACCGCGTGGTTACGGGGTTCGCGCGTTCGAATTCTGTGACTTCACGCCACTGATTCAACACGCAAGGTTACTGAAACCTGTGGGTGGGATGTGAGTTTCCGCGACGGACTCGGCAGAGTGGCGCCCGCCGGTCCGGCATCGACCGAGCGGGACCGGCATCTCTTCGAATCGATCCGTTCGTGATCGGTTCGTACCGAGCGGAAGGATGCACACAATGCGGAACACCGCGCGCTGGGCAGCGACCCTGGGTCTGACGGCCACCGCCGTCTGCGGACCCCTGACCGGGTCCGCCCTCGCCGCCCACGGAGCCGGCCCGGCCGCGCTCTACGCCCCCTCAGCCCTGGTGCTCACCATGGGCCACGGCGACGACGCCGCCCTCGCCACACCGGAACGCGCGGTGACCCTCACCTGCGCGCCCACCTCCTCCGGCACCCACCCGGCCGCCGCCGAGGCCTGCGCCGAACTGCGCGGCGTCGGGGGCGACTTCGACGCCCTCACGGCCCGGGACGACGTGCTGTGCAACAAGCTCTACCGCCCCGTCGTCGTCACGATCGACGGTGTGTGGCAGGGCAGACGCGTCTCCTACGAGCGCGTCTTCTCCAACGAGTGCGTGAAGGACTCCTACGGATACGGAGGCGTCTTCACGTTCTGAGAGACCGGGACCGCACGGTCTCCGTGAGCAACAGGGAGGGTCCGTAGCTGGGGAGTGCGTGCCCCTGTCGCGGAGTACCGCGGTCCCGCAACCAGGGGTCGGCCGGGCGGTGTGGGGTCGCCCGTGCCGGCCCCTGTCATCGTTGGGGCCGCTCGGCCTGCGCGGGCAGCACCCGCAGCGGCGGAAAGCGGCCGAGCAGCCCCGAGGCACGCAACAGCCGGTCGATCCGCGGCCCGTCGGACACCACGCGCAACCGCCCGCCGCGTTCCCTGGCCCGCCGCTCGGCCCGGCACAGGACGCGCAGCCCGGAGCAGTCGAAGAACTCGACGGGCCGCAGATCCACCAGTACGTCGGGCTCGTCGACCGAGGTCGCGGCGTCCAGGTGTTCTACGACCAGGTCGGCCGTCGCCATGTCGATCTCGCCCGAGACCTCGACCACCGTGAAGGGACCCCTGGACCGCGTACGGGCACAGGAGTTGGCCGCGGGACTGTCGCGTTCGTCCGCTTCCGCTGTCATGGCCGCTCCACCTCGGCACGGGGCGCATTCGGTCTCGGTAGTTACCCCGCAGGGGCGCATGGCATCCCCGACACGCCGTCCGCAAGATCTGGTTCACTCGACATGGTGAACTTCGGTCAGAAAGGTTGACTTTCTGTCAGTAGGGCGATGAAGAGGGGCCGCCGTCTCCCTGCGGACGGCGGCCCCTCGGTCTGTGCGGCTCAGGATCGGGCGGAGCCGGTCACATGTGGACGACCGGTGCGGCGTCCGCCTCCTGCTGCGGAACCCCGCGACGGTAGAGCACCAGCGCGATCAGCGTGCCCGCGGCGAAGAAGCCCGCCGACCACCAGAACGCGGTGGTGTAGCTCTCGATCGTCGCCTGCGCCTGGACCAACTTGCTGGATGCGTCCTTCCCGGCCAGGTAGTCCGTCGCGGCGCTCGCGGCCAGCGTGTTCAGCAGTGCCGTACCGATCGAACCGCCCACCTGCTGCATGGCGTTGACCGTCGCCGAGGCGACACCCGCGTCCTCGGCGGCGACCCCGCCCGTGGCGAGCTGCATCGCCGGCGGCATCACCATGCCGAGACCCGCGCCGATCACGATCAGCTGCGGCAGCACGTGGGTCGCGTAGGACGAGGTGGTCCCGATGCCGGTCAGCCAGGCCATGCCGACCATGGCGATGGCGAAGCCCAGGGGAATGACGACCTTCGGGCCGAGGCGCGGCACGAGCATCGTGGTGCCGATCTGCGCCATGACCATCAGGGCGCCGATCATCGGCAGGAACGCGACACCGGTCTTGGTGGGGCTGAAGCCGAGGTTCAGCTGCAGGTAGTAGGTGAGGAAGAGGAACACGCCGAACATGCCCGCACCGGTGATCAGCACGGCGAGGAACGAGGCGCCCCGGTTGCGGTCGAGCAGGATGCGCAGCGGCAGCAGTGGGTGCGCGGCGCGGTTCTGCCACCAGGCGAAGGCGGCGAGGAGCACACCGCCCGCGATCAGGAAGCCCCAGGTCTGCGGCGAACTCCAGTCGTGCGTCTCGGCGTTGGAGAAGCCGTAGACGAGGGAGAACAGACCACCGGCGACCAGGACCGTGCCCGGCACGTCCAGCTTGGAGCCCGCGGCGTCGCGGTGGTTGCTCAGCAGGACCCAGCCGCCCGCGAAGGCGACGAACGCGATGGCGACGTTCACGTAGAGCGTCCAGCGCCAGTCGAAGGCGTCGGTCAGCACACCGCCGAGCAGCAGACCCACCGCACCGCCGGCGCCCGCGATGGCGCCGTAGACGCTGAAGGCCCGAGCGCGTTCACGGGCGTCCGTGAACGTCGTGTTGAGCAGGGACAGCGCGGCCGGCGCGAGGAGCGCGCCCGCGACACCCTGGAGGGCGCGTGCGGTGACCAGCATCTCGAAGCTGGTGGCGGCGCCGCCGAGCGCGGAGGCGGCGGCGAATCCGACGACACCGGCGAGGAAGGCGGTCTTCCGGCCGAACAGGTCGGCGATACGGCCGCCGAGCAGCAGCAGGGAGGCGAACGCGAGAGCGTACGCGGTGACGATCCACTGCCGGTTGCCGTCGGAGAAGCCGAGGTCCTTCTGGGCCGACGGCAGGGCGATGTTCACGATGGTGGCGTCGAGGACCACCATCAACTGCGCGACGGCGACGATCGCGAGGATCCACCACCGCTTGTTGGAGGACGCGGACTGCGCCTCCCCGACACCCGACCGGGTGTCTTCGGTCAATGTCTTCTGGGACATCGGGAACCACTCCAGGGAAGTCGTTCGGGGTTTACCAAAACGTAAACGAAACGGTTTCGTACACATCGGAGACTAGACCACTTTCTGCGAAACGGCAACGTTTCGCAGAAGACGGGGAGCAGGCATGCGCAGTGGCGTGTTCGAGGTCGACGGGGCCGGGCTGTACTACGAGGTACGCGGCACCGGCCCGGCGCTGTTGATGATCAGCGGGGCCGGGGGAGACGC
This sequence comes from Streptomyces sp. NRRL F-525, assembly GCF_000716605.1. Taxonomy (GTDB): domain Bacteria; phylum Actinomycetota; class Actinomycetes; order Streptomycetales; family Streptomycetaceae; genus Streptomyces. The sequence goes on along the minus strand of NZ_JNXE01000002.1, from coordinate 46,981 downwards.
CGGCTACTACGACGGCGTCGCCGCGACCCTTTCCGACGCATTCATGGTGATCTCGTACGACCGGCGCGGCAACTCGCGGAGTTCCGGCAGGTCAAAGGCCCCGATGGACCTAGCCGTGCAGGCCGCCGACGCCCGCGCGCTCGTCGACGGGCTGGCCGACGGTCGGGCGCTGGTCTTCGGCAACAGCGGCGGCGCGATCATCGGCCTCACGCTGGCCGCGCTGCACCCGGAGGTGATGGCGGGCCTCATCGCCCATGAACCGCCCGCCGTGAACGTTCTGCCCGACGGCGACCCCGGCCGCGGCTTCTTCGCCGAACTGGCCGCACTCTACGAACAGGGCGGGGCACCCGCGGCCGGCCGCCGGTTCGCGGAGACGACCCGCGGTGAGGGGACGTACCGCTGGCCCCCCGACCTCTGGAAGCGGTTCCTCGGCAACCAGGACCACCTCTTCGGCACGGAGTGGCCAGGCTTCGCCGGCTTCTACCCCGACGAGACCGCGCTCAAGTCGGCCCCGTTTCCTGTGGTGTTGGGGGCGGGCGCGGAAGACCGCGGTACGTACTACGCCCGGCCGTCGATCGAGATCGCCCGCCGGATCGGCGTGCCGTGGGCCGAATTCCCCGGCGTCCACATGGAGTTCCTGCGCGACCCGCTCCAATTCGCGTCGGCGGTACGGGTTTTGGCGACCCAGATGTACAGCCGGGAAGGAGAGGTGCCGGACCTCTGGGAGGGCGGGGTTCAGTGAGGTCGGAGCAGCTCCGCGACCAACACCCGCCGCAGCCAAGCCTGGTAGGCGTCCCGCGTCCAACTCCGATGCCTGCGCAGGAGTTGATGCGTGTGCGGTGACGCCAGGGCGTAGAGCGTGTCGGCGGCGGTGCGCGCGTCGAGGCCCGGGCGGAGGGCTCCGCGCTCCTCAAGCGCCGTGGTCAGGGCCAGATGTACGCCGTACGTCGCCTCGGCGCCGGCGTCCGCGGACGCCCGCATGTCCGGGTCGGCGCCGGCCGCCTCGACGGTCACCATGATCAGGTCACCGGCCCGCTCCAGCAGGTCGGTCATCTGGTCGACGGCACGGCCGATCGCGCGCTCGGGGTCGGGCTCGTCCCGGATCGCCACGGTCTCGGGGCGCTCCGGGACGGCCACCGGTTCCTCGTCCCCGGCGAGTGTGACGCCCAGGGTGTGCCCGAACAGGGCGGCCTTGGTGGGGAACGCGTCGTACAGCGTGCGCTCGCCGACACCGGCCAGCGCCGCCACCTCCTTCATCCGCGTGCCCGTGTATCCCTTCTCCGTGAACAGCCGCGCGGCCGCCTCCCGGATGCGGGCGCGGGTCGTCGCCGCCGCCTCGGCGCGCTTGGCCGAGCGGTACGGCCTCTTCTGGTTGACGGGGTCGGACATGGGGAGGAGTCTAGAGGAAATCGGCGCAGTCGTACTGCGGCGAAATGAACGAGGAGCGTGAGAGCCATGCCGGAGCTCGCCGGAATCCATCACGTGAAGATGCCCGTCACCGACCTCGACCGCTCACGCGACTGGTACGGCCGCGTCCTCGGTTTCAAGGTCACGTACGAGTTCCAGGACGCGGACGGAGTCGTGCGCGGAGTGGCGGGCGAGGTCCCGGGACTCGGCGACTCCATGCTCTGCCTGCGCGTCAACTCCCAAGCGGCGCAGGGCTGTCAGGGCTTCGACCCCGTCAGCTTCGCGGTCCGGGACAGGGCTGACGTGGAGGCGTGGGCCGCGCATCTCGACACCCTCGGCGTCACGCACTCGCCGGTGATCGAGGCCTCGATCGGCTGGCTGCTGGTCTTCAACGACCCGGACGGCCTCGACCTGCATCTGTACAGCTGGGCGGCGCACGGGGTGGACCACGGGGATGTCGCGGGATACGGCCGCCCGGTCGCCTGAGGGGGTGCGCGTTCCGGGTTGCGGGCACTGTATTCCTTGACGGGAATATAACCAGCGAGGCATATTGAGGTCATGTCCGACGCCTCGCTCTGGACCGCCCTCGCCGATCCCCACCGGCGGGCCATCGTCGGCCTGCTCCTGGAGCGGCCCCGGCCCGTCGGCGAGATCGTGGAGGCATGCGGCCTGAGCCAGCCCAGCACGTCGAAGCATCTACGGGTACTTCGGGACGCGGGCCTGGTCCGCGTACGGCAGGACGCGCAACGCCGTGTCTACGCCCTCGACCCGGCCCCGATCGCCGAACTCGACGCCTGGCTCACCCCTTACCGAGAGCTGTGGAACCGCAGCCTGGACCGGCTGGGCCAACGCCTCGACGAGACGTCGGAGGACGACACCGCACACCTCACACCGAAGGACTGATCCGCCATGTCCGTCGACCTCACCGGTACCTACCTGACCCTGGACGACGGCCGCCCCGCCGTCCGTTTCAGCCGTACCTACGACCAACCCCTCGACCGCGTCTGGCAGTTCGTGACCGACCCCGACGAACTCGTGCGGTGGTTCCCCTCCCGCGCCGAATTCGACCTGCGCCCCGGCGGGACGGTCACCTTCAGCGGCGACCCCAACATGCCCGAGTCGACCGGCTGGGTCATCGCTGTCGACGCACCCCGGCACCTGTCCTTCGAATGGGGCGTCGACGAGCTGCACTTCGACCTGGAGGAGGTCGAGGAGAAGCGCACCCGCTTCACGCTCACCAACGTTCTCGGCGCCGCGGACACGGCGTCCCGCAACGGCGCCGGCTGGGAGGTCTGCCTGGCCGTGCTCGATGCGAAGGCTCGCGGTGAAGCCGTAGCGGGGCCGCATGCCGGTGCCGGTGCGCCCTGGAAGGCGTTCTATGAGGGCTACTTGGCGGCCGGGGTGCCCTCCGGCGCGGTCGTGCCGGGCCTGGACTGACGCACCCCTGGCCCAGTCGACCCTTCACGCCATCTGTCGCCGCACCAGCTCGTGCAGCCGTCCACCCGTGTCCGCCAACAGCTGTGCGGGCGGCCCCTGTTGGGCGACCTTGCCGTCCTCCATGACGATCACGCGATCGGCGTCCAGCACGGTCGACAGGCGGTGCGCGATGACGATCCGGGTGGCGTTGAGGGCCTTCGTGCTCTCGATCACCGTGCGCTGGGTCTCGTTGTCCAGCGCGCTGGTCGCCTCGTCGAAGAAGAGGATGCGCGGTCGGCGGATCAACGCCTGGGCGATCATGAGGCGTTGACGCTGGCCGCCCGAGACCGCGCCGCTGCCGGAGACGATCGTGTGCAGGCCCATCGGCATCCGCTTGATGTCCTCGGCGAGCCCCGCCATCTCGGCCGCCGCCATCGCCTCCTCCGGCGTGAACGGTTCGGTGCCGCAGATGACGTCCAGGATGGAGCCGGTGAACGGCTGGGCGTGCTGGAGCACCACCCCGCACTGCCGCCGCACCGCCGACTGGTCGAGGGCGCCGAGGTCCTGGCCGTCGTAGAGGACGCTGCCGGTGACCGGTTTGTCGAAGCCGATGAGGAGGCGGAGCAGGGTGGACTTGCCGCAGCCGCTGGGGCCGACGATCGCCACGAACTCGCCCGCGCGGATGGTGAAGGACACGTCGTCGAGGACCAGTGGGCCGTCGTCCGCGTAGCGGAAGGAGACCCGGCGGGCCTCCATCGCGCCGGAGAGCTGGCCGGGGCGGGTGCTCGCGGTGCGGACCTCCGGGGCCGCGTCCAGGACCGGCCTGATCTCCTCGAAGAGGGGGAGCGCGGACACCGCCGAGACGAAGGCGCCGGTGAGGCTGGTGACCGAGGTCAGGAGCATCGTCACCGAGGTGTTGAAGCTGAGGAAGGAGGCCGCCGACATCGAGCCGCGTGCCGGGCCCGCGAGGATCATGAACATCAGCAGGGTGCAGACCGGCAGATACACCGCGCCCATCACGGTGGTGAGGTTCTTGATGCGGCCGACCTTCTGCTGCAGCTCGCGGCTGCGCGCGAACTCCGACGCCCAGGCGGCGTAGGCGTAGTTCTCGGCCGCCGCGACGCGGAGCTTCGGCAGGCCGCGCAGGGTCTGGAACGCCTGGTTGTTCAGCTTGTTGTTGAGGACGACCAGCTTGCGCTGCCAGCGCACCTGCCACAGGCCGAGGCTCAGGAATATGGCCGCGATCACGACGAGCATGCCGATCGCCGCGAGGGCCATCGAGGGGTTGTACCAGAACAGCAGGCCCAGGTTCATGACGCCGACCGTCGCCGACTGGGCGACTACGGGCCCAACTCCCGCCAGGAGACGGCGGATCGAGCTGATGCCCATCGCCGCGCTCGCCAGCTCACCCGTCGAGCGTTCGGTGAAGAACTTCGTCGGCAGCCTCAACAGCCGGTCCCAGACGGCTGGTTGGAGCGTCGCCTCGATACGGCCCTCCAGGCGGAGGATCGTGAGGTTCTCCAGCAGCATGAAGGCCGCCGCCACCACGCTGGTGATCATCACCGCCAGACAGGCCTGGACGATCAGGTTCGTCTGCGCCTTCGGCACGAACTCGCCGAGCACCTTGCCCGTCGCGATCGGCACCAACGCCCCGATGGCGACCGTCACCAGCCCGCTGATCAGCAGGTTCGTGAGGTCGCTTGCGGTGCCCTGCATGGAGAAGCGCAGCAGCCCGAACGGGCTGAGCCGCCGCTCCGGCAGCGGGCGGTAGAACATCACCGCGCGCGGCTCGAACTCCTCCGCGTTCGCCTTCTCGATCGGTGTCTCACGGCCGGTCGCCGGATGGACGGCGACGTAGCCGCCGCGCCGCCACAGCAGTGCGACCGGCGCTCCCGACAACGCCCGATGGCCCACCAGCGGGCCGACGTTGTCACGCCACCAACGCCCGTCGAGCCGTACGGCCCGGACTCGGACGCGTGAGGCGAGGGCTATTCGCTCGACGGGGTCGAGGCGGTCGCTCTCGCTGCCGCTCTGGGAGGGTTCGGCGAGGGTGAGCCCGGCCGCCTCGGCGACCAACTTGCAGGCGGCGTACGACGCGTCGGCGTCCGCGGACGTCGTACGCCGGGCCGATGACTTGCCGATCGACGCCAGCAGTGTCCGGTCGGCCTGTGCGCGCACTGCCTCACCGGCCTTGATACCGGCGGCGGTTCGGGTCTCGTGGGTGCGCTCCAGCTGCTCGATCCACTTGTCCAGCGTGGACAGCAGGCGGTACTGCTGGTTGACCATGTCCTGCCAGACGGCCGGGTCCATCAGCAGATCGGCCGCCGCCTCCGCGCCGTACATCGACCCGTACTGCACGCTCCCCGGCGGGACTTGCATCCAGAAAACGTCGTCATCGGTGGGCGCGGCGGCCCGCTCGGTGGCCATCGGTGCCTGGAAGAGGATGGAGAGGCCGCGGCCGACACCGAGGGCGAGGGCGTATTCGAGCGGGCTCGAAGTCGGGGGCACGTACTGGGGGTTGCCGTACTCGTCGTACGACCAGGTCTGGGTGTTCGCGGGCTGGTACAGCTCGCGCAGGTTGATGCGGTGCACCACGCAATCGCGCAACGGGCGGGCCACCAGCGTGTGTTGGGGTCCGGTGACCGGGCCGAGCAGCAGTGAGCCCGCCTCCAGTCGGCCGAGGTGGTGCCAGTGGCCCTGCTGTACGGCGTCCACCGCGAACAGGTCGATGGCACCCGACGCGACCAGCCACAGCACCTGCGGGCCTTCGAGGTCGAGGCGGTTGGACCCGGCGCAGTCGATCGGCGTGCCCAGGTTTCCCAGCGCGCCGAGGACCAGGTCGCCCTCGTGGACGGACGTCATCTCAGCGCTCCTTGACCAGCGTGGCGTACGCGCCGCCGGCCGCCACCAGGGCGTCGTGCCGCCCGCGTTCCACGATCGTCCCGTGTTCGAGGACGACGATCTCGTCGCTGTCGCGCACGGTGCTGAGCCGGTGCGCGATCACCACGCAGGCGCAGCCGCGCTTGCGCAGGTTGTCCATCACGACCAGCTCGGTCTCCGCGTCCAAGGCGCTCGTCACCTCGTCCAGCACGAGGATGCTCGGCCTGCGCACCAACGCCCTTGCTATCTCGAGGCGTTGACGCTGGCCGCCGGAGAAGTTGCGCCCGTCCTGCTCGACCCGGCTGTGGATGCCCCCGGGCCGCCGCATGACGACGTCGTACAGGGCCGCGTCGCGCAGCGCGTCCTCCAGGGCCTCGTCCGGGATCGACGGGTCCCACAGCGCCACGTTGTCGCGGACCGAGCCCTCGAAGAGGAACACGTCCTGGTCGACGAAGGACACGGAGGCGGCGAGCGCGCCGCGCGGGATGTCCTCGAGGCGGTGGTTGTCGATGCGGATCACGCCTTCCCAGGGCGTGTAGAGACCCGAGATCAGCCTGGAGACCGTGGACTTGCCGCTGCCGGAGCCGCCGACCAGGGCCACCTGCTGGCCCGGGCCGACCGTCAGGTCGAAGCCGGTGAGCAGGGGCTTGTCGAGGGGGCTGTAGCCGAAGGTGATGTTCTCCAGCTCGACGTGACCTTGCAGTCGGCGGGTCGAATCGGCGCCGCCCGCACGGGAGTAGAGGGGATCGGCCTGGAAGTTCTCGACGTCCTTGAGGCGGGCCACGTCGGCCGCGAAGTCCTGGATGCGGCCCGCGACGCCGTTGAGCCGGGTGATCGGCGCGGTGAAGCGGGTGACCAGCGCCTGGAAGGCGACCAACAGGCCTACGGAGATGTGCCCTTCGACCGCGCGCATACCGCCGATCCACAGGATCAGCGCGCTGTTGAGCGAGGCGAGCGTCGGCGCGACCACACCCAGCCAGGCGCTCGGCACGCCGAGCCGCTGCTGCTCCTCCAGGGTGGTGGCGTGCTGGCCGGCCCACTTGCGGAAGTAGCCGTCCTCGCCGCCGGTCGCCTTCATCGTCTCGATCAACTGGAGCCCGGTGTATGCCGTGTTGGTGAGCCGGGCGCTGTCGGCGCGCAGTTTCGCGGTGCGGGTCGCGCGCAGCCGGATGACGACCCGCATCGCCACCACGTTCAGCAGGGCAACACCTATCCCGACATAGGTGAGTTGGGGGTCGTACGTATAGAGGAGGAACGCGTAGAGCACCACGACCACCGCGTCCACCCCGGCGGCCGAGAGATCGCGGGCCAGGGTCTCGGCGACGGCGTCGTTCGACTGGAGGCGCTGCACCAGGTCGGCCGGGCTGCGCTGGGAGAAGAACGTCACCGGCAGTCGCAGCAGATGGCGCAGGAAGCGGGCGCTGGAGAGCGTGGAGGAGATGATGCGGCCGTGCAGCAGGTTCGCCTGTTGCAGCCAGGTCAGCGCCAGCGTGAGCAGGACGCAGGTGCCCATCGACGCGAACAGGACGCCCAGCAGGGACGTCTGACCGCCTATCAGGAACATGTCGATGTAGGTTCGGCTGAGCGCGGGCATCGCCGCACCGACCAGCACCAGCAGCAGACTCGAGAGGACGGCGGCGGGCATCGTGCCCGCGGTGCCGCGCAACCGGGCCGGCATGGCGCCCAGGACGCCCGGCTTGCGGCCGCCCTTCTCGAAGCCGTCGCCCGGTTCCATGACGAGGACGACACCGGTGAAGCTGGCGTCGAAGTCCTCCATGGGCACGAACCGGCGCCCTTTTCCAGGGTCGTTGATGTACACACCGCGGCGGCCGAAGCGGCGCCCCATGCCGTCGTAGACGACGTAGTGGTTGAACTCCCAGAACAGGACGGCGGGGGACCGGACTTCGGCGAGGGCGGCCGTGTCCATCTGCATGCCCTTGGCCGTGAGGCCGTAACTGCGCGCCGCCTTCAGCAAGTTGCTGGCGCGGGAGCCGTCGCGGGAGACACCGCAGGCGATGCGGAGTTCCTCCAGCGGGATGTGGCGGCCGTAGTGGCCGAGCACCATCGCGAGGGAGGCGGCGCCGCACTCGACGGCCTCCATCTGGAGGACCGTGGGTGAACGGACCGTCTTGGCGCGGCCCTTGGGGACCGGGCGTTTCGGCGGGGCGGAGCGGCGCCGTGAACGGGTGTCCTGTGCGGGGCTCATGGCAGCAGCCAATCGAGGGGGCGCTGATCGGCCAGCCGGATCGAGGCCGAGGCCATGGTCATGGAGGTCAGGGCGAAGGGGGGTCCGTCCTGGGACGACCACTTGTAACCGCTCTTCGTCCGCGCCGACTTGTCGAGCTTCACCAGTACGGCCACCGGGCGGCCCTTCTTGGTGAACTGCTCGCCGAGCTGGCTGTCCCCGAGGAACGCGGAGATCTGCTGCGCCGACTGGGCCGACCGGTCCACCGCCTTCACCTGGCCGCGCAGCACGCCGTACGTCTGCGTCGGAGCCGAGGAGACGGTCAGGTCGACGTCGGCGATCGCGGGGATGGAGGCCGCGTTCTCGGCGGGGACGTACACCGTCGCGTACAGCGGGTCCGTGGCGTGGGCGACCTTCTCCACGGCGGCGACGTTCGCGCCGGTCTGGATGATCTGGCCGATGGTGGCGGCGAGCGCGGTGATCCGGCCCGCGGCGACCGTGCGCACGACGGAGTCGCCGTCGCCCGTACGGACCTTCAGGACAGGGGAGTTGGCGGGCAGCCGCTCGCCTTCCTGCGCGAGGACGGCGGTGACCTGTCCGGCCACGGGACTCTGCAGGATGTAACTGCCCTCCCCGTGCGTGAGGATGGCGGACGCGCTGACGGTCGACGCCACCGATCCGGTCACCGCCCACACGGACGCGGCGGCCACCACGACCACCGTCACGGAGAGCACGAGCCAGCCCTGCGGACGCGCGAAGCGCACCGGAAGATCAAGCTCTTCGGGCGACTGGAGCTTGGCGAGGGCCTGTTGGCGGAACTGCACGGGACTTCCCTCACCTAGGGGAGAGATCTTTTACGGCAACCGAGAGTCCCGGAGCCGGGAAACGGCTCCGGGACTCGGTCAAACAAGGTGCGATCAGAGACCGGCGACCAGGTTCGTGACCGGGGTCACGTTGAGGCCGGTGACACCCTCGACGGTGCCGACGACGGTGTCGACCAGGCCGGAAACCGGGGCAATGCCGTCGACCAGGCCGGTGACCGTGCCGAGCGCGTTCACGGACAGACCGCCGGAGACGTTGTCGAGCTCGGCGTCGGAGATCTCGACGGTCTCAACCTGGGGGGTGGAGTTCATGGGGGAACTTCCCTTCATATGGATATTCACAAGGGGGGAGCGGCCCCCTCTGGGGACAGACGACGGCCGCGACCGCAGGCGCCGGGCGCCGTTTCCGGAGCCCTCGTGGCTCCTGCGGTGCGATGGATCAAAGCACGGTGCGGGTGGACGCAGCCAATCAAACTCCCGTCCCACCAGGGCACTTGAGCCCCAGGAGCCCCGAACCGTGCAGGCGTGGGCACGAGGTGTCGGCGACTTCTTCACACGCTGCGCGGCATCGGTCCACGGGAGGGCTTGCGGCACCGAACCGGAATCGGGCACTCCCCACCAAAGGCGTTTCCGGGGGCGTGTGCATGTGCAGATCCGTCGAGTCCGGTGACTTCGTTGGGTACGCGCTGTGCAGATTCCCTGAAGCGAGGATTCCGCTCCCTGTTCTCGACGGACCGTTGCCGACCGATCGCGTTCCGTGTCGGTTCGGGGAGTGTGCCGGGAGTGACTCAACTGGTCTGATCCGTGGGCAGGTTTGAGCGGCACCGATTCGATCAAGACATCCGCTCGCCCGTCGCGTGCCGGACGGACCGGGGCCGTCGCACTGCGATCACTGGCCCGCAGCCCCTTCGTACCCCGGCCGGGTCAGGGCTTGCACATGGCCGATTCGCGGTTTCGCAAAGGAAGTTGAGAAACGGAATTGAACGGCCCACGTGACACGTGCGTATCAACGGGCATCCAGGCGCCCCCCATAAGCCGCCGCCCCGGCGGCACAGACCCCGGTCCCCAGGAGGTCGAGCAGTTTGAGTCACAAGCGAATTCCGAAGCGCAAGGCAGCGATAGCGGTTGGCGGTGTCGCGGCTCTCGGAGCGGCGGCGATCCTGCTCCCGAACGCCAACGCGTCCCAGGACAATTCGGCAGGCGCCGCCACCCCCAAGACCCTCAAGGCGACGGGCGCCTCCGACCTCTCCTCGCAGATCGCCGGACTGCTGGGTGACGCCTTCGCCGGGTCCTACTACGACAGCGCCACGCAGCAGCTCGTCGTCAACGTGATCTCGGGCGACAACAACAACGTGGTCGTGCAGGCGGAGAAGGCCGGCGCCAAGGTGCGCAAGGTGCAGAACAGCACCGCCGAACTCACCGCCGCCGCCCAGGTGTTGAAGACCAAGGCCACCGTCCCCGGCACCGCCTGGTCGGTCGACCCGAAGACCAACAAGATCCAGGTCCTCGCCGACAGCACCGTCACCGGCTCCAAGTGGGACACCGTGCTCTCGACGGTCAAGAGCCTCGGCACGAACATGGCCACGGTGAAGAAGACCGGCGGCTCCTTCAAGACGCTGGTCTCCGGCGGCGACGCCATCTTCGCCCAGACCGACCAGGGCGGCGTGCGCTGCTCCCTCGGCTTCAACGTCACCGCGAGCGACGGCACCCCCGCCTTCCTGACCGCCGGACACTGCGGCGTCGCGGCGAAGCAGTGGTCCGACTCGCAGGACGGCCAGCCGATCGCCACGGTCGACCAGGCCACGTTCCCCGTCAGCGACTTCTCCCTCGTGAAGTACGACGACCCGGCGACGCAGACCACGAGCGACGTCAACGTCGGCAACGGCCAGACCGTCCAGATCACCCAGGCCGAGGACGCCACGGTCGGCACCCAGGTCTTCCGGATGGGCTCCACCACCGGTCTGCACGACGGCACGGTCACCGGCCTCGACGCGACGGTCAACTTCCAGAGCGAGACCGACCCCAACGGTGTCGACACCGTCAACGGCCTCATCCAGACGGACGTCTGCGCCGAGGCGGGTGACAGCGGCGGCTCGCTCTTCACCCAGGACGGCGGCGCGGTCGGCCTCACCTCCGGCGGCAGCGGCGACTGCACCGCCGGCGGCGAGACCTTCTTCCAGCCGGTCACCGCCGCGCTCACCGCGACCGGGGCCACCCTCGGCGACGGCGCTGCCGGCGCGGGTGCGGGCGACGACACCGCCACGGCGGACCCGTCGGCGACCGCCGCCGACCCCTCCGCCACCGATGGCACGGGCGACCAGTCCGGCGCCGTGGACCCGAACGCGACCGACGGCACCGGTGACCAGTCCGGCGCCGTCGACCCGTCCGCGACGGACGCCAGCGGCACCGGCCAGGACACCGGCACCGGGGCCGACGACGGTTCGTCGCTCACCTCGAACCACTGATCCGACCCCTTCCATCAGGTCGGCGGTGGATCGGTCCGGCCCTCCGGCGGGAGGGCCGGACCGCCCTGCTTTGTACGGCAGTTACATCGGTCCCGGCTCCCGGGCCCGCAACAGCAACAGAGCCACGTCGTCGATCCGCTCCTGCGCGGCCGCGCTGTGCCGCACCAGTTCGTCGGCGATCTCCTCCAGCGGCAAGTCCCCTGCCGCCGCGAGGCGTTGGCCCAGTTCGGCCAGGGCGTCCTCGATGTCGACGCCGGGTGACTCGATGAGCCCGTCGGTGTAGAGGGCGAGCACGGAACCGGGCGCGAGATCGACCTCCGTCGTCGGATACACGGCGTCGGCGTCGATGCCCAGCAGCGGACCGCCCGCCAGGTCCAGCACCCGTACCCGCCCGTCCGGCCGGCGCAGCAACGGCGGCGGATGCCCGGCCCGCGCCATCACGGCGGTACCGCGCGCGGGATCCAGCCGTAGATACAGACAGCTCGCGAAGAGCTCGGAACCGAGGTCGATCAGCAGCCGGTTGGTGCTGCGCATGACCTCCTCCGGAGCCTGGCCCACGGTCGTGTACGCGCGGACGGCGGTCCGGATCTGCCCCATCAGCCCGGCCGCGGTCACGTTGTGCCCCTGTACGTCACCGATCACGGCGGCCAGTCCCTCGGAGGTCACCAGGTCGTAGAAGTCGCCGCCGATCTCCATGCCTTGGGTGGCCGGCAGATAGCGGGCGGCGGCCTCGATGCCCGGCAGCGGTGGCAGCGAGTGCGGGAGCAGCGCGGCCTGCAGTCCATGGGCCAGCTGGTTCTTCGCGTCGTAGAGCAGGGCTCGCTCCAGCGCCTGAGCGATCAGGCCGCCCAGACTCGTCAGCACGGCCCGCTCGTCCGCGGGGAAGACATGCGGCTCGCCGTAGGCCAGCACACAGGTGCCGACCGGGCGTCCGGAGGCGATCAGGGGGAGATACGCCCAGGCCGCGAATCCGTCCGGGGTCGCGTGCCGGCTCGGATACAGCCGTTCCAGCTCCTGCCGGGAGTCGAAGAACGCGGGCACACCGCTGTTCAGGGCGGCCGTGCCCGGCGTCGACCCGTTCAGCGCCATCCCGTCGAAGCGCTCCACGACATGCGGGTCCGGATAGCCGCGGTGTCCCAGCACATGCAGCCGCCCGCCCTGCGAACCGAGGACCACCAGCGCCTGGCTGCCCACGGCCGGGGCGACCTCGTCCGCGATCAGCTGCACCACATCCTCCACCCCGACCGCCTCGGTGAGCGCCCCGGCCAGACTCAGCACCTGCGAGATGGTCACCAGCCGCGACGGTCCCTCGCCCGGTTGCGTCGCCGCCCGGCTCAGCTCCGTCACCGCCCGCGCCCGGCTGATCCGTACGCTCAGCCCGGTCGTACTCGGATACAGCCGGAACGACAGCCAGTCGCCCGGCGGCCGCAGCGCCACGAACGACGTGACCTGCTGACTGAGCAGCGCGGCACGGTAACGGTCCTCGTACACCGGGTCGTTGAGCCAGGGCACCGCCGCCCACAACTGGGTGCCGAGCAGACCGCTCACCGGCAGGCCGAGCAGTTCCCCGGCTGCCGCGTTCGCGAAGCCGACCCGCCCGTGCAGATCCAGCGAACACAGCCCGTACGGCAGCCGGGCCACCATCCGCGCCGCCTCGACCGTGCCCAGCGTCCCGGCCACGCTCGCCGCGGGCCCGGTGGCGAGCAGATCGGGCTCGGCCCGCACCGGGAGCCGCTCCGCCACGGCACGCTCCAGCCGCACCGCGAGCCGGTCGCAGGCGGAGGTGAGCTGATCGCGGTCCCGGTCGGAGAGGACCGGGGGATGCGAACCGGGCCAGGTCACGAAGACCGAGCCGTAGACCGTCGACTCCGTGGCGACCGGTACGGCGGCCAGGGCGAAGGGGTACGGCAGCACGACCGCGATGCGCGGATAGCGGCGGGCCATGTCCTCCTCGCCGCCGACCCAGATCAGCCGCCGTTCGCGCACCGCCTCGGCGACCGGGATCGGCGCGCTCAGCCCCACCCGCTCCCAGGGCGCCGCGAAGGCGCGGGGCAGCCCGGCCATCACCGCCATCTCCAGCACCGGCTCGTCGGGCGTCAGCAGATAGACCGCGCCCGAGTGTGCGTGGACGCCGTCCATCATCGCGGCCAGCGCGAGAGACAGCATCGGCCGCCCGACCGGCGCCTGCCCCGACGCCTGTCCGTCGGACACGCCGACCACCTCCTCGTACGGCCGCGCGGTCCAGTTCCCAGTGATCAGGCTCCACCCTGGGGGCCGGACGCGCACGGCGAGCGAGCCGGTTCCCCGGCGGTGAAGCGCGCGCTCGTACCCCGAAGGCCCCGGTCGTATACCCCCCGAATCGAAGCGCGCGGCGGCGTACGAGCGCCTCGCGTGCGCCCCCGCGCACCCTGTTGGCCGGATCTCCGGGCCCGCGCGCGGTCACGGTCGCGAACAATGGGGCACACGCGAAACCACCGTGAAACCGGCGAACGGCTAGCTGAGGGGACGGCAGTGATCCGGCTACTTCTGGTGCACGACGCGTGTCTGGTGAGATCGGTCCTGGCGGAGTGGCTCCGCCGCGAACCCGGCCTCGGGGTCTGGGACACCCCGTGGCGCACAGCACCCGGTCGCGTCCGGTCCGTCCGGCCGGACGTCTGCGCGGCGGACCTCGACTGCGACGACGCGTACGGAATCCCGCCACTCGGCGAAGTGGGCCCGCGCGGCACCGGCCCCACCCCGCCCGGCCTCCTCGTCCTGGCCACCGCGCACCGCCCCGGCCTGCTGAAACGCGCGCTGGAGGAGGGCGCCCTCGGCTATGTCGACAAGGCGAGCCCACCCGACCGGCTGGTGCACGCCATTCGGCGCGTCGCGGAGGGGAAACGTTTCGTTGACGACTCCCTGGGCTTCGGATTCCTCAAGGCCGCGGAGATGCCGCTGACCCGAAGAGAGCTGAGCGTGTTAACCCTGGCCGCCGAGGGCGCCTCCGTCGCGGAGATCGCCGGGAGCCTGCACCTGTCCCACGGGACCGTGCGCAACTACATGGCGGCCATCACCCGCAAGACCGGCGCCCGCAACCGCATCGACGCGATCCGTATCTCCCAGGGCGAGGGCTGGCTCTGACGACCAGTTGCCCACCAGTTCCCGATAGAGCGGGGAGCGACGGAGCAAATCGCCGTGCGTACCGAGCGCGGTGTCCTGCCCGTCCATGACGAGCACGTGGTGGGCGCGCCGCGCGGAACTGATGCGGTGCGCTACGACGATCAGCGCGCCGCCGCTCCGCTCCCGCCGGGCGAAGGCGTGCTCGGCGCGTTCCTCCGCCTCCGGGTCGAGGTGGCAGGTGGCTTCGTCGAGGAGGGCGAGGGGGGCGGGGGAGAGGTAGGCCCGGGTCAGGGCGATCAGTTGGCGCTCGCCGGCGGAGAGGGCGGCCGGGTCGACGGGGGAGTCGGGGCCGCCGAGGGTTTGGAGCAGCGGGGCGAGCCCGACGGCTTCGGCTGCGGCGAGCAGTTCCGCCTCGGGTACGGGGTCCGGTCGTAGGTGGCTCAGATTGTCGGCGAGGGTCCCACTGAAGACGTACGCCTCCTGGGGGATCAGCACGCGCCGGTCGACCGTCTCGGACACCGGCCGCCCGTACATCCGGATCGTGCCGCGTCCGGGCTTCAGCAGTCCGGCGGCGAGGGCGGTGAGCGTGGATTTCCCGATACCGCTCGGGCCTACGACGGCCAGGTGGGCGCCTTGGGGGAGGGCGAGGGTGAGGTCGCGGAGGACGGGGGCGCCGGCGGCGCCGTAGGCGAAGGTGACGGAGGTGAGGGAGAGGGCTGGGGGATTGGTCAGGGGTGGGGTGGGGGTGAGGTGGGGTACCGCGGGCGGAGTTCCGGAGGCCGACGGCGGTGCCAGCCGCCGCAGGACCACCGCCAGGCGGGAGCCGCTGGTGCCCAGGCCGTGGACCAGGTTCTGGAGGGCGGGCAGCAGGGACTGGGTGACGTAGGCGAGGGCGCCGACCAGACCGCCAGGGGTGACGCCGTGGCCGAGGAGCCAGGGGGCGGTGGCGAGGAGCAGCACGATCGGCAACTGGCCGCCGACCGCGAGGGACGCCACGCGGAGGACGCTCCAGCGGGCCAGGGAACGGGCGGCACGCAGTTCGGCGTCGACGAGGTGCCCGGTGTCGACGGCGACCCGTTCCTCGGCACCGGCCGCCGTGATGTCCCGCAGCCCGGGGCAGACGGTGCCCAGCCGGTCGGCGAGGGCCTCGTCGGCGAGGAGGAAGGTCTCCTGCCGTCGGGCCAGCGGACGCAGGGTCGCCGCGAACAGGCACACCCCGGCGACGAGCGGCGGCGCCACGACGAGAAGCAGCAGCGAGTCGAGTGAGACGAGCCCTGCCAGCGCACCCACGGCGGTGAACACGAACGACCGGGACACCATCACCAGCCCCGCGAAGGTGTCCCGGGCCAGCTCCACCTGCTGGGTCAGCCCCGACAACGCCCCGCCGTCCGCCTCCCGCACCCCGCGCGCGACGACGCGTGCGACGAGCAGGTCCCGGAGCGGTTCGACGAGGTCGGCGACACCGCGATAGACGCGCCCGGTTCCGAAGGCCCCGACGACGACACCGACTCCCGCCACTCCGAGCCACGCGAGCCCGACGCCGCCCCGCCCGACGAGGAACCCGGCGTCGAGTGCCCGGGCGAGCCCGTACCCGACGAGAAAGGTCTGCCCGGTTTCCAGCACGGACCAGGCGGCGAGCCGGATCAGCACGGGCCAGCGGGCGCGGAGGAAGCGGAGGCCGCGGCGGCGGATCCCGTCGTTGTCCCGGGACGGGTTTCGACCGGGCCCCTCCCGGCGCCCCGACTCCGGCTCGCCGGTCATCCGCCGGCCCCCTTCGCGTCGCGCTTCCCCGCTTCCGCCACCGCCCTCTCCTCGCCTCCGAACACCTCCCGATACCCCGCCACCCTCCACAACTCCGCATGCGCCCCCACCGCCCGCACCCGCCCCCCGTCCAACCACGCCACCAGGTCCGCGCGGGCCGCCGTGGCCGCGCGGTGGGCGATGAGGAGGCGGGTGCCGTTGGAGTCCGGGCCCGTGAGGGACTTAGTGATCCGGTGTTCGGTGATCGTGTCGAGGCTGGAGAGGGCGTCGTCGAGGATCAGGACACGGCCCTCGTGGGCGAACGCCCTTGCCAGGCCGAGGCGTTGGGACTCGCCGCCGGAGTGGGGGGCGTCGACGAGCCGGGTGGCGTAGCCGTGGGGGAGGCGGCGGATGAAGGCGTCCGCGTGGGCCTTTTCCGCCGCGTCCCGGACTCCGGCGGGCGACGGCGACCGCAGACCGAACGCGATTGTGTCCTCCATCGTCGTGCCGAGCAGGGCCGGGCGGTCGAAGGCGTAGCCGATCGCGGTGCGTAGTTCGTCGTGGCTCAGGTCGCGGAGCGGGATCCCGTCGAGGAGGACCTCGCCCGCGGCCGGGTCGGTCAGGCGGCCCGCGATCGCCGCGAGGAGGGACTTGCCGGCACCGGAACGGCCGACGACGGCCAGGGTCGTACCGCCGGGGATCACCAGGTCGATGTCGGACAGGACAGTTCGTTCGCCTTGCCGGGCGGTCACGCCGCGCAGCTCCAAGTGGCCGGGGCCTGGAGGGAGTTGACGGTGTCCGTGGACCGGGGCCGGTTCGGCGAGGATCTCGTCCAGGCGCCGGGTCGCTGCCTTCGCGCGGAGCAGGCCCGAGAGTTGGCCGACCAGTACCCCAACACCCGTTGCCAGCACCGCATATCGGGACGCGGCCAGCACGTCGCCCACCGTGAGGGCGTGCCTCGTCAACTGGTAGCCCGCCACGGCTACTACGGCCAGTTGGAGGAGGGGTGCCACGGTTACCGCCTGTGCCGCGGCCCGTCCCTGTACCCGCCACATGCGGTGGCCCGCGCGGGACAGTTCGGGCAGCGGGCGCAGGATCCGTGCCGTCTCGCGGTCCGCCGTACCCGCCGCCTGGATCGTGCGGAAACCGCCCATCGCCTCCGCGAGCGCCGACGCTATCCGGCCCTGAACCTGCTGGTAGCGCGTCACGCACTCCGAGGTGTCCCGGGCGAAGGCGCGGAGGAGGAAGGTGAGGAGCGGCGCCCCGGCCAGGAACACGGCCGCCAGCCACGGGTCGATCAGCGCCAGCGCGACCACGCCTCCGACCGGTCCCGCCAGTGCTGCCAACAGCGCGGCCACCGCACCCGGCGCCGTCCCGGCCTGCGCGGCGTTCCCCACCAGCCGGGCCACCAACTCCCCTGAACCGAAACGGGAGTTGGCGCGCGGGCCGAGCGCCAGTACATGCCCGGTGACGCGCCGACGCAGCCACGCCGTCGAACCGGCCGTGACCGTGCCGCCGAGCACCGTCCCGCACGCGTCCAGCACCCCGATCAGCAGCACCAGCCCCGCGCACGCCCACACCCAGCGTGCCGCCGGGGCGTGCGCCAGCAGGTGGTCCAGGGTGCGGCCCAGAACGGCGGGCAGCAGCAGCGCGGTCGCCGTGGACGCCGTACTGACCGCGCCCAGCGCCACACAGCGAACACCGGCCGCGCGCACGGCCGAGCGCAGCAATGGGGTTCCTTGGGCGTGCGTCGTCATACGGGTGTCCTCGGGGTGACGTGACGTGGACCCCGGGCGGCCCTCCCCTCGTGGGAGGGGGCCGCCCGGAGCCGTGGGTTCACCGATTCGTCAGAGACAGAGCAGAACGCTCGCCGCGCTGACACAGGAGAGCAGGCTGACGGTGCTCGCGCCGCCGCCGTCGTTGTGCTCGTCGGATTCCATCGTCTGCAGGTCGAGAAGTGCCATGAGAAGTCCTTTCGTTGTGGGGACGGGGTTGGTGGTGTCACGACTCCGTCAGTTCGCGGAGCCGCGTTGAGTGGGCCGCCGGAGCGGCGGCAGGAAGGGCAGCCCGGGGGCCGACTCGGCGTCGCCGAAGGCCGCGCCGAGCGCGAGCAGGCAACCGGCGGTTCCGGTGCCCAGGTCCATGGACAGCCGCATCATCTGGTGCCCGGGGAAGGCGAGTTGGCCCTCGTACGACATCGCGAACCAGCCGAGACCGGTGACTTGTTCGGCCAGCCTGCGGGCGTCGGCGCCCGGCGCGGTCGTACGGGCGAGGTGCAGGACCATCCCCGCACGGCCCTGGAAGAGACCGGGCTGCGCGTAGAAGCGGGAGGTCGCGGAGGTGAGGATCCCGGCGCGGGCTCGCTCGAACTCGCCTTCCTCGTCCTGGACTTGGGCCAGCAGGTCGTCGAGGACCATGCCCAGGCCCACGCTCCCGTCGCCGAGGTACGGCAGCGTCCGCCACCCCTCGTCGACCTCCAGGCCGCCGCCGCGCTGCACGACACAGCACTCAAGGTCCCGGCGCAGGGCGGCAGTTGCCGCGTCGAGCAACCGCCGGTCGCCCGTCGACTCGTACTGCCGCAGTAGGAAGAGGGCGGGCCCGCTCGCACCCCGCAGCAGCCCGGCGCGTCGCCGGGGTGTGGCGGGGCGCGGTTCCGCGAGGCGTCGTACGAGGATGTCCGCGGCCTCCGCCGCGCGCTCGCGCAGCTCCGACTCGCCGGTGTCGGCGGCCAGTTGGCCGAGGACCAGGCCGAGGCCCGCCAAGCCGCCGTGCAGGTCGGAGGAGAGGTTCTGCCAGCGTTCCGCGAGGATGCCGGAGATCAGGTCGAGGGCGCGTTGGCGGTGGCCGAGGCGGTCGAGGACGTGGGCGACGCCCGCGAGTCCGTCGTACAGGCCGAGCGGGGTACCGACCGGGGAAGGCGCGGTGCGGTCCAGGAGCCAGCGTTCGCCCTCCTCGTAGCGGTCGGCGCCGGTCGCGTCGAGGGCGTACAGGACACCGGCCGCGCCGTGCGCCAGGCCGAGTCCGCCGCCGTCGGAGAACTGGGCGACGTCACCCGGGAAGAGGCGGTCGTCCCGGTCCGGGGTCGCGGAGGCGAGGATCGCCTTGACCATCGAGTCACGGCTGTAGGGCCAGTCGCCGGGCCGTACGAAGGTCGGAGCGACCGTGGTCGTGCCCCGGGTGATCTCCGCTACCGCCTTGTCCAGGAACTCCCTTGGCACGTCCGGGAATTGGCCCGCGATCACCTCGGCCAGGTGCGCCGCCTTGCCGCGGTCGACCACGAACAGCGTGGTCACCGGCAGGAACAGGGCGAGCCGTAGACAGGCCAGCGCGTACCGGTCGACGTCGACGCCCCGGCGGTCAGGCGGCGCGAAGAAGCCGGGGTGGGCGACGACTTGGCGGCCGTTCTCCTCGGCCGGGGCAGCCGCCTCGAAGTCGATGAGGAACACGGACTCCTCGTCGGGCGCGACGATGACGTTGAAGATGTGCAGGTCGTTGAAGACGATCCCGCGCTCGTGCACCGCGTCCATCGCCCGCTCGACCGACGCGTGGATCCTCAGCGCCCACGCCGTGTACGCGGCGACCGCGTCCGGGTCGGGGTCCGGGGTGAGCAGCGGATGCCGTTCCGCGAAGAAGGAGTTGAGGGAGCGCCCCTCGATGAAGTCCATGACCAGGAACCGGTGTTCACCCAGCAGGAACCAGTCCCGCACCTCGGGCACCACCCCGGTCCCGGCGACCCGCTCCAGCGCCAGCTTCTCCCGCTCGAGGCGGACGATCGCGTCGGCACCGTCCGAGGCGAGCCCCGCGTGCGGCCGCCCCTCCTTGAGGACGACCTTGCGCCCGTCCCGGGTGTCGGTGCCCGCGTACACCCCGCCGCCGTTCGAGAAGTGCAGCGCCTTCTCGATGCGGTACGGCAGGTCGCCCACCGTCGTGGTGTTGCGCGCCGTGAGCTGCGGCTCCAGGAACGCCGGCAGGGTCACCCACTCCGGGACCTGGAAGGACGGCGCCCGCCGGTCCGGCACCAGCTGCCCCGAGCCGTCCCGCACCGCCGGGACCAGCGAACCCCGCTCGTCGACGACGAAGGCGCGCGCGAAGGCGCCGTAGCGGACGTAGAGCGGGCCGTCGTTCCAGCGGAGGTCGGTGAGGATGTACGGGCCCTCGAAGCCCTCCAGGAGTTTGCCCAACTCGCTGAGGATTTCGTGGAGTTGGTCCTCGTCGGACGGGTAGACCGTGACGAACTTGCCGCTGGTGTCGCGGCCCGCGTACTTCGTGTTGCGCAGGTGGAGCAGGTGCGGGCCCGGGACGAACTTGAACGGGATGCTGCGCGGGACGCAGTAGTCCCAGACCAGGGCGGCGACGCGGTCCGCGTTCGCCCGGGTGGCCGAGGCGTGGATCTTCCAGCCCTGGGCCGGCCCGCGTAAGGGGCCGCCGTCCTCGTCCAGCGGGGTCAGCGTGAGCCAGTCGCCGATGCGGGCCGAGCTCCAGCCCTCGGGGACCTCGCGGCGCGCCGTGTCGAACAGGGGCGCGGCGGTCTCCGTGCCGGGCGCGGACAGGCGGTCCGGTGTCTCGTAGAAGTGCCGGTCGGCGAGCGCGTACACCTCGTACCGCTTGTCCATGGTCGTCCCCCTCCGTGGTCCGGGTCGAATCTCCCAGCCGGGCGAGGGACCCGGACAGTCACGCCTGTCACGAGATCCCTGTGCGGAACGCATGCGTAAAGACTTGTTCGGCACCTTTCCAGCCGGAAGAGGGCCATCCGGACCCTCATCTCCACGGAACGGTCACAGGGGCTGCGCAGTCGGCGCATAAGCGCTGTAATTGCGGACGTGGTCAGTGAGGGCACTGAGGGACGCGGAACGCGAACTCTGCGTGCCGAACTTGCCCTCAAAACGCTCACCGTCGATCTCGACCCCCGCGAACGGCTGCGCCGCGTCCTCGAACAGGCCCTCGTCTTCGCCGGTGCGAGCTTCGCCGGGGTGTACACACCCGGTGACGACGCCGACCTCCTGTGCCTGGTCGAGTCGGCCGGGGTGCCGCGCACGCTTTACGGGCTGCGGGACGGTTATCCGGCGGCCGGGGGATCACCGGTCGCCGAGGTGCGGCGGGCCGGGCACGCGGTGTGGCTCGGCCCCGAGGAACTGGCCGCGGGCGGTGACGCGCGGCGGCTGCCGTCGGGGGAGTTCCATCTGGCGGCGCTGCCCGTGCGCGGCGACCGGGGCGGCGGCTGTCTCCTCGTCGTCGGCGAACGCCCGGACGGCTTCGGCACCGAGGACCGCGCGTGCCTCGCGCTGATCGCCGAGGCGGTCGCGATCCCGGTACCGGCCGAGTCGGTGGCGGGCGAGGACGTGGCCGCGGGCGCGTTCGACCTGGCCATGGACACCGGGCGGGTCGAGGTCGGCGGCGACGTCCTGGAGCTGTTCGGGCTCGGCCCGGGCGACTTCGACGGCCGGGTCGAGACCCTGCTCGGGCTGACCGTGCCGGAGGATCTGCCCTCGCTGATGTCCGTCGTCGAGGCCGACCACATGGCCATCGGCGACCGTGAGCTGGAGTTCCGGGTGCTGCAGCCCTCGGGAACGCCGAAGTGGCTGCGGCTGCGCGGGCGGCTGCTGCCCGGCGGCGACGGCCGTCCCGCCCGCCTCGTGGGCACCGTAGGCGCGGCCTCCCAGCTGCGCTCCGGCGTCAACGACGTGGCCCGCGTCCAGCGCCTCGCCGCCGCCCTCGCCATGGCCGGCACGGTCCGTGACGTCAGCCAGGCCGTGGTCGCCGCCCTGCGCAAACCGCTGCGCGCCGACCGGATCGCGCTCGCCGAACTGGAGGGCGACCGGCTCGTCGTCACCGTCCTCGACCCGCCCGAGCCGGAGGCCTGGCCCGAGCTGTGGCGCCTGGAATGGCGCAGCGAATGGCCCGACGCACCCGTCCGCACGATGCCCACCCTCGCCGCCGCCCTGCGCGAGGGCCGCGCCGCGATCTGGCCCGCGGGGACGGACCTGGAGCCGGCCCTCGCCGAGGTCGGACCGGGCGGCCTCGCCGTCCTGCCGCTGTCCGCCGGTGGCCGGGTCTCCGGTGCCTGTCTGATCGGCTGGGACGACCCGCACGTCTTCGGCCCCGACGAACGCGCCCTGCTCACCGCCTCCGCCGGGCTCGCCGGACAGGCCCTGATGCGCGCCCACGCCTTCGACGCCGAGCACGAACTCGTCGGCATGCTCCAGCGCCAGCTGCTGCCGCGCCGCCTGCCCACCCTGCCCGGCGCGGTCGCCGTCGCCCGCTATCTGCCGACCACGGCCGGTCTCGAGGTCGGCGGCGACTGGTACGACGTGATCCCGCTCCCCGACAACCACGTCGCCCTCGTCATCGGCGACGTCCAGGGCCACAACGCGGGCGCCGCCACCCTCATGGGCCAGATGCGCACCGCGCTGCGCGCCTACGCCGTCGAGGGACACCCGCCCGACGTGGTCGTCTCGCACGCCAACCGTCTCCTCATCGACCTGGAGACCGACCTCTTCGCGACCTGCTGCTACGTCGACGTGAATCTGGAGGAAGGTTCCGCCTGGTACGTGCGGGCCGGTCACCTCCCGCCCGTCCTGCGCCACCCGGACGGCAGCACCGAGATCCCCTACGCGGACGGCGGACCGCCGCTCGGCGTGGTCACCCAGGCCGACTTCCCCATGAGCCCGCTGCGCCTCCAGCCCGGCACCGTCGTCGCCCTGACCACCGACGGCCTCGTCGAGTCCAAGGAGGCCGACATCGACGAGGGCCTCGACCGCCTCGCCCACGGCCTCGCCGTCTCCGACCCCGCCCACCTCGGCCTCGTCGCCGACGCCCTGCTGGGCAACGCCCGCCGCGAGGACGACGTAGCCCTCCTCCTCATGCGCTACGACGGCCTCGCCACCCGCCCCCGCCGGGAGAACTGGACGGTGTGGCGCGTCCCCGAGGCGGCCCGGCACGCCCGCCGCTTCACCAAGCGGACCCTGCGCACCTGGGGCGTCACCGAGGAGACCGACACCATCCTGCTGGTCGTGTCCGAGCTGGTCACCAACGCGCTGGTGCACACCGACGGGCCGGTCCGGCTCGACCTCACCCTCGTCAACCGGCGGTTCCGGGTCGCCGTCGCGGACTCCTCGCCGCGCACCCCGGTCAAACCGACCAGCATCGGCTGGGAGGCCACCGGAGGCCGCGGGATCCTCCTCGTCGAGGCCATGTCGGCGGCCTGGGGCACGGTGCCGGTGAGCGGTGGCAAACAGGTGTGGGCCGAGATCGCGCTCGACCGGTAGACGGCCGCACGGGTGCCTCTACGGGCACGTAACGGCAGGTCGGGACGGTCGGGCGCCCGTGCCGTGATGGGGTGCGGGCTTGTGGCACACACCTTCGAGGAACTGGTCGAGAAGCACCGCGCGGCCCAGGCGGCACGCGCCCGGGTGCAGGAGATGCGGGACTCCCTGGGAGCCCCCGCGCACGAGTCCTGGACCGAGGCCGAGACCGACATCTACGAGACCGCCTGGCGGGCCTGGCGCGACCTCGCCCGTGACATGCAGGCCGCGGCCGAGGAGTACGCGCGAGACGAGGGCCTCGACCGGGCCGAGGTCGAGGCGGACGTGGCACGGGCCGCAGGCGATTTGTCCGGTCCGTCAGCCGGTTAGACACCTCACGGCCCCTTCATCGTTGGCCGGTCGTAATAAACGAACATAGGGAGGAACGATGCACGTCCGAAGATGACGCTAAGGTGAAGCGATGAAGGCTCTCGTTCTCTCCGGCGGCACTGGATCCCGCCTGAGGCCGATCACACACACATCGGCAAAACAGCTCGTCCCGGTGGCCAACAAGGCCGTCCTTTTCTACGGGCTCGAATCGCTCGCCGACGCGGGAATCACCGAGGTCGGCATCATCGTCGGTGACACCGCGGCGGAGATCGAGGAGGCGGTGGGTGACGGGTCGAAGTTCGGCCTGCAGATCACCTACATCCCGCAGGACCGTCCCCTCGGACTGGCCCACGCCGTACTGATCGCGCGCGAGTACCTCGGCGACGACGACTTCGTGATGTACCTCGGTGACAACTTCATCGTCGGCGGCATCACCGGTCTCGTCGAGGGCTTCCAGGCCAACAAGCCCGACGCGCAGATCCTGCTCACCCACGTGCCCGACCCGCGCTCCTTCGGCGTCGCCGAACTCAGCGAGTCCGGCCAGGTCATCGGCCTGGAGGAGAAGCCGGAGCACCCCAAGAGCGACCTCGCTCTGGTTGGTGTCTACCTCTTCACGCCCGCCATCCACGACGCCGTGCGCGCCATCAAGCCGTCCTGGCGCGGCGAGCTCGAGATCACCCACGCCATCCAGCAGCTGATCGACGACGGCGCCGACGTGCGCTCCTCGGTCATCCACGGCTACTGGAAGGACACGGGCAACGTCGTCGACATGCTCGAGGTCAACCGGACCGTCCTGGAGAGCATGGACCGCCGCATCGACGGCGAGGTCGACGACGTGTCCGAGACCATCGGCCGCGTGGTGATCGAGGAGGGCGCGCGCATCGAGCGTTCGCGCATCGTCGGACCCGTCGTCATCGGGGCCGGCACGGTCGTGAGCGACTCCTACGTCGGACCGTTCACCTCGGTCGCGGAGAACTGCCGGATCACGGACAGTGAGCTGGAGTTCTCCATAGTGCTGCAGGACTCGTCCATCGCCGGGGTGGGCCGGATCGAGTCCTCGCTCATCGGCAAGCACGTCGAAGTGACCCCCGCTCCGGGGGTACCCAGCGCCCACCGCCTCGTTCTCGGAGACCACAGCAAGGTGCAGATCCGTTCATGAATCTCCTCGTCACCGGCGCCGCCGGCTTCATCGGTTCCACGTACGTCCGCACGCTCCTCGCCTCGGACGCGGCTGACGCGCCCCGCATCACGGTGCTGGACAAGCTCACGTACGCCGGCACGCTCGACAACCTGGAAATAGGCCACCCGCGCCTCGAGTTCGTCCAGGGCGACATCTGCGACGCCGAACTGGTCGACAAGCTGATGGCCGAGACGGACCAGGTCGTCCACTTCGCCGCCGAGTCCCACGTGGACCGCTCGATCAACGGCGCCGCCGACTTCGTCCGCACCAACGTGGTGGGCACCCAGGTCCTGCTGGACGCGGCCCTGCGCTACCGCACCCCGTTCGTGCACATCTCCACCGACGAGGTCTACGGCTCCATCGAGACCGGCTCCTGGCCCGAGACCCACCCGCTGGCGCCCAACTCGCCGTACTCCGCGTCGAAGGCGTCCTCGGACCTGCTCGCCCTGGCCTACCACCGCACCCACGGCCTGGACGTGCGCGTCACCCGCTGCTCGAACAACTACGGGCCGCACCAGTTCCCCGAGAAGGTCATCCCGCTGTTCGTCAGCAACCTCCTCGACGGCAAGAAGGTCCCCCTCTACGGCGAGGGCCTCAACGTCCGCGACTGGCTGCACGTCGAGGACCACTGCCAGGGCATCGAGCTCGTGCGCACCAAGGGCCGGGCCGGCGAGGTCTACAACATCGGCGGCGGCACCGAGCTCAGCAACAAGGAGCTCACCGGCCTGCTGCTCGAGGCCTGCGGCGCGGACTGGGACCGGGTCGAGCGCGTCGAGGACCGCAAGGGCCACGACCTGCGCTACTCCGTCGACTGGTCCAAGATCCACGACGAGCTCGGCTACGAGCCGAAGCACGACTTCGCCTCCGGCCTCGCCGACACCGTCGCCTGGTACCGCGACAACCGCGCCTGGTGGGAGCCCCTCAAGGCACGGGTGGAGCGCGGCTGATGAAGTGGCTGGTCACCGGTGCCGGCGGGATGCTCGGCCACGATGTGCTGGAGGAACTCGCCCGCCGCGGTGAGCAGTTCGTCGGTCTCGACCGCGCCGCCCTGGACATCACCGACCCCGCGTCGGTGGACCGGGCGTTCGCGGAGCACCACCCCGACGTGGTGGTCAACTGCGCGGCGTACACCGCCGTCGACGACGCCGAGACCGACGAGGAGAGGGCCCTTCGCATCAACGGCGAGGGGCCCCGGCTCCTCGCCCGCGCCTGCGCCGCCTCGGGCGCGCGGCTGGTGCACGTCTCCACCGACTACGTCTTCGACGGCGAGGCCCGCAGCACGCCGTACCCGGAGAATCACTCCACCGCCCCGCGCACCGCCTACGGCCGGACCAAACTCGCGGGCGAGCAGGCCGTGTTGGAGGAACTGCCAGGTGCGAGCGCGGTCGTGCGCACGGCTTGGCTGTACGGAGCCTGTGGGGGTAACTTCGTCCGCACAATGATCGAGCTGGAGGCGCGGCGCGACACTCTCGACGTCGTCGACGACCAGCACGGTCAACCGACCTGGACCGCCGACGTCGCCGTGCGGATCGCCGATCTCGGCGAGCGCATCGGCCAAGTCGAAGGCGCGCACGGGGTGTTCCACGCGACCAGCTCCGGCGAGACCAGCTGGCACGGTCTCGCACAGGAGGTGTTCCGGCTCATCGACGCCGACCCGGAGCGTGTCCGCCCCACCACGAGCGCGGCCTTCGTCCGTCCCGCGCCCCGCCCCGCCTACAGCGCCCTCGGGCACGAGCGGTGGCGGGAGGTCGGTCTGGAACCGCCGAGGGACTGGCGGTCCGCCCTGCACGAAGCACTTCCTCACATCCGCAAGGAGATTTCTTCGTGAAACGTCATGAGTTCCTGCGGGGGCTCCACAAGTCAACCGCGAACCGCAACTACCTGGAGATCGGCGTCAACGACGGCCGCAGCCTGACGCTCTCCCGGGTGCCCAGCGTTGCGATCGATCCCGCGTTCAAGGTGGTCACGGAGATCCGCTGTGACGTCCACCTGGCCAAGGCGACCAGTGACGACTTCTTCGCCCGGGACAACCCGCTGGTGCACCTGCGGGGCGGTCGCCACCCGCTGCGTCAACTGGCCCGCAACCGCAGCCCGTTGGGCTGGTGGCGGACCACCACGCTGGACCTGTCGTTCATCGACGGCATGCACCTGTTCGAGTACGCGCTGCGCGACTTCATCAACGTGGAGAAGCACTCGGACTGGGCCAGCGTCATCGTCTTCGACGACATGCTGCCGCGCAGCATCGACGAGGCCGCCCGGGACCGGCACACCGACGCCTGGACCGGTGACGTCTACAAGCTGGTCGAGATCCTCAACCGCTACCGTCCCGACCTCGTGACGGTCCTGGTCGACACCCAGCCCACCGGTCAGCTCGTGGTCTTCGGCGCGGACCCCACCAGCACCGTCCTCAAGGACAAGTACGACGAGATCGTCGCCGAGTTCGAGGTCCCGGACCCGCAGAAGGTGCCCGAGGCGATCCTGGAGCGCACCACCGCGGTGCAGCCCGAGGCGCTGCTCGGCGCCGGTTTCTGGGGACCCCTCGCGGCGGCCCGCAACCGCGGGACCAAGCGGTCCCGCGGCTGGGAGCCCCTGCGCCGCTCGGTGGAGCAGCTCAGCGTCAGTCGCTGAGCTGCCCACTCCGCAGTCGCTCGTAGTAGGCGGAGCAGTCCGCGTAGGACGGAAGAAGTCCTGACTGCTCCGCCTCTGCCAATGTCGGAGCCTCCGCGTCCTTGTCGGACAGCACCGGCTCGAAGCCCTCGGGCCAGGCGATGCCCAGCGCCGGATCGAGCGGGTTGATCCCGTGCTCACGGCCGGGGGAGTACCCCGTCGAGCACAGGTACACGACCGTCGCGTCGTCGGTCAGGGCCATGAACGCGTGCCCGAGACCCTCCGCGAGGAACACGGCGTGCTTGGACTCGTCGTCCAGCCGGACGGCCTCCCACTGACCGAACGTGGGAGAGCCGACGCGGATGTCCACGATCACGTCGAGGACGGCTCCGCGCACACACTTCACGTACTTGGCCTGGCTCGGCGGCACGTCGGAGAAGTGCACTCCGCGCACCACACCGCGCCGCGAGACCGAGCAGTTGGCCTGGGACAGAGCCAGGTCGTATCCCGTGGCCTCGCGGAACTCCTCATCGCGATACCACTCGTGGAAACTGCCCCGGTCGTCAGGGAAGACCTTGGGTTCCAGGACCCAGGCGCCTTCAATCCCCAGTGATCGCACGTTCTCTTGTCCTCCGGCTTGCTCGGGTACCGCAACTCGCTGTCCGATACCGCTACTTGTTCAGGGCGCGCTTCAGCTTGCGTGCCACCCGGTAGGCCAGCCCGGGCTTGGGCTTGGCGGCCACCGGCTTCGGCGCGGGCTTCGGCTCGGCGGACTTGGGGGCCTTCGGCGCCGCCTCCACCCGGATACCGCCGGCGTCACCGGTCAGCCGTACCGGCAGCGCCAGGAAACGCTGTCCGGTCGCGGCCGGGGTCAGGCACACCGACGCGTTCCACCCCGCGTCCTTCAGATCCGCGGCCGGCACCTCGGCGGCCAGCCGTGCGCCGGAGGACTCGGGGGAGACCACACCGGGCACGTCCAGGGTCGTACCGGACGACTTGTGGGTCAGCCGCAGCAGGACGTCCGTGGTGGCGGGGACGTAGAAAGGGAGCAGGACGCCGACGCGGGCGCCGGTGACCGTGAAGTCGCCGGGCTTGAGGTCGGCGAGGCCCAGGCGCTTGCTGGCCTTGTCGACGTCCAGGGAGAAGTTGCCGTGCGGCTCCGTGTAGTACGGGAGCATGACCTGGCCGGCGACGACACCGGCGTGCCCGGCGTTCTCGCCGTGCTGCGGGACCGGGCCGAGGCGGCACTCCTTGTTCCAGGAGCCGATGACGACACGGACGTAGGTGTCCCAGAGCCCGCTGCTCAGCGGGGAGCCGACGGCCGCGGAGGCGGGGTCGACGGTCGCCGTGGCGTGCAGCACCAGGCGGACGCCGTCGCCGTCGGGGACCGTCTCGTGCGAGAGCTGCACGGGCTGGAAGTGCGAGGCGGCGCTGGTGCGTTCGCGCAGGACGAGGTCGGCCGTCGCCTTCTTGAAGTTGGCGGTGGCGTCGGCCGTGAGCATGGCCGTCGCCTCGGTGAGGGTCTTCGGCTCCGGGTGCTTGGGAGCGGGCGCGCCCTTGGCCTCGAAGACCGCGGGCTTGCCGTCGATGACGAACTCGGCCTGGTAGTGGACCAGCAGCTTGCCGTCGCGCCACTCGATCTCGCCGGGGACCGCGGTCGGCTTGAGGGACGCCTCCCACTCGGCCAGCTCGACGAGGTCGTCGTAGCGGTCGGCGGCGGCGAGGGCCGCGACGACCCGCAGCCGCGGGCCGAGACCGGCCGCGACGCCGGGGCCGAAGCGCTCGGTCATGACACCGCGGATCTCCTTGAGGAGTTCACGTCGGTAGTCGTCCGGGGCCTTCAGCAGCCGACCGCCGCCGAGGCGCTCCATCATCTCCACGCGCAGCCAGCGGCGGAAGATCTTGTCGCGGGCCGCACCGGGCTCGGTGTACTTCTCGACGACGTCGAGGGCCTCGCGCAGGTTCTTGAAGTAGCCGACGGGGTCGAAGCGCTGGAAACCGGCGTTCGAGGCGTCCTCGCGCTTGATGTGGTAGTAGCAGACGTAGTCGCTGAGCACGGCGACGTTGTCCGCGGCGAGGTAGGCCTCCGTCACGAAGACGTGGTCCTCCAGGCGCCGACGCCCCTCGGGGAACCGCAGGTTGATGCGGTCCAGGAACGCGCGGCGGAGCATCTTGTGCGGGGTGAGGCTGTCCATCAGCGGCGCGGTCGCGACCGACGCGTGCGGATAGTTCTTGCGGAACAGCTCCACGGGTACGGCGCGGCCCTTGCCGGCCATCTTGCCGACGATGACGTCGGCGCCATTGGCCACGCCGTACTCGTACATCCGCTCCAGGGCCTCGTCGCCGAGGTAGTCGTCGTTGTCGACGAACATGACGAACTCGCCCTGGGAGGCGGCGATCCCGACGTTGCGGGGCTTGCCCGACCAGCCCGACGCCTCCTGGTGGATCACGTGCATGTGGGGGTGCTCGGCGGCGATCTCGTCGAGCCGCGCGGGCGTGCCGTCCGTCGAGCCGTCGTCGACGAAGATCGCCTCGTACTCATCGTTGGGCAGCGACTGCCTGAGGAGAGAGGAGATGCAATCCTCGATATAAGGCCCTGGGTTGTACACAGGGACGACGACACTGACCTTTACCGACATCCGGCTACTAGCCCCCTTGTTTGCGCCGCCCGTCCCCTGTTTGTGGAACGGCGCGGTGGGCTGATGCTAACCCGGTCCGTCCCGATGCCGCCCATTGGGCTGGTGTTGGGCAACGGTTTACCCGGCGTAGGCGGACGTCAGCTCTCGCCGTGGGTCTTGGCCAGAAGTTCCAGGACCTCGGCGGAGGTGCCCGTCTCGCCCAGCCGCGGGAAGATCCGCTCGATGCTGTGGGCGTGCGAGACGGCGTCCAGGTCGCTCATCGCGTCCGTGGCCAGGGTCACGTGGTAGCCGTGCTCGTGGGCGGCACGGGCGGTGGACTCGACGCCGATGCTGGTGGCGATGCCGGTCAGCACGATCTGCGTGACACCGCGGCGGCGCAGCTGCAGGTCGAGGTCGGTGCCGTGGAAGGCGCCCCAGTTCCGCTTGATGACGTGGATGTCGGCGGGGTGTCCGGCCAGGTCGTCGACGATGACGTCCCAGCCCTCGGGGCGGGTCCCGCCGCCGGCGCGCTGCTGCTCGGTGCGGCCGGGGACCGCGTCCGCGCCGTCGGCGGCGAAGGTGACCCGGACCAGGACCACGGGAAGGTCGGCGGCCCGGAAGGCGTCGGCGAGTTCGACGGTACGGGCAACGATCTCGGGCCCGCTGTACGGCTGGGTCGGGGCGCCGACGATGCCGCCCTGGAGGTCGATCACGACGAGAGCGGTACGGGGGTCGAGGGTGGTGAGTGCCATGGGGCGGGCCTTTCAGGAGGTTCGGGGTGTGAGGGTCCGGAGTGAACTGTCGGGCAGGGTGATCGCCAGGAGCAGCGCCGACCCGATCGCCATGAACAGGGCCAGGTCGTGCAGTCCCGGGGTGTCGGCGCGGTGCGGGAAGAAGGCCGCGGTGGCCGCCGAGGCGGCGAGTGCGCCGAGGTACATGAAGGTGCGCAGCAGTCCGGCGGCGGACGCGATGCGCGCGGGCTCGGCCTGCCGGTACAGGGCGTTCTGCCCGGCCAGACCCAGCAGCCCCTGCGGTATGCCGAGCACGGCGCCGACGGCGAGCAGCAGCCAGACCGGACTGTCGGCGCCGACGAGGAACAACCCCGCACAGCCGACGACCTGGATGGCGCTGCCGACGAGCAGCTTGGCGCGGATCGCCTCGCGGCGCCCGGTGAGGGTGGAGACACCGAGAGCGGTGGCCGACAGGGGCAGCAGGATGAGCCCGGCGGCGGAGGCGTGCAGCCCGCGCCCCTCCTCCAGCCACTGCGTATAGCCGTAGAGGAAGGCGTACGAGGTCGTGTAACCGAGGAACTGCCGTATGTACGTCGTCACCAGGGGCAGGTTGCCGCCGAGGACGCGCAGGTCCACGAAGGGCTCCGGGACGCGGAGTTCGCGCCTCGCGAAGGCGACGGCCGCGACGGCGCTGAGGACCGGGAGGTACCACTCCGAGAGGCTGGGGGCGGTCAGGAACATCATCAGCGAGACCAGCATGACGGCGAACAGGAGCATGCCGGGCGGGTCGACATCGCGCCGGGTGCCCGCCGTCTCCTTGTTCATCTTCGGGAGCCGCAGCGCGCCGAGGACGAGACAGGCCACGGACAGCGGCACGTTGACGGTGAAGATGGCACGCCAGCCGCCGACGCCGATCAGGAAACCGCCGAGCGTGGGTCCGATCACCGACACGGTCTGCGCGGAGATGGCCAGCGCGGTGAGGACACCGGCCGGGCTGTCCTTGCCGGTGCGGTCGGCCTCGCTGCGGGTCAGCTGCATCGCGGCCGGATACGCGGCCGAGGTGCCGAACCCGAGAAGGACGCGGGCGGCGATGAGCACGCCCAGCGACGGCGCGAGGGCGCCCATGAGTCCGGCGACGCCGACCAGGGCCGTACCGATGAGGTAGAGACGGCGCGGCCCGTACATGTCGACGAGGCGTCCGATGACCGGCTGTCCCACGGCGGTGGCGAGATACAGCGCCGAGACCAGCCAGACCGTCTCCGAGGGCGGGGCCCCGAAGGCGATGCCGATCGGCACGAGGGCCACGGCGATCATCGAGGAGTTGATCGGGTTGAGAACGGAGCCGAGGACCATCGGCGCGATCAGGCGGCGGTCGAAGCCGGTGGGGGCGGGGCGCGTGGTCCGTGATCCCTCGGTGAGCTTGGGTATCACTGCTCGGACAGCCGTTCCATCAACGCCAGCGCGTCGAGGATCGTCCGCCGCTCCTGCTCGGTGTACCGGTCCTCGAAGGCGCGCGTGAGCCACTCCCCGCGGACCTGCCGGTTGCCCTCGATCCGCTCGCGCCCGGCCTCAGTGAGGGTGACGAGCTGCCTACGGCCGTCCTCGGGGTCGGGGCCGCGCCGGATGAGCCCGTGCTGGTCGAGGGCGGCGAGGGTGGCGGCCATCGACTGCGGGCGGACCCCCTCGGCCGACGCGAGGGCGCTCGCCGTGGCCGCGCCGTGCTTGCCGACGAGGGTGAGCGCCGACTCCTGCGAGGGCGTGAGGTCCTCGTCGGCCGCGACCTCCCGGATCCTGCGGCGCAGCCGGCTGAACACGATCCGCAGATCACGGGCGGAGCGGGCCGCCGAGTCGGAGACACCCGCGGGCGTCTCGATGGGCTGGTGATCCATACCTCTACGGTAGAACCGCCAGGGGAAACTGTCCAGTCCAGACTGCACAGTCTGGACTGTAGATCGCAGACGGCCTCGTACGCTCCTCCGGAACCCCGGCCGCCCCTAGGCTGAGACCGTGCGTCTGCTCCTGATGTCCGACACCCATCTCCCCAAGCGCGCCAGGGAACTCCCCGCGCAACTCCCCGCCGAACTCCCGCGCGCCGACGTCGTGTTCCACGCCGGCGACTGGGTCGACACGGCCACCCTCGACCTGCTGGAGAGCCGCAGCCGCCGACTCGTCGCTGTCTACGGCAACAACGACGGCCCCGAACTGCGCGCCCGGCTCCCGGAGTTGGCCCATGCGGAGCTGGGCGGCCTGCGCTTCGGCACCATCCACGAGACGGGTCCCGCCCAGGGCCGCGAGGCACGCTGCGCGGCCCTGTATCCCGACCTGGACGTCCTGGTCTTCGGGCACAGCCACATTCCCTGGGATACGACCGCTGCGGGCGGCCTGCGCCTGCTGAACCCGGGGTCTCCGACGGACCGGCGGCGCCAGCCGTACTGCACGTACATGACGGCGACAGTGAACGGCGGTGGGCTGACGGATCTTGTGCTGCATCGGTTGCCGCCGAGAGGCTGACCGGGGTCACGGGCGCCTCCTGGGGTACGCAGGACACCGTGGCCGATACGTGGCGGGGCTGCCGCGGTCGTTGGGGGCGTGAGAACTGGCGGAGCTGGTACGGCTGTTGAGCACCCGCGAACTGGCATGGTTGCCGCGACAGCCGAGGACGTGAGCGCCCGAATCTGATGGCCGGCGCGAGGCCGACACCGTGCGGCCGTCCTCGTCGCGGGTGCGCGTGTCACACGGGTGGCACGCGCGCCGGTAGGCAGCTCACCGCCCGGGCTCCCGGACCGGCCCAACTGCTCATCTCCCGGCCCGTCGCCGGGGACGGGCCGCGCCTCCTTCCACCTGGGCGCGAGGGCAACGACCGGGGCCGATACGGATACCCCGGCCCACCCACCGAGCCGACCAGGTCACCCCGCCGGTCCCCGATGAATCGCCCCCACCGCCCCCGTCAACGGAGCCCCCGTCCCACCCCACCGCAGCGCGACGATCTCGGCCGCCACGGACACGGCAACCTCCTCGGGCGTACGCGCGCCGAGATCGAGGCCGACGGGCGAGCGCAGGCGGGCCAACTCGCCCTCGCCCAGGCCGGATTCGAGGAGTCGACGCATACGATCGTCATGCGTACGGCGGCTGCCCATCGCCCCGATGTACGCGGCGGGCCGGCGCAGCGCCTCCTCAAGCAGCGGTACGTCGAACTTGGGGTCGTGGGTGAGGACGCAGATCACCGTCCGCTCGTCGGTGTCCGTGCCCTGCAGATAACGGTGCGGCCAGTCCACGACCACCTCTACCCCCGCCGGGAACCGCTTCGGCGTGGCGAACACCGGGCGCGCGTCGCACACGGTGACCCGGTAACCGAGGAAGTCACCGATCCGGGCCACCGCCGCCGCGTAGTCGATCGCCCCGAAGACCAGCATCCGGGGCGGTGGCGCGAACGAGTGCAGAAACACAGTGACGGAGTCCTCACGCCGCTCACCGCGCGGGCCGTAGTGCCGCAACCCGGTTGCCCCGAGGGCGAGTTCACCCCGGGCGTCGGCGGTGACCGCGATGTCGAGGCCGGTTGAGCCGAGGGTGCCGAGGGTGCCGGGGGTGCCGGGGGTGTTGGAGATCCCCGGGGTGCTTGAGGTGTCAGGGGTATTTGAAGCATCGAGAGTGCTGGGGGCGCTTGATGTGTCAGGGGTGCTTGCGCTGCCGAGAACGCCGGAGGCGCTGAGCGGGCTGGGTGCGCGAGGAGTGCCGGGGGCGCTGGGCTTGTCAGAGGTGCTGAGAGTGCCGGAGGTACCAGGAGTGCTGGCAGCGCTGGGAGTGTCCGGAGTACCGGGAGTACCGGGAGTGCCGGGAGTACCCGGAGCACCGGGGGTGCCGAGGGCGTCAGAGGCGTCCAAAGCACCAGGCTCACCAGGATCACCAGCGGAGCCGCGCCCACCGAGGCCGCCAGAGGTGCCGATGATGCTGGCGGCGCCGAAAGCACCAGAGGCACCGCGCCCGCCGAGGGCACCGTCCCCGCCGGGATCACCGCCACTGCCGAGGGCACTGTCCCCGCCGAGATCACCCCCACCCCCGAGGCCACCGACCCCACCGAGATCACCACCACCCCCCACCCCCTCCGCCCAAACAGCAAGCGCAGCGCCCCGTACCCCCGGCCCATCGACCACCGTCGCCACCGTCACCGGCTCACCCGCGGCGACCGACCGCGCCACCGCCCCGAACGCGGGATCGATCTCGGGCGTGACCGGCCGTACCAGCACGGTGATCTCGCCGCCGCAGGTGAGCCCGACCGCGAAGGCGTCCTCGTCGCTGTAGCCGAAGGTCTCCAGGCGGGCCTCGCCGCTCGCGACGACCTCCCGCGCCAGTTCGAAGACCGCCCCCTCCACGCAGCCGCCCGACACGCTCCCCACGACCTCGTCGCCGGGCCCCACCGCCATCGCCGCACCGGGATCACGCGGCGCGCTGCGGCTGACCGCGACGACCGTGGCCAGGCCGAACGGGGCGCGCGCGGCGTACCAGCCGCTCAGCACCGGGAGAAGGTCACGCATGCTCGGCTCCTGTCACCGCCACCACCGCCGCCGGACGGCGCAAGCCTCGCATCCGGGCCCTGGCCTGCACCGGAGCGCCACGCGCCCACCCCGCCCCACCTCCCCGGCCCAGCGTTAATCCGTTGCCGCCGCACCCCCACCCCTGCTGCACTACCGGAGACGAGTCAGCGACGACCGAGGAGTACTGAGATGCGCGCACCGTTCATGTCCGCCCAGGAAGGAAGGCCCCCCTCGCCAAAGGACATGACACCAGGTGCACTTGCTCAACCTCGGAATCCTCGCGCACGTAGACGCAGGTAAGACCAGCCTGACCGAGCGCCTCCTGCACTCGGCCGGTGTGATCGACGAGATCGGCAGCGTCGACGACGGGAACACCCGCACCGACACCCTCGCGCTGGAGCGCCGGCGCGGCATCACCATCAAGTCGGCCGTCGTCTCGTTCCCGGTCGACGACGTGACCGTCAACCTGATCGACACCCCCGGCCACCCGGACTTCGTCGCCGAGGTGGAACGGGTCCTCGGCGTACTCGACGGCGCGGTCCTCGTCATCTCGGCCGTCGAAGGGGTCCAGCCACAGACCCGCATCCTGATGCGCACCCTCCAACGCCTGCGCATCCCCACGCTCCTCTTCGTCAACAAGATCGACCGACGAGGCGCACGCTACGACGACCTCCTCCCGGCGATCTCCGAACGGCTCCGGGCGGCCGTCGTGCCCATGGGCTCGGTCGAGGGACTCGGGACCCGCGCGGCCGGTTTCCTGCCGGGACTCGGCCCGAACGCACCCGCCGTCCTCGCCGAGCACGACGACGAACTCCTCACCGCGTACGTCGAGAACACCGTGTCCTACGACCTCCTGCGCGCAGCCCTCGCCACCCAGACCCGCCAAGTCCTCGTGCACCCCGTCTACTTCGGCTCCGCCATCACCGGCGCCGGCGTCGACGCCCTGATCACCGGCATCAAGGAACTCCTCCCCGCAGCCGAAGGAGACCCCCAAGGCCCGCTCTCCGGCACGGTGTTCAAGGTCGAGCGCGGGCCGGCGGGGGAGAAGATCGCCTACGCGCGGATGTTCTCCGGCACCCTCCGCACCCGCGACCGCATCACCTTCGGCGACACCAGGGACACCTCCGACATCGGCCAGGAGGGCAAGGTCACCGCGATCACCGTCTTCGACCACGGCACGGACATCGCATGCGACTCCCTCCCGGCAGGCCGCATCGGCAAGCTGAGAGGCCTCGGCGACATCCGGATCGGGGACTCAATTGGCGTACGTAGGAAGGAAGTTGAGCACTTCTTCGCGCCGCCGACCCTCGAAACCGCCGTCGTCCCGGGCCCCGACACCGACCGCCGCGCCCTCCACCTCGCCCTCACCCAACTCGCCGAACAGGACCCCCTGATCGGCCTGCGCCACGACGAGGTACGCCAGGAAACCGCCGTCTCCCTCTACGGAGAGGTCCAGAAGGAGGTCGTCCAGGCCACGCTCGCCGACGAGTTCGGGGTGCACGTCACCTT
Organism: Streptomyces sp. NRRL F-525; assembly: GCF_000716605.1. Taxonomy (GTDB): domain Bacteria; phylum Actinomycetota; class Actinomycetes; order Streptomycetales; family Streptomycetaceae; genus Streptomyces. The sequence continues at coordinate 10,160 of NZ_JNXE01000002.1, read as the reverse complement.
CCGTGAGACGACCCCGCTGTGCATCGAGCGGCCCAACGGCACCGGCGCGGCGGTCGAGTTCAACAAGAAGGACGCGAACCCCTTCCTCGCCACGGTCGGCCTGCGCGTCGAACCGGGCCCGGTCGGCTCCGGTGTGCGGTTCGGCCTGGAGGTGGAGTTGGGCGCGATGCCGTACGCCTTCTTCAAGGCCGTCGAGGACACCGTGCGCGAGACGCTCGGGCAGGGTCTGCACGGCTGGCGGGTCACCGACTGCGCGGTCACCATGACGCACTCCGGCTACTCGCCCCGGCAGAGCCACGCCCACCAGGGTTTCGACAAGAGCATGTCGAGCACCGGCGCCGACTTCCGCGGACTGACCCCGCTAGTCCTCGTCGAGGCGCTGCGGCGGGCGGGGAGCCAGGTGTACGAGCCGATGCACCGGTTCCGCGTCGAGGCCCCGGCCGACACCCTCGCCGCCCTGCTGCCGGCGCTGGCCGCGCTGCGCGCCGTACCGCGGACCACCGAGACGCACGGGTCGCTGTGCGTGCTGGAAGGAGAGGTGCCGGCGGCTCAAGTGCACGGGCTGGAGCGGCAGTTGCCGGGGCTGACGCGCGGGGAGGGCGAGTGGGAGAGCGCCTTCGACCACTACGCGGCCGTTGCACACGGCATCGTTCCGGAACGGGCACGCACCGACCACAACCCGCTGAACCGGAAGGAGTATCTGTTGAACGTGCTGCGCCGGGTGGCCTGAAATGTGTCAACAGGGCCTGTGGCGCGCAGACTTACTCGTGAGTCAGAAGTGTTGACAGTGTCCGGAAATCACCGGACTGTAGTGGACATGACGAATATCCGGGCGCGTTTGATCGTTGTCCTGGTTGTCCTCTGCGGATTCCTGTCGGTGCTGGGCGCTGGGCCAGCAACCGCCGCCACCCCAACCGACTCCCTCTGGTTCGACGGTTCAGCGCTGACCGTGCAGAACGGCAGCTTCGTGGACAGCTACGGCCGCCAGGTCGTGCTGCGCGGCTACAACGTCTCCGGTGAGACCAAACTGGCGGAGAACGACGGTCTCCCCTTCGCCTCGGTCGCCGACGCGAAGAAGTCCGCGACCGCGCTGCGCGCCCTCGGCGGCGGCAACTCGGTCCGCTTCCTGCTCTCCTGGGCTTACGCCGAACCCGTCCGGGGCCAGGTCGACACCACGTACCTGGCCGCCGCCACCGCGCAGATGCAGGCGTTCCTCGACGCCGGCATCCGCGTCTACCCCGACTTTCACCAGGACCTCTACTCCAAGTACCTGTTCAACAGCGGAAGTTGGTACACCGGCGACGGCGCCCCCAAGTGGGCCGTGGCGCTGGGGAGTTACCCGCAGGAGTCCTGCGGCATCTGCCTCTTCTGGGGTCAGAACATCACCCAGAACTCGGCCGTCACCAAGGCGCAGTACGACTTCTGGCACAACAACTACGGCCTCCAGGACTCCTTCCTCGCCACCGCCCAGTCGACCATGACGTACATCCAACAGCACCTGAGCACCGACGAGTTCGCGGGTGTCGTCGGCTTCGACCCGTACAACGAGCCCTTCGCCGGCACCTACGACTCCGGTCAGACCAGCCGCACTTGGGAACAGAACCTGCTCTGGCCGTTCTATGTGAAGTTCCGGGCCCGGATGGACGCGGCCGGCTGGAGCGCCAAGCCCGCCCTCGTCGAGCCGAACCTCTTCTGGAACTCCAACATCTCAAGTCAGGTGCAGGAGGGGGGACTTCTCGACGCGGGTACGCTCGGCTCGCGGTACGTCTTCAACACCCATTTCTACGACCAGAAGGCGATCTCCGGCATCCTGATGTGGGGCAACGCGGCCGACGGGCAGTACGCGACCGACTTCGGGACGGTCCGTGACCGGGCCGCCGCGGCCGGCACCGCCGCCATCGTCAGCGAGTTCGGGCACCCGCTGTCCGGAACGGTCGCGGGCAAGGCGCCCACCGTACTCAAGGCGATGTACCAGGCCCTCGACTCCCGTCTGCCGGGCGCCAGTTGGTGGTCCAACCCAGCCGGCTCCGGACCGGTCCTCTCCGGCACGCAGTGGCAGTGGGACATCTACAACGGCCGCCACGACGAGCTGATGAACGACAACCCCGACAAGGTGCTCACCTCCGGCGACGCGTGGAACGACGAGGACCTCTCCGCCGTCAACATGACCGACTCCGGCACGGTGACACTCCGTCAGGACGCCCGCCTCCTCGACCGGATCTACCCGAGCGCGACCGCCGGCACCACGGTCGCCTTCACCTACGAGGACCGCTCCCGCGACGGCTCGACGACCCTGACCTGGAACCCGGTCCCCAGCTCCCTCCCGAACGTGTCCTCGCTGGTCGGCTCCGGCCAGTACGGCCTGCTGATGTGGCGCTCCAACAGCTCCACCGCCCCGACCGAACTCCACCTCCCGGCGTCCTTCCCGGCCGCGTCCACCACCGTGGTCTCCGACCTGGGAGCGATCTCGGGCGTCCCGGCGTACACGACATCGACCCCCATCGGCTACGCGAACGAACCGGGCGGCACCGGCAGCCACCGCCTCCTGCTCTCCGCCACCGGCTCGGGAACCCTGCACTACGCCCTGATCACCAACGGCGCGTCGAGCCCCTCCTCGACGCTGCTGAGCGCGGCCAAGTCCGAACTGGCCGCGTGGGCGGCATCGCACAGCTGAGCACCGCAGGGGCGCCGGTCTTCCTGGAGACCGGCGCCCCTGCGTCGTCATGTGAAGACATCCGAACAAATGCAAATTCGGAGTGAACTTGATGAGAAGTGAGGAAGGAGTGCTCTTTTCCGCAAGACCACGGACACGACAAGATGGCCGGTGGTCAACGAGACAGGGGTGTGACAGTGGCGGGCAGGCTCAAGGCGCCGACCGGTCGTTACGGCGGCAAGTCCGCCGAGCAGCGGCAGGCCGAGCGGCGCGGACGCTTCCTGGACGCCGCGCTCCAGCTGTTCGGCGACACCCCCGGCTACCGCGCCACGACCGTCGCCGCCCTCAGCGAGGCCGCGGGACTGTCCACCCGGCAGTTCTACGAGGAGTTCCGCAGCCTGGAGGACGTCCTGGCCGCCCTCCACCTCCAGGTCAACGACTGGGCCGAGGAAGCCGTACTCGTCGCCCTGAAAACGGCGGAGGGCCTGCCGCTCGCCGAGCGGTCCACCGCGATCTTCCACGCCTACGCCGCGAACGTCACCGTGGACCCGCGCCGTATCCGCATCACCTTCGTCGAGATCATCGGCGTCAGCGCCCGCCTGGAGGAACAGCGCCTCGCCCGCCGCGCCCGCTGGATCAACCTCATCTGCGCAGAGGCACGAGCCGCCGCCCAACGCGGCGAGGCGGCACGGCGCGACTACCGTATCGCCGCCGCGGCCTTCATCGGCAGCGTCAACGGCCTCCTCCACGACTGGAGCGCGGGCTGGGTGGACGCCACGCTGGACGAGGTGGTGGAGGAACTGGTCCGACAGCTGCTGGGCATCATGCAGCCGCCGGGCTGGCGCGGCCGTGCCGTGCCGCGGGACGCGCTATTCGACGAGGATTGAATTGCTTGTGCGTTCCCCTCGTGCTCCCCATCCTCAAAGGGCGACAGAACCCGCTGCCCTTTGACCAGGAAAACCAGGGGAACGTGATGCGCAAATTCAGGACTGCCCTCGTCGTGGCCGGATTGCTGCTGACGACCGCAGCCGTGCAGACCGGCACGGCGAACGCGTCCACCAAGGCACCGGCCTCGTTCGTCGAGATGACCGAGAAATGGAGTGGCACCGCGGTGGTCCGGCTGTGGTGGAACACCAGCAACGGCGGTATTCACGCCGAATACTACGATCCCGGCAACACCACCCAAGCTGTCTGGGTCGGGATCTACGACGCGACGACCAGGCAGATCCTCACGCAATCGGAGACGTACGGCCCCGGGCCGATCAACACGGGTGAGGTGTTCACCGCGCGCTCCATCTTCGCCTGCGGTGCGGGCGGCCGCGTGGCGCAATTCTGCACCGGGAACACCTGATCCACACCGGTCGGTGAATTCACCGGGAATATCTCCGTCACCCTCCTGGGGGTGGGGCCGGACACCGGCGACGCGATCAGATACGGCCTAGTGGTCTTCCGATACGTCCATCGCGTGTTCGTCGAGACGCCGGGCCAGCGCGCGTACGAGATCGCGCAGAGCGGCGGGACGCTCGATGACGAACGGGCGGTCGAGAGCGGCGAGGATCGGCGGGATCCACTCCAGCCGCTCGGCCCGGATCCGGACGTGGACCCATCCGGTGTCTTCGCGGGCCTCTGGATCGTCGGGCGGGACCGTGGAGAGGGTGGCGATCTCGGCCGGGAGTTGCGTGCGGATGTGCCGGACGCTGCTCCGTATCCGCAGCGACACATCGTGCGTCCACGGCGTGCGCGCGAGGCTGTCCAGCACCGTGGCCGCCGGGTCGAAGTCGTCCGGGACGGCGAACGAGCCGGACCGCATGGTCATCGACGTGATGCGGTCCAGGCGGAAGGTGCGCACCTCGCCGTCGGCAGGGTCGGCGCCGGTCAGATACCACCGTCCGGCATGCGCCACGAGACCGTACGGCAGGACGGTACGGTCGCTGCCGCGGCCCCTGCGGTCGGTGTAGCCGATCGCCACCGGCCGCCGATGGAGCGCGGCCTCGGCCAGTTCGAGCAGCACCCCCGTCTCCGGGGCGGCGGCGGTACGGGGCCGTGCGGTGAAGTCGGCCGTGTCCAGGAGGGCGTCGAGGCGTCGGCGCAGGGCGGCGGGCAGGACCCGCAGCAGTTTCGCCGTGGCGCTCTCGCTCGCCGCCGCGGATGTGGTGACGAGGCCCGCCTTACGGCCGGCCAGCAGCCCGAGCACCACGGCCAGGGCCTCCTCGTCCGTGAACATCAGCGGCGGCATCCGATAGCCGGGGGCGAGCCGGTAGCCGCCGTAGCGGCCACGGACCGAGTCGACCGGCACGCCCAGTTCCAGCAGGTGGCCGACGTAGCGGCGGACCGTCCGTTCGTCTACGCCGAGGCGGGCCGCCAGGTCGGGGACGGTACGGAGGCCGCCGCCCTGGAGGATCTCCAGCAGGGCGAGCACGCGGGCGGTCGATGTGGTCACTCCGAAAGTCTGCCTCGGATACCGGGCGGAAGCTGTCCGGTATCGGTCCTAGCGTGGGAGACGCCCCTTCAGCCAGTACCGCATACGACAGGACGTCCCTCATGAACTTCGTCTCGATCCGTGTCATCACCGACGACGTCGCCCGTCTCGTCGGGTTCTACGAACAGGTCACCGGCGTCACGGCCACCTGGTCGACCCCCGACTTCGCCGAACTCGTCACGCCCGCCTGCACGTTGGCGGTCGCGAGCACCCGCACCGTGGCCCTGTTCGGCACCGACTCCGCGCGCCCCGCCGCCAACCAGTCGGTGATCACGGAATTCCGGGTCGCCGATGTCGACGCCGAGTACGAGCGCCTGGCGCCCCTCGACTGCGAGGTCGTCCAGAAGCCGACGACGATGCCCTGGGGCAACCGCTCCCTTCTCTTCCGGGACCCCGACGGCAACCTGATCAACTTCTTCACGCCGGTCACCCCCGAGGCCGTGGCGCGGCAGGAGCGCTAGGGCAGGGTGTCCAGGGCGGCGAGCACGGGCGCGACGCCGTCCTCGGCGCGGACCCGGGCGCCGAGAACCTTCGCGCGCTCGGCGTACGCGGGTTCACGCGTGGCCCGTACCAGCGCGGCGGACAGGGAGTCGGCGGTCAGGCCGCGCAGCGGCACGGCGGCCGGGGCCACGCCCAGGGCGACCAGGCGCGCGGCCCAGAAGCCCTCGTCGAACTGGATCGGCACCGGTACGGCCGGTACCCCGGCGCGCAGCCCGGCCGCGGTCGTGCCCGCGCCGCAGTGATGGACCACGGCCGCCATCCTCGGGAACAGCGCCGAGTGCGGGACCTCGCCGACGGTCAGGACGTCGTCCCCTGCCGCTTCGAGACCGCCCCAGCCGCGCTGAATCACCCCGCGCAACCCGGCTCGGCGCAGCGCGCGCACGATCTCGGCGCTCAGCCGCTCCGGATCGGGCACGGTGGCGCTGCCGAGCCCGACGAAGACCGGGGGCGGACCGGCGTCGAGGAAGTCCCGTAGTTCCGGCGGGAGTTGGGCGTCGACGTCGTACGGCCACCAGTAGCCCGCCACCGTCAGTCCGGGGCGCCAGTCGGCCGGGCGGGGCACGATCAGGGGGCTGAAGCCGTGGTGGACGGGCCAGTTCTGGCGTTCCCGGGAGCGGAGTGCGGTGCCGGGCCGGGTGCGGGGCAGGCCCAGTCGGGAGCGCACCTCCGGTACGGCGGCGGTGAAGACGTGCTCCACCGCCCGGTTCACCCCGCGCCCGGCGACCCGGTTGCCCACCGCGCCCCAGGAACCGCCCCCGAGCACCGGCGGCGCGAACTCCCGTGTCGGCGCGAGGGGTTGGAGGTACACGCCCATGCTCGGCAACGACAGTCCCTCGGCGACGGCATGCCCCAGCGGCCCCAACGAGCTGGACAGCAACAGGACTTCACTCGCCCGGGCGGCCGTCACGAGGTCGTCGGTCATCCGCCCGACCAGCGCCCGCGCCATCGTGACCACCCGCAGCAGCTTGCCCCCGCCCGAGGCACTGCGATGCAGCCCGCGCCCCCGCGAGGACTCCAACTCGGCCCGGGGATCGACCGGAAGGGGATGGAAGCCGACGCCCGAGCCCGCCACCAAGGGCGCGAAACCCGCGTGGGTGACAAGGGTGACCTCGTGGCCCGCGCGGGCCAGGGCATGCCCGAGGCCGGTGTAGGGGGCCACGTCGCCCCGGGATCCCGCTGTCATGATCGCTACGCGCACGCCGGTCAGTATCGCGTCCGGTGGCCGACGGGTGGGGGATGCCAAGTGCCCCTCGTGTCACAGGCGTTGACTTCGGCCCCGGGTGGCTCTACTTTCAGCGCGCCGTTTCGTTCGGCGACCCGATCCAGGTTCGAAATATCGGCAAAGGAGCCGCATGTTCCGCACCCCCATCCTGCGCGCCTTAGCGATGGCCGCAGCGGCAGTCACCCTGCTTCTCGTCACCAGACCCGCGCCTGTGGACCCCCTCCGGACGGCACCCGTCGCCTCGACGACCCGTCAGATCGCGGTCCCCACCGCCCCGATGGGCTGGGCCTCCTGGAACAGCTTCGCCGCGAAGATCGACTACAGCGTCATCAAGGCGCAGGTCGACGCGTTCGTCGCCGCGGGCCTCCCGGCGGCCGGCTACAAGTACATCAACATCGACGAGGGCTGGTGGCAGGGCACCCGCGACAGCGCGGGCAACATCACCGTCGACACCAGCGAGTGGCCCGGCGGGATGAGCGCCATCGCCGACTACATCCACAGCAAGGGCCTCAAGGCCGGCATCTACACGGACGCCGGCGCGAACGGCTGCGGCTACTACTACCCGACGGGCCGCCCCGCCGCCGCGAACACCGGCAGCGAGGGCCACTACGACCAGGACATGCTCCAGTTCTCCCAGTGGGGCTTCGACTTCGTGAAGGTCGACTGGTGCGGCGGCGACGCCGAGGGCCTCGACGCGGCGACGGCGTACAAGGCGATCAGCGCCTCGGTCACCAAGGCCACCGCCAGTACCGGCCGCGCGCTGACCCTCTCGATCTGCAACTGGGGCTACCAGAACCCCTGGAACTGGGCCCCGGGCCTGGCCCCCATGTACCGGACGAGCACGGACATCATCTACTACGGCAACTCGCCGTCGACGACGAACATGCTGTCCAACTTCGACCAGGGCCTGCACCCGGCCGCCCAGCACACCGGCTACTACAACGACCCCGACATGCTGATGGTCGGCATGCCCGGCCTCACCGCCGCCCAGAACCGCACCCACATGGCCCTCTGGGCGATCTCCGGCGCACCCCTCCTCGCCGGAAACGACCTCACAACCCTCACCACCGAGACCACCGGCATCCTCACCAACCCCGAGGTCGTCGCCGTCGACCAGGACGCGCGCGGCCTCCAGGGCGTCAAGGTCGCCGAGGACACGACCGGACTCCAGGTCTACGGCAAGGTCCTCTCGGGCCTCGGCAACCGCGCGGTCACCCTCCTCAACCGCACCTCCTCCGCCCAGAACATCACCGTCCGCTGGTCGGACCTCGGCCTTACCACCGCCTCCGCCACCGTCCGCGACCTGTGGTCCCGCGCCAACATCGGTTCCTACGGCACGAGTTACACGGCCAGCGTCCCGGCCGGCGGCTCCGTGTTCCTGAAGATCAGCGGCGGCACCGAGGCGGCGAGCACCAACTACACCGCCACCTCCACCGGCAAGTACACCGGCGTCAGCGCGGCGAGCACCGGCCTGAACGTCGTCGACGTCACCTACACCAACACCGGCTCCACGGCCGTCACCGGCACCCTCCAGGTCAACGGCCAGACCGCGACGACGGTCTCCTTCCCGCCGACCGGCTCCAGCGCGGGCACGATCTCGGTGCAGGCCGACCTGTCCAAGGGATCGGCCAACTCCCTGACGCTGACGGGCAGTTCACTGCCGACCCTGGGCACGGTCAATGTCCAGCCGATCCCGGGCACGAACGGCTCCCTGGTCGTCGGCACCCAGTCCGGCCGCTGTGCCGACGTCTACAACAACACCATCACCAACGGCACCCAGGCCGAGATCTGGGACTGCAACGGCGGCCAGAACCAGGCCTGGACGTACACCTCCCGCAAGGAACTCGTGGTCTACGGCAACAAGTGCCTGGACGCCTACAACAACGGCACCACCAACGGCACGAAGGTCGTCATCTGGGACTGCAACGGCCAGAACAACCAGAAGTGGACCGCCAACTCCGACGGCACGTTGACCAACGTCAACGCGGGCCTGTGCCTGGACGCGTCCGGCGCCGCCACGGCCAACGGGACCCAGCTGATCCTGTACACCTGCGGCACGGCGACCAACCAGAAGTGGACGCTTACGTAGCCGCAGCGCATGGTCCCGCCGGTCGTCAGGGCCGGCGGGACGCGTGTCCCTAGGTGAGCGCGAGGGTGACCAGTCCCGTCGCCGCGAGCAGGGCGCACACCAACAGGCAGCAGGCGAGGGCCCGTTGCCGCAGTCGCCGGTACGTCTCCTCGTACTCGTCCCGCAGTTGACGGCCCCGCTCGGCCGTGCGCTGCCACGACTGGCGGCTGAGCGCCAGGTACTCCGCCTCGAACTGCCGCTCCACCTCGTCCCGTTGGGCATCGGTGAGCCAGCCGAGCCGTGCCGTGAAACGGGCGGCGGCGATACGGCCCTCCGCGTGAGCGGCGGCGATCAGCAGGTGGCCCTCGATGTCGTTGAGGAAGGTCCCGGTGTCGACGGGGTGTTCGTCCATCGCGGTCACCGGGGCGTCAACTCCCGCTCCAGGGCCGGGATATCGGCGTGGTGCAGGTCGAACGCCGGGGATTCGCTGCGGATGCGGGGGAGCGTGACGAAGTTGTGCCGCGGCGGCGGGCAGGACGTGGCCCACTCCAGCGAACGGCCGTAGCCCCATGGGTCGTCGGTCTCGACCTTCTCCCCGTACTTGGCCGTCTTCCAGACGTTGTAGAAGAACGGCAGCAATGACAGGCCCAGCAGGAACGAGAAGATCGTCGACACCGTGTTGAGTGTCGTCAGGCCCTCCACCGCCAGGTAGTCGGGGATCCGGCGCTGCATCCCGTTCACGCCGAGCCAGTGCTGGACGAGGAACGTGCCGTGGAAGCCGATGAACAGCGTCCAGAAGGTGAGCTTGCCGAGGCGTTCGTCGAGCATCTTGCCGGTCATCTTCGGCCACCAGAAGTGGAAGCCGGAGAACATCGCGAACACGACGGTGCCGAAGACGACGTAGTGGAAGTGGGCGACGACGAAGTACGAGTCGGAGGTCGAGAAGTCGATGGGCGGGGCGGCGAGCATGACGCCGGTCAGGCCGCCGAACACGAAGGTGATCAGGAAGCCGGTGGCCCAGAGCATCGGGGTCTCGAAGGACAGGGACCCCTTCCACATGGTGCCGATCCAGTTGAAGAACTTCACGCCTGTTGGCACGGCGATGAGGAACGTCATGAAGGAGAAGAACGGGAGCAGGACTCCGCCGGTGACGTACATGTGGTGGGCCCACACGGTCACGGAGAGGCCGGCGATGGAGATCGTGGCCGCGACCAGTCCCATGTAGCCGAACATCGGC
>NZ_JNXE01000001.1 GCF_000716605.1 Streptomyces sp. NRRL F-525 | reverse complement strand
GAGAACGGGACCCATCGCCGAGGCAAGGTTGGCCACGGAGGCGTGCTCCACCGCCACACCCTTCGGGCGCCCCGTCGACCCCGACGTATAGATGACGTACGCCAGTTGATCCGAGGTGACGTCCGGCAGCTCACCGGAGTCGGTCCCCAACTCGCCCACCAGGACCGTCTCCACGTCAGCGGACAACCGCTCTACGGTCTCCTCTACGACCAGCACCAACTCAGCGCCGCTGTCGGCGACCATGAACAGCAACCGGTCGGACGGATACTCCGGATCCAGCGGGACGTACGCACCGCCCGCCTTCCACACTGCCAACATGGCCACGACCATCTCGGCCCCACGCGGCAGACACAGACCCACCCGCGACTCACGACCCACGCCCCGCGCGGTCAACCCCCGCGCCCACGCGTCCGACCGTGCGTCCAACTCGCCGTAGGACAGCGGTCGGTCGCTGAACCACAATGCCGCCGTGTCGGGCGTACCGACGGCCCAACCTCGGAACCGTTCCAACACCGTGGCGGGAGCCCCGTCCCGTGCCGTGGCGTTCCACTCGTCCACGACTACGGATCGCTCGGGCCCGTCGAGGAGATCGATGTCGGCCACGCGTAGCGTCGGCTCGGCCGCGATCTGTTCCAGCACCCGTATCAGCCATCCGGCGACGCGGGCCGCCGCCTCCTCGTCGAAGAGGTCCGGCCGATGGGTCATCACGATGCGGAGGCTGTGGTCGGGGACGACGCCGACGGTCAGCGGGAAGTTGGTGGCCTCGTGGGCATCCATGCGGGTGAAGGAGATCGCGCCGGGTGCGGGTGCCCCGTCGGGCGGGGTCGGGTAGTTCTCGTAGACCACGAGGGTGTCGAACGTCGCTCCCGGTCCGGCCAGCCCCTGCACCTCGCTCAGGCCCAGATGCTGATGCGGCATCAGTGACGACTGCCGCGCCTGGAGGTCCGCGAGCATGTCCAGTACCGGCTGCGCGCCGGCCAGCGGTACCCGTACCGGCAGGGTGTTGATCATCAGGCCGACCATGGACTCGGCGCCCGGCAGATCCGCCGGCCGGCCCGACACCGTCGCGCCGAACACCACGTCGTTCCGTCCGGTCAACCGGGACAGGACCAGCGCCCAGGCGCCCTGCACGACCGTGTTCAGCGTGAGGTTCCGGCCGCGGGCCAGCTCCCTCAGCCGCGTGGTGGTCTCCTCGGGAAGGTCCAGGACGAGGTCCCGCGGCAGTACGGAGACCTCGGCCCCGCCTGCCGCCTGGGGTGCGACCAGGGTCGGTTCGTCCGTCCCGGCCAGTTCCTCCCGCCACGCGGCGCGGGCTGCCTCGCGGTCCTGGCGGCCGAGCCACGACAGGTAGTCGCGGTAGGAGGTGACCGGGGGCAGTACCCGGATGTCTCCGCCCGCCGTGTACACCGCCTCCAGCTCGTCGAGGAGCACCGGCATCGACCAGCCGTCCAGGAGGATGTGATGGGTCGTCACGACGAGGCGGTGGCGGCCTTCCCCGAGCCGGGCCAGCACCAGCCGGAGCAGGGGCGGGGAGGCGGGGTTCATCCGCTCCTCCCGCTCTTCGCGGGCCAGCCACTCGAACCGGGCCAGGGCCTCGTCGTCGTCGAGGTCCGACAGGTCGACGTCGCGCCACGGGAGCACAACGCTCCGCGAGATCAGCTGCACCGCCTCGCCTGACCTGCGTCGCTGGAAACTGGCGCGCAGGACGGCATGGCGCTCGATCAGCGCCTCCCAGCACGCGCGGAAGAGCTCGGTGTCCAGGGGTCCGTCCACGCCGAGGACGCACTGGAGTCCGTAGACGTCCGGCCCTTCGTCGTCGTACGAGGAGTGGAAGAGCATCCCCTGCTGGAGGGGCGAGAGCGGCCAGACCTCCGCGAGAGCGGCTCCCTTGGCGGGCGTCGAGGAGGTCGTCGAGGGGCGCGTCGGGGGCTTCACAGGAACCGTCCTTCGTCGAGTTCGGCAGCTATGGCTTCGAGGTCGTCGACTTCGTCCTGGTCGAGATCGAGGAGTGAGAAGTCGGAGGGGGTGTGTCCGCCGGCCTGAGGACCGGCGGTGTGCGCGGCGAGCCCGGAGAGCAACTCGAGCCAGGCCAGGCCCAGTTCGTCTACGTCGGTCTCGTCCAGCAGTGCGCCGGGCCAGCTCAGGGTGAGCGTCAGCTCGGGCCCGCTCGCGGTGTCCGCGACCACGGCACCGGCGGCGAGCGCGTGCAGCACCCGCATGCCCGGGTCCGCAGCGCCTCCTACGGCCGCGTCTCCCGCCGTCTGCCAGGGCTCGACCGGGCCCGGCTCGGCACCGGCGGTCGCGAACCGGCCCAGGTAGTTGAACCCGATCTGCGGTACCGGCAGGGCCTCCAACACCGGCCCCGACTCCGGGTTCAGATGACGCAGCAGACCGTGACCGAGCCCGTCCCCGGGCACCGCCTGCACCTGCTCCTTCACCCGCTTCACCAGCGCACCGGCCGCCGCACCACCGGCGGCGGCTTCGGCAAGGTCGAGACCCGAGGCGTCCAGCCGTACCGGATAGGCGGCGGTGAACCAGCCCACCGTCCGCGACAGATCCATCCCCTCCGACAACGCCTCGCGACCATGGCCCTCGACCTCGACCAGGAACCCGCCCCTCCCTGAGCCCGGGAGCCGACGTGTCACCGCACCGGCCAGCGTGGCCAACAGCAGTTCATGCAGCCCGCAGTGGAACACCCGCGGTGTCTCGCCGACGAGCACCGCTGCCTCGTCCGCCGGGAGCGACCAGGAGAGCAGGCGCAGGGTGGACGTCGTGTCGACGGCCGGGTCCAGCGGTCGGCGGCCGATCAACGGCTCCCCGTCAGGGGCCGTCCCGGCGACCATGTCGACCCAGGCCTCCAACTCGCCCATCCGCGCGGGCCCTTGCGCCACCCGCCGCAGCCCCTCCGCCCAGGCGCGGAACGAGGTCCCCGCCGGCTCCAACTCCGGCGTCCCTCCAGCAGCCGCCGCCTCGCACGCGGCCCGCAGGTCGGGCACGAGTACCCGCCACGACACCCCGTCGACCGCCAGGTGATGAGCGGCCAGCGCAATCCGACCGACCCGGTCCGGCCCGGCATCGACCCACACCACCTGCACCATCACCCCGGCCGCAGGATCCAGCCTTGTCACCGCCTGCCGGGCAGCATCCACGGCGAGCCGGTCCAACTCGCCCTCAGCAGCTCCTACGGCGTCCACCCGGGCCACCAGCCCGGACGCGTCGATCTCACCCGCCTCCGGAACCACCAACACCTGGTCGCTCCCGGCCCGGGCCCGCAACATCCCGTGCGCTTCCACCAGCGCGCTCACGCCCGTCTTGAGCACGTCCACGCCGAGGCCGGCCGGTGCACCGATCACCGTCCACTGGGCAAAACCGGGCCGCAGCACGTCCGTACCCATCGACCTCATCAACGGCGTCCATGGAACCTCGCCAACTCCCGTATCCCCGGCGCCCGCAGACGCGTCCACGGTCACGGCCGCCACCAACGCCAGCCGCTCCGGGGTCTTCTCCTCGAAAATCTGCCGAGGCGTCACCACCCAACCGGTCCGGCGAGCACGCGACGCGAGTTGCATCGACATGATCGAATCGCCGCCCAACTCGAAGAAGCTGTCGCCGACCCCGATCGCGCCCGCCTCCAGGCCCAACACCTCGGCGAACAGTGCGCACAGCGCCTCCTCGGCCGCCGTGCCAGGCCGCCGTGCCGAGCTCGAACCACCGAACTCCGGGTCAGGAAGAGCAGCCCGGTCCACCTTGCCGTTCACCGTGAACGGGAACGCGTCGAGCACCACCACCGCCGCCGGCACCATGTACTCCGGCAGCCGCGAGGAGGCGAAGACCCGCAGAGCGTCGGCATCCACCTCGTGGCCGACGACGTAGCCCACCAGGCGACTCTCGCGGACCATCACGACGGCGTGGTCGACCTGGGGGTGGGCCTCCAACGCCCCTTCCACCTCGCCGAGTTCGATACGGAAGCCGCGGATCTTCACCTGCTCGTCCGCGCGCCCCACGAACTCCAGTTGGCCCTCGGCAGTCCAGCGGATCAGGTCGCCGGTGCGGTACATCCGCTCGCCTTCACCGAAGGGGGCTGCGACGAACCGCTCGGCCGTCAGGTCCGGACGCCCGGAGTAACCGCGTGCCAGACCGGGCCCGGACACGTACAACTCGCCTGCCACACCGACCGGCACCGGCTGGAGGAATTCGTCGAGCACGAATGTCCGCGCGTTGCGCAGGGGACGGCCGATCGGAACGCTTCCCGCGGATCCGTCTCCGGGGTTCAGGGGCAGGCTCATCGCCGCGCAGACCGTCACCTCGGTCGGGCCATACGCATTGACCATCCGCCGGCCGGCCGACCACCGGTCCACCAACCCAGGCGGGCACGCCTCACCCGCCACCACCAACGTCTCCAACCACGACGGCAGCACCTCCTCCACCGCCAACACCCCAGGCGGAACCGTCACATGCGTCGCCTTCGCCAACCCCGCATGCGAGACAACGACCCCCTTGGGCCGCCCCGTCGAACCAGAGGTGTGGATCACATACGCCGCATTCGCCACCCTCAACGGCACGATGCGCTCCGCGTCCACCACCCGACCCGGCGCATGGCTCGCCACATCCGCCACGGTCTCCGGATCGTCCACGACGATCACCTGCCCGAGGGCTCCTTCCGGCAGCGCCGACCAAGTGGCCTGCGTGCACAGCACCGCGACCGGGTCGGCGTCCTCCAGCACCAGGGCGAGCCGGTCCGCGGGGTGCGCGGGGTCCAGCGGTACGAACGCCCCGCCCGCCATCGAGACGGCCAACAGCGCCACCACCGTGCCCACCGACCGCTCGGCCACCACCGCGACCCGCCGCTCCGGACCCACCCCCGACGCAATCAGATACCGCGCCAGCCGACCCGCCTCAGCCTCCAACTCCACATAGCTCAGGGCGCGTTCACCCGACTCAAGAGCCGACGCATCCGGCGTCCGCCGCACCTGCGCGGCAAGCAGCTCCGGCAGCGTCCCGGAAGGCACCTCGGGGGACACGTCCTGCCAGTCCCGCGTCAGACGGTCCAACCGTTCCCCGTCCAACAACCCGAGGCGACCGAGAGGCATCTCCGGGTCCGCCGCGAACCGCTCCAACACCCGCACCAGCGCCGCCAACACCTCATCCGCCCGTGCCCGGTCGAACAGATCCGGCCGATGATCCAGCTGCAACTCCATCCGCTCACCCGGCGCGACGATCAACCCCAACGGATAGTGACTGGCGTCATGGGGGATGCCACCCGGCCGAATGGTGAGGGCGTCGGGACCGTCCGGCGTGGCCGCGGCAGAGTGCGGATAGTTCTCGTAGACGACGAGCGTGTCGAACTCGGCGCCCGGTCCGGCGAGTTGCTTGATCTCCGCCAGCCCGAGGTACTGATGCCCCATCAAGCTCACCTGCCGGGCCTGGAGTTCGGACAACAGTCCCGACACCGACAGACCACCGGCCAACTCAGCCCGTACCGGCAGGGTGTTGATGAACAACCCGATCAACGACTCCGCACCCGGCAGATCCGCCGGCCGCCCAGCAACCGTCGTCCCGAACACCACATCCCGCCGCCCCGACAACCGAGCCAACACCACAGCCCACGCACCCTGCACCACCGTCGCCATGGTGAACCCGCGCTCCCGCGTCAACTCCTCCAACGCCCGCGTCAGTTCGGCGCTGCACTCGGCGCGCACCGCCTCGGGCCGCAACGGCGCCCGCGCCGGATCCACCGGAGCGACCAGCGTCGGTTCCTCCGCACCCGCCAACTCCTCCCGCCACGCAGCCCGCGCCGCCTCCCGGTCCTGACGACCCAGCCAAGCGAGATAGTCCCGGTACGACCTGACCGCAGGCAGCGCCCCAGCGTCTCCGCCCGCGGCGTAGGCCGCCGACAGTTCGTCGATCAGCACGGACAACGACCAGCCGTCGACGACGCTGTGATGCGACGTCATCACCAGCCGGTGCCGCCGCTCGCCGAGTCGAAGCAGCAACAGCCGCAGCAACGGACCCCGCCCGAGATCAAAGCCGACCGACAGCTCGTCCTCGGACAACCGAGCCGCCTCAGCCTCGGACAGGCCACTCAAGTCGCCCTCACGCCAAGGCAGTTCCACCTCCCGCGCAACGACCTGAACCGCCTCACCCGACGCCAACCGATGGAACCCCGCACGCAAAATCGCATGCCGCCCCACCACCACATCCCACGACGCCCGCAACCGACCGACATCCAAAAGCCCGTCCAGAGCAAGCGCACGCTGCCCCGCATACACATCCGCCCCACCCCCCTCGTCGAGAGACGCGTGGAACAACAGCCCTTCCTGGAGCGGCGACAGCGGCCACACGTCCTCCAGCCCGGACACCGCCGACTCCAGCTCCTCCACACCCTCCTGAGAGAGGGAAACCAGCGCGAAGTCGGAGGGTGTGTGTCCACCGGCCGAGGGGTCGGCGGTATGCGCGGCGAGCCCGGAGAGCAACTCGAGCCAGGCCAGGCCCAGTTCGTCTACGTCGGTCTCGTCCAGCAGCGCGCCGGGCCAGCTCAGGGTGAGGGTCAACTCCGGGCCGCTCGCGGTGTCCGCGACCACGGCACCCGCATCCAGCGCATGCAGCACCGGCATGCCCGGATCAGCAGCACCTCCTACGACCGTGTCCCCGGCCGTCTGCCAGGGCTCGACCTCGCCCGGCTCAGCACCGGCGGTCGCGAACCGGCCCAGGTAGTTGAACCCGATCTGCGGCACCGGCAGACCCTCCAACACCGGCCCCGTCTCCAGGTTCAGGTGACGCAACAGGCCGTAGCCCAGCCCGTCCCCGGGCACCGCCTGCACCTGCTCCTTCACCCGCTTCACCAGCACACCCGCCGCCGCACCACCGGCCGTAGCCTCCGCCAGATCCACACCTGAGGCGTCCAGCCGTACCGGATAGGCGGCGGTGAACCAGCCCACCGTCCGCGACAGATCCATGCCCTCCGACAACGGCTCACGCCCATGCCCCTCGACCTCCACCAGGAACCCGCCGGTCCCTGAACCCGGGCGCCGGCCCGCCATCGCACCGGCCAGCGTCGCCAGCAACACCTCGTGCAACCCGCAGTGGAAGACTCCCGGCACCTCACCGACGAGCACCGCAGCCTCACCCACCGGAACCGACCAAGAACGGTGGCGCAATGTCGCGACCGTGTCGGCCACCGGGTCCAGCGCACGGTGACCCACCAGCGGATCCCCGGTACCGGTTGGCCCGGCGGCCATATCGACCCAGGCCTCCAACTCGCCCACCCGCGCCGGACTCTGCGCATCCCGCCGTAGACCCTCCGCCCAAGCGCGGAAGGAGGTCGGCGCCGGTGCGAGGTCCGGCCGCCCGCCTGCGCCCGCTGCCTCGCATGCCGCCTGCAGGTCGGGCACGAGTACCCGCCACGACACCCCGTCGACCGCCAGGTGATGAGCGGCCAGCGCAATCCGACCAACCCGGTCCGGCCCGGCATCGACCCACACCACCTGCACCATCACACCGACCGCAGGATCCAACCGCCCGACCGCCTGCCGACCCGCATCCACCGCCAGCTGATCCAACTCGCCCTCAGCAAGGCCTACGACGTCCACCCGGGCCACCAGCCCAGAAGCGTCAATCTCACCGGTCTCCGGAACCACCAACACCTGGTCGTCCGCAGCCCGGGCCCGCAACATCCCGTGCGTCCGCAGTAGGGCTTCCACGCCTGACGCCAGTACGTCCATGCCGAGGCCGGCCGGTGCTCCGATCACCGTCCACTGGGCGAAGCCGGGCCGCAGCGCGTCCGCGCCCATCGACTTCATCAACGGCGTCCACGGCACCTCACCAACACCCGTATCGCCAACGTCCGTAGACGCGTCCACGGTCACCGACGCGACCAGTGCCAGCCGCTCCGGGGTCTTCTCCTCGAAGATCTGACGAGGCGTCACCACCCAACCGGTCCGGCGAGCACGCGACGCGAGTTGCATCGACATGATCGAATCGCCGCCCAACTCGAAGAAGCTGTCACCGACGCCGATCGCGCCCGCCTCCAGGCCCAGCACTTCCGAGAACAGTGCGCACAGCGCCTCCTCGGCCGCCGTGCCCGGCTGCCGCTCCGACGCCGAACCACCGAACTCCGGGGCGGGCAGGGCAGATCGGTCCACCTTGCCGTTCACCGTCAGCGGGAACGCGTCGAGCACCACCACCGCCGCCGGGACCATGTACTCCGGCAGGCGTGCAGCGACGAACTCCCGCAATGCACCTGCTTCCACTCCGCCCACGACATGGGCGACGAGCCTGCCGTCCCGCACCGTCACGACGGCCTGCGCGACTTCCGGATGGTCGTCGAGGACGGCTTCCACCTCGCCCAGTTCGATACGGAAGCCGCGGATCTTCACCTGCTCGTCCGCACGCCCCACGAACGTCAGTTGACCCTCAGGAAGCCAGCGCACGAGGTCGCCGGTGCGGTACATGCGCGCCCCGGCATCGAACGGATCGGCCACGAACCGCTCGGCCGTCAGGTCCGGGCGCCCGGAGTAACCGCGTGCCAGACCGGGCCCGGACACATACAACTCGCCCGCCACACCGACCGGTACCGGCTGGAGGAACTGGTCGAGGACATAGGCCCGCATGTTCGCCGTCGGCCGCCCGATCGGCACGCCGTCGGTGTCGCCCGCGCCCGTCCTGGACCCGGCTCCGGGGGTGAGGGGCAGACTCATCGCCGCGCACACGGTCACCTCGGTCGGGCCATACGCATTGACCATCCGTCGGCCGGCCGACCACCGGTCCACCAACCCCGGCGGGCACGCCTCACCCGCCACCACCAACGTCTCCAACCACGACGGCAGCACCTCCTCCACCGCCAACACCCCAGGCGGAACCGTCACATGCGTCGCCGTGCACCGCGAACCGGTCGATCTGCGCCCACGCCAGGTTCGCCAACCCTGCGTGCGAGACAACGACCCCCTTGGGCCGACCAGTTGAACCCGAGGTGTGGATCACATACGCCGCATTCGCCACCCTCAACGGCGCGATGCGCTCCGCGTCCTCGATCCGACCCGGCGCATGACCAGCCACAGCGGCGGCCGCCTCCGGATCGTCCAAGGCGATCGCCCGGCGCAGGTCGGCCTCAGGCAACACGGCACGGCCCGACTTCGTGCACAGCACCACGACCGGATCCGCATCCGCCAGCACCAAGGCCAGACGCTCGGCGGGATGACCGGGGTCCAACGGTACGAAGGCCCCGCCCGCCATCGAGACGGCCAGCAGCGCCACCACCGTGCCCACCGACCGCTCGGCCACCACCGCGACCCGCCGCTCCGGACCCACACCCGCAGCAATCAGATACCGCGCCAGCCGACCCGCCTCAGCCTCCAACTCCACATAGCTCAGCCTGCGTTCACCCGACTCAAGAGCCGACGCGTCCGGCGTCCGCCGCACCTGCTCCGCGAGCAGCTCCGGCAACGTCCCCATCGGTACCTCAGCAGAGACGTCCTGCCAGTCCCGCGTCAGACGGTCCAGCCGTTCGGCGTCCAGCAACCCGACACGGCCCAGAGGCATCTCCGGATCCGCCGCGAACTGCTCCAACACCCGCACCAGCGCCGCCAACACCTCATCCGCCCGCGCCCGGTCGAACAGATCCGGCCGATGATCCAGCTGCAACTCCATCCGCTCACCCGGCGCGACGATCAACCCCAACGGATAGTGACTGGCGTCCCGCGTCCGGCCACCCGGCCAAATGACAAGGGCGTCGGGGTCGTCCGGCAGCGCCTCGGCGGACCGCGGATAGTTCTCGTAGACGACGAGCGTGTCGAACTCCGCTCCCGGTCCGGCGACCTGCTTGATCTCCGCCAGCCCGAGATGCTGGTGACCCATCACGCCGAGTTGGCGGCGCTGCAGCCGGTCCAGCATCTCGAGTACGGACTCCCTGCCATCCGTCTCGACTCGCACCGGAAGCGTGTTGATGAACAGCCCGATCAGCGACTCCGCACCCGGCAGATCCGCCGGCCGCCCAGCAACCGTCGTCCCGAACACCACATCCCGCCGCCCCGCAAGCCGAGCCAGCACCAGAGCCCAAGCGCCCTGCACCACCGTCGCCATCGTCACGCCGCCTCGGCGGGCCACGTCGTTCAGCGCCTGGGTCAGTTCGGCGCCGCACTCGACACGTACCGCCTCGGGCCGCATCGGCAGTCGGGCCTGATCGACCGGAGCGACCAGCGTCGGTTCCTCCGCACCCGCCAACTCCTCCCGCCAGGCAGCCCTCGCCGCGTCCCGGTCCTGTCGGCTGAGCCACGACAGGTAATCCCGGTACGACCGCACCGCGGGCAGCGCCTGGGCGCCGCCGCCCGCCCGGTACACCGTCTGCAGTTCGTTCAGCAGAATCGGCAACGACCAGCCGTCGAGGACGATGTGATGGGTCGTCAGTACTAGACGGTGACGCCGCTCGCCAAGTCGAAGCAGCAGCAACCGCAGCAGCGGACCCCGCCCGAGATCAAAGCCGACCGACAACTCCTCCCCGGACAACCGAGCCGCCGCAACCTCCGCATCAACCTCCGCCAGACCGCTCAAGTCGGCCTCGCGCCACGGCAGTTCCACCTCCCGCGCGACAGCCTGAACCGCCTCACCCGAGGCCAGTCGATGGAACCCCGCACGCAAAATCGCATGCCGCCCCACCACCACATCCCACGACGCCCGCAACCGACCGACATCCAAAAGCCCGTCCAGAGCAAGGGCACGCTGACCCGCGTACACATCCGCCCCGCCCTCGTCATCGAACGACGAGTGGAAGAGCAGCCCCTCCTGAAGCGGAGACAACGGCCACACGTCCTCCAGCGCGGGCACCGCCGACTCCAGCTCCTCCACACCTCCCTGAGACAGGGAAACCAACGGGAAGTCAGAGGGGCTGTGGCCGCCGGCCCCGTCGCGGACCTGCTCCACCAGTCCTGACAGCGCCTCCGCCCATGCCTCCAGCAGTGCGCGTGCCCGGTCGGCCTCCAGCAACCGTTCCGGGTACGCCAACCGCAGCTCCAGCACGGGGCCGTCCGCCAACTCCCGTACCGATCCGAGCAGTTCGATCGCGTGCATCACCGCGGCCTCCGGCGCACCTCCCGCCCCGAAACCCTCGCCGGTCCCCACGCGACCGAGGTAGTTGAAGCCGATCTGCGCCGACGGCAGCCCCGCCAACTCCCCGGCCGTCTCCGGGTTCAACCAGCGCAGCAACCCGTAGCCGAGCCCGTCCCCCGGCACCGCCCGCACCTGTTCCTTCACGCCGAGCACCGACAGACCACCATCGGCGCCGACACCGCCGCCAGCGCTCAACCGCACCGGACGCGAGGACGTGAACCACCCCACCGTCCGCGACAGATCAGGGATGCCCGTCAACGGCTCACGGCCATGCCCCTCGACATCCACCAGGAACTCGCCCACGCCCACGGCCCATTCACCAACCGCCCCAGCCAGACCGGCCAACAGCACCTCGTCCACCCCGGCATGGAACGCCGACGGCACCGCCGCCAACAGCGCAGACGTCACCTCCACTGGGACGGTCACCGCCGCCTCGCGAACCGTCGCGCCCACATCCACCAGCGGATTCAACGGCGCGTCCGTGAGCGACATCTGCGGACCGTCCACCACCGCCCGCCACGCCGCCAACTCGGCCACCCGCTCCGGACGGCCGGCCTCCACCGCCAACTCCCGCGCCCACGCCCGGAACGACACCGGGACGGACTCCAGCTCCACGGGCCGTCCCTCAGCCAACGCCTTGCTCGCCTGCTCCAGGTCAGGCAGCAGGATCTGCCACGAGACGGTGTCTACGACAAGGTGGTTGGCCACCACGACCAGTCGGCCCGGCACATCCGGCCCCGCATCCAGCCACACCACCTGAACCATCACCCCGGCCGCAGGATCCAACCGCCCCACCGCCGCCCCGACTTGCTCCCCTACTACGGCAGCCGGATCACCCCCGGCCACATCCACCCGAGCCACCAGCCCGGCCACATCCATCGCGCTCGCCTCGGGCACCACCAACACCCCGGACTCCAGCGCCAATTGAGCCCGCAACACCTCATGACGGTCGATCACCGCGCGCACGGCGGCGACAAGCACCTCAAGGTCCAGTCCCGCCGGCGCCGCCATGACCCCTGGCTGGACGATCTGCCCTACGGCCTCGGGGCCGACCCGGTCCAGCAGTTCGCGCATCACCGGGGTCAACGGCACCTCACCGACACCCGTGTCCCCGGCGACCGCGGACGCGTCCTCGGTCACGGCCGCCACCAACGCCAGCCGCTCCGGGGTCTTCTCCTCGAAGATCTGGCGAGGCGTCACCACCCAACCCGAACGACGAGCACGCGACGCGAGCTGCATCGACATGATCGAATCGCCGCCCAACTCGAAGAACCCGTCCCCGACCCCGACCTCCACCAGGCCCAACACCTGGGCGAACAGAGCGCAGAACGCCTCCTCGGCGGGCGTCGCAGGCACACGGGTGGCAACAGACGCGAGGTCGGGCTCGGGCAGCGCGGACCGGTCGATCTTGCCGTTGACGGTGAGCGGGAACGTGTCGAGTACGACGACTGCCGACGGGACCATGTACTCCGGCAGCCGGGTAGCGGCGAAGGCCCGCAGCGCCTCGGCGTCCGCACCCCCGACGACGTATCCGATCAGCCGACCTTCACGTGCGACCACCACAGCGCGCTCAACCTGTGCGTGTGCGGCCAACACCGCCTCGACCTCGCCGAGTTCGACCCGGAACCCGCGGATCTTCACCTGCGCGTCCGCACGCCCCACGAACTCCAACTGCCCGCCCGAAGTCCAGCGTGCCAAGTCGCCGGTGCGATACATCCGCCCCGTGCCGTCACCGAAAGGACAGGCCACGAACCGCTCCGCTGTCAGGTCGGAGCGGCCGATGTAGCCGCGGGCCAGACCGTCTCCCGCGATGTACAACTCCCCCGCCACACCCACCGGAACAGGCCGCAGAAACGCATCCAACACGTACGTACGGACGTTGGGCAGCGGGCGGCCGATCGCGGGCGGAGCATCCTCACCCGTGATGCCCTCGTCCAGCAGAACGGCGGTGGTGATGACGGTCGCCTCGGTGGGCCCGTACGTGTTCCACACCCGGGCGCCCGCACGCCACCGGGCCGCGAGACCAGCCTCCAGCCGCTCCGCACCCACCACACTCGCGCTGTCGACGCCGTTGAAGTCGATCATCGCGGCGAGGGCAGCACCGTCCTGCCGCTCCTCGGACGAGGCGATCGCCAACGTGCCCCCCGCCGCCAACGTCACCGCCACATCCAGCACCGCCGCATCGAAACTGAACGAGAGAACGGGACCCATCGCCGAGGCAAGGTTGGCCACGGAGGCGTGCTCCACCGCCACACCCTTCGGGCGCCCCGTCGACCCCGACGTATAGAT
Source organism: Streptomyces sp. NRRL F-525 (assembly GCF_000716605.1). Classification (GTDB taxonomy): domain Bacteria; phylum Actinomycetota; class Actinomycetes; order Streptomycetales; family Streptomycetaceae; genus Streptomyces. Next base: position 691,026 of record NZ_JNXE01000001.1, on the reverse strand, counting down.
GACGTAGGCCAGTTGGCCCGGATCCACGGCGCTGTCCGGCCCCTCGCCGAACTCGGTCTCCAGTTCCGCGGGCAGGACGGTGTCCACCCCGGCCGACAGCCGGTCCGCTGTCTCCTCCGCGACCAGGACCAGCTCGGCGTCACTGTCCCCGACCATGAACTCCAGCCGCTCGGACGGGTAATCCGGGTCCAGCGGGACGTACGCGCCACCGGCCTTCCACACCGCCAGGACCGCGGTCACCATCTCCGTTCCGCGCGGCAGGCACAGCCCCACCCGGGACTCACGCCCCACACCCCGCGCCACCAAACCCCGGGCGAGAGCGTCGGAGCGCGCGTCCAACTCCGCGTAGGACAGCGACTGTTCGCCGGACCGCACCGCCGTCGCATGCGGAGTTTCCACGGCCCATCGTCGGAACCGCTCCAGGACCGTGCCGGGCTCCGTCGGCCGGGCGGTGGCGTTCCACTCCTCCACCACCGCGACCCGCTCGGACTCGTCCAGCAGCTCAAGCTCGGCGAGCCGGGCCGCCGGGTCCGCCGCGATCCGTTCCAACGCGCGCACCATGCGATCGATCAGGGTCCGGGCCGCGCCGCCGGCGAAGGCGTCCGGGCGATAGTCCAGCCGTAGCGTCAGCCCTTCCTCGGGCCTGACGCCCAGCGCCAGCGCGAAGCTCGTCGACTCGCGCGACGCGACGCCTGAGATCGTCAGGCCCGCCGCTGCCGGCTGCGCCGCCGGATCGCCCGGGTAGTTCTCGAAGGCCAGCAGGGTGTCGAAGGTCGCGCCGGGGCCGGCGGCCCGCTGCACCTCGCTCAGGCCGACATGCTGGTGGTCGAGCAACGCCGACTGCCGTGCCTGAAGCGCCTCAAGCGCCTCGCCCACCGACCGGGCCCCATCCAGGTCGACGCGTACCGGCAAGGTGTTGATGAACAGACCGAGCATCGCCTCCATCCCCGGAAGCTCCGCCGGACGACCGGCCACCGTCGCCCCGAAGACCACCTCACGACGCCCGGTCAACTGCCCGAGCACGAGCCCCCAGGCCAGCTGCACCACGGTGTTGAGCGTCACGCCTGCACCACGGGCAACCCGCTCCAGACCCTCGACCAGCCCCTCCCGCGCCTCGACCGTCAGCGACCGGGCCAACACGGCGTCCGTCCCGGCGACAGTGGGCGCGACGAGCGTCGGTTCCTCGACCGGCGCCAACTCGTCCCGCCAGGCCTCCAGCGCCGCCGACGTATCCCGACCGGCCAACCATGCCCAGTACGGCCGCGACGACACGGGCGCACCGAGCCCACCCGCCCGGCCGCCGGCTGCATAGATCGCCCACAACTCCCGCATCACCAGGGGAAGCGACCAACCATCGAGGAGAAGGTGATGGAGCGTCACCACCATCTGGAAACGGCGATGGCCGACGCGCACCAACGCCACCCGCAGCAACGGAGGCGCCGCGAGATCGAACCGCGCCGACCGCTCCTCAACACCCACCTGATCCGCGGCGTCCTCGCCCAAGTCCGTCAAGTCGACCTCGCGCCACGGCAGTTCGACTCGGTCAACCACCACCTGTACGGGTCCCGCCGCGCCCCCGATCTGCACGAACCCGGCTCGCAACGCCGCATGCCGATCAACCAACGCCTGCCACGACGCCCGCAACCGGCCCCCGTCCACCTCACCGTCGAGCGCCAGAACAAACTGCTCGACATAGACATCCACACCGTCTTGGTCAAACAGGGAGTGGAACAGCAGGCCCTCCTGAAGCGGAGCGACGGGAAGAGCGTCCACCAGCCCCGGAACCGCCGCCTCGATCTCCTCCACCCCGGCCTGTTCCAGCGCCACCAAGGGGAAGTCCGACGGCGAGTGACCACCCGCCCCCGCCCGAACATCCGCGACCAGACCCGTCAGCGCATCAACCCACGCCTCGACCAACTCCCGCGCCCGGTCAGCGCTCAAGAGCCGTTCCGCGTACGCCAACCGCAGCTCCAGCACCGGGCCGTCCGCCAACTCCCTTACCGAGCAGAGCAGTTCCACCGCATGCATCACCGGGGCATCGGACGTGCCCCCGGCACCGAAACCCTCAGCAGAGCCCACGCGCCCGAGGTAGTTGAAGCCGACCTGCGCCGACGGCAGCCCCGCCAACTCCTCAGCCGTGTCCGGATTGACGTACCGCAACAGCCCGTAGCCGAGGCCGTCCCCGGGCACCGCCCGCACCTGCTCCTTCACCCCGAGCACCGACACACCACCACCGCCATCGGCGCCCACGCCCGCGCTCAACCTCACCGGACGCGAAGACGTGAACCACCCCACCGTCCGCGACAGATCAGGGACGCCCGACAACGGCTCGCGGCCATGCCCCTCAACATCCACCAGGAACCCGCCGCCCACACCGGCCCACTCACCAACCGCCCCCGCAAGACCAGCCAGCAACACCTCGTCCACCCCGACGTGGAACGCCGACGGCACCACCGTCAACAGCGCAGACGTCACCTCCGCCGAAACGGAAACCGCCACCTCCCGAACCGACGCGCCCACATCCACCAGCGGATTCAACGGTGCGTCGGTGAGCGACACCTGCGGACCGTCCACCACCGCCCGCCACGCCGCCAACTCGGCCACCCGCTCAGGCCGACCCGCCTCCACCGCCAACTCCCGCGCCCACGCCCCGAACGACACCGGAACCGCATCCAACTCCACGGCGCGTCCCTCAACGAGCATCGTGAGGGCCCGCTCAAGATCGGGCAGCAGAATCTGCCACGAGACGGTGTCTACGACCAGGTGGTTGGCCACCACGACCAGTCGGCCCGGCACATCCGGCCCCGCGTCCAGCCACACCACCTGAACCATCACCCCGGCCGCAGGATCCAACCGCCCTACCGCCGCCTCGACTTGCTCCTCCACCACCGAAGCCGGATCAACCCCGACCACATCCACCCGAGCCACCAGCTCGTCAACCGGCACCGCGGGGTTTTCCGGCACCACCAACACCCCGGACTCCGCCACCAGCCGCGCCCGCAACACCTCATGACGGTTCATCACCGCGCGCACGGCCGCAACAAGCACCTCGCGATCCAGCCCCGGGGGCACCGTCAGCACACCCGGCTGGACGATCCGGCCGGCCCGCTCAGGGCCGACCCGATCCAGCAGTTCCCGCATCACCGGGGTCAACGGCACCTCACCGACACCGGTGTCCGAGCGCCGTACGCTGCCCGTGCCGGAGGAGGCAACGGCCACCTGCGCCAGCCGCTCGGGCGTCTTCTCCTCGAAGATCTGCCGGGGCGACACAGTCCAACCCGCCGCACGGGCCCGGGACGCGAGCTGCATCGACATGATCGAGTCGCCACCCAGCGCGAAGAAGCTGTCCCCGACCCCGACCCCCTCCAGCCCCAACACCTCGCCGAACAAGGCGCAGAACGCCTCCTCGGCCTCGGTCGACGGAGCGCGCGTATCGGCGGACGCAAGGTCGAGGGCAGGCAGGGCGGCCCGGTCGATCTTCCCGTTGACGGTCAGCGGGAACGCATCGAGGACGACGACGGCCGACGGAACCATGTACTCCGGCAGCCGCGTGGCGGCGAACTCCCGCAGCGCCTCGGCCTCCACGTCACCGAGGACATACCCGACCAGCCGACCATCAAGAGCCACCACCACGGCCCGCCCAACCTGCGGATGGGCGGCCAACACAGTCTCGACCTCGCCGAGTTCGACCCGGAACCCGCGGATCTTCACCTGTGCATCCGCACGCCCAACGAACTCCAGCTGCCCGTCGGCGGTCCAGCGAGCCAGGTCCCCCGTCCGATACACCCGCTCGCCATCACCGAACGGGCAGGCCACAAACCGCTCCGCCGTCAGGTCAGACCGGTTGATATAACCGCGAGCCAGGCCGGATCCGGCAACGTAGAGGTCACCCGTGACGCCCTCGGGCACGGGCCGGAGGAACGCGTCCAGGACGTACGTACGCACATTGGGCAGCGGACGGCCGATCGCCGGCGGCGCGTCCTCACCGGTGATGCCCTCCTCCAACAGGACGGCGGTGGTGATGACGGTCGCCTCCGTCGGGCCATAGGTGTTCCAAACCCGGGCACCCGCACGCCACTTCGCCGCCAGACCGGCCTCAAGCCGTTCCGCGCCCAGCACCCAATTCCCCACCCCCGCAACCGAATCCGGCTCCAGCACCCCCAGCAACGACGGCACCACACTCGCCACCTCGACCCCGGCCGCCTCGACCATGGCCGCCAACCCGGACGTGTCCTGCCGCTCACTTGCCGAGGCAATCGCCAACGCGCCCCCGGCTGCCAACGTGACCGCCACATCCAGCACCGCCGCGTCGAAGCTGAACGACGCGAACTGCAACGCCGTCACGCCGAGGTCCGCACCGAGAACGGGACGCATGGCCGACGCCAGATTCGCCACGGAGGCATGCGCGACCGCCACACCCTTCGGACGCCCCGTCGACCCCGACGTATAGATGACGTAGGCCAGTTGGCCACCGACAACCTCCGGCAGGTCGCCCGAGTCGGCCCCCAACTCGCCCAGCAGCAACGTCTCTACGTCCGCCGACACCCGGTCTACGGTCTCCTCCGCCACCAGCACCAACTCGGCACCGCTGTCGGCCACCATGAACGCCAGCCGCTCCGCCGGATACTCCGGATCCAACGGGACGTACGCCCCACCGGCCTTCCACACCGCCAGCAGCGCCACGACCATCTCGGCTCCACGCGGCAAGCACAGCCCCACCCGCGACTCTCGCCCCACACCACGGGCGACCAAGCCACGAGCCAGCGCATCCGACCGCGCATCCAACTCGCCGTAGGACAAAGCCTGTTGCCGGAACCACAGCGCCGGCGCGTCCGGCGTCCGCACCGTCCACCCACGGAACCGCTCCACCACCGTCGACGCGTCCACATCCCGCGCGGTGGCGTTCCACCCCTCCACCACCGCGGCCCGCTCGGACTCGTCCAGCAACTCGATCTCGCTGAGCCGCAGTCGCGGATCGGCCGCCATCTGCTCCAGCACCCGAACCAGGCGCCGAGCCATCCGCAGCGCGCTCCGGCGCCTGAACACGTCGGCGCGGTAGTCGAGGCGGATCGCGAGGCCGTCGTCCGGGGTAACCCCCAGCGCCAGCGCGAAGTTGGTCGACTCGCGGAGCTCGGTGGACGTGACGGTGAGACCGTCGCCGAGGGGCTGGGCGTCCAGGTCACCCGGGTAGTTCTCAAAGGCCAGCAGAGTGTCGAAGGTCGCGCCGGGACCGGCGGCCCGCTGCACCTCGCTCAGGCCGACATGCTGGTGGTCGAGCAACGCCGACTGCCGTGCCTGAAGCGCCTGAAGGGCCTCGCGCACCGAATGAGCCGCGTCCAGGTCAACGCGTACCGGCAGGGTGTTGATGAACAGGCCGAGCATCGCCTCCATCCCCGGAAGCTCCGCCGGACGACCGGCCACCGTCGCCCCGAAGACCACCTCACGACGACCCGTCAACTGCCCCAGCACCATCCCCCAGGCCAGCTGCACCACGGTGTTGAGCGTCACGCCGGCACCACGGGCGACTCGGTCCAGGTCACGCACCAGTTCGACACTCGCGCGATCCGTCACCCGGTCCAGGACGACGGACGCCGTCGCACTCGGCTCGGTGGGCGCGACGAGCGTCGGTTCCTCAACCGGCGCCAACTCGTCCTGCCAGGCCTCCAACGCCGCCGACGTATCCCGACCGGCCAACCACGCCCAGTACGGCCGCGACGACACCGGCACACCAAGGCCACCCGCCCGGCCACCGGCCGCGTAGATCGCCCACAACTCCCGCATCACCAACGGGAGCGACCAACCATCCAGCAGCAGGTGATGAAGCGTCACCACCATCTGATAGCGACGGTGACCAACGCGCACCAACGCCACCCGCAGCAACGGAGGCGCCGCTAGATCGAACCGCGCCGACCGCTCCTCAGCACCCACCCGATCCGCGGCATCCTCACCCAGACCCCTCAAGTCGACCTCGCGCCACGGCAGTTCGGCTCGGTCAACCACCACCTGAACAGGACCGTCAGCACCCCGGACCTGAACGAACCCGGCCCGCAACGCCGCATGCCGATCAACCAACGCCTGCCACGACGCCCGCAACCGACCCGCGTCCACCTCACCGTTGAGCGTCAACACCAACTGCTCGACATAGACATCCACACCGTCTTCGTCGAAGAGGGAGTGGAACAGCAGACCCTCCTGAAGCGGAGCGACCGGAAGAACGTCCACCAGCCCCGGAACCGCCGCCTCGACCTCCTCCACCCCAGCCTGGTCCAACGCCACCAGCGGGAAATCCGACGGCGAGTAGCCGCCCGCCCCCGCCCGGACATCCGCGACCAGGCCGGCAAGCGTGCCCGCCCACGCCTCCACCAGCCCTCGCGCCCGCTCAGCCCCCAACAACCGCTCCGGGTAAGCCAACCGCAGCTCCAGCACCGGACCGTCCGCCAACTCCCGTACCGAGCAGAGCAGTTCCAGGGCGTGCATCACGGGGGCATCGGGCGCGCTCCCGGCCCCGAAGCCGGTCCCCACACGCCCGAGGTAGTTGAAGCCGACCTGAGCCGACGGGAACCCCGCCAACTCCCCAGCCGTCTCCGGATTGACGTACCGCAACAGCCCGTAGCCGAGCCCGTCCCCGGGCACCGCCCGCACCCGCTCCTTCACCCCGAGCACCGACACACCACCATCGGCACCCGCGTCGGCAGCCAGCCGCACCGGATGCGAGGCGGTGAACCACCCCACCGTCCGGGACAGATCCGTCCCCTCGGACAGCGACACCCGGCCGTGCCCCTCGACATCCACCACGAACCCGCCGTCCACACCGGCGGCCCACTCACCAACCGCCCCCGCCAGACCGGCCAACAGCACCTCGTCCACACCGGCATGGAACGCCGACGGCACCGCCGCCAACAGCGCGGACGTCACGTCTGCCGGAACGGAAACCGCCACCTCCCGAACCGTCTCACCCACATCCACCAGCGGATCCAGCGGCACATCCGTGAGCAACGCCTGCGGACCGTCCAACACCGCCTGCCACGCCGCTAGTTCGGCCACCCGCTCCGGACGACCGGCCTCCACCGCCAACTCCCGCGCCCACGCCCGGAACGACACCGGAACCGGATCCAACTCCACGGCACGTCCCTCGACGCTGGCCTCATACGCGGACCACAGATCCGGCAGGAGCACCTGCCAGGACACCGCGTCGACGACCAGGTGGTTGGCCACCACGACCAGCCGGCCCGGCACATCCGGCCCCGCGTCCAGCCACACCACCTGAACCATCACCCCGGCCGCAGGATCCAACCGCCCCACCGCCGCCTCGACTTGCTCCTCCACCACCGCAGCCGGATCAACCCCGACCACATTCACCCGAGCCACCAGCCCGGACACATCCACCGCACCCACCCCGGGCACCACCAACACATCGGACTCGGCCACCAACCGCGCTCGCAACGCATCATGACGATCCATCAGGACCGCCACCGCGTCCCGCAGCGCCACCTCGTCCAGCCCCGCCGGCGCCTCCACCACCATCGACTGCACGACCGCGCGAACGCCCTCGGCACCAACCCGCTCCAGCACCTCACGCATCACCTGCGTCAGCGGCACCTCACCAACAGCGGAGTCCGCCGAGCGCGCGCCGTCCGCCACGCCGTCAACCGGCGTTGCCACCGCGGCCAGTTGCGCCGGTGTCCGCAACTCGTGCACCTGGCGGGCGCCGACGACCAGGCCCTCGCGGCGAGAACGCGACACCAGCAGCATCGCCGTGATCGAGTCGCCGCCCAGCGCGAAGAAGCTGTCCCCGACCCCGACCTCCTCCAGCCCCAACACCTCGGCGAACAGGGCGCAGAACGCCTCCTCGGCGGGCGACGCCGCAGCCCGACCGGCACCGGACGCAGCCTCCGGCACCGGCAGCGCGACCCGATCGACCTTGCCGTTGACGGTGAGCGGGAAGGCATCCAGGACTACGACGGCTGACGGCACCATGTACTCCGGCAGCCGGGTGGCCGCGAACTCCCGTACGTCCTCGCCGTCCGCGTTCCCGACGACGTATCCGACCAGCCGACCGTCCCGGACCACCACCACGGCCCGTCCGACCTGCGGGTGCGCGGCAAGAACAGCCTCGACCTCGCCCAACTCCACCCGGAATCCACGGATCTTCACCTGCGCGTCCGCACGCCCCACGAACTCCAGCTGCCCGTCCGAAGTCCAGCGTGCCAGATCCCCGCTGCGATACATCCGCCCGCCATCACCGAACGGGCACGCCACGAACCGCTCCGCCGTCAGACCCGCACGACCGATATATCCACGAGCCAGACCGTCTCCCGCGATGTACAGCTCCCCCGCCACACCCACCGGAACAGGCCGCAGGAACGCATCCAGCACGTAGGTACGGATGTTGGGCAGCGGGCGGCCGATCGCAGGCGGAGCATCCTCACCCGTGATGCCCTCGTCCAGCAGAACGGCGGTGGTGATGACGGTGGCCTCGGTGGGCCCGTACGTGTTCCACACCCGGGCACCCGCACGCCACCGGGCCGCGAGACCAGCCTCCAGACGCTCCGCCCCAAGCACCCAATTCCCCACCCCGGCAACCGACTTCGGCTCCAAGGCCCCCAGCAACGACGGCACCACACTCGCCGTAACCACACCGGCCGCCTCGACCATCGCGGCGAGAGCAGCCGGGTCCTGCCGCTCCTCGGACGAAGCGATCGCCAACGTGCCCCCAGCGGCCAGCGTCACCGCCACGTCCAGCACCGCCGCATCGAAGCTGAACGACGCGAACTGCAACGCAGTCACACCAGACTTCACGCCGAGAACAGGACCCATCGCCGACGCCAGATTCACCACGGAGGCATGCGCCACCGCCACACCCTTCGGACGACCAGTCGACCCCGACGTATAGATGACGTAGGCCAGTTGGCCACCGACAACCTCCGGCAAGACACCTGAGCCAGTCCCCAACTCGCCCAGCAGAACCGTCTCCACGTCCGCCGACAACCGGTCTACGGTCTCCTCCGCGACCAGCACCAACTCCACACCGCTGTCGGCCACCATGAACCCCAGCCGCTCCGCCGGATACTCCGGATCCAACGGGACGTACGCGCCACCGGCCTTCCACACCGCCAACATGGCCACGACCATCTCGGCCCCACGCGGCAAGCACAGCCCCACCCGCGACTCACGACCCACACCACGGGCAATCAGCCCACGGGCCAACGCATCCGACCGCGCATCCAACTCGCCGTAGGACAAGGCCTGTTGCCGGAACCACAACGCCGCTGCCTCCGGCGTCCGCGCCGCCCACCCACGGAACCGCTCCACCACCGTCGACGCGTCCACACCCCGCGCCGCACCGCCCCACCCACTGATCACCAGGGCACGTTCGTCGTCCCCCATCACTCCGATCCGCCGCAGCGGAGCCGTCGGGTCCTCCACCGCCCGTGCGACGAATCCGACCAGCGACCGCTGGACCGCCCGCACCCATGCCCGGTCGTAGAGCGCCGCGTTCGCCTCGACGGTGATCTCGATCTTCGAGCCCGTCCGGTCGATCAGCACCCCGAAGTCCTCGACCAGTCGGGTCGAAACGTCCCGTGCCACGCCACGGCAGTCGCCGAAAGCCAACTCCCCGGTCCGCGGAAGGATGTTGAGGTACGGCCCGAAGTGCCAGCGGTCGCCCTCCGGCCAGCCGAGTTCCCGGCGCAGCCGTTCGCCGCGGTACCGCTGGTGGCGGAGCAGTTCAGCGACGGCACCGTCGGCGGTCCGGGCGAGGTCGAGGAGGCTCGCGCCGGCCGGGACCGGGAACCGTAGGGGCAGCATGTTCGCCCGGGTGACGCGGGCCCGCAGGTCCGTCTCGCTCACGCGCCCGGTCACGGGCAGGCTGAGGAGCGCCTCGGCCGAGCCGGCCATGCCGCTCACGAAGGCGCCGGTGGCGGCGGCGAGCAGCCGCGACGTGCGCAGGCCGACGCTGTCCGCCGCGGCGCGCAGCGCGTCGGTCGCCGCGGGTGCGAGGCTGCCGGTCTCGCGCAGCACCGCTCCGGCATCGGTGTCCTGGAGAAAGCCGGAGACTCCGGAAAGGCGCGGGACCTCGGCCAATTCCGGCCGGTCCGAGAATCGGTCGTGCAGATACCGTCGGCCGTCGGTGAATTCGGTCGAGTTCCGGTAACTCGCTTCCTCGGCAAGTGCCTTACTCAACGAGACGAATTCGACCTGCGGGTGTGGTCCGCCTCCGACGAGGGCCGAATACACCTCGGCGACCCGGCGAGCCATCAGTGTGCAGGCGTATCCGTCGAGCAGCAGGTGGTTATAGCCCTGGAACCAGCAGTACCGATGGGAATACAGACGGAAGAGCACGAACGAGAAGAGTTGCTCCCCGCGCGGATCTTCGACCCCGGCGAGTTCCTCGCGCATCCGGGTTTCCATCCATGCACGCGGGTCGCCGGCGGCATCCCCGGCCGGCTCCTCGATGCGCAGCGACCATCGCCGGGCGGCGTGCGGCACGGCGCGCTCCCGTGCCCCGCCGTCCGTGTCCTCGGTGAATCGCATGCCCAGGATCTCGGTCTCCTCGGCCGTCCGGCGCAGCGCGGCCTCGAAGGCGGGCACGTCGAGGGCGCCCGTGATCTCGACGGCCTGCCCGACGGTGTAGAGCGCGTGAGGGCCTCCGAGGCGCTGTGCGTGCCAGATTCCCTCCTGGCTGTCGGACAGGGAAAAGCTGCCACCGGTTCGTTCGCTCATATCTAGGACTAACCCCTATCCCTCTCCATGGGCATGCAGCTGCCCAATGCGCCATTTCGCAGGAAACGCAAGGCAAAGAGCTTCCGCTCGGGAAGCTCCTGGGAATCCCCACCCGTGGACCGGAAAGCCCGGTGAAACGTCGTCGAAGCCCGTTCACGACCGGGGCCGGTCAATCAGAACAATACCTATCGGAGGGTGTCGTCCAACCCGCCGTTCTGGTCACTTGGACGCGGTCGCCGCGCGCGGCTGTGACCAACCTTCATATCGCTCCCCGGCCTTGACAAGGAGGGGGAAGGAGACCTCGACGACGAGTCCACCGCCCGGCCTGGCGTGGGCGGTGAGGGTGGCGTCGTGGGCGGCGGCGATGGCGCGGACGATCGACAGGCCGAGGCCGTGGTGGCCGTCGCCGGCGGTGCGGCACATGCGCTGGAAGGGTTCGAAGAGCTGGTCGACCCGGTCCTTGGGGACCTCGGGGCCGGTGTTGGAGACCGTGAGGACGGCACGTCGGTCGTGGCGCCGCACGGTGATGTCCACGGTCCCGTCGGGAACGTTGTAGTAGGCCGCGTTGTGCACGAGGTTGGCGACCAGGCGCTCCAGGAGGGCGGTGTCGCCGGCTACCGGCGCCGGTTCGGTGCGGTCCTCGATCCGTACGCCGTGCCGCAGGGTCTCGGGGAGTTGGGTGAGCAGCACGGACTCGTTGATCTCGGCCAGGTCGACGGGCTCGGTCCGCTCCACGCCCCGTTCGCTGACGGCCAGGGTGAGGAGGGATTCCAGCAGGGCGCCCTGGTGGGTGCTGATCCGCAGCAGGCGCTCGAAGTTCTCGCGGAACGACTCGGCGGTGGCGTCGCGGTCGAGGAGGGACTCCTCCAGGAGGGCGCGTTCCACCGTGAGCGGGGTGCGCAGTTCGTGGGCGGCGTTGGCGACGAAGCGCTTGTGGGACTCCAGGGCGGCCTCGAGCCTGGCGAGGAGTCCGTCGATGCTGTCGGCGAGTTCGCTGATCTCGTCGCGGGGGCCCGCGACGGCGAGGCGCTCGTGCACGTTGCTGGCGGAGATCCGGGCGATACCGGCGTTGAGGGTGCGCATGGGCCGGAGCACCCGCCGGGCCAGGAGCCAGCTGAGCACGATGGAGATCGCGGCCATGATGGCGAGGGCGGTGCCGGACTGCACGAGGAGGTCGTGCATCTGGGCGTCGTGCAGATGCTCGGTCTGCCTGCGCAGTTGGTCGTTGAGCCACACGGTGAGGTCCTGCGGGGACCCGGAGCCCGGGCCGGGCCGGATGACGGTCCCCGGTGACGAACCGCTTCCCGGTACCCCTTCGTCGTGTACGGCGGTGACGACGTTGTGGGTGGGGCGGTTGACGAGCAGATAGGTGATGCCGAGCAGGACCGCGCCGGAGGCGATGAACAGCAGCCCGAAGAGCATGGCGAAGCGGACCCGGACCCGGCGGGGTGTGAGGAGGCGGACCAGGGCCCGTACCCGGGCGGCGCCGGGGCCGCTCAGCCAGGTGTGGGCGCGAACTCGGGCTTGGGACAAGAGGGTTGTCGCCATGTCAGATCCGGTAGCCCTCTCCGGGCACGGTCTGGATCACGGAGCGGTCGACGAGTTTGGTCCGGAGCCGGTTGACCGTGGCCTTGACGGTGGTGGTGCCGGGGTCGGTGACCTCGTCCCACACCTTGGCGAGCAGTTCGTCGGCCGGGACGGTCCGTCCCTCGGCGCCGAGCAGGTAGGCGAGTACGCCGAACTCCTTGGCGGTGAGGGGGAGTTGGGTGCCGGCGTGGCTGGCGGTGCGGCGGGCGGGGTCGAGGAGGAGGGAGCCGCGGGCGAGGACGGGCTCCCGTACGGGGTGGGCGCGGCGGCCGAGGGCGCGGGTGCGGGCGAGGAGTTCGGCCCAGGCGAAGGGCTTGGGGAGGTAGTCGTCGGCGCCGAGGCCGAGGCCTTCGACCCGGTCGGCGATGGAGGCGGAGGCGGTGAGCATGAGCACCTTGGTGCGGACGCTCTCGGCGGTGAGTTCGGCGCACACCTCGTCGCCGTGGACGTCGGGGAGGTCGCGGTCGAGGACGACCACGTCGTAGTCGACGTCGATGGCGAGGTCGAGCGCGGTCCTGCCGTCGTAGGCGGTGTCCACGGCGAGGCCCTCGCGGCGGAACACTCTGGTGATCGAGTCCGCGAGTTCCGTATGGTCCTCAACCACCAGTACCCTCATCGCTCCCCCTACGAGACACAACGCGTCACGGACCCCAGGCTCCCCCGCCCCGGGTCACACCCGGGTTACTCCCCTCACAGGCTGGCGTACCGTCACCCGCCTGGCAACAAGGGCCGACCCGCGGTCGCGCCCATCAGATCCGGTAACCGACGTGCGGGAGCGTCTCGATGACCGCCGGGTCGCCGAGCTTGCGGCGCAGCCGGCTGACGGTGACCTTGACGGTGTTGCTGAACGGGTCGGCGTCCCGGTCCCAGGCCCGTTCCAGCAGTTCCTCGGCGGATACGACGGCACCGCCGGCGGCGAGCAGCACCTCCAGGACGGCCATCTCCTTCGGCGAGAGGTCCAGCTTGCGTCCGCCGCGGAGCGCGGTGCGGCGGGCGGGGTCGAGTTCGATGTCGCCGCGGACGAGGACGGGGGGCACGGCGGGCTGATCGCGTCTGTCCAACGCCTGGACACGGGCGATGAGTTCGGCGAAGGAGAAGGGCTTGGCCAGGTAGTCGTCGGCGCCGAGGTCGAGGCCGTCGACGCGGTCGGCGAGGGTCCCGGCCGCGGTGAGCATCAGCACGCGGGACGGGCTGCCCTGCCGGACGAGCGCACGGCAGATCTCGTCACCGTGCACGAGCGGCAGGTCACGGTCCAGGACGACGACGTCGTAGGCCCCGCTCGACGCCCGGCTCAGCCCCTGCTCGCCGTCGTGCGCGAGCTCGACCTCCATGGCATGCCGACGCAGCCCCCTCGCGACGCTCTCCGCGAGATCCTTGTGGTCCTCCACGATCAGTACGCGCATACCCCAACTGTGGCAGCAGGAAGGTCACTTAGAGGTAACAGGGGTTTCCCGCGGTGACATCGACGCGCCGGCTTCCCCCGTCACGGCGGCAGCGGGGCGTTGTCAGTGGCGGGTGGCAGCATCGGGCGTATGACGGATTCCACGACATTCGACTGGCGGTCCTTCCTGCTCAAGTGGAGCGGGGAGTGGGCGGATTCCCTCCCGGACGGCGAGGCGCGGGGTGAGCTCGACGAGGCCGCGCGACGGGCGCGCTGGCTGGGGTTCCCGGCCGCGTCGGAGGAGCGGATCGCGGCCATGGAGGAGCGCCTCGGCCGGCAAGTGCCCCCGTCGTACCGGGAGTTCCTCAAGGTCAGCGACGGGTGGCGGCACGCGGGCGGATTCGTACGGCTGCTGGCGGGGGCCGAGGACGCGCACTGGCACAACAACGAGTCAGGGCTCGCGGACATCTTCGAGGAGTACCTGGACGAGGACGCGGGACCCGAGGAGCGGCGGGAGGCGGACCTCTGGCGGCGCGGGCTGCAGCTCGACGTCGAGTCCGACATCACGCACGTCCTCCTCGATCCCGAGGACGTGGACGAGCACGGCGAGTGGGCCGTGTACACGTGGTCGAGCTGGCGGGCCGAGGCACCCGCGCGGCACGCCGACTTCACCGCGTTCATGCGGGACATGCACCGCGAGTTCCACAGCCTTCAGGCGCGCCGGAGCGACGGTGGGCCGGTGTTCGCCAACGACACGACGCGAAAGCTGGACGCCCAGGTGGAGGAGGCCCGGCTGGAGGCGCTGCGCGGCGGCTGGGAGGAGGCCGTGAAGGCGCTGGACGAGGCCAAGGGGTACAGCAGGGCGCGGGCCGCCGGGCTGGGGGACCAGACACGCCGACTGCTCGGGCAGACCTACATGGTGTACTACGACGGCCTGGTGACGGACCCTCGGTACGCGCCCGATCTGCTGCCGCCGCTGGTCGCCGAGCACGCGAGGCAGTCGTACCGGGACGACTCCACGCTGATGTTCCATCTGCCGGGCGCCGACGACGACCTGGTGTCACTGGCCTTCGCGACGCTGGATCAGGTGAGGGACGGCACGTACCGGTACACGGCGGCCGGGCCGTACGGCGAAGCGGTCGAGCGGGCGCGGGAGTTGGCGCGGTGGGGAGACACCGACGGGGCATGGCGAACGCTGATGAACGCTCTTCCCCTGTGGCAGCCGCTGGGCCCGGACCATCTGGCGCCGCTGGGGTGGGTGGCCGACCCGTTGCTCGGACCGCTGCTGACCCCGGAGCGGGGCCGCGAGCTGCTGTCGACGCCGAGAGGCGGGCAGCGCGGCGAGGCACCGAGCCCGACGGCCGGTCTCGATCCGGCCGGCCTGGCGTGGCTCGCGGAGCCGTACTGGGGCAAGAACCGCACGTCGTACCGGTTCGTCCTGGTCGAAGATACCGAGCCGAAGGAGTTGCCCGGCCGCCTCACGGACGAGGACGCGGACAAGGACGGCACCGTACTGAACGAACCCATGACCTTCCGGGAGACGCTCCAGAGATCGCGGTACAACCGGAGTGAGTTCTCGTCCTACGACGACAGGGCACTCATGGCGGTCGGCCGGACCGGCACCGGCTGGAGCTTCGCCTTCGACGGCGAGCCCGCCCCGTTCACCCCGCAGCGCTTCGTCTCCCCCGCCGCGACCGCCGGCACGGGCACCCGCGCGGTGGTGGTGTGGAGCGGCTTGAGGGCACCGCACGGGAAGCCGTTCTTCCACCTCTCGGTGGCACGGGACGGTGCCGAGCAGTACGCGTTCACGTACGCGGACGGAGAGATCCGGCGGAGCGGGGACATACCGCGGGCGCTGGACCCGAGCCGGTTCTTCGACGACCTGGAGGACATCGCCCGAGCAGAACGACCGCTGCTGGAGGTGGTGGCCGAGGAGTTCGGTGCGTCCCTGCCGCGTCACGCCATCGTGAACGGGCGGCTGCACACCTTCACTTCCCGCTCCTGGACCCGCCCGCCAAGGCAGGGCGAGACGTACATGACGGTCCGCCTGCAGCCGGCCGCCATGCACCCGGCGGAGGGCGAGCGGACGGGGGGCAACGGGCCGGAAGCAGGTAAGCGGCCCTAGGGGACAATGTGTGGAAGTGCCGGGTGGTCATCCCGGCGAAGTGTTGGAGGCGCTGCTTGTGAACACCGCATCGCGGTGCGCCTCGCCGTGCGCGCCAGACGCTGAACACTTCGCCTCGCCCACCGGCTGACCTGCTTCGTTCGCGGTGGGCGCTTCCCTGTATGGGAGACCACCGCAGTGCCCGAAGATTTCTTGGCGGGTGATCGCCGTCCTCTGACCACGGTCCTTGCCGCCAACCTCCTTTCGATCACCGGGAATTGCCTCACGTACATGGGTGTGCCGTGGTTCGTGCTGCAGAGCACGGGCAGTGCCGCCAAGGCCGGGATCGTCGCGTTCTGCACCCTGCTGCCCGTGGTGCTCGCAGCGCTCGTCGGCGGTCCGGTCATCGACCGGGTCGGGCGACGGCGGGTGAGTGTCGCCTCAGACCTCGCCTGCGGGCTCACGGTCGCGGCGATCCCGCTGCTGCACTTCGCCGGCATCCTGCGGTTCTGGATGCTGTGCGTGCTGATGGCGATGACAGGGCTGTGCCGCACGCCGGGGGAAACCGCCCGCGGCGTGCTGTTGCCCACGCTCGCCGAACGCGCCGGAATGCCGCTGACCAGGGCTGCCGGCTTGTACGACGGCGCGGCCCGCTGCGCGGGGCTGACCGGGTCCGCGCTCGGGGGTGTGCTGATCGCCGTACTCGGTGCCGAGAACGTCCTGTTGGTGGATGCCGCGACCTTCGCCGTGTCCGCGCCGCTGTTCGCGCTCGGGGTCCGCGGCCTGCCCGAGGCACAGGCCCAACGCCGGGCGGAACCAGTGTCGTTGGCTATCTACCGCCATGAACTCGCGGAAGGGTACCGCTTCGTGGCGGCCACGCCGTTGCTGCTGGGCCTGTGCCTGATGACGCTGGTCACCAGGGGCCTCGACCAGGGATGGAGCGCCGTACTCCTCCCTGTGCATGCCCGTGAGGAGCTCGCCGGTTCCATCGATCTCGGCCTGCTGAACGCGACGTTCGGGATCTGCGCACTCACGGGAGCACTGGCCTACGGGGCGGTGGGCAGCCACTTCCGGCGCTGGCCCGTGTTCACGATCGCGTTCCTCGTCGTGGGCCTGCCGCGCTTCGTGGTGGCCGCCTGCACCGACACCTTCGCGCCGCTGGCCGTGACCATGGCGGTCGAGGGTCTCGCCTGCGGGGTGCTCAACCCCATCATGGCCACGGTGATGTACGAGACGGTGCCTGAGGAACTGCGCAGCCGCGTACTGAGTGCGACAACAGCCTCGGTCCAACTGATCACTCCGCTGGGCGGACTCGCTGCGGGCTTCCTCGTGGATTCGGTCGGCCCACCCTCCACGCTGCTGACGGTCGGCGGTGTGTATCTGCTCGCCACGCTGTGCCCGCTGATCTTCCCGGCCTGGAGGCAGATGGACAGTGCCGGTTCTCGCCACGACCGGGCGGAGGGCTTGCTGCCGCAGGGCTCGGGGGCGAAGCGGATGTGGTCACGCCGGCGGCCGTTTCGGCGATGCTGACCACATGACCACTGCGCCTCGTACTCCAGCCGTAGATCGTGATCTTCATGTCTGGGATGCGGCTTGTCGTAGGTAACGGCTGGTCCGTGACCGTGCCTGGTGGCGGCGTCGCCAGTCGGACCAGCCGAGCCGGTGGGCCAGATCGCCCGGCCGGCGGGCATGCTCGTCGGCTCGGACGACGGCGAGGAAGGCGTGGGCGAGCATGGCGAGGGTGCCCCAGCGGCTCCAGGAGGGGTAGCGGCGGACCTGGTGCTCGTCGAGCCCGGCCAGGCCCTTCCCGGTCTGGAAGGTTTCGTCCACTCGCCACCTGGAACCGGCGATCCTTGCCAGGGTGTTCAGCGGCACCAGCTGGGCGGAATGGCAGCCAGGGCATCCGCACGGAACTTGCCTCCTCCGGTGGCCACTTCGGCCGATCAGGCCACGGCGAGCACGTAGCCCATGCCGCGTTCCTCCAGAGCGGACCGCGGTTTCGGGTTGCTGCCATAGACCTCGTCGCCGGTCACCCAGTCGACACGGTGTCCGGCGTCCAGAAACCGCACGATCATCACGCGGGCCAGCTCCGGCTTGGCCGCGAAGTCGGTGGCCTCGCCGAGTCCGGCCGCCCGGCAGCGGTTGAGGCCAGAGATCCAGGAGCGTACTGGCGCTGGACCCCGACAGTGCGGGTGCTTCTTCACATCCCCGGCCTCGTCCACGACCACCACCGCGACCTCGTCGTGCAGATGCTCCACGACGTACTCGCGCACGTCGTCGCGGACGGCATCGGCGTCCCAGGCCGCCCGGCACAGCAGATGCCGCATGCCATGTGGATTCGTATCCCCGGCCCGCCGCCGGGGTTCGACCCAGGCGAACCGGCCCGCGATACGCCCCGTGGCCACCTCGAACGCCTCCCGCCAACGGACGGGATCCATGCTGTGACCTGCGGTCATCGTCTGATCTTCTGTCTTCACACACCGATGATCACCGGTGGCCGATCCCGCACCAGCCCGGACCTGTGCGATCAGCCGGCGGACGGCGAACTGCCGGAAATCCGGGCGACGGCCACCGACCCGGCTGACACGCTGGCGCACATGACCACGCCACTGACCGCGAGACAACGACTCGCCGCGCTCCACAGCTATGCCGCCGTGAACGGTGAGGACTTCACCGGCCAGAGTCTGGCTTCCGCTCGCACGTCGCGGCTGTGGTTCACCCGCTGCTCGTTCATCGGGGTCGATCTACGCCACGCCACCCTGGACGGGTGTTGGTTCAAGTTCTGTGACTTCAGCGAGGCTGATCTGCGCGGGGCTTCACTGCGCGAGGTCAGCCTGGCCGGATGCGATCTACGGGGTGCTGACCTGCGCGACACCGATCTGACCGACGCCAGGTTCGGAAGTGTGATTACGGGCGCGCCCCCGCTCGGGCTGACCGACGTCACCGGTGCCCGGTTCGAGGGAGCGTCCATGCGCAACGTCCAAGCGGAAGGCGTCATCGGGTGGCCATTCGGGCACGGCGGGAACGAGTAGGGCCTGACTGACAGGGAGATCACGATCTACAGCTGGAGTACTAGGGTGCGGGGAACCCACCCACCGCCCGTTCATAGGTGTGCGCGACGCGCAGCACGGTGGTGTCGTCGAAGCGCCTGCCGGTGATCATCAGGCCCGCCGGGAGGCCGTCGACCAGGTCGGTGGGGACGCTGCATGAGGGGTGGCCGGTCGCGTCGAAGGGTGCGGTGTTGCCGACCATCGACAGGGCGAGGTGGAGGTAGTCGGCCAGGGAGACGTCGGCCGGTGGGAGCTCCTTGGCCGTGTAGGGGACCGTGGGCATGACCAGGACGTCGTACCGGTCCAGTGCCGCGTCGTAGGCCGCGCGGACCTGGGGCAGGAGGCGGCGGGCCATGCCGTAGTACTTACCGCCCCCGGCCTCGAAGGTGTAACGGCCGGACAGGCCGACGAGTTTGACGGTCCTGGAGAGGGTGGCGCCGCGGTCGACGCGTCCCTGCGCGTAGTGGGCGATCAGCTCCGGGTCGTAGAAGTCGTCGGCGTTCATGCCGTAGGCGTTGCCGTCGAGCATCTGATACGCGGCGCCCTCGGTCGCGATCACGTTCCACACGTGGAGGGCGTCCAGGTGCCAGGGGATCGACACCTTCTCCACGGTGAGTCCGGCCGAGGCCAGGACGTCGATCGCGGCGTGGACGGCCTCGTCGACGCCGGGATCCGACACCGGCGTGCCGAAGCCCTCCGTGACGACTCCGACGCGCAGGCCAGAGGCGGGTTCGGCGAGGGCGGCCAGGTAGTCCACCGAGGCGATCGCGTCGGGCTGGCGGGGGTCGAAGCCGTCGGGGCCGGCCAGTACGCCGAGCATCGTGGCCGCGTCGGTGACGGTGCGGGTCATCGGGCCCACGTGGTCGAGGGTCCGCTCGATGGGGAAGGCGCCGGTGTAGGGCACCAGGCCGTGGGTGGGTTTGTGCCCGACGATGCCGCAGAACGCGGCCGGCATCCGGATCGAGCCGCCCTGGTCACCGCCGAGGGCGAGGTCGACCTCCCCGGTCGCCACGAGCGCGGCACTGCCGCTGGACGAACCTCCCGTGTTCCGGCTCTCGTCCCACGGGTTGCGCACCGGCGCCGGGTGCGAGGTGAAACTGGCACCGGAGAAACACAGGTCCTCGCACACGGACTTGCCCGCGATCGTCGCGCCCGCGTCGAGCAACCGCCGTACTACGGTGGCGTCTTGGCGCGGGACGAAGCCCTCGACCGTGCGCGAACCGTTCATCATCGGTACGCCCGCGACGGCGATGTTGTCCTTCACCGCGACCGTACGACCGGCCAGTTGGCCCTCGGTGGACTCGGTGACCGAGGTCTTCACGTACCAGGCGCCGAGCGGGTTCTCGTCCGGAGCGGGTGACGTCCAAGCGCGGTCCGGGGCGGTGGGAGCCGTGCGTTCGTAGAGTCGCTCGACCGCGTCCGAGGCGGCGAGGGAGCCTGCCACCGCGGGCGCGAACTCCGCCAACTCCTCGGCGGACAGGCCGAAGTGGAAGTGCTCGGCGATCGCCGCGAGGCGGGTGGCGTCGGGTGCGGGGAGTGATGACAAGGGACGACTCCTTTTCGGCTGGACAGTCATCAACCTAGAACATCGCGCCAATAGGTCAATACTTATTGACGTAACTTCGCGGTTAACCGGTTCGGCGGGGTTACAGCGAGACCGGTCGCAGTCCGGTGGCGGTCGCCTCGGTGACGAAGAGGTCCTGGGTGACCCGGCCACCGTCGTCCAACGTGACGGTTCCGCGCGGGAGTTGGAACCTGCCGGGGCGCATCGCCTCGGCGATCAGGCGTGGTTCGTCCGCGCCGACCCGGCGCGCGGCGGACCACCAGATGTGCGCCGCCTCGAAGACCGACTCGCTCAGGGTCGACAGCGGCGGGGCCCAGCGGCCGTATGCCTCCCGGTAGCGGTGCAGGAGTACGGCGTTGCCGGGCGACGCGAGTTGCTCGACGTAGCCGGAGACGGCGTACAGGCCGGGCGCCGCGGCGGCTCCGACGTGCTCCAGGGTGGATTCGTCCATGGCCGGCGCGAGGGTGAGGCACTGCTCGCGCAGGCCGGCCGCGTGGCACTGCCGCTCGAAGGCCGCGGCGTCCGCGCCCACGAAAGTGGAGAGCACGATGTCCGCGCCCGAAGCCGTCACCGCGTCGATGACCTGGGTGAAGTCGCGGGTGCCCAGGGCGGCGTACCGCTCCCCCACCACCCGTGCGCCCGATCGCGGCAGGATCCGGCGGGCGGCCGCGTGCGTGCTGCGCGGCCAGCAGTAGTCGTTGCCGGCCAGGAACCAGCGCTTTCCGCCGGCCGCCCGCATCAACGGCCGTACCGCCGCCGCCAGTTGGTCCTCGTGGTGCTCGCCGAGCTGGACGCGCAGCGGGCCGGTGCCGCCGCCCTCGTTCATGTGGGGCTGGATCAGGAGCACTTCGGTTCCGGCGAGGGCCCGTGAGACCGCGAAGTAGGTGGCGGAGGTGGTGGCGACCAGGATCGTCCGGCAGCCGGCCCGGACCAGCCGCCACGCCTCGGCGACGCCGACCGCCGGGTCCGAGGCGTCGTCCCCGACCACCAGCTCCACCGGGCGGCCGCGCACCCCGCCCTCCGCGTTGATCTCCTCGACGGCGAGCATGGCCATGTGGTCGCTCGCGGCCCCGAACATGCTCCCCAGGCCCGACTTGCTGTTCAGCAGACCGATCCGCGCGTTCGGATTCGGCGCGGACCCGCGACCGGCCGGCAGGCCGCGGCGGCGCATCAGCCACTCCAAGCCGGCCTCGTCGAGTTCGGCGAACAGCCGGACCCGCGTCCCGCCCCGGTCGGCGTCGAACCGCAGCTTGATGCGGCCCCGCCAGGGCTGATCGTGCACGATCTCGATACGGCCGCCCGGTCCCGCGTGGCCGCGTGTCGGCGACGGGAGCCGTACCTCGGTGATGCGCCCGATGATCTCCACCATGTCGGAGACCGGGCCGCCGAGCGGAGCGCCCATCCGCACCACCGCCCCCGCCGCGACCCGGTCGCACACGGCGTCGAAGACCCAGCCCGCACCCGTGCCCGCGCCGAACAGGCCGAACGTCGCGGCCGGCGATGCGTCGGTCCATTCCTCGGCGGGCAGCAGGAGTGCGGCCATCACGTCACCCCATCAGGCGGACCGGCTGTCCTGGACGTCCGGGTCGGTGGCCGCGGCCTCCGTCGCGGTGGCGGCGCGCCCGGCATCGGCGAGCGCCCCCTGGAACAAGGCCTGCAGCGTCGCGATGACGTCACGCGCGGGCCCGGCCGGATCGATCGAGTAGTGCCGGAACCGGCCCGCCTTCCGCTCGGTCACCAGACCGGCGGCGCGCAGGACACGCAGGTGGCTGGAGACTCCGGTACGGCCGATGCTGGTGATCCGCTCCGCCAGTTCCCCCACGGTGCACTCCTCGCGCTCGGCCAGCACGCCCAGGATCTGGCGGCGTACGGGGTCGGCGAGCGCGTCGAACGCCAGGTCTGCGGGCACCCGGGATCGCCCCCTTCATAGGTCAGCGACGGTTGACATGTGCCAGCGTAGTCGAGGGTTCCGGACCGCCGTGAGGGGCCGCCCGCATGGTCGTGACGCGCAGGCCGGCCCGGCGGATCTCCAGGACCTCGCGGTACGGCAGCACCGTCCAGCGGTCGTCGGGCTGCGGGATCCCGCTGGAGGCTACGACCACCCGGTCCGCGTCGACCCGGTAGCGCAGCCGGAAGAAGTCGGGGCCGCGCCGCCTGCTGACCTCGGACTCCGGGTCCTCGTCGGCGTACGCGTACAGCGCGTCCTCGGTGAGCAGCAGGCAGTTGAGGCTGGCGTAGGCGGCGGCCCGCTCCCGGACGTCCGCCGCGGCCCGGGCGAGCGCGTCGGCGGGACCCGTCTCCCGCAGCAGGGTCAGCACGCGCAGGAAGTACCGCTCGGAGTCGGTGCTCCCGGCCGCCCCGGCCAGCAGTTCCGGCGCGATCAGTCCGTCGAGGGCGTCGTACGGGGTGAAGTACCCGTTGTGCGCGAAGGCCGCGGTGCCGGCCGTGAACGGGTGGGTGTTGCCGGGGACGACCGGCAGCCCCGGGCTCGCCAGCCGCAGGTGCAGCAGCGCGGCGTCGGTGACCGTGCCGGTGAGGGTCCGCCTCCAGGAGTCGGCCGCGGCGGCGGGCTCAATTCCCTTGACGACCTGGAGACTTGACCCGTTCCCCTGCCCCGCGGCGATGCCCCAGCCGTCACGGTGCTCGAGGCTCAGCTCGGTGAACGGCCCGGCCAGGCCGTCCAGGGCGGTGTCGAGCGGCAGGGGGGCGCGGGTGACCACGCCGAGCAGGCGGCACATGCCGGTTCGCTCCTCTCTCGCGTTGCTTACGTCTGGCGTTGCTTACGTCTCGCGTTGCTTACGGTTCTTCTCGTACGCCGGTGTCAGGCGCGCCGCGCTTCCAGCCACGAAGCGGCCCCGGACAGCGCGGAGTTGACGGCGATGAAGCAGGCCGCCGCGACCAGATAGGTGGAGAGCACGGCGTGGTAGTACTCGCCCAACACCTTTGCCTGGTGGAGCAGTTCGAGGTAGCTGACGACATAGCCCAGCGTCGAGTCCTTGAGCAGCCGGACCAACTGGCCGACCAGGGCCGGGCTCACGGCCCGCAGCGCCTGCGGTACGACCACGCACACCATGGCCTGACGGTGTGTCATACCGAGGCTGTACGCGGCCTCCGTCTGTCCGCGCGGCAGGCTCAGCACCCCCGCCCGGAAGATCTCGGCGACGACGGCCGCGTTGCCCAGCACGATGGGGATCACCAGCTGCCAGAACACGGGGAACGTCAGGCCGACTCCGGGCAGCCCGAACAGGAACACGTACAGCAGGAGCAGCAGCGGAACAGACCGGAACAGTTCGACGTACGTCCGGGCGAGCGCGCGTGTCGGCCGGTTGCGGGCCAGCCGGCCGAGCGCCACGAGGCCGCCCAGCGGGAAGGCGAGCGCGGCGGCGACCGCGGTGACCAGCAGGGTCTGGCCCAGCCCGGAGAGCAGGAAACGGATGATGGGCCATTCGCCGAACATCCGCCACTGGTCGGCGTCGAACTGTCCGTGCGCGGCGAACTGCCGTACGGCGAAGGCGAGTAGCGCGGCGAACGCGGTCAGGGAGGCGGCCGTAGCGATCCTGATCCGGCGCCGGGCCCGCGGTCCCGGCGGATCGAAGAGGAGGTGGATGTCGTCGCGGCGCGCTGTCGTGACCGGCTTCATCGGACCACCGCCAGCTTCCGTTCCACGTGCCCGGCGACGAGGCCGGACGTGAGGGTGAGGGCGACGTAGACGACCGTGGTGAGGGCGAAGCTGGTGAGCGGCTGGTCGTAACGGAGTGTCAGGAACTCGGCCTGGCCGGTGAGTTCGGCGACCCCGACCGCCGCCGCCAGTGAGGTGCTCAGGGCGCAGCCGATGAAGATGCTGCCCAGTGGCTGCACCATCGGGCGCACCGCCTGCGGCAGGATCACATGGCGCAGGCACTGCCCGAAGCCGAGTCCGAGCGCCCGGGCGGCCTCGGCCTGGCCGCGCGGTACGGCCCGCACCCCGGAGCGCACGACCTCGCACACGAACGCGGCCCAGTACAGAGCCATCGCCGTGGTCACGGTGGCGAACAGCGGGTACAGCAGCCCGAGATCGGGCAGCCCGAACACGAACAGCACGAGCAGGACGAGGAGCGGGATGTTGCGGAAGACCGTGACATAGCCCGCGCCGAACGCCCGCAGCGGTGCCACCGGGCAGATCCGCAGCACGGCGACCACGAGGCCCACTGCGACAGCGCCCGTGAAGGCGAGCACGGTCATGGCGAGCGTCAGCAATAGCCCTCGCCCCAACTGCCCGGCGATGGCGTCGACATGGGAGAACATGAGGCCGGTCAGCTGCCCTCGACCGAGCCGATCACCGGCGGCTTGGGCGCGGTACCGGTGACGGCGGTGCCCAGGGTCGCCTTCCACAGCTTCGCCCACGCTCCACTGGCCTCGATCTTCTTCAGCCAGGCGTCGACGAACTTCTTCATCTCCGGGTCGGCCTTCGGCGTACCGATGCCGTACGGGTCGGTGGTGAAAGGCTGTCCGACCACCTTGACCGACGGGTCGCGGTACTGCGTGCCGACGAGGATCGCCTGGTCGATCACGTAGGCGTCGGCCCGGCCTTGCTTGACGGCCTGTACGCACTGGCTGTTGCCGTCGAAGAGGATCACCTTCGACTTCGGGGCGAAGTCCTTGATGTCGTTGGCCGCCGTCGAACCGCTCTGCGTGCACACGGTCTTGCCATTGAGGTCGTCGACCGACGTGATGGCGGTGTTGGCCTTCTTGACGAGGATCGCGTCGCCGGAGGAGTAGTACGGCCCGGCGAAGTCGACCTTCTTGGCCCGCTCCGGGGTGATCGAGTACGTGGCGAACACCGTGTCGACGGTTCCGTTCCGGAGCAGTTGCTCACGGGTGGCTACGCTGACCTGGACCAGCTTGGTGCTGGTCTTCCCGGTGATGTACTTCGCGAGCATCGCGGCCAACCCCGCGTCGAATCCGGTGAGTTTGCCGGTCACGGGGTCCTTGAGCGAGAAGAGCGCGGAGGTGTCGGTGCCGCCGACGATCAGCGTCCCGCGCTTCTTGATCTTCGCCATGAGGCTGCCGGCCGGTATCTGATCCGCGGACGCGACCGGGGCGGCAGCGAGGATCTCGTCGTAGGTCTTCGAGGCGTCCGCGGCGGCGGAACCGGACGAACCGGAGGCGGCCGGCAGGGTCGTGGACCCGCCGCAGGCGGTGAGGGTCAGGGCGAGCGCGGCCGTGGCGGAGGCGGCACCGAGGGCACGGCGGGGCCGGGACAGTCTCATCGGGCGGAATCCCTTTCGTCGTTGCGCGAATACGGGGTACGGCGAATACGAGTGCAGCGAATACGGGGTGCGGCGGCTGCCGGTCTCAGTGGCTTCGGCGGCCTCAGTGGCTTGAACTGCTTCTGCTGCCTCCGTGGCTTCTGCTGCCTCCGTGGCCTCTGCTGCTTCCGTGGCTTCAACTGCTTCAGTGGCTGAGGACCTTCGACAGGAATTCACGGGCCCGTTCGGTGCGGGGCGCGTCGAAGAATTCGTCAGGGGTGGCGATCTCGTGGACGCGGCCCTCGTCGAGGAAGACGATCCGGTCGGCGACCCGTCGCGCGAACCCCATCTCGTGAGTGACGACGAGCATGGTCATCCCGTCGGCCGCCAGTGCGGCCATGACGTCGAGCACCTCGCCGACCGTTTCCGGGTCCAGTGCCGAGGTGGGTTCGTCGAAGAGGAGTACCTGCGGATCCATCGCCAACGCCCGTGCGATGGCGACCCGTTGCTGCTGCCCGCCGGACAACTGCGCGGGCCGGGCGTCCGCCTTGTCGGCGAGTCCGACCCGGTCGAGGAGTTGCCGGGCGCGCTCGACGGCCTCCTGACGGGACAGCCCGCGCACGCGGACCGGGGCGAGGGTGATGTTGTCGAGCACGCTGAGATGCCCGAAGAGGTTGAACGACTGGAAGACCATCCCCACCCGGGCCCGCAGCCGCGCGAGTTCGCCTCCCTCGTCGGGCAGGGGAACGCCCGCCAGGCTGATCAGTCCGGAGTCGACGGTCTCCAGCCGGTTGACGCACCGGCACAGCGTCGACTTCCCGGAACCGGACGCGCCGAGCAGGACGACGACCTCGCCGGTGTGGATATCGAGGTCGATGTCGCGCAGCACATGGTTTTCCCCGAAGTGCTTGTTCACTTTTTCGATACGTACGAGAACTTCCGGCACGCGATCAGCATCGTCGGCACCGCTCGCGGGCGTCCAATTCGAATGTCACCCAGAATTCATAAAGGCTCTTTATGCTTGCCCGATGTACGACCCCCGACAGTTGCAGGTCCTGGCCGAGGTCGCCCGCACCGGCACCTACACGGCCGCGGCCGACGCCCTCGGCTACACGCAGCCCGCGATCAGCTATCAGATGCGGATGCTGGAGCGGTCGGTCGGCGCCCCCTTGGTCACCCGTCGCGGGCGGGGCGTTCAACTCACCCCGGAGGGCAGGGCGTTGGCCCGCCACGCGGGCACGGTGCTGGCAGCGCTGCGCACCGCCGAGGACGAACTGGCCGCGCTCACCGCCCCCGAGGCCGGCCGGATCCGCCTGTCCGCGATGCAGAGCAGCTGCGTCAGCCTGGTCCCCCGCGCCCTCGGCACGCTCCGCCGGACGCGTCCGGAACTGGAGGTCACGGTCACTCAGGCCGAGTGCCGCGTCTCGCACGGGCTGTTGCTGGAGGGTGCGGTCGAGCTCGCGGTGATGTGCGACCTGGACTTCAACGACACGGATCCGTCCGGGAGTTCGGGCGGCACACGTGACGGCACCAGCGCACGTGACAGCACCGGCTCACGTGACAGCGCCGGCACCCCCGACAGCACGGGTGACCCGTCCGTCGCCGTGGACCCCCGCCTGCGCCGCGTCCCCCTGCTGACCGACCGCCGCTGCGTCCTGCTCCCGGCCGACCATCCGGCCGCCGCGTCACCCACGGTGTCGTTGGCCGACCTCGCGGGCGAACGCTGGGTGCTGGAGAGCGGCCGTACCCGCTTCCTGGCCGCGTGCCGCGACGCCGGTTTCACACCCAGTATCGCCGCCACCGCCGACGACCAACTGACCCTGCACAGCCTGGTCGCCAACCGCATCGGCCTCGCGGTCATGAACGAACTCGGCGTGACGGCCCACTTCGACCCCCGGGTCGTCGCCCGCCCCCTCACCGACTGGCCGGTCCGCCGCGTCTTCGCCCTGCTCTGGCCGGACACCCTGCGCATCCCCGCGGCCGCCGCCCTCCTCCACGCACTGCGCGACACGGCCCGGCCGCCGGACGACACACCCCTGCCGTCGTGACCGGGAGTCGCCCAACAGCCGTGATGGCAATGGCCGTTGCCGGGCAGTACCGCAGGCGCCGACAGGCCGGCTGACACCAGGAGCCGGCCGTCACTCCGGCCGACGCGGAGCCGTGGTCGACTCGCGGACCACCAGCCGGGAGCCGACGCGGATGAGCCGGCCGACGCCCTCCTCGCCGGGGTCGCCGTTGTCGGGGCGGCTGTCGATGCGCCGCAGCAGTTGCTCCGCCGCGAGTTCGCCGAGGTCGCGGGCTCCGTTGTCGACGACGGTGATCGGCGGGTGCCAGTAGGGAAACCAAGGGGCTTCCTCGTGGCACACGAGCGAGAGCTGCTCCGGCACCCGGACCCCGAGCTGCACCAGGGCTCCGAGCACCCCGAACGTCGCCTCGTGGTTGGCGCTGTACAGCGCGGTGGGCCGGTTGTCCGCGGCCATCAGCCGCATGGCCGCCTCCGCGCCGAACGGCACGGTGAAGGGACCCCGCGCGCACAGGGCGGGATCGGGTTCGAGTCCTGCGGTGGCCAGGGCCGCGGCGAATCCCGCGTACCGGTCACGCCCGGAGTCGACGTGGGGCGGGCCGCCGATGAAGGCGATGTTCCGGTGCCCGAGGTCGAGCAGATGGCGGACGGCCAGTTCGGCGCCGTCCCGGTCGCTGGCCATCACCGAATCGCCGGGGGCGCTGTCGGGGGTGCGCATCAGGTTGACAACGGGGATGCCGGCCGCGCTCACCTCCCGGACCGTCGAGGTGTTGTCACCCGTGCCCACGATGATCAGGCCGTCGACGCGATGGTCCAACAGCATGTCCAGGTAACGGCGTTCGCGCGCCGGGTCCGAGTCGGTGACGCACAGCAGCACTTGGTAGCCGCGTTCGTCCAGCCGTTGCTGGAGCACCTCGGTGATGCGGTGGAACGACGCGTTCACCAGGTTCGTTATCACCAGCCCGACGAGGTTGCTGCGCCGGGTGCGCAGCCCGCTGGCGATCCGGTTGGGGCGGTAACCGAGGCGTTCCGCCGCGGACTGCACCGCGCGCTTCGTCTGCGCGCTGACCCGACTGGAACCGCTGAGCACCCGCGAGGCCGTGCTCTTGGAGACCCCTGCCGCCTCGGCCACCTGGTCCAAGGTGACGGCCACCGGCCCACCCCCGATCATGAAATCGATCCCATACGACTCTTCTCGTGCGCCGAGCCGTGATCGCCATCATGTCAGACGGGGTCGAGTCAGTGGCGTAAACAATGCGTTTCGCCAGCAGTTTCCGGCCAGAACGAGGTTGACCGGCGCCTCTGGCCGGTGTCACGGTGCTGTGCAATCGATCCCACAGAGTGGTCCCACAAGGCGAAGTCCCGACGGGACGTCCTGACGGGACGGACACTCGATCGGAGCACACACGATGAACACTTCCGGCGCCGCTCCCTGGCGCGGCTACTGGCCGGCCGCACCCACCCCCTTCGCCGCCGACGGCTCCCTCGACGAGGACGCCTGGCGCGCACTGCTCGGGCTGTACGCGGAGCACGGCGTGCACGGAGTCCTGGTGAACGGCACGACCGGCGAGTGGTTCTCCCAGACCCCCGAGGAGCGCCGCCGGGTCGCCGAGATCGCGGTCGCCGAACTCTCCGGACAGATACCGGTGGTGATCGGCTGCGGCGCGTACACCGCGGCCGAGTCCGCCCGCTACGGCGAACACGCCCGCTCGATCGGCGCGGACGGCATCCTCACCACCCCGCCGCCGTACGTCCACCCGAGCCAGGACGAGATCCACGCCTTCTACGCCACTCTCGCCGGGGCGGTCGACCTGCCGCTCATGGTCTACAACTGGCCGCGCGGCACCGCCGTCGACATCAGCGTCAACACCCTCGTCAAACTCGCCGAGTTGGACACCGTGGTGGCCGTCAAGGACAGCTCCGGCGACGAGTTGAAGGTCGCCGACACCTGCGCCGCCCTGGCCGGGAAGGTCCAGGTCTTCGGCCGTTTCATCCACCGCCGGGGCATGGCCGTCATGGCCGAGTTCGGCGGCGCCGGGAACATCGACGGCGGCGCCCTCGGCGCCCCCTTCGCCGTCCCCTTCTACGAGGCCTACTGGGCAGGCGACTTGGCCCTCGCCCGGGAATGGTCCGCACGCTACGAACGTCTTGTGAACCTGCTCGTCAACGACGACTACAGCTCACGGTTCGCCTCACCCACCTCGCAGCTCAAAGCCGCCATGCGGCTGCTCGGGCAGCCCGGAGGGCATGTACGCCCCCCGCTGCTCCCCCTGGAGGACCCGTCCGCGCTGCTCGGCCTGTCCGAGGCGCTCGACGAGGCCGGGCTGCACCCCTGTTCCACCAGCACCGGAAAAAGGTGAACCGACCGTGCGCAGACTTCTCATCGCGGCCTCCTCAGCCGCCGCCCTCCTTCTGACCGTGACGGCCTGCGGCAGCGAGGACTCGTCCTCGTCGTCGGCCGCCGCGGCCCCGACCGGCTGCACGCCCAAGGTGGTCAAGGCCGACCTGGTCAAGGCGGGCACGCTGACGATCTCGACCAACGCGACCCTGCCGCCCATGCAGTACCTGGACGCCTCCAACAAGATCGTCGGCATGCGGGTGGACCTCGGCGACGAGATAGCCAAACTCCTGTGTCTCACGCCGAAGTTCGTCAACATCCCCTTCGACGCGCAGATCCCCGGCGTGCAGTCCGGACGCTGGGACATGATCGACACCGGCATGTTCTACACACCGGAGCGCGCCAAGACCGTCAAGCTCGTCCCGTACGAGGTCCAGGGCGTCTCGATCTCCGTCGCCAAGGGCAACCCGAAGAAGATCACCTCCGAGGACGACCTCTCCGGCAAGACCATCGCCGTAGAGGCGCCCGGCTACGAGTTCGACACCCTCACCGCGCTCAACAAGGAACTGAAGGCGGCCGGCAAGAAGCAGGTCACCGTCCGCACCTTCACCACCACCGCCGACGCCTACCAGGCACTGTCCGCGGGCCAGGTCGAGGGCGTGGCCATCGTCGAGGCGGTCACCAGCTACTACCAGAAGGACGGCCGCTTCGAGACTGCGGTCAAGGGCATGAACCCGGCCCCGCTCGCGCTCGGTTTCGGCAAGCAGAAGCCCGCCGACGCGGTCGCTGACGCGCTCAACACCCTTCGCAGCAACGGGTACTTGGCCACCTTGTACAAGAAGTACGGCGTCACGGCCTACACCGGTGACCTCAAGGTGACCACCGGCGCGATCAGCGCCAAGTAACCCGATCAGCGCCACGTAACCAGCGAAGGGCGAGAGCCATGTGGTCCTGGGATGCCTTCTTCGACTTCCTCACCAACCCCCAGCTCATCCAGGGAGCCTGGACGACGATCTGGCTGACCGCGGTCAGCATGGCGCTCGCCCTTCCGCTCGCCGTACTCGTGGCGCTCGGCCGGGCGTCGCGTATCGCACCGGTCCGCGCGGTCACGGGCTTCTACGTGTGGCTGATGCGGGGCACCCCCCTTCTGGTCCAACTGGTCATCATCTACACGGGGTTGCCCCAGCTGGGCCTGCGCCTCGGCGTGATCAGCGCGGCCCTGACCGGCCTGGTCCTCAACGAGGCGGCGTACCTCTCGGAGATCGTCCGCGCCGGGGTGATGTCGGTCCCGCGCGGCCAGTCCGAGGCCGCCCGCGCGCTGGGCATGCCGCCATGGAAGGTGTTCCGGGTGGTGGTCATGCCGCAGGCGCTGCGGGTGATGGTCCCGCCGCTCGGCAACAGCTTCAACGGGCTGCTCAAGACGACCACGCTCGTCTCGGTGATCTCCGTCGAAGAGCTGCTGCGCCGCACGCAGTTCGCCGTCCAGACCAACTTCCGTGTCCTGGAAGGACTTACGGCAGCCGCCCTGTACTACCTGGCGATGACCACCCTGTGGGGACTGGTCCAGCGGTGGCTGGAGATCCGGGTCGGCCGCGGTCACGAAACCAGGCCGAGCAGTAGCCGCCGCATGAAGAGCGCGGTCCTCGAATTGGAGACCCGATGAACACCGAGACGGTCGTCGAAGCGCGCCAAGTACGCAAGTCATACGGCGGAGTTGAAGTCCTCAAAGGCATCGACCTGACCGTCCGGCGAGGCGAAGTCGTCCTCGTCCTGGGCCCTTCGGGCGGCGGCAAGAGCACGTTCCTGCGCACCCTCAACCACCTGGAGACCCCCGACTCGGGCACCGTCACCATCTGCGGCGAACGGATCGGCTACGGCGAGAAGGGCGCCCTGCGGGAGAGTCGCATCGCCGTCCAGCGGCGCCGCACCGGCATGGTGTTCCAGCAGTTCAACCTGTTCCCGAACATGACCGCGCTGGACAACGTGGCGTCCGGTCCGGTGCACGTGAACGGTGTCTCCAAGTCCGAAGCACGCCTCGCGGCGGGCGAGTTGCTGGCCATGGTGGGCCTCGCCGACAAGACCGGCTCCTACCCCGCCCAGCTCTCCGGCGGCCAGCAGCAGCGGGTGGCCATCGCCCGCGCCCTGGCGATGCGCCCGGAGCTGCTGCTCTTCGACGAACCCACCTCCGCGCTCGACCCGGAGATGGTCGGCGAGGTCCTCGACGTCATGGTCCGGCTCCGTGAGGAGGGCATGACCATGATCGTCGTCAGCCATGAGATGGGTTTCGCCCGGGCGGCGGCCGACCGGGTGGCGTTCATCGCCGACGGCCTGGTGGTGGAGGACAAGTCCCCGGACCTCTTCTTCTCCGCGCCGGAACACGAACGCACCCGCCAGTTCCTGGACCGCGTCCTGTGAAGCCCCCACCCCTCTTGACCTCTGTGAGCACAGCCATGAGCACCAACTCCCCACCGAAGACAGTCACCTTGACCATCGACGGCACCCCCGGCCAGGCCTGGGCGGGCCAGTCCGTGACCGCCGCTCTCGTCGCGGCCGGCATCTGGCCACTGCGCCGCAACCCGGTCAACGGCCAGCTGCGCGGCCCCTTCTGCGGAATGGGCGTCTGCCTGGAGTGCGAGGTGACCATCAACGGCCGCCCCGGCACGCGGAGTTGCACCGCGCACGTCACCGACGGCATGGACATCCGCACCCACACCGAGCCCCTGCCGACGGCCGCGCATGGCTGACGTCATGACGGAGTCGGAAGCGGACGTCGCGGTCATCGGGGGCGGACCGGCGGGACTGCACGCGGCGCTGGTCCTGGCCCGCGGCGGCCTGAACGTCGTCCTGCTCGACGAGTCCGACACCCTCGGCGGCCAGTACTACAAGCGCCGGGCCGAGCAACTCACCGCCACCTTCGGCGACTTCCGCCCGCGCGGCACCGAACTGATCGACCAGGTACGGAACTCCGGGGTCGACATCCGCACCGGCACCCTGGTCTGGGGCGCCGAGGACGCGGGCCGCACACTCTTCACCTCCGACGTCCGCACGGGCGCCCTCGGCCGCATCAGCACCCGGGCCACACTCGCCGCCACCGGCGCCTACGAACGCACCCTCCCCTTCCCGGGCTGGACGCTGCCGGGTGTGGTCACCCCCGGGTTCGCCCTGCACCTGGCCACCATGGACCGGGTTCCCGTGGGCCAACGGGTCGTGCTGGCCGGGACTGGCCCGTTCCTGCTGCCGGTCGCGTGCGCGCTGCTGGAGGTGGGCGCCCGGATCGAGGCACTGGTCGAGCTCAACCACCCGTACCGGCCCGGGGTTTCCTCGATCGGCGGGGCGCTGCGACAGCCCGCCCGGCTCGCGGAGGCGGCCCGCTATCTGCTCACCCTGGCCCGGCACGGCGTCCGCGTCGAACAGGGCGCCCGCGTGCTGGCCGCACACGGCGACACTCAGGTCACCGCCGTGGACATCGGCCAAGAGGACGGCAGCGTACGGCAGTTGGAGACCGACGCGCTGTGCGTGGGCTTCGGCTTCCGCCCCAGCACCGAACTACCCCGATTGCTGGGCTGCCTTACGGAGCCGGACCCGACCGGTACGGAACAGCTCCCGGTCGTGGACGCGGACGGCGCGACCTCGGTCGACGGCTTGTATGTAGCCGGGGACTGCGCCGGTATCGCGGGGGTGCACGCGGCGGGCGTGCGAGGGCAGTTGGCCGCCCACGCGATCCTCCGGCGCCTCGCACCCGAACGCGCGCCGGTGCGGGTGGCCGGGCTGCGTCGCCGGGCCCGCGCCCTGGACCGTTTCGCCGAACTGGCCGACCGCCTCTACCCGTTGCCGAACACGGCCGACATCCCCGACGCCACCCAGGTCTGCCGCTGCGAGGGCGTCAGCGCGGGCGAGATACGGCAGGCCGCCGCGACCGGCTGGAACGACCTGCACGGCACCAAGGCCGCCACCCGCGCCGGCATGGGCCCCTGCCAGGGCCGCGAATGCGGCCACA
This sequence comes from Streptomyces sp. NRRL F-525, assembly GCF_000716605.1. GTDB lineage: Bacteria > Actinomycetota > Actinomycetes > Streptomycetales > Streptomycetaceae > Streptomyces. The sequence goes on along the minus strand of NZ_JNXE01000001.1, from coordinate 657,032 downwards.
TCGTCGCGGCGTTGACCGGACGGAGCGAGGGCGGACCGGAGTGCTTCGCGGCCCGGATGCCGATACGGCCGCTGCCCATGGCCGCGACGGTCGAAGGGCAGGAGGTCCCGTGACCCGGCCCGACGTCATCGTCATCGGCGCGGGCATCCTCGGCGCCAGTGCCGCCTTCCATCTCGCCGAACGCGGTTATCGCGTCGTGGTGTTGGAGCGCGGCGCACCCAACCGCGAGGGCTCCGGCACCACTGCGGGCAACCTCCACATCCAGGCGATCCACACCCGGCGCCCGGGCCAGGAGGTCCCGGTCGACAGCGCCCGTCTGCTGCCCCTGCAGCGCCGGGCGTCGGACCACTGGGCGCAGATCGAGGAACGGCTCGGCGCGGACGTGGAGTTGCGGCGCGGCGGCGGCTTCATGGTCGCCGAAACCGCCGTACAGGAAGAGGAGCTGAGGGAGAAGCACGAGTGGGAGCGGCGGGCGGGCATCCCCACCGAGGTGCTCACCGGTGACGAGGCCCGCAAGGAACTGCCGTTGCTCTCCGACCGGGTACGCGCAGCCAGTTGGTGCCCGCTCGACGGATACGCCAACCCACTCCTGATCACCCCCGCCTATCTGGCGGCGGCCCGCCGCCTCGGCGCCGAACTGCACGCCTTCACCCCGGTGACCGGCATCCAGCGAGTCGGCGACGACTACAAGGTGCTTTCGGGCGACCGGAGTTGGACCGCACCCGTGGTCGTCAACGTGGCCGGGCCGTGGATCACCGGGATCTCCGCACTGGCCGGGGTGGGGATCCGGATGTCCCCGGTCGCGATCCAGATGCATGTGACCGTGCGGGTCCCGCCGGTCATGCACCACCTGGTCCAGCACATCGGCGAGGGCATGTCGGTCAAGCAGGTCAGCGCGGGCAACCTGCTGATCGGCGGCGGCTGGCCTGCGGCGCGGCTCGACATGGAGGGCCGCAGCACCGTCAGCGTGCCCAGCATGGCCGGCAATCTCGCCCAGGCCGGGCGCGTCCTGCCGTTCCTCGGCGACCTGCGGCTGCTGCGCATGTGGGCCGGACCGCTCGCCGCGACCCCGGACGAGATGCCGGTGATCGGCGAAGTCCCGGGCCACCCCGGCTTCTTCGTCGCGGGCGGCACCTACGCCTTCACCCTCGCCCCGGTGTGGGGCGACACGCTGGCCCGCCAGATCGCCGGCGAGCCCCCGGCCGACCCGGTGGACGACCTCGGCCCCGGCCGCCTGTTGCACGACGACGCCACCACTCCCGTATCACCCTGAAAGGCACTCCCCCATGACCCTGAGAATGTTCGTCAACGGCCAGGCCATGTCCGGAGGCACCCTCAACCACGCGCTCAGCGAGGCCCGCCTCCTCGGCCCCGCCCGCACGGCACCCACGTACCAATTCTTCTCCGTGCGCGACGAGTTCCCCGGCCTGCACCCCGTCACCGAGGGCGGCGCCTCGATCAACGGCGAGGTGTACGAGGTCAGTTACGAGGTGCTGCGCGAGCGACTGCTGCCCGAGGAGCCCGAGGAACTCGAACTCGGTGTGATCGCGCTGGCGGACGGCTCGGGTTCCTTCTCGATGCGTATGCGCGCCTCCGCGCTGACGGCCCCCGGAGTCGTCGACATCACCGCCCACGGCGGCTGGCACGCCTACCTCGCCTCTCTCTGACACCTACTCGCTCACTCGCTGGAGGTCTGTTGTGTCCCACCCCTCATCGATCCAACCCGTCGACCTCGTCGTCCGGGGCGGCACCGTGGTCAACGCCGACTGGCAGGGAGCCGCGGACGTCCTGGTGGGCGGCGGCAAGGTGCTCGGGGTGGTGGAGCCGGGCGCTTACCGCGCCCAACAGGCCCCCGGCACCGCCGAGTTGGACGCCACCGGACGCCTCGTGCTGCCCGGCGGCGTGGACCCGCACTGCCATGTCGGCTTCACCTCGGGGGACTTCACCTCCCTCGACGACTACCGTCAGGCCACCACGGCGGCCGTCTTCGGCGGTACGACCACGATCGTGGACTTCGCCATCCCGCGCCCCGGCGAGAACCCGGCCGACGTCGCCGCCGCCCAACGCGCCAAGGCGGCACAGGGGTTGTGCGACAGCGCGCTGCACGGGTGTGTGGTCGAGTGGGACGACACCGTGCCGGAGCAGCTGCGGTCGATGGCCTCCGACGGCATCGTCACGGTGAAGATGTTCACCACCTACCGCGGCGAGACCATGGCCGACGAGAAGACCATCCTCAACGTGATGACCACGCTGCGGGACCTCGGCGGCATGGTGGTCATCCACTGCGAGGCCGACCACATCATCGCCGACACACAGGAGCGCGGAGAGGCGGCCGGGTCGATCAGCGCGTCCCATCACGCAGGTACACGGCCGGAGTTGGCCGAGAACGCGTCGGTCGCCGAGATCCTCGCCATCGCGGAGTCGGTGTCGGCCCCGGTGTACTTCGTCCACCAGTCGACACCTGAGGCGGTCGACCTGGTGGCCCGTGCCCGCGGCCGGGGAGTGAGGGCGTTCACGGAGACGGTCGCCCACCACCTGGTCCTGGACGACACCGCGTACGCGGGCCCGCACCCCGAACGCTTCGTGTGCTGCCCGCCGTTGCGGGACGCCGGTACGGTCGCCGGGCTGCGCTCACGACTCCTCATGGGCCAGGTGGCGACGATCGGCAGCGACCACTGCTGCTACGACACGGCACAGAAGGAGTCGGTGAGCCACGACGTACGGTCAATGCCCAACGGTCTGCCGGGAGTTGAGACGCGCATGCCCGTGATCTTCAGCGAACTGGTGGTCAAGGGCGGTCTGCCGGTGGGCCGGTTCGTCGAGTTGATGTGCGCCAACCCGGCCCGGCTCAACGGCCTCTACCCCCGCAAGGGAGTCATCGCACCCGGCTCGGACGCGGACCTGGCGATCTGGAATCCGACGGCCACCCGCACCGTCCGCAGCACCGGCCTGCACATGGCCACGGACTACACGCCATACGAGGGCATGTCCGTCACCGGCTGGCCGGAGACCGTCATAGTGGGCGGCCGTCCGATCGTCACGGACGGACGGCTGACGGACCCCGAACCCCGGGGCCGCCACCTGCGCTCGGGCCCACTGAGCCGGTCCCTGGTCTGCTGACGCCGCGATCCCGCCGATGCGGCAAGCAACACTTCAGTCGGCGGGGGCGGGAGCCTTACGGGCTGACGGTCTGCCACGCTCGACAGCGGCCGTCCGCGTGCCCGGACGCGTCGTCGGCGTCGTTGTGCCAGTTGCCGGAGGGATCACAGTGCCAGTCGTTGCCGGACGGGTCGCTGGGATCGGTACTGCCGGGGTGGCTGTACCCGTACCACGCGGATCCGGTCGACGCCGAAGGTGCCGGCGGATCCGACGGAGTGAGTACCTGGGCGTCCGCCGCCCCTGCGAGCGAGGCCGTCATCAATGCGCCCATGACCGCCGCGGCCCACCAGCCGCCGATCGTCCTGCTGTTCATCATGGTTCCTTCCGGTCGTCCGAGGTGCAACCCGCAATATACGGACAAAACCGGAGATCCTCCTCACCCCGTCTGTCTCGACATGCTCCACTCTTCGTCGATGACGGCGGTGGCGCGATCCGCGAGGTCGTACCGGGTCCAGCCCGGGTCGCCGTCCCGTATGAAGGCGGTCCAGGCCGCATGCGTGCGGTCCGCCAGGTCGGCCGGTGGGTGGTGGGGGCCGAGCAGGGCGGTCTCGCCGTAGAGAGCGGGCAGGTCGGTGCGGTGGAAGACGAACGGGAGTTCCACGCAGTGGCAGGCGCCGAGGGTGCCGCCGAAGGCGGGTGAGCGCCAGGCGAACTCGTAGGCGAAGGTGGGGGCGCGCCGGTGGCGGGCGTGGGCGTCGGCGAGGAGTCGGCTGCCCTGGGTGAAGGTGTCCGTGATGAGTCGGCTCGCCAACTCGGTGGGCTGGGCGGCCGGTTCACGGGAACGGTACGCGGTGAGCCGTTCCCGGGGGTTGGTCAGGCGCCGTTCGGCGAGGGCGAGGAGCTGGGTGTCCGTCATGGGGGTGCCCGAGGGCACGGTGTAGAGGTTGGCCTCCTCTCGGTTGGTGCCGATGAGCAGGTCCACGTCCGCGCCGTGGCCGTCGTGCACCGCGTCGGCGGGCTGTCTGTCCAGGGTCCGGCCGTCGATGACGCATTTCACCGGGCTCTCGCCGAGTGAGGTGTCGAGTGGACCGTCCGGGATGACGACGACCGGGCCGATCGTGCCGAGTGCCTCCGTCAGCCGCCGGTCGTCAACGGCGCCCAGGTCGGCGGGAGTTGCCCGCACGTTCAGCGCCTCGGCCACCGCCCGGGTGGTCAGGGCGGCCTGTTCCGCGCTGATCGCCGCCGTTCCGCTGCCGCTCTGGCTGATCGCCCGGCTGAAGAGCCGTTCGCGCCGCGCCTGGGGGTTGGCGAGCAGTGCGGCGACGATCATCGCCCCGGCGGACTGCCCCGCGACGGTCACCTTGCCCGGGTCGCCGCCGAAGGCCGCCGCGTTCTCGGCCACCCAGCGGAGCGCGGCGACGACGTCGAGCAGTCCGCGGTTGGCCGGTGCGCCGGGAACGTCGAGCCAACCGGCGATCCCCAGGCGGTAGTTGAGGGTGACGGTGACGATGCCGTCGCGGGCGAAGGACGAACCGTCGTAGAGCGGCGCCTGTCCCGTGCCCGAGATGAGGCCTCCGCCGTGCACGAAGACCAGCACCGGCAGGCCGCCGGAAGAGTCGGCGGGGGTGGTGACCGTCACGGTGAGGTAGCCGGGGTCCGGGATCCAGCCGGGGCCGAGGACCGGGGACAGGTCCAGGCCGCCGAAGCCGGAACGGGCCCGGGCGGGCGCTGTTCCGCCGGGTACGGTCGCGTCCCGTACTCCGTCCCACCGTGCAGCCGGGGCAGGCGCGGCGAACCGGGCGGGACCGGTCACCGGGGCGGCGTAGGGGATCGACGCGAAGGTCCGTACGCCGGAGTGGAGGGTGCCGCGGACCGGTCCGCACGTCGTCCGGACGACCGGCGCGCCGCTCACACGCGTTCCCCGAACGGGGCCCATGACTGGACGGTGTACGACGTGCCGGTCCGCCGCAACCGGGCGCCGGAGCCGCCCCGCAGATGCGCCGGGAAGACCAACGCGCCCTGGTCGGCGGCCCGTTCCAGCATGCGCCGCCGGGTCGCGCGCGCCGCGACCGGGTCCTCGCAGAAGCAGCTGTTGGCGTCCGGCTCGATGAACTGCACCGGGTTGTGCAGCACATCACCGACGAACACGGCCAGTTCGCCACCCGACCGCAGGGTGAGCACCCAGGAGCCCGGGGTGTGTCCCGGCGCGTACTCCAGACGCAGGGCTCCGTCGATGTCGTAGGCGTCCTCCCAGAGCACGGCCTGGCCGGACTCCACGACCGGTGCGACGCTGTCGTCGAAGACGTTCGCGTTGGCCACGGCCGTCCGAGCGACTCGGGTGCTGTCCGGGTGCCAGAAGTCATGGTCGGCGCGCGGGAGCAGGTAGCGGGCGTTGGGGAACGTCGGGACCCAATTCCCTTCCACCAGGCGGGTGTTCCAGCCGACGTGGTCGGCGTGCAGATGGGTGTTCACCACCAGGTCGACGTCCTCCGGCAGGACGTCGGCGGCGGCCAGCCGGGCCAGGAAGTCGGTGCCGCGATGGTCGAACGCCGGTGTGGCCGGGCGGGACTTGTCGTTGCCGACGCCGGTGTCCACGAGGATCGTCGCGCCCCCGCTGCGCAGGACGAACGTCTGCATCCGGGTCATCAGGAGCCCCGCGTCCGGGTCCCAGTGGTCGGGGGCGAGCCAGGAGCGGTTGTCGTCCCACACGTGGGGGCCGATGTTCCCGAACATGGCCGCCGGCGGGCGGGTGGGGGTCTCGAACTCCACCACGCGCGTCACCTCGACGTCACCGAGGCTGAAGGAATCCACACGCTGTCCTTTCCCGGGAGTGTTCAGCGGAGGTCGCGCAGACCGGCGACCAGGACATTGGGGTCCTCGGCCGTGACGTAGGCGGCGTTCAGCACGTAGACGGTGGTGCCGCGTACTTCGATCGCCGTGGGGTTCTGCAGACCGTCCGCCGCGGTCAGGACGGTGGTCCGGTGCCCGTCGGGGCGGATACGGACGACGGTGTTGGTGTGGTTGAGGGCGGCGAGTATCTCGTCCCCGGCGCCGGTGAACGTGAAGTCGTCGACGGTGGTCAAACCGGTTGCCCTGACCTGGAGTTGCCCCGGGCGGCCGCCCGGCAGGAGGGGAACGCGCAGGATGGTGCCGTCGTCCGTGTCGGACACCCACAGAGCGCCGTTGTGGACCTTCACGCCGTTGGCACCCGCGATGGCGGAGTAGGCGAGTTCGGGGGCACTGAGCCAGGCGGTCGGGGTTCCGCCGGTGACGGGGACGGTCCAGATGGTGCCCCGTACGGAGTCGGCGATGTAGAGCCTGCCGGTGCGCCGGTCGAGGGCCATGCCGTTGGGCAGGCCGTCGGCGGGCAGGGCGGCGATGCGTTCCGGGGTCCCGTGCGGCCGCAGCCGCCACACTCCGGTCAGGTCCGAAGTGCCGGTCGCGTAAAGGAAGTAGAGGGTTCCGTCGTCGGCCCGGACGATGCCCATCGTGGGCGCGAAGTGCAGGACGGGCGTGTTGACCCCGCCGTCGGCGGGCAGCGGCATGGTGGCCAGGATGTGCGTCCTGCCGTCGGTACCGACCCGGGCGACCTGCCGGGCCACCGAGAAGGTCACGTCGAGACTGCCATCGGGTTCCAGCACGCCGTTCTCCGGTGTCTGTCCCTTGGCCAGGTCGAAGTGCGCGGCGACATGGGCGACTTGGGCCGCCGCCCCGCCGGATGGGGTCGCTGCGGCCGGTACCGAGGCGAACCCGAAGGTTCCGATCACGACGGCCGTGACCGTCAGGGCTGCTCCTGAAAACTTCTTGCTCATGGGGTTTCTCGTCCGTTCCGGCGCGCGCGGACATGGCGCGGCCTAGGGGTAGGTGCGGTGAGGTCAGCAACGGGGAGATATGCGGCGGGAGTTGGGGCGCCTACCAGAGGCCCGGTCGCCGGTCAGGATGCTCTCGAAGTCGGTTTCAGCGAGGGCTGTTGGTGGCCGTGGGCCCGCGCTCCGCGGTTTCGGTGACTTCGGCGGGGTCGGTGCTCGGCACGGTCGGGGTGTCGAGCCGGGCGAGGAGGGAGAGCGCCGCGGCGGAGGCGGTGTCGGCGCCCGCCGTGGCCACGACGATGCGCTGCCCCTCTTCCTGGGGGACGTTCAGGGACTGCAGGTTGAGTTCCATGCGGCCGACGACCGGGTGGTGCATGCGGTACTCCGCGAGGGCCCACTTCCTCACCCCGTGCTCGGCCCACATCGTGGCGAACTCCGGGCTCTTCATGGTCAGTTCACCGATGAGCGAGGCCAGCCGGGGATCGTCGGGGTGCCTACCGGCGGCGAGCCGGAGCTTGCCGACGACGTTCCTGGCCTTCTTCGGCCAGTCCACGAACAGGTCCCGGGTGTGCGCGTCCAGAAAGACCAGCCGTGCCATGTTCGGGCGCAGATCGGGCTGTTCGGAGATCCGCGGGTCCAAGTGCCCGGCGAACAGGGCGTGTCCGGTGCGGTTCCAGGCCAGTACGTCGCTACGGCGGCCGAGCACGAGCGCGGGCGTGTCGCCGAGCGCGTCGACCAACTGCCGTGTCGCGTCGCCGATCCGCTCCGGCGCGGGCCTGCGCCGGGTGGTCGTACGGCGTGGCGCGCTGGCCAGATCGTGCAGATGGGCGCGCTCCACCTCGTCGAGGCCGAGGGCACGGGCCAGCGCCTCCAGTACCTCGGGGGACGCGTTGAGCGAACTGCCCTGTTCCAGCCGCGTGTAGTAGGAGAGGCCAACCCCGGCGAGCTGGGCCAGTTCGTCGCGGCGCAGACCGGGCACCCGACGGCGCTCCCCGAAATCCGGGAGCCCCACATCCGCCGGCTGCAACTGGGCTCGGCGGGTCCTGAGGAACTCCCCCAACCGCGGCTTCTTGTTCATGCCCCGAGTATCCGGCACCGGGACGCGGGACAGCCTGCCCCTGACAAGGGCAGGCTACGAACGGCGCCGGGACAGATGGGAAAGCGTGCGCCGGGGGCGAGTCACCCTGCCGCAGGCAGCAACGCGCGTTCGTCCAGCAGCCCCTCGCCCCGCAGATCGGTCCAGAGCTCCGGTGGGACGGGTGCGGCGAACGCGGCGATGTCGCGCCGTACCTCCTGCTCGGTGCGCATGCCCACCGCGATGCAGGCGACGGCAGGGTGCAGCAGCGGAAAGGCCATCGCGGCCTGCGGGACCGTCACGCCGTGCGCCTCGCAGACGTCGGCGATCCGGTGGACCCGCGCCAGCAGTTCGGGACCGGCTTCGCCGTAGTCGTACCGCGCCCCCGCGGTCGGCCGATCGGTGGCCAGGAGGCCGGAGTTGAAGACGGAGGCGGCGACCACCGACACCCCGTGCTCGGTGCAGGCCGGCAGCAACTCGTCCAGGGCACTGTGGTCCAGCAGGGTGTGGCGACCCGAGAGCATCACCACGTCGGGGTCGGCCTCCCGTACCAGGCGGGTGAGTTGGCCGGGGTGGTACATGCCCGCGCCGATCGCCCCGACCACGCCCTCGGCGCGGAGTTCGGCTAGCGCGGGGTAGCCGTGCCGCAACGCCTCCTCGAAGTGCCGCTCGGCGTCGTGCAGATAGAGGACGTCGATCCGGTCGAGGCCGAGTCGGACGAGGGAGTCCTCGACGCTGCGCCGGATGCCGTCGCGGGTGAAGTCCCATACCCGGCGGTGGGTGGCCGGGACGGCGAAGGACTCGTCCATCCGCCCCTGCGGGTCCTGCGGTACGAGCAGCCGCCCGACCTTGGTGGACAGGGTGAACTCGGCCCGGGGCTTGCCGCGCAGCAGCTCTCCGATACGGCGTTCGGAGTGGCCGATGCCGTAGTGCGGCGAGGTGTCGTAGTAGCGGATGCCCGACTCCCAGGCGGCGTCGAGGGCCTGGGCGGCGGTGGCGTCGTCCAGTGGTTCGAACAGGCCGCCCAACGGGCCGCCTCCGAAGCCCAGTTGAGTGACCTCGAAGTCGGTGCGGCCGAGCCGGTGGGTGTCCATGTGGTTCTCCTTCGTGTGCGGGCTACGTGGCGTGGTGACCTCGACCGGACAGCGTTCAAAAGGCGGGGAAGGCCCAGCCCGAGGGGTGGAACGGTGCGCGCTCGCCGCGGAAGGCGAGCGAGGCGGCGGTGACCGCGCCCGGCCGCAGTTCCTCGACGCGGCCCGCCGCCGCCAGCGACGACAGGGTGGTGCCGCCCAGGTAGGCCGCGCCCAGTTCGGTGGTGGTCACTCTCAAGTCGGCCCGGGCGCGCGTGAGTTCACAGGTCACGGAGTCGCCGTCGGCCGACAGGCGGTGGCGTCCGGCGTTCCAGGGGCAGAACGTGTCCTGGACCTCCAGGACCAGATCCAGCGGGGTCGCGTACCGGCGTGCTGTCAGCGCCCGGTCGACGTCCACCAGGCGGACCCAGAGGTTGTCGGTCACGGTGGCGCGGGCCGCGCGCGGGTCGGTCAGCAGATGCTTCAGCGGTTCGTCCACGGCACCGTCGTAGACGAGGCCGTCGTGCGCGTCGAGGTCGATGAGGAAGCGCCACAGGGCGGCGTAGGACGGCCGGGTGGTGGCCGCGACCTCAATGACCCGCACCGTCCCCGGCCTGGAGCGGTAGACGGTGTAGCCGGTGGCCGCGCCGCCGGGCTCCAGATGGACGGCGAAGCGCAGTGCCGTGCCTCCGTCGCGTGCGCGTTCGGCGTCGGCGAGCCGGGCCTCCCAGAACTTCTCCGTGCGGTCGACCCATCCGACGGCGGTGCCGCGCACGGATTCGTAGACCTTCTCAAGGAGTGGCCGGGCCTCCTCGCGGCCGAGCAGGCGGATCGTCCCGTCGCCGAGGTCCGTGCCGGGGCGCAGGGCCATGGACCTCTTGTCGCCGCGGATCTCGGCGACGTGGCTGGCGATGCCGTAGCCGAAGCGGCCGTAGATCGTGGCTTCGGCGGCGTTGAGCGCGGCGACCGGTTCGCCGCCCGTGTCGTGCAGGCCGGTGAGCTGCTCGCGCATCATCGCGGTGAGGATGCCGCGCCGGCGGTGGGTGGGCAGGACCGCGACCAGCGTGATGCCGGCGACGGGCGCGGTCCCGCCGGGGACCGTCATGACGCGGCCGTAGATCGACGCCCCACCGACGATCTCGTGGCCGTCGTGGGCGGCGATCGTGCGGTCGGGTTCGAGTGAGGCGGCGGCGTTCCGCAGGCCGCCCTCCTGCCAGTCCTGGCCGTAGGTCGTGGTGACCATGCGGGCCCACGCGTCGAGTTCGTGGGCGGCGATGGTCCGCAACGGGTAGGTCGTCGTCATGCGTCGAGCGTGGCCGGATAAACAGCTGCGGCACATCGAGCGATCTCCCTGTTTATATGCTGGCGGCGTGGTGGCGCAGCGCGTGGTCAGTCCGGTGTTGGTCGGCCGGAGCGAGGAGTTGGCGAGGCTGACTGCGGCTCTGGACACGGCTGTCGAGCAGGGTCCGGCCGTGGCGCTGGTCGCCGGGGAGGCCGGGATCGGAAAGTCACGCCTGCTCGCCGAGTTCACGCGGTCGCTGGACCCGGGGGTGCGGGTGGTCGGGGGCGTCTGCGCGGAACTGGGGCGTGACTCCGTGCCGTACGCGCCGTTCGTGACCGTCCTGCGCTCCCTGATCCGGGTCGAGGGCGTGACGCCCGGCCCCTACCCCCGGCTGGCCCGCTGGTTCCCCGAACTCGGCGCGCCGGGCGACGACTTGGAGGGCGGCAGGCATCGACTGTACGAGGAGGTGCTGACGCTGGTCGAACGGGTGGCCGCCGACCGGCCGCTCGTCGTCTCGGTCGAGGACCTGCATTGGGCGGACACGGCCACCTGCGAACTGCTCGGCTTCCTCGCCAGGAACCTGACCCGGCCCGGGGTACTCCTCGTCATCACCCACCGGCCGCCCGAAGTTGGACCGCTGCTGTCGGAGCTCGCCCGCCGACCGGGCACCACCCGCCTGCGCCTCGGCCACCTCGACGAACGGGACGTGGGCCGCCAGCTGACCGCCATCCTCGGCACCGAACCGGATCCGGCGACCGTGGGCCGCGTCCATCGACGCAGCGACGGCAACCCGCTGTTCGTCGAGGCGCTCGCCCGCGCCGGCGAACGGACCCCGGACGACGTACGCGATCTGCTGCTGGACGGCCCGCGGTCGCTGCGGAGCCCGGCTCGCGAGCTGCTGAGCCTGGCCTCCGTGGCGGGCGGGCGGGTCGGCCACCGCCTGCTGGCCGAGGTGGCGGGGCAGGACGGGGCCGAGCTGGACACCCTCCTGCGTGAACTCGTCGACCGCAGCCTGCTGGTCACGGCAGGCGACGGCTACGCCTTTCGCCACGCCCTGATCCGGGACGCGGTCTACGACGACCTGCTGCCCGGCGAGCGTGCGCGCCTGCACGCTCGCTACGCCGAGGCCCTGCGCGACGGCGACGCCCCGGCGGAGCTGGCCGCGCATGCCCACGCGGCCGGGGATCGTGGCCTGGCGCTGTCAGCCGCCTACCTGGCCGCCGGACAGGCACGCACGTCGTACGCCTACGCCGAACAGGTCCGGCTGCTCGGCATGGTCCTCGACCTGTGGGATCCGGAAGTCCCGCTGGGCGCCGACCGGATCGGCGTGCTGACCGACGCCGCCGAGGCCTGCATGCTCAGCGGCGACTACGCTCGCGGCGTCGAGTACGCCACCGCCGGGCTGGTGGCGGTGGACGAGCGGCGCGAGCCCGAGCGGGCCGCCCTGCTCCTCGAACACCGGGGCAGGCTGCGGCACCGGCTGGACACCAGCGGCAGCTCCGACTGGGAACACGCCCTGGAGCTGCTTCCGCCCGGCAGCGCGCATCGGGGTCGGCTGCTCGGCGTACTGGCGATGGGCGTTCTTCCTGATGTGGACCGGGCCCGTGCGTCGTTCGAGGAGGCGCTCGCGATCGGACGGGCCACCGGCGACGCCATGGTCACCGTCCGCGGGTTGCTGGGCGTCGGATCCATGACCGACGACCTCGGCATGCTCGCCGAGGCCCGCGCGCTCGCCGAACGGCTCGACAGCAACGACCTGTTGATGACCGTGCCCATGTACGAGGCCATGCTCCACACCAGAGCGGGCGACCACCAGCGCACCATCGAGGTCGCCGGTGCGGGGATCCGCCTCGCCCGCCGCTACGGTCTTGCGCGCAGCCGGGGAGCCGAGCTCGCCCGCTACGCGGGAAGCGCCCTGATCCTGGCCGGGCGGTGGGACGAGGCAACCGCCGTACTGGAAGAGAGCCTCCAGGCGGACACACCACCGCAGTCACGGCGGGGCCTGCGCGCCCTGGTCGGCCATCTGTCGCTGCTGCGCGGTGACTTGACGACGGCGGCCGAGGCCGCGGCAGCCATGGAGCACCCCGACGCCGGAAGCCTGTTCTTCCGCCATCAGCTGCTGTGCCTGCTCGCCGTGGCCCAGGGCGACCCGGAACGGGCCGACCTGCTCCTGGACCGGGCACTGACCGACCCCGCGCTCACCCGGATCTACAGCAGCGACGCCCGGCCGGTCCTGGTCGCCGGCGCCCTGGTGCAACGGGCGCGGCTGTCCGCACGCGCCGACACGGAACTACGGCAGCGGGTGGCGGCCCGGCAGGTCCAACTGGCCACGATCGACGCCGAGTTCAGCCTGGACGGGACACTCGACCGAGCCTGGCAGACCATGCTCCGGGCGCTGATCGAGGACGCCGGCTGGGACCAGGCGGTGGCCTCCTGGCGTGAGCTGCGGCAGCCGTACGAACTGGCGCTGTGCCTGTTCCACGCCGCGCGCGCCCTGCTGGCCGCGGGCGACCGCCCCGGCGCGACGGCCCGCCTCAGGGAGGCCGCCCGGCTGGCCGATGACCTGCGCGCCACACCGCTCACCCGCCAGATCAACCAGCTCCTGCGCCCGCGCCCCACCCAGGACGGCCTCACGGAACGCGAGCTCGAGGTGCTCCAGTTGATCACCGAAGGCCTGAGCAACCGGCAGATCGCCGCCCGCCTGCACATCTCGCCGAGTACGGCGGGCGTACACGTCTCCCACATCCTGACGAAGCTGAGCGCGACGACACGCACCGAGGCGGCGACCATCGCCTTCCGCGAAGGGCTGGTCGGGGCCCGGCTGGGTGACAGGTGACGAACGGGCAGGTGTGAGCGATGCGCGGGCGGACGGCACCAAGGGACTGGTCGCGATGGCCAACGGCTACCGCGTGTCCTCGCCGTCGGCGCGTCACACCGATGACTCTGCCGGTTGCCTGAAGTCTTCCTCGTGACATGTGCGCCCCGTCGGTGGATCAGGAGGCGGCGGGTCCGGTGTCATGGAGGAGAGAGGCAGGCCAGGATGATCAATCCGATTCGGCTGTACATGTCGATGTCGCTCGACGGCTTTGTCGCCGGTCCGGACGATCGGCCGGGGCAGGAGCTCGGACGGGACGGCGGACGGCTGTTCAACTGGCTGGACGACCGGAAGAACGACGGTCCCAGCGGCCAGGTCTACCGCGAGGCGCTGGCGACCGGCGCGTTGATCTCCGGCCGGCGGACCTTCGAACTCGCCGGGCGCTGGCAGGGCGACCATCACGACGGTGTGCCGATCCTCGTCCTCACCCACCACGTGGACGACGGGGACGTGCCGCCCGGCCACGCGCGTTTCGTCACGGATGCCGAGGACTGCGCCCGTCAGGCTCGCGCCGCCGCCGGCGACCGGCCGGTCATGGTCCACGGGGCGGGGGCGGCCCAAGCGCTCCTCCGGGCCGGGCAGTTGGACGAGATGGAGATCCACCTGGTGCCGGTCCTCCTCGGGGACGGCCGACGGCTCTTCGAGCACCTGGGCGGCGATCACATCGAACTCGACCTCGTCCGACGGCTCGAGGACCGAGACGTCACGCACCTGCGCTACCAGGTGCGCCGACCCGGGGGTGCCGCGTGAAGACGCTCTTCGTCTCCTACCGCGTCACCGACCTGGACCGCTCGCTCGCCTTCTACACCGCCCTGGGCTACGTCGAGTTGGGCAAGGTCGACATCGGCGACGGGGCTCGCCTCGTGATCCTCAAATTCCCCGGCGAACCGGCGGCCTCGCTCGAACTGGTCCACCGTCCCGCCGACGGACGCGTCGACGTGGGCAGCGGTTTCGACCACCTCGCAATCCAGGTGGACACGCTGACGGACACGGTCAAGACACTGACCGAAGCCGGTCTGGCGCCGGAGCCCCTCCAGTTTCCGGGCGGCCCTGACGGCCCGAAGACCTCATGGCTCACCGACCCGGACGGCTACCGGATCGAGTTGGTGCAGTGGCCGTCCGGGCATCCCGACGGCATCACCGCGGCGGACTTCTCCTGAGGTGGCCGCCGATGAGGGGATCGACGTATCGCGGAGCAGCCGGTCAGCCAGCCGTCGGTCATGCCGCCGGGCAGTGCAAGCGCAGTCCGGAACCGCCTGGGTGCCATCCCGAGCAGGCCGTACACCATGAGACCGACCACTGGGGCGACGGCTGGGTCCTGGGGGCCTCCGGTGCGCCGCTGCGGAGAGGCTGCACCAGCGACAGGTAGCGGGCCGGGTATCCCCCTTGGCAGAGACCGTAGGGCAGCGTGACCTGCCGCAAGGACGGCAGGTCGAGCAGCGGGGCGAGGTCCTTCTCCTTGAGGGAGTCACATCCGCCGATATGAAGGGTGATGAGGTCGGGTACGGCGAGCAGGGCGCCGATGTCCTCCAGCTCCGGCAGATCGAGCCAGAGGTGGCGGAGGTTCTTGTGACCGGCCAGGGGTGAGAGGTCCCGCCAGTCGAGTTCGTCGATGTTGAGCTCGGTGACCGGCCCGGCCGGGATGTTCTCCACGCGCGGGCATCTGATCAGTTCCAGTCGGCGCAGGTCGGGGCAGTTCTCCAGGGCGTGCAGCGATCCCAGGTTCGGCATCCGGGCGAAGACCACGTCCTCCACCGGAGCACCGGCGAGGCCGCCGGGATCCACGAGCAACTCACAGTAGGCGACGTGCAGTTCGCGCAGTGCGGGGACATCGCCGAGGCCGTCGAGACCGGTCAGTGAAGGGCAGTTGTTCAGCCGCACCCTGCGCAGGGCGGGCAAGACACCGAGTTCGCCGGGGCGGCGCACGTTACGGCATTGGTAGACGACCAGGTCGGCCAACTCGTCCTGGTGTTCCAGGCCTTCCAGGGTGACCAGACCGTCGCAGCGGATCACATGCAGGGACGTGAGACCGGGGACAGCGGCGAACGGCGTGAGGTCGGGCAGCTGACCGAGTCCCTCCAGGCCGAGTTCGTCGAGTGCGGACAACTGAGTCAGCGCGGCGAAGTCGTGCAGCGCTGGGCAGCCGGCGAGCCAGAGCGACTTCAGGAAGCCGAGTGTCTCCAGGCCGCGCAGGGAGGTGAGCCGCTCGGCTCCTTCGACGATCAGTCTGGTCAGCCGGGTGAGTGCGAACAGCGCGCTGACGTCGGCCAGTTGGGGACAGCCTTTGATCTCCAGCCGGGTGAGCCGGGAGTGGGAGCCTAGTCCGTGGAGGGTCTGGAGACGGGGGCAGTCCTCCAGGATCAGTTCGGTCAGGCCGGGCAGCGCGTCGATACCGGCCAGGTCGTTCAGGCGGCCGCAGCTGCGCAGGTCCAGGTGGGTCACGGCGGGGACGTCACGCAGGCCGGTCAGGTCACGGATGCCGGTCCAGCCCAGGTCGAGGTGGGTGAGCCGGCTCAGCCCGGACAGCTGCGAGGCGTCCCTGAAGGAACGGCAGCCACGCAGGGTCAGTGTCTCCAGCGCGGGAAAGGCCGTACCGAAACCGTCGGCGGACCGCACCCCGGTCATGCTCAGGTCCAGTTCCCGCAGGTTCCCCAGGGACAGCAGTGGCGCGGTGTTCTCCACGGCCCGGCAGCGGTGCAGGTTGAGCCGGGTCAACCCGACGAGACGGGCGATCGGGGTCAGATCTTCAACGCCCGAGCACCCGTTGAGGTCGAGGTCCGTGAGGCCGGTGAGCGCGCCGACCTCGGTCAGGTCGGTGATCTCCTTGCAGCGCTCGATGTGCAGACCGCGCAGCAGCGTGAGGTGGCGCAGTCCGGTCAGCGACGTCATCCCGCGCAGCCGTATCGAGGTCCGGTTCTCGCGGGCGAGGGCGGGGGCGAGCAGGGCGGCGCAGAAACCGTCCGGGTCGGACGCCTGCGGCCACAGCTTCAGCAGCACCTCGGAGGAGAGCGCGGCGGTGTCCGCGAACCGGGCGGCCACGGCAAGTGCCGTTCCGTCGTCCGGGATCGCGACGAGTTCCCCCATGGCCCGACGCACCTTGACCGGCTTCCCCGTGGCCAGTAACTCGCGCAGTTCGCCCAGCCGGGAGGCACCGGCACCGCTGCCGTCGTTGTTCGCAGTCATGGCTCGGAACTGTAGAGGCCGGGTCTGACAGCCGTACGCGGGTAAGGGTGCGAGCCAAAAACGACCAGCGCTCAAGGGGCGGGACGTGAGAAGGTCCGGTTCGATCTAGGGCAGGGGGAAACATGGGACTGATCTACAGCTACGACATCTACCTGCGCCCTCGGAATGTCGCCAGGGTGTTGACCAATCTGGCCGAGCTGGCACCACCGGCCCGTGCCGTGCCGCCGCTTGAGGTCCTGCTGCCCGGCGGTGAGCGGCTCGTCCTCCCGTTCACGTCCCGTTTCGAGAGCGCGCCGGTCGACTGCTCCACGAGCGGCACGCTCGACCTCGACACGTCCCTCACGTTCGACGCCGATGACGCACTGCGTGAGTACGCGCGGAACAACGGTCCCGATCCCGGGGCGGACGGGCGTGTCCAGATCGGGTACGTCTACGCGACGATCCGGTTCGAGTCCGTCCCGCACCCTGGCTACGCGTCGGTGGAGTGCTGGGCCGCGACGTCGGAGATGAGCCGCTTGTTCGCGCGGTCGGCCAACATCAGGAAGGTGTTCACCGACCTCGCCGCCGACAGCGGAGGAGTGTGCTGCCTGTTCGACACCGGCGACGGCGCCCCCCAGCAAGTGTGCTGGCTCAACGGCGAACCCACCCAGGAGACAGTCCCCGGCCCCCGCTTTCCAGATCAGCGGGCACTCGTGGCGACTTGGCCCGCCTCCGAGGAGTGACCATCGGTGAGTCCATGACCGTATGCGAGCCGTACCGTCCACCCGCCCCCAACTCCCCTGCCGACGACCGGCGCTGAGGGGGCTGTCCCCCGTTCCGATCCTCGGGTACACCGGATCGCGCCTCGTCGGCGGCCGAACCTAGCGTGCAGTCATGATTCCGACCCTACGGAAGCACCTCGCCATGGCCATCGGTGCTGTCACGCTGCTCACCGCCGGGATGACCACCGCCGCCGTCGCTCAGCCCGAAGTCCCGTTCCCCGCCTGGCAGTTGCGCCAGGACACCGAGGCGATCCATGCCCTCGGGGTCAGTGGAGTGCAGGCCCGCGTGATCGCGCCGGACGGTCGGCAGTCGGTGGCCACCAGCGGCACCGCCGACCTGGGCACCGGGCGACCGGTCCGGTCCGACGGGTACTTCCGTATGGCGAGCACGTCCAAGACACTCGTGGCCACCGTGGTACTCCAGTTGGAGGCCGAGGGCAGGCTGTCCCTGGACGACACGGTCGACCACTGGCTGCCGGGAGTGGTGCGGGGCAACGGCAACGACGGCACCCGCGTCACCATCCGCCAACTGCTCCAGCACACCAGCGGAATCCACGACGCCCTCCCCGGATACACCACGCCGGAGGAGTACTACGAGCAGCGCTACGACGTCTACAGCCCCGCGCAGTTGACCGCCCGCGCCATGGCCCACGCGCCGGACTTCCCGCCGGGCGAGGGCTGGAGCTACTCCAACACCGGTTACGTCCTGCTCGGCGGCATCGTCCGGAAGGCCACCGGCCGACCCGCGCACCAGGAGATCGAAGACCGTGTTCTCCGTCCGCTCGGCCTCAACCACACCCTGTGGGGCGGTACTTCGCCCACCCTGCCTCGGCCGCACGCCCAGGCCTACCAGCTCTTCGGCCCCGGTGCCCTGGTGGACGTCACGGACCAGGTACCCGTGGACTACGAGAACCTGTCGTTCGTCACGACGACGCGGGACGAGAACGTCCTGTTCCGCGCGCTGCTCGCGGGCCGGCTGCTCCCAACGCGCCAACTGACCGAGATGAAGCGGACCGTCCCCGTGAGCGCCGAGGTCCAACAGCTGTGGCCCGGCGGCCGATACGGCCTCGGCCTGGCCGAACGCCCGCTCACCTGCGGAGGCACCTACTGGAGCCATGAGGGCGGCGACGGCGGCTACATCACCCTCAACGGCGTCACCGACGACGGCAGTCGAAGCGCCGTGGTCTCCATGTCCGAGGCGCGCGGCGACACCCTGGAACACATCCTCGCCCAGGAGAACGCGGCCAGTTCCTTGATCGACCATGCACTGTGCGCCGGGGGTGGCGGCGCCCGCTGAGCGGGGGCGTCGGCGGGTGCCCCATGGCGCTCACGCGCCGGCCCGTCACGGGTTTCGCGGAGTGCCAGGTGCGCGGCGCGGCGCCGAGGGCGGGGGCGGTTCGGTGGGGTCGTGGAGGGGCCGGACGACGATGTCCCCCTTCGTCCGACCGGTGACCGTCGCCGTCTCGGCGTGGTCACGCGCCGCCTGCTGCAACGCGTCCGCCACCGCCCGCGCGGCCGCTGCCGTGCCGGTGTGGCCGGTGCGGTAGAGGGTCCGGGTGATCTGGCTGCCCGTGATGGGCAGTGCCGTCACGGTCACCTGTTGCAGCTGGGCCGCGAAGAAGGCGGGCAGCACCGCGGCGCCGAGCTGTCCGGCCAGCAGGGTCTGGACGGCGATCATGTGGTCGGCCAGGTGCTCCACCGACGGCACGACCCCGTGGGCGCTCGCGAACCGGGCGAAGGCGCGTCCGCGGGCGGAGTGCGCGGGGGCGCTGATCCACGGGCGGCCGGAGAGGTCGGCAGGGGTCGTCGGCGGCTCCCATCCGGCCGGGACGACCACACGGTAGTCGTCCTCGCTCAGCACCTGCGCCCGCACCGACGGCGGCAGGGGCGCGGCGGTGTCCCGGTCGTCGATGATGACCAGGACGTCCAACTCCCCCAGCCTCAACTGCCGTAGACCATCGGGCAGTCCGGTCTCCACGAACCTCGGCTCGACACGGGGGTACGACAGGGCGAGCAGGCGCAGTGCCCGGACCGCGAGGCGGGCCAGTACCCACGAGGTCGCCCCGATCGCCACCGGCCCCTGGGCGACTTGATGGTTCCCGGAGTCCAACTGCCGTGCCGCAGCGGCGAGTTCCCTGCCGATGCGCTCTCCGGTCGCGGCGAGCAGTCGTCCGGTCGCCGTGAGTTCCAGCCTCGGGCCCGAACGGTCGACCAGCGGCAGGCCCACTTCCCTTTCCAAGCTGGCCAGTTGCTGTGACACCGCCGAACGCGTATGTCCCAACACCCGTGCCGCCGGGGCGAGTCCGCCGCTCTGCGCGATCGCGTTGAGGACCAGGAGGCGTCTGGGGTCGAGGTCCATGCGCGCGGCCTCCCGGGGTCGTAGGACATCGGACATCGTGCACGGGCTGTGCCGACGTACCGCAAGTATCCCTGTCGGGTGGACGCAAGCAGCACTGTACGACGGGGCTACCGGGTGGCCGCGCGGCTGCGAGACTTGGCGGTATCCCGAGGGCTTCGGCCACCACCTGCCTCGGCACAGCCATGCCCGAAGCCCGGTCAACTTCCGTCCCAAGGAGGCCGCACGTGGCCAGTTCCGCACTCCGGCGCGCTCGAGTGTCGTCCCCTCCGGGGCCACGCCGGTCCGTTGTCGCCCTGGCCGTGGCCGGCACGCTGCTGGGGCTGCCGCTGGTGTCGGGCTGCGGTTCGTCCACCGGCACGGCCGACGGCCACGCCTCTCCGGTCGCCGCGCGGAGTGGCGCTACCACCGACGCGGCCGCCACGGGGAGCGCGACCTCCGGCGGCACTTCCAGTGGTACCTCGTGGATGCTGACCGCTCCGCAGGTCGCGGCCGGTTACCGGCAGGGGCAGCCGCCGGCGGACATGGTGCAGCGGTTCGACGCCGACACCAAACAGAATGCCGCGCGTCTGGGTGTGTCCGGCACACATGTGCACGCCTACTACGACGATCCGGCAGACGGTGCGTGGATCTTCTATGTGGGACTCAACGGCAGCGGCTACGACCCCGACCATCTGCACGACATCCTCGACCAGCTCCCGGCCGTCAGCGACGACGGCGCCGGGGACCGGATCACCACCAGCGCCATCGACGCCACACCCGGCCCGCACGGCGGCCGGGCGATCTGCGACACCGTCCTGCTCCGCAACGACCTGATCACCACGGCGGTCACCACCTGCTCCTGGTTCACCCCGACCACCGTCGCCGGCATCACTCTCGTCTCGAAAACCGACGGCACCAGCACCAAGCTCGGCTTCACGGCCACCGATGTCGCCCCGGTCATGCGCGCCATACGCGCCCAGGTCGAGGTACCGGGGCAGTAGCCGCAGGCCTCGACGGGTCACCGTACGCCCAGGGCCTTCGGCCCTCTGTCGGAGGTTTTTCTGCACGAATCGACCGTGAAACGGTACTTCCCGTCGCTCCCGCGCGGCCCTGTGCGTTTTCCGTCGATCCCGTCCGCTTACGAGACCGCTGAAAGAGGGTGGCGGGTGAGCATCGGAGGGAAGCACCATGGCGGATCAGGGTGGCAAGGCGGCTTGTGAGGGGACTTCGGCGTCGGGTGAGTTCGACCCGCTGGTGGCGCTGGAGGAGTTGCTGGCGCCGGCCGGGCTGTCGATCGCCGATACGGGTGGCCGGGTGACGTTCGCCGGTGAGGATCCGATCGTGCCGGACCGGATCCGTCTGGGAGCGGCGGTCGGCATCCCGATGATGGCCAGTGCGGTGGGTGCGGCGGCGTTGCACCGGATCCGGACCGGCGCGGGGCAGGACCTGCACCTGGATCTACGGCAGGCGGTGCACCACATCACCCCGCACGCGTTCTGGCATCCGACCCTGAACGGTGAACTCCCGGAGCACGCCCTGGTCTTGGACAATCCCTTCCTGCTGGACAGTTACCGGACCCGGGACGGCCGTACGGTCATGGCTTCCGGGGTCTATCCGCATCTGGCGGCCAAGTGGTGCCGGTTCCTGGACGTTCCCCCGGACAAGGACAAGGTCGCCGCCGCCTTCGCGCGGTGGGACGCGTTCGAACTGGAGGAAGCGGCCAATGCCGTAGGGCTTCCGCTGTGTGTGGCCCGGACTGCCGAGGAGTGGGCCGCGCACCCCCAGGGTCGTGTGCTGGCCGCGCGGCCGGTGATCGGGCTGGAGCGGATCGGTGCGGCGCCGGTCAGGGAACTCGGGGCCGCCTCACGCCCGTTGGCGGGGGTGAAGGTGTTGTCCTTCACGCATGCGATCGCCGGGCCGACGGTGGGGCGGACGTTGGCCGAGCAGGGTGCGGATGTGCTGTGCGCGACCCGGGTCAACGACTACGAGCACGCGTTCATCTACACCCAGGCCAACATCGGATCGCGCAGCACGCTGCTGGACCTGAACACCGACCGGGGGCAGGGACTGCTGGACGAACTGCTGGCCGATGCCGACGTCGTGGTCAACAACCATCGCGGCGACAAGCTGGAGAAACTGGGGCTGGCCCCGGATCGGCTGGCCGAGCGGTGTCCCGGGCTGGTCCAGGTCTCGGTGACCTGTTACGGGTCGCAGGGCCCGTGGGCCGACCGCGGCGGCTTCGACATGAACGGGTCCGCGGCCAGTGGTCTGATGGCCGCCGTCGGCTCGCCGGCGGAACCGAAACTGCCCGTCACCGGCATGATCAACGACTTCGTCACCGGCTACATGGGTGCCGCCGGCGCGACGGCGGCGCTCGTCAAACGGGCCACGGTCGGCGGCAGTTGGCACGTGACGGTCAACCTGACGCGCAACGCGATGTGGTGCCTCGCGCTGGGTCTGGTCGACCCGGCGCTGGTCGGCACCGACGCACAGCACAGCCTGCGCGAGCCGAAGGCGTTCGACGCCCGGACGCCGCTGGGAGACCTGCGCTTTCCCGCGCCGCAGGTCGAGTTCGGCCGCACCCCGCCCGCGTGGCCGGAGCCCGCGCTGGTCCCGCGCGGGGCGAGCCGCCCCGCATGGCGGTGACGGCCGTGATCGTGCGCGGTGCCCTGGAGGTCGGCGGGCGCACGCGCACCTACGTGCAGGTCGGCGCGGAGCGGCGGGACCGGTCCGGAGACCCGGCCCGGCCTCTGGTGGTCGTCTTCCACGGCACCGGTCAGACGGGCCGGTCCGTGCGCCGGTTCAGCGGCCGCTCGTTCGACACCTTCGCGACCGGTGCCGACGGAGTCGTGGTGTATCCGGACGGCTACCGCAGGGACTGGAACGGCGCCCGCGACATCGACACCCCCGCACGGCGCCGGGGCATCGACGACGTCGGGTTCTTCACCGACCTGGTCGAGGCGATGGCCACCGCACACGGAACCGCGCGGGAGCGTGTGTACGTGATCGGGTTCTCCCTCGGCGGCCAGATGGTGATGCGGCTGCTGCGGGAGGTACCGGGACGGCTGGCAGGCGCGGCAATCATCAGCAGCACCCTGCCCGCCACGTACGGGACCCGGACCCCGCCACCGGCCGACACGGCGGTGCCGGTGCTCCTCTTCCACGGCACCGCCGACCCCCTGGCCCCCTACGGCGGCGGCGTGGTGAGCGTCAGAGGGCTGTTTCCCCGCGGCCGGCACCGCTCGGCCGAGGAGACGGCCGCGTACTACGCGGCCCGCAACGGCATCACCGGCCCGCCGGTCGGCGGACCGCTCCGCCAGGCCGACGGCAGTGCGGTCACCACGGTGACGACCACCACCTACGGCGGTACCGGCCCCGCACCGGTGACCCTGTTCACCGTCCACGGGGGCGGCCATCAGATCCCCAACCCCGCGCACACCCCGATGCCCTGGTTCTGGGGCCGCTCCTGCCCCGACCTGGTCTGCGCCGACCTCATCGGCCGGTACCTGCTGCCCGCGACGAGGTGACGGCCGTCCACCACAATGGGCCCGTGATGGCCGTAGAACGACAGGGCATCGACGAGGACGACGTCGCCCTCATCGACGCCCTGCACGTCAACCCGCGCGCGAGCTTCGAACAACTCGGCGCCACCCTGGACCTCTCCGCGGTCACCGTCGGGCGCCGCTGGCGCAGGCTGACCCGTGACGGAGCCGCCTGGATCTCCTCCGCCCCCGGACCGGCCATGCCGCTCGCCGGTGCCGTGCTCGACGTGATGTGCGCGCCCGGGCAGGTCACCGAAGTGGCCCGGGCCCTGGCGGACAACCCGCGGGTGGCCAGCGTCCATCTGACCTCGGGCACATGGGACCTGTTCGCGCTCGTCGTCGCCCAGGACCTCGCGAACCTGTCCGCGCTTCTGGTCGACGGCCTCGCTCCCACCCCGGGCGTCCACAGCACCCGTGTCCGGCCGATCATGGAGCTGTTCAGCGGCGCCCACTGGCGGCTCGGCGCGATCGGCCTGAGCGCGGCGCACGAACTGTCCGCCGGCCATCCCGAACACCACGACCGGCAGGCCGCACGGGAACCGGACGCCTTCGACAAAGCCCTCTACCAGGCGCTGCAGGTCGACGGCCGGATGAGCCTGCGCGACCTCGCGAAGCGGCTGGGCCGCTCCGAACCCGCGGTCAAGCGCCGGCTCGACCATCTCACCCGCAACGGAACGCTCACCTTCCGCACCGACTTCGTCCGGTTCGCCGGCGGCTGGCACCTGTACGTCTCGCTCTCCCTGCGGGTGCCCGACGAACTGCTCTACGAGACGGGCCGGGACATCGCCCGCTGGCCGGAAACCCGGGTGTGCGCCGCCGTGGCCGGGACGGCGAACCTGTTCGTCACCGCCCAACTGCACGACCTGCGGGCACTGGAGCCACTGCTGCGGCGCATCCGCGCCATGAGCCCCGGCATCGAGATCGACGACCGGCAGATCGTTCTACGAACCGTCAAATCCTGGGGGCGACTCATCGGTCCCGACAGCCACGCCATCGGCGTGGTCCCCGTCGACCCGTGGGCTTAGACCGCGTCCTACGTGGTGCGGCGGACGTTGAGCCGAGCCTGATCGGCGGGTCGCCGAGAGCGACCTCCGGGTCAGCGGCAAGGGCGGTGAGATCGCCGGATTCATCGGACCCCGGGGCGGGTTCGGGCAACGAGCCGGGTCTCGATGGTGCGCAGGGTCGAGATCACGGCGTCGATGTCGTCGGAGTCGGTCACAGCCTCCTCGAGAAGGCCGCTCCAGACCTCACGGAGTCGTCGCAGATTCTCCTGCGCCTTCTCGGTGGGATACAGGCGCACCCGCCGCGCGTCGCGCTCATCGGTGTCGCGCCGCACCAGGCCCGCCTGCTCCAGGCCGCGCACCGCCCGGCTGAAGTTGCTCGAGATCATCTGGGTGGCTTCGGCGGCCTCGCGGGCCGTCGTGCCCGGGTGGCGGTCGATATAGCGCATCACCGCTCCCTGCAACGGAGTTCCCGACTCGACCTCGCCCTCCTTCGACGCCCCGATGTGGCGGCCCACCGCCAGGATCCGGTCGGCGAGTTCGAACAGCCGCGAAGCCTGCTCCTCGTCCATGCGCCAGGACCTCCGTCGTCGCCCCTCGATTGCTGTCAGTTGACAGCTACTTTAGTCCGGGCGTTAGCTTTGCTGTCAAATGACAGGTATCGCTGGAACGAAGCCACCGGCCGTGCCACCCACCTGTCCGTCTGCCCGTCTGCCCGTCTGCCCGTCTGCCCGATCGAAGGACGAAGACCATGACCCTCATCGCCATCGAAGAACACTGGGTGGCCCCGAACCTCACCTCCGCCCTCAAAGCCCTGCCGCGGCCGGACGAGAGCCTCGCCTTCAACGAGATGGGCGACCACCGACACCGCCTGGAGGACCTTGGCGAGGAGCGGATCGCCACGATGGACGCCCAGGGCATCGACATCTCGGTCCTCGCCCTGACCCCGCCCGGAACCCAGCCGCTCGCCCCCGAACAGGCCCGGCACCTGAGCCGCGCCGCGAACGACATGGCCATCGCGGCCGTCGACAAGAACCCGACGCGGCTGCGGGCACTTTCGACGCTGCCCATGTCCTCCCCTGAGCACGTCGTCGAGGAGCTCGTGCGCGCGAAGGGCCTGGGCCACGTCGGCACGATGGTCTACGGCCGCTCCGGCGACCGCTTCCTCGACGACCCGGCCTACGACGAGTTCTTCGCCGCCGCGGCGGAACTCGGCCAGCCGGTCTTCATCCACCCGCAGATCCCCTCGGACGCGGTGCGCGACGCCTCCTACCGGGGTCTCGGCGAGCTGACCGATCTCGGCCTGGCCACCTTCGGATGGGGGTGGCACCTCGACACCGCGACCGCGGCACTCCGGCTCATCCTGCGCGGCACCTTCGACCGCCACCCCGCCCTCCAGGTGGTGCTCGGCCACTGGGGCGAGATGCTGCTGTTCTGGCTCGACCGGGCCGACAGCCTCGCCCGCCTCGCCGGACTGCGACGGCCCGTCTCGGACTACATCCGGACCAACTTCCACATCACCGCCTCCGGCATGCTCAACCCCGCGCTGCTCCACCACGCCCTGTCCGTCACCACCGTCGACCGGCTGATCTTCTCCACCGACTACCCGTTCCAACACCCGACCCGGGACGAGATCAACTCCTTCCTCGGACACTTCAGTTCGGACGAGGACCGGCACAAGTTCTCCTCCGCCAACGCGGCAGCGCTCTTTGGCCTCGAACTCTGATCAGGGAGTGGGAGCGGTTGCCGTACGCCCTCCAGGCATGGTCGGGCCGAGCCGGGTAACCCCACTGGTATGCCACGGACACCGGGACCAGGAGAACAGGTCGAGCGCCGGGCGCCGGACCGGCCCACCAAACTGCCGAAGCGGTCCTGGTGGGCGGTGCTCAAGGGCACCGTCAGGGAGTTCCAGGTCGACGAACTCGCCGACCGGGCCGCGGCGTTGACGTACTACGGAGTGCTGTCGCTGTTTCCGGCCCTGCTGGTCCTGGTCTCGCTGCTCGGCATGGCCGGCAAGTCTGCGACACAGCAGGTCCTGGACAACATCGAGAAACTGGCGCCGAGTTCGACCCGGGACATCATCAGCGACGCGATACGCCAGCTTCAGGCGCCCGGCGGCCTCGGCTCGATCGTCGCCGTGGTCGGCATCGTGGTCGCGGTGTGGTCGGCCTCCGGCTACATCGCGGCGTTCATCCGCAGCGCCAACGTCGTCTACGACATGCCCGAGGGCCGCCCCGTGTGGAAGGTCCTGCCGATCCGCGTCGGCGTCACCGTGGTGCTGCTCGTCCTGACGGTGGTCAGCGCGCTCATCGTGGTGTTCACCGGCGGCCTGGCCCGCGCGGCGGGTTCCGCCCTCGGCATCGGGGACGCGGCGCTGACGGTGTGGTCGGTCGCGAAGTGGCCGGGACTGGTCGTCCTGGTAATGGCGATGATCGCGATCCTGTACTGGGCGGCGCCCAACGTGAAGGGCCGCGGCTTCCGTTGGGTCACTCCGGGCAGCGTGCTGGCCCTGGTGGTCTGGATGGTCGCCTCGGGGGGCTTCGCGTTCTACGTGGCGCACTTCGCGTCGTACAACAAGACGTACGGCACGCTCGCCGGCGTGATCGTCTTCCTGATGTGGCTGTGGATCAGCAACATCGCCGTCCTGCTCGGCCTCGAATTCGACGCGGAACTGGCCCGCCAGCGTGCCGTCGCCGGCGGACTCCCGAAGGATGAGGAGCCATACCTCCCGCCCCGGGACACCCGCGCCTGGAGCAAGAAGGACCAGCGCCGCATGGACTGACCGTGCCGTCCACTGGGCGCCGGTCAGGTCGTGATCATCACCATCAGGAACTGAGCGAACTCCTCAAACAGAAGCCCAGCCCCTTTCCCTTGCCTCGGCGATCCTTCAGCCGGTGCCGCCGTCCTCCAACTGCTCGGCGACGCCGCGGGGTTCGCGGCCGAGCAGACTGGCCAGCAGAGGGTCGACCCCGGCGAAGCGGCCTTCGCGAGCGGCCTGGTATCTGGTGAGCATCCTCCGTGCCATCCCCTCCGGCATGCCATCCGCGACCTTGTCCGCGATCCACTCCTCGTCGTCCAGCACGACCCGCTTGACCTCGCGGCCGCTGATCTCAGAAGCCATCGCCGCGACGTCGGCGAGGGTCACGGCCTGCCGCGCGGTGAGGGTGACCGGCCCGTCGAAACTCCGGTCACCGGCCAGGACGACCGCTGCCGCTTCGGCGGAATCGGCGCGGTCGGTCCAGGAAATCGGGCCATCGGCTGGTGCCGCGATCTCGCCGGTCTGCCGCCAGGGGCTGAGCAGCCACAGCACACTGTGGGCGTAGTAGCCGTTGCGCAGCGAGGTCCAGGCGACACCGGATTCGGCGAGGAGCACCTCGGTCGCGGCGTGATCGCGGGCCGGGGGGAAGGGACTGTCGGCCCCGGCACCCTGATGGCTGGTGTACAGGATGCGCCGGGCTCCCGCCGCGACGGCGGCCTCGATGCCGACGCGGTGCAAGCCGACATGGTCGGCGTGCGGGTCGTTGGAGGACACGAGCAGGACCTGTTCAGCGCCCTCGAAGGAGTGCCGCAGCGCGGCCGGATCCGCGTAAGAGCCCTGACGCACCCGCACCCCGCGGTCGGCAAAGTGCCGCGCCTTGTCGACGTCGCGCACGCTCACGCCGATCCGCTCCGCAGGAACACGCTTGAGAAGGTGCTCAACAGTGGCGCCGTTCAACGCGCCCGTGGCCCCAGTGACAACGATCATGATGAATCCCCTTTTTTTACTTGTCACACCCGCCGCAGTCAGTGCGCACGGAATTGGTATGCCTCAGCAGCCCTCAAGCAGCAACGGCAGAAGAATGTCGTCGACGAGGTGCTCGACAAAGCGCTCATCGCACGGCTCGCCCGCGACGACCACCCGGTGCACGATGACCGCCGGAGCGATCTCGGCGAAGAGCTCGGCGGCCCGGGGCGTCAACCGCTCGCCGTCCCCGATCGCCTTGCGGAACGGCTCATCAGTCATCGCCGCCTCGTCCCGGCGCAGGATTCGACGCATCTCCTCGGCAAGCCGCGGGTCCCCACGCATCCCCGCGAACAGCGCCCCGAGCAGTCCGATCTCCTGCTCAGCGATCTCCCGGGCCAGCCACCCGGCGAGCGCGAGCAGGTTCGCCCGCAGGTCGGCCGCGGCAGGCGCGGGCGGGGTGGCATGCGAGCGATAGTCCACCGCCGCGGCAACCAGGGCGGCCTTGTCCCGATAGCGACGGTAGATCGTCGTCTTGGCGACCCCCGACCGCCCCGCGACCGCCTCGATCGACAACTGCTCGTACCCGAGCTCCGTCAGCAGCGACAAGGTCGCCTCCAAGATCGCCACATCCCGACGGGCATCCCGCGGCCGACCCATGCCGACCGCCGCGTCCGCCCCGCCGTTACGCGACCCACTCGATGCCTCGGTCAAGAGTGACCGCCCCACTTTCGATACGCTACCGTTGCGTATCGAAAGTATCCCCTGATCGCCCCCGAGCTCAACCCGAACGGCGGGCGGTCAGCGCTTTCCGGCCACGGGGGCGGCGCCCCACTTCGGAGTCGGCAGAATGACGATCGGGAACCCGATGGGGGCGTTGAAGGTCAAGACCGCCCGCCCCAGGACGGCGCCGTACTCACCTCCGGCTCTCCCCGCGCCCCTTCGGCCTCTGGTCACTCCATGTCGGCGAAAACGCTGGAGTCCAGGTGTCCGAGGAGGTCCGCGGTATCCCGGTACACGGCGCGGGCGCCGGCCGCCTCCAGATCCCTGCGCGGAATCCCGCCGGACAGCACCGCCACCGGGACCGCTCCGTCCCGTACGGCGGCCTTCATGTCCCAGACGGCGTCGCCGACGAACACGGCTCGCTCGCTCGGAACACCCGCGAGTTTCCTGGCTTGTTGGACGGGATCGGGGGCGGGTTTGCCGTCGGCGACGTCGTCCGCGCTCGCCGCCCCGAGGATGACGTCGTCCGCGTCGATCGCGCGGCGCAGCGCGGCCAGTTCCGCGCCGCTCGCCGAGGTCGCGAGGACGATCGTCCAGCCCCGCCCGGCCAGTGCGCGCAGCAGGTCGCCCGCCGCGTCCAGCACCGGGAGCCGCTCGAAGTACGTGGCGTAGAGGGCGTGATGGGCCGCGACGAACCGCTCGTCGGCCTCACGGTCGCGGTCCTTGCCGAGCAGATGCTCGATCAGGTCGTCGCCGCCGAGGCCCACGGCCCGGTGGATCTCCCGCATGGGGACGCGCCGGCCGCCCTGCCTGAACGCCTCCCACCAGGTGACGACGTGGAGGTGGTTGGTGTCGACGAGGGTTCCGTCGACGTCGAAGATCGCGGCGCGTTTCGTGGTCATCACAGGCTCACAGTTCGCGGAGGGCGGGCAGCAGCTTCTGTTCGGCCCATTCCAGGTACGGCTCCTGGTGCCCGCCGCCGATCTGGACGAGCGCGACCTCGGTGAACCCCGCGTCCGCATAAGGCCGTACGGCCTCGACGACCGCCTGCACGTCGTCGCCGCAGGGAATCGACTCGGCCACATCCTCCGGGCGTACGAACTGGGTGGCGCCCTCGAAGGCGGCGGGGCCGGGGAGTTCGGAGTTGACCGGCCAGCCGCCGGCGAACCAGCGGAACTGGTCGTGGGCGCGGGCGATCGCCGCGTCGCGGTCGGTGTCGTAGCAGATGGGCAGCTGGCCGACCTTGGGCTTGCCCGCGCCGCCGTAACCGTCGAACGCGGAGGTCAACTCCGGCCTGGGTTCAGTGGCGATGAGCAAGTCGGCGAGTCGGCCCGCGAGTTCGCAGGAGCTGTCGCCTGAGACGGCGACACCGATCGGTAGCGGCGTCTCGGGCAGATCCCACAACTTGGCGTTCTCCACGTCGAAGTGCGCACCGTGGTGGTTGACGTTCTCGCCCGCGAGGAGTGCGCGGATGATCTCCACGGCCTCCTCCAGCCTCGCGAGCCGGACATGTGCGGCGGGCCAACCGCCGCCCACCACATGCTCGTTGAGGTTCTCCCCGGAGCCGAGACCGAGGCGGAACCGCCCCTCGGACAGGAGGTGGAGCGTGGCGGCCTTCTGGGCGACGACCGCCGGGTGGTAGCGGGTCGTCGGGCACGTCACGTACGTCATCAGGGGAATGCGTTCGGTGGCCTGCGCGGCGGCACCGAGCACGCTCCACGCGTAGGAGGCGTGGCCCTGGGACTCCAGCCAGGGGAAGTAGTGGTCGGACGTGACGGAGAAGTCGAAACCGGCGCGCTCGGCGCCGACCACATGGCCCACCAGCTCCCGTGGACCGGCCTGCTCGGTCATCATCGTGTACCCGATCTTCACCATGGCGCGCATCTCCTCGTGGGTCGGACTCTCGCAGGGACGGTTTCCCGTCCCGTCAGCACTTCGTCGTGAGCCGCAGACCGACCTCCTTCTCCCGGCCTCCTGACGCCGCGCCCCAGTGGTCCACGGCGAACGCCGTGCTCAGAGCCTCGAACAGCTGGTCCACGGCGGCGTAGGCGCCCTGGAGCGTGGCGGAGACCGAGCTGTCCAGCGGAACGGGATCGGTCGGAATCCGCTCCCGGGCCGGCTCGAACTCCGCGGTCCACACGGCGGAGTGGTCGCCCGGCTGCTCCTGGGCCATGTCGTCGAGGGAACGGTCGGTCGGGAACGCCATCCGCAGGACGCCGAAAACAGTGGCGGCGTCCTCCTTGGACGCTGCCGTGAGGGACACGGTGGCCATCGAGCTCACTCTCCTTCCGAACGACGGGACACCGAGGGTTTCGGCCCCCTGTGTTTCCGGCGTTCTCTCTTCCTCGCACGGAGTTGGTGTCAGAGCCGGGTACCCCGACGGCCGACGACAAATCCGACCTCGACGCCTCTGACCTGGGGGGCCGGACCGTGACACACCCGGTCCGCATGAGACGGGCCGGGCGGGTTACCCGGGGGCTGTGCTGAGAATCGGAATGATCGCGGTGGTCGTGGCCGCCGCCCTCGCGGCTGCGGCCGCGGCCGTGACGGTGTCGCCCTGGTGGTGGACGGCCGCGGCGCCGCTCGCCGCGCTAGGCGTGATCGGTATGTGGGATCTGGTCCAGCGGCGGCACTCGGTGCTGCGGAACTATCCGGTGCTCGGGCACGCCCGCTTCCTGCTGGAACGCATCCGCCCGGAACTCCAGCAGTACTTCGTCGAGCGGAACTTCGACGGCCGCCCCTTCGACCGGGACATCCGCAGCATCGTCTACGAGCGGGCCAAGGGCACCGCCGCCGAGGAGCCGTTCGGCACCGAGCGTGACGTGTACCAGGCGGGATACGAGTACCTGGTTCCCTCGATGGCTCCGCGCCCGGTGCCCGAGAACCCGCCACGGGTACGGATCGGCGGCCCGGACTGCACCCGGCCGTACGACATGGCGCTGCTGAACGTCTCCGCGATGAGCTTCGGCTCGCTCTCCGCCAACGCCGTGCTCGCGCTCAACCAGGGCGCCGCGGCGGGCGGTTTCGCGCACGACACCGGTGAGGGCGGGCTGTCGGAGTACCACCTGCGCCCGGGTGGCGACCTGGTCTGGGAGATCGGCACCGGCTACTTCGGCTGCCGGACCCGGGACGGGGACTTCGATCCCGGCGAGTTCGCCGAGAAGGCGTCCGGCGAGAGCGTCAAGTGCGTGTCGCTGAAGCTGTCGCAGGGGGCCAAGCCCGGTATCGGTGGGGTGCTGCCCGGGGCCAAGGTGAACGCCGAGATCGCCCGGGTGCGGGACGTCCCCCAAGGGCAGACGGTCATCTCACCGCCGTATCACCGGGTGTTCTCCACGCCTCGTGAACTGGTCCGTTTCATCGCGCGGATGCGGGAGCTGTCCGGCGGCAAGCCTGCCGGTTTCAAGCTGTGCCCGGGTTCACGTCGGCAGTTCCTCGCGGTGTGCAAGGCGATGATCGAGGAGGGCACCGCGCCCGACTTCATCATCGTCGACGGCGGTGAGGGCGGCACGGGCGCCGCGCCTCTCGAATTCGCCGACCACGTCGGCACCCCGCTCACCGAGGGTCTGACGACCGTCCACAACGCGCTGGTCGGCGCGGGCCTGCGGGACCGGATCCGGATCGGCGCGAGCGGCAAGATCGCCACCGGGACGGACCTCGTCAAACGCCTGATCCAGGGCGCCGACTACGGCAACGCGGCCCGCGCCATGATGTTCGCGGTCGGCTGCATCCAGGCCCAGCGCTGCCACACCAACACCTGCCCCGTCGGCGTCACCACCCAGGACCCGCGCCGGGCCCGCGCACTGGACGTCGGAGACAAGGCCGCACGCGTGCGTCGCCTCCAAGAGGCCACCGTAGGCAGCGCGTTGCAGATCATGGCCTCCATGGGCGTCACCGACCCCGCCCAGCTCAGGCCGCACATGCTGCGCCGTCGTATCGACCCGCAGACCGTCCGTTCCTACGACGTGCTCTACGACTGGCTCTCCCCCGGCCAACTACTGGTCGAGCCCCCGGCGGACTGGGCCGCCGACTGGAAGGCCGCCGACCCCGACCACTTCACCATCTGACCCGCACCCGCTTAACGATCCGACCTGGAGGAATCCGTGGCACGAACCGTCGCCCGCGTCATCGTGGACGCCCTGAGCGAACTCGGCGTCCGCCAGGTGTTCGGCGTCGTGGGAGACGCGCTCAACCCCCTCACCGACGCCATCCGCACCACCGACGACGTGGAGTGGGTCGGCTGCCGCCACGAGGAGGCCGCCGCCTTCGCCGCGAGCGCCCAGTCCCAGCTCACCGACCGCCTCGGGGTGTGCATGGGCACGGTCGGCCCCGGCTCCGTCCACCTCCTCAACGGCCTCTACGACGCGGCCAAGAGCCGTACGCCCGTCCTGGCCGTCGCCGGCCAGGTCCCCCTGTCCGAACTGGGCAGCGACGCCTTCCAGGAGGTCGACAACGACCTGCTCTTCCGTGACGTGGCGGTCTTCCGCGCGACCATCACCGACCCCGACCAGCTGCCGCAGCTCCTGGAGACGGCGGTGCGCAACGCCCTGGGCCACAAGGGCGTCGCGGTCCTCACCGTGCCGGGCGACCTCGGCGACCGCGAACTGCACCACGACCGTCCCGCCCGCTTCTCCCTCACCACACCCACCACCCGCCCCGAGGCGTCCGCCGTACGACGGGCCGCCGACCTCCTCTCCGCCGCGGACCGGATCACCCTGCTGGTCGGGCAGGGCGCCCGCGCCGCCCGCGAGGACGTCCTCGCGCTGGCGGACCGCCTCGCGGCGCCGATGGTGCTGACGCTGAAGGCCAAGGAGGGCTTCGAGGGCGACAACCCCTTCCAGGTCGGCCAGACCGGTCTGATCGGCAACCCGGCGGCAGCCGGAGCCATGCGGTCGGCGGACACCCTGCTCCTGCTGGGCACCGACTTCCCCTATCGCGACTGGTATCCCGAGGGCCGCACGGTCATCCAGGTCGACACCGAGCCCGCGCACATCGGACGCCGTGTCCCCGTGGACCTCGGCCTGGTCGGCGACGTGGGTGCCACCGTCCGCGACCTGCTCGGCCAACTGGCCGCCGAGCCGGGCGAGTTGGGCGGCGCACGCGACCGCGGACACCTGGACGAAGGACGGAAGCGTTTCCTGAGCTGGCGTGAGAGCCAGGCACGGCTCGCCGATCCCGCACACGACACGAGCCTGGTCGGCAAGGTCCGCTCCGCGCTGGACAACCGCGAGCACGGCATCCGCCCGGAGGCACTGGCCGCCGCCGTGGACCGCAGCGCCACCGACGACGCGATCTTCACCTCGGACACCGGAATGGCCACCGTCTGGCTCTCCCGGTTCGTCGAGATGCGCGGGACACGTCGACTGATCGGCTCCTACAACCTGGGCTCCATGGCCAACGCGATGCCGCAGGCGCTCGGCGCGCAGTACCTGGACCGGGACCGCCAGGTCGTCGCGTTCTGCGGCGACGGCGGCCTGAGCATGCTCCTCGGCGACCTCATGACCCTCAAGTCCTACCAACTGCCGGTCAAACTCGTCGTCTTCGACAACCGTCGCCTCGGCATGGTCAAGCTGGAACAGGAGCAGGCGGGACTCCCCGAGTTCGGTACGGTCCTGGACAACCCCGACTTCGCCGCCGTCGCCACCGCCATGGGCATCACCGGCATCCGCGTCACCGACCCCGCCGACCTCGACGACGCCGTACGCCGCGCCTTCGCGACCGCCGGCCCCGTCCTCCTCGACGTCCTCACCAACCCGGACGAGATCGCCGTACCCGCCAAACCCACCGTCGAACAGGGCTGGGGCTTCGCCGTCGCCAAGATGAAGGAACTCCTGCGCAGCCACGGCGACGAAACCCAGCACTGATCACGGGCGCGGTGGGACGACGGCCTGGCCCACTCCAACCTCGAGGTCACCGGAGAAGGCCGGTTGATCGCAGCGCTCTCGCTCGTGGTGAATGTATGGGCGGCCGCACTGATCGTCACCGGCGCCCTGGCCGCCGGCACCGGAACGGACCATCGACAGCGTCAAGGCCGACCTAGCCGAGATCAGAGAGAGGGCACACCGATGACCCAGGACAAGCCGCACACCGGCGATGAGGCGACGCCCGCCACGGACCGACTGCGTGCGCCGGCCGAGGAGAGGACGGCACAGGCCCAGGCCCAACTCCGGGACAGGGCATCCCACGTGGTCCATGTGGTGCGGGACAGGGCCCCGGAGCCGGTACGCGAGAAGGCCGGCCAGGGTCTGCGGGCGGCACGGGCCAACCGCGCCCCGCTGCTCGTCGCGGCCGGTGCGCTCATCGCTCTGCTGCTCATCCGCCGCTCCAGGAAGCACCGATGAAGGCGAGCAAGATCGCTTACGGACCACCCTGCCATGCCGAGGACACCCCCAACGCCACCGCCATCCGTCGGCTGACCGGCAGTTGTACGGTGGCGGAACGGGGCCAGCCGTCCGACCGGGGAGCCCGAATGACCGACGACCCGACAGCCGTCGTAGAAGCGGCGTTTCAGTACTACAGGTCGCAGGACCGCGACGCGGCCTTCCCGCTCTACGTCGGCGATTTCACGTTCACGAGTCCGCAGGACGATCACATCGACAAGTCGGCCTTCTTCGAGCGGTGTTTCCCGACCGCGGACCGGTTCACGGAGCAGCAGTTGCTGCACGTCACCCCGGCAGACGAAGAACTCGTCTTCGCCTACTACGAGTTCGAGCTCACGACGGGCGGCAGGTATCGCAACATCGAGGCGATCACTGTCCGGGACGGGCTCATCCAGGAGGTGCAGGTCTTCTTCGGCGGCAAGGCGTGACGAGACCGGCGCGCCCATGCGGTCGCGGCCCGGGCTGCTCCTGTCGGGCCGACCGCAGCGGCTGGGGCCGTACGACCACGCGGTCCTCAAGCCGCGCCGGGCGCGTTCTACGGCACCTGCCCGGGCGGGGCTCCTCCGCGAACTCGGCGTCCACACGCCGGTGTTCGCCGGGAGCGGGCGTGTACCCGGCGCCTCGGCTGATGACCGATGACCGCTGCTGTGGTGGCGGGCTCAGGTGGCCGGCGCCGGGTCGGGGGCGGGCGTCTTGGCCGGGCCCGGCTCCGGTTCCAGTCCGGGCTTCCTCCGGCCCGGCGTGTGGTTGAAGAGCAGGTTCAGCAGGAACGCGGCGAGGGTCGCGCTGGTGATGGCGCTGCCGCCGATGATCTGGACCCAGGTCGGGAAGGCGTGGTAGATCGTCGGGGCCGCGACGGGGAGCATGCCGATGCCTATGGACACGGCGACGATGAGCAGGTTGCTGGTGCCCTCGAACTCCACCTTGCGCAGGGTGTTGATGCCGACCGCGGTGACGGTGGCGAACATGACCAGTCCGGCTGCTCCGATCACCGGTCCCGGCAGGGAGGCGACGATCTCGCCCAGCTTGGGGATGAGCGCGAGGACGACGAGAATGCCTCCGGCGACGGCGGCGACGTAGCGGCTGCGGACCTTGGTCATGCCGACCAGGCCGACGTTCTGGGCGAACACGGTGTCCACGAAGCCGTTCATGACGCCCGCGAAGATGCCGGAGACGCTGTCACCGGCGAGGCCGCGGGCGAGGTCGGCCTTGCTCAGGGGACGGCCGGTCATCTCGCCGACGGCGAGCATGTCGGCGGTGGACTCGGTGAACGTCACCAGCATCACCACGCACATGGAGATGACGGCGGCGATCGGGAAGTGCGGGGCGCCGAAGTGGAACGGCGCCGCGAGCCCGAACCAGTCGGCGCCCTTCGCGGAGGAGAAGTCCGTCAGGCCCATGGGGACCGCGACCAGCGTGCCGACCACCAGGCCCAGCAGCACACCGAGTTGGGCGACGAAGCCTCTTGTGAAGCGGTTGACGAGAACGATCAGCAGCACGATTCCACCGGCGAGCGCCAGGTGGCTGGGCGCCGCGTAGTCCTTGGCTGTGGCGTCCTGCCCGGCGATCAGGCCCGCCGCGACCCCTATCAGGGAGAGCCCGATGACGGTGATCACCGACCCGCTGACGAGCGGCGGGAAGAACCTGACCGCCCGCGCGAACGGCACACAGACCAGCAGCCCGAAGACACCGGCGGCGATCATCGAGCCGTAGACCGCCTGCATGCCGTACTCGCCCGCGATCAGGATCATCGGGGTCACGGCGGTGAAGGTAGCGCCCGCGACGACCGGCAGCCGCACGCCCAGGATCCTGCCGATGCCGAGCGCCTGAAGCATCGTCACCAGGCCGGCCACCAGCAGGTCGGCGTTGATCAGCAGCCCGATGGTCGAGGTGTCCAGCTTGGCCGCCGCGCCGAAGACCAGCGGGACGGTGACGCAGCCGGTGTACATGACGAGCACGTGCTGCAGACCGAGCAGTCCGAGCCGCCCGACGGGGAGGATCTCGTCGACCGGGTGTCGGGCGGGTTTGTCGGTGGACGCGGGCGCGTCAGGGGCCTGGGACACAGGGAGCCTCCGGAGGCGAAGCCGAGCTTGGAGAGAGAAGCGCGTGAGGCCGCGCCACGGCGAAAGGCGAAGGGCCGTAGAGCAGAAGCCAGTTCAGCGGGTCAAACTTTTTGTTGATGTCGTTTCGTTCGCGTTTCCGTAGCCGAACAGTGGTGTTGCTTTTGCTGTGGCTCGACGCTCGCGATCGCCCTCCACTCCCGGACATCGACTGTTAACAACGGCGGAACGGACGCGATACGGCGATGCGTCACCGTCACTCTCAAGAACGCAGGAAACCGGACACCCTGAAGGAGGTGGCGCCATGACTCTCGTACCCGGGCGTTGCGCCGATCTCCGTTGCCGTGTCCACCAGTCGGCGTGGACGCGGGGCCGTGTCGCCCACGGTGTGCCAGGCGCCCCTGAGGGCTTCCGCGCCTGAACTGCCCGAGCAGTTCGCCTACTTGACGCCGCCGCGAGCCCTCCCCCGGTTTCCCCCGACCGTTCCCGAGCCCGGCCGCTCTCCGCACGCCGCCGGGCCGCGTTCCCGTTAGAGGTCCTTCTCCCATGACCACCGTCGCGCCCCGGCCTGTCCCGACGCAGGCCGCCCCCGTCGTGCTGCCCCGCGAGTGCACCTTCGACCCCGACGACTGGGCGATCCTCGCCCAGCACTGGTACCCGGTCGCGCTCTCGACCGAGATCGGCGACGAGCCGCTCTCCGTACGCCTCCTCGACGAAACCCTCGTCGTCTACCGCGCCGACGGCCACCTCGTCGTCGCCAACGACATCTGCCCGCACCGCGGCGTCCCGCTCGGCAGGGGCTACGGCGCCGGCGACGGCACCGGTATCCGCTGCGCCTACCACGGCCTGCGCTTCGGCGCGGGCGGCCGCTGCACCGACGTACCCGCACACCCCGCGTCCAAGATCCCCGCCCGCCTCAACCTGCGCAGCTACCCGGCCGTCGAGCGCTACGGCCTGGTGTGGACCTGCCTCCGCCCCGAACCCGACGCGGCCCCGGTCATCCCGGCCATGGCGCACTGGGACGAGGCGGGCTTCCAGCAGATCACCTGCCCCTGGATCGACATCGCCGCCTTCGCCGGCCGCCAGGTCGAGGGCTTCCTCGACGTCGCCCACTTCGGCTTCGTCCACCTCGACTCCTTCGGCGACCCGAACAACACCGAGGTCCCCGACTACACCCCGGTCCGCCACCAGTACGGCCACTCCGTCGACTACTGGAGCACCGTCAGCAACTACCCCCACGGCACCAAGGAGGCCCCGCCCGGCTTCCAGTGGCTACGCCACTTCGACGTCCACCTCCCCTTCACCGCCACCCTCGTCGTGCACTTCCCCGACGGCGGACTCCTCAACATCATGAACGCCGCCTCCCCCGTCTCCGCCCGCCAGACCCGCATGTTCGCGCCCATCGCCCGCAACTTCGACACCGGCCAGCCCGTCCAGGCCGTATACGACTTCAACCGCACGGTCTTCGAGGAGGACCGTGCCGTCGTCGAGATCCAGAAACCCGAGAACCTCCCCCTCGACCCCAAACTCGAAGTCCACATCCCCGCCGACCGCAGCTCCATCGCCTACCGCCGCGGCCTGCGCGACCTCGGCCTGAGCCACTTCTTCACGGCGTAGGGCGGGGCAACACGCAATGACCACTCTCGACGCCATCGTCCATTCCATCTCCCTCGCGAGCGCTTCGGGCACCAGCCGCGTCTACGAACTCCGCCCGGCAGACCCGGCCGCGCCACTCCCCGCGTTCGAGGCCGGCGCGCACATCGACGTCCACCTGGGCACATCCCTGATCCGCCAGTACTCACTCCTCAACTCCCCTCAGGACAGCGGCCGTTACGTCATCTGCGTGCGCCGGGACGACACCGGCCGCGGCGGCTCCACAGCCGTGCACCGCGACATCACGGTCGGCCAGCAACTGCGGATCTCCGCCCCGCGCAACCTCTTCCCGCTCCTACCGGCCCAGCGCTACGTCCTCGTCGCGGGCGGCATCGGCATCACCCCGCTGCTGTCCATGGCGGAGGAACTGCACAGCCGTAGGGCCGACTTCGTCCTGCACCACTACACGTCCGACGAGCACGACGCACCCCTGCTGGAACGCGCCCGGGCCGGCGCCTTCGCCGACCGCGTGGTCGTCCACCACAGCCGGACCGGCGACAGCGTGCGCACCGCACTGCCCGCCGACCTGCGGACACCGGATCCGACGGGACTCGTATACATCTGCGGCCCGGACGGCTTCATGACCCACGTGACCGACCAGGCCGGTGCCGCGGGCTGGCGCGCCGACCAGCTCCACCTCGAACGGTTCGCCCCGGTCGCCCGCGAACCCGACCCCGTGACCGACGGCGAGTTCCGCGTCCGCGTCGCCAGCACCGGCGACAGCTACCCCGTACCGGCCGAGATGACCATCGCCGAGGTCCTCACCGCCAACGGCGTCGAGGTCGAGCTCTCCTGCGAGCAGGGCATGTGCGGCGCCTGCCTCACCCCCGTCCTGGCCGGCGAACCCGATCACCGCGACGAGGTCCAGACGGACGAGGAACGGGCCGCGAATACCCAGCTGACCATCTGCTGTTCCCGGGCCCGCAGCCCCGAACTCGTCCTGGGACTCTGATCTCTCCGTACTGTTCGGCCATCACATCCGGGTCGCCGATCTGGTACCGCGTCTCCTTCCGGCGCATGCGCGGCGCGATCTTCTTCGCCGTGAACTCGCTGGTGATCTCCTCGATCGGCTGGGCCAGTTGATAGGGGGTGCGGGTGTACGCCGAGTTCTGCAGCAGGCCAAGGATCAGGGCAACTTGGCGAAGTACAGGCCCTTCACGGAGCCGGAATCGACTACCCCGTCGCGGACGGCGGCTCTTCTTTCCGAGGAAGCCGAAGCCAGCCGCAGTGCGCCACAGCCCCACACACGAGTCCCGGAGGGGAAGAGTGGGCCACGGCCCCGGGGGACATCCGCCCCTCGGGCCGTAGCCGGGTGTAAGTCGGTCACGGCCACAGCGGCCGGGGTCCGTCGGTGAAGGCCGATGCCATCCGCCAGGCGTCGAACCGCTCCAGGGCCACGTCGCCGTCGGCACCGATACCGACGCCCACGGCCTCGTCCGGGCGGGTGGGGTAGACGCGGGCTGTCAGGGCACGCCCGTTGGCGAAGATCTCCAGTGCGGAGTGGTCGACGAGGACGCGCAGGTCGACCCGGCCGTCGGGGTCCAACGGCAGCTCGCCGTACCGGGGTTCGGTGTCGACCGTCGGGTCGAGGCTGCTCGTCTCGCGGCGCAGGCGGAGCCTGCCGCTCGCTCCGTCGGGTGCCCTGCTCACCTCCACCACGGTGCGTTCCGCGCCGTCCGGTGTCTCGCGGAGCACGAGCCGGGCGGTCGCTCCGGGAGCGAGACGCAGGGTCGTCTCGATGTCCAGCTGGTCCCCGCGCACGGCGGGCAGTTGGGTGTACGGGGCGGCCAGCCGGCCCGGAGCCACCTCTACGCGCTCTCGCCGCAGCCCGGTCAACTCCCGTACCGGGGCTTGATGCAGGCCGCCGTCCGCGGCAAGTGTGACGACCCTCGGCAGGGACATCACGCCGCACCAACCGGCCCGCGCGTTCGCCTCGTCCGTCCGGCCCTCCTGGAGCCAGCCGAACATGACGCGGCGGCCGTACTCGTCGCGGGTGGACTGGGGGGCGTAGAAGTAGCGGCCGCCGTAGTCGAGGCGGTGGAGGGCGGTCGGGGTGAAGGTGTCGCCCCGGTAGCGGCCGGTCCAGTAGAGGGGGTGGTGGGTGGTGCCCTCGTCCCAGGCGGAGAAGACCAGTGCGTCGGTGCCGCCGGTCTCCTCCTTGCCGGCCTCCTCGTCCTCGCCGAGCCGGAAGAGGTCGACGCACTCCCACATCGTGCCCGTCCAGTCGAGTTCGCCCCGGTTCCGCGAGGCGTCACCCGTCAGCAGGGGGCCGACGTAGCGCCAGCTGCGCAGGTCGTCGGACTCGTACAGGAAGGCCGTTCCGCCGACGCCTCGGATGCCCGAGCCCACCAGCTGCCGCCACACTTCGCCCTCCCGCCAGACGCAGTGGTCGCGGAAAGCCGTGATGTCGATGCCCTCGGGCGGGGCGGTGATGACCGGGTTGGCCGGGTCCTTGGTCCAGTACCTCAGATCCGCCGATCCCCTGGCCACGCACGGGAGTTCACGCTCGCCGTGCCTGCCCGAGTAGACGAGCGTGGGCACACCGCCGTCGTCGACCACGACACCGGACCAGCAGCCGTCGCGGTCGGGGCCGGTGGTGCCGGGGACGAGGGCGACCGGTTCGTCGGCCCAGTGGACGAGGTCGGTGCTGGTGGCGTGGCCCCAGTGGATGCGGTGGTGGGCGGCGGCGAGCGGGTTGTACTGGTAGAAGAGGTGGTAGACGCCGTTCCAGTGGCTCAGCCCGTTGGGGTCGTTGAGCCAGCCGCCGGGCGAGGTGAAGTGGAAGCGGGGTCGGTGGGGGTCGTGCGGTGCGCGTTCGGCCAGACCCTCGGCGGTGTGGCTGCCGGAGGGGAGGGTGAGGTCGTGGGTCATGCGGCGGTGGTCTCCGCTTTCTCGGTGGCGTCGGTGGCGTCGGTGGCCTCGTCATCCGACCGGTCCGTGGCCTTCAGGACGCGGCGGGCGGTGTCGGAGGCGGGTGCGCGCAGGTGGCAGCGCACCCAGTGGGGCTGGCCGTCGTCTTCGCCGACGATGTGGCGGACGGGCTCGGTGCGGCTGCACGTGCCGTCGTCGCCGTAGGGGCAGGACGTGGGGTTGAGGATCGCCTCGCGGAGCCTGGCGCGCTCGACGGGGTCGTAGCCGAGGGCCCGTTCGGGGTCGGGTACGGCGGACAGCAACAGGCGGGTGTAGGGGTGGGCGGGGGCGTCCATCACGGCCAACGCGTCGCCGCCCTCGACGAGTTCGCCGGCGAACATGACCATCGTGGTGTCGGCGAGGTAGCGGGCGGAGCCCAGGTCGTGCGTGATGTAGAGCATGGCGATGTTCCGCTCGTCGCGCAGGCGTCGCATCAGGTTGAGCACGCCGACGCGTACGGAGACGTCGAGCATCGACGTCGGTTCGTCGGCCAGGACCAGGCGCGGATCCACCGCCAGCGCGCGGGCGATGGAGACGCGCTGACGCTGGCCGCCGGAGAGTTCGTGCGGGTAGGACTGGAGCATGTCCTCGGTCAGGCCGACCGTTTCCACCAGTTCGCGCAGCGCCTCCGGTGTGGCGGAGTGGCCGTGCAGGACGAGGGCCCGGGTC
This sequence comes from Streptomyces sp. NRRL F-525, assembly GCF_000716605.1. Classification (GTDB taxonomy): domain Bacteria; phylum Actinomycetota; class Actinomycetes; order Streptomycetales; family Streptomycetaceae; genus Streptomyces. Next base: position 614,884 of record NZ_JNXE01000001.1, on the reverse strand, counting down.
AGGAAGTGCTCGATGCGGTGGACGGGGTTGAGTGAGCCGAAGGGGTCCTGGAAGACCATCTGGACCTTGCGGCGGTACGCCCGTGACGCCCGGCGCCGTTCGGTGCGCAGGATGTTCTCGCCGTCCAGCAACACCTCACCTGACGTGGGCTGTTCGAGGCGGGCGAGGCAGCGGGCGATGGTGGACTTGCCGCTGCCGGACTCGCCGACCAGGGCGGTGATCTTGCCGGCGGGGAGATCGAAGGAGACGTCGTTGACGGCTCGGACGCGGCGCCGGGAGAAGACGGTGCCGACCTGGAAGTCCTTGGTCAACCCCCGTACGGACAGCAGGGGTTCGGTCATCGGGAGGCTCCTTGCGTGTTGCGGGCCTCGCTGCGGGCCACCCAGCGGCCGGGCACGATCTCGCGCAGGTCGGGGATGTTCATGGAGCAGTCCGAGCGGTCCTCGGGACAGTTGACGTGGAAGCCGCAACTGTCGGCGGTGCGCGGGGCGTCGAAGAGGCCGGTGAGCTCCTGGCGCGGGCCTGTCAGTGGCGGGAAGGCGTTCATCAGCGCCTCGGTGTAGGGGTGCAGCGGTCCCGCGAACAGGTCCTTGGCGCCCGCGAGTTCGACGATCCGTCCGCCGTACATCACGCCCATGCGGTCCGAGAGCTCGATCATCAGGGAGATGTCGTGGGTGATGAAGAGGATGGAGAAGCCCAACTCCCGCTGGAGGTCGCGGATCTGCGCCATGATCTCCTGCTGCACGACCACGTCGAGCGCGGTGGTCGGCTCGTCCATGATCAGCAGCCTTGGCTTCAGGGCCACGGCCATGGCGATGACCACGCGCTGGCGCATACCGCCGGAGAGCTGGTGCGGGTACGCCTTCAGCCGTCCCGGGTCGATGCCGACCAGCTGGAGCAGCTCGCCGGCCCGCTCCCGCGCGGCCCGCTTCCTCATCTTCTCGTGGGTGGTGAAGATGTCGACGATCTGCTCGCCGACGGTCAGGACGGGGTTGAGCGAGTTCATCGCGGACTGGAAGACCATGGCGATCTCCCGCCACCGGAAGGCGCGCAACTCCCGTGCGTCCAGGGCGAGTACGTCGCGGCCCTGGAAACGGATGCTGCCCGCGGTGATCTCCGCCGGGGGCTTGAGCAGGCGCATCACCGCGTTGGCGATGGTCGACTTGCCGCAGCCGGATTCTCCGGCGAGGCCGAAGATCTCTCCGGCGCCGATCGAGAAGGAGACGTCGTCGGCGCCCACGACGGTGCGTCCGTCGCCGCGGTATTCGACACGGAGGCCGTTCACCTCAAGTACGGGTTCACGTACGGGTTCCATGGCTCAGCCCCTCCTCTCACGGCGGGCACGGCCGGCACGGCGGTTGCGCAGCCGGGGGTTGGTGATCTCGTCGACCGCGTAGTTGACCAGCGCGATGGCGAAGGCGACGAGCGCGATACACAGTCCGGAGGGGACGAAGGCCCACCACGCTCCGGTCATCAGCGCGCCGTCGTTGCTGGCCCAGTACAGGTTGGTGCCCCAGCTGACGACGCTGCTGTCGCCCAGGCCGAGGAACTCCAGGCCGGCCTGGGCGCCGATGCCGAAGATCACGCAGCCGAGCAGCGTGGTCATCACCACGGACGCCATGTTGGGCAGGATCTCGCGGAACATGATCCGCAGCGGGCGCTCCCCCGTGACGACGGCCGCGGCCACGAAGTCCTTGCCGCGGATCGACTTGGCCTGCGCGCGCAGGACCCGGGCCGAGCCCGCCCAGCCGGTGACGACGAGGACCAGGATCACAGTGGAGGTACCGGGCGGCAGGAACGCGGCCAGGATGATGAGCAGCGGCAGCCCGGGCAGCAGCAAAAAGATGTTGGTGACCAGGGTCAGCGCGTCGTCGACGACACGGCCGAAGTACGCGGACGCGAGGCCGACGACGATGGCGACCACGGTCGCCACGAGCCCCACGGTGAACCCGACGAAGAGGGAACTGCGCGCACCCCACAGGGTGAGGGCGAGCACGTCCTGCCCCTTGGCGGTCGTACCGAGCCAGTGCGCGGCCGAAGGGGCCTGGCTGCCCGTGGAGTTGATGAACGACGGGTCGCCGGGTGCCAGCACGGGTGCGAACAGGGCGAGCAGGGCGAAGAGAGCGAGCAGGATCAGCCCGCTCAACGCCTTCTTGCTGTCGATGAGTTGGCGCAGCAGTCCGCGCCGGCGGGAAGCACGCGAGGGGGCCGTCGGCGTGGTGGCCGTGGCGATGTCGATGTCGATGGCGGTCATGTCGGCCCTCCTCAGCGGACGCGGACGCGCGGGTCGAGGCGGACGTAGACGAGGTCGACGAGGAAGTTCGCGATCAGCACGGCCGCCGTGATCGTCAGGAAGATGCCCTGCATCAGCGGGTAGTCCAGGCCCTGGACGGCCATCAGCAGCTGGTAGCCGATGCCGGGGTAGGCGAACACGACCTCGGTGAGCAGGGCGCCGCCGACGACGAAGCCGAGTGCCATGCCGAAGTTGGTGACGGAGGGCAGCAGCGCGTTGCGGGCGGCGTAGCGGAACATGATCCGCGCGGGGCTGAGCCCCTTCGCCTCGGCCATCGTGATGTAGTCCTCGGCCGCTGTGGCGATCATGGTGTTGCGCATGCCGAGCATCCAGCCGCCGATGGAGACCAGCACGATGGTCAGCGCCGGCAGCACCAGGTGGGTGGCGACATTGGAGAGGAACTCGGCGTTGAAGGCAGGGGTCAGTCCGACGTCGTAGGCGTGCCGCATGGGGAACCAGCCGAGGCTCACCCCGAACAGGTACAGCGCGCCCATGGCCAGCCAGAAGTACGGGAACGAGCCGACGAAGATCAGCAGGGGCGGGAAGGCGGAGTCGAGGACGCCGCCGCGCCGCCAGGCGGCGACGATGCCGAGCAGGTTGCCGAGCACGGCGGCGATGACGAGCGCGACACCGCCGAGGAGCAGGGTCCAGCCGATCTGCGCGCCGATCACGTCGGAGACCGGGGTCGGGAAACGGGAGATGGAGATGCCGAGGTCGCCGGTGAAGACGCTCTTGACGTAGGAGACGTACTGCTCCCAGAGAGGGCGGTTGTCGAGACCGAAGAGTTTCCGCAACTGGGCTATCTGGTCGGGCTGCATGGTGCCCTGGGCCTGCGCGAACATCCGGGAGACCGGGTCGCCCGGCATGAAGCGCGGGAGAACGAAGTTCAGGGTGATGGAGGCCCAGAAGGCGAGCAGATAGAACCCCAGGTTGCGCAGGATCAGACGCACGGGTCGTGCTCCCTGTCGATGGGGGGGGGAACGTGTGGCTCGGTGCGCGGGGGCGGCCGTCCGGGGAGGAGGGCGGCCGCCGGTCCGCGGGCGGCGTCAGCTCTTTACGGGCTTCAGCGAGGTGAGCACGAGGACCGTGCTGGCGTTGCGGTTGCCGAGGGTGGCGTACGGGTTCTCCTCGGTGGGCCAGCCGGTGAAGCGGGCGTCCGTGTACGCGCCCCACTCGGGGCCGGTGAACAGCGGGACGACGGGCGCGTCCTCGTCGTACAGCTCCTGCAGGCCGTTCATCTGCTCGGCCTGCGTCTTCTCGTCCGTGGCGGCGGCGAAGGCGTCGATGAGCTTGTCGGCCTTCTTGTCGCCGAAGCGGTGGTAGTTCTCGGTGGCCTGCTTGCCGACCGGCTGGAGCATCTTGGTCGACATCACGCCGCGGAAGTACTCGTACGGCGTGGCGCCGTTGTTGCTCCACACGATGCCGGTGTCGAAGGTGCCTGTGTTGTACGACGACTGCACCGCCGCCCAGTCGGGCGTCTTCACGGTGGCGGTGATGCCGACCTTCGCCAGGTCCTGCTTGATGATGTTGGCGACCGAGATCCAGTCGGAGGAGGCGGAGCCGACGGAGATGTCGAGCGTGAAGTTCTTGCCGTTCTTCAGCTTCCGCTTGCCGCCGCTCTCCTGGTAGCCGGCCGCGTCGAGGGCCTTGGCCGCCGCGGCGGCGTCGTACTTCGTCCAGGTGCAGGAGGCGGCCAGCGAGGTGTCACGCCACTTGTCGTACGTGCGGGCCAGGCCCGTGCAGTCGGCGGGTTCGGCGTAGCCGTTCATCGCGACCTTGGTGATCTGGTCGCGGTCGACGGCCATGCTGAGCGCCTTGCGCACGGCCGGGTCGTTGAACGGCGCCTTGGTGGTGTTCAGCTGCCAGTTGATCATGGCGCCGGTGGCCGGGAACCAGTAGTGGTTGTGCTTCTTGTCCTTGGCGACGAAGGACTTCTCGATGTCCGGGATGAACGACTGCGTCCAGTCCACCTCACCGTTGGTGAAGGCGAGGTTGGCGCTGTCGTTGCCGGAGAAGGCGAGCATCTGGATGCCGGCGATCCGCTGCTTCGCGGGCTGCCAGTAGTCGGGGTTCTTGAGCAGCTCGTACGACTGGCTCTGGAACTTCTCGATCTTGGTGTACGGGCCGGTGCCGACCGGGTTCGGGTTGGTGAACTTCGCCGGGTCCTTCACCTTGGACCAGATGTGCTTCGGCAGGATGTAGTGCCCGCTGATCTCGTAGAAGGCGGTCGAATACGCCTTGCTGAAGGAGAACTTCACCGTGTGGGCGTCGACCGCGGTGACCTTGTCCAGGTAGTCGAAGCCGCCCAGCACCTTCTTCTGGAGCCCGAAGGTGTAGACGACGTCGTCGGCGGTGAGCGCCTGGCCGTCCGACCACTTGACGCCGTCGCGCAGCGTGAAGGTGAGGGACTTGCCGTCCTTGGCCTGCTCCCACTTGGTGGCAAGCCACGGCGTGTCCTTGGCGTCGGCCATGCTGTGCACCACCAACGGCTCGTAGACCGACTGGAGGGTCATCGGGGCGGCCTGCGGGGAGAGCGGGTTGAAGTTGCGCGTGAACGTCGCCAGATCCTCGCGCGGGATGGTGAGCAGCTGGTTGCCGGAGGTGTCACCGGCGCCGGCGGTGCCCGAGCCATTCGTACAGGCGGACAGGACCAGGGCCACGGCGGCGGTCGCGGTGACCGCTCTCAGGACGGCTCGGGGCCGCCGTGAAGGTATGCGGGAGGGTGCCATAATGGAGACTCTTTTCCTCTCTTCAACACACAGGGCGAAGACGGGACGGGATTACTCGGCGGACTGATTCGCAGTCAGACCGACGAGCGTTCGAGCAGCGGGCAGTCGATCGTCACCTGACGGGTGTCGAGCGGCTGCCCCGCTGCGAGAGCGGCGAGCATGTCGATGCCCTTGGTGCCCATGGCCTCGAAGGGCAGGGCGAGCGTCGTCAGCTTCGGCCGCAGATAGGCGGCGATGAGTTCCTGGTTGTCGAACCCCACCACGGCCACGTCGTGCGGGATGCGCAGCCCACGTTCCTTGATCGCGTCGTACGCGCCCATCGCCATCCGGTCGTTGCCGCAGAACAGCGCGGTCGGCCGGTCGCCGGACGGACGGTCCAGCAGTTCACCGGCGGCGGTGTAGGCGCTGTCGGCGGTCGCCCAGCCGGGGACGACGAGGGAGGGGTCGGGGGTGATCCCGGCCTCGCGGAGGGCACGTTCGTATCCTTCGCGCCGGCCGATGGCGGCCGGGATCGCCGGGTCGAGGTTGATGAACCCGATGCGGGTGTGACCGGCGTCGAGGAGTCGGCGGGTCGCCTTGTATCCGCCCGACACCTCGTCGGGCAGGATGCACGGCAACTCCCCTTCCACGTCGAAGCAGTTGACGAGCACCGTCGGCACCTCCCGGGCGGCCTTGGGGAGCGTGACGGCGCGGTGCCAGGTCGTGGCGTACAGCAGCCCTTCCACCCGGTGCTCCAGCATCTGATCGAGCGCGGCGGCTTCCTGGGCGGGATCGCCCTCGCTCGCGGCGATCAGCAGGAACCTCCGGTCGCTCCAGGCGCGGCTCTGCGCGCCCGTGATCACCTCCCCCGCGAACGGGCCGGTCACGATCTCGGTGATCAGCCCGTACCATCCGCTGCGGTTCGCTGCCAGCGCCCGCGCCCCGGCGTTGGGCCGGTACCCGAGCGCGTCGATCGCGTCCAGGATCCGCCGACGGGTCTCCTCGGGGATCACGGCGCCGGGCTTGTCATTGAGGACGAAGGAGACCGTGGTCCGCGAGACACCCGCGCGGCGGGCCACATCGCTCATGGTCACGCGATGCGACTTGTTCGTGGCCACTTCCAGTCCCTTTCGGCCAACCGGAGACGAGACGACGCTTCCGGTTTCGCGCTTTAGTAACGCGCGTTACTTCCTTGTGGCAGGGAAGTTACGTCCGTCTTGAGTGGCATGTCAATACCTACGCAAGGGGCGCATCAGGCCACTGGTTCCGGGTGCCGTTCGCGCTCGCGTTCTCCCTGGGGGAGGCGGACAGTCACTGTGGCCCGATCCCCCTGCCCCTCAGCCCCTCAGCCCCTCAGCCCCTCAGCCCCTCAGCCCCTCAGCCCCTCAGCAGCGTTACCGTCCTCGGCGCGTGCGTCGCCGGCGCCTTCACCGAGCCCGTCCGGTCCAGCTCCGATGGACTCGCGCTGCGCGCTCTGCCCTGCGCCGGCCGGGCCAACACCGCCGTCGCTCTCGCCTGGCTCGGCATCCGCACCCGCCCGCTTCCTCGGGCGCCTCTCCAGGGATTCTTCGGCATCCTCTTCCGGGCCTGCCCCACCGCCTCCGGCGTCGACCCGACCCGCCCCCACACCTTCTACGCCGGCAGCGCGGCCAACTGGCAGTGGACCGACGAGGAACTCGCCGCCACCGGGCGGGAGAGCGCGGCCTGCACACCGGCTCCCCGGCACTCAATACGCCAGCCCGGCGGCACCCGCATCGAGGACCACCTAGCCAAGGCCCGCGAGCAGGTCACCGTGTTCGTCGACCCCGAACACCCTCCCCTGCTCGCACCGGCCGCCACCCCCTGCGACCTGCCACAGAGCGGAGCCGGCAGAACAGCCCCAGGCACCCCATGACCGTCCCAGCCCGTGACCTTCACTGCCGCAAGGTCGATACTTGTCGCAAGGACGTTCCAGCCGCCCTCGCCCGGCCAACTCCAGAGACCTGACACCCCGTCACCAAAGTCAGCATTAGGTCAGCATCAGCCCCGCCAGAACCCGCTCCAGACCGCCACGGACCACCCCGGACCGCCAATACCGAAAACCGACGGAACCCATCTGACCAGCACAGACACAGGTCAGAGAGCCATTTGCCAGTCTCGCCAGGAGGTACCCATGAAGATGCTGATCAACGTCGCGGAAACCGTGGTCACGGACGCGCTGCGAGGCATGGCGGCCGCTCATCCCGAGTTGACCGTGGACGTCGAGAACCGGGTGATCGTGCGGCGGGACGCTCCCGTGGCCGGGCAGGTGGGGCTGGTTTCCGGTGGGGGGTCGGGGCATGAGCCGTTGCACGGGGGGTTCGTCGGGCCAGGGATGCTGTCGGCCGCCTGTCCCGGTGAGGTGTTCACGTCGCCGGTGCCCGATCAGATGGTGCGGGCCGCGGCCGCTGTGGACAGCGGGGCCGGGGTTCTCTTCATCGTGAAGAACTACACCGGGGACGTCCTCAACTTCGACATGGCGGCCGAGCTCGCCGAGGACGAGGGCATCCAGATCGCCAAGGTGCTGGTCAATGACGATGTCGCCGTCACCGACAGCCTCTACACCGCGGGGCGGCGCGGCACCGGGGCGACGCTGTTCGTGGAGAAGATCGCCGGCGCCGCCGCGGCCGAGGGGCAGCCGCTGGACCGGGTCGCCGCGATCGCCAAGCAGGTCAACGAGAACTCGCGGAGTTTCGGTGTCGCGCTGAGCGCCTGCACCACCCCCGCCAAGGGCAGCCCCACCTTCGATCTCCCGCCGGGCGAGCTGGAGTTGGGCGTCGGTATCCACGGCGAGCCGGGCCGCGAGCGGCGGGCGATGATGACCTCCGGGGAGATCGCCGACTTCTCCGTCCACGCGATCCTCGAGGACATGTCGCCGCGCAACCCGGTCCTGGTCCTGGTCAACGGCATGGGCGCGACCCCGCTCCTGGAGCTCTACGGCTTCAACGCCGAGGTCCACCGGGTGCTCGCCGAGCGCGGCGTCGCCGTCGCCCGCACACTGGTCGGCAACTACGTCACGTCCCTCGACATGGCGGGTGCCTCGGTCACCCTGTGCCAGATCGACGAGGAACTGCTGCGGCTGTGGGACGCGCCGGTGAGGACGCCGGGGCTGCGCTGGGGCATGTGACCCGGCGGCACACCCGGTCAACTCACCCCTCACGCAAGGAGATTCCGTGCTCGACGCCGACTTCTTCCGCCGTTGGATGACGGCGACCGCCGCCTCCGTCGCCCGCGAGGCGGACCGGCTCACCGACCTCGACTCGCCCATCGGCGACGCCGACCACGGCGCTAACCTGCAACGCGGGTTCACCGCCGTGACCGCCACCCTGGAGAAGGAGGCGCCGGACACCCCGGGCGCCGTCCTCATGCTCGCCGGACGCACGCTCATCTCGACGGTCGGCGGCGCGTCGGGCCCGCTCTACGGCACGCTGCTGCGCCGTACCGGCAAGGCCCTCGGGGATGCCGCCGAGGTGAGCGAGGAGGAGTTCGCCCTCGCGCTGCGCACGGGAGTCGAGGCGGTCATGACCCTCGGCGGTGCCGCACCCGGCGACAAGACCATGATCGACGCCCTCGTCCCGGCGGTCGACGCGCTCCCGGACGGCTTCGCCGCGGCGCGTGCCGCCGCCGAGGAGGGCGCCGTGGCCACCACACCCCTGCAGGCCCACAAGGGCCGGGCGAGCTACCTCGGGGAGCGGAGCATCGGGCACCAGGACCCGGGCGCCACCTCCGCGTCGCTGCTCATCGCCGCACTCCAGGAAGCAGCGACCACGGAGGCCACCGGTGAGTGACGAGAAGCTGGTGGGCATCGTGCTGGTGTCGCACAGCGCGGAAGTCGCCCTCTCCGTGGCCGAGTTGGCGCGCGGGCTGTCCGGCTCGGGCGCCTCGGTACCGCTCGCCGCCGCCGGGGGAACCGAGGGCGGCGGGCTCGGCACCAGTTCCGAACTCATCGCCGCGGCGGCCGCGTCCGTCGACCGCGGCGCCGGAGTCGCCGTCCTCACCGACCTCGGCAGCGCGGTACTCACCGTGAAGGCCCTGCTGGCCGAGGGCGACGAACTCCCGGCCGGCACCCGCCTGGTGGACGCCCCGTTCGTCGAGGGCGCGATCGCCGCGGTCGTCACGGCGTCGACGGGAGCGGACCTGGACACGGTGGAGGCGGCGGCCGCGGAGGCGTACACCTATCGGAAGGTGTGAGGCGGGGTCGTAGCGGAAGGCGGAGAGCAGCCGACGCTCGGCGGCAGGCACGGGCATGCGTGGGCCGGTCGGCCCGGGCGGATCGACCGGCTCCGGGTTCAGGGCAGGTCGTTCACCACGGGAGGTTCCCGGAGCGGTCGACGAACTGGCCCGTCGGGCCGTCCGGGCCGATCGTCGCGAGGGTCACGATGGACTCCGCGCCGTCGGCGACGCTGTGGCCGAGGCCGCCGGTGAAGTCGGTCGCGGTCTGCCCGGGGTCCGCGGCGTTGACCTTCACGTCCTTCAGCTCCTTCGCGTACTGCGTCGTGAGCATCGTGACCGCGGCCTTCGAGGCGCAGTAGAGGGGCAGGGCGTACTGCGACTCGATCCGCGCCGGGTCCTGGGTCATGCCGAAGGAGCCCATCCCGCTGGACACGTTGACGATGACCGGGTTCGGCGAGGTGCGCAGCAGCGGGAGGAAGGCGTGTGTGACGCGCACGATCCCGACGACGTTCACGTCGAGTACGGCGCTCATGTCGGCCGCGGTGTACTCCTCGACGGGGCCGACCCTGCCGAGGACGCCCGCGTTGTTGACCAGGACGTCGACCGTTCCCTCGTGCGCGGCGACATCCGCGGCCGCGGCCCGGACCGAGGCGTCGTCGGTCACGTCGATCTGGACGAACCGGGCGCCGAGCGAGGCGGCGGCGGCCCGGCCGCGCTCACGGTCGCGGGCACCGAGGAGGACGGTGTGCCCCGCCTCGACGAGGCGACGGGCGGTTTCCAGGCCGAGGGACTTGTTGGCCCCGGTGATGAAGGTGGTGGTCATGCTGGCTCCTCCTGGTCCGGACAGCACGGTCGTGCGCTGTTCACGACTCGACACTGAGCCCTGGGGAGGATCGGCGGGAGCTACGGGACTTCCTGGTACGGCGCGTACCACCCAGCGGCCCGGTCCATCGGACGAGGCCGCCGGGTACGCGGGGAGTCAGCCCTGCGGAGACATCCTCTGGACCCCGATGGCCGCGAGGAGTTCGAGTTTGCCGCCGGCGTCGGTGCCCGGCTGCGGCGTGTACACCACGAGGCGGAGGTTCGTGTCCTGGGTGGCGAGGATGTCGGAGTTCAGGGCGATGTCGCCGACATCCGGGTGCTGGACGAGTTTGTGCGCACTCTGGTGACCGCCCACCGCCCGGCGGCTCCACAGCTCGCGGAACCGTGGGCTGAGGTTGAGCCTCGACACCAGTGCCGCGAGGTCGGGATCGTCGGGGTACCGGCTCGTCGTTGCGCGCAGGTCGGCGACGAGGGACTCCTCGAACGCCGCCCGCTCGGCCGCCGTCTGCCGGACCCGGGGCAGCTCACCCAGGAACTGCCAGACCAGCACGTTGCGGTCGCCCGCCCCGCGGACCGTGGGATCGCCGAACGTGGCCGCGAACAGCGGGTTCCAGTGCAGCAACTGCCAGGTGGCGTCGTAGATCGCCAGCGGGTTGGCGGAGAGCTGGTCCACGATCCGGTACAGGCTCCCCGGGATCATGCGCGGAACTCTGGTCGGGTCCGCCGCGTGCCCGGCCATGCGCAGAAGGTGGGCGTGCTCGTCGTCGGACAGGTGCAGGGCGCGTGCCAGGGCCGAGCAGACCTGCGCCGACGGTGTCGCCACCCGTCCCTGCTCCAGCCGGACCACGTACTCGACGGAGATGCCGGCCAGCGTCGCCAGTTCCGCGCGCCGCAGACCCGGGACCCGACGGGGCGAGCCGTGCGCGAAGCCCACCGTGGCGGGATCCAACCGGTCGCGCCACGCCCGCAGCGCGGCACCGAGTTGATCCATGCACACCATCCTCGCGCACACCCCGCCGCACTGGGTGGTACGCGCTGTACCACGAAGCGCCGTAGCTCCCGCCGACGCGTCCTGGGGCGCAGTGTCGACTCGTGAACGGCGCACGACCGTGCCGTTCGGAGCCACGAGGAGCGACCATGACCACCACGTCGAACCACTACGTCACCGTGCTGTGGGAAGCCCGGGCCAAGTCCGGGAAGGAAGCCGCGATGAAGGCGTTCATGTCGGCCGCCGTCACCGCCTCACGCAACGACGCGGGCAACATCGACTACGAGGCCCACCAGGTCGAGGGAGAACCGGGCACGTTCGTCATCTTCGAGCGCTGGGAGAGCCGCGAGGCCCTCGACGGCCACCTGTACGCGCCCCGCATGCGGGACCTGGTGCCCCAACTGCTGGAGCTGATGGACGGCGCCATCGAGGACGGGATCCGCCTCCTGCAGCCGTTCCGTCCGGCAGGGTAGCCCCACCCTGCACAGTGCCGAGCAGCGCGGGCACGGGTCCTCCCCCACCCCTGATGCCTACGGCCGGTCGCTCTACGAAACCCCCTGCGCCGCGATCGCCAGCGCCGAGCGCAACGTCTCCGCCACCTCGGCCTCCCCCACCCCCGCGTCCGCCGCAGGCTCGCTCACACTCCACGCGAACCGCTCCACCGCCGCCCGCAACGCCGCGTTGAGCATCGCCGCCTGGATCATGGGCCGCAGGTCGTCCGCCGGTAGACCCGCCCGGTCGGCGAGCGCGCGGGCGAACGCCGGTTCCGCCTCGTCGTAGGTCTGGAGCCAGATCGCGCGCAGGCCCGGTTCGGTGCGGGTGAGGCGGACCAGGGCGCTGCCGGTGGCGCCGTCGGGGCCGGTTGCGGCGAGCAGGCCGGTCGCGAGGGCCGGGTCGAAGAGTTCCGGCAGGGGGTGGCCGGGGCGCCACTCGCGCAGGCGGGCGGCGATCACGTCGATACCGGCCGAGAAGAGCGGTCGTACGCAGCTCTCCTTGCTCGGGAAGTAACGCCACACGGTGCGCGCGGAGACGCCGACCGCCTGGCCGATCTGTTCGCCGGTGGTCGCCGCGACGCCCTGGGCGACGAACAGCTCCACCGCGGCCCGGGCGATCTCCAGACGGATCTCGGCCTTGCGTGCCTCGGTGAGAGGCGGTCGTCCCGTGCGTCCGCTGGGTGCGGTCATCAGTTCCCCTCCGGCTGCGGTCGTGACCTCCGGGGATTCTCCACCATGACTTTATGTCACTCGAAGACATTAAGTCGTATGGTGTGGGGACCCCGGGCGGCGCAGAGCCCTCGCACCACGGACAGGAGCACCTCATGGCCACTGGACTCGACGGACGCAGTGTCATCGTCACCGGAGCGGGTTCGGGCATCGGCCGTGCCGCCGCCCTGGCCTTCGCCGCGGAAGGCGCCAAGGTCGTGGCCGCCGACCTGAACGCGGACGGCGCCGAGGCGGTCGTCAAGGAGATCGAGCAGGCGGGCGGTACCGCCGTCGCGGTCCCGGGCGACCTGAGCGAGCAGACGGTCGTGGACGAGGTGGTCGCGACCGCCGTGGAGCGGTTCGGCGGGGTCGACGTGCTGGTGAACAACGCCGGGATCATGGACCGCATGTCGGCGCTGGCGGACGTCGAGGACGCGGAGTGGGAGCGGGTCATCCGGGTCAACCTGACCGCGCCCTTCCTGCTCACCCGGGCCGCGCTGCCGCACATGCTCGCGGCGGGCCGGGGCGCGATCGTGAACACCGCCTCCGAGGCGGGCCTCCGGGGCAGCGCGGCCGGCGCCGCCTACACGGCCTCGAAGCACGGGGTGGTGGGCCTGACCAAGAACCTCGCGGTGATGTACCGCAAGCAGGGCATCCGGGCCAACGCCATCGCCCCGGGCGGCACCGCGACCAACATCTCCGTGGAGGCCGACCGGGCCGCCCACGGTCCGGCGGCGCTCGGCCCGCACTTCGTCAACGTCGGCCGGCTGGCCCAGCCCGAGGAGCAGGCCGCCGCCATCGTGTTCCTCGCCTCGGACGCGGCGAGCAACATCAACGGCGTGATCCTGCCGGTCGACGACGGCTGGTCGGCGGTCTGACGGCTCCGGACAACTCGGACGCGGGGTTCAGTCCGCGGCCACGAACAGCCGCGCCAGCCGCTGCCCCGTCTCCACGGCCGCCGCGTGGTCCTCGATGGGCTTGACCTGCGAGTCCTTGAACACGATGTAGGTGACGCCGTCGTCCGTCCCGCCGCCGCGCGGATCCGCGCGGATGCCCAGCCCCTTGGCCGTGGCGTACGACGCCTCGCCGATGATGTCGTGCGGACCGACGTCTCCTACGACGGCGTACTGCACCCGGTCCCGGTAGACGACGGCGGCGACCGAGCCACCGCGGACGCCGTGGTCCCGGTGGTTCCAGAGGGCGCTCGCGGCGGGGACCACGATGTACGGGAGCCGTTCGGCGTCCAGATAGCGGCCGTCGGACTGCTGATAGGCCGTCATGGAGGAGAAGAGCGGGTCGGTGCGCGCGTTGCAGCGGGCGCCGGCCTGGCCGTCGCAGTCGATGTCCAGGTCGGCCTTCCAGTAGACGGCCTCCTTGGTGCCGCAGACCGGGATCGTCGCGCGCTCCCCGTCGTCGCTGCGGTAACGGCCGCGCGAGACGGGGACGCAGTCACGCACCTTGGCCAGCAGATCGGCGGCGCGGACGTCGCCCTCGCGCAGCGCCGCGGGCCCGGCCTGAGGCCGGACGAACGTGACAGGGGCGGCGGCGGGCAGCGTGGTCGGGGCGAGCAGGGCGGCGCCGGCCGCGGCCAGCGTCAGCGACTGGACACGCACGATAGAGGACCCTCTCCTGGGGGATCTGACGGACACTCAGCCCACCCTGGTACCGGTCCGATCAGGCGGCCACCGGTAGGGGGCCGGACGGTGCACGCCCCGAACTCCCGACGGGGGCCGGGGCCCTGAGCTCGCGTCACTCCCGACGGGGGCCGGGGACCCGAGCCGCTATCGGCTCCGGCCACCCGGCCGCCCGCGCCGGCGCGGGATCAGCGACGACAGCGGTCCGCGCCACCGGCATGAACTGCCCACTCCCAGGGGCGAGTTCAGCCGTGAGGACTTCAGCATACGTAACCCTCGTGACCGGTCGGCAACGGCGCCCCTCTTGATGCGGCCGCACCACCCGGGTCATATTGGTCCGGACCTTTTCCGTCGTGTGGTGCCCGCGTGATGCCGGGGAGGCAGAATCGTGCGACGCGTCCGTGCCACCCCCGCCCTTCTCCGTACGGCCCTCGCGTGCGCCGCGCTCCTGCTGCTCGCGTCCTGCGGGACGACCGACGAGGGGGACGGCCATGCCCCCGGTGCCCCGGCCGGCGTCACGGCCGCGGCGGGGAGCGCGACCAGCGTGCACGTCATGTGGGACGCGGTGACGGCGACCCCGGGCATCGACACCTACGAGATATATCGGGGCACCACGAAAGTGAAGGAAGTAGCCGGTTCCGAGCACATGGTGGATGTCACCAGGCTCAAGCCCGCCACCCTGTACACCTTCACCGTGCGGGCCCGGGACACCGACGGCCGCCTGGGACCGCGCAGCCGGACGGTCCGGGCGCGGACACCGGTCGCCGTCGCGGCCGACCACTCGGCGCCCACCCGCCCCCTCACCCCGCAGGGCCGCGCCATCGGCAGCCGGGCCGTCCAGCTCTCGTGGGGCGGCTCGAAGGACGACCGGGGTGTGGTGTCGTACGACATCTACCAGGGCGGGGCGAAGATCCACAGTGTGGGCGGAGCCCAGACCGCGACCGTGGTCACGGGGCTGCGGCCGAGCACCCGCTACTCGTTCACCGTGCGCGCCCGGGACGCCGCCGACAATCTCTCGCCCGCGAGCACGGCCGTCCCGCTCACCACCGCGCCCGGCGGCGACGCCGGAAGCGGCACCGCCCCCACGGACTTCCGCGCGACCACCCACCGGGGCGGCGACGGGGCGTACTACATCGACCTGTCCTGGGTGCCGCCACGCACGGACGGCCTGGTCACGGAGTACCAGATCCACCTCGACGGGCAGCCGGCCACCTCGCTGGTCTGGGGCGGGACCGCACCGCGCGATCACGCGAAGTACAGCTTCTACGCGGGCGGGGACGCCGGAGTCACCCATCGGGTGCGGCTCAGGGCGCGGTTGCCGGACGGTACGTGGGGCGGGTTCTCGGCGGAACGGACGGTGACGACGGGCGCTGCCGGGCCGTAGGGGAACCGCAGCACTCGACGGCATAAATCCGGTCGCTGGAGGCGCAGTTGGGGCGCGGGCTGTTCGAACGGCGGCCGCGCAGGACGCGGAGCCCCCGCACGCGCCGGACGTCGTAGCGGATCGGGGTGTTCCCGGCGGACCAGTCTCCGGAGCGCGTGCGCGTCGCCGGACGTGACGCTCGTACGGGAGCCACCTGGCGGGTCCACGCGAACCGGTCTCCGGCCCTGACCGCGCGTCATCCCTGAGCCGGACGAAGGAATCCGTCACCTGCCCGGTCCCCGTCCGCATGCGGGACGGGCCGGGGGCGCGTTGGCTTCCTTGGAGGCAGCACGGCCGTTTCCCGATCCCGGCGGCGCAAGGGATGTTCCGCCAACCGTGCCGCCGGAGGGCAGTCCCATGCGCACTTCTCAGCTACTACTCCGCTCCGGCCTGACCGTGACAGCCGCCGCCGCTCTTCCCCTCGCCCTGACCGCCGGTACCGCCGGCGCGGCGTCGGGGATCTCCGTGAGCACGACCGGGACCACGGTCTCGGTCACGACCAGCGCGTGCTCCCAGAACCGCACCACCGGCGTCTGGGGCACCGGTTCGCTCCTCACCAGCAGCCAGGGCAGCTTCGCCGAGGGCCGCAAGGCGACCCTGGCGGGGACGACCGTCAGCCAGTCCACCGCCTGGACGAACGTCACCCCGGGCACCTACACGATCATCGTCATGTGCCAGAACGCCAGCACGCCCGCGGGCAGCCAGTCCGTGATCGTGTCCAGGTCCACGACCCCCACGGTCTCCGCCACGGCCTCGCCCACGCGGGGCGTGATGGGCGGCCTCGGCGGGGCCACCAAGGACTACGGCCCGCTCACGCTGGGGGTGGGCGGAGGCCTGGTCGGCGTCGGTGTCATCGCGACGGCCTGGTTCCTGCGCAGGCGCGCGAAGCCGTACCGCCTCTGACCGTCCACCACCACGAGGGGCCGCCCGCACCCGGGCGGCCCCTCCCTCATGCCCTGGGACACCTGCCCTACGGCAGTTCGGCGAACTCCTCGATCGCGTGCGTGAGCCACTGCGTCCAGAAGGTCTCCAGGTCGATGCCGGCGCGCAGCACGAGGTGCTGGAGCCGGTCCTGGGGGCTGTCCCGGCCGGGCGGGAAGTCGCGCTTCTCGATCTCCTCGTACTCCGCCAACTGCCGCTGGTGCAGGGCGAGATGGCGGCGCAGGTCGTCCTCGATGCCGTCCGTGCCGACGACCGCCGCCGCGCGCAGCCGCAACAGCATCACATCGCGGTGCGGCTTGGGGTCCTGGGAGGACGCGGTCCAGCGGGCCAGTTCGGCGCGGCCCGCGGGCAGGACCTCGTAGCGCTTCTTCTGGCCGCGGGCCGGCTGCTCGGACGCGAGCGCCCGGATCTGGCCCTCGGCCTCCAGTTTTCCCAGCTCGCGATAGATCTGCTGGTGCGTCGCCGACCAGAAGTAACCGATCGACCGGTCGAAGCGCCGGGTCAGTTCGAGACCCGAGGACGGCTTCTCCAGAAGGGCGGTGAGGATCGCGTGCGGGAGTGACATGGAGGTCATCCTAGGGACGGGCCCCGGGCCTCAGAGGGCGGCCGCGACCTCGGTGCCCTGCTTGATGGCGCGCTTGGCGTCGAGTTCGGCGGCCACGTCGGCACCGCCGATGAGGTGCACGCTGCGGCCGGCGGCGGTCAACTCGTCGTAGAGGTCGCGGCGCGGGTCCTGGCCCGTGCACAGGACGACCGTGTCGACCTCCAGGACCGTGGAGCGGCCGTCGACGGTGACGTGCAGTCCGGCGTCGTCGATCAGGTCGTACTGGACGCCCGGGACCATGGTGACGCCCCGGTGCTTGAGTTCGGTGCGGTGGATCCAGCCGGTGGTCTTGCCGAGGCCGGCGCCGACCTTGGTCGCCTTGCGCTGGAGGAGGTGGACGGTGCGGGGCGGGGCGGGGCGCTCGGGTGCGGTGAGGCCGCCGGGGGCCGCGTAGTCCATGTCGACGCCCCAGGCGCGGAAGTACGTCGCCGGGTCCTCGCTCGCCTTGTCGCCGCCGTCCGTGAGGAACTCGGCGACGTCGAAGCCGATGCCGCCCGCGCCGAGGATCGCGACGCGGTCGCCGACGGGGACGCGGTCGCGCAGGACGTCGAGGTAGCCGACGACGCTGGGGTGGTCGACGCCGGGGATGTCGGGGGTGCGCGGGCTGACGCCGGTGGCGACGACGACCTCGTCGTAGGCGCCCAAGTCCCCTGCCGCGACAGGCGTGTTGAGGCGTACGTCGACCTCCTGCTCGGCGAGCCGCGTGCGGAAGTAGCGCAGCGTCTCGTCGAACTCCTGCTTGCCCGGGACCTGTCGGGCGACGTTGAGCTGTCCGCCGATCTCGCCCGCCGCGTCGTACAACGTCACCTCGTGACCGCGTTCGGCGGCCGAGACCGCGCACGCCAGACCGGCCGGACCCGCGCCCACCACCGCGACGCGTTTGCGCAACCGCGTTGGCGTGAGGACGAGTTCGGTCTCGTGGCAGGCGCGCGGGTTGACCAGGCAGGAGGTGATCTTGCCGCTGAAGGTGTGGTCGAGGCAGGCCTGGTTGCAGCCGATGCAGGTGTTGATGGCGTCGGAGCGGTCGGCCGCGGCCTTGGCGACGAAGTCCGGGTCGGCGAGCATCGGGCGGGCCATGGACACCATGTCGGCGTATCCGTCGGCGAGCAACTGCTCAGCCAGCTCAGGGGTGTTGATGCGGTTGGTGGTGACGAGCGGGACCGAGACCGCGCCCATCAGCTTCTTCGTCACCCAGGTGTACGCGCCGCGCGGTACCGAGGTCGCGATGGTCGGGATGCGCGCCTCGTGCCAGCCGATGCCGGTGTTGATGATGGTCGCCCCGGCGGCCTCAACCGCCTTGGCCAGCCTGATGACTTCGTCGAGCGTGGAGCCGCCCGGCACGAGGTCCAGCATCGACAGCCGGTAGACGATGATGAAGTCCTCGCCGACCGCCTCGCGCACCCGGCGCACGATCTCGACGGGGAAGCGCGTCCGGTTCTCGTAGGAACCGCCCCAGCGGTCGTCGCGGTGGTTGGTCTGCGCGGCGATGAACTCGTTGATGAGGTAGCCCTCGGAGCCCATGATCTCGACGCCGTCGTAACCCGCCTGCCGAGCGAGGCGGGCCGCGCGGGCGTAGTCCTCGACGGTCCGCTCGACCTCGTCGTCGGTGAGCGCGCGGGGCGGGAAGGGGCTGATCGGCGCCTGGACGGCGCTCGGCGCGACGAGGTCCTGGTGGTAGGCGTACCGCCCGAAGTGCAGGATCTGCATCGCGATCCGGCCGCCCTCGCGGTGCACGGCGGCGGTGATCTCGCTGTGCTGCGCGGCCTCGGCGTCAGTGGTGAGCTTGGCGCCGCCCTCGTAGGGCCGGCCGGCCTCGTTGGGCGCGATGCCACCGGTGACGATCAGGCCGACCCCGCCACGCGCGCGTGCCGCGTAGAACTCCGCCATGCGCTCGAAACCGCGCTCGGCTTCCTCCAGGCCTACGTGCATCGAGCCCATGAGGACACGGTTGGGCAGTGTGGTGAAGCCCAGGTCGAGCGGGTTCAGCAGGTGCGGGTAACGGCTCATCGAGGCCTCCGTGCGCGGTGTCGTGCCTCTTTTGTAGAGGACGCGAAGGCGATTGTGCAACTAGTTGCACAAAGGGCGGAGAGGGAGGGCTGAGGGCGCGATGGGTCGGCAGGCCCGGGATTCACAGGGATTTATTACCGCTTCTTTATCGCCCGCCCCGGAGAATCACAGGCAGGCGTGCCGGTGGGATGCCGCGCGCGTGGCCTAGGGAGCGAGCCGTGACGCACGATCCTGAGCACGAAGCCGGCGACAGCGCGGCCGTACCTCCGATGCCCGACCACGCCCCCGAGTGGGAGGTGCTCACGGGCCCCGGCGGAGCCGAACGCGACGGCGGTCTCGACCGGTTGTGGCGACAGCGGTCGCGGCGGTCCCGGGCGGTGATCGCCGTGGCCACCGTGGGGGTACTGGCGCTCGGCGGGACCGTCGCCTACGCGGCGACCTCGGGTGGTTCGGGCAGCGACGCGGTACCGGCCGCCGCGGGCTCCCCGTCGGGAACACCATCGCCCGGCGGTCCCGGCTTCCGGCACGGTGGCGGGTTCGGCCTCGGCGGCGCGGCCGTACACGGCGAGGCGACGGTCAAGGACAACACCACCGGCAAGTGGGTCGTACGGATCTGGCAGCGCGGCACGGTCACGAAGGTCGACGGCGACCAGGTCACCGTCAAGAGCGACGACGGCACGTCATGGACCTGGACCGTGGGCTCCGGCGTCACACCCAAGGGCGCCGACGCCCTCAAGAAGGGCGACACGGCCTCCCTGACCGGCACCCGCTCCAACGGCGGCACCCGCACAGCCGACCGAGCCTTCACGGGCACCTTCGACCGCAAGGGCCCGGGCGACGGACGAGGCGGCCCGGGCGGCCGAGGCCCCGGCCCGTGGGGACGCGGCGACCACACCCCAAGCGCCCCGCCGAGCCCGTCGGGCAGCGGCGCCACGACCTGACCCACACCACCAGCCGCCTTCACCGACACCTCCGACCGCACGACCCGGGTGAGGGACGAGACGGGCCGAGCGTTCGCGACCTCGGCCCCCTGAGGACACGGCGACCGCGCCCCAAGCACCACCCCCAGCCCGACAGGCAGCGGCGCAACGACCTGACCCGCCACCCCGCCGCCGATCACGACGTTCGCGTACGACTCCGCAGAGCAGACCGACCACGTCTCCAACCCGGCGCCCGTGAACGCCTCGTCTGCTGAAGGGAGTTGACACTCACCTGTCTCGACGAGGAGGTGGCCGCCCGGGGCCAGTCGGGCGCCCTGCCCGTCCGACAGCAGCGCTACGACCTGACCGGCACCCCTTCCGGCACGCCCACACCCACACCGCCGCCGACCAGCCCCTCACAGACACCATCGACCGCAAGGACCCGAGCACCTCCCCCAGCCCACCCGACAGCAGCACCCCGCACCCAGCCGCCCCACCCGCACCCGCGCGCTACGACCCGACCACCCCCACGCCCCTCACCCCGATCACAACATTCGCGTACAACTCCTCCGAGTACGCCGACCGCGTCTCCAGCCCGGCGCGTGTGAACGCCTCGACCGCCGCCGGGAGTTGGCGCTCGCTCGTCTCGACGAGGAGGCAGCCGGCGGGGGCGAGCCAGTCGGGGGCGCCGGTGGTCACCTCGCGGAGTATGTCGAGGCCGTCGGTGCCGCCGTCGAGGGCGACCAGGGGTTCGTGGTCGCGGGCCTCGGCCGGTAGCAGGCCAACCTCGCCCGTGGGGACGTACGGCACGTTGGCCGCGAGGATGTCGACACGGCCGCGCAACGTGTCGGGGAGCGCCGCGAACAAGTCGCCCGTGTGGACGTGACCGCCGTAGGGCGCGATATTTCTGCGGGCGCAGCGCGTGGCGGCGGGGTCGATGTCGGCGGCGTGCAGTTCGACCCGGCCGAGGGCCGCGGCCAGCGCCGCGCCGACCGCGCCGGAACCGCAGCACAGGTCCACGACGACGGACGCGTCCGGGGCGTGCGCGAGGGCCTGTTCGACGAGGAACTCGGTACGGCGGCGGGGCACGAACACACCGGGCTCCACGGCTATGCGCAGACCGCTGAACTCGGCCCAGCCGACGACGTGTTCGAGGGGCAGGCCCGTGACCCGGCGGTCCACCATGGCGGTGAGTTCGTCCGGGGTGCGGGCGGCGGAGAGGATCAGTCGCGCCTCGTCCTCGGCGAAGACACAGCCCGCGGCACGGAGCGCGGCGACGACGGAGGCGGGGGAAAGAGGGGGCATGAAAGCCGAGGGCCTTTCGGGAGGCAACCGAAGGGCGCTCTCGCGGTCACCTACCGGCGGTGATCCGCGCTGTCCTGAGGTGAGAGCACCCGACCTGACACAGCGGTAATGGGTCTCACCTCCAGGGAGTTCAGGGCCGCGACCGTCCGCGACCGGGGAGCAACACTACCCCAACCACCGGGCCCACGAGGGGCCGACCTCGTGACCGAGTTGTACTCTGCAACAACCGGGTGAACGAGGGAGATTCCAGTGCGAGCGGACCAGGCCGTGGAGACCATCCAGCGCGAGATGACGACCTTCGCCCGGCGCGCCCGGGCCTCGGCGGGCCGCCTCCACCCCGAGCTGTCCCTGGTGTCGTACACCCTGCTCAGCCACCTGGAGGAGCGCGACGGCTGCCGCGCCACCGACCTCGCCGCGCACTACGCCCTCGACAAGTCGACGGTCAGCCGCCAGGTCGCCGCCCTGGAACGCGCCGACCTCATCGAGCGCCGCCCCGACCCCGAGGACCACCGCGTCCAGGTCCTGCACCTCACCGCCGCCGGCCGCCGCATCCTCGCCCAGGTCACCGAGAACCGCCAGGCCGCCTTCCGGGAACGGCTCGCGGGCTGGCCCCAGGAGGACCTGACCCGCTTCGCCGGCTATCTGGAGCGCTACAACGCATGGCCGGAGGGGGAGTCGGACAACGGCTGAGGCGTCACCGACCCTTCGGTTCTACGACACCCCCACGGGCCGCGTCTGGGTGAGGTGCTCCGGCGCCCGCGCCGCGAGGAACGCGGTGTCGAGGCGCAGCCGGAAGCCCAGGGACTCGTACAGCCTGATGGCGGTCGCGTTGCTCGCGCCGGTGTGCAGGAACGGGGTCTCGCCGCGCTCGCGGATGCCGTGCGCGACGGCCAGTATGAGGCGGCTCGCGAGACCCTCGCCGCGGGCGGAGGGGTCGGTGCAGACCGCGCTGATCTCGGTCCAGCCGGGCGGGTGGAGTCGTTCGCCGGCCATGGCGACGAGGGCGCCGTCGCGGCGGATGCCGAGGTAGGTGCCGAGTTCGATCGTGCGGGGCAGGAAGGGGCCGGGCTTGGTCCGTTCCACCAGGTCGAGCATCTCGGGGACGTCGGCCGGGCCGAGGAGGACCGCCTCCGGATCCGGTGCGGCGGCCAACCCGTCGTCCACCATCTGCACGCCGTCGATGTGGAAGGTGATCTCCCAGTCGTCCGGCACCCGGTCCCGGAACCCGAGGAGCGGGATCTCGGCGCCCGGTCCGGACATCGCGGCCACGTCCGCCCAGTCCTCGGCGTCGGGCTCGTCGGGCAGGGCCAGCCACGGGGTCACGTCGACCGGGTAGCGCAGCACCCGTCCGCGCCGCTCGGCGAAGTGGGCGTGCGGACCGGTGAGAGCGGCACGGGCCGGGTTGTCGAGGACACGTTCGTCGGACGTGCTCATACGGCGACCTCGATCACGATCTTGCCGCGGGCGTGACCGTCCTCGACGGTGCGCAGGGCCTCGCCGGCCCGGTCGAGCGGGAAGGTCTGCGTCACGTGCGGGTCCAGCTGCCCCCTGAGCACGAGCTGCGCGAGCGCGTCGAGGACGGCGGAGTTGCGGGCGCGTTCGACCCGGGCGCCGCCGAGCTTCTCGACCTCGGGGGCGGGGGCCCCGGCGGTGATCAGTTTCGTGGGGTCGGTGAGGAGGGTGGCCGCCTCGGTGAGGACCTCGCCGCCGACGAGGTCGTAGGCGCCGTCGACGCCGTCCGGAGCGATGGCGCGTACCCGTGCGGCCAGGTCCGGTCCGGAGGGGACGTGGACCGCGCCCAGCGACTCCACGAAGTCCTTCTTGCCCTCGCTCGCCACGCCCACGGCACGCAGTCCCAGCGCGCGGGCGATCTGCAGGGCCGCGGAGCCGACACCGCCGCCCGCGCCGGTGACAAGCACGGTCGCGCCGGCGGGCAGGTCGAGCTGGCGGATCCCGTCGTACGCGGTCGCCGCGGCGACGGGCAGGGTGGCCGCGTCCGGGAAGGACAGCTCGGCGGGCTTGTGCGCGGTGACCGTGGCGGGCAGCAGGGCGTACTCGGCGTATCCGCCGGCCACCGTGCTGCCGAACACCTCGTCGCCGACGGCGAATCCGTCGACTCCGGCGCCGGTCTCCCGTACGACTCCGGAGACCTCCTGGCCGAAGACCGCGGGGAACGCGCGCGAACCGGTCTCGCCGGGTCGGCGGTAGCCGTTGCGCTGCTTCCAGTCGACCGGGTTCACCCCGGCCGCGCGCACCGCGACGAGGACTTCACCGGGGCCGGGACTGGGCCGGTCGACCTCGACGAGCGCCTCGGTCTCGGGTCCCCCGTAACGCGTGAAGACGTACGCCTTCGGCATCTCTTCCCTCACTCTCCTTCGCAGTCACCGGATCACCGGCGGTCACCACACCATCACGACACACGCCACGACCACCGGCGGTCCGTACTCAAGCCGCACTGAAGACCAAGGTCGGTCCCCGGGCGGCTATTCCCTCGGGCGGGGAGAGTTCATACGGCCGCAATGATCGTCGGCCGCCCCCGGACCTGGGCATACCTGGTGGACGCGTACCGTTGAAACGAGAAACCACTGATCACGCTCGCCCGGCGGACCCGCGCCGCAGCGGCCTGGAGGCTCCACCCGTATGCACGTCACCCGAGGCTTCACCGGACGCCCGCGCGTCCCCGACGCAGGCCTGCCGCCCGGTCAGTACGACGCGGGCGACGACTGGCCCGTCCTGTCCGCCGAGGTCACCCCCGACCTCGCACCGGCCGACTGGACGTTCCGCGTCGACGGACTCGTGGAGCAGCCGCGCACCTGGAACTGGACGCAGGCGCACGAACTGCCCGCGTCGGCCTACGAGGGTGACATCCACTGTGTGACGAGCTGGTCGAAGTTCGGGGTGCGGTTCGGGGGCGTCTCACTGGACGCGTTCTTCGATGTGGTGCGGCCCCATGTGTCCGCCACACATGTGGTCGCGTATTCGCACACCGGGTACACCACGAACCTCCCGCTCGAAGACGTGACCGGCGGTCGCGCCTGGATCGCGTGGGAGTACGACGGCAAGCCGCTGCCCGCCGAGCACGGCGGCCCCGCCCGGCTGCTGGTGCCGCACCTGTACTTCTGGAAGAGCGCCAAGTGGATCGCGGGCCTGCGTCTCCTCGACCACGACGAGCCCGGCTTCTGGGAGCAGAACGGCTATCACGCCCGGGGCAACCCCTGGGAGGAACAGCGGTACTCCGGTGACTGACACCTTCGCGCCCACCACCAGGTTCGCGGTGCCGGGACGCATCGCCGTGAGCAACCGCGCCGCCGCCGTGTGGCAGACCGCCACGCTCACCGAGATCCGCCGGGAGACCCCTCACGCCGCCACCTTCCGCTTCGCGGTGCCCGGCTGGGCCGGACATCTGCCCGGCCAGCACCTGATGCTGCGGCTGCGTGCCGAGGACGGCTATGTGGCGCAGCGCCACTACTCGATCGCCTCGCACCCGGACGACACCGGGCATGTGGAGCTGACCCTGGACCACGTCGAGGGCGGCGAGGTGTCGGGCTGGTTCCACACGGTGGCCAGGCCCGGTGACGAGGTCGAGGTCCGCGGCCCGCTGAGCGGCTTCTTCGCCTGGCCCGGCGACCGGCCCGCCCTGCTGCTGGGCGCCGGTTCCGGGGTCGTACCGCTGATGTCGATGCTCCGGCAGCACCGGGCACGGGACCTGTCCGTGCCGCTGCGGCTGGTGGTGTCGGCGCGCAGTCCGGAGGAGTTGATCTACGCGCGGGAGTACGGCGCGGAGACCACGGCCGTGTTCACGCGCAGCGCGCCGGAGGGTGTGCCGGTGGGACGTATGGCCGCCGCACATGTGGCACCGCTCCTGGCCGAGCAGCCCGCAGGTGGGTGGGAGGCCTATGTGTGCGGCTCCAACGGCTTCGCCGAGCACGCCTCCCGGCTGCTGGTCGAGGCGGGCCAGCCGGTGGACCGCATCCGCATCGAGCGGTTCGGCTGAGGATCGGTTCGGTTCGGGATCGGCCCGGTGGCACACGGCCTCCCGGCCGATCCACTCGGCTCCGGTTGAGAGAAGTACCTCGGAGGGGGTACGACTTCTGTGTGGACGCTCGCATGCGTGCGCGGTGTCGAGGCGGCGGCGGACCGGCCCCACAGGGGCTTCCGGTCTTACGGTTCCTCGGCTCCGGTGACGGCGAGGAGACCGACATGCGGACCCGGGTACGGAGTCGACGCCGACGGCGGAATCCGCTGCGGCGCCGGTCGGATGTCGTGGAGGCGTGGACAGCGCTGGCCGTGACCCTCCTGCTGTTCGTCGGCGCTCCCCTGGCCGGTGCCACCGCGGGTCTGTGGGCCCACGACCAGGCCCGGACCATCGCCGCGACCCAGCACGCCGACCGCCATCGCGTCCAGGCGAAGGTGATCGGCACCCCGCCCGCCGAACTCCCCTCGGTCGAGGGGGACCGTCCGCGCAGCTTCCCGGTGGCGGTGCGCTGGACGGAACCGGGCCAGGGCTCGCACACGGCCACGGTCGCGGTCCCGGCGGGCACGGGACGCGGTGACGTGGTGGCCGTATGGCTCGACGCCAAGGGCCACAGTGTCGCCCCGCCACCGGGTGAAGTGGCCGTCTGGCAGCACACGTTGACCGTCGGCGTATGGTCCGCGGCCGGTGTGATCGGCGTGGCCCTCCTCGCGCGCGCGGTGGCCCAACGGGTCTCCCTGCGACACCGGTTGGCCGAGTGGGAACGGGACTGGGCGCTGACGGAACCGCAGTGGACGCGACGGCGGGCGTGACGCACCGGATCCGGCAGGCGCCGGGCGTGGCGTGTCAGCCGTGGCCACCTCGACCATCCTCACACCCCAACAGCCCACCCCCACACGGCAGTTGAGACACCCCGCCTCACCCCACCCTCAGCCCCCGCCTCCCTGCCCCCACTCCCCCCTCTACACCGCGCGCTGCATCCGCCGAGCAACCCGCCCATGGTCCCGCAGCACATCCCCCAACCCCGCCAGCACCGGTTCCCCCCGCTCCACCAGCACCCGCCCACCCACAACCGTCGTCCACGCCCGCGCGGGCCCACACCGCAGCCACGCCTCGACGGGATCACTCACCGCCCCGGCCAGCGCGACCTCGTGCAGATCCCAGACGACGAGGTCGGCACACGCACCCGGCCGCAGATGCCCCAGCTCATCAGCCCGCCCCAGACACCGCGCCGAACCCCGGGTGGCGATGTCGAGGGCGTCCCGCGCGGTCATCGCACCGGGCCCGCCCCGATACCGCCCCAGCAGCAGCGCACCCCGCGTCTCCATCCACAACGAGGCGTGATCGGTCGAGGCGGAGCCGTCGCAGCCGATCCCCACCGGCAGCCCCAGCTCCCGCATCTCCTTCACCCGCGCCGTACCGCCCCCGATGAGCATGTTGGAGCTGGGGCAGTGCGCCACACCGACGCCCGCGGCGGCGAGACGGCGGAGTTCGTCGTCATTGGGGTAGATGCAGTGCGCGACCCACGTCCGGTCGCTCATCCACCCGGTGTCCTCGAAGTACTCGACGGGCCGGCAGCCGTAGGTCTCCAGGCAGTAGGTGTCCTCGTCCCGGTCCTCGGCGAGGTGTGTGTGCAGCCGTACGTCGTACCGCTCGGCGAGTTCCGCGGTCGCCGTCATCACGTCCTTCGTCACCGAGAACGGCGAGCAGGGCGCGAGCGCGACCCGGATCAGCGCGCCCGGTTCCGGGTCGTGGTGGGCCTTGATCAGGCGCTCGCTGTCGGCCAGCACCTCGTCCGTGCTCTGCGTGACGCTCCTCGGCGGCAGTCCCCCGTCCTCGACGGAGCGGGTCATCGAACCCCGCGTCGCATGGAAGCGGAAGCCGATGTCGCGGGCGGCACGGATCTCGGCGTCGACCAGGTAGGGGCGCGGATGCACATAGAGGTGGTCGGAGGATGTGGTGCAGCCACCCATGAGGAGTTCCGCCATACCGACGTACGCCGACACGTACGCGGCCTCCTCGTCGAGGCCCGCCCACAGCGGGTAGAGCGTGGTCAGCCAGTCGAAGAGGGTGCCGTTGACGGCGGGGGCGTAGGAGCGGGTGAGGTTCTGGTAGATGTGGTGGTGCGTGTTGATCAGACCGGGGGTGACCAGGCGCCCGGCCGCCGAGACGGTCGTAGCGGCATCGGGTTCGGACCCTCCCGCGCCGACGGCGGTGACCCGACCACCCGTGACGGCGACCCAGCCGCCCGGGATCTCCCGCCCGCCGTCCACGACGAGCAGTTCGGCGTCCTTGACCAGCAGATCCACGGCAGACGACATGCCGACAGGGTAGGCGCGGGGCGGCGTAAAAGCCTGGCGAGTCCTCCGAGGTCACACGTACGGTGTGATCATCTGTGCTCACACTTCACAAAGGCGGTCATCGATGGCCCTGTTCGACCTTCCGCTCGACGAACTCCGCGAGTACCGCAGCGAGTCCGCCGAGCCCGAGGACTTCGACGCCTTCTGGTCGAAGACCCTGCAGGAGACCCGCGAACACGATCTGGACGCCCGCTTCGAACCCGTCGACACGGGACTGTCCACGGTGAAGGTGTACGACGTGACGTTCGCCGGATTCGGCGGTCACCCGGTGAAGGGCTGGCTGCGGCTGCCGGCCGACGCGGCCCAACCCCTGCCGCTGATGGTGGAGTTCGTCGGTTACGGCGGCGGGCGGGGCCTCCCGCACGAGAACCTGCTGTGGGCCTCGACGGGCCGCGCGCACTTCATCATGGACACGCGCGGGCAGGGCAGCGCGTGGGGCGGCGGCGGTGGCACCCCGGACCCGGTGGGCGGCGCGCCCGCGTTTCCCGGTTTCATGACCCGGGGCATCGACGCCCCCGAGAACTACTACTACCGCCGCGTGTTCACGGACGCCGTGCGAGCCGTCGAGGCGGCCCGTTCGCACCCGTTGGTCGATCCCACGCGCACGGTGGCGGTCGGCGCCAGCCAGGGCGGCGGCATCGCCATCGCCGTGGGCGGGCTGGTCGGCGACCTGGCGGGGATCGCGCCGGACGTGCCGTTCCTGTGCGACTACCCGCGCGCCGCGATCCTCACGGACCGCCATCCGTACCGCGAGATCGCCAGCTATCTCAAGACCCACCGCGGCCGCACCGAGGACGTCCTTCGCACGCTCTCGTACTTCGACGCCGTCCACTTCGCGTCCCGGGGCCGCGCTCCCGCCCTCTTCTCGACGGCCCTGGAGGACCAGACGTGCCCTCCCTCCACGGTGTTCGCCGTGTTCAACGCGTGGGCGCACGAGGACAAGAAGATCGAGGTCTACGACTTCAACGACCATGAGGGCGGCGGCCCTTACCAGGAGGCCGTGAAGCTGGACTGGCTGCGGTCGCACGTCTGAGGGGTGCCGTATGGACACGACTGAGGCCGCCGAACACTTCGTGCGGGTCTGGGCGCGCGCCTGGGCCGAGCACGACGTGGACGCGCTGCTGGAGCTGTACGCCGAGGACTGCGTCCACCGCTCGATGCCGTTCCGTGAACCCCACCGGGGGCGGGCCGAGTTGGGCGACTATCTCCGGTGGTCGTTCGCGGCGGAGCAGGTGAGGGATGTGCGCTTCTCGGCGCCGGTCGTCGGCCAACACGGCGTCGCCGTGGCCGAGTTCAGGGTGCTGGCCGAGGAGGACGGCGAACCGTCCACCCTCGCGGGCTGTGTCTTCGCGCGCTTCGACGGCAGCGGTCTGGCCGTGGAGACCCGCGACTACTGGCACACGGAGCCGGGTCACCGGGAGCCGACCGGCACCTTGTTCCTGAACTGAGCGTACGGCGCCTTCCGGTCAGTCCGACCAGTCGGTATGTTCAGGGGGTCCGGGCCGCAGCGTCGCGGCCCGGGCGTCCGGCACACCACGGAGGCCCCATGTCCGAGCACCAGCCAGCCGTCGACGGCCACTGCGACCCCCGCTTCTCGGCGGTCCGCACGGCGTTCGAGGAGAACTTCCGGGACCGCGACGAACTGGGCGCCGCGCTGACCGTCACCGTCGACGGCGAGACCGTGGTCGACCTCTGGGGCGGCTGGGCCGACGCGGCCCGCACCCGCCCGTGGGAGCGGGACACGCTGGTCAACGTGTGGTCGACGACGAAGGGCCCGGTGGCCCTGTGCGCCCACATCCTCGCCGACCGCGGCCTGCTCGACCTCGACGCCCCGGTGGCCACGTACTGGCCGGAGTTCGCCGCCGCCGGCAAGGAGAACGTCCTCGTACGCCACCTGCTCTCCCACCGCGCCGGACTGGCAGGACTGCGCGAGCCGCACTCCCTCGCGCAGCTCTACGACTGGGAGTTGACCACCGAGCGGCTCGCGGCGACGGAACCCTGGTGGGAGCCGGGCACCCAGTCCGGGTACCACGCGCTGACCTACGGCTTCCTCGTCGGCGAAGTGGTGCGCCGCGTCTCGGGGTTGCTCCCGAGCGCCTTCCTGGAGCGCGAGGTCACCGGCCCGCTCGGCATCGACTTCACCATCGGGCTGCCGGAGAAGGAGGCCGGCCGGGCGGCCGAGCTGGTGCATCCGCCCGCCGCGTCGGCGAGTGAACAGGCCGCGATCTTCAGCCAGTTGGCGCCCGCCGCCATCGCCGCACTGACCAACCCCGTCGCGGGCGCGGCCGAGGCCAACACCCCCGAGTGGCGCGCCGCGGAGATCCCGGCCGCGAACGGCCACGGCACGGCACGCGCCGTCGCCGCGCTCTACGGCGTCTTCGCCGGACGCGGAACCTACGACGGCCACCGCGTCCTCTCCCCCGAGGCGGCCGAGCGGGTGCGCGAGGGCCAGGGCAGCTGCCGCGACCTGGTCCTCGGCGCGGGCTTCGCGCACGACACGGAGGTCGGGCTCGGGCTGTGGCTCAGCGGCCCGAACGGATCGTACGGCCGTAACCCGAGGGCTTTCGGACACGACGGGTTCGGCGGCTCCTTCGGTCTCGCCGACCCGGAGGCGGGGGTGTCGATGGGCTATGTGATGAACCGGATGGGGCCTCATATCGCCGACGACCCGCGGAAGATGACCCTGATCGACGCCGTGCACGAGGCCCTGTGAGGGGTGATCGGCGCGGGCCGGTTTCGGCCTAACTGCCCTGCCGCTCTTCCCTGGTGGTTTAGACCAATGCTAGATCTGGTCGCGCAACGAGCCCGCACGGCTACGAATCGTCACCAGTTCTGCCCTCAGTCTTGTCACCAACAGGAGGCGCGGCATGGCCCGCACCACCCCCCACGACCACCCGACCGCCGACGACCAGCCCCTCTACGGGAAGGTCGCCACCCAACTGCTCGGCGAACTCCACCACGGCACCATCCCGCCCGGTGAACGCCTGCCCGGCGAACGGCAGTTGGCCGAACACTTCCAGGTCAGCCGGGAGACCATCAGACAGGCGCTGGAGGTGCTGCGCAGGGACGGCCTGGTCGCCACAGACCGGCGCGGCAGCCACGCCACCCTGGCCGGGCAGCCCGTCGAGACCCCGTCCTCGCTCACCTTCCCGGTCGGCGCCCGCAGCACGGACCCGACCGGCTTCGACCGGGCCACCGTGGCCTGGGAGACTCCCCCGCCGGACCACGCCGAGGCCCTGGGCATCGCCCCGCACCGGCCCACCCTCGTCCACCGCTACGCGTCCGCCGCGGCCGACGGCAGCGGCCTGCGCACGGCCGTCACGTCCTTCTCGGCGGTGGCGCTGGCCGAGGTGGAGGAACTGGCCCGCTACCGCGACCGCGCCGACGGCTCCGCCGCCGCCCAACTCCGGCGCACCTACGACTGGATGCGCCGGGCCGGCCTGACCCTGCACCACCGGGACGCCATCACCCAGGTCGCCAACGCGCCCTCGGTGCGGGTGACCCGCCGGGTGCACGACCAGTACGCGCGCCCGCTGGAGATCACCGACCTGGTGGTGGAGGCCCAACAGGACGCCCTGATCTACGAGTTCACGCTGCCCGCAGCAGGCTGATCGCACAAAAGCTCAGGCCGTCGGCGCGCGGCGGATCCCAACTCGCCGCGCGCCATGCCGACTTACGCGCTCGTGAGTACGACCAGCTGCTGAGTCGCCCGGGTCATCGCCACATAGTGGTCGACGGCTCCTTCGATGCCCTCGCCGAACTGCTCCGGGTCGAGGAGGACGACCAGGTCGAACTCAAGTCCCTTGGACAGCACGGGAGTCAGCGCCCGGACACGAGGCCTCGCCCGGAAGATGTCCGCGTCCATCTCGGCCGTAGTGATGACACAGCCGATCCCGTCCGCGTGCTCGGCGAGCCAGGTGTCGAGGACCGACTCCAGGTCGGCGGTGGGTCCGTGGACGACAGGGATGCCGCTGCTGCGGATGGAGGTCGGCACGTTGGCGTCCGGGAGCACCGCACGGATGACCGGCTCCGCCTCCGTCATGATCTCTTCCGGGGTGCGGTAATTGACCGTCAGGGAGGCCAAGTTGATGCGGTCGAGGCCGACCCGCTTCAGCCGCTCCTGCCACGACTCGGTGAACCCGTGCCGGGCCTGGGCGCGGTCGCCGACGATGGTGAAGCTCCGGGACGGGCAGCGCAGCAGGAGCATCTGCCATTCCGCGTCGGTCAGTTCCTGTGCCTCGTCCACGACGATGTGCGCGAACGGCCCGGCGAGCAGGTCGGGTTCGATGGCGGACACCTGCGCGGCCTCGTCGATCAGCGCGTCCCGTAGGTCCTTTCCGTGGAGCATGCCCATCGCGCCCTCGCTCTCGTCGATCTCGACGTTCTGCAGCAGGCTGTCGATGACGTCGGTCCGGCGGGAGTGCTCGGCTGCGACGGCGGCTTCCTGTCGGCGCTTGCGGCGCGCCGACTCCGGGTCGCCGAGCCGCTGCCGTGCCGCGTCCAGCAGCGGCAGGTCGGACACCGTCCAGGCCTGGGCGTCCGGGCGCTGCAACCGCTGCACCTCGTCGCGGCTCAGCGAAGGGGCGCACTTGCGCAGGTAGGCCGGTACCGTCCACAGGTCGCCGACGAGGTCGGCCGCCTCGAGCAGCGGCCACGCGCGGTTGAAGGCGGTGAGCAGGTCCCGGTTCTGCCGCAGCGAACGGCGGAGCTGCTCGGGCGTGACCTGCCCATCCTCTCCGTCCCGCGGCGAGGCGGTGTCGTCGTGCTTGTCGACCAGGATCGTGAGCAGTTCCTGCCAGACCTGCTCGCGGCCCTCGTTGTGCGGGGTGCCGGGTTCGGCGGCCTCGAACGCGACGGCCCAGTCCTCGGCGCTCAGCCAGATGTCGGACCAGTGCGTGGTGACGTTCATGCCCTTGGTGGGCGGCTCCTCGTAGAACCGGACGGCGGGCTCGATCGCCCGCACCAGTTCCACGGACGACTTCAGCCGCGCCACCTCCGGATCGGCCTCTGCGACCGCCGCCGCGCCCTCGGCGACGAGGTCCCGCAGGATGCAGGTCTGCACGCCCTCCTCGCCGAGGCTGGGGAGGACGTCGGCGACGTAGTCCAGATAGGGCCGGTGCGGACCCACGAACAGCACGCCGCCCCTGCGGTGCCCGAGGCGCGGGTCGGAGTAGAGGAGGTAGGCGGAGCGGTGCAGGGCGACGACGGTCTTGCCGGTGCCGGGGCCGCCGTCGACGACGAGCGCGCCGCGTGATCCCGCGCGGATGATGGCATCCTGGTCGGCCTGGATGGTGCCGAGGACGTCGCGCATCCGGCCCGAGCGGTTGCCGCCGAGGCTGGCGATGAACGCGGACTGGTCGTCGAGCGCCGCGTGCCCGGCGAAGCCGTCGGCGGTGAACACCTCGTCCCAGTAGTCGCTGATCCGGCCGCGCGTCCAGCGGTACCGGCGGCGGCTCGCCAGTCCCATCGGGTTGGCGTGGGTCGCGCCGAAGAACGGCTCCGCCGCCGGGGAGCGCCAGTCGAGCAGCAGCCGACGGCCCGTGCTGTCGGTCAGGCCGAGCCGCCCGATGTACACGGGCTCGGAGGTGTCGGCGTCCACCATGTGGCCAAGACACAGGTCCAGGCCGAAGCGACGTAGCGTGCGCAGCCGTGTGGTGAGCCGGTGGATCTCCGTGTCCCGGTCCATCGCCGCCCGGCCGATGCCACCCGGTGCCCGGCGCGCGGTGTCGAGGCTCTCGGTCAGTTCCGCGATCGACCGGTCGAGGCTCTCCGCGATCGCCGCGAAGTGCTGCTCGTCGGCGGCGATCAGCGCCGGGTCGGCCTTGGCGGAGAGCCGGTCGGGAAGGTCGAAGGCGCTGGTGGTCAGGGGGTTCACGGCATCAATTCCGATCTGGGGTCGCTCACGGCCCGGCGTGCGGCTGGGCGTGGGGACCGGTGCGTGCGGTTTCTCGTGTGCTCGGTTCGGGCGGTTCACGCGTGCGTGGACCGCCCTTCCCCGCTGACCATGTCGTGGAGCAGCTTCGCGGCCACCGTCGTCCCGTCGGTGCGGATCGTGCCGGACACGGCCCGCGCCCGGTCCCGGATCCCGGGCGCCAGGACGGTGGTGAGCGCGGCCGACAGGGAGTCGTAGGTCGGCGTCGGTCCGTCGTGTGCGACGCCGATGCCCAGCTCGGCCACCCCTGCCGCCCAGTATGGCTGGTCGACGATCTGCGGCACGACCAGCTGCGGCACACCGGCCAGCGCGGCGGTCGTCGTGGTGCCCGCGCCGCCGTGGTGCACGACGGCGGCGACCCGCCGGAACAGCGCCTGCTGGTTGACCTCTCCTACGACGAAGCAGTCGTCCCGGTCGTCGACCGCGGCCAGGCCCGCCCAGCCGCTGGCGAGGAGGACACGGCGGCCCTGTGCCCGGACCGCGTCGACCGCGATGCGAGCGAGACCCGGCGAGGTGCGCAGGGCCATGCTCCCGAAGCCGACGTACACCGGTTCCTCCCCCGCCTGCAGGAACGTCTCCAGGCCGGCCGGGAGCGGGCGCTCGTCGGGCAGGATCCACGGTCCCGTCACGACGACGTCCAGGTCGGTGTGGTCCTGCCAGGAGAACAGCGCCGGGTCCGCCGCCAGCCACGGCCGCTCGGTGAAGACGTAGTCCCGTACGTTCTCGACCGGCGGCAGGCCGAGCTCCGCGCGGTGCCGGTTCTCCGCCTCGCCGTACAGGGCGTTCACGCGCTGGGCGTCCTCCGCCCACAGGGTCTTGATGTCGGTCTCCTCCGGCGAGGACGCGTGCCCCGGCCGCGAGAGGGGCGGGTACGTCGACGAGGGCAGTCCGGCCGTGTGGAAGCAGGCGAGGACGTAGCGGATGCCGAGTTTCTCGGCGACCGAGCGTGCGCCCGCCGGCATCAGACCGGTGGCCAGAAGCACGTCACAGCCCTCGGCCTCCTTGGTGAGCGTCTCGTAGCGGGCGGCGACCAGCTCGGGGGCGAGCTCGAACGCCCGCGCCGCCGACGGCGGCTTCGCACCGTTCACCACCGACCGCACCGACGAACCGAGCGGCACCAGCGGCACACCGGCGCGGGCCAGCAGCTCCACGAACTCCTCGTCCGGCGGCGCGCACACCCGCACCTCCGCGCCGAGTTCCAGCAGGCGCGACGCGAGTCCCGCGAGCGGTTCGACATCCCCGCGCGATCCCCACGTCGTCAGCAACACACGCATTCGAGACTCCCGTTTCCGCAGGTCGTGGCCTCAGGCCGGACATTCTGCGGCACGACGGGGGCCTTGCCGCAAGCCCCCCGGTGCGCTATACGTTAAGAAGGGAAGAGGAGTGGATACGCCTCCCTTTCCGCCCTCCCCGAAGGACTCGCGAAACTCGCGGCGCGAAAATCCGCCGCCGATGTCGAGAACCCGCGCCCGGCTCCGTCCCCGAGGTGAACGCGCCCACAATGGGTCGTACCGGCACCGAGGAGAACGACCATGGCCAAGTACCTGCTGCTGAAGCACTACCGAGGCGCCCCCACCGCCGTGAACGACGTCCCCATGGACCAGTGGGCCCCCGAGGAGATCACGGCCCACATCCAGTACATGAACGACTTCGCGGCCCGGCTGGAGAAGACCGGCGAGTTCGTCGACAGCCAGGCACTCTCCCCCGAAGGGACGTTCGTCCGCTACGACGGTGAGGGCCGCCCGCCGGTCACCGACGGCCCGTTCGCCGAGACCAAGGACGTCATCGCCGGCTGGATGGTGATCGACGTCGACACCTACGAGCGTGCCGTGGAGCTGGCCGGTGAGCTGTCGGCCGCCCCCGGGGCCGGTGGCAAGCCGATCCACGAGTGGCTGGAGCTGCGGCCGTTCCTGGGCGTGCACTCCACCGTCACGGACACGGAGTGCACCTTTAAGTGAACGAGGTCCTGCTGAGGAGCCTCACGCCGAGCGTGCTCGGCATCCTCGTCCGCCGCGGAGCAGACTTCGCGGCGGCCGAGGACGCCGTACAGGACGCGCTCGTCGAGGCGGTCCGGGTGTGGCCGGACGATCCGCCGCGGGACGCGAAGGGCTGGCTGGTCACGGTGGCGTGGCGGCGGTTCCTCGACGCGACGCGGGCGGAGACCGCCCGCCGTAGGCGCGAGGACCTCGTGGAGGAGGAGCCGGCCCCCGGGCCCGCGCCCGCCTCGGACGACACGCTCCAGCTCTACTTCCTATGCGCCCACCCGAAGTTGACGCCGTCGTCGGCGGTCGCGCTTACCCTGCGCGCCGTCGGCGGACTCACCACCCGGCAGATCGCGCAGGCGTACCTCGTGCCCGAGGCGACCATGGCGCAGCGGATCAGCCGGGCCAAGCGCACCGTCTCCGAGGTGCGCTTCGACCAGCCCGGCGATGTCGCGACCGTACTGCGCGTCCTCTACCTGGTGTTCAACGAGGGCTACTCCGGCGATGTCGACCTCGCCGCCGAGGCGATCCGGCTCACCCGCCAGCTCGCCGTCGCGATCGACCACCCCGAGGTCGCGGGCCTCCTCGCGCTCATGCTGCTGCACCACGCGCGGCGCGCCGCCCGGACCGCGCCGGACGGCAGCCTGGTGCCGCTCGCCGAACAGGACCGCGCGCGGTGGGACACGTCGGCGATCGCCGACGGCGTCACGATCCTCCAAGTCGCCCTCGCCCGCGACCGGTTGGGCGAGTTCCAGGCGCAGGCGGCGATCGCGGCGCTCCACGCGGACGCGCCCACCGCCGAGGAGACGGACTGGGTGCAGATCGTCGAGTGGTACGACGAACTCGCGCGCCTGACCGACAACCCGATCGTCCGCCTCAACCGCGCGGTCGCCGTGGGCGAGGCCGACGGCCCGCGCGCCGGGCTGGCCGCGCTCGCGGCACTGGACGACTCCCTCCCCCGGTACACGGCGGTGGCGGCCTATCTGCACGAACGCGACGGCGACCTGAAGACGGCGGCCCGGCTGTACGCGGAGGCCGCGCGCAAAGCGCCCAATATCGCCGAGCGCGACCACTTGACCCGTCAGGCCGCCCGGCTCAACACCCACCGGTCTCATTGACGGCCATTTGCTTTTCCTCGAAAAGTGTGGGCAGTTCGCAGCCGTCTCCCATTTCCCTTGCCCACACTTAGGACGGGTTCGTCAAGCGCGATATCGATAACACCGAAAAGGGAGTTTTCGCGTCACGAACAGCGGGGAATCGCTGCTACGGTAAGCACTCGTCCCGAGGTCGAGCGACGTGCCGTATCGGCACCCTGACCTCGGATTGCACAGCGAGTGTTCCGCTTCTCACCGGATTCCGTTCACTCTCACCTTTCCCTGTTCGCGGTACTCCCTGGAGTTCTTGAACCATGTCTGATGAGAGCGTGGCCACCGCCACGTCCACGGCACCGGAGCATTCCGGTGCCGCCCCCGTAAACCGGCATCTCGGTCTCGCCCTGTTCGTCATCGCGGCGGCCCAGTTGATGGTCATCCTCGATGCCACCATCACGAATATCGCCCTCCCCGCCATCCAGACCGATCTCGGCGTCTCCGACGCGAACCTGGCCTGGATCGTCAACTCGTACGCGCTGGCCTTCGGCGGTCTGCTGCTGCTCGGCGGCAAGGCGGGCGATCTGTTCGGCCGACGCCGGATGTTCCAAGTGGGCATCGCCGTCTTCACCCTCGCCTCCCTGCTCGGCGGACTCGCCCCGGACGAGGGCCTGTTGATCGGCGCGCGCATCCTCCAGGGCGTCGGCGCGGCCCTCGCCGCACCCAGCGCCCTGGCCCTGATCACCACGACGTTCCCGACGGGGAGGCCCCGCAACCGGGCCATGGGCGTCTACGCCGCGATGGGCGGTCTCGGTGCCACGGTCGGCCTGCTGCTCGGCGGTCTGCTCACCGATGTCCTGGACTGGCGTTGGGTGTTCTTCGTCAACATCCCCATCGGCCTCGCCGTCCTCGCCGGCACCCGCAGCCTCGTCGAGGCAAAGCGCCACCCCGGCCGCCTGGACGTCCCCGGTGCCGTCACCGGGACCGGCGGTCTGATCTCCCTGGTCTACGGCATCACACGCGGCGGCGAGCACGGCTGGACGGGCGGCCTCACCCTGGGCTGCTTCGCGGTCGCGGCCGTCCTGTTGATCGCCTTCCTGTTCCTGCAGGCCCGTACGCCGGACCCGATGATGCCGCTGCGGCTGTTCAAGGACCGTAATCGGTGGGGCAGTTACGCCACGATGCTGTTCATCGGCTCCGGCATGTTCGCCTTCTTCTACTTCCTGACGCTCTACATGCAACTGATCCTCGGCTACAGCCCCATCAGGACCGGCTTCGCCTATCTGCCGTTCAGTTTCGGCATGGCCGCCGCCGCGGGCATCAGTTCCAAGCTCGTCGCCCACCGCGCGCCCCGACTCATCGCCGGACCGGGCCTGTTGGTCGCCGCCGCGGGCATGTTCTGGTTCGCCACCCTGGAACGGGACTCCTCCTACGCCGGACACCTCATGCCGGCGATGTTCGTCACCGCGCTCGGCCTGGGCATGAGCTTCGTCCCGATGACGCTCGGCGCGGTCAGCGGTGTCTCCCACCAGGACACCGGCATCGCCTCGGCCCTGCTCAACACCGCACAGCAGATCGGCGGTGCCCTGGGCCTCGCCGTCCTCTCGACGATCTCGACCTCAGCGGCCGACGACAAGCTGCCCCAGGCGGCCGGCGCCCTCTACCGAGGCCTGGCCACCAAGGACTTGGCCCTCGTATCGAAGGCGGGGGACGCGCTGACGCACGGCTACACGATGGCATTCGTCGCCGCCGGGGCCGTGTTCGTCGCCGGTGCCGCGGTGACCGCGTTCGCCGTCACCGCCGGCCGGCAGCAGCCCACTGAAAGCGCCGCTCCGGTCCACATGGGCTGAGCCCCCATATCAGGCACCACCACATCGAACCGGCGGGGCACCGCGCGCGTACGGTCGCCCCGCCGCTGGAGAGGACTGGTCCTCGCCGCCCTGACGGTCCGGGCCGAGGAGCACCTCTCGATCACTCCCACTGGTACTGCAGGTACTTCCCGTCGAGGGTGATGACGACCCGGTCCCCGGCCGGATCGGGCGCGCGGCTGACATCGAGGCGGAAGTTGATGGCGCTCATGATGCCGTCGCCGAACTCCTCGTGGATCAGCTCCTTGATGGTGGGGCCGTAGACCTGGACGACCTCGTAGAGCCGGTAGATCGTCGGGTCCACGGGTACGGTCGCGTCCAACGCGCCCCGGGTGGGCTGGAGTTGGAAGGCGAGGGCGGCGTCCTCGCCGAGTTCGAGGAGGGCGACGGCCGTCGCCGCCTCGTCCTTGGACATGGGGTGCTGGCCCAGCAGGGCCGCGGTCGTCCACGCGAGCGGGCGGCCCACGGCCTCCGCCAACTGGGCCCATGTGACACCGGTCTTCACCTTGGCCTGGCGGACCGCTTCGCCGGCTTCACCCTTGCTGAGCATGCACAACTCCGTTCCCGGACAGCACTCTTGCCCCCACGCGCTTCAGCGTAGGAGATCACCCAGGCCGCGACAATGGCGCCGTCCCGCACCAAGTCCGGCCGTACACCAGACTCCAGGACTCCACGGACGCATACTGCGGGCATGACCCATATCGACGTACAGCAGATCGAGCGGGCGAACGCCATCGAACGCACGCCGGTCGTCTTCGTCCACGGTCTGTGGCTGTTGCCGAGCAGTTGGGACCGCTGGGCGGCGCACTTCGAGCAGGCCGGGTACGCGCCGGTCTCGCTGTCCTGGCCCGACGACCCGGAGACAGTCAAGGAGGCCAACGAACACCCCGAGGTCATGGCGGGCAAGACGGTCGGCCAAGTCGCCGACCACCTCACGGAGTTGATCGGCACGCTGACCCGTAAGCCGGCGATCGTCGGCCACTCCTTCGGCGGCCTGCTCACGCAGATCCTCGCCGGGCGCGGACTGTCCGCCGCGTCCGTGGCGATCGACCCGGCGCCGTTCCGGGGCGTGCTGCCCCTGCCGATCTCCGCGCTGCGCTCCTCCGCACCGGTCCTCAGCAACCCCGCCAACCGCAACCGCGCGGTCCCCCTCACCTACGACCAGTTCCGCTACGGCTTCGCCAACGCCGTCGGTGAGGAGGAGGCACGGGAGTTGTACGAGACGTTCGCGGTGCCCGCGCCGGGCGCTCCGCTGTTCCAGGCGGCCACGGCGAACCTCAACCCGTGGACCGAGGCGAAGGTCGACACGGAGAACCCCGACCGCGGCCCGCTCCTGATCATCTCGGGCGAGAAGGACCACACCGTGCCGTGGTCGATCGCCAACGCCTCCTACAAGAAGCAGCAGCACAACAAGAACGTCACCGAGATCACCGAGATCAAGGACCGGGGCCACGCCCTGACCATCGACCACGGCTGGCAGGAGGTCGCGGACACCGCCTTGTCGTTCGTGCGCCGCTATGTCTGAACTCCCGTACGCCTGCCGGGCATTGATGAGCACACGCGCGACGCCGATCTCCTCGACCTCGACCGGAGCCCACCGATGACGATTTCCCGTAGACCCTTGCTCCTGGGGGCAGTTGTGGCGGCCGGCACCCTCGCGGCCACCGCGCTCCCCACCTCAGCGGCATCCGCCACCGGGGGTTCGCACTCCAAGCCGAAGCCCACCGTGGTCCTGGTACACGGGGCGTTCGCCGACGCGTCCAGCTGGTCGGCCGTGGCCTCCCGACTGCAGAAGGCGGGGTACACGGTCGTGCCACCCGCCAATCCGCTGCGCGGGCTGACCTCGGACGCCGCCTACATCTCCGCGATCCTCAAGACGATCGACGGTCCGAAGGTCGTCGTAGGACACTCCTACGGCGGCGCGGTGATCACCCAGGCGGCCGCGGGCGACGCGAGCGTGAAGGCGCTCGTGTACGTCGCGGCCTTCGTCCCCGACAAGGGCGAGCAACTCGGCGAACTCGGCGCGCGGTTCCCCGGCTCGCAGCTGAGCGACGCGTTGCAGCCGTTGCCCGACGGCGCGGGCGGCACCGATCTGGCCATCCAGACGGCGAAGTTCCACGCGGTGTTCACCGCCGACCTCCCGGCGGCCACGTCCGCACTGCTGGGGGCCTCCCAACGCCCCATCAGCGCGGCCGCGTTCACGGACGTCGCCACGGCGGCGGCCTGGCGCGACATCCCCTCGTGGGCCGTCGTGGCGGCGCAGGACAGGGCGATCGCGCCCGACCTGGAGCGCTTCGAGGCCAAGCGGGCCGGTTCGCACACGACCGTGGTGGACTCCTCGCACGTCGTGATGATCTCCCACCCCGACCTGGTCACGAAGGTCATCAAGTCGGCGGCGACAGCGACGAGTTGATAACCACTCCGGCTACGGCAGCCGTCGCGCCGCAACCATGCGGACGCGGGGGCTGCCGTCGTCGCGGTCTCCGAACTCGGGCAGCGCGTAGAGGTCGACGCCGAAGCCCGCCCGCTCCAACTCCGGCCGCACGTAACCGAGTTGGAAGTCCCGGTAGTACATGACGAACGGCGGCCGCCAGACCGCGTTGCGCACCTTCATCACCGCGTCGAAGCCGGACAGCATCCAGTACGCGGGAGTTGTGGGGCGCGGCGGTGCCACGACGGGAAAGGCGAAGCATCCACCCGGCCGCAGCACCGAATGGACCTGTTCGAACAACCCCGGCAGTTCGCGGGGCAGGAAGTGGCCGAACGCCCCGAAGCTCACCACCAGGTCGAAAGCCGCCGTGAACGGCAGAGCCCGGGCGTCGCCGCGCACCCATGAGACTCGGGGTTCGCCGCTCGTCACCTGCTCCCGCGCGACGTCGAGCATGCCAGCGCTGAAGTCGACGCCGGTGACGCTCACTTGGCACACCTTCGTCAGCACCTCGACGCCCGCGCCGGTGCCGCAGCACAGGTCGAGTCCGTCGTCGAAGGGGCCGACGCGGCGCAGCATCGTGGCGACCGCGTCGAGGAGCGGGGCCGGGGTGCGGAACGGGGTGTGGTCGAACTTGGGCGCGAGGAGGTCGTAGCCGTGCTCGACGGACGACAGGGCCTGGACGGCGAGTTCGCGCAGACTGGGGCCTTCGGGGCTGAACATCCGGGTCAGCCTAGGGCAACGCGCTGCTTGAGGATCGCCAGAACGCGCTCGCACCAGCGCAGGTTCTCCTCCTCGAAGCTGATCCCGGCCATCAGCGTGAGATACGGCCCGACGCGCTCGGCGTCCCGGAGGTACTCCTCCTCGGTCCGGCCGCCGAGGAGTCGGTCCCGTACGCGCTCGTAGCGGTCCAGCTTGCCGCGCGACCACGACCTGCGCTCCTCGATCAGCTCGCGGGTGACGGCGGGGTCGGTGCCGTCCATGGCCTGGATCTTGATGAGGAGTTCGTCGCGGATGGCGGTGGGGCGCCGGGGCGGCTCGGCCGCGAAGGTGTCGAGGTCGCGGCGGCCGGCCCCGGTGAGCGTGAACATCCTTTTGTTGGGCCTGCGTTCCTGCTGTACGACCCGTGCCTCGATCAGTCCGTCCTGCGCGAGGCGCTCCAGCTCGCGGTAGAGCTGCTGCGGTGTCGCGGGCCAGAAGTTCGCCAGCGACACGTCGAACACCTTCGCCAGCTCGTAGCCCGAGGCCTCGCCTTCCAGGAGGGCCGCGAGGACCGCGTACTTGAGGGACATGTGGACACGCTAACAGCCGTTGATTAGTCTCATCCACACCTACTCAACTAATTGACTATGAGGTGAGCCGATGCGTGCGTTCCGTGAGGCGGTCGAGGCGCAGGACATGGACGCCGTCGAGGCGCTGCTGGCGCAGGACGTGGTCTTCACCAGCCCGGTCGTGTTCAAGCCGTACCCCGGGAAGGCGATCACCGCGGCGATCCTGCACGGGGTGGCGCGGGTCTTCGAGGACTTCCGGTACGTACGGGAGATCGGCGACCCGGACGGCAGCGACAGCGCGCTGATGTTCGCCGCGCGGGTCGGCGACCGCGAGCTGACCGGGTGCGACTTCATCCACGTCAACGAGGAGGGCCTGATCGACGAACTGACGGTCATGGTGCGGCCGTTGTCGGGGGCACAGGCCCTCCAGGCCGCCATGGGTGCGCAGTTCGAGCAGATCGCCAAGGAGGCGGAGGCGCGGCTCGCGTGAGGCCCGGTGCCTGAGCCCTGAGCGGCACGCGCCCCCGCCATCGCTCACGCCACGGTCAACGTGAGCGCACCCGTGTAGGTCTGGCCCGGAGTGATGGCCGTGGCCGTCCCGTCGACCGTCAGCGTGACTTTCTTGCCCCGGGGCGCCTTGACGGTCGCGTCGGCGGCGAGGGCGAGGCGGGTCAGGTACGAGGTGCCTGTGACCGTCCAGGTCGAGCCGCTGTTCAGCCGCACGATCGCGCCGTTGTTGACGGCGGCCTGGGTGGTGTTGGTGACGATGCCGAGCTCGTAGAAGGTCGACGCGTCGATGCTGGAGACGCGGTGCTTGGCCTTCGACGCGGAGATGATCCCCTCGACACTCGCGCTCTCGAAGGTGAGGACCATGTTCTTGCCGGTGCGCATGCCGTTGTAGAAGTCACCTTTCAAAGCTATGGAGTTGAAGGTGGCGGCACCGTCCGTAGCGTGCACGGCGGTCGGGTCGAAGGTCGCGTCCTTCGCCGGGTCGCCGGTCGGCTCGGTGTAGACGCCGATGTTCATCATCTTGCCGTTGACGTTGACCGAGCCCGGGTCGTCCAGCTCGATCATCTGGAGGATGATCCCGTCGCGCGGGTTGAGCCTGGCGCCCTGCGAGCCGTCGACGCTGATCGTGGTCTGCTGGCCCTTGTTGAGGAAGGTCGCCCGGTCGGAGTTGATCACCGTGCCGCCGTCGAGGGTGAGTTGGCCGGCGCCGAAGAACATGTAGCCGAAGTGCCCGGAGTCCACGACGGTGTTGCGCGCCGGGATCGACGCCAACTCGGCCTTGGACAGGCCGAGTTCCAGCTCGGTGTTGAGCGCGGCGACGGCCGCCTTGGTGCTGTCGCCGTAGTGCACGACCGCTGCCGGGCCCGCGATGATGGTCGCGTAGCTGCCGACGTCGAGCCGGGAGCCGAGCACCCGCACGGTCGCGTCGCCGATGGCGTAGGTGCCGTAGCCGTACTCCCCCGTGTTGCCGAAATGGCTGTTGATCGCGGTCAGTTTGAGCCCGCTGCCGCCCTCGACCGACAGGGCGCCCCAAGTCTCGGAGAACACGGTCGAGTTGAGGTAGGTGGCCCTGCTGTTCTTGCCGATGAGGTTGGTGGCGCGGACGTTGCCGTCGAGGCCGAGCATCCAGGGCACGGACTCCATGTACGGGGTTTCCACAGTGGCTTGGTAGTCGGCGGGCAGGACGCCGTTGCGGGCGCGGAGGACTGAGTCCTTGACGATGACGTTCGCGCCGTCGTTGGAGATGACGGCGGTGCGGACGACTCCCTTGTTGTCGATCCGGGCGCCGTCCACGACGAGCGTGGTCGCGGAACCGTCGCCGACGACCGCCGCGCCGTAGCCCGCGAAGTCGCAACGGCCGTTGCCGGTAAGGGAGATGGAGGGCCGGTCGAGGGTGTAGGTGGCGTCCTGGACGTACACGCCGTCGAAGCACTCGCCGGTCGAGTTGATCGACACGTTCTTCGCGTAGGCGTCGGTGAGCTTGCCGCCGAGGACGGCCGCGAGGACGGACTTGTCCTTGACCACGCCGTCGCCGTCGACGTAGACCGCCTGCCGGAAAGGGAAGGTGAGCGTCTCGTAGGTCACCTCGTTGGCCGCGGCGACGGTCAGGACTACGTCTCCCCGGTAGGTGCCGGCCTGGATCAGGGTGGCCGTTCCGCCGGTGGCGGTGAGGAGTTGGCCGGTCTCCACGCCGTCGACGGTCAGGGAGAGGCTGGAGCCGTCCGGGGCGGCGATCGCGCCTCCGTCGGCGATCGACAGCTCGCTCACGCGGGTGGTCGCGGAGACCGTGTACGTCTCACCGGATGCGACCGAGATCCGCGTGCCCGAAGTCTTCGTGGCCTTCGGGGACTTGAGGGCCGTCGGCGCGGCGGTGGCGGAGACCGCCGGCACCAGTACGGCTCCGGCCGTGGCGGTACCGGCGATCAGGACCGAGCGTCGGGTGATCAGCGTCATTGCTTGCCTTCCCAGGGATCGATGCGCCGTCGCGCAGTGTGACCGGCCGGCCGTCGAACGCGGGATGCGGACGGCCCGGCGGAGGCACCGAAGGTGCGCACGAGGGAGTGAAGCAGCCACGAGAACCAGGGAATAGGCAGGCGGCACACACATATGAGAGCCCGATGCCTCGGATCAGGCGGACCATTTCATGGCGGTCACAC
The DNA here is from genome assembly GCF_000716605.1 of Streptomyces sp. NRRL F-525. Taxonomy (GTDB): domain Bacteria; phylum Actinomycetota; class Actinomycetes; order Streptomycetales; family Streptomycetaceae; genus Streptomyces. Next base: position 570,277 of record NZ_JNXE01000001.1, on the reverse strand, counting down.
AGAGTCGTCATAGCGGGTGTGTCCCCCTACGCACGACGGCGAGGCGGGCGGCTCGTCAGCCGTCCACCTCGCCGTTCTCCGCACCCCGTTCGGCTACGACGGGGCGATCATCCCGGCCGACAGGTCGATGTCGGCCCCGCACAGGCCGGGCATCGCGAGCATCGCCACGAGCGCCTGAGCGACTTCGTGTTCCTCGACGAGCCGGCCGAGGGCGGCCCGGGAGGCGAAGTCGCGCTCGGCCTCGGCGACCGTGCAGCCGGTCAGCTCGGCGGTGAGCCGGAAGTTGCGGTCCATGCGCGGGCCCCGAACCGGGCCAGGGGAAAGGGAGTTGACCGCGATCCCCTGCGGGCCGACCTCCCCTGCAAGGGTCCGGGTCAGGCCGAGCAGCGCCATCTTGGAGGCGGTGTACGGGGTCCGGTTGAGCAGCGGGCGCTTGCCGCTGACCGAGGCGACGTTGACGATGTCACCGCGCCCGGCCGCGAGCATCGGCGGCAGAAAGGCGCGGCACATCAGATAGACGCCCCGGACGTTGGCGGCGAACACGTCGTCCCACTCGTCCGGCTCGATGTCGACCAACGGCCGTACGGGACCGCCGACTCCGGCGTTGTTGACGAGCAACGACACGTCCTCGTCGGCGAGTTGGTCGGCCAGGGCACTGACCGCCCGCGGGTCGGAGACATCGCAGGAGGCCGTACGAGCCTCTCCGCCGTCCTTCTCCACCAGTGCGGCCGCCTCCGCGAGCGCCGTCTCGTTACGCCCGACCAGGATCACCCGGACACCGGCGTCCGCGAGGGCGAGCGCGAAGGCGCGGCCCAGCGGTCCCCCGCCCCCGGTGACGAGTGCCGTACGGCCGTCCAGGGTCACGCGGTGTTCCAGGGCAGCTCGTCGCCCGCGGCCTTCGCCGCCCGTACGTCACCGGAACGCGCATGCCCCTCGAACAACTCCACGCGTGCCGCCCGCCCGCACAACCGGCCGAGCAGCACCTGGGAGTCGGTGTCGGTGACCTCCTGGTAGGTGACCGTCTTGAGGTACTTCCCCACCCACAAGCCGCCGGTATAGCGCGCGGCACCACGTGTGGGCAGCACATGGTTCGTGCCGATGACCTTGTCGCCGAACGACACACAGGTGCCCTCGCCGAGGAACAGGGCGCCGTACTGGGTCATCCGCTCCAGTGCGAGGCGCGGTTCGGCGGTCAGTACCTCGACGTGCTCGAAGGCGAACTCGTCGGCGAGGGCGTACAGCTCGTCGAGGGTGTCGACGACATGGACCTGGCCGTGGTCGCGCCAGGCGGGCGCGGCGAAGTCGCGGGTGGGCATGCCGGGCAGGAGGCGTTCCACCTCGTCGATCGTCTTCTCGGCGACCTCGCGGGAGGTGGTGATGAGGACGGCCGGGGAGTCGGGCCCGTGCTCGGCCTGCGAGAGCAGGTCTACGGCGCACACGAACGGGTCGGCCTCGTCGTCGGCCAGGACCAGGATCTCGGTCGGCCCGGCGAACAGGTCGATCCCGATCTCCCCGAACAACTGCCGCTTGGCCTCGGCGACATAGGCGTTGCCGGGCCCGGCGATCAGGTTGACGGGCCGCATCGTGTCGGTGCCGACGGACATGGCGGCCACCGCCTGCACCCCGCCGAGCAGCCAGATCTCGTCGGCGCCGGCGAGATGCATCGCGGCGACGGTGGCGGCCGGGATCTCCCCATGGATGGGCGGCGTACAGGCGACGACCCGGGGGACGCCCGCGACCTTGGCGGTGACGATGGTCATGTGGGCCGAGGCGGTGAGCGGGTAACGCCCGCCGGGAATGTACGCGCCCGCCGCCTGCACCGGGATGTGCTTCTGCCCGAGCCGCACACCCGGCAGGGTCTCCACCTCGAACTCCCGCAAGGAGTCCAGCTGGTGACGGGCGAAGGTGCGCACCTGGTCCTGGACGAAGCGGATGTCGTCGATGACCTGCTGCGGCACCGACGCGACGATCTTCTCGACCTCCTCGTCCGTCAGCCGGAAGGAGTCGGGGCTCCACTTGTCGAACTTCTCGGAGTAGGCGCGCACCGCCTCGTCACCGCGCGCACGGATGTCCGCGATGACGCCGGTCACGGTCTCGCGCACCTGGGCGAGCGAGGCGGTCACCTCCGACTTGGGCACGGCGTGCTTCAGGATCGTTGCCACAACTGCGGCCTCTCTCATGCGGGTTGGGTGTTCTGCTCAGACCGGCGGTGCTTCGAAGAGCACGTCGGGGTCGTTGAACTGCTCCTTGGCGACCGTCTCGCTCATCGGGTCGGCGGTACCCCACTGGTCCTGGGTGATCGGGTCGTCGACGTCATGGCGGCCCGGGTGCCACAAGTCCTCTTCGAGTACGGCGAGTTCGGTCGTGTACTCGACGGTGTTGCCGTGCGGGTCGTGGAAGTAAGAGAAGGTGTTGTCACCGGCGAGATGCCGTCCGGGCCCCCAGGTGAGCCGGGTCCCGGCACGCAACGCCCGCCCGGTGCCGCGCATGTACTCCTCCACCCCGCGCATCTCGAACGAGGCGTGGTGCAGGGAGACATGGGGGCCGCGCGCGATCGCGAAGGAGTGGTGGAGCGGGCTGCACCGCAGGAAGTACATGAGGTCGCCCATGTGCGCCGAGTACAGCGTGTCGGTGAGCTGGAACCCGAGGTGCTGGACGTAGAAGTCCCGCAGCCCTTCCGGGTCCTGGGAGTTGACCACGCAGTGCGAGAGCCGGACCGGGATCGCCTCACGTTCCTCGATCTTCCGGTGGGCGCGGGTCTCGACGTCCGCTGAGACCTCGACGACCCGCCCGTCCGGGTCGAAGAACCGGAAGCCGTAGCCACCGCCGGGGGTGTCCAACACGCCGGGCTCACCGATGAGTTGGATGCCGGCCCGCCCCAGCCGTCCGTGCAACTCGTCGACGGCGGCCGGTGATTCGGCGCCAAAGGCAACAAGGTCCATCCGCTTCCGCTCGTCCTCGCGGATGCGGACGATGTACTGCTCGGGGCTGCCCTCGGCGGCGAAGAAGGCGACACCGCTGTCGTTGGCCACCTCGGTCAGGCCCCACGTCGTGCCGTAGAAGGCGCGCTGGCGGGCGAAGTCCGGTACGGCCAGGTCGACATGGCGCAGATGGGTGATGGGCTGGAAGCTCATGCGTGGCTCCTGACGGTGTTGCGCTGGTGGCCCAGGCCGGTGATCTCGGACTCGACGACGTCGCCGGGCTTCAGGAAGACGCCCCAGTGCGCGCCGTTGCCGGCCGGGGAACCGGTGAGCAGCAGGTCGCCGGGGCGCAGGGTGGTGGTCGTGGAGATGTACGCGATGAGCCGGGGGATGTCGAAGATCATGTCCTTCGTCGACTCGTCCTGGCGGACAACTCCGTTGTGGCGCAGGGTGATCCGCAGGTCACCGGGGTCTCCGACGAAGGCGGCCGGTACCAGGAAGGGCCCGGTCGGCAGGAAGGTGTCCGCGTTCTTGGCGGTGAACCAGTCGGTACCGATCGCCTTGAGGTCGGGCCGGTAGAGCCGGTCGCGGGTGGTGAGGTCATTCGAGATCGTGTACCCGGCGACGTACTCCATCGCGTCCTCGGCCGCAATGTTCTTGCCCGACTTCCCGATGACCAGAGCGAGTTCGAGTTCCCAGTCGTGCTGTTCGCCGAGCGCGGGGAGCACGATGTCGTCGTAGGGACCGGAGAGGGCGCGCGGGGAGCCGAGGAAGACGTACGGCACTCCGTTGCGGGCGCGCTCGTCCATCATCGACTCGGCGTCGGCACGGGCCTCTTCGGGGGTGGCGCCGTGGACGCTCTCCTTCTCGGCGGCGACCAGATCGACCACGTGCTTGCGGTAGTTGGCGCCACTCTGGAGGATCTGGCCGGGCTCGATCGGGGTCAGGACGCGCAGCGCGGCCAGTTCGTGCCAGGTCCCCTCGGTGGACCGGGCCAGTTCGCCGAGCCGGGGCAGCCAGCTGTCCCACTCCTCGACGAGCGCCCGTATCGACGGCACGAGGTCGGAGAGGTCGCGCACGCGGTCGCCGGTGACCAGGCCGGGGAAGTCCGCCGCACCGGAGGCGAACGTGCCGAGCGCGAACGGTCCGGCGTGGGTGGGCAGTTGATCGGGCACGGCGCTCTCCTCGTACGGGTGGGGGCTCGCCGTCGACGCTAGGCAGCCTCGGGGCGCGGCGGAAATGGCGATCCGCGATGCCTGCCATCACCGGCCCGCCGGGCACGCGACCGCTCGTCCACCGGCGGCCCGCCGGACGGCTGAACTGCTGGTCCATCGCCGTACGGGATGCATGACGTCCCCCTTGCCGATGCCTCGATCCGTTGACCCCCGCGTCGGGCGCCACGCAGGCTCGGAGCACCCCACCACCCGAGGAGCGCACCGTGGTCGTCGAGCATGCCGAGCTGACCGTAGAGGCGGGCCGCGAGCGGGAGTTCGCGGAGGTGTTCGACAAGGCCCGCGAGGTGCTCGCCGAGGCCGACGGCTTCCGCTGGGCCGAGCTGCTGCGCGGTGCGGAGCGCCCGACGACCTTCCTGCTGCTGGTCGGCTGGGAGTCGGTCGAGGCGCACACGGTCGGCTTCCGGGAGTCCGAGGCCTTCGGGCGCTGGCGGGCGCTGGTCGGGCCGTTCTTCGCCGGGCCGCCGGCCGTCGAGCACTTCCACGAACTCGGCGCCCGCTTCCCGGGATGACCCCCACTCCTCTGTCTACGTTCGCAAGGATCGCCCATGCCCGTACAAAAGGTGCTCGTCGTCGGCGGCGGCATCACCGGAAGCGTGCTGTGTCTCGCGCTCGCCCAGCGGGGCGCCGAGGTGGAGCTCGCCGAGATCTCTCCGCAGTGGTTCGGTGTGGGCCATGGCATCACCCTTCAGGGCAACGCGCTCAAGGCGCTGCGTTCCGTGGGTGTCCTGGACCGGGTGCTGGCCCGGGCGGTGCCGTTCGACATCATGCGGCTGCGCCGCGCCGACGGCGGGCTGATCATCGAGTTGGACACCCCGCACACCGGCGGTCCCGAACTGCCGTCCACAGCAGGCGCGTTGCGCTCGGATCTGCAGGACGCCCTGTGCGACGCGGTCCGCGCGCACGGGGTGCGGGTCCGCCTCGGGCTGAGCGTGGACCGGCTCGACCAGACACCCGACCACGTGGACGTCACCTTCACGGACGGTACGACCGGCCGCTACGACCTCGTCGTGGGCGCCGACGGCATCAACTCGGCGATGCGCGCGCTGATCGGCATCGACGCCAAGCCCCGCCCCGTAGGTATGTCGATCTTCCGGGTCGTCGCCGACCGCCCGGCCGAGATGGACTGCGCCGAGGTGTACTACGGCGGCCCGCGCTTCAAGGCCGGCTACAGCCCGATCTCCCCCGACCAGTGCTACGCCTACCTCCTCGACGAGAACCTCGACACCACCCTGATCGGCCCCCGCGCGCCCCTCGCCCTGCTGCGCGAACGCGGCGCCGGGTACGGGGGCACCTGGGGCGGGATCCTCGCCTCGCTGCCCGACGACACGGCGGTCGACTACCGCTGGATCGAGGCGATCCTCGTCGACGAACCCTGGCACCGGGGCCGCGCACTGGTCATCGGCGACGCGGCGCACGCCTGTCCGCCGCTGATCGCGCAGGGCGCCGCGATGTGCATGGAAGACGCCGTGCTGCTCGCCGAGTTGGTGACGGGCGATGAGCCGACCGAGAAGGCCCTGGAGCAGTTCATGGCCCGGCGCCTCCCCCGCGTCCGGATGGTCCTGGAGAACTCCCTCCAGCTCGCCGACTGGGAGATCCACCCGGACACCCCCGGCGCCGACCCGGCCCGCATCATGTCGGAGACCCTGGGCAACCTGACGGCGGCGGCGTGACCGGCTCACCCGTCGTCGACTTCCACGGCCACCTCGCCGTCCCCGCCGCCGACGCCCTGGTCGCGGGCACCCCGGGTCTCGCCGCCGAACTCGCGGCCGAGCAGCGCGCCCACTCCCCCGCGTCCCTGGCCGCCAACCGCGCCCAACTCCAGCGCCTGGGGCCCAAGTTGACGGACGTCAGCACGCGCCTCGCGGACCTCGACGCGATGGGCGTCGACATCCAGGTGGTCGGCCCGATGCCGATGCACCACTACTGGGCGGACCCCGACCTCGCGATCCATCTCGCCCGCACGGTCAACGCGGCCGTGGCCGCCCACTGCGCGACCGCACCCGACCGCCTGTACGGCCTGGGCACCGTCCCGCTCCAACACCCGGACCTCGCGGTCGCGTTGCTCGACCAGGCGGTCAACGACCATGGCCTGTACGGCATCAGCGTGTCCACGACGGTCGACGGCCGCGAACTGGCCGACCATGCGCACGACGTGGTGTGGCAGCGGGCGGAGGAGCTGGGCGCGGTCGTCTTCGTGCACCCCTGGGGCTGCTCCCTCGGTGCACGCCTGGCCACCAACTACCTGGGAAACACGGTCGGTCAGCCGGTGGAGACGACGGTCGCGCTCTCGCATCTCATCTTCACCGGTGTCCTCGACCGCTTCACCCGCCTCAAGTTGGTGGCGGCGCACGGCGGCGGCTATCTGCCGACGTACATCGGCCGCTCCGACCACGCCTGGCAAGTGCGGGAAGACGCGCGCGGTTGCTTGGAGCCGCCGAGCGCCTATCTGCGCCGGATGTGGTTCGACGCCCTCGTCTACACCCCGGGAGCGCTGCGTCACCTCGTCGAGGCGGTGGGTGCGGACCGGGTCGTCCTCGGTACGGACCACCCCTTCGACATGGGCGTCGACGACCCGGTGGCCCGCCTGGACGCGGCCGGGCTCGCTCCGGCCGACCGGGCCGCCGTCGCCGGGGGCAACGCCCTCGACCTGCTGCTGAAAGGACGTACGCGATGACCGCCGGTGCCCTCGGTCCGATCGAGGAAGAACTCGCCAAGGCCCGTGCCGCCTACCGCAATTGGGGCCGCTGGGGTGAGGACGACGTGCTCGGCACGCTGAACTTCATCGACGACGCGATCCGCGCCCACGCGGTGGGCCTGGTGCGTCGCGGGCGGTCCTTCTCGCTCGCCCAGGAGTTCAACGAGTCGGGCCCGCAGCGCGGTTTCCGCGGCCGGATCAACCCGCTCCACTACATGCGGGACACCGGCTCAGACGCGGCGGCCGGCACCCAGGGTTTCCCGCACGGTTTCGGCGGCGCCGACGACCACGTCCTGATGCCTTTGCAGGCCTCCACGCAGTGGGACGGCCTGGGCCACATCTACGACAACAAGCAGGCGTGGAACGGCCGTCCGTGCACCATCGTCAACGGCGACGGCGACTCGGTCACCGGCATCGAGCACATGAAGGAGGCCTTCACCAGCCGTGGGGTCCTCCTGGACGTGGGCCGTGCGGTCGGCGACGAGCACGGTGAACTCCCGGACGGATTCCCCATCTTGGAGGAGCATCTGCGGTCCACGGTCGAGGCACAGGGCGCGACCAGTTCCGTACGGCGCGGAGACCTGGTCCTGATCCGCACCGGCCAACTCGGCCGCGTACGGCGGCTCGGCGCCTGGGGCGGTTACGCCGCCGGTGACGCGCCCGGCCTCTCCTTCACCACCCTCGGCTGGCTGCACCGTACGGAGATCGCGGCGATCGCCTCCGACACCTGGGGACTTGAGGTACGGCCCTACGAGTTCCCGCAGCCCGCGATGTCCCCGCTGCACCAGATAGCGATCCCCAACATGGGCCTCCCGCTGGGCGAGATGTGGGACCTGGAGGCACTGGCCGAGGACTGCGCGGCCGACGGCGTCTTCGAGTTCCTGCTGGTCGCCGCGCCGCTGCCGGTGACCGGCGCGGTGGGTGCCCCCGTCAACCCGATCGCGATCAAGTGAGCCCGCCTGTGAACCTGAACCGCTTCTCCGGCACCCTCCACCTCCCCGACGACGAGGACTTCGAGACGGCGTGCTTCGGCCGGGTCTTCAACGCCCGCCGTCCGACCGACCGTTCACCAGCCGCCGTGCTGATGGCCGAGTCCGAACAGGACGTGGTGGAGGGAGTACGGCTCGCCCTCGAACGCGGCTGGCAGGTCGCCGTCCGTTCCGGCGGGCACAGTTGGGCCGCCTGGTCGGTGCGTCAGGACGCGCTGCTGATCGACCTCGGGGGCTTCCGCGAGATGGCGTACGACCCGGGGACCGGGATCGTGACGGCGACCCCCAGCGTGAAGGGCGGCGACGAACTCAACCCGTATCTCGGCGAGTTCGGGCGCTTCTTCAACGGCGGACACTGCCCCTCCGTAGGCATCGGCGGGTTTCTGCTCCAGGGCGGGCAGGGCTGGAACGCGCGCGGCTGGGGCTGGGCGGCGGAGAACATCGTGGCGATCGATGTCGTCACCGCCGAGGGCGAGTTGGTGCGGGCCGACGAGACCCGGCACAGCGATCTGTTCTGGGCGGCACGCGGCGCGGGCCCGGGTTTCTTCGGCATCGTCACCCGCTTCCATCTGCGCACGCGCCCACTGCCGACATACCTGGGCCACACCGTGCACGCCTACCCACTCGCCCTGTTCGACGAGGTCATGACCTGGCTGCACGGCATGCACCACACCGTCTCCGACCTGGTGGAGATCGTCGCGCTCACCCAGACCCCGCCCGACCTGGACGAACCGGTGCTGCTGGTCACAGGCGTGTCGATGACCAACACCGCGGACGAAGCCGTCGAGGCGCTGGCACCGCTGCACGCCAACCCGTACGCGGACCGGGCACTGTTCCGCGTGGAGGCCCAACAGACCACGTTCGCCGAGCAGTTGGCGGGTCAGCGCATCGCCAACCCCGAGGGCCACCGCTACCTGGTCGACAACGCCTGGCTGACCGGCCCCGCCGACGAGGTCGTCCCGGCGATCCGCAAGGCCTTCACCGAGCAGCCCACCCGGCAGACCTTCACCATCTGGTTCTCCATGGCCCCGCTGCGCCAACTCCCCGACATGGCCTTCTCGTTGCAGTCGGAGATCTACTGCGCCACGTACGTCATCCACGACGATCCGGCACGGGACGCGGAGTTGCGGACCTGGCTGGACGGGGCGATGGCGGACATGGAGCCGGTGACCGTCGGCCAGTACCTCGGCGACTCCGACTTCACCGTGCGGCAGTTGAGGTTCATGGGCGACGAACAGTGGCGGCGGCTGCGGGAGATCCGGGCCGCGTACGACCCCAAGGGTCTCTTCGCCGGCCACCTCAGCACGGGGACCGTCACCAACACCAACCACTGGGAGCAGTGAGCGATGCGTTTCGCGACATACGAGTACGAGGGCGGGGAGCGCGCCGGGGTCGTCCGGGACGGGTCGATCCATCCGCTGCCCGAGGGGATCACCGTACTGACCCTGCTGGAACAGGACGTGCTGCACGCGGCCGGTACCGAAGCACTGCGCACACCAAGCGACTTGACGGTGGATCAGGTGCGGCTGCTGCCTCCCCTCAAGCCGCCGTCCATCCGGGACTTCGTCGGGTTCGAGGCGCACATCGAGGGGGTCTCGAAGTCCCTCGACGGGCTGGAGCACGTGCCCGAGGAGTGGTACCGGGCGCCCAACTTCTACTTCACCAACCCCCATGCGGCGTACGGCGCGCACGACGACGTGCCGGTCCCGGCGGGGTGTTCGGTGCTGGACTTCGAGTTGGAGGTCGGTGTCGTCATCGGCCGCAGCGGGCGTGACCTCACGCCGGAGCAGGCGCGCGAGCACATCGTCGGCTATCTGGTCTTCAACGACTGGTCGGCGCGCGATCTGCAGAAGCCGGAGAAGAACCTCGGGCTCGGCTTCTCCAAGGGCAAGGACTTCGCGAACACACTCGGCCCCTGCCTGGTCACCGCCGACGAGGTCGAGGACCGACGCGACCCGGACGGCTTCCTGGACCTGGAGATGACGGCCACCCTCAACGGTGAGCTGATCGGCCGCGACACCCTCGCCAACGTGTCCTGGACCTTCGAGGAGATGATCGCCTACGCCTCCCGGGACGCCTGGGTGCGCCCCGGGGACATCCTCGGCTCGGGCACCTGCGGCTGGGGCGCGCTGGCGGAGTTCTGGGGCCGGGTCGGCGAGCGCACCCCGCCGCCGCTCCGGCCCGGGGACGAGGTGACACTCTCCGTGGAGCGCCTCGGCACCCTCTCCAACCGTGTCGTGCCCGGCCGTACGGACGTGTACCTGCCGCGCGCCCGCAAGCGCGGCCGGACCCCACGGCCGTAGAAGCGCCGGAAAACCCCACGACCTGCAGACATCCAGGGATCCGATGGCAGCTATCGGATCCCTGTGACTTGTCCCCCGGCCCCTTCCTCGGCGGGAGACCGCTCGTTACGCTCCGGTTCCACCGAGCTTCAACGACGCGGCCGGAAGGACACACGCATGGGTCTGGGAGCAATCGACCTGAATCTTCTGGTGGCGCTGGAAGCCCTCCTGGAGGAGAAGAACGTCACCCACGCGGGGGTGCGGCTGTCCACCAGCCAGTCCGCGATGAGCGGCTCCCTGGCCCGGTTGCGGCGGCACTTCAACGACGAGTTGCTGGTGCGGGTGGGCCGCGAGTACGAACTGACCCCGCTCGCGGAGCGGCTGCTTCCGGTCGTCCAGTCCTCGCTGCACAAGGCGGAGGAGGCGCTGTCGCTGACCAGGCACTTCGATCCGTCGCGCAGTCGGCAGCGGTTCTCGGTCGTGATGTCGGACTACGTCATGACGGTGTTCATGGAACCGCTGCTGCGGGCCCTGGCGCAGGAGGCCCCGGGCATCCGGATCGACTTCCACCCCATCGTCATCGGGCAGTTGGAGACGGAGACGCATCTCCGCTGCCACGACCTGATGATCGTGCCGCTCGGCTATCAGCTGCCGGGCGTCAGCGAGACCGTGATGCACGACCGGTTCGTGTGCATCGTCGACCCGGACAACCCTCGGCTGGTGGACGGGCGGCTCTCGCTGCGCGACCTCGCGGAGATGCCCCACGCGGCGTGCGTCATCGGCAAACTCACGCCCGCCGACCGGCAGTTGGAGACCCTCGGCATCACACCCCGGGTGCAGGTCAGCACGCCCGGCTTCAACGTGCTGCCGTTCCTGGTGGGCGGCACCGACCTGGTCGCCGTGGTCCCCGAGCGGCTCGCCCGGCGCTACGAGGGCTTCGCGCGCTGTGCCGTCGTACCGACGCCCTTCCCGGACGTACCGCTGGTGGAGGCCATGTACTGGCACCACAACCGGCACGCGGACCCGGCGCACCGATGGCTGCGGGAGACGGTCCGCGAGGTGGCCGCGTCGCTGGACGACCCGGTCGTGCGCGAGATCGCCGGCGTGGATGCCACCCATGCCGATCGTGCGTTTCCGGAGCTGACCCCGGCTTCCTAGCGTGGACGGGACACAGCCCGCACCCCCTGGAGGAACCGTGAGCCGCACGCGTCTGGCCGGTCGTACCGTCGTCGTCACCGGGGCCGCGCAGGGCCAGGGAGCCGCCGAGGTCGCGGCCACCGCCCGGGAGGGCGCGACGGTGATCGCGACCGACGTCCTGGACGAGGCGGGCGAGAAGCTCGCCGCGTCCCTGCGCGCAGACGGCCTGGACGTGCGCTACCGGCACCTGGACGTGTCGTCTCCGGACGACTGGGCGGGGCTGGCGGCTTCACTCACCGAGGTGCACGGGCTCGTCAACAACGCCGGCATCGCCGTGCGTGCCCGCCTCGGATCGGTCGAACTCGCCGACTGGAACCGGGCGTTCGCGGTCAACACGACCGGCGCGCTGCTCGGCATCCAAACCCTCACCCCGCTCATGTCTGCCGGTTCGTCCATCGTGAACGTCGGCTCGGTCGCGGGCCTCACCGCGCATCACGCGGTCGCGTACACGGCCAGCAAGTGGGCGCTGCGCGGGCTGTCGAAGGTGGCCGCGCTGGAGCTGGCGCCGCGCGGCATCCGCACGAACGTGATCCACCCCGGCTACATCGAGACCCCGCTGATGGCCTCCGCCAACCCGGTCTTCGTCCAGGCCCATCTCTCGCTGACCCCGCAGGGCCGGGCGGGCACGGTCGACGAGGTGGCGCCGCTGGTCGTCTATCTGCTGTCCGACGAGGCGTCGTACGTCAACGGCGCGGAGATCACCGTCGACGGCGGGTACGCGGCGCACGGCGGGGTGAAGGCGATCACGAACGCCCTCGACGCCACGTGACGGCCGGCGCCCTGGGCGGCACCGGCCGTCGTGGGTGAGGAGCGAGGGGCTACTGATCGGTGCGGTCGGTGCGAAAGTTGGCGGTCAGCCGGTTGATGCTCTTGACCGCGAGTTCGGCGAAGTTCGAGCGGGCGACGATGGCGGTCGTCTCGCCGTGCCGTCGGACGCTGCGCAGGTCGCGCTGGACCTGGCGCGAGAGCTGGTGGAGTTCGCGCTGGGCGGTGGCGAGCCGCTGCTCGGCGGCGCTCCGGGCCTGCCGGTGCTCCCGTCGGGTGCGGGGAGTGCCGGTGCTGTCGGAGGAAGTCTCTGTGGGCATGTCGGTGCTCGCTTCCGTGGTGGGGGGTCGCGTCGCCGCGAGGGGGCGGACGCCGACGGTGTCCAAATAGGCTTCTACGGCGGGGAGTTCGGCGGTGTCGACCACGGCCGCGACGTATCCGTCCGGGCGGACGAGCACCCACTGCTCGGCGGACAGTCCGTAGGCGTTCTGGACGCGGTCGCCGCTGTCGATGATGTCGCCCCGGGTGCCGATGGTGTGGATGTGCAGGCCGGGGCGCGGTGTTGGGGCCGAGGCCTCGTCGACGTCGTGGCCGAGGAGGGTCCAGTGCGGCCCTTGGAACAGGCTGAACAGGCGGGTGGGGAGGCCGCCCGCGCCGGTCACGGGCGAGTCGGGCGCGCGGTCGCCGGCCAGTACGCCCTTGTCGCGCGCCGAAGTGTGCAGCGACAGGGGCGAGTTCAGGTAGCCGAGGTCGAGCTGGCTGACCTCGCGGCCCCGGTGGATGTCACGGTTCTTGGCCGCTTCGAGCAGCTTCTCGGACAGACCGAGGACGGCTTCGGCGATGGGCCGGCGTTCCTGCTCGTACGTCTCCAGCAAGGAATCCGGGGCGCCGCCGAGCACGGCGGCGAGCTTCCAGCCCAGGTTGTAGGCGTCCTGGACACTGGTGTTGAGGCCCTGTCCACCGGTCGGCGGGTGGCAGTGCGCCGCGTCCCCGGTCAGGAACACGCGCCCCTGCCGGTAGGTGTCGGCGAGCCGGGCGTTCATCTGGAACGCGGACGCCCAGGACACGGAGCGGATCACGACGTCGTCGCGGCCGGTGCGTTCACGGAAGAATGCGGTGAGCCCCTCGGCCGAGAGGTCCAGGTCGACGTCGAAGGGTACGGGGGCCTGGAGTTGGAACATGTCGGTGCCGTACAGCGGGCACATCGACACCTGTCCGGCGGTGTCCTCGCCCCAGCGGTGCCAGGCGTCCGTCGAGACGCCGTCCACGTACACGTCGGCCACGATCGCCCGCACGCCGAGGGTCTTGCCGGGGAAGCCGATCCCGAGCGCCTTGCGGACGAAGCTCGATCCGCCGTCGGCACCGATCAAGTACCTTGCGCGTACGGCCTGTTCGCCGTCCGGGGTGGCGATGCGCGCGGTCACGCCGTCGCCGTCCTGGTCGAAGCCGACGAGTTCGTGGCCGTAGTGCGGGGCGTGACCCAGCTCGGCGAGGCGTTCGCGCAGCCGGCGCTCGGTGAGGAACTGCGGGACGAGCAGGGGTATTTGGTACGGCTCCTCGGGCGTCGGCTCCGACATCTCCACGCCGACCTGGTCGATGGGCCCGTCGGCGGTGTAGACGCGCTGGACGGGATACTCACCGCCGGAGGCGACGATCCGGTCGATCACCCCAAGGTCCTCGAACACCTCTTGGCTGCGGGGCTGGATGCCCTTGCCGCGCGAACCGACGAACGACTGCGGCGCCTTGTCGATCAGCAGGAAGGCGATGTTCCTGCGGGCGAGGTCGAGGGCGAGGGTCAGACCGGCGGCGCCGGTGCCGCAGATGATGACGTCGGTGTCTGTGGTGGGGGACATGGATTCGAGCTCCTTGGATAATTCCCGGACGAACTGCACGACGGTCGGGGCGAGTTCAGGACACGAGGACGGTGCGTACGCCCGGGACCTCGGGCGCGTTCCAGGCGCCCTCGACCTCGGAGAGGGGTACCGCCTGCGCGGTGACCGCGATGCCGCCGCTCTCGATCTCCTCGACCAGGGACGGGAGTTCCTCCAGGTACGTCCTGGTCGAGACGGCACCCTGGCCGTTGCCCTGGAGGCGGAAGTTCGCCGAACGCAGTGCCACTGACGGGAGTTCGATGGTCGGGCCCGCCATGGCGCCGATCTGGATCCAGTTCAGGGCGCGGCTCCGGTCGGCGCGGGCCCGCAGCAGCGCCATGATCGCGTCACCGGCCGGCTTGCCCCACAAGTAGTCGATGACCAGGTCGACTTCGGCGGCCTCCTTGGCCAGCTCTGTCGCGGTGGCCTCGGCGTCGTCGGTGAGCGCGACGGTCGCGTCCGCGCCGAGCCCCGCGAGGGTGGCCAGCCGGGCCTGGTCGCGTCCGGCACCGACGACCCGCCCGGCGCCGAGCCGCTTGGCGACCTGCACGGCCATCTGTCCGGCGTTGCCGGTGGCGCCGAGGATCAGCACCGACTGCCCGGCCTCGATGGGGACGCGGCGGCGCAGCGCGACCCAGGACGACATGGCCGGGTTCATCGCGGCGGCGATCTTCACGACGTCCGCGCCGTCGGGGAGCGGGATGCTGTGCCGGCTGTCGATGACGGTGCGGGTGGCCATCGGGCCGACCAGTTCGTCGTCGGCGACGAAGTACACCAGGCGCCCGTCCGCACGGCGGCCGACCCCGTCGACGCCTGGGACCAGCGGCAGCTTGCCGGTGCTGGTGTAGTGGTTGCCCGACGCGCCGGTGCGGACTCGGGGGTGCAGGCCCACGGCGAGGACGTCGACGATCTCCTGGTCCTCGTCGGTCGGCGCGGGCAGGTCGAAGGGCTCGTAGCGGGGCGGGGTGCCGAACGAGCTGACGACGGCGGCGTTGATGTCCATGAAAGGACTCCTCGGATCGGATCCAGGGCACAGGGCGCGAGGGGATTAGTGGGCGCCACGAACGTTTTAGTACGTGACACCAATCAAATTAGTAGGTGCCACGTACCTTTGCAAGTAGAATCCGGGACATGACCTCAGCGCACGACACCCCGCCCCCGCCGATCGAGGACCTCGGCCTGGTCGACGCCCTCGCCCAGTTGTCGTTCCTGGTGCAGAACGCGCTGGCCGAACTCGCCGGGGAGCACGACCTCTCGGTCACCCAGACTCGGCTGCTCGGGATACTGCGGGACCGCGAACCGACGATGAACGAACTCGGCCGCCACCTCGGCCTCGACAAGTCCTCGATCACCGGCCTCGTCGACCGCGCCCAGCGCCGGGGCCTGGTCACCCGTACGCCCAGCACCGTCGACCGGCGTTCGTTCCAGGTGTCGATCACCGACACCGGGCGGCAGCTCGTGGAGCAGGTCGCCGCTCAGTTCGCCGAGCGGATCGAGCGGTGTGTCGAGCCGCTTCCCGGAACCGACCGGAAGCGGCTGTCGCGCATGGCGACGCGGATCGTGACCGCCGACGCCCACGTCCGGGGCATCGACCTGCGCACCGATCCCCGCTGACCGGACTCCGTCAGGCGGAGCCGCGCGGCACGGTCACCACGTGCTTGCCCACGACGCCGCCGCGCTCGAACGCCTGGTGCGCCGCGGCGATGTCCGCGAGCGGGTAGACACTGTCGATCACCGGGCGCAGCGCGCCCGAGGTGACACGGTCGGCCACATCGCGCAGCACGGGGGTCTCGGGGTTGGCGCTGAAGGTGCGGATGCGGCGGGAGCCGTGCACGCTCGACGCGGCGATCGCGGCGATGGCGGACGGGGACAGTCCGACGGTGACCATCCGGCCGCCCTTGGCCAACCGGCCGCGGTAGCAGTGCAGTTCGGTGCCGACGGTGTCGACGATGACGTCGAACGGCCCGATCTGGTCCGACGTGGTGGAGCCGTAGTCCAGCACCTCGTCGGCACCGAGGTCGGTGAGGATCTTGGCGTGGCGGTCGCGGGCCAGCGCGGTCACATGGCCGCCCATCGCGTGCGCCAACTGCACGGCGGCCGTGCCGACTCCGCCGGCCGCGCCCCGGACCAGGACCTTCTCGCCGCTCACCAGGCGCACGCTGTCGCGCAGCGCGATCAGCGCCGTGGACCCCGCGACGACCAGGGCGGCCGCCTCGACCGAGGAGAGGTCGGCAGGGGCGTGCGAGATCCGCTCCGCGGAGACCACGACATACTCGGCCGCCCCGGCGACGGAGTGCTTCTGCCGGGGATGGACCATGCCCCACACCCGGTCCCCGACCCGGTAACCCTCGACGCCGGCGCCGGTCGCGGCGACGACGCCGGCGAAGTCCAGCCCCACGCCGATCGGGAAGCGGCGCCCCGACACCATCTTCAACTCCCCCGACCGGACGATCACATCGTGCCCGTTCACGCTGGAGGCCTCGACCGACACCAGCACCTCACCCGAGCCAGGAGCGGGACGATCCACTTCATTGACCCGCAGAACGTCCGCAGTACCGAAACTCGTGATCTGAACGGCCTTCATGGCGCTGTCCTTCCGTGGCCCGCTGTGTGATTGATCCGATCGTGGACCCCGCACGCGACATCACGGTCGTTCTCCTTTTCCTGGGTCTGGCAGACCCACCCTCGCGCGCCGCACCGACGGCATACTGACGCCATGAGCGACGATGCCCGACGCGAACTCGCGGAGTTCCTGCGCACCCGCCGAACTCGGCTCCGACCAGAGGACGTCGGTCTGGAACCCGGCCCGCGGCGGCGCGTCGCGGGACTGCGGCGCGAGGAGCTGGCCCTGCTGGCGGGGGTGAGTTCGGACTACTACCAGCGCATGGAGCAGGGCCGCGACGTACGCCCCTCCGAACAGGTCCTGGACGCCCTCGCGCGCGCCCTCGACTTCTCCGCCGAGGAGACCCGCCACCTGCACAGCCTCGCCGCCGCCGCACGCAACCCGGTCCAGCCGCCGCGTTCGTACGAGCCGGAGGAGGTTCCGGACACCACGCTACGACTGCTGAACGGCATGACCGCGCCCGCGCTAGTCGTCGGCCGTTTCCTGGACGTGCTGGCCTGGAACCCGCTCGGCGGCGCCCTGCTGGGCGACTTCACCCGCCAGCCCCAGAAGGAACGGAACCTGCTGGCACTGTTCCTGCACCCCCAGGCCGACCGGACCTGCCCGAACCGGGCGGCCACCGTCGCGGAGCTGATCGGGATGCTGCGGACCCAGGTCGCCGCCGACCCGGGGAACCCGCGCGCCGTCGAGCTGGTCGGTGAACTCGCCGTCCGCAGCGACGAGTTCGCGGCCCTGTGGGCCCTCCACGACGTGGAGGAACCGACCCGCGGGCAGATGCGCCTCGACCACCCCCGGGTCGGCGAACTGAACCTGGACTGGGACGCCTACCCGATACCGGGCAACCCCGGCCCCGCGCTCATGGTCTGCACCGCGGCCGAGGGCAGCCTCGACGCCGAGCGACTCCAACTCCTCGCGGGTCTGCTCGACGTCCGCTGAGGCCGGCCTCCCTCAACCACGAACCCGGAGCGCCGCGAGCCAGGGCTCAGGCGTCCCGGGTTCCGGTTCCTCGGCCGCGAGCCGGGCCAGGAACTGCCGTACGCGGCGCAGGAGTACAAGGACGGTCATCGGAACCTCCGGTGCGGTGGGCTGTGTTCACCCCACCGACGAACGGCCCCTACACGGATCGACACTCCGCGAGCCGCCGCTCCAGAAATCTGCGCTCGGCCGCGTTCTCCACCCATTCCAGGGCCAGTTCGTACGCGGCGGCCGCCTCCGCCGTACGTCCGCTGCGGCGCAGCAGATCGGCTCGGGTCGCGGGCAGCAGGTGGTAGTCGGCGAGTTCACCCGACCGCTCCAACTCGGCCACCAACTCCAGCCCCGCGTCGGGGTGTTGGGCCATACCCACGGCCACCGCCCGGTTCAGGCGCACCACCGCCGACGGCACCAGGCGCTCCAACTCGCCGTACAGGCCCGCGATATCGGCCCAGTCGGTGTCCTCGGCGGTAGGCGCGGTGGTGTGGCAGGCGGCGATGGCGGCCTGGATCTGGTACGGCCCGGGGCGGCCCCGGCGCAGCGCGGTCTCCAACAAGGCGGCGCCCTCGTCGACTTCGGCCCGGTCCCACGCCGTACGGTCCTGGTCCTCCAGGGTCACCAACTCCCCCGCCGCGTCCACGCGCGTGCCGCGGCGGGCGTCGTGCAGCAGCAACAGGGCCAGCAGGCCGAGGACTTCGGGCTCGTCCGGCATCAGGCGGGCCAGCACCCGGGCCAGGCGGATCGCCTCGGCGCACAGGTTCGTCCGCACCAACTCGGCGCCGGACGTGGCCGCGTAGCCCTCGTTGAAGAGGAGATAGACGACCCCCAGGACGCCCGTCGTCCGCTCGGGCAGCAGATGCGCGGGCGGCACCCGGTACGGGATACCGGCGTTGCGGATCTTCTTCTTGGCGCGCACGAGCCGTTGCGCCATGGTCGCCTCGGGGACGAGGAAGGCACGGGCGATCTCGGCTGTGGTCAGGCCCGCGAGGGTACGCAGGGTCAGGGCGACCCGGGCCTCGATCGGCAGCGCCGGGTGGCAGCAGGTGAAGACCAGCCGCAGCCGGTCGTCCTCGACGCCGCTGTCGTCACCGTCGTACTCCGGGTCGTACGGTCCCTCGTCCCGCCCCAGCACCGCGACCTCCCGCAGTTTCGCCGCCCCGACCGCCTCCCGGCGCAGGACGTCGAGGGCGCGGTTGCGGGCGGTGGTGGTCAGCCAGGCTCCGGGGCGGCGCGGGATGCCGTCGCGCCGCCACCGGTCGAGCGCCTGGGCGAAGGCGTCCTGCGCGCACTCCTCCGCGAGGTCCCAGTCGCCGGTCACCCGGATCAGGGTGGCGACGACCTGGCCCCACTCCTCGCGGAAGGCGGCGGCGACCGCGCCCTCGACGTCCGGCACGTTCACTCCCAGACCGGCCGCACCTCGACCGAGCCGCCGCCGAGCGCGGCGGGATGCCGGGAGGCCAGCGAGATCGCCTCGTCGAGGTCGGCGACCTCGATGATGTCGATACCGGCGACGTACTCCTTGGACTCGACGAACGGCCCGTCGCTGAGCAGGACTTCATCGCCCTGGACACGCACGGTGGTGGCGTCCGTGGGCGGCCGCAGCCTCGCCCCGCCGCGCATGAGGCCACGGCCGCGGACCTCCTCGATGTACGAGGTGAAGCGGGGATCGTCGGCGATCTCCTCGGGGCTGAGTTCCTCGCCGCCGACGGGGGTGCAGATGAGCAGGGCGTACTTCATGACCCCTCCTCGTTCTTCACGGCCGCGACCGAGACGTGTTCGTGGACGATCTGCCAGCGCAGGCCGGCGTTGCGGTAGCCGGTGGTCACGCGCAGGGCGTCGTCCAGCGGCTCGCCGCCGGCAAGGGTGCCGCGCAGCCGGACGAGGGCGTTACCGAAGGCGATGGACTCGTCGACGCGGACGCGGAACTCCAGGACCTCGCGGATCACCGGTCCGGTGACGCTGGCGAACACGCCGTCCATGGCCTTGCGGAAGGCGTCGATGCCGTGCGCTTCCAGGCCGGTGGTGAAGTGGAAGGCCTCCACGTCCGGGGCGTAGCAGGCGACGACGCGGTCGACGTCCCGTGCGCGGGCGGCGTCGGTCAGTTCGGCGTCGAGCGCGCGGATCTCGGGCTCGCCCTCCTCCTCGCCGTCCATCGGCCAGAAGGGGCGGACTTCCATCGCGCCGATGGTGGCCACGGGGTGTTTGGCGGCGGCCTCGACGGCCTCCTCCAGGGTGTCGCACTCCAGGATGTCGAACCCGGCGACGTACTCCTTGGTCTCCGCGAACGGCCCGTCGGTACGCAGCACCTCGCCGCCGCGCACCCGCACGGTGACGGCGTCGGCGGGCTTCGCGAGCCGGTGCCCGTGCAGCCGTACGTTCCGGTCGCCGAGCTCCTCCACCCAGGGTTCCACGGGTGCCATCCCCGAGCCGTCGGCAGTGTCGTCGCCGCACACGAGCAGCATGTATTTCATGGGTCCTCCCGGTCCTCGATGAGCTTCCTACACCCCACCGACGAACGCGACCGAACCGGATCGACACCCCGCGAAGAAAAAACACGCATCCAAAAAACACGGAGAGGCCGGGGCGTCGGCCCCAACCTCTCCGTCCCTAACTCGCCTGTCATGCGGTGGCAGCCTGCACCGACGGCTCCCCCGCCCCCACCACCGCGCGCTCGGTGTTCTTGCGCACCAGCAGCAGGGTGACCACCGCGCCCAGCAGCGAGGCGCAGCCGCAGATCACCACGCCAATGGCCATGCCGTGGCCGAGCGCGGTCTGCGCGGCGGCCTTGGCCTGGGCGCTGCCCGCGTTCACGACGGCGAGCGGACCGGCCGCCTTCTCCATGCCCGCGTCGGCCCCGCTGAGCTTGCCGACGAGGGCGGAGGACGCGAGGCTCATCGCGATCGTGGAGATCACGGCCGGGCCGAGCCCCTGCCCGAACTCGCGGACCAGGCTGGTCGCGCCGCTGGCCATGCCGGTCATGTTGATCGGTACGGCGTTCACGGCGGCGGAGGTCAGCGAGGACACCACACAGATGAAGCCGATGCCGAGCAGCAGCACCGGGCCGATGAAGGCCGCGAGGGAGGTGGTGGTGATGGGCAGTGCGGCGATCCAGAACTGTCCGGCGGCCATGGGCAGCAACCCGCCCATCAGCAGCCAGCGGGCGTCGATCTTCGTCAGCATCCGGCTGAGCACCGGCGCGAGCAGCAGCGGGATCAACTGCAGGATCACGAACGGCATTCCGGCCCGCAGCGCGCTCAGGTGCATGACCGCGCCGAGGCGGATCGAGACGCAGTAGGCGGTGCCGATGAAGCCGAACATGCCGGCCAGGGCGACGACTGCCGCCGCCGCGAAGGACGGGATCTTCAGCAGGTCGAGGTTGAACATCGGCGAGGCCGCGCGGGTCTCCGCGACGACGAACCCGGCGAGCGCGACGGCCGCCAGGGCCAGCGAGCCGACGATCGCCGCGCTGCCCCAGCCGCGGTCGCCGCCCTCGATGATGCCCCAGAGCAGGGCGGTCAGGCCGACGGCGATGGTGATCTGCCCCGGCCAGTCGAGTGCACGTCCCTCGGGCGCCTTCGAGTCGGTGACGAGCTTCCACGAGGTGACCGCGACAACGAGACCCAGGACGACCGGCGGTACGAACGCCCAGCGGAAGTCGGCGACCGTGGCGAGGATCCCGGAGGACAGCGGGCCGAGCGCGGAGGCGAGCGAGATCGACAGGGCCCAGGTGGAGACGGCTTTCGCCCGGTCCTTGCCGTCGGGTGTGGCCGCCGCGATGACCGCGAGGGAGCTGGGGAACAGGGCGGCGGCGCCGATGCCGGCCAGGGCCTGCCCGGTCCACATCATGGTGATGTTCTGCGAGGTGGAGTTGAGGAGTTCACCGAGCGCCAGGACGAGCCCGCCGAGCACCAACAACCGCTTGCGCCCGAAGAGATCGCCGACCACACCGAAATTCAGTTCCAGAATGGCGGTGGGGAGAATGAACGCGGAGGTGACCCAGGCGACCTGGGAACCCGACGCACCGAATGCGGCCTGAATTTCTCCGTTGATGGGCGAGGGAACCGTAATGCACAACTGTGCCGCCGCGACCGCGAGACAGCACGCTATGAGCGTTCCGGGGTCCAGTCTTTTCAAGGAGGTCGAATCCGTCATCGTGCGTGCCCTCACTCTGCGTTTTTCTCTATGAGTTCGATGAGATTTCCCTCGGGGTCACTGACCCAGGCCATCCGCACTCCGGGCTCGGGGGACGGCCCGGGTGCCATGACCTCGCCCGCTCCATGGGCCACCAACGCGCCGTGGACGGGGTCGAGTTCGGGGGTGGTGACCGCGAAGTGCCCGTATCCCTCGGTGAGGGCGGCGGTCAGCGGGTCCGGCGCGCGCAGGCCGGGGGCGGAACCGGGTCTGGCGAGCAACTCGATCCGCCAGCCCCGCGGATGCTCCAGGACGACACCGCGCAGACCGGGGCCTTCGAGGCGGAACTCGAAGACGGTCTTGAGCCCGAACGCGCCCTGGTACCAGGCGACTTGGGCCGCGAGATCCCGTACGTTGACGCCCACGTGGTCGAGTCGGGTGGTCACGGCGGCTCAGCCCGCCATCGCGCTGTCGCCGCCGTCGACCATGAGGTTGGCGCCGTTGACGAAGGCCGCCTCGTCGGAACAGAGGAACGCGGCGGCCCGCGCGATGTCCTCGGGCTGCCCCACCCGCCCGACCGGGATGCGCGCCTCCAACTGCGCCTTGGGACCGGCCGGATCGTCGAGGAAGGGCGCGGTGGCGGAGGTGCGGGTCATGCCGGGCGCGATGGTGTTGACCCGGATGCGATGCGGAGCGCCGGCCGCGCACAGGTGCAGGCTCATCGCCAACACCCCTCCTTTGGCGGCCCCGTGGGGCACCATCGGCATGAACGGCGCCCCGCGTACGGCGGCCACGGACGCCACGTTGAGCACGGCCCCGCCACCCCGCGCGATCAGGTGCGGCCAGGCCGCCTGCGTGCAGAAGTAGGGGATGTCCAGCTCGTTCTTGATGGTGAAGTACCAGTCCTCGGCAGGCATCGTCCCGAACGGCCCGTTCCGCAGCGCCGAGGCGTTGTTGTAGAGGACGTCGATCCCGCCGAAGGCCGCGATCCCGGCCTCGATCCACTCTTGGGCACCGTCCTGGGTGGACAGGTCAACTGGAGCCAGGGACCGCATGGTTCCGCCGGCCTTTTCGACGAGTTCCACGGTCTCGGCCGCACCGTCCTCGTCAATGTCACAACCGAAGACTTCAGCGCCCTCCGCCGCGAATACCAGCGCCGCGGCCCGCCCAATTCCCGCCCCCGTTCCACTGATGAAAGCGATTTTCCCGGCCAGTCGACCCATGATTGCCAAGTCCCTTGTCCCGTGCCGCCGTGGTGCGGTGGTGGCAGCGTAGGTACGGCCATTGGCGAGAACAAGAAATGGGTCGATGAAGGGCCATCGGGGGTTCGTATGGCTGGTATGAGGCGCGAAGCCCGGAACTCCTCACGGCCTCACGGCAGGATGTCCCCATGAGCACCGACGACCAGACCCGCCTGATGCGCGCCAACCAGGCGAACTGGGACGCCCGCACCCCCGTCCACCTCGCCAGCCGGTTCTACGGCCTCGACGGCGACCCGGACCCGGACCGCTGGTTCGCGTCCTTCGAGTGGGACGACCTCGGCGACCTGACGGACCGGGACGTCCTGCACCTCCAGTGCCACCTCGGCACCGAGACCCTCGCGTTCGCGCAGCGCGGGGCGCGGGCCACGGGCCTCGACTTCTCCGAGGCATCGGTGACGGCAGCGAACGCCATCGCGGCGAAGGCGGGCCTCGACGTCGACTACGTACAGGCGAACGTGTACGACGCCGTGGAGGCCCTGGGGCAACGGCAGTTCGACGTCGTTTACACCGGCAAGGGCGCCCTGTGCTACCTGCCCGACCTCCCGCGCTGGGCGGACACGGTCGCCCAACTCCTGCGCCCCGGCGGCCTGTTGTACATCGTCGAGTTCCATCCCCTGCTCAACTCACTCGGCCCGAAACCGGCTCAGGGCGAGGGACCGGAACTGCTCCTGCGCCACGACTACCTGGGCGGCGGGGGCCCGGTGCACCGGGACGCGACGTTCACGTACACCGACGGACCGGCCGTGGCCGGGGCGACCGACAGCTACGAGTGGATGCACGGAATAGACGAGGCAATCAACGCGTTAACGACAGCGGGACTGAACATCCGGCGCCTTCGCGAGAGCGACGAACTGCCGTGGCCTCGCTGGCCGCAGATGGTCCGGACCGAGACCGGCTGGTGGCGCCTGCCCGAGCCCCGGATCCCCCTCCTGTACGGCCTCCTGGCGAGTCGCTGAGCCCTACGTCACACCCAGAACCGCACCGGGTGTGCTACGGTGCGGTCAGCACTTGTGCACGCCCCGTCTTGGGCGCCGGTGCCAGAAACACTTCTCTCCCGCCGAACAGCCCGTCGATTCCGACCGGCACACCGGCTTCTCCACACCACTTCGTGATCGGCGTTTTTCCGCCGCACCCGAGGTGATGTTCCCCGCCGCCCCGAGGAGCGCTTGTCCGCCCTCCACCTGCGGCTTCTCCCCCCTTCC
Organism: Streptomyces sp. NRRL F-525; assembly: GCF_000716605.1. Lineage (GTDB taxonomy): Bacteria > Actinomycetota > Actinomycetes > Streptomycetales > Streptomycetaceae > Streptomyces. Next base: position 546,132 of record NZ_JNXE01000001.1, on the reverse strand, counting down.
TTCCGCATGACCCATGCATCCCGTCCTTGAAAGGACCACCCATCATGACCACCACACTCGAACCCCCAGTACAGGAACAGCCCCGCGTCCAGACCGCCACCGGTGTCCTCGACATCGACGGCAACGGGAAGGGGCACCTGCGGGCGCTGAACTGCCAGCCCACGCCCACCGACCTCCAGGTCTCCCCCGCGCTGATCCGCCGACACGGCCTGCGCAAGGGCGACCTAGTGGAAGGCGTCCGCGGCGGCCAACGCGCCCTGACCGAGGTCGCGTTCGTCAACGGGCGCACGCCCGCCGAACTGCGCGGCCGACGCCACTTCCGTGACCTCACCCCGCTGCACCCGCGTGAGCGGCTGCACCTCGAACACCCGGCGGCCGGCCTGACCGGACGCATCGCCGACCTGATCGCCCCCGTCGGCAAGGGCCAGCGCGGCCTGATCGTGGCCCCGCCGAAGACCGGCAAAACCGTACTGCTCCAGCAGATCGCGGCAGCCGTCGCCGGAAACCACCCCGAGGCCCGCCTCATGGTTGTCCTGCTCGACGAGCGGCCCGAGGAGGTCACCGACATGCGGCGCTCCGTGCGCGGCGAGGTGTACGCCTCCACCTTCGACAAGGCCCCCAAGCAGCACATCGCGCTGGCCGAGCTCGTGATCGAGCGGGCGAAGCGGCTCGTCGAGGCGGGCGAGGACGTAGTGATCCTCCTCGACTCCCTGACCCGCCTCTGCCGGGCGCACAACAACGCGGCCGCGTCCGGTGGCCGTACCCTCAGCGGCGGTGTCGACACGACCGCGCTGATCGGCCCGAAGAAGTTCTTCGGCGCCGCCCGCCTGGCCGAGGAAGGCGGCTCCCTCACCATCCTCGCCACCGCACTGGTGGAGACCGGCTCCCTCGCCGACAACGTCTACTTCGAGGAACTCAAGAGCACCGGCAACATGGAACTCCGCCTCAGCCGCGACCTGGCCTCCCGCCGCATCTTCCCGGCCATCGAGATCACCCCGTCCGGCACCCGCCGAGAGGAACTCCTCCTCACTCCGGCCGAGTTGACAGCGGTACGAGGCCTCCGCCGAGTCCTCCAGAACAGGGACGCCCAGGCCGGCCTGGAAACCCTGCTGGAGCGCATGCGAGAAACCCCGGACAACGCAACGTTCCTACGCCAGATCCAACCCACGCTGCCTTCCAACTGACCCGAGCCGCATCCCCTAGGGGCGCGGGGAACTGCGCGACCAGCCCCCACCGGCCCGCAGACGAATCACTAGCGCATCCGGGTGCTGACGAACCCCGCACGGCCCCGCCAGCACCCCCGACGACATCTCCGTTCCTACGTTTGCGGTATGACAATCGGATTCCCACCCCGGATCACCGTGTCGGCCTGCACCCTCTGCCTCGCGGGCGTCCTCGCGTTCACCCCCATCGCGGCGACCGCCAACACCGGGACGGATCCCGGCACAGCAACACCCCCACCCGCACTCCTGAACCACCCCGAAACCCAGGTCAGACCACACCCTGGCGCCCCCACCGTCCCGGACATCTCCGCCCTGTCATGGCTCGTGGCCGACGCCCACACCGGCGAAGTCCTCGCCGCCCACGACTCACACCGCAAACTCCCACCCGCCAGCACCCTGAAGACCCTGTTCGCCCTGACCGTCCTCCCCGCACTCCCCGGAGGAATCCAACACCGAGTCAGCGAACAAGACCTGGCAGGCATCGGCGAAGGCAGCAGCCTCGTCGGCGTAGAGGAGGGCCACACCTACCGCGTCGCAGACCTGTGGCGCGGAGTCTTCCTCAACTCCGGCAACGACGCCGTACACGTCCTCGCCTCCCTCAACGGCGGCTGGGAAACCACGGCCACCCGCATGCAGGCCAAGGCCCGCACCCTCGGCGCCCTCGACACCCACGTCATCTCACCGGACGGCTACGACACCGACGGCCAGGTGTCCTCCGCCTACGACCTCGCGGTGTTCGGCCGAGCCGGACTGCGCAACGCGGACTTCGCCCGCTACTGCTCCACCGCCGAGGCCCAGTTCCCGGGCGAGGGATCGTCGTACGGCATCCAGAACACCAACCGGCTACTGACCGGCAACGACGGCGTCGAGCGGTATCCGGGGATCATCGGGGTGAAGAACGGCTACACCACGCACGCCGGCAACACCCTTGTCGCCGCGGCGCGTCGGGGCGGCCGGTCGCTCGTCGTCACGGTGATGAACCCTCAGGCGGGCGGCGGTTTCACCGTGTACGAGGAGGCACGCGAGCTGCTCGACTGGGGCTTCGCGGCGGCCGGGCGGGTCGATCCGGTGGGCTCGCTGGACGCCTTGCGGGCCAGGCCGAGGCCGGGTCCCTCGGCGGTGCCGGTGGCCGCAGCGGTCGTACCCGACGAAGGACCCGGCTGGGCGGAGACCGCGACGATCGTGGCCGCGGCCCTGCTCGGCGCGGGCGCGGTGGTGGCCGCGATCCGGCTCAGGATCAGGCGGCTCCCGCCGGTCTGACCCGTCGGCAGCCACAGCAGCAGGCCGAGCGTGATCCAGGTGTACGTGTTGCTGCCGAGGAAGCCGTCGATGCCCGAGGAGTCGTCGAACCACAGCCACACGACGCTCGTGCACATCAGCGCGTAGAGGGCGCCCGCGATCCGTGGGTGCCCGGCGCGGACCAGCACGGCGAAGGCCGGCAGCAGCCACACCAGGTGGTGCACCCAGGTGATCGGGCTGATCAGACACGCGGTCAGCCCGGTCAGGGCGAACGCGGCCGTCCAGTCCCCCACGACGATCGCATGGCGCGCCCGCACCGCCCACACGGCCAGTACGAGGACGACAGCCGCCGCCCACAACGGTCGGCCCGTCTCGCCGAGCCGGGCCAGGACGCCTTGCAGGGACTGGTTGGAGACGTAGTCGAGGCGGCCCACCCTCGTCGTGTCCCACAACGCGTCGGTCCAGTAGAACTTCGACGCGCCCGGGACCACGAGGAACGCGAGCCCCGTCGCCGCGAGCGCCACCGCCGTCGCCACCGCGGCGGCTTTCCAGCGTCTGGCCAGCAGCAACAGGGCGATGAACAGCGCCGGCGTGAGCTTGATCGCCGCCGCGAGGCCGATGCCGACGCCCGCCCAGCGGCCCCGGCCGGTGGAGAGCAGCCAGCCGTCGCCGAGGACGAGGGCCAGCAGCAGGAGGTTCACCTGCCCGAAGCTGAAGGTGTCGCGCAAGGGCTCGAACAGCGCCAGCCCGCAGGCCGCCAGCGCCCACCCGAACCAGCCGTAGCGCCGCCACCCGGGCCCGGCCAGGATGCGCAGCACGACGCCGAGAGCCGTGAGGTTGAGGACGAGTGCGGCGATGATCGCGGTGCCGAGGCCGAGGTAGCCCATCGGGGCCATGCTGACGGCGGCGAACGGGGGGTAGGTGAAGCCGTAGGTCGTGCCGGGCACCTGGTAGTCGTAGATCCGGCCGCCGTGGTGGAGCCAGGTGTGGACGGTGCCGTAGTAGACGCGCAGGTCGAACCAGTCGCGGAGCAGCGGGACGGTCGCGGTGAAGACGCTGACGACGGCGGCGAGGGCCAGCACCAGGAGGACGCGGCCGCGGTCGGTGGTGGGTGTTCTCATGCCGTACGTCCCAGGGCCGGGGCCTCCGCCGCCTGGCGGGCCTGCCAGAGGACGACGATCGCGAGGACGCCGCCGGAGACGGCCAGCACGAGTTGTCCGATGTCGGCGGGGCCGCCGCTGGGCAGGACGGCGAGGGCGAGGACGCCGGTCACGGCGGCCACCCGGTGGCGTACGGACGTGCTGGGCGCGGCGGCGGCGATGAGGAACAGGCCCCACAGGGCGTACCAGGGGCGGATCGCCGGACCGAAGGCGGCGACGACCGCGAGGCTCAGGCCGAGCGCGTAGACCGGGCTGGGGCGCAGCCGGAACCATATGGCGAGGATGGCCGCGCCGGTGACCGCGAGTCCGAGGGCGTGCCAGGCCGGGACCGCGAGGGGCGCGAGGTCGCTGCCGAGGTGTTTCAGCAGGGCGCCGGTGGCGCGGCCGAGGAGGCTGGTGAGGGCCCAGTTGTGCGCCGAGACGGGGGTGTCGAGGGCGCCGATCCAGCCGTAGCCCGTGCCCGCGAAGGCCGTGGCCGCGACCGTGGTGGCCGCGGACGCGACGACGGTCGTCGTGACGGCCTTGGCCGGCCGGTGGCCCGCGCGGATCTGGAGGAGCACGACCGCGGCGAGCCCGAGCGCGGCCGGTGCCTTGACCAGGGCGGCGAGCGTGACGAGTACGGCGCCCAGGACCGGCCAGCGGCCCAGGGCGGCGACCAGGCCGACGCCGAGCAGCCCGAGCATGATCGCGTCGTTGTGGGCGCCCGCGACGAGGTGGAGCAGGACGAGCGGGTTGAGGGCGCCGAGCCAGAGCGCGGCGGCCGGGTCGGCGCCGCTGTGCCGGGCGAGCCGGGGCAGCGCGGCGGCCATCAGGCCCACCCCGAGGAGCGCGACGAGCCGCATCCCGAAGAGTCCGGCGGGCAGCTCGCCGCGGGTCAGTCCGGACAGCCACGACGCCACGGCGAGGAACACCGGGCCGTACGGCGCGCCCGTGTGCTGCCACAGCGGGGCGACCTCGTCGGCGAGGGGCCCGCCGAGCGTGGCCGGGCCGTGCGCGTAGACGTCCATGTGGGCGTCGACCATGGCGCCCTGCGCGAGATAGCTGTAGACGTCCCGGCTGAACAGCGGCGGCGCGAGCAGCAGCGGGGACGCCCACACGGCGAGGACCAGGAACAGGGAACGCGGGGTCGGCGGTTCCGCGCTGCGGATCAGCTTCCCGAGCAGCAGCCAGGCCGCTATCAGCAGCACGACACCGAAGTAGACCCCGACCAGCCCGAGCGCGGCCTGCGCGGAGGCCGGGGAGAAGAGGTCCGCGGCCGGCAGCGCCCCGGCCGTCTCGCCGCCCAGGGCGAGGACGGCGGTACCGGCCAGACCGAGTACCTGGCAGCGGCGGAGATCGACGGGAAAAGCCATGGCCAACACTCGCCAAGCGTGTCAACGCCGGATGGCGGGAAAGCGACCTGCCGCTCTCCGTGCGGCGGACTGCGCGTGACCTCCGTGTGATCCGCCCTCGGCACCGATGATTTCTCTGTCCGCGACCGGTCTCCCCTCATGACCGACTTCCGCAGAACGGACGTGACGTGATGACCGTGCCGACCAGCTCCGCCCGCACCAAGGTGAACGGCCAGGAGATGTACTACGAGATCCATGGCACCGAACGCGAGGACCGGCGCCCGTTGGTGCTGCTGCACGGCGGTGTCCAGACCGTCGGGCTGGCCTTCGGGACGCTGCTGCCCGCGCTGTCGGCCGAGCGGTACGTGATCGCCCCCGAACTCCAGGGCCACGGCCACACCCCCGACACCGACCGGCCACTGACCATCCCGGACCTGGCCTCCGACGTGGTGGCGCTGCTCGACGAACTCGGCGTCCGCCAGGCCGACTTCATCGGGTTCAGCCTCGGCGGACTGGTCGCGCTGGAGATCGCGGTCCGGCACCCGGAGCGGGTCGGACGGCTCGTGCCGGCCGCCGTCGCGTACTCCCAGGACGGCTTCCACGACGAGGTCCGCGCCCCCGACTTCAACTCGCCCCGGCTGCCCAGCCAGGCCGACTTCCAGGAGATGGCCGACGCCTACGCGGCCGTCGCACCGCACCCCGAGCACTTCCAGGACTTCTTCGCCAAGTGCTCGGCGGCGGCGAACGCCCCGCTGCACTGGACCGCCGACGACCTGCGCACGCTCAGCGCGCCCACACTCCTTGTCATCGGCGACACGGACTTCTTCCACATCGAGCACCTAGCCGAGATGCACCGGCTGATCCCCGACGCACAGCTCGCCGTACTGCCCGGCACCACGCACATGGAACTCATGCGCCGGAAGGTGCTGCTGCCCCTGCTCACCGAGTTCCTGGGCTGACGACGCTCAGAACACGGACACACCCGTCAGAGTCGTGAAGCGGTCGAGGGCGGCGACCCCGGCCACGGAGTTCCCGCGTTCGTCAAGTCCCGGGCTCCACACGGCGAGGGTGCACCGCCCCGGGACGATCGCGATGATCCCGCCGCCCACCCCGCTCTTGCCGGGCAGCCCCACCCGGTAGGCGAACTCGCCCGCCGCGTCGTACGTCCCGCACGTCAGCATCACCGCGTTGACCTGCTTGGCCTGGGTGAGGGTCAGCAGCCGGGAGCCGTCGGCGCGGCTGCCGTGCCGGGCCAGGAACCCGGCGGCAAGCGCGAGATCGGCGCAGGACGCCTCGATCGAGCACTGCCGGAAGTACTGGTCCAGGAGGACGGGCACCTCGTTGTCGATGTTGCCGTAGGACTTCATGAAGTGGGCGAGGGCCGCGTTGCGGTCGCCGTTCGCGGACTCGGAGGCGGCGACCTCCTTGTCGAAACCGAGCGAGGGGTTCCCGCTCTCCGCGCGCAGGAAGGCGAGCAGCTCCCCGGCCGCGTCTCCGGTACGGGTCTGGAGCCGGTCGGTGACGACGAGCGCGCCCGCGTTGATGAACGGGTTGCGCGGGATGCCGCTCTCGTACTCCAGCTGGACAAGGGAGTTGAAGGGGTTGCCGGAGGGCTCGCGGCCCACGTGCTCCCAGAGTTCGTCGCCCTCGCGGGCCAGGTCGAGGGCGAGGGTGAAGACCTTGGTGATGGACTGCGTGGAGAACGGCTGCCGCCAGTCCCCCACGCCGTACACCGTGCCGTCCAGCTCCGCGACGGCCATGCCGAAGCGGCGCGGGTCGCAGGCCGCGAGCGCCGGGATGTAGTCGGCGGGCCGGCCGCGGCCGGGGGTCCGCTCGATCTCACTGGCGATGCGCTCCAGGACCGGCTGGAAGGCCATCGATGGGGACATGATCACCATTGTGCCTCCGGGCGGGTCCTGGTGCGCGTGGGCATATCGGACGGCGGGGATCAGACGGCTACGGGCCCGCTGCCGGCCAGGACCTCGGGCCGCAGCAGTGCGGCGAGCGTCTCGGCGGGCAACAGCCCCTTCTCCAGGACGAGTTCGGCCACGCCCCGGCCGGTGGCGAGGGCCTCCTTGGCGATATCGGTGGCGGCCGTGTACCCGATGTGCGGGTTCAGAGCGGTGACCAGCCCGATGGAGTTCTCCACGCTCGCGCGCAGCGCCTCGGTGTTGGCGGTGATGCCGTCCACGCACCGCTCGGCGAGCGTGACGCAGGCGGCACTCAGATGCGTGATGGACTCCGACAGCGAGTGCAGGATGATCGGCTCGAACGCGTTGAGCTGAAGCTGTCCGGCCTCGGCGGCCATCGTGATGGTGACGTCGTTGCCGATCACCTCGAAGGCGACCTGGTTGACGACCTCGGGGATCACCGGGTTGACCTTGCCCGGCATGATGCTCGAACCGGCCTGCACCGGCGGCAGGTTGATCTCCCCCAGCCCCGCACGCGGCCCCGACGACAACAGCCGCAGATCGTTGCAGCTCTTGGAGAGCTTGACCGCGACGCGCTTCAGCACCCCCGACATCTGCACGAACGCCCCGCAGTCCTGCGTGGCTTCGACCAGGTTGGCCGCCGTCACCAGCGGCAGCCCGGTGATCTCCGAAAGATGCCGCCGAGCCGACTCCGCATAGCCGGCAGGCGCATTGAGCCCGGTCCCAATAGCCGTAGCGCCCAGGTTGATCTCATGGATCAACTGCACAGCCTCGTCAAGACGTTGACGGTCCTCGTCAATCATGACCGCATACGCGGAGAACTCTTGACCGAGCGTCATCGGCACAGCGTCCTGCAACTGTGTACGGCCCATCTTGAGCACATCACGGAACTCAACAGCCTTACGGGCAAAGGCGTCCTGCAGTACAGCCATCGACGTGAGCAGTCCATGCACGGCAAAGACGGTCGCTACCTTGACCGCGGTCGGATACACGTCATTGGTGGACTGCCCAAGGTTGACATCCTCGTTCGGGTGCAGGAACTGATACTCACCCTTGCCGTGTCCCAGCAACTCCAACGCCCGGTTAGCGACAACCTCGTTGGCGTTCATGTTGGTCGAGGTACCGGCCCCACCCTGCACCACGTCCACCACGAACTGGTCATGCAGCTTCCCGCCCCGGATCTCCCGACAGGCGCCGACAATGGCCCCCGTCTTCTCCGGCGAGAGCAGCCCCAACTCCTCATTGGCCAGAGCAGCGGCCTCCTTGACGGCAGCGAGCGCATTGATCAAGTGCGGATAGACGGAGATCGGCGTCCCGGTGATAGGGAAGTTCTCCGTGGCCCGCAGAGTGTGAACACCCCAATAGGCATCACCGGGTACATCCCGATCCCCGAGCAGATCATGTTCGCGACGAACAGCAACGGTCATGAGGGTCACCTTCCAAAGAGGTCAAGGGCCAACGCCCTGCTTTTCAGGGGCGCGGGGAACTGCGCGACCAGCCCCCACCGGGCCCGCAGATCCCCACAACCGATCTAGGCACACGCAGACAATGGCGGCACAGGGTCCAAGGCACGCACAGGCCGAACACAACCAACCGGCTCCCCACCACCAAGCAACGGCTCCCCCGCAAACTCGGCAAGCAGCCCCTCCTCAACCCCGGCCCGCACAAGCGCAGCCGCAGCAACAGGAACCCGCGCCCGATTAGCCCCGTCCGAGACCTTCACGGCAACAGCCCGCCCATCAGGCAACGCGGCGACCTGAACTCCCTCGAACCCGTCCTTGGCCAGAAGCCCCGGCACGGCCCGCATCAACGCAGCCACATCCCGCCCCGCCCCGGACGCCATCTCCGCAAACTCCCGCATCGCATCAGCAACCCGAGCCTCAGGCGTCCCCGGCGCAGCAGTAGTAATCCGAGCAACAGCACGGGCAAGCCCATGCAGGGAGATGGAGAACAAAGGAGCCCCACACCCGTCAACGGTCACCCGAGCGATCCGCTGCCCGGTGAGATCCTCGACGATCTCGGCGATCGCCTGCTGCAACGGATGCGCGGGATCGAGATAGTCATCGAGCGACCACCCATTGAGCTTCGACACGTACAACATCGCCGCATGCTTCCCGGAACAGTTCTGGGCAAGCCGCGACGGCGCCCGCCCCTCCCGCACCCAGACATCCCGCACAGCCGGATCGAACGGGAGATCAGGAACGTTGCGCAGATCGGACTCCGTGAGCCCGGCAAGCTCAAGGATCCGCCGCGCCCCGGCGAGGTGACGTTCCTCGCCGGAGTGACTCGCCGCGGCGAGCGAGAGCAGCTCACCGTCGAGCGGCAACCCCGCCCGCACCATGGCCACGGCCTGCACGGGTTTGATCGCCGAGCGCGGATAGAACGCCGCCTCGATGTCACCGATCTGAAGCTGGACCTGGCCATCCGCATCGAGGACGACGACGGAGCCGTAGTGGATGCCCTCGATCAGTCCGCCGCGGATCAGGTGGGCGACGGGTGCGTGGAGGGGTTCACGGATGAGGGGTGGGTCCGCGAGGGAACTGCTGAACATCACTGCCTGTCAGGGTCAGGACGACGTGGGTCTCACGCGTCGGGTGCGGTGGAGGACGTGCTGGCCACGCGGCGGCGGACGGCGAACCATCCGGCGACGAGCGCGGCGGCGATCAGCGGCAGGCACAGCACGGTGGTGCGTCCGGCGCCGCCGTCGGCGTACATGAGGACCAGGACGGAGGCGAGGAAGGCCAGCGTCACGAGTTCGGTCCAGGGGGAACCCGGCAACCGGTAGCCGGGGCGGGTCAGTTCGCCCTTCTCGGTCTTCCGCCAGAAGAGGAAGTGACAGAGCATGATCATGCCCCAGGTGGAGAGGATGCCGATCGCCGCGAAGTTGAGGACGATCTCGAACGCGTCCGCCGGGACCACGAAGTTGAGGCCGACACCGAGGACGCAGATGCCGCTGGTGAGCAGGATGCCGCCGTAGGGGACCTGGCTGCGGCTCATCACCGAGGTGAACTTGGGGGCCGAGCCGGACATCGCCATGGAGCGGAGGATGCGGCCGGTGGAGTACAGGCCGGAGTTGAGCGAGGACATGGCCGCCGTGAGGACGACGAGGTTCATGACGCCGCCCGCCGCCGGGATGCCGATGTTCGACAGCACGGTCACGAACGGGCTCTGGCCCGCGCTGTACTTGTTCCACGGCAGCAGCATCGAGAGCAGGACGACCGAGCCGACGTAGAAGAGGCCGACGCGCCACATGATCGAGTTGATCGCCTTCGGCATGATCTTCTCGGGGTTCTCGGTCTCACCGGCGGCCACGCCGACCAGTTCGACCGAGGCGTAGGCGAAGACGACGCCCTGGATGATCAGGAGCATGGGCAGCAGGCCGTTGGGGAAGACGCCGCCGTTGTCGGTGATCAGGGACGGGCCGGGGGTCGTGCCGTCGACCTGGTGCTGGGTGACCAGCAGGAAGATGCCGATCAGCATGAAGACGACGAGCGCGCTGACCTTGATGATCGCGAACCAGAACTCCAGCTCGCCGAACATCTTCACCGAGATCAGGTTCACGGTGAGGACCACGGCGAGCGCGATCAGGGCGATCACCCACTGGGGGATGTCGGAGAACATGCTCCAGTAGTGGGTGTAGACGGCCACGGCGGTGATGTCGGCGATGCCGGTGGTGGCCCAGTTCAGGAAGTACATCCAGCCCGCTACGTACGCGCCCTTCTCGCCGAGGAACTCCCGGGCGTACGACACGAAGGCGCCGGACGAGGGCCGGTACAGGACGAGTTCGCCGAGCGCGCGGACGACCAGGAAGGCGAAGAGTCCGCAGACCGCGTACGCGATGAAGAGCGAGGGGCCGGCGTCGGCGAGGCGTCCGCCGGCGCCGAGGAAGAGGCCGGTGCCGATCGCGCCGCCGATGGCGATCATGTTGACGTGCCGGGACTTCAGGGACTTGCTGTAACCGGCGTCTCCGGCGTCGACATGGCCGGATCGTTTCTGCACGCCGTCGCGCTGGGACTGTACGCCGTCGCGCCGGGACTGCTCGCTGCCGTGCAGGGACTGCTCGCTCACGCCTCGGGTCCGCCTTCCGTGGGGGTGTTCGTGCGCGCGGGGCGCACGATGTCGGTGAGGGTCGTCTCGACCCGGTCGAGGTGGTGGGACATGGCCTCGACGGCGTCCGGCTCGCTGCCGTCGATCAGCGCCTCGACGATCGCCCGGTGCTCGCGGTTGGACTGCTCGCGCCGGCCGCCGAGTTCGTTGAGGAACGCGGACTGGCGGGCCAGCGCGTCGCGGATCTCCTCGATGACCCGGCGGAACACCGGGTTCTGGGCGGCCTCCGCCACGGCGAGGTGGAAGAGCGTGTCCATCGCGACCCACGCGGTGGTGTCGGTCTCCTGTTCCATGCGGTCCAGGAGGTGGGCCAGGTGGTCCAGGTTCTCCGGGGTGCGGCGCAGCGCCGCGTACCCGGCGACCGGGATCTCGACGTGGCGGCGCACTTCCAGCAGGTCGCTGGCCGCGTAGTCGCCGAAGGTGGGGTCCTCCACGGCGTTGGCCACCACGAAGGTGCCCTTGCCGGTCTTGGAGACGGTCAGGCCCATGGTCTGCAGGGCCCGCAGGGCCTCGCGGAGCACGGGCCTGCTGATCTCCAGCGTGCGGCACAGCTCCGCCTCGGAGGGAAGCTTGTCGCCGATGGCGTAGTCGCCGCGCTCGATGGCGCCGCGGAGGTGGACAAGCACCGCTTCCATGGCGCTGACGCGCCGCGGCCCGACTCCACCTGTCTGGCTGTCTGACAGGTTCACGGACGTGATCCTGCGGGTGACGGGACAGTGCTGTCAAGCGATCGGAAAAGAAAAATTCAGCGGGCGTGAAGCCTGAAAATCCGGCTTCACGCCCGCTGTGATGATCGTCCGCCCGATGTCAGCGGCCGTCAGCTGTTGAGCACACCCGTGCCGAGCAGCCCGAACAGCAGCAGACCGATGATGATCCGGTAGATCACGAACGCGTTGAAGGAGTGCTTCGCGACGAACTTCAGCAGCCAGGCGATGGAGGCGTAGGCCACCACGAAGGACACGATCGTGCCGACGGCCAGCGGGGCGGCGCCCACGCCCGCACCGAGGGCGTCCTTCAGCTCGTAAATGCCGGCGCCGGTGAGGGCCGGGATGCCGAGGAAGAAGGAGAGCCGGGTCGCGGCGACGCGGTCCAGGTCGAGGATGAGACCGGTGGACATGGTGGCGCCGGAGCGCGAGAAGCCGGGGAAGAGCAGCGCCAGGATCTGTGAACTGCCCACCAGCATCGCGTCCTTGAAGGTGGTGTCGTCCTCACCGCGCTTGTGCCGGCCCATCTGGTCGGCGCACCACATGACACCACTGCCGACGATCAGCGAGGCGGCGACCACCCACAGCGAGCCGAGCGGCCCGTCGATGAGCGGCTTGGCGGCGAGCCCCACGATCACGATCGGGATCGTCGCGTAGATCACCCACCAGGCGAACTTGTAGTCGTGGTGATAGCGCTCCTCGCGATTGCGCAGGCCACGGCCCCACGCGGTCACGATCCGCACGATGTCCTTGAAGAAGTACAGGAGCACGGCGGCGATGGCGCCGACCTGGATGACGGCCGAGAACGCGACGACGGAATCGTCGTCCACGGGGATCTTCATCAGCCCCTCGACGATCTTCAGATGGCCGGTCGAGGAGACCGGAAGGAACTCGGTCACCCCCTCGACGACTCCGAGGACGGCGGCCTGACCGACGCTGATGACGCTCATGAGATCCAGTTCTTGGGAGTTGGTCGACAGTGCTGTAGACAATAGCGCCGGGAACGGTCCTGCCCGGGCACGGAAAGCGCCCGAACCCTTACGTCCACAGGGCCTCCGCGATCGACACCCCGACAAATGCCGCACCGAGGCCCGCCGTCACGCCGCCGACGACGTTGGCGGCAGCGTAGAGCCCCGCCCCCGTCTCGGTCAGCCGCAGTGTCTCGTACGAGAAGGTCGAGTACGTCGTCAGGGCCCCGCACAGGCCTGTCCCGACGAGGAGTTGGAGATGCGGACCCGCGGCGCCTGCGGACACCGCACCGGTCAGCACACCGAGAATCAGACAGCCGGTGACGTTCACCGCGAAGGTGCCCCAGGGGAACACCGTGTCGTGCCGGGTCTGCACCGCGCGGTCGGTGAGGTACCGGAGCGGAGCACCGACCATGGCTCCCGCGACGACCAACACCCAGTTCACAACGACTTCTTACCCTTCCGCTCCGATTCGCCGGAGCCGTCCGCGCGGCCCACGTACCGGATGACCTCGCAGTCGTCGAGGATGACGAGCCCCTCGCCGACGAGTTCGTCCAGCTCAGGCAGGAAGGCGCGTACGCGCTCTTCGGTGTCCACGATCACGATCGCCACCGGCAGGTCCTCGCTCAGCGACAGCAGCCGTGAGGTGTGGATCAGGGAGGACGCGCCGAAGCCCTCGATACCCCGGAAGACGCTGGCACCGGCGAGACCGGCCGCGTGCGCGCGGTGGACGACCTCCGAGTAGAGGGGCTTGTGGTGCCAGGTGTCGTTCTCGCCGATGAAGACGGTCACGCGCAGGGCGCTGCCGGTCAGCCTGGTCATCGCTGCCTCCACTTCAGGACGCGCCGGGCGGCCGTCACCCCGAGCCACACCGCCGCGAGGGCCGCGAGCAGGGTCGCGGCGAGATAGGCCAGCGCGGTGCGGGGATGGCCCCCGTCGACCAGTTTCTGGATGTCGACGGCGTACGTCGAGAAGGTCGTGAACCCGCCGAGCACCCCGGTGCCGAAGAACGGCCGTACCAGCCGGTGCGCGGCCCACACATCGGTGATGACCACCATGAACACGCCTATCACGGCACACCCGACGACATTGATCCCGAACGTCGTCCAGGGAAAGCCACCGCTCTCCGCAGGCCACCAGAGCGAAGCCGCGTACCGCGCCACGGCCCCGATCGCGCCGCCGAGCGCGACCACCGCGACGACGAGTCCCTGACCGCGCCAGACGGACGGTCGCGGGGCCACGGTCCGGGCACGCAGGCTCTCGGCTTCGGGAGCTGTCATGGCCGTACGTCTCCTACTCGTCGGGGGCTCCGGGCGCCTTCGCCCGAAAGCCGGAGGTTGCCCACTTCAGGCCGACGAGGAATCCGGTTTCCTGCGGAACGGTGCAGCGTCAGCCGGATCACCGCCGGGCGATCCGGCTTTTGCCGAGACGCCTGCGAGGCCGACCTCGATCAGATACAGGATCTCAGAGTTGATGGACCGCCGGTCCGCAGCCGCCTGAGCACGCACCCGGGCGTGGAGGTCGTCGGGGAACCGGACGTTGAAGTTGACCATGTAGCCACGATATAGCCATTATGTAGCCATGACGACATCACAGACAACTGGAGACGCCTGGCATGCCCGGTGGACCTTCCGGCTGCGCGTGTCGTCCACCGCCCGCACCGCACTTGAGTCCGAGTGGGCGCGATGCCGGTGGATCTGGAACGAGTGTGTGGCCAAGTCCAAGGCCGTATATGCACGCAACAAAGCGACTGGTGAAGAGGCAACCTGCGGTCCGGCCCAGCTCGACAAACTGCTGACCGCAGCCCGGAAGGCAACATCATGGCTTCGTGAAGGCAGCTCGGTGCCGCAGCAGCAAACCATCCGGGACTTCGGCAAATCCCGCGCGAAGGCGCAGAAAGACGTCAAGGACCGTGTGCCGCAGAGACGGCGGGCCGGGATGCCGAAGTACAAGAAGAAGCGAGAGTGCCTCCCGAGCCTGAATTACACCCGCCGCAGCTTTCGGTTGAAGGACGGGCGCCTGCACCTGGCGGGCGGGATCGTGCTGAGCGTGGTGTGGTCGCGGAAGCTTCCCGCTGCCCCGTCCTCGGTACGGATCTACCAGGACAGCCTCGGCCACTGGTATGCCTCCTTCGTCGTCGCTGCCCAAGCCGAACCGCTGCCCACCACTGGCGCGGTGATCGGCATCGACTGGGGCGTGAAGGAGACCGCGACCACCACGAGCGACGCCCACGACCTGCCTCTTGTCGAACACGGTAAGAAGGCCAGGGCAAAGCTGACCCGCTACGACCGGATGATGGCCCGCCGTAAGTCCGCCAAGGGGCAAGCGGCTTCGAAGGGATACCGCGAAGCGAAGAAGCTGCGGGCGAAGACACACAAGAAGGTGGCCAGGCAGCGGCAGGACATGGGTCGCAAGTGGGCCAAGCACGTCGTGACCGACCATGACGCGATCGCCGTGGAAGACTTCCGTCCCAAGTTCCTAGCCAGGACCAGCATGGCCCGCAAAGCGGCTGACGCGGCGATCGGTGCCACCAAAAAGGCCTTGCTGGAAATGGGCCGCAAGCACGCGCGGGACGTCCGTCTCGTGCACCCCGCACACACCACCATGGACTGCGCGCAGTGCGGAGCGAGAGCCAAGCACGCACTACCGCTGTCGGAACGTACCTACACCTGCACCACGTGCGGAGCCGTGTCCCCGAGGGACAAGAACTCCGCCCGCGTGATGCTGATCCGGGCTGGTCTCAACCCGGCTGGTGCCGAAGGCGCAAGACCTCCCGGAGCGCCGCTCCAGAAGGCAGCCTGAGCCAGGAATCCTCCGCCCTCACCTTCAGGCGGGAGAGGTTTCAAAAGTAGGGACCGTTGGCCGCGACCGGGGCCTGGGGTCGGTCCACGAAAGCCTCCACGGTACGGACAGGCGCGCGTACGCTTGCTGTTCTTCCCGGTCGTCACGTCGCCCGGCCACGTTTGCCGAGCGTATTGCTGGTGACCCGGATCCCGCTGCCGGTCGGCGAGAAGGGGGCCCTCATGTCACGGTCGGCCACCCGGCGTGCGGGGCGTCCGCGATGAGACGGGTGCGCGCGGTGTGGCAGGGGCTGGGGCTCGCCGAACTCAACCGGCGCGGGCGGGAGTTGGAGCTGCTGCACCGGGCGATGGGGTTCGCGACGCTCGCCCTGGTCACCCTCGCACCCCTGCTGATCGTGGTGGCCGCGGCCGATCCGCTCGGGCACGGCGGGTTCGCGCTGTGGCTGGTCGACGGCATGGACCTGTCCGGCCGCTCCGCCCGTGCGCTCACCGACGTCTTCACCCCGCCCCGCAAGGTCATCGGCGCCACGAGTGCGTGGAGCGTGGCGCTGCTCGCACTCTTCGGGCTGTCCTTCGCGTCGAGTGTGCAGAGCGGTTACGAACATGTGTGGCTCCCGACCGGCGCCCCCTGGAACCGCATCTGGCGTCAACTCATCTGGCTGGTCATGCTGATGGGCTACCTGTACGCGCAGGTGCAGACCCGCAACGTCCTGGAGGGCACGCCCCGCATCCTGCTCAGCATGGCGGCCGGTCTGCTGTTCTTCTGGTGGGGCCCGCACTTCCTGCTCAACCACCGGGTCCCCTGGCGCTATCTGCTCCCGGGCGCCCTCGCCACGATGGCGGGCCTGGTCGGCCTGCGCTGGTTCTCGTACCTGGTGTTCACCCCGCTCCTGGTCACCAACGCGGTCAGCTACGGCCCGGTCGGCACGGTCCTGGTCGTGGAGTCCTGGCTGGTCGGCGTGGGCTTCGTGCTCTACGGCGGCGCGCTGGTGGGCAGGCTGCTGTGCGAGCGGTTCGGGGACCCGGACGCGGAGTTCCGCACGGAACCGGAAGCACCGGACGCCCCGGTGTCCGCCGAGCCGGAGGAACCGCCGACGCGCTCCGAACAGGACAAGGTGTGAGCCCTGGGCTCGGCTACCAGCCCTTCTCGAACATCCGGGCCACCTCGGCGATACGGACCTCGTCGCGCCGGTAGTACGTCCGCAGCCGGATCCGCCGCACGCGCAACAGGCCCATGCCCGCGAGGAGTTCGAGGTGCGTGTCGGCGACCTGGCGGGACACGCCCAGCTTGGCCGCCACCGCCTCCGAGGTGACACCGGCCTCGGGGACGTACCGATGGTCCGGGAAGTGGGTGGCCGGATCTCTCAGCCACTCCAGGATGTCCAACCGTCGCTGACCTGTCGGAGTCCTCAGCATGGCGTGACCCTCCGTTCTGCGCGCCGCTTGCCGCGTCCTCCCACTCTCCCGCAGCACGGTCCGCCACGTCCCGGACTCGGTGACCCTTGTCCGGGACCGAACGGTCCTGTTCGAGAGGGCCGGTCGGCCCTGGGGCGTGGGACGACGGGCGGGGCGCGATCGCACCGCTGGGACGGAACACCGGCTCCCGGGAACGGTGTTGGCCGAACCACACCGCCGTAGCCGAACAGAACCGCACGCCCGGCAGCGGACAGGTCCCCTCCACCCGCGGCTCACGGCTCGCGCGGGCGGAGGGGAGTCGGCTCAGCCGTCGAGTCGTACGACCCGGACGGCTCCGGCGGGGACCGCGAGGCCGCCCGCGGCGCGCTCACCGGTCAGCAGTTCGGTGCCGTCGGTGCCGAGCGGCACCTTGACGTCCGAGGCGCTGTGGTTGATCGCGAAGAGGAAGCTCCCCAACTCCCCTTCCCTACGCACGACTTCGACGTCGTACGGCAGCTCGGCGCGCGGCGCGATCCGGGCGTCCTCGGCCGCCCAGCCGAGCAGGGCGTCCAGGCCGTGGGCGTCGAGGCGGGTCGACACGTACCAGGCGGTGCCCTCGCCGAGGCGGTACCGGGTGACGGCCGGGTGGTCGGCGGTGAGGCCCTCGGCGTACGTCCACACGGTCTCGGCGCCGTCCGGAACGACGAACTCGGTCCAGACGTCGCCGGTGAGTTCGGAGCCGTCGGGTCCGGTGATGCGCACCCGCTGATCGGCCAGGAGCGGCGAGAACTCCTCGACCGTCAGGCCGAGTACGTCCCGCAGCGCACCCGGATAGGCGCCCTCGTGGACGGCGTCGTGCTCGTCGACGATGCCGGAGAAGTAGGAGACGACAAGGGTGCCGCCGTTCTCGACGTACCGCTTCAGATTGCGCCCGGCCGCCTCCGTCATCAGATACAACGCCGGTACGACGACAAGGGGATAGGCCGACAAGTCGGCTTCCGGGTGCGCGAAGTCGACGGTCAAGTGCCGGTCGTAGAGAGCCTCGTAGAACGCGTCGGCACGCTCGCGCGCGTCGTGGTCCTCGCTGGGGCGCCACGCCAGTTTCTGCGCCCACCACGAGTGCCAGTCCCATACGACGGCCACGTCGGCCCGCGTGCGCGTGCCGCGTATCTCGCCCAACTCCTCGACGGACGCGCCCAGTTCGACGACCTCGCGCCAGACGCGAGTCTCCGTGCCGCCATGCGGGACCATCGCGGAGTGGAACTTCTCGGCGCCGCGCCGGGACTGGCGCCACTGGAAGAACATCGCGCCATCCGAGCCGCGCGCCACGTGCGAGAGGGCGTTGCGGGCCATCTGGCCGGGGGCCTTGGCGGGGTTGCGGGGCTGCCAGTTGACGCCGGAGGTGGAGTGTTCGAGGAGCAGCCAGGGGGCGCCGCCCGCGACGGAGCGGGTGAGGTCGGCGGCCATCGCGAGGTTGACGTGGGTGCGGCGGCCGTCGGTGATCAGGTAGTGGTCGTTGGTGACGAGGTCGACCTCGCGGCCCCAGGCCCAGTAGTCGACGGACTCGCACTGGCTGAGGGCGGCCATGAAGTTGGTCGTCACCGGGATGCCGGGCGAGAGGCGGTGCAGGATGTCCCGTTCGGCGACGAAGTTCTCGCGCATCGTGGCGTCGGCGAACCGCGTGTAGTCCAGCGCCTGGGCCGGGTTGACGGCGGTCGGGGTGAGCCGTGGCGGGTTGATCTGGCCGAGGTCTCCATAGCGCTGGCCCCAAAAGGCCGTCCCCCAGGCCTCGTTGACCCCGTCCACCGTCTTGTACGTCGTGGTCAGCCAACGGCGGAAGTGGGCGGCGCAGGAGTCGCAGTAACAGGCGGAGACGGGGACGCCGTACTCGTTGAAGACGTGCCACAGCGCGAGGGCCGGGTGGTCGCCGTAGCGCTCGGCGAGTTGGGTGGTGATGTTCGCGGCGGCCGCGCGGTAGTCGGCGTTGCTGTGGCAGATGGCGCCGCGTGAGCCGAACTCGTAGCGGGTGCCGTCGGCGGTGACGGGCAGGGCCTCGGGGTGGGCGCGGTAGAACCAGGCGGGCGGGGAGACGGTGGGCGTGCCGAGGTCGACGCGGATGCCGTTCTCGTGCAGCAGGCCGATGATGCGGTCCAGCCAGCCGAAGTCGTACACACCCTGCTCGGGTTCCAGCAGTGCCCAGGAGAAGATCCCGACGCTCACCATGGTGACGCCGGCCTCTCGCATCAGCCGGACGTCCTCGTCCCAGACGCTCTCCGGCCACTGCTCGGGGTTGTAGTCCCCACCGAAGGCGAGCCTGGTGAGGCCCTTGGGGGTGGTCTCCGGCATGGATCTCTCCCGTAGTCGATCATTTGGGAACGTGCACACAGCACGCCCGAGGGCGCCGCCCCAACATAACCGCACGCCTGCGACCGCTGACAAGTGTCCCTGATGTTTCTCTGCTGTGAACGCTCCCAGCGCGGCGCTTCTGGCTGCGGGCCCGGGAGCCGTAGAGTCTGACCATGAGCAATACGGGGGGTCGGCGCAGACCACCGACGATCCATGACGTGGCGCGTGAGGCCGGTGTCTCGCGGGGCACGGTGTCGCGGGTCCTCAACGGCGGGCACTATGTGAGCCCGGCCGCGCAGGAGGCCGTCACCGCGGCCATCCGCAAGACGGGTTACGTGGTGAACCGGCACGCCCGTTCGCTGATCACGGGGCGCTCGGACTCGGTCGGTTTCCTGCTGACGGAACCGCAGGAGAAGTTCTTCGAGGACCCGAACTTCAACATCCTGCTGCGCGGTTGCACCCAGGCGCTTGCCGCGCACGACATCCCGCTGCTGCTGATGCTGGCCGGCACCGAGGACGAGCGGCGGCGCATCACGCGGTACATCACCTCCGGGCACGTCGACGGGGTGCTGCTGGTCTCCAGCCACTCCGGGAACCCGGTGGCGGAGGAGCTGAGCGAGGCGGGGGTACCGCTGGTCGCGTGCGGCAAGCCGATCGGGCTCGGCTCCAAGATCAGCTATGTCGCCGCCGACGACCGGGACGGCGCCCGTGACATGACCCGGCACCTGCTCTCCCTCGGCCGCCGCCGCATCGGCACGGTCACCGGCCCGCTGGACACGCCGGGCGGTGTCGAGCGCCTCGCCGGCTACAAGGAGGTGCTCGCGGAGTCGGGCATCGAGGTGGACGACAGCCTCGTCGTCTCCGGCGACTACAGCCGGCTCAGCGGCGAGCGCGGCGCCGAGCGACTGCTGGCCCAAGTCCCGGACCTGGACGCCGTGTTCGTCGCCTCCGACCTGATGGCACGGGGCGTGCTGACGACGCTGGAGCGGGCCGGGCGACGGGTACCGGAGGACGTGGCGGTCGGCGGTTTCGACGACTCCCCCGCCGCGCTGGCGTCCAGCCCCGAACTCACCACGATGCGGCAGCCGTTCGACCGGATCAGCGCGGAGATGGTGCGGGTGCTGCTGGCGCAGATCGGGGGCGAGGACACGGCGGCGGTGATACTGCCGACGGAGCTGGTGAAGCGGGAGTCGACGTGAACGGGCGGGCTTTCGGGGCGAGTTGAGGGGGCGGACTCCAGGCTCGCCCCCTCCTCGCCACGGTCAGGCGGACGGGTTGACGATCACCTCGGCCGTGTTGTTCTCGGTGTTCGCGTCGAAGGCGAGGGGCGTGCCGTCGTAGGCCCGGGTCGTGACGTGGCCCGTCGCGTCGGGGACGACCCGGTCGATGCGGAGCTGGAACGGGAAGCTGACGTCCAGGTCGGGCTTGGCCCACGTCGGCAGGGTGCAGGCGTAGTGGCCGATGGTCGGGTCCTCGCCGGAGGTCCAGGCGTTGTGGCAGGTCTTGGGCACGGACGTGGCGGTGGTGCCCTCCGGGAGGTGGAAGTCGATCGTGGTGATCGGATCGCCGGCGCTGACGTCGCCTGCCCAGGCGGGCCCGTGGTTGGCGAAGCGGAAGCCGGAGGTGACGGTGTCACCGGCCGCGCCGCTCACCGAGGTGCCGTAGACCGCGAAGTCGGCGGTGTTGTCCGCGTCGATGTGCCAGGAACGGCTGTTGTCGGAGCTGTCGAGGTCGGCGAGATCGCCGAGGGGCTCGACGTCGTAGTCGAACCGGTCGTACAACGCGCGCTCGGTGACGGCGAGTTGCAGCGGCTCCGGCAGTTCGACAGTGGCGCCGGGGGCGATGTCGGTGTCGAAGGAGCAGGTCACCTGCGTCATGCCGCTGCCGTCGACGTCCGGCCCTGTGTAGGTGCACTGCGGGTAGCGGGTGGTGACGTCGAGGCCGTACGTCGCCCACATGCTCAGGCTGAAGCCGTGGGCGGTCTCGTTGCCGGTGTTGGTGATCGCGTACGGCACGGTGAGGCTGGTGCCGGGCGCGACGCCGGTGGTGTCCTGCGGGGTGCTGATCCCGAGGTCGACGCCGGAGCCGACGGTGACGGTCGTCTCCGCGGAGCCCTCCTGGGCGACGAGTGTGCCGTCGGGTCCGCCGGTGGCCTCCGCGGAGTACGTGACCGTGCCCTGCGCTCCGACGGCGGCGCCGGCGACGGCCCGCGTCCTCAGCCGCACCTGCGGGCTGTAGCGGGTCGGCACGTCCCCGGTGTCGCACACGGCGACGGTGCCGGCGTCGTTCGGCGTGCAGTTGTCGGGCCAGGCCACCTCGGCGACCCCGGCGAGTCCGGAGGCGTCGACGGTCACCCGACCGTCGGTCACGGTGAAGCTGTCGTTGTAGTGGTAGATGCCGAGCGACAGCGGCCGGTACTGCGCCGCACCGCCGTCGGGGGCGACGGTGACCGTCTGGTCGCCCGGCGCGTGGATCCACAGGTAGTCGGTCTGCGGCGCGTCGTCGCCGAAGGCGGCTCCACTCCCGAGCCCCGCGACGACCAACGCCCCCACGGCTCCGGCACAGGCCCCGCGACGCAGCACACGTCCGACGGAGACAGGACTCATGAAATCCCCCAGCTGGGCAGAAGAAAGCCCGGCAAGTGACGTGCACCGGGCGGGAGTTGGACGGGGTGCCGGGGTGGAAGGTTGTAGGTGGGGGGCGTGGGGCGGGTGGTTCTTACCGTTTTCTTGATCGGCATCGCCGTGCCGGCAGCCACCTACAAGGGAGGCAGGCTGCGCTTCCCCACTCTCCGTCGGCGGCGGGGAACGACAGCCACGACGACGAAGAGGGCGACGGCGACCAGGCTCACCGCCTGCAGCAGGTGCGGCAACCAGGACCACCACGGATCGGGATCCAGCAGGGAAGCCACGATCGTGGCGACTCCGACGAGGAACACCGCCACCATGCAGGTCAGGAACAGCCACGGCGCACGACGGTCGGCCATGCTCCCCCCTCGTACGCCGCGAAGTCCGGTTCTCGTCAGCACAGAGTGCCACGGCCGCACCCGGCAGGAGCAGCCGGTCAGGATTGGAGAAGCCCCCGCGCCTCCCCCGCCCTAGCCTGAATTCACCGGCGAAATCCGTCGGACCACGCTTCACGGAGGAGCTCGTCATGACCGACGGACTGAACACGATCATCTACCCCGTCAAGGACCTGGACGCCGCGAAGGCCCTGTTCGGCGCCCTGCTGGGGGTCGAGCCGTACGCGGACGAGCCGTACTACGTCGGGTACAAGGCGGCGGGGCAGGACGTCGGTCTCGACCCGAACGGGCACTCCAGGGGGATGACCGGACCGGTGCCGTACTGGACCGTGGACGACATCCGGACACGGCTCGCGGCCATGGTGGAGGCGGGGGCGGAGCTGGTCCAGGACGTCCAGGACGTGGGCGGCGGCAAGCTCATCGCGTTCGTCAAGGACGCGGACGGGAACTTCGTCGGGCTCACCCAGAATCCGGCCGCCTGACGCACGCCGAGGACGGACGGCCCATACCCGCGCCACGACACCCCAGCTACTTGCGCGTGCACTAGTTGCGCACTCAATAACTGGCCGGATCGGTGTACCGTGCGGGTATGGCAGTGAAGTCGGCCGGTGCCCGGCAGCTAGAGGACCAGTGGCGGGACATCCTGTCCGTGCACGCGCGCACGATGTGCGAGATCGACCGCGTGCTGCACCCGCACGGCCTGGGCGCGAGCGACTTCGAGGTGCTCGACATGCTCGCGTCCGAGGCGCCCCAGGAGGGCGACCAGTGCCGGGTGCAGAACCTGGTCGGACGGGTCCATCTCAGCCAGAGCGCCCTCTCCCGTCTCATCGGACGACTGGAGAAGGACGGCCTCGTGGAACGCTCCGTGTGCATCGAGGACCGACGCGGGGTGTGGGTCGCGCTCACCCGCAAGGGGCGTGACCTCCACGCGGAGGTGCTCCCGCTCCAACGGAGCGTCCTGGCGCGGATGTTGGACGGCACCGAGGGCTGACAACGCCCCCCGCTCTCTGCACTCACCTCACCCCTCTCCACTTCCTCACACCACGAACTCCGCGCCGTCCATGAGTACTTGGACCCCCGCTCCGTTCACCTGCGCCCGCGCCGCCGAACTCGCGTCCAGCAATGGGTTCGTGTTGTTCAGGTGGGTGTAGATCCGGCGGACTCCGGGGTGACGGGCGAGGGCGGCGAGGCTTCCGCCGGGGCCCGAGACGGGCAGGTGTCCCAGGCGCGGCCGACCCGTACCGACACGGGCCGCCGTGCCCGCCTCCTCGGCCGTGAAGAACGTGCCGTCCAGCACCGCGCAGTCCGCCGTCGCCAGCATCTCGTCGAGGGTCTCGGACCAGGCCGCGACACCGGGTGCGTAGACGAGCGCCCCGCCGGTCGCCAGGTCCTCGATGCGGTACGCCGTCACCCAGCGGTCGTCCGCCGGGCGCGGCGGCAGGTACACCGGGGGCTTGGTGCCCATCGGGTGGGCTGTCACCACCAGGCCTCCGGCCAGTACGAACCCGCCCTCCGCGAGGCTGTCGGACCACTCCCAGGGCGCGTAACGATCGAGGACCGCCCGGGCCGGAGTCAGCGCCGCGAGGACAGGCCTCGGGGCGTACACCTTGAGGCCCGCCGCCCCGCGGAGTTCGGCCAGGCCCGTCACATGGTGGGGCTCGGCGTCGGTGAGGAGGACGCCGCGCACCGGGGTGTCGCGCGCGCCCGGTCCCGGCCAGAGCGCCGGGGTCGCGGTGAGCTGAGTGCGGATGTCGGGTGAGGCGTTGAGCAGCCACCAGTCGCGCGCGTTGCCGGTGACTGCCACGCACTCCTGCGTACGCGAGGGCAGTTTTCCGTCACGGGCGGCGGCGCACAGCGCGCAGGCGCAGTTCCACTGCGGGAAACCGCCACCGGCCGCGGTACCGAGCAGGACGACCCTCACGACGATCGCGCCCCCTTGCCGACTCACCCAACTCGCGGACCCACCGAATCTCCCCGAGGGATCTTTCCTCCAAAACGGGCCGGACTACCCCACCACAGGGGGCAGTTCAGGCCGATCTCCGACCGGCCCTCTCCCCCTCCCCCGGTCAACGCAACAGATCCCGTACGGCCGCGAAAGCCGCCTCCACCGTCGCCGGATCCGCCCCCGGCCGGGCCAGCGCGCTCATCGGGATCGGAGTGACGGAGGGCAGCCCGTCGTAGGGAGTCAGCCCGTCCGGAGCCGAACCGACCGCCGCGAGCAGCGCGACGCCCTGCCCCGTGCGGGCGATGTCGAGGACCCCCGCGAGATACCCCGCGTCGCCGACCACCGCGGCCGGTACCCCGTGCGCGGCGAGGGTCGAGATCGCGCGGCGACGGATCGCGCACGGGTCCTCGATCGCGACCAGCGGGACGGGCGCGGGCGCGGCCGGTCGCTGCCAGCCCGGCGTCGCGTGCCAGGTGAGCGGGAGGCCGCCGACCGGTGTGCCCTCGGTCGCGGCGGCCTCGGTGACGTACACCGCGACGTCGACGCTACCCCGTTCCACGGCCTCGACCAGACGGGCTGAGCGGTCGATGCGGAAGCGGACCCGGCAGCCGGGCCGCACCTCCTGGACGGCCGCGGTCAGCCGTGGCAGGAACTGGTCGGCCGCGTGTTCGGTGGAGCCGATCGTGACGGTGTCGCCGTCCACGTCGAGCAGCGTGCGTACGGCCTCGTCGTGCACGGCGAGGATGCGGCGGGCCTGCTCCAGGAGGAGCCGCCCCTCGGGCGTGAACCGGGTGCCCCGCCCCTCGCGCTCCACGATCGGGCGGCTCAGCGTCTTCTCCAGCCTGCGCACATGCTGGCTGACCGCGGACT
Source organism: Streptomyces sp. NRRL F-525 (assembly GCF_000716605.1). Taxonomy (GTDB): domain Bacteria; phylum Actinomycetota; class Actinomycetes; order Streptomycetales; family Streptomycetaceae; genus Streptomyces. Next base: position 521,090 of record NZ_JNXE01000001.1, on the reverse strand, counting down.
GGCTCAGGGCGAGGGCCCGGGCCGCGCGGTGGAAGCCGCCGCAGTCGGCGATCGCGGTCAGGCTGCGCAGGGCCACGATGTCGAGGACAGGTTGGGGCATGCCGGTGACGGTAGCCGTTTCACGTATCGATCCGTATCGATCGCGATAACTGATCGATTTCGATGCGGAATCATCGTTGGACGCGATCGGTCGCCGCCGGTCATGATGGGCGCATGCTGCACACGACCGCTTTCGCTGCCCTTCTGACGCAGCGCCGAGTCATCGACTTCGGCGTGGCGTGCAGCGCGCGCTGTCGTTGATCCACCGCCTCTCCGCGGCACCCTTCCCGAGTCACAGCTGATCACGTCTGCCCTGCGCACTGACACGTGACGGCGGCTCCGGGCTGCTCGTTTCCTCCCCCTCTCCTCAATTCCCCTCCCCTTTCCCCTCGTTGGGAGCTGTCACCCCATGCCCTCTTCCTCCGTCTCGTCCTGGGACGAACCCGAAGGCCTCGCCGCGCGCGGCACGTTGATCGTGCTGGCCGGGCGGGGCGAACACGGCGGTGTCTACGAGCGGTTCGGCCGCCGGCTCGGCTTCGACGCCTACCGCGTCCGCGCCCTCGGCGACCCGACCGCCGACCCCGCCGTCCTGGAGCAGGCCGCCAAGCTGCTCGCCGACGAGTCGCTGCCCGGCCCGAAGGTACTCATCGGCTCCGACACGGGCGCGCTCTACGCCCTTCAGCTCGCCGCCGAGCAGACCGCGGGCGTCGACGCGCTGATCCTGGCCGGGCTGCCCACCGGCGCCTGGACAGCGGGCAGTTGGGAGGAGGAGGCCGCCGCCCGCACCGCCTGCCCGACCCACCAGGGACGCCTCACCAACGACCCCGACTTCCGGCGCGGCGCCATCGACGACGCCCCCGACCTGCCCGCACCCCGCCTGGACCTGGTGCGTGTCCCGGTCCTGGCCCTGCACGGCAAGGACGACCCGATCAGCCCGCTCGACCAAGCGCTGAGCGTCTACGACGGCCACCCGGGCGTCCAGACCGTGGTCTTCCACGGCGGCCGGCACGACGCCCTCAACGACGCGCTCCACCGCACCGCCGCCGCCACGGTCGTCCTGTTCCTCGAACGGCTCCGGCTGGCCCCCGAGGCTCCGGGGACCTCCGAAGTCCGCGAACTTCCCCTGATAGCCGAGGAGTTGACATGACCGGCCGCGTGACGACCACGGTCGCCGAGCTGACCGAACTCCTCGGCTCCGAGCAGCCGCCCGTCCTGCTCGACGTCCGCTGGGCCCTCGGCGATCCGCACGGCCGGGACCACTACGCGGAGGGCCACATCCCCGGCGCGGTCTACGTCGACCTGGACACGGAGTTGGCCGCACCGGCGAGCCCCGAGGGCGGACGCCACCCGCTCCCCGACTTCACCGAACTCCAGGAATCCGCCCGCCGTTGGGGCATCGGGACCGGCCGATCCGTCGTCGCCTACGACGACCTGGGCAACACGGCCGCCGCCCGCGCCTGGTGGCTGCTGCGGTACGCGGGTGTCACCGAAGTGACCCTGCTGGACGGGGCGTTGGGCGCCTGGCGGACCGCGGGGCTGCCACTGGAGTCCGGGATCCCCGCCGATCCGGCGCCGGGCGATGTCGTACTCCGCCCGGGTGCGCTGCCGACCACCGATGCCGACGGTGCCGCCGAACTCGCCGTATCAGGACTGCTGTTGGACGCCCGCGCCGGTGAGCGTTACCGGGGTGAGGTCGAGCCGGTGGACCCGCGTGCGGGGCACATCCCGGGAGCCGTGTCCGCGCCGACCGGCGAGAACCTGGCGGCGGACGGGACCTTCCTGGCACCGGAGTTGCTGCGCAAGCGGTTCGAGGAGCGGGGGGCCGGGGACGCGGCGCGCATCGGCGTCTACTGCGGGTCCGGGGTCACCGCTGCCCATCAGATCGCGGCGCTGGAGATCGCCGGGTTCGAGGCGACGCTGTTCCCCGGTTCCTGGTCCGCCTGGTCCGCCGACCCCGCGCGCCCGGCAGCGACGGGAGACCGGCCATGACGACGAAACCGCTGGACGCGGCCGTGCTGCCGCAGCAGAAGGAAGTCGCCACCGCACCGTCCACCCGGGTCACCATCCGCGGCACGGCGAAGACTTCGCGCCGCTTCACCGTGCCCCGTTCGGTGCGCCGGGCCGCCGGACCCGTCGGCCTCGTCCTGCTCTGGTTCCTGACCTCCGCCACCGGCGTCCTCCCCGAGTCCGTACTGGCCTCCCCCGTCGACGTCCTGCGTCAGGCGGTGGACCTCACGAAGAACGGCGAACTCCCCCACGCCATCGCCGCGTCGGGCCGCCGTGCCGCCATCGGCTTCCTGATCGGCGCGACCGTCGCGCTGGTCCTGTCGTTGCTGGCCGGGCTGTTCCGGCTCGGTGAGGACGTCATCGACTCCTCGATGGGCATGTTCCGGGCGATCCCCTGGGTGGGTCTGATCCCGCTGTTCATCGTCTGGTTCGGCATCGAGGAGACCCCGAAGATCGCGCTCGTCGCGCTCGGGGTGACGTATCCGCTGTACTTCAACATCTACGGCGGTATCCGCTCCACCGACGCCCAACTCGTCGAGGCCGCACGGATGATGGGGCTCGGCCGGTTCGGGCTGATCAAGTACGTGATCCTGCCGAGCGCGCTGCCCGGGGCACTCGTGGGCCTGCGGTACGCGCTGTCCACCGCGTGGCTGGCGCTGGTCTTCGCCGAGCAGGTCAACGCGGACGCGGGGCTCGGCTATCTGATGAGCAACGCCCAGCAGTACTTCCGTACGGACGTCATCGTGCTGTGCCTCGTCGTGTACGCGCTGCTCGGTCTCGCCTGCGACTTCGCCGTACGGATCCTGTCGCGCCGGCTGCTGACCTGGCGGGCCAACTTCGAGGGTGAGGCGTAGACATGGCCAACTCCGTTGAGATTCGGGGGCTTTCGCGGGCCTTCGACGGCAACACCGTCCTGCACGACCTCGATCTGGACATCCGCGAGGGCGAGTTCGTGGCCCTGCTCGGGCACAGCGGCTGCGGCAAGTCGACGCTGCTGCGGATTCTCGCGGGGCTCGACGACGAGATCGGCGGCGAAGTGACCGTGCCCGCGCGGCGCAGCGCGGCCTTCCAATCGCCGCGGCTGCTCCCGTGGTTGAAGGTGTGGCGCAACGTCGTGCTCGGGCTGCCGGGGCGTCCGGACCGGGCTCTCGCGCTCAAGGCGCTGGACGAGGTCGGCATCGCGGAGCGCGCGACCGTCTGGCCCAAGACACTCTCCGGCGGCCAGGCCCAGCGCGTCTCGCTCGCCCGTGCTCTCGTCCGCGAGCCCGAACTCCTGCTGCTCGACGAGCCGTTCGGCGCGCTGGACGCGCTGACCCGGGGCAAGGTGCAGGCGCTGGTCGCCGAGCTGTGGCGGCTGCACGGGTGCGCGATCCTCCTGGTCACCCATGACGTGGAGGAGGCGCTGCTGCTCGCCGACCGGGTCCTGGTGATGGACGAGGGCCGTATCGCCCACGAGGTGACCGTCGACCTGCCCCGCCCCCGTGATCTGACCGCCCCCGAGTTCGTGACCCTGCGCGCCCGCCTCCTGAACTGGCTCGGCGTGACCCGTACTTTGGAAGGAACCCCCTCGTGATCCGCAGAATCGCCGCCGCCACCCTGAGCATGACCGCCCTGCTGGCGCTGAGCGCCTGCGGTGCCGACTCCTCGGCGGACACCTCCGCCGGCGGGCAGGTCACCCTCACCATCGGCGACCAGGCCAAGACGCTCCAGACGATCATCGCCGCGTCGGACGCGCTCAAGGGCGCCAAGTACAAGGTGAAGTGGGCCGAGTTCCAGGGTGCGGCCCCGCTCTACCAGGCCGTGCAGGCGGACGCCGCCGACACCGGGTACTCCGCCGACCTGCCCGCGCTCCAGGCGCTCAGCGGCGGTGTCAAGATCAAGAACGTCGCCGCCCTCAAGAACGACGGCACGCATGTCGGGATCGTCGTCCGCAAGGACTCCGGCATCGACAGCGTGAAGGACCTCAAGGGCCAGAAGGTCGTGGTGTCCTCCGCGAAGGGCAGCATCTCGGAGTATCTGCTGGCCAATGTGCTGAAGCAGAACGGGCTCAGCTACAAGGACGTCAAGGTGCAGTACCTGCTGCCGACCGACGCGCAGGCCGCCTTCGCCTCCGGGAAGGTCAAGATCTGGGCGACGTTCGGTGTCTACCAGGCCGTCGGCCTGGAGCAGGGCGGCAAGCTCCTCGTCGACGGCGCGGACGGCCGGGTCAGCGGCTACGGCTTCATCAACGCCTCCGAGAACGCACTCGCCAACTCGGCGAAGAAGACGGCCCTTTCGGACTTCCTCCAGCGTCTGAGCACGGCGCTGAAGTGGACCAGCACCCACCAGAACGCGTACGCGAAGGCCATCGAGCAGCGCAACGGCGCCGACGCCACGGTCGCCAAGACCCTCGCCTCGGCCGCCTACAGCCAGGTGCTGCCGGTCACCTCGGACGTCGACACGACCGTCCAGCAGGTCGCCGACCTCATGAACAGCATCGGGGTCCTCGACCCGAACGTCGACGTGGCCAAGTCCGCCGACACCTCACTGCTCAAGTGACCTTTCCTTCCTAGGAGTTCGCTCATGCCTGTCGAGTTCATCAGCGCCGTCCACACCGACTCCGGGGCCTCGGGTCCCGCCGCCGCGAGCCGTACCGGCTTCGACGTCGACCATCTGCGCAAGTACGCCCGCGCGTTGGACGACGGCGGCTTCGACCACACCCTGGTCGCCTATCACTCGGCGTCACCCGACGCCTTCCAGGTCGCCCAGTTCGTCGCCACCCACACCGAGCGCGTCCGCCCGATCCTCGCGCACCGGCCCGGCGTCATCTTCCCCACGCACGCGGCCCGCGCCCTGGCCACGCTGGACCAGATCAGCAACGGCCGGCTGACGCTGCACATCATCTCCGGCGGCAGCGACGAGGAGCAGCGCAGGGAGGGCGACTACCTCAACAAGGCGGAGCGGTACGAGCGTTCGGACGAGTACATCCAGATCCTGCGGAAGGTGTGGCAGGCAGAGGGGCCGGTCTCGCACGAGGGCAAGCACTTCAAGTTCGAGGGCTACTACTCCGACGTGAAGCCGGTGAACGGCCTCGTCCCGATCTCGGTGGGCGGCTCCTCGCAGGACGCGTACCGGGTGGGCGGGCAGCAGGGCGACATCTTCGGACTGTGGGGCGAGCCGCTCAAGGAGACGGCCGAGCAGATCGCCTCCGTCAACGCGGTCGCCGATGCTGCCGGGCGCCCGCATCCCCGTATCTGGGTGTCGTTCCGCCCGATCATCGCGCCCACCGAGGAACTCGCCTGGGAGAAGGCCCACCGCACCCTCGGCGTCCTCAAGGACCAGGCGAGGAACACCGAGTTGCTCCGCCACTACCGCACCACGGGCCGCCCGGCGAACGTCGGTTCGCAGCGCCTCCTCGACATCGCCGAGCGCGGCGAGGTCCAGGACCGCTGCCTGTGGACGGCGCCCGCCGTCGCCACCAACGCCGCCGGTGCGTCAACTGCCCTTGTGGGTACGCCCGAGACGGTCGCGCAGGCGCTGCTCGACTACGTCGACATCGGCTGCGACCTGCTGTCGATCCGCGGCTACGACCCGCTCAACGACGCGATCGACTACGCCCGTCACGTGCTCCCGCTGGTCCGCCAGGAACTCGCCCACCGCGCGACGACCTCACAAGCCGCCTGACCTGTCCCCCTCCCTGATTGCGAACTCCCCTATGGAGACCCCGTGTTGTTCCGCCGTTCCCTGCGCGCGTCCGCCGCCGCCGTCGCCCTGCTGCTCCCCTTCGCCGCCGCCTGCGGAGGCAGCGCGAAGGCCGAGTCCTCGTCCGACGTCTCCTCCGTCACCCTCCGGGTCGGCGACACCGGCTGGAAGGTCGGCGAGGCCGTCCTCAAGTACGCCCACCTCGACGACACGCCGTACAAGGTGAAGTGGAGCCTGTTCCAGGGCGGCGACCAGCAGCTCCAGGCCGTCCGCGCCGGAGCACTGGACCTCGCCTCCTCCAGCGAGATCCCGCCCCTCTTCTCGGCGGCCGACGGCAACCCCAACTTCAAGGTCGTGGCCGTCCAGCGCGGCACCACCCTCAACCAGGAAGTCATCGTCCCCAAGGGCTCCAAGGTCACCGACATCGCCGGCCTGAAGGGCAAGAAGGTCGGCTACGTCCAGAACACCACCGCCCACTACTTCCTCTACGAGCTGCTGAAGCGGGCCGGGTTGAAGTGGTCCGACATCGACGCCAAGCCGCTGCTCCCCAACGACGGCCTCGCGGCCCTGAACGGCGGCTCCATCGACGCCTTCGCCTCCTACGGCACGTCGATCATCACCGCCCACCAGCAGGGCGCGACCACGGTCGGCTCCGGCGCGGACATCCTCTCCGGCAACTTCCTCTGGTCCGCCCGCGACAGCGTCCTCAAGAGCCCCGCCCAACGGGCCGCCGCCGCGGACCTGATCGCCCGGATCTCCAAGGCGTACGCCTACGTCCGCGACGGCCACGAGGACGGCTTCGCGAAGGTCACCGCCGACGCCACCCACCAGCCCGTGGCGCAGGCCAAGTCGGACCTGGTCGCCGCGCAGAAGCAACGCCCCACCCAGGCAAGGACGGTGGGCGCCGACACCATCGCCTCCCAGCAGAAGGTGGCCGACGCCTTCACCGAACTCGGCGCGCTCAAGAAGCACTTGGACGTGAAGTCCTTCTGGACCACCGCACTCAACTCCGACCTGAAGAAGGCCCTGTGACCGCCCGCATCGCCGAACTGGCCGCCGGCTACGACCAGTCGGGCGCCTTCCCCGCCGACTCCCTCCGCATCGCCCACGAGGCCGGACTCCTCACCGCGACCATCGGCGAGTCCTACGGCGGCCGGGGCGCCCGGGTCGAGGAGAGCGCGCGCATCCTCCACCGGATCGGGCAGGGCGACCCGTCGGTGGCCCTGATCGCGGCGATGACCCTCAACACGCACGCCCGGCAGGCCGTACAGCCGCACTGGCCCGAGGAGTTGTACGCGCGGGTGGTCAAGGAGTCGTTCGAGCGGCCGGTGCTCGTCAACCACGCACGCGTGGAACCCGAGTTGGGCTCCCCCGCACGCGGCGGGCTCCCCTCGACGCTCGCCCGGTGCACCCCGGACGGCTGGTCGCTGAGCGGCACCAAACGCTTCGTGACCGGCGCGGAGGGCCTGGACTGGTTCCTGGTGTGGGCCACGACCGACGAACCGGAACCGCGTGTCGGGACCTTCCTCGTTCCCGGCGGCTCCCCCGGCATCGACATCGCGGGCCGGTGGGACCAGTTGGGCCTGCGGGCCAGCGGCAGCCACGACGTGACGTTCCGGGACGTGGAGATCCCGTACGAGCACGTCATCGGCATCGGCCCGTACGGCGCGTCCGCCGAACAGGACAACCGGGCGGGCGCCTCTCTCCATCTCCCCCTCGCCGCCCTCTACTTGGGGGTGGCACGGGCCGCGCAGTCCTTCTTCCACACGTTCGCCCACGCGCGCGTGCCCGCCAACCTCGGTCATCCGGTGGCCCGTACGGAACGCTTCCGCAGGACCGCCGGGGAGATCGAGGTGCTGCTCGCCGGTGCCGAGCAGTTGGTGTTCGGCGGGGCCGCCCGGGTGGATGCCGGCGACTCCACCTACGCCCCCGAACAGGCCCTGGGGGCACGGGTGTTGGCCGACCGGAACGGAGTACGGGCCGTGGAACTCGCCGTGCGACTCCTCGGCAATCCCGGGCTCGCGCGGGGCAATCCGCTGGAGCGGCACTTCCGGGACATCCAGTGCGCCCCCGTGCACGCACCACAGGAGGACATCTCCCTGCTCGCGATCGGAACGAAGGCGTTGAATCCGTGAAGGCACGCACAGTGAAGGTACGGAACCGGTGACCACAGCTCCCCCCACCACCCCCACCGCCGCCGCCCGGCTCCTCGGTCTGCTCGCCCGGGATCTGCCGCCCGACCAACTGGCCACGGACCCGCGCACGTTGGGCGGGTACACCACGGACCGTTCGGGCACCCGCCCGGACGGTGTCCCGCTCGCCGTGGTGCACGCGCGGCGCACCGAGGACGTGACCGTCACGCTCCGGCACGCGCACGCGCTCCGCGTGCCGGTGGTGCCGCGCGGTGCGGGCACCGGTCTGTCGGGCGGGGCGTCGGCCGGTGAGGGGGTGCTCGTGCTGGACCTGTCCGGGATGAACCGCATCCTCGAACTGTCGGCCGACGACCAGCTCGCGGTGGTCGAACCGGGCGTGATCACCGCCGAGTTGGACCGGGCGGCGTGTGAGCACGGCCTACGGTACGCGCCCGATCCGGCGAGTGCGGCGATCTCGACGATCGGCGGGAACATCGCGACCAACGCGGGCGGGCTGCGGTGCGCGAAGTACGGGGTCACGCGGGACAGCGTGCTCGGTCTGGAGGCCGTGCTCGCCGACGGGACGGTGGTCACGACCGGCCGCCGTACCGTGAAGGGGGTCACCGGGTACGACCTCACCGCGCTGCTGACCGGCTCCGAGGGCACCCTCGCCGTCATCACCTCGGCGACGCTGCGGCTGCGTCCGGTGCCGGTGGCGACCGCGACGCTGGCCGCCTACTTCGACTCGTTCGAGGCGGCGGCCGAGGCGTCGTACGCGATCGGGCGAGCGGGGGTCGTACCGGCGCTCGCGGAGCTGCTCGACGGGCCGGTGCTGCGGGCCGTCGATCCGGCACTGGGCGAGCGCGGGTCGGCGCTGCTGCTGGTGCAGTGCGACGGGGCGGGGGCGGCGATCGAGGCGGAGCAGGTCGCGCGGGTGCTGGCGCCGCTGGCCACGTCGGTGGAGACCACGGCGGACCCGGTCGAGGCGGAGGCCCTGCTCGCGGCCCGACGGCTCGCCCTGCCCGCGCTGGAGCGGCTGGGACGGCCGCTGATCGAGGACATCGCCGTCCCGCGCTCGCGGCTCGCGGAGGCGGTCCGCGAGATCCGCGCCATCTCGGCCCGGCACGACGTGCCGGTCTACACGCTCGCGCACGCGGCGGACGGCAACCTCCATCCGATCATCGTGGTCGATCCGACCCTGGACCGGCTGCCGGACGCGGCCTGGGAGGCGGCCGGCGAGATCTTCGCGCTGGCACTGCGGCTCGGCGGGACGCTGACCGGTGAACATGGGGTGGGCGTGCTCAAGCGGCAGTGGGTGGCGGACGAACTCGGGCCCACCGCCCACGCGTTGCAGCGACGGCTCAAGGAGGCGTTCGACCCCAGGGGCATCCTCAACCCCGGAAAGACCCTCTGAGCACGCCGGATCGGATACCGCCGAACGGGTGAGGGCGAGTGATCCGAGGGTGGTGCGGGAGCACGTGCGAATGGCATGTGCCTCGACCGCCGTCCGAAGTCATCACTCGTCGTGACCGGCAACGGGTAGCTCTACGCACGGAATGTGACGGACGCGGTCGTCCCGTCAACGGACACAACCGCCCCGTCACCCGTGCGACAGGAGAGAAGGCACCATGTGGGTCGACACCGGTACCGCGCCCGAGGCGGGCGCCGAGGAGCGGGAACAGCAGAGCCTCGGTACCGCCGCGGCACGCACTCTGGCGACCACGACCAAGTCCGAACCCCAGATGCAGGGCATCAGTTCACGCTGGCTGACCCGCATGCTGCCCTGGGTGAACGTGCCCGGCGGAACCTACCGCGTCAACCGCCGGCTGTCCTACACGCGGGGCGACGGACGGGTGACGTTCGTCCAGACCGGCGCACAAGTGCGGGTGGTCCCGGCCGAGTTGAGCGAACTCCCGCTGCTGCGCGGCTTCACGGACACCGACGCGCTCGGCGCGCTGGCCGAGCGGTTCGAGCAACGGGAGTTCACACCGGGCCAGTTGATCGTGGAGGCGGGCCGCCCCGCCGACCAGGTGTACCTGATCGCGCACGGCAAGGTGGAGCAGCTCGGCGAGGGTCCCTACGGCGACGAGGCGGTCGCCGGCCTGCTGGCCGACGGGGACACCTTCGGCGGCCAGGTGCTCGCCGACCCCGACAGCACCTGGAAGTTCACGGCCCGCGCGGCTACGGCCACCACCGTGCTGGCGCTGCCGCACTCGGCGTACCAGGCGGTCGCGGAACGGCACCCGGAGCTGAGCGCGCACGTCGAGTCGGTCGGCGCGGACGAGCACGGCCCGGTCAACCCGTTCGGCGAGGCGGCGATCGCGCTCAGCGCCGGACATGTCGGCGAGCCGGACCTCCCGGGCACGTTCGTCGACTACGACCTCGCCCCGCGCGAGTACGAACTCAGCGTCGCCCAGACCGTGTTGAAGGTGCACAGCCGCGTCACCGACCTCTACAACCAGCCGATGAACCAGACCCAGCAGCAACTCCGGCTCACCGTCGAGGCCTTGCGCGAGCGGCAGGAGAACGAGCTGGTCAACAACCGGGACTTCGGCCTCCTGCACAACGCCGACTACGACCAGCGGATCTCCACCCACTCCGGCCCGCCGACCCCCGACGACCTCGACGAACTCCTCAGCATGCGGCGCGACACCCGCTACCTGTTCGCCCATCCGCGAGCGATCGCCGCGTTCGGCCGCGAGTGCAACAAGCGGGGTGTCTACTTCAGCGGCATCGACGTCGGCGGCCACCACCTTCCCGCCTGGCGCGGCGTACCGCTGCTGCCGTGCGGCAAGATCCCGGTCAACGAGTCCCGTACGTCGTCGATCATCGCCATGCGCACCGGCGAGGACGACCAGGGCGTGATCGGCCTCTACCAGACGGGCATCCCGGACGAGCTCGAACCGGGCCTCAACGTACGGTTCATGGGCATCAACGAGCAGGCGATCATCTCCTACCTGGTGAGCACCTACTTCTCGGCGGCGGTCCTGGTGCCGGACGCGATCGGCATCCTGGAGAACGTCGAGGTCTCCCGCCGGGACGGCAACTGACCGTGAGACAGGGCTAGTTCAGGAACGCGTCCAGTCGTGCCGCGTCCGGCGCCGTAGCCGGTCCCGACACGGTGACGGCCAGGGCGGCGCCCGCGTTGGCCCGGTGAGCGGCGGCCACCGGGTCGACACCCCGAGCCAGGGCGGCCATGAACACCCCGGTGTGAGCGTCGCCGGCGCCGTTGAGATCGACGGCGTCGACGGCGAACCCGGGGACGGCGACAAGCCGTCCGCCGTGGTGCAGGAGACACCCCTCGGGCCCGGTACGGACGAGCACCGAGCCGCGCCCCAGCCGGGATTGGAGCGCGCGGGCGGCCCCGGCCGGATCATCGAGACCCGTAAGCAGCGCGGCCTCGCGGGCGTTGCAGCTCCACCAGTCCGAACGGGCGAGCAGCAACTCCACGGCCTCAGCGGGGATTTCGCGGACGAGCGGTCCCGGGTCGGTGACCAGCGTGGCCACCGGGTCGAGTCGGGGCAGGAAGTCGAGCAGGGCGGTGCGGTTGCTGTCGTAGAGCAGGCTGTATCCGGTGACGTAGACCAAGTCGCCCGCGCCCGGCCGGAGTTCGGCCAGGTCGGCGCTGGTCAGGGTGGCCTCGGCGCCGGGGCTGGTGACGAAGGTACGCTCGCCGTCCGCGTCGACCAGGCAGACCACGAAGCCGGTGTCCGGTTGCGGGCGCGGTGCGAGCAGGACGTCGATGCCTTCGGCGTGCAGTGCGGCGCGGGCCCGGTCGCCGAGGGGGCCGGTGCCGTGCGCTCCGGCGTAGGTCACCGCGAGTCCCTGGCGGGCGGCGGCTGCCATGACGTTGAAGCCGCCACCGGGGGTGTGCTCGGTGCGGGTGGCGAGGACGTCGCCGCCGCGCTCGGGAAGGGCGGGGACGTCGAGGACCAGGTCGACGACGACGTTGCCGAGGTGCCACAGCCTGGTGCTCACGTCCGGGTCCGAAGTTCGAGCAACGCGGCGGCTGTGGCGTCCAGTTGGAGCTTCGGGTTGACGCGTACGAGCGTCTCCCGCGCGTCGGCCGGGAAGGCGTCCACCCCGTGGCAGGCGCCGCCGACGGCACCCGCGATCGCGGCGATGGTGTCGCAGTCACCGCCGACGGACGCGGCCAGCAGCGCGGCCCGCCAGGGGTCGTCGGGGCAGGCGGCGAGGACGGCGAAGGCGGCGGGCACGGACTCCTGCGTGGCGAGACTCGTCCCGACCAACGCGTAGACGCGCTCGCAGACTTGGGCCTCGGTGAGACCGCGCACCAGCCCGGTCGCCCAGACGATCCGCTCGGCGACATCGGCGGCGGCCACCCAGTGTCCGCGCCCCGCCGCCAACCGGGCCGCCGACACGGCCACTTCGACCGCCTCCGGAACCGACGCCCCGTCAACTCCCGCGCTCACAGCGGCGGCCACGGCCGCGGCACCGGCGAGCGCGACCCCCGTGTTGTGGGTGAGGCTGCTCGCCTCGACCACCCGGTCCACCAACTCGGCCGGGGCGGCGACCGACACGGCGATACCCACCGGCGCGATCCGCATCGCCGCGCCATTGGTGGTGCCGTAGCGCCCCACCTCGTCGACCGGGGTGCCCGCGAGGACGAGTTCCACCGCGCGCTTGGTGGACGGTCCGAGGAGGTCGAGCGAGCCCCGGGCCCGCATGTCGTCCTCCCAGGCGACCAGGCGCCGGGCGAGTTCCGCCGGGTCGACGCGGCCCTTGCCGTCGAGGAGCAACTCGGCCAGCAGCAGGGCCTGTTCGGTGTCGTCGGTGACGGCTCCGGCCGGCATCCCGGCGGCGAGAGGGTGGTCGGGGTCGGCCGGTTGGAAGCCGGTGAGGAACGGGCCGTAGCGCGCGGTGATCTGTGGGCGAGAGAGCATCTGGGTGGGCATGCCGAGGGCGTCGCCGAGGGCGAGTCCGTGAAGGGCTCCGGTGGCGCGGCTCTGGAGGGTCATGTGCACTTTCCTTGGCCGAGGCGTGGGTCAGCCGAATTCGAGGGTCAGTTGGAAGTGGTCGGGGTCCAGGAGGCTCACGACATGTTCGACGAAGGAACCGTCGGCCGCCCGGCTGGTGCGCCGCGTGTCGAGGAACCAGTCACCCGGTTCGCGGCGCAGCAGCTCCGCCTCCCGCCCGTCGATCCGCCGCCCGCTCACCCGCTGCTCTCCGTGGTCGGCGCGCAGCCCGGCCCGCAGCATCACGTCGGTCAGCGACTCCTGCCCGAGCCCCCGGGAGGGCAGGTCCCGCACCCCGGGCACGGGTGGCAGGAAGCTGCGTTCGTACGACACGACGACCGCGTCAGCGGCCAGTTCCCGTATCCGCTCCACGCACACGAACTCGGTGGTGTTCAGGGTGAGTTGACGGGCGAGTCGCTCGTCCCTCCGGGCATCCACCGCGAGGGTCCGCACCCGGGTGTCGATGCCCTGGGTGGCCAGCGCGTGGGCCCAGCCGAGGCGGTCGTCGAGGGGGCGGCCGTCGAAGAGGACGTAGGAGCCCTTGCCGGTGCGGGTGGCGATCAGGCCGGCTTCGGAGAGTTCGGCGAGGGCCGCGCGGACGGTCGTACGGCTGACGCCGAAGCGTTGGGCCAGGGCGTGTTCGCCGGGGAGTTGTTCGCCGGCGGGGCGGTGGCCGCTGCGGATCTCCTTGGCGAGGACCTCGGTGATGCGCTGGTGTTTGAGCCGGACGGCGGTCATGACCTCTCCCCGACCGCCTCGGCGACGGTGACCACCCGGATCAGGGGTTGGTAGAGATCCATGACGTGCAACGCCTTGGCGTGGGAGTCGTCGTCCACGCCCGCGCAGGCGTCGGCGACGACCAGTACCTCGGCTCCGGCGTCGGCGGCGGCGAGTGCCGTGGACAGGACACAGCAGTCGGTGCTGACACCGGCGAGGACGAGGCGGCCGGTGGGGGCGACGCGTTCGGCGAGTTCCGGGGTCCACTTGCCGAAGGTGGGCGCGTCCACCAAGTGCCCTGCCTGGGCGGCGAATTCGTCGGTCAGTCGCCAGAGCGGGGCGTCCGGCGGCTGGAGGGCGAAGGGCCACTGGTCGTAGTAGGCGCGCCAGGCGCCCTCGGGTTTCTCGGGGGCCAGGAAGCGGGTGAAGGTGACGTGTTCGGCGAACGTAGGCAGCAGTCGTCGTACGCCTGCCGCCGCTTCGGCGAAGCGGGGGGTGGCCCAGGGGCTGTCGGGTTCGGCGAAGACGCGCTGCATGTCGATGACGGCGAGGTGGCCGGTCGTGGTGGTCATACGGCGGGCACCGCCTCCTGGCTCGGGGCCTCCGCTTCCTGCCGCTGGACGCGGGCGCGGCCCAGCGCGAGGGTGCCGAGGAAGCCGAGGGCGAGGGCGATCAGGACGCCGAGGTTGGCGTAGGCCCAGGAGCCGGACTTGCCGCCGAGGCCGAGCGGGTCGAGGAGATAGCCCTGCCAACTCAGCCAGCTGGCGGCCGTGTTGGTGACCAGGCCCCAGCCGATCGCGGTGGCGGCGAGGGTGAGGAGGAGGGGCGTGGGCTGGACGTCGCCGTAGCGGCCGTTCGGGCGGAAGAGGTCGCCCTCGTCGTAGTCGCGGCGGCGGAGGAGGAGGTCGGCGAGCATGATGCCGGACCAGGCGGCGATGGGGACGCCGAGGGTGGTGAGGAAGCCCATGAACTGGCCGAGGAAGTCGTCGGCGAAGAACACGATGTAGACGGAGCCCGCGATCATCAGGACGCCGTCGACGAGGGCGGCGAGGTAGCGCGGGATCCGGAGTCCGGCCGACAGCAGGGCCAGGCCGGAGGAGTAGATGTCGAGGACCGCGCCGCCGACCAGGCCCAGGACCGCGACCACGGCGAACGGGACCAGGAACCAGGTCGGCAGGATCGTCGTCAGCGCGCCGATCGGGTCGGCGGCGACCGCCTTGTTGAGCGTGCTGGAGGAACCGGCGAGCAGCAGGCCGAAGACCAGCAGGAGCAGCGGGGCCACGGAGGCGCCGAACGTCGTCCAGCCGATCACGCCTCTGCTGGAAGAACTCCGGGGCAGGTAACGGGAGTAGTCGGCGGCCGCGTTGACCCAGCCGAGGCCGAAGCCGGTCATCATGAACACCAGCGCGCCGATGAACTCCTGCGCGGAGCCCGCCGGTACGGCGCTGACCGTGCTCCAGTGGATGTGGTCGGCGACGAGCGCGATGTAGACGATCGTGAGCACGCCGGTGACGACGGTGATGACCGTCTGGAGCCGCATGATCAGGTCGAAGCCCATGACTCCGCCGACGACGGTGAGCGCGCCGACCAGGATCAGCGCGACCACCTTGGTCTCGGTGCCGCCGCCCCAGCCGAGTCTGCTGAAGACGGTCGCGGTGGCCATCGTCGCGAGGGCGGTGAGCACGGTCTCCCAGCCGACGGTGAGGACCCAGGAGATCACCGACGGCAGCCGGTTGCCGCGCACGCCGTAGGCGGCGCGGCTCAGCACCATCGTCGGCGCGGAGCCGCGTTTGCCGGCGACCGCGATGAATCCGCAGAGCAGGAAGGAGAAGACGATCCCGATGACGCCGGCGACGAGCGCCTGCCAGAAGGAGATCCCGAAGCCGAGCGCGAAGGCGCCGTAGCTCAGTCCGAGGATGGAGACATTCGCTCCAAACCACGGCCAGAACAAGGTACTTGGGGTGCCTTTGCGCTCGGCGTCGCCGATCACGTCGAGGCCGTGCGTCTCGACCTGGAGCTGCCGGGACTGGGATGTCTGGGAGGAGTCCGCCATCGTCGACCTACCTGTCTAGACGTGTTCAGTCGAGGCTAGGTGGGGTGACGAGGGGCGTCAAGAGCGGACCGCTCCGCGTCAGTGGCAGTCGCCGTGGCGGCCCAGGGATTCCACGGGGGTCACGCCGGGGCGGGTCCACTGCGGGACGGGACGGCTGGTCCCGCCCCAGGTGGCGTTCCCGTCGGCGTCCGAGCGCCAGTACCAGCAGGCGTCACGGCCGGGCGGGTAGCCCTCGGGGTTGTCCTGCCAGGCCTCGCCGCGGCCGTACGGCGTCATGTCGAGCAGGGCGAGGGAGCTGTTGACGGGCTCGTTGCCGCGGCCCGTGGTGGAGTAGGTGAGGAACACGCGGTCGCCGTCGCGCAGGAAGGCGAGGATGTGCCCCATCCCGCCGCCGATGGGCGCGTCCAGGCCGCGTACCGAGTACCAGGGCTCGGTGTACCCCATGAACTCGACGTAGGGAGCGACCTCGTCCCACGCACCCGTGGTCAGGACGGCGTACGAGACGCCCCGGGCGTTGAGATAGACCGCGTCCTTCATGTGCCAGGCCGTGGTGGTGCAGCCCTCGCACTGGCCCTGGTGGGGTGCGTGGTCGTGCCACATGTGCTGGTACACCACGAGTTCGTCGCGCCCCTGGAACAGGTCGAGGAACGGGACCGGTCCGTCGGCGCCGACGACCTCCACCTTCCCGTCGAGCTCGACCATCGGCAGGCGCCGCCGGGCCGCGGCGATCGCGTCTCCCTCCCGGGTGTGCGCCTTCTCCCGGAGCAGCAGTTCGTCTCGCGCCGCGTTCCAGGTGGCGATGTCTACGACGGGCGGCTTGCCGGGGAGGTCGCTGCTGCTACCGGTGCCGGGTGTGGTCGTCATGGGTCCTCCGTGGTGAGTCGGGTCGGGCGGCGGCGTAGGGCGTACTTCGTAGGGCGTACTACGGCGCTCACCGGATCAGACTCCGGGCGGGGCCGAAACTCATCGGGGTGGGCAGGGCGTCGGCCACGGTTTCCCACATGTGGCGGCACCACACATGGCGGCACCACATGTGGGTGCACCCCGCTGTTCCGCTCACCGGCACAGCACGCGACACGTCGGCGAACCGTCCGCAGGCTGTTCCCATCGGTCGGGGCGTGCCACGTACCGCACCACGGGTGCCGCGCTTCCGCGATCTCGAAGGAGGCCGCCATGGAGTCGTCCGGGACGCGTCAGGGGTACGGCGAGACCGCCCGCACTCCCCGCAAGAGCCGCGCCCGCGACACGCTGTCCTTGCTGAGCGCGGAGTTCGACGGGACGCACGACGTGTGGCGTTCGGCCATGGGCACGATGTGCGTGGCCGACCCGGAGTCCGCCCGGGCGGTGCTCGGCAACCGGGACGCGGCCGTCGTCGAGGCGTCCGACTTCTACAAGACCCGCCACGGCGACTTCGGACCCCGTGCGGCGCAGATCCGGATCGGGCGTGCGGCCCGCGCCCTGATACGCCGTCATCTGGACGCCCGGCGAGCGGAGTTGCCGGGCCTGGTCTCCGAACTCCTCGCCCCCAGCGCCGTCTGGCCCGACGCCGGCAACCTGCTCGTCCTGCGCCATCTGCGGGACGTCCTGCTGCACCGGGACGCGCCGCCCCAACTGCACGCCACCGTCGGGCAGATCGTCCGCCGGGCGGTGCTGGCGGGCGCCCGGCACCGCCACTCGCCGCCGTCCCGACTGCTCTTCCGGCGCCGCGCGCTGAACTTCCTGCACACCGAAATACGCGACCGGCAGGGGCAGTTGGATCCCACCCGCGATCCACGCGACCTGCTCGACGTCGTCGTGGACGAGAGCGAGCCCGGGGCGGACCCGAAGGATCTCGCCGAGGTGTATCTCTCGTTCCTGTTCGCCACCGTCGGCTCGGTCGGCTTCGCGCTCGGATGGTCCGTCCACCTGCTCGGCACGCACCCCGACTGCCAGGCGGCGGAGCCGAGTTGGACGGTGCGGGAGGCGCTGCGGCTCTGGCCGGTGGCGTGGTTGTTCGCACGGACCCCGAGCCATGTGCAGACGCTCGGCGGGGCGGAGGTCACCCCGCGTGACCTCCTCGCCGTCTGCACCTATCTGGTGCACCGGCATCCCGGGTACTGGGAGCGCCCGGACGAGTTTGTGCCGGAGCGCTGGGCGGGGGCGGTGCCGGACGCGGCGTATCTGCCGTTCGGGTACGGGCCGCACACCTGCGCCGGGGCGACCGTCACCATGCGGCTCCTCGAAGACCTCGTCGAACTGATCACCCGTGACTGGCGGTTGTCGGTCACCCATGACGGCGCCGGCCCCCAGGTGGGCCCGGCGCTCGCTCCACCGCGTTTCACCGCGGTGCTGAGCGCCCGCCCCGACCGTCCCGGAAGGAGGTGAACGCACATGCACGCCCTGTATCTCAAGGCGAAGTCCGTCCTCAACATCCGAGGCTCGTACGGACAGTTCTGGTACCTGTACCACCACATCTGACCGGCCCGGCGCGGGGAACCACCGAGCGGCCGGCTCCCCGCGCCCCACGAGGGGACGCTCATCATGACCACCCCGCAGCACCCCGAGGACTTCCTGCACTCCATCCGCACGCGCAGCGCCGCCGAGGACGGGATCTTCTGGGTCGACGACACCCGGCTCGGTGTGTTCGAGCCGGAGGCGGCGCGCCATGTCAGTGCCACGAACTGGCGCCGGTTCGTCCTGCACGACCGGCTGATCGACATGCTGCTGCGGCGGCGCAGCCCCGAGGTGCGGTGGAGCCGGATCCGTTCCGCGTGGCTGACCCAACTGCACACGCTGGCCACGCCGGAGCAGCACGGCGCTCTGATCGACCGTATGGAGGGGATCATCGACGAACGGCTCGGCGAGGACGTCGACCTGGTCATGCTCACCCAGGACGTGGCGCTGCGGTCGATGTTGCCGGTCGCGCTGTCCGGGCTCACCACCAGCGAGGCCGAACTGGTCCTCCGTGACCTGGAGATGAAGCTGCTGCGGCTCGTCTCGCCCGAGCCGGCCGGGCTCTGGCACCACCTGCGGTTCATCGTCGTACAGCTGCGGTCCGGGCTCGTGGTGCGCCGGGTGCTCCGGCAGCGGGCGCACGGGAAACGGAAGCGCGAACTGGATCTCGCCGATCCGTTCGTCGACCTGCTGCCCCGACTCGGCATGGACCGCGCCCTGGACGTCGTCACCACGGTCCTCACCGCGATCGGCGGGCCGCCGGGCACCGCCGCCGCGAGTCTGCTGTACGAGTTCGTCCGCAACCCCGAGTGGCAGCGACGGCTCACCGAGGAACTGTCGACCGTGGACCCGGTGGAGTTCCGTGCCGCTCCGACGCACGCGGCGCCGGTGACGCACCGGTTCGTGAAGGAGGTGCTGCGGCTGTGGAGCCCGCCGCTGCTGCTGGTGCGGCGCAACCAGTTCCCCTTCGACTTCGGCAAGACCCGGCTGGAGCCCGGTGATTGGTATCTGCTGAGCCCGCACCTGATCCACCGTGACGAGCGGGTCTGGAAGCAGCCGGACGTCTTCGACCCGGACCGTTTCCTGCCGGGCGCGCCGCACGGCCCGGCGGACCGCACCTGCTACGTGCCGTTCGGCTGGGCGCCCAAGAAATGCGTGGGCGCCAACATCGGGACCGTCCAACTGATGGGCCTGTGCCACCTGTTGTGCACCCGGTACCGGCTGACCGTCGACCACCCCGAGAAGCTCACGATGGCGCTCCGCTTCGCGCCGGTGCCGGAGGACTTCCGCGGGCGTCTCGCGCCGCGATAGCGAAACCTCTGCGGTGTCCGCTCGTTGAGCCTGCGTCTCGGAACTCCCGCGAAACTGTCCGTGATCCGTAACAGGCGGATCCTCCCCCGCCTTTACGCCGTCCTGACGAGTGCACGGAGTCGATCAAACAGGACAAGGGCAGGCTGACATGGCACGGCACGGTGGGCGGGGTTGGTACGGGCGGGTACTCGCGGCGGCGGTCGGGGTGACCGCGGTGGCGGCGGCGACCTCGGTGTGGACCGCGCAGGCCGGTGTCGTCGACGCGCCGGGCGCCGGGGGCAACGCGCGCCCCTCCGCGGCCAGTTCGGCCCCCGCCCGGGCCACCGTGTCGGAGGAGATCGTGCACGCCTCCGACCAGGGCGCCCACGGCGTCAACATCACCATCGACGACGGACCGGACCCGACCTGGACCCCGCAGGTGCTCCAACTCCTCAAGCAGTACGGGGTGAAGGCCACCTTCTGCATGATCGGCCCCGAGGCCGAGGCCCACCCCGACCTGGTCAAGGCGGTCGTCGCGGCCGGGCACCGGCTGTGCGACCACACGGTGTCGCACGACACGACGATGGACAAGAAGTCCGAGGCCTATCAGTCGCAGGAGATCCTGGACGCCGCGCGCATGATCACCAAGGCGTCCGGCGGTGTCCGCCCCCTGTACTACCGTGCGCCGGGCGGCGCCTTCACGCCGTACAGCCGGCACCTCGCCGCCTCGCAGGGGATGCGTCCGCTGGGCTGGAACGTCGACTCCAAGGACTTCGAACTCCCGGGCACGGACGCCATCATCGCCACCGTCAAGAGCGAACTCCCCAACGGGCCGACGATCCTGTTCCACGACGCCGGCGGCGACCGCTCGGAGACCGTGGCCGCGCTGCGCGAGATCCTGCCGTGGCTGAAGCAGCAGGGTTATTCCTTCGGATTCCCGGTGCGCTGAACGGTGGGGTGCCGAACAGCGCACTGAATTGGCGTCAGCCGTATTTCGGGTGACGAATATGTGTGGGAAATGTGTAACGGCCCGCGAGGTGGCGGTATTTAACCGTGTCAGTGCCGATTCGCGCTGTCGGCGGCGGACAGCGAAGGCTTGCGGCGATTTCAGGCGTGCAGTAACTACGTGACACATGAACCTGTTCAACCGCGCTGCGCCCCTCCGCCGCTCGGCACCCCCCGCCGTCCCGAAACGCCCGGCCGCCCCACCGGCCTCCACCCCCTCCGGCCTGCCCGATCCCGCCCTGGCCGCGCTGACCGGAGAGTGGATGATCGACCCCGCGCACAGCCGGATCGGCTTCTCCGTCCGGCACGCGATGGTGACGACCGTGCGCGGGTCTTTCGCCGAATACAAAAGCCGCCTCTACTTCGACGGCCGCAACCCCGCCCGTTCGCAGGCCGAGATCGTGGTGTCCACCGGCACAGTCGACACCGGAGTGGAACAACGCGACGCCCACTTGGTCGGCCGTGACTTCCTGGACACCGCCACCTTCCCGCGGATGCGGTTCGCGAGTACCGCGGTGCAAATGGCCGGCAACGATGTCTACCGCATGCTCGGCGACCTCACCATCAAGGACGTCACCCGGCCCGTCGTCCTCGAACTCACCTATATCGGCCATGTCACCGACCCGTTCGGCGTCGAGCGCGTCGGCTTCGACGGCACCACCACCATCGACCGTTCCGAGTGGGGTCTGACCTACAACTCCCGGCTGGCCGAGGGTGGTGCGATGGTGAGCGAGAAGGTGCGGCTCCAGTTCGACATCGCGGCGATCCGTACGATGCCGGCCGTCTGACGGAACGTTTGCTCGCCCGGACGCCGTGTCGCTGCGTGCCGGGCGAGTCAAGTGTTTCCCGGTGTTTCCGGTGTTTCCGCTTGTTTCCAGTCGCGCGGGCTCCCTACCGGGTGACGAGGCGGCCGCCGACGATCGTGTGGACGGGGTTCAGGTCGCGCAGGGCATCGCTCGGGCAGTCGGCGGGGTCCTGGTCCCAAACGGTGAGGTCGGCGAGGCGACCCGGTGCGAGCGTGCCGCGCAGATCCTGATCGCCGCACAGGCGGGCCGCGTTGACCGTGTGCAGGGTGAGCGCCTCGTCGTAGGTGATGGCGTGTTCCGGACCCTTGACGCCGATGACCGTCTGGCGGGTGGTCATGCCGTAGACCGAGCGCATCGCGCCGAACTGGCCGACGGGGAAGTCCGATCCGGCGCTGACCTCGGCGCCGAGGTCGATCCAACCGCGGGCGGGGAAGAGTCGGGCGACGCGTTCCGGGCCCCAGAAGCCCTCCTCCACCTCGGCGGTGTCGTGCAGCAGGGGCTGCTGGATGGTGACGGGGATGCCCAACTCGACGGCGCGGGCGCGCTGTTCGGGACCGGCGAGGCCGCCGTGCTCCATCACCAGCGTGCCGGCGGGCAGGCCGGGGTTGCGGACGAGGACGCGCTCGTAGACGTCGAGGAGGGTGCGGACCGCGCGGTCGCCGTAGGCGTGCGTGCCGACGCGCCAGCCGCGCCGGACCACCGCCTCGACGGCCTCGACCAGCGCGTCGGGCTCCCAGATCAGGGTTCCGGAGAAGGCGTGGTCACAGGCGTACGGCTCCTCGGTGGCACCGGCTTCGAGGCCGCCGTCGAGCCCGAACTTCACACCCCACACCCGCAGCCACGGGTCGGAGCCGTCACGCCAGTCCTCCATGACGTCGAGCAGGTCCTCCACCTGGGCCGCGCTGGTCATGCCGAGCGCTGAAATCAGGGCGCGGACACGGGTGTTGAGGGCGCCGGCCTCGCGGGCGGCGAGGAGGACGGCGTAGTCCTCGGGGGTGACGGCGCAGTCGCGGACGGTGCCGATGCCGGTGGCCGCGTACTGGGCGGACGCCAGGCGCAGTCCGTCGATCCGCTGGGCCCGGTCCGGGGCCGGGAGCAGACGCTCCACCAGGCCCAGCGCGTTGTCGATCAACCGCCCGTTGAGCCGGCCGTCGGCGTCGCGGCCGATGACACCGCCCGGCGGCACGGGAGTGTCCTCGGTGATGCCCGCCAGGCGCAGCGCGTAGGTGTTGACGATGTCGTTGTGGCCGCCGCGCTTGACCAGGACGGGGTGCCGGTCGGTGGCCCGGTCGAGTTCGGCGGCGGTGGGCATGCGGCGCTCGGCGAGGTTGAGTTCCTGCCAGTTGGTGGTCGTGCGGATCCACTCGCCCTCGGGGGTCACCTTCGCCCGTTGCCGGATCAGGTCGAGGAACTCGGGGATGTCGTGGGCCTGGTGCACGGGCACGTCGTGCGCGCCGAGTGCCGCGTAGATCAGGTGCGTGTGGGTGTCGTCGAACGCGGGCAGCACGGTGGCGCCGGGGAGGTCGTGGACCGTCGTGCGCTCGCTCACGAGGTGGTCGAGTCCGTTCGGGTCGGGCGAGAGGGCCGCGACGCGGTCGCCCCGCACGGCCAGCGCCCGCTGCGGCGCCTGGCCGGGCACCAGTGTGTGGATCGCGTTCGCCCGGATCACCAGGTCGGCTCCGTGATCGGTCATCGTTCTCTCCCACTTCCTCGCGACATCCGCTGACCTGGCTTTTGTACGGCTGGACAGCGGGTTCACACACATTTGGCGGTCTCAGAAGCAGGAAACACGCCAGAGAGGAGAGCTGTGATCGAGATCATGAGTCAAATGGTCGACGAGACGGACCGCCGGATCGTGGTCGCGGCCCGTTCGCCGACCGGCGACACACCGACCGTCATTGACAAGCCGATTCCGCACCGGTTGTCATGAACACATGCCGAAATATCCGGGGCTCCGCCACACCCGCCACACCTGCCTCACTCGCCGATCCGGCTGCCCCGCCCTCGGCTCCGGCTGCGTTCCGTCCCTGGACTCACCCTGGAAGTACGGTCATTGACCGGGCGCCGCGAGCTGCTCGACACGGCCCGGGCCGAGTTGACGAACCGTCATGGAGTACTCCTCTACGGCCCCGCGGGCATCGGCAAGTCCGTACTGGTCGCTGCCCTCGTGGCGACCTCGGCAGCTCAAGTCCAGCCTGCCGGAACGGTGTTGCACTGCTCCCCCGCCGAGGAGGATGCCCGGCTCCCCTTCGCCGGTCTCGTCGACCTGTTCGCACGGGTCCCGGAGAGCTGCCTGGCGGCCTTGGCCCCCGAACCCCAAGTGGCGCTGCGGGCAGCCCTGTTGCGCGGCGAGACACCGGACAGCGACCGGGACCGGCTCGCGATCCGCGTCGCCGTTCTCGACGTGCTGCGCGCCCTCGCCGCCACCGGCCCCGTGCTGCTGGTACTCGACGGCCTCCAGTGGATCGACGAGCCGACCGCCGAGGTGCTCGCCTTCGTCGTGCGCCGTGTCGAGGGCCTCGACATACGGGTGGTGGCCGCCGAGCGGGTCACCGAGGACGAGCAGCCCGAACGGCCGCACTGCTGCCCGCCCGGCATCCTCGAACTGCCCGTGCCACCCCTGACGGACGACGAGGTGACGCACCTCCTCCCCGCCGACCTGCCACCGGCGGTGCTGCGGGCCGTCCAGGACACCGCCGCCGGAAACCCTTGGTACGCGCTGGAGTTGGGCCGGGCGGCCCCGCGCGACGGAGCGGCCGTCGGTCTCGGCCGGAGCCTGCCCGTACCCCGACGCCTGCGCACCCTGCTCCTGGAACAGGTGCGCGCACTGCCCGCATCCGCGCGTCGCACCCTCCTCGTCGCCAGCGCCGCCGCCCGCCCCACGCTCACGCTGCTGCGCGCCGCCGGACTCGATGACCCCGCCGCCGACCTCGCGGAGGCGGAGCGGCTCGGTGTCGCGACGGCCGACGCCGACGGGACCGTACGCTTCCGGCATCCGCTGGTCCGGGCCGCCGTCTACGCCGATGCCGCGGAGCACGAGCGCCGACAAGCGCACGCGTTGCTGGGCCGCGCGGTCACCGAACTCGTCGAGCAGGCGCGGCACTTGGCGCTCGCCCACCCCTACGAGGACGAGGCCACGGCCCGCACGCTGATGTCCGCGGCCGAGTCCGCGCGGCGCGACGGTGCGCCCGATGCCGCCTTCGACTTGGCCGGGCTCGCGGCCCGGCGCACACCCGACGACCGTCCTGTGGAGCGCGCCGACCGGTTGTTGGCGGCGGCCGAATACGCCTGTGACGCCGGGCAGTTGGAGGAGGCGGGGCAGGCGGCCGAGACCGTGCTCGCCGGGTCGGGATCCGCGCGGCAGCGGGTGCGGGCGCGGCTGGTGCTGCTGCGTAATGCCGGGCAGGCGTTGAAGGGTGCGCATGCCCTGATCGAGGAGGGGCTCCGGGACGCGGACGGCGATCCGGAGGCCGAGGCGTGGCTGCACCACTGGGCAGCCGTACGGGGCCTGTTGTGCGGGGAGTTGGAGGACGCGGCCCGGCATGCCCGGCGCGCCGCTCGGCAGGCGGCCGTGGCCGGTGACGCGGAGACCCGGATCGGCGCGCTCGCCACGCTCGCCCGGGTGCGTTCCCTGGGCGGTGAACCGGTTGCCGCCGACGCCGCGTTGGAGGAGGCCCTCGCCCTGGCCGGGGGCGCCGGCGCCGGGCCGGAGAGCTGGGGGCTGATCCGGATGCGGGCGATCCTCGCCCTGGACTCGGACAAGGTGACGGAGGCTCAGAAGCGGGTCACCGAACTCCTCGCGGAGATCGGGGAGTTCGCCGGTGTCGAAGAGGTCATGGCGACCCTGGTGGCCCTCACCCGGATCCAAGTGCGCGCCGGGCACTGCCGGGAGGCCATGGACACCGCCGCCCGCTGCACACGTGCCGTGGCCGAGACCGGCGTACAGGCCGCTCCGGCGCTGTACGCGGCGGCGCTCGCGGCGACCGCGGGCGGGACCGCCGACGAGGCGCGGCGGCTGGCCGAGCAGGCGGTGCGGGCGTCGGAGGCGGACGGTGACCGGCTGTTCCTGCTCCGCGCGTTGGCGGTGCTGGGGCAGGCCGAGTTGCTCGCGGGTGACCCGCGTGGGGCCGCCGCCGCGGTCGAGGCGCTGCAGCGCGTCAAGGAGCTCGGCGCGGCCATGTCCGCCGCCGATCCGCCGCTGCTGCACTGGTACAGCGACCTGGCCGAGGCCCTGGTCGTGCTGGGCGAGACGGACGCGGCCGGTGCCGTGCTCGACGAGGCGCGGAAGCGGGTGTCCGTCGACGCGCCCGGCAGCGTACTGGCCGCGCTGGAGCGGGCCGAGGGGCTGCGTGAGGCCGGGCTCGGCCGGGCGAAGGAGGGGGCGGTGCGGCTGCGGACCGCCGTCGACCGGTTGCGTCAACTCCCGTTGCCCGTCGACCTGATACGCACGCTCATCGCGCTCGGCGCGGTAGAACGCCGGGCCCGGCACCGAAACGCGGCACGCACCGCTCTCGGCGAGGCATGGGAGACGGCGACGCGGATCGGCGCCGTTCCGCTGGCCGCCCGGGCCGGGGACGAACTGGCTCGGCTGGAGGCCGGCGACCGGGACGGTGAGGGGCGGCCCGAACTCACGCCCACGGAGGCGCGGGTGGCCGAGCTGGTCGGCGGCGGGGCCACCAACAGGGAGGTCGCGGCGGAGCTGTTCATCAGCGTGAAGACGGTCGAGGGCACGCTGTCGCGGGTCTACCGCAAGGTCGGGGTCCGCTCACGCACCGCGCTCGCCCACGCCATGGCGGTCGCCGTCATCGCGTCCGGCGCGGCGAGCGTGAGCGTCGGCGACGACGACCAACAGCAGCTCACCACACCGGCGGTGACGATCAGTCAGCCAGGCCGGGTCCGTAGTCAAAGGACGCTCGACAACCGCCGCTGACCTGTCATTCGCGGTTCACATGACATCCGCAGTTAACACGCGACGCAAGGGTTCCCCCGCTTATGCGGGTGGGGTCGATGTTCCTACGGTGAAGCCGTTCCGCTTCCGGGACAGCAACCCCCCACTCCTCGGAGGACCTCAGTGACGTCACGACTGAAACTGGTCGGTCTGGTCGCCGTACCGGCTCTGCTCGCCGCCGCCGTCCCCAGCGCCTACGCCGCCGCCCAGCCGCACACAACTCGCGCCGCCATCGCGGGAGATGTCCTCACGGGCCTGAACCACGACGCGGCCCGCACCGGCGCCGTCTCCGCCGCCAAGCGCATATCGGTGGCCATCAGCCTGACCCCGAGAAACAACAAGGGCCTCGACACCTTCATCGCCAACGTCAGTAATCCGCGGTCGAGTTCGTACGGCCACTATCTGACGAAGGCTCAGTTCGCGGCCCGGTTCGGCCGGACGGACGCCGAGGTGAAGCAGGTCAAGGACTTCCTGCGCGCCCAGGGTCTCACCGTCGGCAAGGTCCACTCGGGCAACCTGCTGGTCGATGCCAGTGGCACCGCCGCGCAGTTGGAGAAGGCGTTCGGCACCAAGCTGTCGACGTGGAAGGACGCCAAGTCGGGCCGCGCGTTCTACGCCAACGAGACCGCGCCGACCCTGCCGACCGGCATCGCCGGCCTGGTCAGCGACGTGACCGGCCTCAACAACCGCGCCCAGCTGCACCACCAGGCGACCAACACCGTCGCCCCGCGCAACGGTCCGGGCGGCGGCTACACCCCGGCGCAGCTCAAGGGCGGCTACAACGTCTCCGGTACGTACACCGGCAGCGGCCAGAAGATCGCGCTGCTGGAGTTCGACGGCTTCGCGCAGTCCAACATCACCAAGTACGACACCAACTACAGCCTGGGCTCGCCCACTCCGACCGTGTCGAAGGTGGACGGCGGCTCGGGTGCGCTCGGTGACGGTCAGGTCGAGGTCGAGCTGGACATCGAGGTCCTGCACGCGATCGCTCCCAAGGCGAACGTCACCGTCTTCGAGGGCCCCAACTCCGACGCGGGCGAGGTCGACACCTACCAGGCCATCGTCGACAGCGGCATCCCGACCACCTCGATCAGCTGGGGCGCCTCCGAGAGCCAGCGCACCACCTCCAACATCAACGCCGTCGACGCCGTGTTCAAGGCGGGCGCGGCCGAGGGCCTCGGCTTCTACGCGGCCTCGGGCGACGACGGTTCGGACGACGCGGGCGACGGTACGACCACGGTCGACTACCCGGCCTCCGACCCGTACGTCACGGGCGTCGGCGGCACCAAGCTGACCGTCACCTCCGCCAACGCGTTCAGCAAGGAGGTGGCCTGGTCCGGCGGTGGCGGCGGCAAGTCCTCCGTCTTCAAGATCCCGAGCTGGCAGACCGCCGTCCAGAAGACCGCCGGTGGCGGCTACCGCCAGGTCCCGGACGTCTCGGCGCACGCCAACCCGAGCCCCGGCGTCTCGATCTACTCGCAGGGCACCTGGACCTCGGTCGGCGGCACCAGCGCCGCCGCACCCGAGTGGGCCGCGTTCGGCGCGCTCTACAACCAGCAGGCCGCGGCGGCCGGCAAGGCCAACCTCGGCTTCGCCAACCCCGCGCTCTACACGGCGAGCGGCACCGGTTTCCACGACATCACCAGTGGCAGCAACGGCGCCTACTCCGCCGCCACCGGCTGGGACTTCACCACCGGCTGGGGCTCGTACAACGCCGCGACCCTGGCGACCAAGCTGCTCGGCTGACCGCCGGTAGCTGAACATCGCTGAACGAAGCGCGGGCCGGGAATCACTCCCGGCCCGCGCTTCACGTCGCCTGAATCACCCGAATCACCTGAACTTGGCTTTGCCGGGGCCCTCTTCGACGAAGCTGCGCATCCCCCGCTCACGGTCTTCCGTGGCGAACAGGCCCGCGAACCAGGTGCGTTCGACGGCGAGCCCGGTCTCGATGTCCGTCTCCAACCCGGTGTCGATCGCTTCCTTCGCCGCACGGAGCGCAATCGCCGGTCCCTGCGCGAGCTTGGCCGCCCACGCGTGCGCTTCGGTGAACACCTCGGCGGCGGGAGCGAGTCGGTCCACCAGCCCCAGCGCCAAAGCCTCATCGGCTTTGACCATCCGACCCGTGAAGATCAGATCCTTCGCCTTCGACGGACCGATCAGCCGCGCCAGCCGCTGCGTGCCGCCCGCCCCCGGAATCAACCCCAGCAGGATCTCCGGCTGACCGAGCTTCGCGTTGTCGGCGGCAATACGGAAGTCCGCACACAACGCCAACTCACAACCCCCGCCCAGCGCATAGCCCGTGATCGCCGCAACGACCGGCTTCGGAATCCGGGCCACCGCCGTGAACGACTCCTGCAACGCCCGCGACCGCACGACCATCGCCGCATGATCCATCCGCTGCATCTCCTTGATGTCCGCACCCGCCGCGAACACCTTCTCCCCGCCGTAGATCACCACGGCCCGCACATCGTCACGCCGCGAGGCCTCCTCGGCGAGTGCGCGCAGGCCGTCCTGTGTCTCCGTGTCCAGGGCGTTCATCGGCGGCCGGTCGAGGCGGATCGTGCCGACGCCCTCGGTGACCTCGAAGTGAAGTGTCATCGCCGGCTCAGCTGTCGTAGTCGACGGCGAGAGTGTCGGACACGGGGAAGGTCTGGCAGGTCAGGACGTAACCGGCGTCGACCTCGGCGGGTTCGAGGGCGTAGTTGCGCCGCATGTCCGCGGTGCCGTCGGTGACCAGCGCACGGCAGGTGCCGCAGACGCCGCCCTTGCAGGCGAAGGGCAGGTCGGGGCGGGTCTTCTGGGCGCCGTCGAGGATCGAAGTGTCCCTGGGGAGCGCGGAGTTGGTGGTGCGACCGTCGAGGGTGACGGTGACCTGGCTGACGGGGCCGTCGTAGACCTTGTCGACGTGTTCGTTGGTCCGTACGGGCTCGTCGTCGGCGTAGAACAGCTCCTGGTGGACGCGTTCGACGGGGACGCCCAGTCCGGAGAGGACCTGTTGGGCGTCGCGGACCATGCCGTGCGGGCCGCACAGCCACCAGTGGTCGGCGGTGTCCACGTCGACGAGGGCGTCCACGAGCGCGCTGAGCCGGTCGGCGTCGAGGCGGCCGGAGAGGATCTCGGCCTCGCGCGGCTCGCGGGACAGGATGTGCGCCAACTGGAAACGGCCGGGGTACAGGTCCTTCAGGTCGGCCAGGTCGTCGGCGAACATCACGGTGGCGCTGCGCCGGTTGCCGTAGAAGAGCGTGACGCGGGAGCGGGTGTCGGCGGCGAGGACTGATTCCGCGATGGACAGCATCGGGGTGATGCCGGACCCGGCGGCGATCAGGACGTGGTGGCCGGGGCTCGTCAGGTCGGGGGTGAAGGCGCCGGTGGGGGCCATCACCTCGACGGTGTCTCCGGGTCGTACGTCATTGACGAGCCAGGAGGAGAACAGGCCGCCGGGGACGACCCGTACGCCGATGCGGGGGCGAGCGCCCGCCGGAGAGCAGATGGAGTACGAGCGACGCTCGTCGCGTCCCTCCACCGCACGGCGGAGCGTGAGCGACTGACCGGGCCGGTACGCGAACTCCTCCGCGAGGTGCTCGGGAATGTCGAAGCTGATGGCGGCGGCGTCCTCGCACAGCGACTCGACGGCGGCGACCCGCAGCGCGTGGAAGGCCGGCCGGCGACGCGCCGGGCGGGCGGGGGTGGTGGGGGCCGGGGCGGTCACTGGTCCACCGTCCTTTCCGCGAGCGGGAGTTGGGGGCTCACCAGAGGTGGGAGCTGGGGGCTCGCCATCAGATCTCCTTGACGTACTCGAACGGCTCGCGGCAGGCGCGGCATCGCCACAGGGCCTTGCAGGAGGTCGCCGCGAAGTGCGAGGTCTCCTCGGTGTCCGCCGAGCCGCAGCGTGGGCAGGCAACCGTATGGCGGGTCGGCGACAGCGTGAGCTTGATCGGGCCGCGGGGTGCCGCGCCGGGCGGGGCGATGCCGTGCTCGGCGAGGCTGCGGCGGCCTTCGGGGGTGATCCAGTCGGTGGTCCACGGAGGGTCGAGGACCGTACGGATCTCCACCTTCGCGAACCCCGCCTCCCGCAGCCGTGCCGCCACTTCGGCGCGCATCTCGGCCATGGCGGGGCAGCCGGAGTAGGTGGGTGTCAGGCTCGCGACGACGCCGCCGTCCGCGTCGATCTCGACCCCGCGCAGCACGCCGAGGTCGGCGAGGGTGAGCATGGGCATCTCGGGGTCCGGGACCTGCGCGGCGATGTTCCAGGCGCGCCGTGAGTCGATCAGGGTGGTCACCATGTCGCCTCCGGGTGGGCGCGGGCCACGCTCTGGAGTTCGGCCAGCAGCGGGGCGAGGTGGTCCGTGTGGTCGCCGTCGCGGCCGTGTCCGGGGACCGGTGCCGCCTCGGGGAGCACGAGCCCGGCCGCGTCGGTGACCTGGCGGAGCACGGCCAGGACCTCGGTCTTCAACTCGCCCTCCCCCGCGAAGAGTTCGTCCACGAACGGCGCGATGGCGGTCAGCGCGTCCCGCATCCGCCGCTGTGACTCTTCCGTGCCGTCGCCCAGTCGGACGGCCCACTCAGCCGCGTACTGGCGGTGGTACGCCAGCTCCTTGACGCCCTTGGCGGCGATGGCCGCGAGCACCGGGTCCGAGGTCGTCGTGGCGAGCCGCTCGAAGAGGGCCAGTCGCCAGGAGGACAGCACCAGCAGCCGGGTGATGGAGAACGCGAAGTCCCCGTTGGGGAGTTCCGCCAGCCGTACGTTGCGGAAGGCGTCGGCGTCGCGGAAGTAGGCGTACGCGTCCTCGTCGCGGCCCGTGCCGTCGACCTGGCCGGCACGCGCGTAGAGCAGGCGGGTCTGGCCGAGGAGGTCGAGCCCGATGTTGGCCAGGGCCACCTCCTCCTCCAACTCGGGGGCGGCGGTGCACCATTGGGCCAGCCGCTGCGCACTCACGAGCGCGTCGTCGCCAAGTGCCAGGCAGAACGCGGCCAGTTGAGCGGCGTCCGTCCCCTCCGGCACGGTCTGGTCGACGCCGTAGAGCGGGTCCTCGAAGCCGGTGCCGAATGCCCAGCGGGCGTCGCTGTCGTCGTGTCCCTCGGCCAGGGACAGATAGACGTGGTCGTCACTCATTCCCTGCTCCTAGATGTGGGGGACGTCTTCGGGGATGTCGTAGAAGGTCGGGTGGCGGTAGACCTTGTCGGCGCTCGGCGCGAAGAACGGGTCCTTCTCGTCGCGGGTCGAGGCGGCGATGTGCTCGGAGCGCACGACCCAGATGGACACGCCCTCGTTGCGCCGCGTGTAGAGGTCGCGGGCGTGGGTGAGCGCCATGGCGTCGTCGGCGGCGTGCAGCGAGCCGACGTGGACGTGATTCAGGCCGCGCTTGCCGCGGACGAACACCTCGTACAGGGGCCAGTCCTGCGTCATGCCGCCGCTCCTTCGGTTTTCTGTGTACGGGCGGTTGCCTGCGTACGGGCGGCCTGCTTGGCCGCGTGGGCGGTGGCCGCCTCCCGGACCCAGGCGCCCTCCTCGTGGGCGGCCCGGCGGCGGGAGACCCGCTCGGCGTTGCGCGGTCCGTCGCCGCTGATCACGCGCTGCAACTCGGACCAGTCCGGGGTGCCGAAGTCGTGGTGACCGCGCTCCTCGTTCCAGCTCAACTCCGGGTCGGGCAGGGTGACTCCGAGCTTCTCCGCCTGCGGGACGGTCATGTCGACGAAGCGCTGACGCAGTTCGTCGTTGCTGTGCCGCTTGATCTTCCAGGCCATGGAACGCGCCGAGTTGGGCGAGTCGTCGTCGGGCGGACCGAACATCATCAGCGACGGCCACCACCAACGGTCCACCGCGTCCTGCACCATGGCCCGCTGGCCGTCCGTGCCGCGCATCATCGTGAGCAGCAACTCGTAGCCCTGGCGCTGGTGGAAGGACTCCTCCTTGCACACCCGCACCATGGCCCGCGCGTACGGCCCGTACGAACAGCGGCACAGCGGCACCTGGTTGCAGATCGCCGCGCCGTCCACGAACCAGCCGATCACTCCGACGTCGGCGAAGGTCGGCGTCGGGTAGTTGAAGATCGACGAGTACTTCTGCCGGCCCTCGATCAGCGCCTCGGTCAGCTCCGCGCGGTCCGCGCCCAGGGTCTCGGCGGCCGAGTACAGATACAGTCCGTGTCCGGCCTCGTCCTGCACCTTCGCGAAGAGGATCGCCTTGCGGCGCAGGGAGGGCGCGCGGGTGATCCAGTCGCCCTCCGGCTGCATCCCGATGATCTCGGAGTGCGCGTGCTGCGCGATCTGCCGGATCAGGGTCTTGCGATAGCCGTCGGGCATCCAGTCGCGGGGCTCGATCCGCTGGTCCTTCGCGATCGTGGCGTCGAACTGCTCGCCGAGCCGCGCTTCGTCCCAGCCGGCGGCTGACGCCTCCGTGCCTGTGCTGGTCATCGACACACCAACTTCCCTACCGACCATTCGTTCGGTACCTAGTCTGATGGGTTTCCCCCGGCGAGGCAAGACCTGCCGGGTGAATGGCTGGTCACCGGCCCTCGAACGACGGCTCGACCCGCGCCAGAAACGCCTCTACGGCCGCCCGATGGTCCCGGGTCGCCCCCAGCCGCTCCTGCGCGGCAGCCTCCCGTTCCAGCACGGTGGCAAGGCTCGCGCCGGGCGCGTCCCGCAGCAGCGCCTTGACCTCCGAGTAGGCGGCGGTGGGCCCGGCGGCCAGGCGCTTCGCAAGGGCCAGCCCCTCCGCCGTAGCACCGCCATCCGGTACGACCCGGTGCACCAGTCCCCACCGCTCCGCGTCCTCCGCCCCGAACCGGTCCCCGAGCAGCATCAGCGCGGCGGCCCGTGACGGACCCACCACCTGGGCCAGCGCACCGCTCAGCCCGCTGTCGGCGGCCAGCCCGATCCCGGTGAACGCCGTAGCAAACCGTGCGCCCTCGCCCGCGACCCGCACATCCGCGCAGAGCGCCAGCCCGAGCCCGGCCCCGACACACGCGCCCTCGACGGCGACGACCACCGGCTGGGTCAGCGCGTGCAGCGCCTCCACGAGGGGGTTGTACTCGTCCCGCACGCAGGCGAAGGCGACAGCGGGTCCGTTCTCCAGCGCGCGGGCGTGCTCCTTGAGGTCCTGCCCCACGCAGAAGTGCTTGCCGTGCCCGGTGAGCAGCACGGCACGGACCGCGTCCCCGTCGTCGTGCACCTGCCGTACGGCGGCCAACAACCCACCCCTCAGGGCGACATCGAGCGCGGGCCTGCGCAACTCGATGATGGCGACACCGGCGTCCAGGCGATAGCCGACGCCGTCCGGGGATGCGCTCACTTCCACTCGTAGAACCCCTGTCCCGTCTTTCGGCCCAGCTCACCGCGTGCGACCTTGTCGCGCAACAGCTGCGGCGGGGCGAAGCGCTCGCCGAGGGTGGAGTGCAGGTACTCGGCGATGGCCAGGCGTACGTCGAGGCCGACCAAGTCGGTCAGGCGCAGTGGCCCCATGGGGTGCTTGTAGCCGAGGCTCATCGCGTCGTCGATGGCCTCCGGCTCGGCGACTCCCTCCTCGACCATCCGGATCGCCTCCAGGCCGAGCGCCAGTCCGAGGCGGCTGCTGGCGAAGCCGGGCGAGTCCTTGACGGTGACGTCCTTCTTGCCGAGGGCGTGCGTCCAGTCGAGGGCTGCGGTGACGACGGCGGGCTCGGTGTGCGGGGCTACGACGATCTCGACCAGCGCGGAGGCGGGCACCGGGTTGAAGAAGTGCATGCCGAGGAAACGGCCGGGGCGGGTAAGCGCGGCGGCCAATTCGGTGACCGAGAGGGAACTGGTGTTGGTGGCCAGCACGGTCGTCGCGCCCACCGCCTGCTCGGCCGCGGCCAGCACGCGGGCCTTGAGCCCGGCGTCCTCGGGGACGGCCTCGACCACCAGGTCGGCGTCGGCGGGCAGGCCGTCGACCGAGTCCGCCATGGTGACGCGGGCGAGGACCTGCTCGGCGGGTTCGCTGAGCAGCCCGCGCTCGGCGCCCCGCTTGAGGCCGGTGGCGACCCGGTCGTACGCGGCGGCCGAAGCGGCCTCGCCGCTCTCCACGACGGTCACGGAGGAACCGGCGACCGCGAAGGACTGCGCGATCCCGGCGCCCATCCGGCCGCCGCCGATCACACCGACAACTGCGGGTGCGGACTGGGGTGTTGGGCTCATCCTCGGCTGCTCCTCTTCTCCAAGAATCGTGTCATGCGGTCCCTCTTGTCCTGCCCCTCGAAGAGCACGGCCTGCGCGAGGTCGTCGGCGACCGGGTGGGCGCCGGGCGAGTCGACGACGAGCTTGGTGAGCCGAAGGGCCGTAGGGGACGAACGGGCCATGCGGTCGAGCAGCGCGTGCGCCTCGTCCAGCAGCTTCTCCGCCGGTACGACGTCGATGACCAGCCCGGCGGCCAGGGCGGCGGGCGCATCGAGGTTCCGGCCGGCGAGCAGCACCTGCTTGGCGATCGACTCGCCGACCAGCTCGGGCAGCCGCCAGCACGCACCGGCCGCCGCGAGGATGCCGAGGCCGGGTTCCGGGTTGCCGAAGACTGCGTCCGGTCCGGCGATCCGGAGGTCGCAGGCGTACGACAGTTCCGCGCCACCGCCGAGCGCCCAGCCGTCCACCGCGGCGAGGGTCGGCATCGGCAGTCGGCGTACCCGCTCGAAGAGACGACTGTTGATGCCTTGCAGGGCCTCGTCCCGCCCGCGTGCCAGCAGCTCCGCGATGTCGGCGCCGCCCGCGAAGACCCCGCCGTGTCCGGTGAGGAGGAGCAGCTTGGGGTTCTGCTCCAACTGGTCGCAGACGGCGTGCAGTTCGCGGATCATCCGGCCGCTGATGGCGTTGCGGGACTCGGGTCGGTGCAGGGTGACGACGACACGGTCCTCGCGCTCCTCGACG
Source organism: Streptomyces sp. NRRL F-525 (assembly GCF_000716605.1). Taxonomy (GTDB): domain Bacteria; phylum Actinomycetota; class Actinomycetes; order Streptomycetales; family Streptomycetaceae; genus Streptomyces. Next base: position 486,126 of record NZ_JNXE01000001.1, on the reverse strand, counting down.
AGGAGGGTCTCGTAGGCGCCGGTGCTCATACCCGCTCCACGAGCATCGCCACGCCCTGCCCGACCCCGACGCACAGCGTGGCCAGACCCCGGCTGCCGTTCTCGCGCTCCAGGCGGCCGAGCAGGGTGAGGAGGATACGGGCGCCGGAGCACCCGAGCGGATGGCCGAGGGCGATCGCTCCGCCGTCGGCGTTGACCTTCTCCTCGTCCAGCTTGAGGCGGCGCGTGACCGCGAGGGCCTGGGCGGCGAAGGCCTCGTTGAGTTCTACGGCGTCCAGGTCACCGGTCTCCCAACCGGCGCGGTCGAGCGCCTTCTCGGTGGCGGGGACCGGACCGAGCCCCATGATGTGCGGCTGCACCCCGGCCGAGGCCGCGGTGACGATCCGGGCCCTCGGGGTGAGCCCGTGGCGTCGGACGGCCGCCCCGCTCGCGACCACCAGGGCGGCGGCGCCGTCGGACAGCGGTGAGGAGGAACCGGCGGTGACGATGCCGCCCTCGCGGAAGATGGTGCGCAGCGAGCCGAGCTTCTCCAGCGTGGTGCCGGGGCGCGGGCCCTCGTCGCGGGTCACCTCGCCGTCCTTCACCGGTACCGGCACGATCTCCCGGTCGAAATGGCCCAACTCCTGAGCGGATACGGCCCGTTGATGGCTGCGCAGCGCGAACGCGTCGGACTCGGCACGGGTGATGCCGTCGAGCGCGGCGACCTCCTCGGCCGTCTCCCCCATCGACAGGGTCTGCTGCGCGGCGAAGCGCGGATTGGTGAAGCGCCAGCCGAGCGAGGTGTCGTGCACCTCCCCCGGCTTGGCCCACGGGGTGCCGGGCTTGGCCATCACCCAGGGGGCGCGGGTCATGGACTCCACCCCGCCCGCGACGACCAGGTCCGCCTCGCCGGAGCGGATCGCCTGGGCGGCCGAGGCCACGGCGGTCAGGCCGGAGGCGCAGAGCCGGTTGACGGTGTAGCCGGGCACGGTGTGCGGCAGCCCCGCCAGCAGTACGGCCATCCGCGCCACGTCCCGGTTGTCCTCACCAGCCTGGTTGGCGGCGCCGAGGATCACCTCGTCGACCTCGTGAGCGGGTATGCCGGCGCGGCGGACCGCCTCGCCGACCACCAGGGCGGCGAGGTCGTCCGGCCGTACGGAGGCGAGGGCACCGCCGTAGCGGCCCTGCGGGGTGCGGGCCCCGTCGATCAGATAGACCTCGTCGGAGGACAGCTCAGGCATCGGGGGTCTCCTCGGCGGGTGCGGGCCGGCGCGACTGGAGGGTCGCGAACCGGCCGGTGACGAACGCGGGGTCGGACAGGGTGGCGCTGGCGGCCGGGTTGGCGGCGCTGCCGTGGAAGTCGCTGAACGCGGCGGACTGGTTGACGAAGACACCGCCGGTGAGGTTCTCGGAGAGGTGCACGCCCGCGTCGAGGGCGGCCAACTCGGCTGCGTCCAGCACCAGTTCACTCGTGGAGTGGACGGCGGCGGTCAGCGCACCGTGCGCCCGCACGGTCTCGCGCAGGATCCGCAGGCTGTGCTCGGTGGAGTCGGTGCCGATGACGAACGACACCGGCCCGAACCATTCCCGCGTGTACGTCTCCCGGTCGTCCTCGGCATCGAGGCGGGCGATCAGGGGCGTACGTACGACGGCCTTCGGGTGCTCGGGGTGGTCGACGGGCGCGGACGCACGCACCGTACGACCGACCGTCGCGGCCTGTTCCAGGCGGTCGCGCACGCCGTCGTTGACGATCGCGCCGAGGGTGCCGGCGGCGCGGGCGGGGTCGCCGAGCAGCTTGTCCAGCGCCGTGGCCAGGTCTGCCGCGAACTCGTCGGCGCTGCGCGGGCCTTGGTCGGTGGTGATGCCGTCGCGCGGGATCAGGAGGTTCTGCGGGGTGGTGCACATCTGGCCGCTGTAGAGGGCCAGCGAGAAGGCGAGGTTGCCGAGCAGGCCGCGGTAGTCGTCGGTGGAGTCGAGGACGACGGTGTTGAGGCCGGCCTTCTCCGTGCAGACGAGGGCCTGGCGGGCGTTGGTCTCCAGCCAGTCGCCGAACTCCGTGGAGCCGGTGAAGTCGATGATCCGGACGTCCGGGTGCAGCGCGAGGACGGCGGCGCTCCGACCCCCGGGCTCCTCGGCGGCGAGGATCACGAGGTTCGGGTCGAAGCCCCCCTCGGCCAGTACCTCGCGGGCGATCCGTACGGTGACCGCGAGGGGCAGGACGGCCCCCGGGTGCGGCTTGACCACGACCGGGTTGCCGGTGACCAGGCTGGCGAACAGGCCCGGGTAGCCGTTCCAGGTCGGGAAGGTGTTGCAGGCGATCAGCAGCGACACCCCGCGGCCGACCGGGGTGAACTTCTTGTCCAGGACCTGCGGGCCGCCCTTGCGCTGCGGCTTGCTCCAGCGGGCGGTGTCCGGGTGGCGCTTCTGCTCGGCCCAGGCGTACGCGACGGCCTCCAGACCACGGTCCTGGGCGTGCGGGCCGCCCGCCTGGAACGCCATGACGAAGGCCTGCCCGGTGGTGTGCTGCACGGCGTGCGCGATCTCGAAGCTCTCCGCGTTCAGCCGGGCCAGGATCTCGGCGGCGACTCCGGCGCGGGTGTCGGGGCCCGCGTCACGCCAGGGTCCGGTGGCCGCCAGCGCGGCGGACACCGCCTCGTCCGGCGTGATGCGGGGGTAGGAGATGCCCAGCTCGAAGCCGTACGGGGAGGTCTCGGCGGCCGACACGCGCCCGTCGCCGGGATGCCCGGCCAGCTCGAAGTGACCGCCGAGCCGCTCCTCGAAGGCGGCTTCGCCGAGCTTGGCCGCGTCCTCGCCGTAGACCGACTTGCTGGGCGACTCCGGATACGGCGTCCAGTGGTCGCGGGTGGCGGTCGCGGTGACCGCCTGTTCCAGCAGGGCGCGATGGCGGGAGAAGAAGTCGGGCAGCTCGGAGCTGGTCTGGGGCATGCGTTCCACCTCTTGACAGGCAGTGGTGTTGCTGGATTACTTGGCCGTGACGCACGCTAACCGAATGTTCGGTCGGTCCACAAGGTGGTGGAAAATGACGCAGGCCGCTGACACGGCCTCCGGTCCTACGGCGAGGATGTTCGCCGCGGACGAGGCGTCCCGGGCTCTCGGAATGGAGCTCGTCGAGCACGGCGCAGGGACCGCCGTGCTCCGTATGACCGTGACCCCGGCCATGGTCAACGGACACAAGATCGCCCACGGCGGTTATCTGTTCCTCCTCGCGGACTCCGCCTTCGCCTGTGCCTGCAACAGCCACGGCCCGGTGACCGTGGCCGCCGCGGCCGACATCGACTTCGTCGCCCCGGCCCACGAGGGCGACGTCCTGGTGGCCACGGCGACGGAGCGCACCCGGTTCGGCCGGAGCGGCATCTACGACGTGAGCGTGGTGCGCGGCGACCAGGTGATCGCGGAGTTCCGCGGCCGCAGCCGCATGATCAACAGCGCGAAGACGAAGGAGTCTCCATGAGCAGCGACCTGACAGCCCCGGCGGCCCCACCGGCTTCGCCGCCCGTGAGTCCGCGCCTCGGGGAGCCGCTCCCCGACGGGTTGCTGGACGCCGCCGAGCGCCTGAGCCGCGAGGAGCTGCGCGAGCACCAACTCGGCCTGCTCCAGGCCACGTTGAGGCACGCCTACGACAACGTGGAGCTGTACCGCAGGAAGTTCGACGAGGCCGGAGTCAAACCCGACGACTGCCGCACCCTGGAAGACCTGGCCCGCTTCCCGTTCACCACCAAGGCCGACCTGCGCGACACGTACCCCTTCGGTATGTTCGCCGTCCCCATGGACCAGGTCCGCCGCGTCCACGCGTCCAGCGGCACCACCGGACGCCCCACGGTCGTCGGCTACACGGAGAACGACCTTTCCATGTGGGCCGACGTGGTGGCGCGCTCGATCCGCGCGGCCGGTGGCCGACCCGGCCACAAGATCCATGTGTCGTACGGCTATGGGTTGTTCACCGGTGGTCTGGGCGCCCACTACGGCGCCGAGCGCGCGGGCTGCACGGTGATCCCCGCCTCCGGCGGCATGACCGCCCGCCAGGTGCAGATCATCCAGGACTTCAAGCCCGAGATCATCATGGTCACCCCGTCCTACATGCTCACCCTTCTCGACGAGTTCGAGCGGCAGGGCGTAGACCCGCGCACCAGCTCCCTCAAGGTGGGCATCTTCGGCGCAGAGCCGTGGACGGAGGAGATGCGCCGCGAGATCGAGGAGCGCATGGACATCCACGCGGTCGACATCTACGGCCTGTCGGAGGTCATCGGCCCGGGTGTCGCGCAGGAGTGCGTGGAGACCAAGGACGGCCTGCACGTGTGGGAGGACCACTTCTACCCGGAGATCGTCGACCCGATCTCCGACGGGGTGCTGCCCGACGGCGACAGCGGTGAGCTGGTCTTCACCTCCCTCACCAAGGAGGCGCTGCCGATCATCCGCTACCGCACCCGCGACCTGACCCGGCTCCTCCCCGGCACGGCCCGCCCGGCCTTCCGGCGCATCGAGAAGATCACCGGCCGCTGCGACGACATGATCATCCTGCGCGGGGTGAACGTCTTCCCCAGCCAGATCGAGGAGATCCTGCTGCGCACCCCCGCCGTCGCCCCGCACTTCACGATCCAGCTCAGCAGGCGCGGCCGCATGGACCACATGACGGTCCGCGCCGAGGCCCGCCCGGGTGCCACTCCCGAGCAGCGGGACGCCGCCGCGGCGGCGATCGGCAAGGGCGTCAAGGACGGCGTGGGCGTGACCGTCGCGGTGGAGATCGTCGATCCGGAGACCCTGGAGCGCTCGGTGGGCAAGATCCGCCGGGTCAAGGATCTGCGGGACCAGTGACCTCCGAGGCCGTTCCGCCCGGCCCGGTCGCCGACCGGGTCACAATGGCCCAGTGACCAGGACACCTGTGCAGAACCCGGCCGGCCGCCACGGCCGTCCCGCCTACGACCGCGACTCCCTGCTGGAGGTCGCCGTCGTGGTCTTCAACGAACGCGGCTACGACGGCACCGGCATGGAGGAACTGGCCAGGCGCCTGGGCCTCAGCAAGTCGAGCATCTACCACCATGTGTCCGGCAAGGAGGAGCTCCTCGAACTCGCGGTCAACCGCGCCCTGGACGCCCTCTTCGCCGTACTCGACGAGGAGGAGGCCGGGGACCGGCGGGGCAAGGCCTCCGGCACGACCGCGACGGCCGGGATGAAGCGCGTCATCCACCGCAGCGTCGAGGTGCTGGCCGCCGAACTGCCCTACGTCACCTTGCTGTTGCGGCTGCACGGCAACAGCGAGGTGGAGCAGCGGGCGCTGGCCCGGCGCCGTGAATTCGACCACCGGGTCGCGGAGTTGATGACGCGGGCGGCGGCCGAGGGCGGCATACGGGCGGACATCGACCCGCACCTCGCCAGCCGCCTGCTGTTCGGCACGGTCAACTCCCTCGTGGAGTGGTACCGCCCCGACCGCGACCTGACCGTGCAGACGCTGGCCGACGCCCTGACGACCATCCTCTTCGACGGCCTGCACGGACGTACGGCGGGTTGACGGGTACGGCCGCCCCAACTCCCCTCCCCCACAAGCCACATGAAGCACCCCGAGTACGATGATCGGAAGCTCGCCCCGCCCCTCTCGCCCACCCTTCCCACCTGCCGCGATGGAGTTGCCATGACGACCGGCCCCAAGCCGTCACCGCAGATCGACACCGGCAAGGCACACCCCGCGCGGGTCTACGACTGGCTGCTGGGCGGCAAGGACAACTACCCGGTCGACGAGGCCGTGGGCGAGAAGCTGCCGCCCGAGGCGAAGGACGCGGCGCGGCAGAACCGGGAGTTCATGCACCGCGCGGCAACCTGGCTCGCCGGGCAGGGCATCGACCAGTTCCTGGACATCGGCACGGGCATCCCCACCGCGCCCAACCTGCACCAGATCGTCCAGCGGACCGTGCCGACGGCGAAGGTCGTCTACACCGACTACGACCCGATCGTCCTGCGTCACGCCGAGGCGCTGCTGGTCAGTCACCCCGACGGGGTCACCGACTACATCCAGGCCGATGTGCGCGAGCCCGGGCTCATCGTCGAACACGCCCGCCACGTCCTGGACTTCAGCCGCCCGATCGCCCTGTCGCTGATCGCGCTGATGCACTTCATCCCGGACGAGCAGGACGCCCACGGCATCGTCCGCAACCTCGTCGCGACCCTGCCGTCCGGCAGCTACCTGGTCCTGTCGCACGCCGCGTCCGACCTGTACCCCGAGCTCGCCGCGCAGGTCACCGCCGAGTACGCCAAGGGCGGCATCAAGCTCGGCTTCCGCACCCGCCCCGAGGTGGCCCGCTTCTTCGACGACCTCGAACTGGTGCCGCCCGGCCTGGTGACGGCGACGGAGTGGAATCCGCCGACGCCGGAGGAGGCGCCCGAGGGCAGCGGGATCTACGCGGCAGTGGCGCGGGTCCGCTAGCTGCGGCTCGCGTCCTGGGCCTTCACCGGTACCTGGTCCGGCCACGTGAACGCGTAGCCCGGATCGCCGCCTCGGCCGAGCCGTACGAAGCGCAGGAGTTCACGGACGATGCCCGCGTTGCCCATCCCCCAGCCCGTGAACGGCTCCAAGTCACTTGGGGTGGCCCGGTGTTCGACGTTCGACCAGCGGGCGCCGTCGCCGTCGCGGGTGGCACGGGCTGCCAGGTCCGCGACGAGGACGCGTGCGAAGTCGTACGGGTCCTGCCGTTCCCGCTGGTCGCGTTGTTCCGCGAATCGGTCGCAGGCCAGGGCCAGCACGCCCGCGGTGCCGCAGCAGCGGCCGTTGTTGTCCCAGAAGCCGGGGTACAGCCGCTGGGGCAGGCCGGAGTGGGTGACCGTGTGCCAGCAGCGGTCGGCGAGGGCGGACCGGGCGGGGTCGGCCGTGAGGTCCCGCAGGAGCCGGAAGACCTGGGCGTCGCCCGCCGGGCCGTGGCACCAGCCGTAGCTGACGGGCGGGACCACGTCGGGGCGGTACTGCGGGGTGGAGTGCCGGACCAGGAAGCCTTCCGGGCCCGCCTCGTCGCGCGACACGACGTCCGCGGCACCGGCCGGCGCGAGGTCGACCAGGTCGGCGCGGCCGGTCGCCTCGCCGACCCGGGCGAGGCCCAGGACGATGCCGAGTGTGCCGTGCGAGATGTGGTGCAGACGGGATTCGATGCCCGTGCGGTGGGGCCAGTGGACGCCCGCCGGAGTCTTTTCCGCCGTCCGCAGGTAGGGCTCCACGGCCAGGACGGCCAGTTCGGGGTCGCCGGTCAGGAGGGCGCCGAGGCCGATCCCCGCGTTGCCGCCCATCAGCTCGAACAGCGCGCCCCAGCGGGTTCCGTCGAAGCGCGACCGCACGAGGTGCAGCGCGCGGTCGGCGGCGGCACCCGCGGCCGTGTCCCCGAGTTCTTCGTGCAGGGTCCGCAGGACGAGGGCCACTCCGGTGCGGCCGAAGTAGAGGGAGTCGTCCTCGATGCCGTCGACGAGTCCGCGAGACCGAGGCCCGCCCGCAGGGCCGCGTCGGCGTAGGAGTCGTCGCCGAAGTGCCGCCATGCCTCCAGGAGTGCGGGGACGTGGCCGGCCGTGCCGCTGTAGAGCATCGGGGTGAGTTCGCCGTCCGAGGGCTTTCCCGACCAGGCGAGGCCTCCTCCGGAGGTTTCCCGTGCCGCGCCGATCAGCCAGCGCAGCCCGTCCACCGCGAGTTCCTCGACCTCGTCGACGGCCACGAGCGTGGCCTCTGGTGCCGTCATGCGCCCACCCTCGCATGATCTTCCGGACCGGCCCAGGGGGCGGCGGCGGACCGTTGGATCTTCCGCCGCCACACCACCCCGGGCCCTCAACTCGCGGTGTTGGTCTGCCAGATGACCTCGGCGTCCGTCGCGATGACCATGTTGCCGTCCTCCAGCACCTTGAGCGTGGCGCCGGTGGCCTGCGTGTTGGTGGCCCATACCGACTGGTGCTGGGCGTTGTAGATCACGAGGTTGCCGTCCTCCTGGAACACGGCCGTGTTGCCCGCGCCCTGGGTCTGGCTCGCCCAGTGGGCCGTGCCGGCCGTGTCGTAGAGCACGAGGTTGCCGTCCGTCTGCATGATCAGTTTCGAGCGCACGGTCTGGATGAACTTCCCGACCTCGAACGTGAAGGGGGACTTCACCACCACGGCGTCGGGCAACTTGGTGTCATCTGCGCCTGAGGCAGAGGAAGTTGGAGACGCCGACACTCCGCTCGCGGACGGGGAGGCCGACACCTGGGCGGCCCGGCCGACACTGGCGGACGGTGTGACGTGTCCGGACGCCGAGTCCTTGGTCTCGCCGTCGCCCTTGTCGTCGAGGGTGTTGAACAGGAACAGCCCGGACCCAGCGACGACGACCAGCGCGGCCGTGCCGATGACGGCCCACAGTCCACGGCGTCCGCGCCCGCCGCGAGGGCCACCGCCCTCCGGGTGCGGAGCCGGACCGGTTCCCGCCGGATAGGGGCCGTAGACATCTGCCACGTGAGGCTGCGTGGGGGTGTCGAGGCCCGGGTGCGGCGCGAGGAGGGTGGCGGCGTGGGTTTCCCGCGCGCCGCCGTCCAACGCCGCCGCCGTCTGCGGGGCTACGGCCGTCATCGCGTTCGAGGAGACGACCGACCCGCCGCTCCCGTTGTCGGCGACGGTCGCGGCACGCTGACGATCCGTCAACGAGCCCACGGCGAGCGCCCTTTGGTAAGCGGGATGGTGGACCAGGTCGGCCTCGGCCTTACAGAGTTCGACGATCTGATGCGGAGTGGGGCGCAGCGCGGGGTCGCTCTGCGCGCACGCCGCGATCAGCTCGGCGACGCCGGGGTCCACACCCCGCAGGTCGATCTCGCCGTGCACCGAACGGTACGACACGGCCGCGAACGGCCCGTCCCCGTAAGGCGGTCGGCCGGTGACGGCGAACGCCAGCGTGGCGCCGAGGGCGAACACGTCCGCGCCGGGACCGGTCTCGCCACCCGTGATCGTCTCCGGCGCGATGAAGCCGGGGCTGCCCATCGCCCCGCCGACCTGCGTCAGGTTGGACGTGCCGGTGGTCCTGGCGATGCCGAAGTCGATGAGTTGCGGGCCGGTGGCGGAGAGGATGACGTTGTGCGGCTTGAGGTCCCGGTGCCACACACCGCGGACGTGGATGGCGTCCAGGCCCTCGGCCAGGGCGGCCAGCATGACCCGGGCCAGGTCGGCGGGGAGCGGTCCGTTGGCCACGATCGCGGCGTGCAGCGTGGGCCCCGGCACATACTCGGTGGCCAGCCAGTACGGCGGCGTGTCCAGCTCCGCGTCGATGAGCGAGGCCGTGTACGCGCTGCGGACCGTACCCAGGGTCTCCACCTCGCGGCGGAACCGGCTGAGGGCGTGTTCGTCATGGCGCAGGTGGTCGTTGATCACCTTCACGGCGGCGGGACGGCCGCCCGGCGAACGCGCGAGGTACACCCTCCCCATCCCGCCCTCGCCGAGTCTGCCGACCAGACGGTAACGGCCTATGTGCGATGGGTCGGAACCATCGAGCGAAAGCACGGGACATGTCCTCCTTGGGTGGAACCGACAGTCACCGGATCCACCGTGAGGTCAACTCGGCTGGGCTCCAACCCCGTTGCCCAGCGGGGGTGCGGGGATGCGACACCAGTCCTCGGACGACACGCCCGGACCGGACCCCGACATAGTAGAGGGAACAGACCCCCGCGCCTCACCCGTCACCCCATTCACTGGATGTCCTCGTGCAGATGCACGACGAGCCACCGCGCTTCGGGGTGCGCACGTCGCAGCACCGCGGTGTTGCGGGCCGACTCCGGCGGGGCCGCACGGAAGTCGACCCGCAGCCAGTAGCGGGCCACGGCCAAGTCCCCGAAGACGTCCACGACTTGGCCGTACGCCGTGAGGCCGGTCTCGGCGGGACCGTCGTCCGGCGTGGGGCGGGCGTCCCGGACGCGGTTCAACTCCGCCCTGCCACAGATGAGTTCGGGGGTCGCCGAGTCCCAGATGGTGGCCTCGGGATCGAGGAAGGCGTCGATGCGGTCGCGGTCACCGGCCGTATAGCCCTCGTACATGCCCGTGATCACCGTCCACACGTCGGCCAGATCGGCGGGCTCGCCACCCGGGCGGGCACCGCGGTCGGCGGCGGGACGGGCGGAAGGGGGCGGTGGAGCGGGCATGGCGGATCCTCGGGTGAGTGACTGGCGGGAGCGGGTTCAGGGGAGGACGACCAGGTCACGGGGTGTGCGGTTGAGGCGCTCGCCGCCCTCCTCCGTGCAGATCACGATGTCCTCGATCCGGGCTCCGTACCGGCCGGGCAGGTAGATGCCGGGTTCGACGGAGAAGGCCATGCCCGGGGCGAGCGGGAGCGGATTGCCCGTGACGATGTAGGGCTCCTCGTGGCTCTCCAGGCCGATGCCGTGTCCGGTGCGGTGGATGAAGTGCGGGCCGTATCCGGCGTCGGTGATGATGTCCCGTCCCACGGCGTCGAGTTGACCGGCCGTGATGCCCGGTCGCACGGCGTCGGTCTGGGCACGTTGGGCGCCCAGCAGCACGTCGTGGACGCGGCGGAACTCGGCGGGCGGCTCGCCCACCGCGTACACCCGGGTGGAGTCGGAGCAGTAACCGTCCAGGGTCGTACCGCCGATGTCGACCACCACCGGGTCGCCGTCGAAGATCGTCCGGTCGGACAGTTCGTGGTGCGGGCTGGCGCTGTTCGGGCCGGAGCCGACGATGACGAAGTCGACCCGGATGTGCCCCTCGGCGATGATCGCGTCCGCGATGTCCCGGCCGACCTCGCGTTCGGTACGCCCGGCCCGCAGCCACTCCCCCATGCGGGCGTGCACCCGGTCGATGGCCGCACCGGCGCGACGCAGAGCGGCTTCCTCCTGCGGGGTCTTGTGCATCCGCAACTCGTTCAGCACGGCTCCGGCCAACTCCTGGCTGGCGCCCGGAAGTTGCGCACGGAAGGCGATGGTCTTCTCCGCCCACATACGGTTGTCGACACCGACACGGGCCGTCCCGGCGGGCAGCCGGGCCGCGACGAGGGCATAGGGGTCGTCGGTCTCGCCCCAGCCGGTGATCTCGATGCCCAGGTCACCGGCCGGGGACGCCTTGGCGGCGAGTTCCTCCAGGGCCGGTACGAGGAGGAAGGGGTCACCGTCGGCGGGCAGCACCAGGCAGGTCAGCCGTTCCAACGGCTTGGCGTCGTAGCCGGTCAGATAGCGGAGGTCCGCGCCGGGCGAGATCAACAGGGCGTCCAGACCGGCTCGGGCGGTGGCCTGTTGGGCACGGTGAAGGCGGTCGGCCGGGTAGAGGTTCGCGGGCGGTTCGGCGGGGTGGTTCAGGTGGTCGTCGGCGGGCATCGGGTCTCCGTGAGGTTCGGTGTGTGCTGGAGTGTGGGGCGCCGGTGAGGCGGCGGCTACGGGCACGCGGATGGCGGGCGGGGCGCCGCATTCGCGTCCCGGTGGAGTGGCCGACTCCCTGCGGAGTGGCGCCTCTTGGCAGAGCAGCGGTCTCCTCGTGGGCGACCGTCAGGGGGCAGCGCTGCGATCAAGCGATGCCCGCGTTGTGGGCGTTGCCGGGGCGGATCGGTGCCGGGTGAAAGTCGTCGCTACGGGCGCGGCGCGGTGCCACGTGCGAGCCCGCTCCAACCCGACCGGCACCAGCACCAGCACCAGCACCAGCACCAGCCCGGATCACCGCCCGCGCCGCCACCCCACCCCCGCTCACGCCGCGTACAACCGGCACGCGACACCCCCCGCGATCAACTGCGGCTCCTCCCGGTCGCAGCCGTCGAAGGCCTGCGGGCAGCGCGGGTGGAAGCGGCAGCCGCTCGGCGGGTCGGCGGGGTCGGGGACATCGCCGGGGAGTTCGGCCGGCAGCACGCCCGCCCCGTCCGGTTTCGGTACGGCGGCCAGCAGTGCCCGGGTGTAGGGGTGGCGCGGGTCCGCCCAGACCTCGGCGGTGGGGCCGGTCTCCACGATCCGGCCGAGGTACATCACGGCGATCCGGTCCGCGATCAGCCGTACGACGGACAGGTCGTGGCTGATGAACAGCAGCCCGGCACCCGACTCGACGGCCAACGACCGCATCAGTGTGGCCACTTGGAGCTGAGCGGAGGCGTCCAGCGCGGAGATCGGTTCGTCGCCGACCAGCAGCCGGGGTCGGGCGGCGAGTGCGCGGGCGATGGCGATGCGCTGGCGTTGGCCGCCGGAGAACTCCTGGGGGTAGCGATCGGCGGCGCTCGCCGGCAGGCCGACCCGGGTCAACAGGTCCTCCGGGGTGGCGAGTTCGGCCGCCGACTCGCCCCGCCCGGCCGCCGTACGGATACCGTCGGCGATCTGCGAGCCCACCCGGCGCCGGGGGTTGAGGGAGCCGTACGGGTCCTGGAAGACCATCTGGATCCCGGTCAGGGCCAGTTCACGGCGGCGCACCCGCAGCGGGCGTACCGGGGTGCCGTCGTAGGTGATCCGGCCTTCCGCGGGTGCGGTGAGGCCGCAGACCGCGCGGGCCAGTGTCGACTTGCCGCAGCCCGACTCCCCTACCAGGCCCACGACTTCACCCGCCCGCACCTGAAGGCTGACCCCGGCGACGGCCCGGGTGGGGGGTGCGCCCGGCCGGTGGTACTGGACCACGAGGTCGTCCACCGAGAGGAGAGGGGTCGTCGGGTCGGGGGTCATACGGTGCTCCTTCCGGGGAGCGCGTCCAGGAGCTGACGGGTGTACTCGTGCTGCGGCTCGGTGAGGACGCGGCCCCGTGGACCCGTCTCGACGACCAGGCCGTGGCGCATCACGCTCACCTCGTCGGCGATCGCGGACATCACGCCGAGGTCGTGGGTGACCAGCAGGACGGCGAGGCCGAGGTCGTCGCAGAGGCCGCGCAGCAGTCTCAACACACCTGCCTGCACGGTCACATCGAGCGCGGTGGTCGGCTCGTCGGCGATCAGGACCTTCGGTTCACAGGCCAGCGCGATGGCGATGGCGATCCGCTGGCGCATCCCGCCGGAGAACTGGTGCGGGTAACGGCCCAGCGCCTCACGGGGGTTGGGGATGCGGACCTGTGTCAGCAGGTCCGCGGCCCGTTCCCTCGCCGCCTTCCGGTTGAGCTTCAGGTGGTGGCGCAGGTGGTCCGTGAGCTGGTGGCCGATGCTGAGCATCGGGTGCAGGCTGGTGGACGGGTCCTGGAACACCATGCTCACCGACTGACCGCGCAGCGCGGCCAGTTGGCGGGCCGGCAGGGTCAGCAGGTCGGTGCCCTCGAACTCGATCCGCCCGCCGGTCCGCGCACCCGGCGGCAGCAGACCGAGCACGGCAAGACCGGTCATGGTCTTGCCCGAACCGCTCTCCCCCGCGAGCCCGTGGATACGCCCGGGTTGGAGTGCGAGGTCGACACCGCCAAGGATGCGAGCGCCGCCCAGGTCGAGGGTCAGACCGCTGATCTTCAGTACGTCGACCGTGTCGCCGTCGGTCATGCCACACGCTCCTTCTCCGCGCCGATCGTGCGGGCGGTACCCGGGTCGAGGGCATCCCGGAGTGTGTCGCCGAGGAAGTTGAAGGCGAGGACGACGGTGAGGATGGCCAGGCCAGGGAAGACCCCGATCCACCACTTGTCGAACTGCTGCGTGCCGTCCGCCACCATCGCGCCCCACTCGGCGGTCGGCGGCTTCGCGCCGAGCCCGAGGAAGGACAGCCCGGAGAGCAGCAGCGTCGCGGTGCCGATGTCCAGGGTGGCCAGGACGAGCAGCGGCCCGAGCACGTTGGGCAGGATGTCCACGCGCAGGGACCGCCAGGCCGAGAAGCCCAACAGCCGTCCGCTGAGCACGAATTCACGGTTCCGCAGGCCCATCACCAGACCCCGGGTGACGCGGGCGTACGACGGCCAGGAGACGACCAGGACGGCCAGTACCGCGTTCTGGAGGCTGGCGCCGAGCGCGGCGGCGACCACCATAGCCAGGATGACGGTGGGGAAGGCGAACACCAGGTCCGCGATCCGCATCACGGTCTCGTCCACCCACCGCCCGAAGAACCCGGCACAGGCCCCGAGCACCCCGCCGACCAGCAGCGACATGGCCACCAGCAGCAGGGCGAGCGGGATGGAGACCCGGGCGCCGTACAGCACCCGGCTCAGCACGTCCCGGCCCAACTCGTCCGTGCCGAACCAGTGTCCGGCGCCGGGGGCAGCCAGCCGGGGCAGGTTCTGCGCGAGGGGGTCGTGCGGGGCGAGCAGCGGGGCGGCGACCACGATCAGCAGCCAGAACACCGCGACCAGACCGCCCGTCACCGCGAGCGGGCGACGCCAGGCGGGCGGCAGCCGTCGTAGGAGACCGCGTTTCACCACGCCGTCGGGACTCCGGTCAGGACTGCGTTTCACTGGACCCTCACCCTCGGGTCGATCACGCCGTACAGGACGTCCACGGCGAGGTTGACGGTCAGGTACACCAGGCCGACGACCAGGCCGACGCCCATCACGGCGGGGAGGTCGAGGGTGGTGGCGCTGCGGTAGGCGTAGGCGCCGAGGCCCGGCCAGGCGAAGATCGACTCGACCAGGACGGTGCCGGAGAGGAGGGCGCCGAAGGCCAGTCCGGCGACCGTGATGACGGGGACGAGGGCCGCGCGGAGGATGTACTGGAAGAGGACCGTGCGGGCGGGGAGCCCCTTGGCGCGGGCGGCACGGACGTAGTCCTGGTTGAGGACCTCCAGGACGGCGGAGCGGGTGAAGCGGGTCAGGAGGCCGACGGTGTAGGCCGTCAACACCAGTGCGGGCAGGGCGAGATGGCTCACCGCGCTCCAGAACACCGGCCACTGGCCCGCGAGTGCCGCGTCGATCGTATAGAGGCCCGTGACGTGGGGTGGGGCTGTCATGCCGGGGTCGAGGCGGCCGCTGCCGGGAGCCCAGCCGAGGCGGTAGAAGAAGATGTAGAAGGCGAGCAGGGCCAGCCAGAAGGTCGGGACCGAGACGCCCAACAGGCTGACCACGCGCAGGAGTTGGTCGGTCAAGCGGTCTCGGCGCAGGGCCGCCACGACACCGAAGGCCACGCCCAGGATCAGGGAGACGACGATCGCGGCGCCGGCGAGTTCGAGGGTGGCGGGGACGGCCGTCGACAGGTCGGTGAGGACGGACTGGTGGCTCTGCTGGGACTCGCCGAGGTCGCCGTGGAGGAGGTTGCCGAGGTAGGTGACGTACTGGACCGGCAGTGGCTTGTCGAGGCCGTAGTGGTGGCGGAACTGGGCGACGATCGCCGGGTCGCCGATGGCCCGCTGGCCGAGGTTGGCCGCCGCCGGGTCGCCCGGGACCAGGTTGGTGAGGATGAACGTCACCAGGGTCACGCCGAGGGCGAGCAGGACGGCGGTGGCGGTACGGCGGAGGAGGAAACGGGCGAGGGGGTGACGGGCGAGGAGACGGCGGCGGCCGGGGAGGGGACGGCCTCCGCTCTCAACTCCCGTACTCTTCCCGCCCGTTCCCTTACTTGGCGCCCAGCGCGGCGACATCGATCGTCCACACGGGGTTGTAGGCGACGCCGGTCACGGACGCGGCGGAGACGGTGTTGCGGCTCGGCTGCATCAGCGGAATGAAGGGGCCGGAGGCGTTCATGCGGGTCTGGATCTGCTCGTACAGGGTCTTGCGGGTGTCGTCGCCGATCGTCGTCGCCGCCTTGTCGCCGAGCGCGGTGAGGGTGGGGTCGGCGCCGGCCTTCCAGCCCGCACGGAGGCCGACGAGGTCGCCGGGGAGGAAGGTCAGGTAGTCGCTGGGGTCCGGGTAGTCCGGGCCCCAGTACCAGAGGCCCAACTGCTCTTTTCCGTTGCGGTAGTTGTCGAGTTCCGTGGTGGTCGGCGCGGGGGCGAGCGTGACCGTGATGCCGACCTCCTTCAGCTGCGCCTGGACCCGTTCGGCGAGGGTCTGGAGGGACAGTCCGTCGACGGTCAGGTCACTGGCGTAGCCGAGGGTCACGGAGGGCTTGGCGATACCGCTCGCCTTGAGCGCCGCCTTCGCCCCGGCGAGGTCGCGGCCCGCGGCCTCGGAGGCGGGCAGCGCGCCGAGGAAGGTCGACGGGATGATCCCGGCGGGCTGGACGGAACCGGTACCGGCCAGCGAGAGCAGGCTCTTGTAGTCGATGCCCTTGCGCACCGCCTCCGCGAACTTCGCGTTGGCCGTCGTACTGCTGACCTTGGTGTTCCGGTTGAGCAGCAGGAAGATCACGTCCGAGGACGCCCCGCTGTCCACCTTGAGTCCGCCGCCGAGCCCGCTGACCTGGTCGGAGGTGAGGTCGAGGGCGATCTGGCTGTCGCCGCGCTGGACGTTGAGCTTCTGGGTGGGGGCCTGGACGTTGCGCAGCACGATCTTGTCGTAGGTCGGCTTGTCGGAGCCCGTGTACTTGGGGTTCTTGGTCAGGACGACCTGGGTGTTCGTGTTGAACGAGGTGAGCGTGTACGGGCCCGAGCCCGCCGACGTCGTGTTGAGGTACTTCTCCGCCGCGTCCGTCGCGGTCGCCGAGCCGCCGTGGGCCTGGACCGTCTTCGCGCTGAGGATGCCGAGCGCGGGGTTGGGGAGGATGAAGGGCAGCGCCGGGTTCGGCTTCTTCGACACCAGGGTGACGGTGGAGGCGTCGGTCTTGGTGACCGTGACGCCGTCGAGCAGGAACGACGGGTTGCCCTTGAGCGCGATCACCCGGTTCAGCGAGAAGACGACATCGTCGGCGGTGACCGCGCTGCCGTCCGCGAACTTCGCGCCCGCACGCAGGTGCAGGGTGAGCGTCCTGCCGTCCGCCGACTGCTCGTACGAGGACGCGAGGCCCGGCACCGGCTTGGTGACGTCGGAGCCCTTGAAGGACAGCAGCGTCTCGTACAGCGCCTTGTCCACGATCTGCCCGGTCGGCTCGAACTCACGGCCCGGGTCGGCGGTCTTCAGGTTGAACGACGTGTCGACGACCAGGGTCTTGCCGGCCGAGGAACCGGAGGCGCTCGTACCGCCGGAGCAGGCGCTCAGGGCGAGCGCCGCGACCGCGACGAGCGGGAGTGCCACCGGGTACGACCCGGCACTGAATCTGGGCATGCGTGCCTCCGTGGGCAAGACAGAGCGTGGCGGAGCGGAAGAAGGCCGTGCGGGACCGGGCGTGCGGGCGGATGCCGGGAGGGGACCTGGACGATTCGCCGTTAGGGTTGGCTGAAACTAACCAGGACTCTCGGCGGACGGGACCAGCGCGAGACGAAATGCAAGGGAGAGGCGCGAACATGGACGATCTGTCGACCCCGGAGACCCCGGGCTCGCGCCGCTCTGGACGGATCGGCATCGGTCTTGCCCTGGATTCGGTGCATTTCAAGATCCTCGACGTGCTCCGCACCCAGGGCCGCATCTCCGTCGCCGCCCTCGCGGAACGCGTCGGCGTCTCCCGCGCGAACGCCTACACCCGCCTCGAAGCGCTCCGCGCCGACGGCGTGATCAACGGCTTCAGCGCCCGCGTCGACCACAACCGGGTCGGGCTGGAGATCTGCGCGCTGATCTTCGTCACGGTCCGCCAGGAACTGTGGAACCAGTTCCGTACCGCGCTCGCCCAGATGCCGGAGGTGGAGTACTGCGCCGTCACCACCGGCCAGCACGACGCCATGATCCAGATCCGGGTGGCCGACGTGACCGCCGTCCACCGCCTGGTCACCGACCGCCTCTCCACCATCCCCGCGGTCCGCGCGACCGAGACCGTGATCATCCTCGACGAGGTGCTCCGCCGCCCGTACGTCCTCCCGACCACGCCCCGCTCCACCGAATCGGCGACCGGAACCCTCCAAGAGGCCCCCGGAACAAGCCAGTTCGGCATGACCCGCTTCATCCGGGCGGCCGAGGGCCGGGCCGATCTGCAACGCACGTCCGAGCCTGAGGACTGACGGGGCGGCGACCGATTCCGGCGCGGGGATGCGGGCGGCGGGGGGGGTGCGCAGGCGAGTGCCGGGGGGCACGGGTGGGCGCGGGCGAGTGCGGGCAGCGGGGGCACGGGTGGGTGCGGGCGGCCGAGGTGAGCGGGTGGGCGCGATCGCCGAGGCCGGAACCCGCCCCGCCCACCGAAGCCCCCGCCCCACCGGACACCGACGCCCGCTCTACGACCGGACAGCACAGAGCCCTATTGACATGCCCATGCCCTACTGGTGGACTAGACCAACTCTGCCGGACGGCCTGATCCCGGGCGCCGCCATCGCACCACCACCAGCCCCACCGACACCACCACCGGCACCCCATCCGATCAGGCCCTGCCCAGAGCGCTCCTGACCAGAACGCTCGAAACAGGACCGCCGGACCGCCGAGCGCGGTCCCGCGGAGGGGAGACCGCATGCGCGCAGGCGCACATCGCTACCGCTTAACCAGCATCCTGACCGTCACCCTACTCAGCGCGGCCATGTCCGTCGCCGGTTCACCGGCACACGCGGATCAGCACACCGCACGGAACCGACCCGACCGGATCGCCCAACAGATCACCGACGGGCTCCAGTTGGCACACCAGGGCGCGGCCAGCCCGGGCGGGCTGAACTTCGATCCGTCGCTGGCCCTGCTGCCGGCCGAGGCCCGGGGCAAGGTCAACTTCCTTCAGGCCGACGTGGATCGGGGAGCCCGCGGCAAACTCCGGGCCGCACGGCGGGACTTGGCCGGGCTCGCGGCCGCGACGCCGTACACCGAGAAGGAACCCGCGGGCACGCTCGGCGCCAACGACAGGGTGCCGACCGCCGAGCGCATCACGGGTTTCGGCACCGGCACCCGTCAGAACTCGGCAGTCGCCATCACCGGTGACCTCGCCGAGGACCCCAACATCGTTACCCTGCCTGCCGGTTCGGAGGACAACGGGTCCATCCCGCTGGCCATCGACACCGGTGTGGCGGGTGCGCGGCAGGCCGTCAAGACCTCCGGCGTCATCGGTGACGGGCCGCACGGCAGCGCCGGTGACGGTCACGGTGACTTCGACTTCTACAAGATCTCCGGAGTACCGAGCGGCGTGGTTCTCACGGTGGACGTGGGCGCCCAGGGCGACCTCAACGCGATCGCGCGGCTCTACGACGCGAACGGCGGCACGGTGTTCTGGGCCGACGACCCGTCGAGTGGAAACGTTTCCGTGAGCCTGGCGCTGCCCACCACCGGGGACTACTACCTGATGGTGGCGGGGTCCGGCCCGAACATCGGCTCGCCCACCAACCCGAACGACCCCGCCAGCGGCGCCGGTTCGGGCTCCGAGGGCGCGTACAGCCTGAAGCTCTCCACCGAGCAGGGCGGGGACCAGGACGTCTACGGCGTCGACCTGAAGGCGGGAGACGTCGTCGGGGCCACGGTCACCGGTAGCGGACACCATCTGTCCTTCTACGACGCCGCCGGCACCGAGCTGATGGGCTCGGCCCTCGACGCCAGCGGGAGTTACGCCCCGGCATCGCCGCTGCCCGGCGGTGGCAACGCCACCGTCGACCTCGTGGCGCCGCGCGCGGGCCGGTACTTCCTCGCCGTGAGCAACGGAGTCGGCGCCTATCAGGCCGAGTTGGAGGCATACCGGCCGGGAACCGAGGTGGAGCGCAAGGGCACGGTCCAGACGCTCTTCCTCAACTTCGACGGCGCTCGTGTCAACACGTCGATCTTCGGTTCCGGCGGTGCGCAGCACGACCTGTCACCGCTGTCCGCGTTCCTGCCCGGCTGGGGGCTCAGCCCAGCCGACGAGAACAAGGTGATCGACGCCGTCGTGGCCTCGGTGAAGGAGAACATCGCGACCGATCTCGCCAAGAAGGGCACCGACCCGCACTTCGCCGTCCGGGTCCTCAACAGCCGTGACAATCCTGACCCGTTCGGGCAGCCCGACGTCAGCCGGGTCGTCGTCGGCGGCTCCATCGCCGAGTCCGGGATCCCGACCATCGGCATCTCGTCCTCGATCGACCCCGGCAACTACGGCCACGAGGACACCGCGCTCGTCCTGCTCGACCTGCTGAGCGCGGCGGCGCCGAACCCGAACTCGCTCAACACCTATCTGGGGCCGCGGAGCGACAAGATCGGCTTCATCGGCCGGGGACTCGGCAACATCATCACGCACGAGATCGGGCACTACTCGGGCAATTGGCACACCGACCAGTTCGACGACACCGCGAACCTGATGGACCAGGGCGGCAACATCGCCCAGATGCTGGGCGTCGGGGCGGACGGCATCGGCGGTACGGCGGACGACGTGGACGTCGACTTCACCACCGACTCCTACACCCCGCAGGAGCCGTTCACCGGTTCCGAGGACACCCTGAACACGACCGCCTGGGCGTACAGCCGCGGGCTCGGCTGAGCACCCGCACGAAGGCCTCCCCGCCCGCCCTCCCGGGGGCGGGCGGGGAGGCCGCGCCGCGTCGGGCCAGGGGCATTGTCAGTGGTGGCAGGCAGGATGAGAGTCATGACAACTCCTGCAGCTGTGATCGTGGATGCCGCCGCCTACGCGCAGGCGGTCGAGGACGCGGTGAAGGCGTCGGCCGCCTATTACGCCGGTGGCACCTCCGCGCTGGACGACGACTCCTACGACCGGCTGGTGCGCGGCATCGCCGCGTGGGAGGCCGAGAATCCCGAGCAGGTGCTGCCCGACTCCCCCACCGGGAAGGTGGCCGGTGGCGCGGTCGAGGGCGATGTCCCGCACACGGTGGCGATGCTGAGCCTGGACAACGTGTTCTCGGCGGAGGAGTTCACCACCTGGACGGCCTCGCTGGCGCGAAGAATCGACCACGAGGTCACGCGGTTCAGCGTGGAGCCGAAGCTGGACGGCCTCGCGATCGCGGCCCGGTACACGCGCGGCCGCCTCACCCGGCTCATCACCCGCGGCGACGGCACGGCCGGGGAGGACGTCTCCCACGCGATCGGCACCATCGAGGGCCTGCCGCAGGAGCTGGCCGAGCCGGTCACTGTAGAGGTGCGGGGCGAAGTCCTCATGACCACCGCCCAGTTCGAGCACGGCAACGAGGTCCGCACCGCACACGGCGGCCAGCCCTTCGCCAACCCGCGCGGCGCCTCCGCGGGCACGCTGCGCGCCAAGGAGCGCGCCTATACGGTGCCGATGACGTTTTTCGGCTACGGCCTGCTGCCCCTCGCCGACACCGACGCCGACCTCGCGGCGCGGCTGGCCGAGCTCGCGCACAGCGACCTCATGACCCAGGCGGCGGCCTACGGGGTCAACACCACGGCCACCACCGACGTGCCCGGCGTCACCGCCGGCACGGTCGAGGAGGTGCTGGCCCGGGTCCAGGAGATCGCCGCGCTGCGGGCTCAACTGCCGTTCGGGATCGACGGGATCGTCATCAAGGCCGACCTAGCCGCCGACCAGCGGGCCGCAGGGTCGGGCACGCGGGCCCCGCGCTGGGCGATCGCCTACAAGCTGCCCGCCGTGGAGAAGATCACCCGGCTGCTGGAGGTCGAGTGGAACGTGGGCCGCACCGGCATCATCGCCCCGCGCGCGGTCCTGGAGCCGGTGGAGATCGACGGCGCGACCATCACCTACGCCACGCTCCACAACCCGGGCGACATCACCCGCCGCGACCTGCGCCTGGGCGACCACGTCATGGTCCATCGTGCCGGTGACGTGATCCCCCGCATCGAGGCCCCGGTCGCGCATCTGCGCACCGGTGAGGAACAGCCGATCGTGTTCCCCGAGGTGTGCCCGCGCTGCGGCTCCGCCATCGACACCAGCGAACTGCGCTGGCGCTGCGAACAGGGCCGCAACTGCCACCTGGTCGCCGCCCTCTCCTATGCCACGGGCCGCGACCAGCTCGACATCGAGGGACTGGGCCACACCCGCGTCGTCCAGCTCGTCGACGCCGGTCTGGTCGCCGATCTGGCCGACCTGTTCGCCCTCACGCGCGAGCAGCTCCTGGGCCTGGAGCGGATGGGCGAGACCAGCACCGACAACCTCCTCGCCGCGCTCACCGCGGCCAAGGGGCAGCCGCTGTCCCGGGTGCTGTGCGCGCTCGGGGTGCGCGGCACCGGCCGCTCCATGTCCCGCCGTATCGCGCGGTACTTCGCGACCATGGACGAGATCCGTGCCGCCGACGCGGAAGCGATGCAGCGGGTCGACGGCATCGGCACGGAGAAGGCCCCCTCGATCGTGGCCGAGCTGGCCGAACTCGCCCCGCTCATCGACAAACTGGTCGCCGCCGGTGTCAACATGACCGAGCCCGGCGCGACCCCGCCCGCGCCCATCACTGATGAAGCCGGCAGCGAAGAGACCACGGCCGACGACGGGCCGCTGTCCGGGATGACGGTGGTCGTCACCGGCGCGATGACCGGCCCCCTGGAGAAGCTCAGCCGCAACGAGATGAACGAACTCGTCGAGCGCGCCGGCGGCCGTTCCTCCTCCAGCGTCTCCAAGAAGACCACCCTGGTCGTGGCGGGCGAGAACGCGGGCTCGAAGCAGACCAAGGCCGAGACGCTCGGCATCCGCCTCGCCACGCCCGACGAGTTCGCGGCCCTGATCGCCGACTACCTCAACTGAGACCTGCCGCATGGGGTGTTCCGCAGCTCACAGTCGCCGACCGAACCTGAGCGGGAACAACTGAGGCAGGTGGCCCGTTCATCTATACGTGGCTGCGGAGGGGACAGTGTCCCCGGGCCTCACCTATAGCCCATGGGGACGATCGTCCGGCTGAAGCCCCATGGAGCCCCTCGCCGAGAGGCGACCGCCCTCCGCACGCCACCATGTACGGCCCCGGCTGGTCTCCCCCGTCCAGCCGGGGCCTTCTTTCACTCCGAGGAGCGACCTCGCGCACTCCGTGACCGGGGCAGAATGGACGCCACACAGCCGCTGCGGATGGGGAGTTCATGGACACGCGTACGTTCGACGCGCTGACGGAGTCGATGAAGAGCGCGTACGTCGCGGGTCTCAGCGAAGGCGCCGTGCCCCGCCCGGTCATCATGCCGCTGGTGCGCGGCGAGCTGGTCGGCCTGATCTGGCTGCGCCCGGTCAAGTCCGGCGAGGACGCGCTCACCGCGATCGCGTCGCTGTCGAACATCGCCGCGGCGGCGAACGCCGACGAGATCGTGCTCGCCTGGGAGACCCAGGACGTGGCCACCACCTGCGAACTCCCCGCCGACGGCCCGTCCCCCTGCCTCAACATGGTGCACGCCACGAAGGACGGCCACACGCTCCACCAGTTCCCGTACACCGAGGACCCGGCCTCCGCCGGACCCCAGTGGCAGCCGGCCCCGGCTCCCCAGCCCGACGCCAAACTGCTGCCTCCCGTGCAGGCAGCGGTCGGCTACGCCTTCACTCCCCTCGAACTGGACCATCCGTCCCCGTTCGGCGTCACGGTCGTCCTGATGGAAGAGGACGGCTACACCTTGCGCCTGACCGAGGCGTTCACCTTCTGAGCCACGCGCCACCCGGGACTCCAACACTCGGCTGATCACTGACTGCCGTGACAGACGCGACACACTTACCGGAACAGCGGCTCCCTACCGCCGCCCCGGGCCTACGCTGTGCCCGTGACCAGTGTTGACGTCGCCCCCGGACCCGCCGCCGAGAGCGGACCCGAGCCGCGCACCCAGTCCCTGATGCTGACCTTCTTCGGTGCTCATGTGCTGGGGCGGCCCGTCGCCGTGTCGTCGGGCAGTGTGATCGCCGCTCTCGGGAGGGTGGGGAGCACCGAGGAAGCGGTGCGGACCACCCTGAACCGGATGGTCAAGCGCGATCTGCTGGAGCGCCGCCGCCAGGGACGGAAGACGTACTTCGCGCTGACGCCGCACGCCGTGCAGGTGCTGACGGACGGCAGGGACCGCATCTGGCAGACCGGCGCGGTGAACCGCGACTGGGACGGCCGCTGGACGATGGTGGGCTTCTCGCTGCCCGAGGCGTGGAGCCGTGAACGGCACGATCTGCGCTCCCGGCTGATCTGGGCGGGCTTCGGCCCGCTGCAGAACGGCCTGTGGGTGGCCCCGGCGCCCGTCGACGTCCGCGAGATGGTGGCCGGGCTCGGCCTGGAACCGTATCTGCGTGTGTTCCGGGCCGAGGTGGAGTCCCCGACCGACGTCCGTGAGGTGCTGGAGCAGGCCTTCGACGTGCCGGCGATCGGCGCCCGGTACCGCGCGTTCCTGGACCGCTGGGACCGCACCGACCCCCTGCCCGCGGCGACCTCCGGCGACGACCTCGCCGGTCAACTCCTGCTGCACACCGACTGGTTGGATCTCGTACGACGGGATCCGCACCTGCCCGCCGAGCACCTTCCCGGAGACTGGCCCGCCGCGCAGGCGGAGACCGTCTTCCGCGGGCTGGCCAGCCGCTGGGAGCGACCGGCGGCGCGCGCGGCCGCACGTCTGCTGGACACCCTGACGCTCGACTGATCCGCGTACGGACCCCTCGCATCCACACCCGGCCCCCGTGCGCCCGCACGCGGATCCGGCCGCCTCATTATTGGTCACTCTATTGACGGCCATCAAAAAAGAGCCCTACATTCGCAGCGCTCTTCCAGTTCGTGCGACCGCCTCGCACGTCCAGCACGCTCCCCCTCGGTCCCCCCTGACTCGCGGAGCCGCCGTCATGCCCCGACCCCGTCTCTCGACCCTCGCCGCCGCCTGCGCGACCGCCCTCGCGACCGCCCTGATCGGCCCGGCGACCGGCGCCCACGCCGCGACCGCCGGTCACTACTCCGGCACGCTGGCCGACGGCGCCACCTGGATCGCGGACACGCCCGAGCAGTGGAACGGCACCCTGCTGCTGTTCAGCCACGGCTTCGGTCCGACCACCGCCGCCGACGCGCCCTCGCCCGCCGTGAGCCAGGCCCTGCTGGCCGCCGGTTACGCCCTCGCCGGGTCCTCCTACGACCCCAACGGCTCGATGTGGGCGCTCAGTTCGGCCGAGCGGGATCAGTTCGCCGCGCTCACCGCCTTCCGTACACAGGTCGGCACACCGACCCGCGTCATCTCCGTGGGCCAGTCCATGGGCGGACTCGTCAACGCCCAGATCGCCCGCGACGGCGCGGGCCGCGTCGACGGAGCGCTCGGTCTGTGCGGTCTGGTGGCGGGCGGTGTCGATCTGGACAACTACCAGCTGGACGCCGAGTACACCCTGGCCACGTTCTTCGACCCCGCCGACGCCGGTGCCCTGGTGAACCTAGACGGCCAGGCCGACGGCGCCGCCCTCGCCGCTCGGCTCACGACGGCCGTGGAGACGGCGCAGCAGACCCCGGCGGGCCGGGCCCGGATCGCTCTCGCCGCCGCCTATCTCAATCTGGCCGACTGGGCTCCCGGCCAACTGCCGCCCGCGCACGGCGACTTCGCGGGCCAGGAGCAGCAGCAGTACGCCTGGCTGGCCCAGGGCCTGCTCTCGTTCATCATCCCGGCGCGCTGGTCGGTGGAGCAGTCCGCCGGCGGCAACACCTCCTGGAACAAGGGCGTCGACTACGCCGGGCTGCTCCGCAAGTCCGCCCACGTCAAGCAGGTCGAGGCGCTCTACCGTGACGCGGGCCTCGACCTGCGCACCGACCTGAACCGGCTCACCCGCGGCGCGGACATCACCGCCGACCCGGCCGCGGTGGCCCACCTGAAACGGACCTCAACCGCCGGACAGGGACTGGCCGTTCCCCTGCTCGACCTCCACACCACCGCCGACCAACTGGTGCCCGTGGAACAGGAGTCGGCCTTCGCCGGGCGGGTGCGCGCGGCCGGAGACTCCCATCTCCTGCGACAGGCCTACGTGTCCCGCCAGAGCCACTGCAACTTCACCACCGCCGAAGTGGTCGCCGGTCTGCACGCCGTGGAACACCGGCTGGACACCCGGCACTGGGGCGACGCCACCACGGCCGCCCAACTCCAGCGCAGCGCCGACGAGTTGGGCCTCGACGGCGCCGCCTTCACCGACTACCGGCCGAGCGGCCTGACCGGTACCCGCTGATCCCAGAGCACCCCCTCCCCGATTCTCCCCGCGCGCCCCAGGAGCCCTCCGTGTCAATGACGACCGCACCCTCCACCAGGACCGCCGCCACCGGCCCCGGACTGACCACCGGCACCCTGGTCGCCGGTCTCCTCGCCGTCTGCCTCGCCCAGATCGGCCTGGCCATACCGGCCACGCTCAACGGGCTGTTCCAGTCCGACCTGCATCCGGTCGGCTCCCAACTCACCTGGATCTCCGACGCGTTCCTGCTCCCGGTCGCCGTACTGGAGCTGACCTTCGGCCTGTTGGGCGACCTCTTCGGCCGTAAGCGGCTGCTGGTCGGCGGCGCCGCCCTGCTGGCCGTGGGCGAGTTGACCAGTGCCACCGCATCCGGCGTCCACCAGCTCTGGGCCGGGCAGGCCCTCGCGGGCCTCGGCGCCGCCGCCCTGTTCCCGACCTCGCTGGCGATCCTGGCCGCCGGCACCACCTCGCCCGCACAGCGCGCCCGGGTCATCGCGATGTGGGCCGCCCTGCTCTCCACCGGCGGATTCCTCGCCCCGCTGCTCGGCGGCGTCACCGCGACCTACGGCTCCTGGCGCTGGTCGTTCGTCGTGGTCACCGCCATCGCCGCGGCGAGCGCCGCCGTCAGCGCCCTGTTCGTGGTCAACTCCAGTGCTCCGGAAGGCCGTTCACTCGACATAGCGGGCCAAGTCACCATCGGTCTGGGGCTGTTCGCTCTGCTCTACGCCATCATCCAGGGCCCGACGGACGGCTGGGCCTCGCCCTCGATCGTCATCGCCTTCGTCCTGGCGGCCGTCTTCCTCGCCGCCTTCGTCCTGGCCGAGAAGCGCGCCAAGTCCCCGCTCCTGCGCCTCGATCTGTTCAGCAACCGCGCCTTCGCGGTGGCCTCGGTCGTGGCCGTGGTGGGCATGTTCGCCTTCCTCGGCACCGCCTACTCCGTCAGCATCCGGCTCGGCCCGGTGCAGGACCAGGCCCCGATGCGGACGGGCCTGGCGTTCGTTCTGCTCAACGGCATCACGCTGGTGATGCTGCCGCTGACGGAACGGCTGCTGCGTACGGTCGCGCCGGGTCTACTCCTGGGCGCGGGGCTGCTGTTGATCGCGGCGGGCGACTACCTGGCGGCCACGCTGCCGATCACCGACACCGCCTTCACCTCGCTGATCGTGCCGCTGGGTCTGGTCGGCCTGGGCTTCTCGGTCACGGTCACCTCGATCACCGCGACGGCGGTCAACACCGTGCCGACCCATCTGGCAGGCATGGCGAGCGCCACCACCAACCTGCTCCGGGACTTCGGCTTCACCCTCGGCCCGGCCGTCATCGGCGCCGTCGCCCTCAGCCGCGCGGCCAGCAGTTTCTCCGCCTCCCTGCACGACTCCGCCCTGCCCTCGGCACTGAAGGGCGCGGGCACGGCCGTACTGGAGGAGGGCGGGCCGCTCGCGGTGAACGGTGCCTCGGCGGCCTCGCCGAAGCTGGCCGAGCTGCATCCGCTCGCCATGGACGCCCTCGGCCACGGCTACTCGATCGGCTTCGTGGTCTGCGGTACGGCCGCGCTGTGCTCGGCGCTGCTGGCTCTGGTCACGCTCCGGGGCCGTGCCACTTCGGATGGCGACGCGGCTTCACATGACGCCGCCGTACAGCCGGAGTAGTCCCGAGAGAGCCAACTCCCCACGGGTCAGCGGCTCTTGCGGACCCTCGCCGCCGCGCGGGCCTCCGCCGCCTTGCGGGCCTCGGCGGTCTTCCGGGTCTCCTTGCCGGCCCGGCCCGGGCGGGTGCCCATGCCGCGGAAGGGGGCGTTGCCGGTGCTGGTCTTCGTCTCGGTCGGCGGGCGCTTGGCGCCGGTGATGGCGGTCAACTTCTCCTCGCCGGAGCGGACCTGGGTGACGATCGGGCGGATACCGGCGTCGGACATCATCCGGTTCACGTCGCGCCGCTGGTTGGGGGTGACCAGGGTGACCACACGTCCGGACTCGCCCGCACGCGCCGTACGCCCGCTGCGGTGCAGGTAGTCCTTGGCGTCGGCGGGCGGGTCGACGTTGACGACGAGGTCGAGGGCGTCGATGTGGATGCCCCGGGCGGCGACGTTGGTGGCGACCAGCACGGTGATCTCGCCGTCCTTGAACTGGCCGAGCGTGTGCGTGCGTTGGGGCTGCGACTTGCCGCTGTGCAGGGCGGACGCGCGGACGCCGCTGGCCCGCAGATGGCGGGTGAACTGGTCCACGGTGGCCTTGGTGTCGAGGAACATCAGCACCCGGCCGTCCCGGGCGGCGATCTCGGTCGCCGTCGCGTACTTGTCGGCGGCGTGGATGTTCAGGACGTGGTGTTCCATCGTCGTGACCGAGCCCGACGCCCGGTCGACCGACGCGTGCACCGGGTCGTGGAGGTGGTCCTTGACCAGCTGGTCGACGTCACGGTCGAGCGTGGCCGAGAACAGCAGCCGCTGCCCGTCGGCCGGGATCTGCGCCAGGAGGTCCGAGACCTGCGGCAGGAACCCCAGGTCGCACATCTGGTCCGCCTCGTCCAGCACGGTGATCCGCACATGGTTCAGGAGGCAGTCCCGGCGCGACACCAGGTCGGTCAGCCGCCCCGGCGTCGCGACGACCACCTCGACGCCGGTGCGCAGCAGCGCCTGCTGCCGGTTGATCGACAGCCCGCCGACCACCGTCGCGAGCCGTACCCCCATCGTCTTCGCGTACGGCTCCAGCGCGTCGCTGACCTGCTGCGCGAGCTCCCGGGTCGGCACCAGGACCACGGCGAGCGGCCGCTTCGACTCCGCCCGCCGGCCCGCGAGCCGTACGAGCAGCGCGAGACCGAAGGCCAGTGTCTTGCCGGAACCGGTCCGCGCCCGGCCGAGCACATCGCGCCCGGCCAGCGCGTCGGGCAGGGTCGCCGCCTGGATCGGGAACGGCTCCGTCACCCCGAGGCCGGTCATCGTCCCGACCAGCTCGGGCGGCAGTCCGAGCGCGCCGAAGGAAACGGCCGGCGGCTTCGCGTTCATGGGGAACCTTCCTCAGTCCTGTGCCCGCAACGGCACCGGGGCCCGTACCCCTCGGTACGGGCCCCGGCGGCGTCGAAGCGTGCCCCCATTTTACCAGCGCGCCTCCGGCCCGCCCGCCGCCGCGAGGCATGTGCGGGATCGCGGTCGGTGACCGCCTGTCCGCCAGTAGGCTGTGACAGCTGCGCCACCCCACCAACACCCCTTCCCTCAAAGGGACATGGCCCGCAGCAGTCGAGTCGTTCCACTGCGTGAGGATGAAGCAACAGGTGCTGATAGCGGGCCGGTACCGGCTGAACACCACCATCGGACGCGGCGCGATGGGCGAGGTCTGGCAGGCGTACGACGAGATGAACGGCCGACCGGTGGCCGTCAAGCTCCTGCACTCCCAGAACTCCGAGCCCACCGCCACCGCCCGCTTCCGCCTGGAGGCCCAGACCGCGGGCCGGCTCAGCCACCCCCATGTGGTCGGCGTCCTCGACTTCGGCGAGCAGGAGGGCCGGCTCTACCTGGTGATGGAGCTGGTCGAGGGGGACAGCCTCTCCCACGTGCTCGCCCAGGCGGGTTCCCTGCCGGCCGAGCACGTGGCCCACATCGCCGCCCAGTCGGCCGCGGGGCTCAGCGCGGCGCACGACCAGGGCATCGTGCACCGGGACATCAAGCCCGGCAACCTTCTCCTCGGCTCCGACGGGTCCGTGAAGATCGCCGACTTCGGCATCGCGCACTTCATGAACGACCCGAACGGCGCGCTCACCGCGACCGGCCAGATCGTCGGGACCAGCCTGTACATCGCGCCCGAGCGCGCCCTGGGCCAGCCCGCAGGACCGCCGTCCGACGTCTACTCGCTCGGCTGCGTGCTCTACCAACTCCTCACCGGACAACCGCCGTTCCGCGCCGGCAGCGCCATCGCCGTCCTCCACCACCACCTCGACACACCCCCGGTACCCCCGCGGGAACTCGGCGTCGGACTCCCGCCCGCCTTCGAGAACTATCTGCTCGGTCTCCTGGCCAAGCGCCCCGAGGACCGTCCTACGGCGCGCCAGGTGGCCGAGTGGTTCGCGTCCGGCGCCTGGCGGGGGCGTCCCGAGCCCCTCCCGGCAGCCGCACCGCGCCCCGAGCCGACACCCAGCGCGACCGCCTGGGACGCGGCCGTGAAGCCCCGCACGAACACGGCTCCCCGCTCTGACTCCAGCCCCGGCTCCGTGACCACGTACGCCTTCCCGACCGCCGCCACCGCCGGCACCGCTCCGGCCCACCGCAACCGGCGCCGGCAGCGACCGGGAGGCCGCGGCGTCGCCGTACGCCGGTCGAAGACGCTGGTCACGGTCGCCGCCGTGGCGATCTTCCTCGGGGCACTGTTGATCGGCCTCGCCTGGTTCTCCCCCGACCACAGCTCGGCGGACACGACACCGACCGATCCGCCGAGCAGCACGAGTTCCGGCACGGCCGCGCCGTAGGCTCACGCCCCGCGCAGGCGGGCCTCCCAACGGGCGTGCGAGCGGCGGCCGGTGAGGCGCCACAGGACGCGGGCGGGCAGTGGCGCCTTGGCGAGGATCGCCCGCTGCTCCTCGGGGGTCGCCACCGCCATCAACGCGCTGAAGGCGCGCAGCAGATGCTTCTTCTCCAGTTTGGCCAGGCTGATCTCGCCGAGTTCCTCCCACTCGGCGACGCTCAGATGGTCGGCGGCCAGCGGGAGGATGGTGTTCTCCTCCTCGTCCATGTGCGCGGTCAACACCGTGCCCAGTTCGGTGAGTTGAGCCGCCACCTGCTCACAGACGGACGGCCGGGGATCGGCGGCCAGCCCGTCCAGCGCGCCCCTCACCAGCGTGACCAACTCCTCGAGCCGGTGGTGCTGTTCCTCCATGCGCGCGATCGCCTCGGCGTGCGGCGTCGTCCGCGCCGAGAGCCGGGGCCAGAGGAACTCGTCCTCGCTCACGTGGTGGGCTTCCAGACCCATCAGCATGAACCGCACCGCTTCCACGACCAGTTGGGCCCGCGCGGTGTCGCCGGGCCGCAGTCCGCGCACCAACTCCGGCAGTTCCGCGCTGGATTGGCGGAAGGTGCGGTGCACCACCACCATGTCGTGGACATCCGGCTTCGAGGTGACTACGTCAGACATGGTGCTCCCTAGCCCTTGCTCAGCTGGTCGTGGAAACGGTCTGCCAGGTCCGTCAGCTCTTCCGCGTCCCGCGCGGTCTGCTGCAGGTCGATGAGCACCTCGTCGGCGCCGGCCGCGTGGGCGGCGAGCAGGTAGTCCGAGACCTGTACGACCGTTCCCCGGTGCGGGACGGCATCGGTCGGCGCGGCCTCGGCCGTCACCGCGGGGTTCACCCGGACCACGGTGCGCAGGGCCTCGGGGTCACGTCCGTTGGCCTCCGCGATCTGCCTGATCTGGCTGATGACATAGGCGAGTTGGGGCACCGGAAGTGCCACGCCGGCCCAGCCGTCCGCGCGCCGGCCGATGCGTTCCAGCGTGGCCGGGGTGAAGCCGCCCAGGAGGACCGGCGGGCGGGGGCGCTGCACGGGGAGCGTGCCGATGTGCGCGCTCGGGATCGTCCACAGAGCGCCCCTGTGCTCGGCCGACGAACCGGACCAGACGTGATCGAGGACGTCCAGGATCTCCTCCAGGCGGGCCCCGCGCCCTCGCCACGGGACGCCGATGGCCTCGTACTCGTCGGACGACCAGCCGAGCCCGAACCCGATGTCGAGCCGCCCCCCGCTGAGGATGTCGACGGACGTCAGCGAACGGGCCAGTAGCAGCGGGGAGTAGAAGGGCGCGTTCAGCGTGCTGGTCCCCAGGCGCAGCCGTCGGGTGGCGTGGGCCAGGAAGGACAGTGTGGCGACGGGGTCCAGGAAGGTGCGGTACTCCTCCGGTACGGGACCGCCGCCCGGATACGGGTCGCGCGGCTGTGTCGGCACCAGGGCCCGGTCGCCCACCCACAGGCTGTCGTAGCCGATCGCTTCGACGGCGGAGGCGAAGCCGGAGATCGTGGCGGGGTCGGTGAACGACCCGTACTGGGGAGAGCCCAGGCCGATTTTGAGCATGTCTGTCACCTGTTCGAGGAGGTCTGCGGTCCGTTCTCGGATCACCCTCCGGGATACGGATCGACAGGCGATCAACGGCACGTGAACGCGGAACCGGCTCGGCGGACGGACGGCCTCAGCGCTTCGCCGCTTCCCGCCGCAGGCTGTCACTCACCTCGTACACATGCCGGGCCGCGGCGATGTCCACCTCGGCCCGGTCCGAGCTCAGGGCGGTGTACAGGCGGGCCACCTGCTGGAGGAAGTAGGCGGGGCTTTTCGGATCGTCCTCCGCTCCGGCGACGGTCTCCGACTCGGCGAAGAACATGACGGCCTCCGAGCTCCGTCCCTGGTCCACCAGCACGACGGACAGCAGCCGGGTGGCCATGAAGAACGTCAGCGGGTCGGCGCCGTCGCGCAGCCGCCGGACCGCCTCGCGCAGATCGGTCTCCGCCGCCGCGAGATCACCGCGGATGAAGGCGAGCCAGGCCCGGATGTGCCGGATCTGTGCCTTCAGCGCCAGGTCGTCGCCCCGTTCGGTGGTCGCGACCGCCTGGTCCGTGATCCGTTCCAGTTCCCGCTGGTGCGCGGGCCCGGCGAAGAGTCCGCTCGACGCGATCACCGACAGCGCGGCGACGACGATCGTCGAGGCGCCGGGAATGTCGCGCAGCACCCGGGCGAACACCGAGACCAGCAGCGTGTGTTCGGCCAGCAGCCAGGTGCGCGCCTCCTCGGCGTCGGCGAACCGCAGCCCGGTCAGCGGCACGGAGAAGAGATGGATGCTGAGCGAACCGGCCTGCTCGGTCGCGCTCATGGCCTGCAGCAGGGTGGCGTGCAGGAACATCGTCAGCCGCACCAGCGCCGCCTCGCGGTCCGCTACGGCGTCCTCGCGCTCGGCCCGCCGGGCGGCGAACGCCCGTACCAGATCGTGGAACCGGTAACGGTCGGCCGAATGCGGTTCGAGCAGACCGGCCTCCACCAGGTGCTCCAGTTGCTCCTCGGTCTCGTGTTCCGGCTGGTCGAGCAGGATCGCGGCGACGGCGACCGGGAAGTCGGCGGCGTCGAGCAGCGCGCACAGGCGCATCGCCCGGGCCCGGTCGGGGGCGAGGGCCCGGTATCCGACCTGGAAGGTGGCCTCCACCGACATGTCTCCGGCCCGCAGCTCGTCGAGCCGCCGTTCCTCGGCGCGCAGGCGCTGCAGCTGCGCGCCGAGCCCGCGTCCGGGACGGGCTGCCGTACGGGCGCCGATGATGCGCAGCGCCAACGGCAACTGCCCGCACGCGTGGACCAGTTCGAGCGCGAGTTCCGGGGCGGCGGCGATCTCGGCGTCGCCGGTGAACCGGCCCAGCATGGCCACCGCCTCCCGCTGATCGGGCACCGGCACCTCGAAACGCGTCGCGCCCGGCGGTACGAGCGACCGGTGCCGGGTCGTGATCAGCGCGGCGTTTCCGGGGGTGCCCGGGAGCAGCGGGGTCACCTGGGCGGTGTCGGACGCGTTGTCCAGGAGCACCAGGATCCGGCGGTCGGCGGTCAGGGTCCGATAGGCGCCGGCGCGGGCGGTGGGCGTCACGGGGATGTCGGCGGCGGGCATGCCGAGCGCGAGGAGGAAGTCGACCAACACGTCGGCGGGGTCGGCGGGTTGACCCCCGTCGCCCCGCAGGTCCACATAGAGCTGCCCGTCCGGATAGTCGCCGCGGATGCCGTGGGCGACGCGCAGCGCGAGCGCGGTCTTCCCCACGCCGCCGATCCCGCTGAGCACCGCGAGCGCGACCGCTTCCCCGCTGGGCCGCAACGCCAGCCGGAGCCGCTCCAGCAGCCGCTCCCGGCCGACGAAGTCGCCCGGCGCCGGGGGGAGTTGCTGGGGGCGGACGCGGGCCGGCGCCTCCTCGGTCCGTGTGGTCGCCGACGGGTCGGGGGCGACGGCGGAGGCTGTGGCATCGGTCGATGCCGTAGGAGCCGTAGGACCGGTCGAGGCGGTGGCACCGAACGACGGCGCGGCGCCGGCGAGTTGCCCCTCGGGGCGCGGCTCGACGGCGTCCGGCTCGGTGCCGCTGAGGATGCGGGTCTGCAACTCACGCAGTTCCGGCCCGGGATCCATGCCCAGTTCGGCCACCAGGGTCTCGCGGGCCTCGGCGTGGACGGCCAGGGCCTCGGCCGTCCGTCCGGCGCGGTACAGCGCTCGCATGCGCAGCGCGTACAGGTCCTCGCGCAGCGGATGGTCGGCGATCAGGGAGATCAGTTCTGTCGCGACGCGGGCGTGGTCGCCCAGTTCGTCGGCGCAACTCAGCCGCGCCACCTGGGCGTTGAGCCGGAGATCGACGAACCGTCCGCGGTGGCGGCGGGCGTAGGGGCCGGGTACGCCGGACAGCGGCTCGCCCGACCACAGCGCGAGCGCGGCGTCGAACGCGCGCAGGGCGGGGGCGGTCCGCCGTGCGGCGCGCAGTTCCTCGCCTTCGCGGACGAGCCGCTCGAAGCGCAGCGCGTCAACTGCCTCTTCCGGGATGCCGAGTTGGTATCCGCCCTGGGTGGTCTCCAAGCGGGACCGCTCCTCGCTCAGCGAGAGGCGGATGCGATAGACGTACGTCTGCACCGAGCGCACCGCGTTGCCCGGCGGCTCTTCCCACAGCGCGTCGATGAGGTGGTCGAGGCCGCACTGGCGTCCCTCTCCGAGCAGCAGCCGGACCAGAACCGCGCGCTGCAACGGGCTGCCGAGATCCAGCACCCGCCCGCCGAGCCGACCGCTCAATGGCCCCAGCAGCCCGAATTCGTACCCATCCACCGCCATTGCCACTTGACGGAGTCTAGTGGCGGAACAAAGCGGAAGTCGTACCGGCGCCGGTCGTGACCATGCCCGCCCGGGGATCCATAAAGGGGAATCCAGGGCGGGCTGTGGTTATGGCTGCTCGTGCTGTACGAGGGGCACGGGTCAGCCGCGGCGCAGCATCATGACGACCGCGACGATGACAATGATGACGACGACGGTGCCCAGACCTATGTACACGGGTTTCTCTTTCCCTCGGGGAGCGGCACCCCTGGGTGCCGCAGAAAGCCGAGTACCCCCGACAAAGCCTTTCAGCCCACTGCGGCACCATGTTTGGAAAAGCCCCGGAAAACTCAGGTCAGCGGCGGTACGTACCGCAGCGGACGGCCCGCTCCACCGTGGCGGCCATGGCCTGCTGGCCCTGGGCGTTGGGGTGGGCGGGCGCGATCGGGGCCGGCGCTACCAGGGGTTCGATCCAGCGCTCGCCGGCCGCCTTGCACATGTCGTGTCCGACGGTCGGGGAGTAGGTGTCGACGTACCGCGCGCCGTTCGCCGCCGCCCGGTCCGCGAGCATCGCGTTGAGCTTCTTCTCGGTGTCCCGCAGATAGGCGAAGTCACCGGCGGCGAGCGGCACGGCGGAGCTGGTGCAGCCGACCCCGTCGTCCGGGAACAGGTCGGGATAGCCGACCACCAGGACCTCGGCGTACGGAGCCCGCTGCCGTACGGCGTCCAGCGCGGCGGTGATCCTGGGAGCGATGTCGTCGACGCGCTGTGCCAGCCTGTCGGTGCCGTCGCTCGTGAAGAAGGTCTGGCACGGGTTGCCCGTCGGGTCCTTCGACGTCAGTCCGGCGCAGGTGGCCAGGTTGCTGGAGAAGCCGAGGTCGTTGCCGCCGATGGTCAGGGTCACCACGTCCGTGTCGGCGCCGAGTGCGTCCAGTTGCGGCGGCTGTGAACCCTGCGGTCCGGCCAGGGCCGTTGTGGTCGCGCCCGAGCAACTGACGTCGGTCAGCCGCCAGTTCCTCGCCGCCGCGAGGAGGGACGGGTAGTTCTGGTCGGACCGCGCGCAGGCGGCGTCGACCTGGGTCGGGATGCCGGGGCCTGAGGCGTAGGAGTCGCCCAGGGCAACGTAGTTGACGGGCGTACGCGCGGTGGATATCGGGCCGGCGCTCGCCGCTGTCGCTCCCGCGGCGGAGAGGGCCATCGCGCAACACGCCACCGTGGCGCCGCGCGACAGGCCGCGCCGGCCCGAAGTTCCCTTGGTCGGTTCGCTGTTCAAGTCCATCCATTCGTCGGGCCCCCGAAGCTCTCGTCGAGTCGCTCGGCCAACAGGCCTCAGCCTCGGGGGCGTTGTGCTGGCGTGACGTCAAACGGCCCGCGCACCAAGGAGGTTCACCGCTGGGGGCAGTGCCCTATTGGTTGTGGCTGCGCCGGAGGTGGGACTCGGCGTAGGCGTGGGCCCGGAAGGCGAGGACGGGGTCGTCGGAGAGCTGGATGCCGGCGGTGACACGGGTGGGGTTGAAGGCCTGCGCGTTCCCGTGGTCCTGGTCGTCGGCGGGTGCGGTGATCTCCAGTCGCCCGGCGGTGAACTCCCTGCGGTGATCGGGCCAGACGGTGCTGGGGTCGTGGGTGGGGTCGTCGGGTTCGGCGAGCTGGATCCGCAGGTCGAACGCCACCGGTGCGCGTTCCAGGCGCCGGTGCAGTTCGTCGGTCAGGTAGTGGGCGGTGCGGGTGGCGGCGTCGGCGGCGGTGAGTTCGGCGCGTCCGGCCTCCGGTTCCCAGCGGTACCGCACGGGCCGCCTGGCGCCGTCCGCGTCGACCCAGATGAAGGCGTGGATGGCCCAGTAGGCGGCGGTGGCGTAGCTGACGGGTATGGGCGGCCGCTGCGCGACGGCTTCCGCCAGGTGGGGATGGACACCGACGAACGCGTGCACCCGGGCCAGGTCCGGCCGGTGGGTCACGGGGTCGGGGCGCAGGGCCTCGGTCAGCTCAAGGAACTCCCTGGGCGTCGAGGCGACGAACCGGGGGACGCTGAGGGCGACGAGGTCGGTGTCACCGCCGTCGTACAGGTGGAAGCGGACCGCCATGCCACGGGTCACCGGCGCGGTGTCGGGCGTGCGCGGATCTCCCTCGGAGTTCGAGAACCGTACGGTCGCCGGAACCGGCCGCGTCTGCAGATGCGCGGCGGTGGTCAGCGCGGCCGCGGCCCCGCTGGGCGTGAAGGTGGCCCGGAAGCCGGCCCCCCGGGCACTGGACCGGCGGTATCCGGGATGCCTCCCGCTCATCCGCTCCATGCTGTCGACGACCCGGACGGCCATGGTCTGATCTGCGGTACTGCTTGACATGGCATTCCTTAGAGGACGAACCGATCACGGGGCCGTTGCGGTCTACGAGCCGCTCCGGGACCCGGTTCACTCGTCGCCGGGATCAGTCGCCACGATCGAAAGCAGTGCGGGTACGGGACTTCGCGGATCAGCGATGCCGGCCCGGGCCGTTCAGCACTCCGGTGAAACCGGCGAGCAGGGAAGGGTTGTTGGAGAGCCAGGCCCGCACATGGTCCGTCCCGATCGCGCCGCTGGGACCGGACGTGAAGTAGGCGTCCAGCTTCTCCAGCAGGGCGCCGACCGCTCGGCGGGCCAGCGGCTCGCGTACCCGGTCGAGCGCTTCCCCGGCGCGGTCCATCCACAGCCTCGCGTCGCCGGACGCCGAGGGGGTGGGCGGGCCGAACGTCGTCACCGCCACCAGGCCCACGGCGGCCATCGCCCGGCGGTCGAGCGGCGCCGTGGGGCTGTCCCAGACGGCGGCGAAGATCGTCCGCGCGTCCTCGAAGCGGCCGCCGTAGAACGCCAGGGTTCCGCGCAGGATGGCCGCCGCCGCCCGGAGGTCGTCCGCGCTCAGTTCGTCCGCGAGGCGGACCACCTCCGAGAGCCGGTCCTCGGCCGTCTCGACCGCGCCCTCCGCGATGTCCAGGCACACGATCCTGAGCGCGGCGTACGCGTACTGGCCGCGCGCGCCGATGGAACGGAGGATGCGTGCCGCCTCGGTCCAGTGCGCGCGGGCGCGGTCGCGGAGGCCGGCGCTCTCGTCCGCGTCGCCGCGGAGCGTGAGGGTGCACGCCCTGGCGAAGTCGTCGCCGGAGGCGACGGCCGCCGCGACGGCGGTCCGGCCGTGGCCGCGGGCACCGTCGATGTCGCCGACCTGGAGGCAGTACGTCGTCCAGTTGGTCTGGAGGATCGCCCGGTCCCAGTGGAACTCGGTGCCCGCGACGCCCTGTTCGGCCCGTACGAAGAGCTCCGCCACGTCGTCCTGCCCGGTCAGCATGGCGTGGAGCGGCTCGTAACAGGGGCCCAGGACAGCGAGGTCGGGGTTCTTGGCCTGGCGCCAGGCCTCCTTGAACCGGTCGATGAAGTGACCGCCCTCCGCGTACCGACCGACGACGTGGTTGAGCCAGACGAGCCACGCGAGGGCGTAGAAGAGCGCCCGCTCGTCCTCTTCGGTGGGCTCCGCGGCAGCCCCGTCATGGGCCAGCACACTGCGCTGGAGACGGTCGATGCCCTCTTCCTCACGGCCGCTGATGATCCAATAGCTGCCCCGCCGTGCCTCCAGCGACAGGGCCTGAGGTGCCCTCGACCGGGCCATCATGAGGTCCGAGGCCGCCCTGATGTTGGCGGACTCCGCGGTGTGCCGCCGGATCAACTCCCCTTGGTCGCCGGGCGCGTTGGCGTCGGTGCTCTCCTCTACGAAACGCAGGGCCCACGCCATGAAGCATTCCTCGGCCTTCGCGGCCCTTCCTTCGGCCCGGAGCCGGTCCAGCGCGTACTCGCGGACCGTCTCCAGCATCCGCAGCCGGCTTCCGTCGGGCGTCGAGACGGTGAACAGGAGGGATTTGTCGACCAGTTGGGCCAGTACTTGCAGGATCTCGTGGCAGTCCGCCCCGGGAAGGCAGATGGCCGTCTCCGCGAACTCGACGGAACAGCCGCCGACATACAGGGCGAGTTCCGTCAACACCCGCTGCTCGGTGGCGTCCAGGAGGGCGTAGCTCCAGTCGAGGACGGCCCGCAGGGTGCGGTGCCGGGCGGGAGCGGTCCGTTTGCCCTTGGCGAGCAGGGCGAAGCGGTTGTCAAGGCGGAGTTCGATCTCGCACACCGGCAGCAACCGCACGTGCGCGGCGGCGAGTTCGACCGCGAGGGGCAGTCCGTCGAGCCTGCGGCAGAGCGAGCGGATGTCGTGCATGGCCGTCTCGTCCGCGGTGAAGGACGGGTCGATCATGAGGGCGCGGGTGCTGAACAGGTCGGCGGCCTCACCGTCGGCCATCGGCGCCAGGGGATACAGCGTCTCGCCCGCAACTGCCAGCGGGGCTCTGCTCGTTGCCAGGACGGTGAGTGCGGGGCACCGGCCGAGCAGGACCGCCACGAGCGGGGCGACCGCGTCGAGCAGGTGCTCGCAGTTGTCGAGCACGAGCATCGCCCGGCGTCCGGCCAGGAACGAGGTGAGCCGGCGCACATAGTCGTGCGGCGGCTGATCGGGCCGGACCGACGCGTCCGACAGCCCCAGGACTCCGGCGATCGCCGCGAGGACACCCGCGCCGTCAGCCGCCGCCAGATCGACCCACCACACACCGTCGTACGCGGGCTGCGTCAGCACACACGCCTCAAGCGCGAGACGGGTCTTCCCGACACCGCCTGGCCCTACGACGGTCACCAGCCGCTCGCGACCCAGGGCCGCGCGCAACCCGTCGAGTTCCTCGGCGCGGCCGACGAACGGGCCGAGGGGATGGTCGGGACCGCCTTCGCCGGGCGTCGGATGGGAAGCGGGGCGGTCCGTCGGGCGGGGATCGGGGCGAGCCGAGGACAGCCGTACGGGGTCCGTGGCCGCCGTCCCGGGACGCGGGTCGCCCGCGAGTATCGCGTCGTGCAGGGAACGGAGTTCGGGGGACGGGTCGGCGCCCAGCTCGGACCTCAGGAGTCTGCGGCCCGATTCGTACACGTCCAGCGCTTCGGCGTGCCGCCCGCACCGGTGGAGCGCGAGCATCAGGCGCGCCCGGGACCGTTCCCGCAGCGGCGCGGCGGACACAAGTGCCGTGAGTTCGGGGACCAGTTCAGCAGCGCGGCCGAGTTCGAGACCCGCCGCGCCCGCGTCCTCCTGTGCGCCCAGGCGGAGTTCCTCCAGGCGCAGGCGCTCGGCGTCGAAGACCCGGCCCTTCAGGTCGTCCAGGGCGCGGCCCCGCCACAGGGCGAGTCCCCGCCGCAGAACGTCCTCGGCCTGCCGGTGCGCCCCGGCCGCCAGGTGCTCGCGGCCCTCGCGGACCGTCGTCTCGAAGCGGACCGTGTCGAGTTCGTCCTCCGGCGCCAGTACGAAGCGGTATCCCCCGTACTGCGACCGCAGCCGTCCGTCGCGGCCCCGGGTCGCGAGGGCCGCGCGGAGCTTCGTCACCTGGACCTGGAGGGCGTTGACCGGGTCCTTCGCCTCACGCTCCTCCCACAGTTCGTCGATGAGGGTGTCGCGGTGGACGACCGCTCCCCCGGCCAGCAGCAGCCGGGCGACGATCGCGCGGGAGACGGCTCCCGGAAGAGCGACGGCACCGCTCCCGTCGGCCAGTTCCAGG
Source organism: Streptomyces sp. NRRL F-525 (assembly GCF_000716605.1). GTDB lineage: Bacteria > Actinomycetota > Actinomycetes > Streptomycetales > Streptomycetaceae > Streptomyces. The sequence goes on along the minus strand of NZ_JNXE01000001.1, from coordinate 445,946 downwards.
CGGCCGAGCAGTCGGAGGTGCAGGGCGTCGTCGTTCATGTGTCAGCCTTCATCGGCGGTTCCGATGCCCGAAACCTGGATTTCCCACCTGTATTCCGAGCATGCCCATGACCGTACGAGGCAGGCGGTGGTTACCCGCAAGGGATACTAGTACCCATTGGGTACTGTTGGCCTATGACCAAGACATCGGGCCTCTGCGACGACCCCAAGAGCGTCTACTCCGCGGCCTGCCCCTGCCGCGACATGCTGGACCTGCTCGCCAACAAGTGGAGCGCCCTCGCACTGGGCGCCCTCGAGGACGGACCCCAGCGCTTCGGCGCGCTGCGTGCCCGGCTGCAGGGTGTGAGCCCCAAGGTTCTCACCCAGACGCTGCGCCGCCTGGAGGACTACGGCCTGATCGACCGCGAGATCTACGCCGAGGTCCCGCCGCGGGTCGAGTACAGCCTGACCCCGCTCGGCAAGGACGCCTGCGCCCCGCTCTCCCATCTGCGCAGCTGGGTGGAGCAGAACATCGACCGGTTCCCGGAATCGGCCTGATCTCACGACACGCGGGGCTCCTCACGCCCTTCCTACCTGGATGGTTTCCATTGGGAAGCAGGATCCCTTGATGGTTACTACCTCCCGATAGGTACCTTGCGGGTCGTGGCCGCCGGTCCTCGTCGGCCCACCGCACGAGTCGAGGAGATCCATGATGAGTGAGACCCGGCAGTCGGCGACGATGCCCGCCGTCGCGTATCGCAAGAGCCTGCCGATCGACGACGCCGAGAGCCTGGTGGACGTCGAACTGCCCGTGCCGCAGCCGGGTCCCCACGATCTGCTGGTCCAGGTGGAGGCCGTCGCGGTCAACCCCGTCGACTACAAGGTGCGGCAGAGCAACGACCCGGGCGGCGAGCTCAAGGTGCTCGGCTGGGACGCCGCCGGCACGGTCGTCGCGGTCGGGGAGCAGGTCGAGCTGTTCGAGGTCGGCGACGAGGTCTTCTACGCCGGCGCGATCGACCGGCCGGGCACCAACTCCCGCTTCCACACGGTCGACGAGCGCATCGTCGGCCACAAGCCCCGCACGCTCTCCTTCGGCGAGGCGGCGGCGCTGCCGCTGACCTCCCTCACCGCCTGGGAGGGGCTGTTCGAACGCCTCGGTCTGCGCGAGGGCGCCACGGAGGAGACCGGCACCCTGCTGGTGACCGCGGCGGCGGGCGGCGTGGGGGCCATGGTCGCTCAACTGGCCCGAGCCCTCACCGGCTTGACCGTGATCGGCACGGCTTCCCGGCCGGAGACCGTCGAGTTCGCCCGTCGTATGGGCGTGACACATGTGGTCGACCACCACCGTCCGCTGCCGGAGCAGGTGGCCGAGGTGGCGCCCGGCGGGATCGACCACATCTTCGGCACCGCGGGGACGGACCGGAACCTCGCCGCGTACGCCGACATGCTCAAGCCGTTCGGCGGGCTGATCGCCATCGACGACTTCGGCCCCGTGGAGATCGGCCTGCTGAAGGCGAAGAGCATCTCCTTCCACTGGGAACTCATGTTCACCCGCTCGCTGTTCAAGACCCCGGACCAGGTGACGCAGCACCACATCCTCGACCGGATCGCCCACCTTGTGGACGCGGGCGCCCTGCGGACCACGGCCACGCGGGACCTCGGCACCGTCAACGCCGAGCACCTGCGCGAGGCGCATCGCATCCTGGAGTCCGGCAGCACCATCGGCAAGGTGACGCTCACCGGATTCTGAGTCCGCTGTGAACCTCCTTCTTCCTCGCTCCGTTTACAGGGCGGATGAAGAGCAGGCCTTCTCGTAACCATAGAAAGGTGACGGGCATGCAATTGATGAGGTTCACGCAGGAGCAGAGAATAGGCCACCTGCTCAGCTGGGCACATGAATGGAACGGAACCAGGCGAGGGCGAAGTATGTGGGCGTACTCCCTGAGCCTGGGGGGTTGTCACGCCCTTCTGAACGATTGGGTCAACAACGAACGGCTGATGAATCGACTCACCGCGGAGCAGCGGAACGCGGTGGAGGAAGCGCGTCAGCGGGCGGCCCGGCGTGAGACCGCCGTGGACCGGGTGGCTCGGTAACGGGCTATATCCGTCCGCCATTACGGGACCGTGTGCCGAGAAAGGGAGCGCCGAGGTCGTCGGCGCTCCCTCTGCGCGTTCCGGGCGGGCGTCACGCTCTCTCAGCATCGCCGGCCGCTCACGGGGTGTACCCCCGCTCGGCCAGCGCGGCCCGAAGTGCCTTGAGAGCAAGGTGTGTTCGGGACTTGACCGTGCCCGGCGGTATGCCCAGCGTCTCCGCCGTCCGGGCCACCGACCGGTCCAGGAACTCGACGTGGACGAGGATCTCGCGATGCTGCAGGGTCAGGTCGGCCAACGCCTCGCGCACGATCTTCCTGGTGAGGGCCGATTCCATGGACTCCGGGCCGGGCATGTCGTTCAGCGCGGTGTCGATCGTCTCCGGCGGCCGGGCCTTGCGTGCCCGGTAGCCGTCGATGACGAGGTTGCGGACGACCGCGACGAGCCACGGCCGGATGCCCTCCGCCTCGGGATCGAGGATGCCGGCGTTCTGCCAGGCGCGCAGGACGGCCTCCTGGACCAGGTCCTGGGCCTGATGGCTGTCGCCCCAGAGCAGTCCGGTGGTCACCCTCAGCAGGAACACCCCGTGTTTGTCGTAGACGGCGCGGATGAACGCCTCGTCGCGCGCCCTGTCGCGCGGTGCGCCGGTCCGGTCCGGCCGTACGTCCCGGATTCCTGTGTTGTGCCTCATGGCCACGTTCCCCCGATGCGCCGTGGGTCGATGCACGGCGCGCCAATTCGTTGAAAGCTGAACGGGGAAACCTTCGGGGGGACCCCTTGCCGGCGGCTTGATCTCCGCTTGCCCGGCCCGCGTCCGCGAGGACAGACGCAGGACAGCTGCAGGAAAGGCGCGGGAAAGGGCGCCCCGCCGAGCACGCGGACATGCCCTACAGGCGTGCGGGAGCCGGGGTGCCGGGGTTGCTCAGGAGCCGGCCACCCCCGGGATCTCCGCCAGGGCAGCGCGGACCGCCGCCTCCCGCAGTCCGGGGAGCTTGCCGGACCAGTCGCCCAGCAACTCGTCGCCGGGCAGGGTCCGGACGGCGGCGAGAGTGGTGCGGAGCCCGTCCACGTCGGCCGCACACGCCGGGCACTCCCGTACATGGCCGTCGACGCGTACGGCGTCCGCGGGATCGAGGGCCGCCAGGGCGTACGCGGCCAGTTCGGGTCTGTCCTGCTCGCAGTTCACCGCAGGTCACCGCTGTTCCGGAGCGACTTTGTGGTTGTTGACCCGGAACAGGTTGCGCGGGTCGTAGTGCCGCTTCAGGACCCGCAGCCGTTCCAGGTCCTCGGCGGTGAACACGTTCTCCGCCCGGTCGTCCCGCCCGGCGAAGTTCGTGTACGCCAGCCCCGTGGACCAGGGGCTCAGCCGCTCGACCAGCCCGCTGAGCATGGCCGTCCCGGCGTCGACGACCTCCGGCGGTCCGACGGTCGCTCCCCGCACGGTGAACACGGCGTCCCGGGCCGCGATGGGGCTCGCCGCGACCGGCCGATGGGCCAGCGCCCCGCCGAGATGCCTGATCTCCAGCACCGTGACGAGTCCGCCGGCCGCCAACTGGGCGCTCTCCACGAGGGATTCGACGGCCCGCGCCGGCAACTCGGCCAGCAGGGCGCCCTGTTCCTCGTACGGGAAGGGATCGGCCGGGTCGGCGTGCACGAGGGCGTACGCGCCGTAGGGATGACGGCCGACCGTGTCGATGACGCCCTCGCCGATGGCCCGGAAGGGTGCGATGCGCTTCTCGGCCTCCTCGTCGGAGCCGAGGTGGGTGACCCGGACGTGGGCGAGGAAGCGGCCGCGCAGGAGTTCCGGAATCTCCGGTACCGACGGGAAGTTGAGCAGCGCCACCGAGCAGGTGAAGGCGTCGGGTGCGTCGCGGACAACCTCGGGGAAGGTGCGGAGGACGGCCTCGACGTTCTCGGCGGGGAAGTAGATTCCGCCGCCGTAGAAGGAAGTTACCGGGAAGAGCCTGATCTCCAGCTCGGTCACGATCCCGAAGTTGCTGCGTCCGCCGCGCAGGCCCCAGAACAGCTCCGGTTCCAACTCCGGGGAGACGCGCCGCAGTTCACCGTCCGGTGTGACGACCTCGATCGCCACGACGTGGTCGGCGGCCCAGCCGTAGGACCGGCCGAGGAACGGGCTGAGTCCGCCGCCGAGCGTGGAGCCGACGGCTCCCAACAGCGGGCTGGATCCGTTCAGCGGCGCCAGTCCCTCCGCCTGGGCGGGCTCCACGACGTCCGACCAGAGCGCGCCCGCGGCCACCCGGGCCACGCCACGCTCGGCGTCGATCTCGACGGCGCGCATCGCACCTGTCGTGACGAGCAGGAAGTCGTCCTCGGCGGGGAACGGCTGGTGCCCGGTGGCCATGACCCCGACGGGCAGGTCACGCGCGGCGGCGAAACCGACCGCGGCCCGCACATCGGCGGCGCCGGCCGCGGCGACGACGAGGCAAGGCCGTTGCCGCGAGCGCGAGTTGAAGCCCGCGACCGCTCCCGCGTAGCCCGCGTCGTCCGGGGCGAACACGGATCCCTCGATCCGGTCGGCCAGTTCGGCGACGGTGTCCTCTCCGAGAACGATCCGCCCCTGGTACTCGGTCATGGTGCTGTGCCTTTCGTCGGAGAACCGGCCCTGTCCGACGGTCACTTGGCACAGCGAGGGACACGGCTCCGCGACCTGACGCAACGCGACACGGCGACGGAGACGTCCCGGGGACCAGGTGCCGTCTGGTCGCTGCTACGGCGCACACCCCGAAGAGGTTCACTGTCCGCGTACGACTCGTAGCCGACCCCGCCCGCCGCGGCCGGAGTCGCTCAGCTGAAGGCGGCCAGCACGGAGGGACTGTCCGCGAGCCAGTCGCACTGTGGGTGCGTCCCGCCCGGCGGGTTCGTCCCGTGGTGGGCGTCCAGCCTGTCCAGCAGTACGCCCACCGCGTGCCGGGCGAGCGGTTCCAGCAGTCCGGCGTGCGTCCGGCGCCCCCGGTCGATCCAGGCCCGCGCGACGTCCGGGGCGGTGGGGCTCGGCGGACCGAAGGTCGCGATCACCGCGAGACCGACGGCCGCTACGGCTCTGCGGTCGGGCGGCGCTGCCGGACAGTGCCAGACCCCGTGGAGAATCCGCTCCGCGTCCGCGAAACGACCGGCCCGGACCGCCAGCACCCCGCGCAGGTTGGCCACCGCCGCCTGGAGATCGTCGGCACTCAGTTCGTCCGCGAGCCGGCTCACGTCCGCCAACCGCTGCTCGGCCGACGCGAACTCCCGCTCGGTGATGTCCAGGCAGACCAGCCTGAGCAGGACATACGCCCAGCGGGTACGCGCCCCCACGGCACGCAGGATGCGGGCCGCCTCGGTCCACTGCTCGCGGGCCCGGGCGCGCAGGCCGTCGCTCTCGTCCGCGTCGCCGCAGAGGGTGAGGGAGAAGACCCGGGCGAAGTCGTCGTCGGCCGCGCGCGACGCCGCCACCGCGATCAGCCCGTGCCGCCGGGCGCCCTCGGTGTCCCCGTGCTGGAGGCAGTAGGTCGACCAGTTCGTCTGCAGGACCGCCCGGTCCCAGTGGAATTCCGTGTCCACCACGGCGGCCTCCCCCGCGGCGAAGCGTTCCTCCACGTCGTCGTGCCCGTTGAGCATCGCGTGGAGCGCGTCGTAGCAGCGGCCCAGGACGGCGAGGTCGGGGTTCTTCGCGTAGTGCCATGCCTCCTTGTGCCTGTCCACATAGGAACTGGCTTCCGTGTGGTGTCCGGCCACGTGATGGAGCCAGGTGAGCCAGGCGATGGTGTAGAAGAGCGCCCACTCGTCGTCCTCGGTGGGTTCCGCGGTCCGCCGGCCCGCTGTCGCGTCGTAGGCCTGAAGACTGCGCTGAAGGCGGTCGATTCCCTCCTCCTCGCGGCCGCTGATGAACCAGAAGTAGCCCAGCCGCGCCTCCAGCAGCAGGGCCTCGGCCTGCCTGGACCGGGCCGACATCAGGTCCGACGCCGCCCTGATGTTGGCGGACTCCTCGGTGAGGCGCCTGGCCCACTCCCGCTGGTCGGGCGAGGAGAGTCCCGCGCTGCCGTCACGGACGAAGCGGGCGGCCCACGTCATGAGCCGTTCCTCGGCCTCCGGTGCGCGGCCCTCCTCGCGGAGCCGGGTGAGCGCGTACTCGCGGACCGTCTCCAGCATCCGCAGCCGGTTGCCGTCGGGCGTGGAGACCGGGACGAGCAGGGACTTGTCGACCAACTGCCCCAGGACGTGCAGCAGTTCGGCACTGTCCGCCCCCGGCAGGGGAGTCGCCGCTTCCACGATGTCGAGGGAGCAGCCGCCCACGTACAGGGCGAGTTCCGTCAGCAGCCGCTGTTCGGTGGTGTCGAGGAGGGCGTAGCTCCAGTCGAGGACGGCGCGCAGGGTGCGGTGTCGGGCGGGCGCGGTGCGCTCCCCCTTGATCAGCAGGGTGAAGCGGTTGTCGAGGCGGGCCTCGATCTCCCGGACGGTCAGGAGCCGGACGTGCGCGGCGGCGAGTTCCACCGCCAGCGGCAGTCCGTCGAGCCTGCGGCAGAGGCGGCGGATGTCGTGCAGCGCCGCCGCGTCCGGGGCGAAGGACGGGTCGATCATCGCGGCGCGGGTGCCGAACAGGTCCGCGGCCTCCTCGTCCGGCATCGGCGCGAGCGGGTACAGCACCTCGGCCGCGACCTCCAGCGGCGCTCTGCTGGTGGTCAGGACGGTCAGTTCGGGACACCGGCCCAGCAGGGTCGCGACGAGTGGGGCGACGGCGTCGAGCAGGTGCTCGCAGTTGTCGAGGGCGAGGACGGCCGAGCGTCCGGCCAGGAACGAGGTGAGCCGGTGCACATAGTCGTGCGGCGGCTGGTCCGGCCGGACGGCGGTGTCGGACAGGCCGAGCGCGGAGGCCACCACCGCGAGCACGTTCGCGTCGTCGGCCGGGGCCAGGTCGACCCACCAGACGTTGCCGCGGGACGGCTGGACCAGCGCGCACACCTCAAGCGCCAGCCGGGTCTTACCGACGCCGCCCGGTCCCAGCACGGTCACCAGCCGCTCCCGGCCGACGACTTCGCACAGCGCTGCCAGTTCCTTGCGCCGGCCGATGAACGGGCCGAGGGGTCGGCTCAGGTTGCCTTCACAGGAGACGGAGCTCGGCTCCCGGACGTCTGTGCGCGGTGAGGAAGGTCGGTCGGGCCGGGTGACCGTCCCTCGGACAGCCGGCTCGGGCCCTTGCCGGGACGCCTCGGGCCCCTGGAGAGACGGATCGTGGCGGAGTATCGCGCCGTGCAGGGAACGCAGTTCCTCCGAGGGAGCGACACCGAGTTCGGACTTCAGCAGCCGACGCCCCGTGTCGTAGACCTCCAGCGCTTCCGCGAACCGCCCGCAGCGGTAGAGCGTGAGCATGAGTCGGGCCCGGGACCGCTCGCGCAGCGGTGCGAGGGACAGCAGGGCCTGCAGTTCGGGGATCAGTTCCTTCGCGCGGCCGAGTTCGAGGCCCGCGGCGGCCGCGTCCTCCAGAGCGCCCAGCCGCAGATCCTCGAGGCGGGTCCGCTCGGTCTCGAAGACCCGTCCCTCCAGGCCGTCCAGCGCGCGGCCGCGCCACATCGACAGCCCCCGCCGCAGCTCGCTCTCGGCCTTCTCGTACTCCTCCGCCGCCAGATGCTCACGCCCGTCCCGGACCACGGCCTCGAAGTCGGGTACGTCGATCTCGTCCTGCGGTCCCAGGACGATCCGATAGCCGCCGTGGTCGAACAACAGGCGGTTGTCCTCGCCCCGCGCCGCGAACGCCGCGCGCAGCTTGGCCATCTGGACCTGAAGGGCGCCGACCGGGTTCTTAGTGGTGCGCTCCTCCCACAGTTCGTCGACGAGGGTGTCGCGTTGTACGACCGCCCCGCGGGCGAGCAGCAGCCGTCCCACGATCGCCCGGGACACGGCGCCGGGCGGGACGACCGCGCCGTTGGCAGTCACCAGCTCCAGTCGGCCGAGCAGTCGAAAACGCATGCCCGCCATCCTGCCGTGGCCGGCCGAAAGCCCCGAAGGGCTCGTCGGCGCGTCGCGGAGCCGGCGGCCCGGGTCGACGTCCGTCGAGGTCCCTCGTGGTGAACCAAGTCGTGGGACGCGCCGTAGCCGTCAACGTTCACCGAGTTCGTCGCGGCACGACACGGCATCAGGAGCGGAAATGATCCGGAACATCGTCCTCTTCAAGCTCAACGAAGGCCTCACGCGCGAATCCCCCGAGGTCACGGAGGGATTCGAACTCGTGCGGAGACTCGACCAGGAGATCCCCGAGATCCGCCAGTGGGAAGTCGGATGGCACGTCTTCGACGAGACGCCCGCCTCCTACGACTTCGCCCTGAACAGCCTTTTCGACGACACCGCCGCCTTCCAGCGCTATTTCAACCACCCCGCGCACCTGGCCGCGATCGCCCACTGGATGCACCACGCTTCGTGGGTGGTCGTGGACATCCACATCTGAGGCCCGTGACGCCCGGAGCCTCGCGTTGCGGGCGTCGATCGCCTCCCGCGTGGGGGGAACCCCGAGGTCACCCCACCCGCCAAGGTGAACTGCCCCCGGTCTACGGCTACTTCCTCGCCGTGCTGCTGACCGGCCCGGTCCACCTGTACGTCAGCCGCGGCCCGCGCCACCCGGCCGAGCAGGGTGCCCGGCAGGCAGAAAACCCGCCGGGCACCCTTCCCCGATCACTGGCGCCTACCGCATCATCGCGACGTCAGGCCCGAGATCCGCCACAGACCGTCACCCGCGCCACCGGCCATGTACGCCTCCCCGGACGCCGTCAGCGAGAAGCTGAAGCCGTTGATCCCGAGGAGGTTGGTGACGTGGGACTGCACCCCGGTGGCGGCGTTCACCCGCTTCACCTCGTCGCCGACCATGAAGTAGACGAGGCCGTCGCCGCCCACCGAGATCGACGTGGGTTCGTAGGCCTCGCTCGCCAGCACCCGCGTCGTACCGGTGGTCACGTTCGTCTGCAGGATGCGGCCCTGGCCCATGTCCGCGGTGTAGGCGAGTCCCGCCTTGTCGAACGCGAGGCCGTAGGAGAAGCCGAGCCCCGTGGCCACCACGCGCGATGTCCCGCCGTCCGGGACGGCGACGATCTCTCCGTTGCCGTCGGTGACATAGGTCGTGGTGCCGGAGCGGGCCACGCCGAAGAGCGAGGGCAGGCCGGCGGCCAGGGTGCGGCGAGCGCCCGTGGCGAGGGTGACCTGCTGGAGCGTGCCGTCGAAGGCGGTGATGTACGCGCTGCCGTCGGCGACGGCGACCCCGCGGAGGTTGCCGAGCCCGGTGGTGACCGTGTCGAGCGCTCCGGTGGCCAGGTCGAGCTTGAGCAGATCGCCTCCCGAGTACGCCAGATACAGCGAGCCGGCGTTGTCGGAGGCGATGGCGACCGGTGAACCGGCCGCCGGCGCGATCCGTACACAGTCCGCGGACGGGCACTTGATGTCCCCCGTCGCGGCAACTGCCGGAGCGGCAAGGGTCATTGTGGCCCCCGACGCGAGCAACGCGCCGAGTGCCAGCGCCACGCCGAACGCGCGCCCACGGCTGGTGAGCGAGCGGGCGGGACGGTCGAGCGGGAGTCGCGTCGCGGTCCTAGATCTCATCATTGAGTCCATCCGTTCCTGTCCGTCGACGATGGGTACGCGCCCACGGGATCGCCGCGGGCACCGCACTGGCTACGCACAGGGATACGGGGAGGTTCACCAAGGGGTCGAATTCAGGTCCGGACTTTTGACGGCGGGCGGTACCCGGCCAGGAGCAGTACCGCGCCCGTCCGAATCCGCCGAAGTGGCGGCCCGATCGCCCTGCCGCCAGGCTGACAGCAGACGTGCCACCACACAGGACGAACAAGACCGCGCAGACACACAAGGGGACTGGTTCCACATGCAGATCGATCTGACCGGACGCACCGCCCTGGTGACGGGCTCGACGCAGGGCATCGGCGCCGCGATCGCCGCCGGACTCGCGCGCTCCGGCGCCCGGGTCGGGGTGAACGGCCGGGACGAGAAACGGGTCGCGGAGGGTGTGGCGCGGCTCGCGGCGGAGGTCCCCGGCGCGGACTTCGTCCCCGTGGCCGCCGACGTCGCGAACGAGGAGGGCGCCCAGCGCGTCCTGGAGTCGCTGCCCGAGGTGGACATCCTCGTCAACAACCTGGGCATCTTCGGCTCCGCCGACCCGCTGGAGATCAGCGACGAGGAGTGGCGGCGCTATTTCGAGGTGAACGTGCTGGCCGCGGTCCGGCTGACCCGCATGTACCTGCCGGGCATGACGGCACGCGGCTGGGGCCGGATCCTGAACATCGCCAGTGACTCGGCGGTCGTCATCCCGGCCGAGATGATCCACTACGGCATGTCCAAGACCGCCCTCCTCGCCGTCGGCCGCGGCTTCGCGAAGCAGGCGGCGGGCACGGGCGTGACGGTCAACTCGGTCATCGCCGGCCCGACCCACACCGGCGGCGTCGAGGACTTCGTCTACGAACTCGTCGACCGCGACCTGCCCTGGGACGAGGCCCAGCGCGAGTTCATGCGGAAGCACCGGCCGCAGTCCCTGCTGCAACGGCTGATCGAGCCCGAGGAGATCGCCCACATGGTCGTCTACCTCAGCTCCGACCAGGCCTCGGCCACAACCGGCGGAGCCCTGCGCGTCGACGGCGGATACATCGACTCGATCCTGCCCTAGCGCCCTCAACTCATAGTCGCCGCACGCACTTCGTCCCCCAGAACTATGGTGTCCCACCACATGTGCCGCTGACGTGCCCCTTCCTACCGTGTGCCATCACGTACCCGTCCCCACGGCACCCAAGGAAGTGGCGCACATGGCCTCGGCAACCCCCGCTCCCCCACCCCCCGCCAACCTCAAACGCATCGTCGCCGCCAGCCTCATCGGCACCACCATCGAGTGGTACGACTTCTTCCTCTACGGCTCCGCGGCCGCCCTCGTGTTCAACAAGCTGTTCTTCCCCGACTCCGACCCGCTCGTCGGCACCCTGCTCTCCTTCCTGACCTATGCCGTGGGTTTCGCGGCCCGCCCCCTCGGTGCCCTCGTCTTCGGGCACTACGGCGACCGGCTCGGCCGCAAGAAGCTGCTGGTGCTGAGCCTGCTGCTGATGGGCGGGGCGACCTTCGCCATCGGGCTGCTGCCGACCCACGCGACCGTCGGAGCTGCGGCCCCGGTCCTGCTCACCGCGCTGCGCCTGGTGCAGGGCTTCGCGCTCGGCGGCGAGTGGGGCGGAGCCGTCCTGCTCGTCTCGGAGCACGGAGACGCCCGCAGGCGCGGCTTCTGGGCGTCGTGGCCCCAAACCGGCGCCCCCACGGGGCAGTTGCTCGCGACAGGCGTGCTGTCCCTGCTCACCGCCGTCCTCTCGGACGAGGCCTTCGGCAGCTGGGGCTGGCGCATCCCGTTCCTGCTCTCCGGTGTCCTGGTCGCCGTCGGTCTGTGGATCCGTCTGTCCGTCGATGAATCCCCGGTGTTCCAGGAGGCGTTGGCCCAGGCACAGGCCCGCAAGGCCGCCGCCCGGACAACATCCGGAAGCACCGCCCCCGAGCAACTCCCGCTCGTCTCCGTACTGCACCACCACTGGCGCGACATCCTCGTCGCGATGGGCGCCCGCATGGCGGAGAACATCAGCTACTACGTGATCACCGCCTTCATCCTCGTCTACGCCACCACCTCGGCCGGCGTCTCCCGACAGACGGCCCTGAACTCCGTACTCATCGCCTCCGCCGTGCACTTCGCCGTCATCCCGGCCTGGGGCGCCCTGTCGGACCGGATCGGACGCCGGCCCGTGTATCTGCTGGGCGCGGTGGGCATCGGGCTGTGGATGTTCCCCTTCTTCTCGCTGATCGACACCGGCGACTTCGGCAACCTGGTCCTCGCCGTGACCGTCGGCCTGGTCCTGCACGGCGCGATGTACGCGCCCCAAGCCGCCTTCTTCTCCGAGATGTTCGCGACCCGGATGCGGTACTCCGGCGCTTCCATCGGCGCCCAGTTCGCCTCGGTCGCGGCGGGCGCCCCGGCCCCGCTGATCGCCACCGCCCTGCTGGCCGACTACGGCAGCTCGACCCCGATCGCCCTGTATGTGATCGCGGCGGTCGTCCTGACCCTGATCGCGGTGGGCCTGGCCAAGGAGACCCGGCACCGCGACCTGACCGAGATCGAGTCCACCACCGACGACCGGGCCGCGACGACCGCTCCCGCGAAGGACGCCGCGGACGCCCGCACCGCCTGACCACCGTGCGCGGCACCGGCCCTCGTACGCCCCGCGCCTACGAGGGTCACCGCCGCGCCGGAGCAGCCAACCTCCTGAGTCTCAGGGCGAGTTGGATCTCCAGGACACGTCCCGGTTCCTGCCAGTCCTCGCCGAGGAGCCGGCCCACCCGCTCCAGCCGCTGGGCGACGGTGTTGACGTGGACGTGCAGATCGTCCTTCGTCCGGGCCGGGCTCATGCCGCAGGCGAAGTAGGCGTCCAGCGTGCGCAGCAGATCCGTACGGCGCCGCTCGTCGTACCGCACGAGCCGCCCGATGGTCCGCTCGACGAAGCCCCCGATGTCCCGGTCCCCGGCGAGGAGCAGTCCGAGGAAGCCGAAGTCCTCGGCGGCGGCGCCGTCTCCCGTACGGCCCAACAGCCGCAGGGCGTCGAGGCAGCGACGCCCTTCCTCGTAGGCGGCGACCACTACGTCGGGCCGGGCACCGGGTTTCTCGACGGGGGCGGAGGCGCCGACGGTGACCGCTTCGTGGACCGCCGCTCCCAGGTGGGCGGCGGTGCGCCGGGCCAGGTCCGTGGCGGTGTCGCCGGGGTCGAGTGGCAGCAGGAGAACCGTGCCGCCGTCGCGGGCGGCGGCCAGTCCGTGCCGGGTCCCGGCGAGGTGCGAGGCGGCGGACCACAGGCGTCTGCGGGCGGCGGCCTCCTGGTCTGCGTCGCCGGCCGTGCCGTCCAGCCGGGCGGCGAGGACGACATGGGTGGCGTCCAGGTCGGCGTCCAGTCTGGACGCACGCTCCCGCAACAGCCGTGGGTCACCGTCACGGGCGTCGAGCAGATCGTCCAACAGCTCGCCGCGCACGCGCTGTTCGGCCTCGGCGGCCGACCGCCGGGCGAGCAGGAGCAGGGAGGTGACCATGGCGGCGCGCTCCAGGGTGCGCTGGTCGACGGGGTCGAGGCCGGGGTGGCCGCGCAGCACGAGCGCGCCGAGCAGTTCGCCGCCGGCGGCCACGGCGGCGATCCAGTCGTCCCGGTGCCGCACCGCGTGACCTTCGACGCGGGACGCCTCCAGCGCCTTCGTGGGAGCGGCGTCGATCTCGGTGAACTCGACCACTCCGTCGAGGACTTGGGAGACGGCGGCAGCCACGTCGTGGACTCCGCCGCCGCGCAGCACGAGTTCGGCCAGCCGGTCGTGGATGTCCGACGCGCGCTCGATGACTCCGCTGCGGTCCTGGATGATCTCGTTGGCGCGCTCCAGACCGGCCAGGGCCGAGCGCGTCTCGGTGAGCAGGTTCGCGGTGTCGATGGCGGCCGCGGCGAGCGCGGCGAAGGAGCCGAGCAGCGCGATCTGCTCCCGCTCGAAGACCCGCGCCCGCCGGTCCGCCGCGAACAGCACCCCGATGACACGGTGCCCGAGCATCAACGGCACCCCGAGGATCGCCACCAGCCCCTCGTCCCGCACCCCGGTGTCGATGGTGAGGGTGTGCTGGAAGCGGTCGTCCTTGAAGTAGTCGTCGGTGACGTACGGCCGTGCCGTCTGGGCCACGAGTCCGCCGAGCCCCTCCCCCATGCCCAGCCGCAGCTGCTGGAAGCGGGCCGCGACCGAGCCCTCGGTCACCCGCATGTAAGTGTCGCCCCTGGCCGGGTCGTTGAGGCTGAGGTAGGCGATGTCGGTGCCGAGCAGCGACCGGGCGCGCTGGACGATCGCCCGCAGTACGGCGTCGAGGTCGCGCAGTCCTGCGAGGTCGTGGGCCGTCTCGAAGAGCGCGGACAGCTCGGCCTCGCGCCGTCGGCGTTCCTCCAGCTCCGAACGCACGCGCAGCGCGAGCACCTTGGCGTGTTCGAGCCCGGCGATCGCCTCGGCCGGTCTTCCGTCGGCGCGGGCGAGCAGCACCGGCTGCTCGTAGGCGTCGGCGGAGGCGCCCCGGGCCAGCAGGTCGAGGAACGGCGTCTCGGCACTGCTCGGTCGCGCTGCGGCACCGGTGGCGGTGGCGGAGCGCTCGGCGGACTGCACGTGATCGCTGGACATGCTCACAGGATTCCCCATCGCCGGGCCGGCCGGTCAGGCCTGTGGATAACTCGAGAATCGCCTGCGCGCCCGGTGCTTCAGTGCGCGGTCCAGCCGCCGTCCAGTACCAGCGAGGTGCCGGTGACGAAGGACGCGTGCGGGCCGCAGAGATAGGCGACGGCCTCGGCGACCTCCTCCGGTTCGATGAGCCGTTTGACCGCGCTGTCCTGCAGGAGCACCTCGGTCAGCACGCGTTCCTCGGGGATGCCGTGCGCCTGTGCCTGGTCGGCGAGTTGTCGCTCGACCAGGGGGGTGCGCACATAGGCGGGGTTCACACAGTTCGAGGTGACGCCGTGGGGTGCGCCTTCGAGGGCGGCGGTCTTGGAGAGTCCCTCCAGACCGTGTTTGGCGGCCACATACGCGGACTTGAAGGCGGAGGCGCGCAGCCCGTGGACGGAGGACACATTGACGATCCGCCCCCAGCCCTGCCCGTACATGTGGGGCAGGGCCCCGCGGATGAGCCGGAAGGGCGCCTCCAGCATCACGGTGAGCACCGTGTGGAAGACGTCGGGCGGGAACTCCTCGATGGGGCGCACCAGTTGGAGCCCCGCGTTGTTCACCAGGACGTCCGTACCGGCGGCGGCGTGCTCGGCGGCGTCCAGGTCGGTGAGGTCGAGGACGTGCGGTTCGACGGTGCCGGCGAGGCCCTGCGCCTGCTCGGCGAGCGCCGCCAGTCCCGGGGCGTCCACGTCGACCGCTCTGACCTTCGCCCCGGCCGCCGCCAGCCGCAGCGTGCAGGCGCGGCCGATACCGCCGGCGGCACCGGTGACGAGGGCGGTACGGCCGCTGAGGTCGAGGAGGTTCGCGTGGGTCCCCGGGAGGGCGTTGGGCACGGTCATGGGGCGAGCCTAGACAGCGGCCCCGCCCTACCGCATATGGGCCGAGCACATACTTCAGTCGGAACTCGTGGTGTCAAACCATGTGGGTGCGTCGGCCAGGGTCTGCTTGATCCGCAACAGCTGGTGATCGCTGAGCTCGGGCAGCGCGTCCAGCTCGAACCAGCCGACCTCCAGCGACTCGTCGTCGTTCACGGCCGCCTCACCACCGACGGCCCGGCACTGCAGCGTGATGTCCATGAACTGGCAGGCATCGCCGTTGGGATAGCTGATCGGTCCCCCGGCCTTCACCATGACGACCCGCTCCGCGACGCACTCGACGGCCGTCTCCTCGAACACCTCGCGCACCGCGCAGACCGCGGGCTGCTCACCGGGGTCGGGGATGCCGGAGGGCAGCGCCCACTCGTGGTTGTCCGCCCGCTTGCCCAGCAGGATGCGACCCGCGTCGTCGAAGACGACGGCGCTGACCCCGGGAAGCCAGAGCAGTTGATGCCCCGCGGAGGCCCGGATCGTACGGATGAAATCAGGAGTAGCCATGCTCCGACCCTAACGGGACGATCCATGGCCACTCCACGAACTACCGTGCGCACGGCGGGCGTACAGCAGGCGTACGGCTACACGTCGCCCGCGCGCCGCCCGCGCACACCGGCGGCGACCGCCCAGCCGAGACCGGCCGCGGCGATGAGCACCAGGGCCATCTCGGGCAGGATGCCGAGCCTGGTGGCCGGGGTCTCCGAGGAGCGCAGCGGCACCTTCTGGACCAGGGAGTCGGCGACGAACATGCCGGTCTTCTGGGTGATCTTCCCGTCCGGCATGATGATCGCGCTCACGCCGCTGGTCACCGGGACGGTGACGGTCCGGCTGTGCTCGACCGCGCGGACCCGGGACATGGCGAGCTGCTGGTAGGTCATCTCGCTGCGGTCGAAGGTCGCGTTGTTGCTGGGCACGGAGATCAACTGGGCGCCGTCGGTGACCTCGGAGCGCACGGCCCAGTCGAAGGCGGCCTCGTAGCAGGTGACCAGGCCGATCTTGGCGCCGTTCATGGTGAAGACGCCCGGCTTGGTGCCCCGGCTGAAGTCCTGGCGGACCATGCTGGTCCAGTTCTTGTTGATCGCCCCGAGCAGCGAGCGCATCGGGAGGTACTCGCCGAACGGCTGGATCTGCCGCTTGTCGTAGGTGTCGGTCGGGCCCTTCACCGGGTCCCAGAGGATCTGCTCGTTGTAGAGCTTGCCACCCCGTTCGACGACACCGCCGACCGAGATGGGCGCGCCGATCGCCTTGGCCGCCGCGTCGATGTCGGTGTACGCCTGCGCGTCGGCGAAGGGATCGACGTCGGAGGAGTTCTCCGGCCACAGGACGACATCGGGCTTGGCGACCTTGCCCGCCTTGACCTTGGCGGCCAGCCGCAGGGTCTCCTTGACGTGGTAGTCGAGCACGGCCCGCCGCTGGGCGTTGAACTCCAGCCCCGCGCGCGGGACGTTGCCCTGGATGACCGCGACCGTCGTGGTGCCGTCCTCGGCCTTGTCACTGACCAGCCCCCGCGCGGCGACCGCACCGACCACGGGTACGGCCACGCTCAGCAGCGCCACGGCAGCGGCGGACCGCCGTACGACCCGGGTGTCGCGGGTCTCCAGGGCCAGGCGCACGATCTCGTACAGGCCGAAGCCGCACAGGACGACCGCGAAACCCAGGACCGGGGTGCCGCCCACCGCGGCGAGCGGCAGGAAGACGCCGTCCGCCTGGCCGAACGCGATCTTGCCCCAGGGAAAGCCGTGGAAGGGGACACGCGCGCGTACCGCCTCACCGGCGATCCACAGTGCCGCCGCCCACAGCGGCCAGGCGGGCAGCTTCGAGACCGCGGTGATGGCCGCGCCGACCAGCGCGACGAAGATCGCCTCGACCACGACCAGCGCGATCCAGGGCCCCGGGCCGACCTCGACGCCGGTCCACACCAGCAGCGGCAGCAGGAATCCGAGGCCGAAGAGGTAGCCGAGACCGAGGCCCGCCTTCCAGCTGCGGCCGCGCAGCACCCACCCGAAACAGGCGAACGCGGGCAGCGCCAGCCACCACAGGGTGCGCGGCGGGAAACTGACGTAGAGCAGCACTCCGGAGAGTGCGGCTACGGCGGCCGGGACCAGACGGACGAGGCGGGCGAGGCGCGATGTGGGCGCGGCCTGCGGCTCCAGCTGGTCCGACTCGCCCGCGGAAGTTGCGGTGACGGTCACTCCGGGAGTGTACGGCGGTAATCCTCGGCGCCGACAGCACGGTCCGGATGGCAGCCCGGGGCACTGAGCAGGGCCGCAGCAGCATCGTTCCTGCGCAACTCGTCCACAAATCGGTCATCAGCCGTTACGGTGTGCCGGAGCCCCAGTCGTGCGGTCGGTCCAGGCCAGGACGGCCGGGGCCGGTCACGGGTCGGGGAGGCCCGGTTCAGGGGGCGGCGGGGTGGGTTCCACGGGGATGGCGTCGGCGACCGGTCCGGACGCCGACAGTGAAAGACGAAACGTTTCCGATGCGGCGGGCATCGCCGTGCTCGGATCCTGCGCCGCGTGGTCGCTGATCACCGCCGCCATGCACGACGGCCGGCCCGAGGGCGTGCTGCTCGCGGTCCTGGCGGTCGCCGCCGGTTACGCGTCGGGGCGGATCTCCGGGGCGCTCGTACCGGTCGCCGCGCCCTGTGTGGGGGCGGTGGCCGGGCTCGGTATGGCGCTGGCCGAACCGCGTCTCGCCCCGGGCCCCCAGTTCGCCGTACCGCTGGGCCACGCCGGTGCGACCGCGGCCCTGCTGACGCTGGCCGTGGGTGCCGCGTGCTGCTCGGCCTGGGCCGCCCCGGCACCGGCCCTGCGGCTCGCGCTGCGGCTGCTGGCGGCCGGGATCACGGTCGTCGCGGCCGTCCTGGGCTCGCTCTCGGGATTCGTCCTGTGCACGGCGGTGCTGCTGTGCTCGCTCGCCGCCGGCCGCATGCGGCGCCGGGGTCTGGGCATCGCGGGCCTGGGCCTGGCCACGGCGCTGGTGACCGGCGCGACCTGGGCCGTGGCCGGGAACGTCCTCCCGGACGGGCTGACCGCATCCCTGGAGGGCCAGTTGACCCCGCACCGGGTCCAGCTGTGGCAGGACGCCCTGCACATGGCGCACCAGGATTCCGCCCTTGGGGTGGGTCCGGGGCGCTTCGGAGAGCTGAGCAGCGCGGCGGCCGAGGCCCTGCTCCCGGACGGCAAGCCGCACTCCGCGCCGCTTCAGCTGGCGGCCGAGCAGGGAATCGTCGGCGTGCTCCTGCTGGCGGCGGCCTACGGCTGGGTGCTGCACGCGCTGTGGCGCACCACGCGCTCCACGCCGATCGCGCTCACGGCGGGGGCGGCGCTGACGGGGCTCGCGATCGTCGCCGCGGTCGGCAACGCGCTGAGCTTCACCTCGGTGTCGGTCGGCGCGGGCTTCCTGGCCGGGCTGGCCACGGCCCACCCGCTCGCCGAGGAGGCCGCACGCACCGCGCCGGACGCACACGCGCGTGGCGACCGATTGGCCCCGTGACGCACGAGGAACGCGTCAGAGCACCGCGCCGGGCTTGGGCGGCGCCAGCCGGTCCGTGATGATCCGTACGGCCGTCTCCGCGTTGTCCACGGTGATCGTGAACGTGTGCCCGTCCCACAGCCGCAGGACGATGCCCTCACCACGCCGTACAACGACCGCGGTGCCCTTCTCGGGCCGCCAGCGGTAGCCCCAGCCGCCCCACTGGCGCGGGGTGACGTGCGGGGCGAACTCGGCGCCCGCGACGCTCGCGAGGGGGATGCGGCGGCGCGGCACACCGATGTGGCCGCAGCGCACTTCGAGGGACTCCGTGTCCACCTTCAGGCCGACGTGCACGAAGGCGAGCGTGCCGAACAGCATGAGCAGCCCGGCCGCGATGCACCCGACGACGGACATGACGAGCGGGGCGATGCCGGACGTCCAGGTGGAGTCCACGGCCAGCTCGATGCCGAGCGCCATGCAGGCGGCACCGGCGAGCGCCAGCAGCCACTGGAACCGGTTCGTGGCACGTCCGGTCCAGATCTCGCTCTGCGGGAAGATTTCGTCGCGGGGGTGGTCCCTCATGCCTACGAGACTACTCAGGTTTCGCTGCGCGGGTATGCCGTTGCGGAGGGTGACCGTTTTGTGGGGCGACACGGCGAACGCACAGGATCGCGGGCGTCGCCGTGGTCAGTGGGCGGGTGTGACGGCCCGCAGGAGCCGGCCCTCGGCGTAGACCGACGCGGCGGCGGGCAGCGCGCCCTCGCGGCCGTTCAGGAGCACCGTGACGGTGCCGTCGGGCAGCGCCTCCGGGGCGGGCTTCTCACCGATCCGGCGCAGTGCCTGGGCGGCCACCGCGTCGGCGGAGCCGTGCAGGACGAGTGGCGGGCGGTCGAGGCGCTGGACAGCGGCGCGGATGCGTTCGGCGACCAACTCGTAATGGGTGCAGCCCAGGACGACGGTCGTTACATCGTCGGGGGTGAGCTCGGCGGCCGCGGCGACGGCGGCGTCGATGGCCGCCTCGTCCCCGTGCTCCACCGCTTCGGCCAGTCCCCAGCACGGGACCTCGGTCACCGGCACACCGTCGGCGAAGTCCTTGATGAGGCCGCGCTGATAGGGGCTGCCGGTGGTGGCGGGCGTCGCCCAGATCGCGAAGGGCGTGCCACCGGCGGCGGCCGGCTTGATCGCCGGGACCGTGCCGATGACCGGGATACCGGGCTCCAGGTGCTCACGCAGGACCGTCAGGGCATGCACGGTCGCGGTGTTGCAGCCGATGATCAGGGCGTCGGGCCGGTGCGCGGCGGCGGCCTCGGCGACGGCCAGCGCGCGCTGGGCGACGTCTTCCGGTGTCCGCGGCCCGTACGGCATGCCCTCGGGGTCCAGGGACAGCACGAGATCCGCGTCGGGGCGCACCCGCCGTACCGCGGCGGTGGCCGCCAGAAGGCCGATTCCGGAGTCCATCAGCGCGATCTTCACCCGGCCACGATAGACGATGGCCTCGGTGGATCCGCCGCCGTGGGGCAGACTGCGGCCGTGAGCGCCATCGTGTGGATCGCCGCCGGATCACTCGCCGCCTGGCTGTGGCTGCTGCTCTGTCAGGGCTTCTTCTGGCGCACCGACATCAGACTCCCGGCCCGCACCGACCCGGACGACTGGCCGTCGGTGTGCGTGGTCGTCCCGGCCCGCGACGAGGCCGCCGTACTCCCCGAGAGCCTGCCCTCACTCCTCGCCCAGGACTATCCCGGGCGGGCCGAGATCTTCCTTGTCGACGACGGCAGTTCGGACGGCACCGGGGAACTGGCCCGCGAGCTGGCGTCCCGGCACGGCGGGCTGCCGCTGACCGTGGACTCCCCCGGCGAACCGCCCGCGGGCTGGACGGGCAAGCTGTGGGCCGTACGGCACGGCATCGCTCTGGCACGCGCGCGTGACCCCGAGTACCTGCTGCTGACAGACGCGGACATCGCGCACGCCCCGGACAGCTTGCGGGAGTTGGTGGCGGCGGCCCGCTCCGGTGGCTTCGACGCCGTGTCGCTGATGGCGCGGCTGCGCGTGGAGAGCCTGTGGGAGCGGCTCGTGGTACCGGCGTTCGTCTACTTCTTCGCGCAGCTGTATCCGTTCCGCCGGATCGGCAAGCGGTCGGCGAGAACCGCGGCCGCGGCGGGCGGCTGCGTCCTGCTGCGCGTCGACGCCGCCGAGCGGGCGCGGATCCCGGACGCCATCCGGCAGGCGGTGATCGACGACGTGGCGCTCGCGCGTGCCGTCAAGGGCGGCGGGGGTCACATCTGGCTGGGGCTCGCCGAGCGGGTGGACAGCCTGCGCCCGTATCCGCGGCTGCACGACCTGTGGCGGATGGTCTCGCGCAGCGCGTACGCGCAACTGCGGCACAACCCGCTGCTCCTCTTGGGCACCGTCCTCGGGCTGGCGCTGGTGTATCTGGTGCCGCCGGTTGCCCTGTTCACCGGTCTGGCCGTCGGGAGTACGGGGACCGCGGTCCTCGGCGGTCTCGCGTGGCTGGTGATGACGGGGACGTACATCCCGATGCTGCGCTACTACGGGCAGCCGCTGTGGCTCGCTCCCCTGTTGCCGTTCACCGCGTTTCTGTACCTCCTGATGACCGTCGATTCCGCGGTGCAGCACTACAGGGGACGCGGTGCGGCCTGGAAGGGCCGCACCTACGCGCGTCCCGACGCCGTTGTCGGCGAGGAGAGTTGAGGGCTCACTTGCGGCCCGGGGTCCAGTTCATGCCCCACCCGTAGACGCGGTCCACGGTCCGCTGCGGGCTCACCCCGCGATCCGGGACGAGGTAGCGGGCCTCGCGCTGGACGACGAGGTCGCCCCCGGTGTTGGTGATCAGGGCGAGCGCGCACACCGTGGAGGGCACCGTGCACTCGTCGAGCGAGAAGTCGATCGCGGCGCCGTGCTGCGGCTGGAGGGTGACCGTGGCGTGCAGGTTGGCGAAGGAACGGGCGCCTTCGTAGATGGTCACGAAGACGAGGATGCGCCGGAAGTCCTTGATGTGGTCGAGGTTCACGGTGAGGTTCTCGCCGCTCGCCGACGCGCCGCTGCGGTCGTCGCCGTCGAGATGGATGTACGGGGGCCGCTGCAGGGAGCCGAACGCGTTGCCGAGTGCCTGGACGACGCCCTTGCGGCCGTCGGCGAGTTCGTACAGGGCGCACAGGTCGAGGTCGAGGTCCGCGTGCATCGCGACCGCGCGGCCGCGCTTGCTGCCCCAGCCCGAGAACTGCTTGCGCACCTCCCAGTTGAGGTTCACGCGCATGGCACCCGAAGTGCCGCCCTGCTTCGTCAGCGAGACGGAGGGGGCTGCCTTGGTGAGCGTCACCTTGGAGAGCCGCACGGGGGTCACCGAAGGGGGCGGGCTCGCTGGAGGAGGCGGCATGGTCACGGGCGGCTGGACCGGCGGCGGCAGGTTCACGGGCGGCCCGGACGGCGGCGGCATGTGCACCGGTGGGCCGGCCGGCGGCGCCATGGTCGCGGCCGGTGCCGCCTGCTGCGGCTCGTCCACGGTGATGCCGAAGTCGGTCGCCAGGCCCTCGAGTCCGCTGTCGTAGCCCTGGCCGACGGCCCGGAACTTCCAGGCGCCCTGGCGGCGGTAGAACTCGCCGAGCACGAAGGCGGTCTCGACCGTCGCGCCCGTGCTGTCGAAGCGGGCGACCGCGGTGTTCTGCACGGCGTCCCGGACCTCGATGTACAGGTCGGGGACCCGGCCGAACGTTCCGCCGTCGGCGGAGGCGGCGAGGACGATGCGGTCGACGGCGGGCTCCACGCGCGCGAGGTCGACGAGGAGGCTGTCGGTCACCTTCCCGCCGGCGGTGCCCTTGCCCTCGTGGCGGACCGCGCCGGAGGAGTGCGCCGGCTGGTTGTAGAACACGAAGTCGCCGTCGGAACGGACCTTCCCGCCGACCAGCAGCAGGGCCGAGGCGTCCGCGTCCGGGACGCCGGGTCCGGACCGCCAGCCCAATTCGACGCGCAGTGCCGTCGTCGGCACCGGAACATTCGATCCCTTCGGCATCGACATGTCTGCCCCCATATCACGTCTCACCGTGCCAGGACACGCCCCGGCAGCCCATCGGGTGTCTACCGCACAACCTATTCCCCGGGGCGGCGAACGCCCATCAGGAGCGCGTCAACAGCGTCGGCCAACCGCTGGTAACCCGCCGGGAACTAGGCTTTTACCCGATCCGAACACAGGTCGATGCCCTTTTTTGGCAAGTTCGCTCGCATTGGGGATCCCGTGCCACCCCCGACACGGAAAACAACCCTCTAATCGGTCTCCCCAACCAGCACATCGTGGGCTTAACTTATGTGCCATGACCTCCCCCCGCTCCACTTATGGCGGCGGCTACTACTCCGCCTCCTTCCCGGACACCCCGATCTACGACTCCCTCGTGGCCGAGCGGGGTACCCCGCAGATCGCCCCGATCCGGGTCCCCGCCGCCTACGACATGCCGGGGAGCAACCTGCCGGCGCTGCCGTCGGCACTGCCCGCTCTGCCGGCGGGTCCCTCGCAGAACTACGGCTATCCGCAGGCTCAGCAGCCCGCCCCGCTGCAGCAGGCGCCCGCCGCCTACATCCCGCAGCAGGCCCCGCCGCGCGGTTACCCCGGGCAGCAGCAACAGCAGCCGCGCCCGATGGCGGCTCCGGCCGGTTACGAGGCGATGCGTCCGGCGGCTCCCCGCCCGGCCCCGGCGCCGTACCAGCAGGACCCGTACAACAACCAGCAGCAGCAGTACCGCGGTTACTGATCCGCACCCTGCGTTGTCGGTGCCACCTGGCACGATGGAGCGATGGGGAATGCGGAGCTGCGGTCGATCCACGTTCATCCGGTCAAGGCGCTCCGGGGCTTCTCGCCCCGGGAGGCTCTCGTGGAGCCTTGGGGACTGGCCGGGGACCGACGCTGGGCACTGATCGACGACGGGGGAAAGGTCGTCACGCAACGCGAGCACCCGCGTCTCGCACTGGCCGCCGCCGAGCTTCTGCCCGGCGGCGGTGTTCGTCTGTCGGCGCCCGGCCACGACCCGCTGACCGTGCCCGTTCCGGAGCCGGTCACCACCGTGGCGATGGAGATCTTCGGTACCAAGGTCGACGCCGTGCCGGGGCCGGACACAGCGCACATCTGGCGCAGCGACTATCTGGGCTTCGGCGTACGTCTCGTCCACATGGACGATCCCGCCACGCGCAGACCCGTCGACCCGGACTACGCGCTTCCCGGTGAGACCGTCGGTTTCGCCGACGGCTATCCGCTGCTGCTGACTTCCGAGGCCTCTCTCGACGCCCTCAACTCCCTTGTCACGCAAGGGGATCACCCCGCCGAGGGGCCGCTGCCCATGAACCGGTTCCGGCCCAATGTGGTCGTCGCGGGCACCGCCGCCTGGGCCGAGGACGACTGGTCGGGCGTCACGATCGGCGAGGTCGTCTTCCGGGTCGCGAAGAAGTGCGGGCGCTGCGTCGTGACCACCACCGACCAGGGCACCGCCGAGCGCGGCAAGGAGCCCCTGCGCACCCTGGCCCGGCACCGCCGTATCGGCGGCAAGCTCGTCTTCGGGCAGAACCTGGTGCCCCGGTCGACCGGCACGATCCGCGTCGGTGATCCGGTCCGGATCCTCGCGTAGGCGGAGTTCAGCCGAGAGCGCACGAGGTTCCGCCGAAGAGCGCGGGAGGCGGGAACCCTCCCCGTGGGCCCGGTCGTTGAGATCCCGTGAGAAGTTCATGAGAGGCCCTGGGAGAGGTGATTTCGCTCTCTCTTTGCCGGGGCTCTTGGGTGAACGGCCACGCCTGGAGTTATCACGGAGCGGGAAGGGGGTGCGGGACGGTGGGAGCAATCAGGGGTGTGTGGCGCTGGCGGCGCAATCCGCTGCGTCGCGCGACCGATCTGGTCGAGGCCTGGCTGGCCCTCGTGGTCCTGCTGCTGGTCCTGGTCGCCGCACCCGTGATCGGTTCGCTCGTCGGCGCGGTCGCGCAGGACAGCCTGCAGCGGTCGGTGCGGGAGCAGCGCGCGGACCGGCACGCCGTGACGGCGACCGTGGTCAAGAAGCTCAAGGGGGCCGAGCTGGACCCCGATCCCGACTCGTCCACCGCGCGGGACATCCGCAGCAAGGTCCTCGCCAACTGGACCGCCCCGGACGGCACCGCCCAGCACGGCGCGGTGATGGCGAGCCTCAACACCCCGCACGCGGGCGACCACTTCCGGCTCTGGACGGACCAGCAGGGACACATAGTGGCCCGCCCGCTGGACTCGGCCACGGCGACGACGCACGCCGTGCTCGCCGGGCTCGGCGCGGCACTGCTGACCGCCGGGCTCGTCGACAGCGGCAGACGGTTCGTGCTGTGGCGCATGGTCCGCCGCAGGTACGCCCGTTGGGACCGGGCATGGGAGCGGGCGGGCCCGGACTGGGGCAGGACCGGCACCGGCAGCTGACGGCCTTCCGGCTCTGGTCAACCCACCGCCCGCACGCACGCTACGGTGGACCGGCGAAGGCTTCGGCATCAACCCGCGTACCACGAGGTGGGGGCACAGCAGCGCCATGGCACAGGGCACGGTCCAGGTGACGCACACCGGTACATCGCGGTGGCGGCGCCGCACAGGTGAGTACGCGTCGCTCGCCGCCGCCCTGGAGGCCGCGGCCGAGGGAGACGTGCTCACCGTCGCCCCCGGCACCTACCGGGAGAACCTCGTCGTAGCGCGGTCGGTGACCCTGCGCGGCCCCGAGGGTTCGCCCGGCTCGGTGCGCATCGCGCCCCTGGACGGCGTGCCGTTGACCGTCCGCGCCTCGGCGATCGTCCAGGACCTGCATGTCGAGGGCCAGGACTCGGCCGCGCCCGCGCTCCTTGTCGAGGACGGCGCGCCGGAGTTGACGGACCTTCGGATCGTCACGCGGTCCGCGTCCGGCATCGAGGTCCGCGGCGGTGCCCGCCCCACCGTGCGGCGCTGCACGGTCGACAACCCGGCCGGCATCGGCATCGCCGTACTCGACGGCGGTGGCGGGGTGTTCGAGGAGTGCGAGGTCGTCTCGGCCGGCCAGGCGGGCGTAGCGGTCCGCGGCGGCGGTCACCCGCGCCTGGAGCGCTGCCGTATCCACCACGCGTCGGGCGTGGGTCTGTCCGCCACGGGTGAGAACTCCTCGCTGGAGGCGGTCGGTTGTGAGGTCTACGAGACGCGGGGCAGCGGCGTCCAGATCACCGGCCGGGCCACCGCGCACCTCACCGACTGCGATGTGCACCGTACGGCCGCGGACGGCGTCACGCTCGACACCGACGCGGTGCTGACCCTGGCCGACTGCCGCATCCACGACATCCCGGAGAACGCGGTGGACCTGCGTTCCCGTTCGGTGCTCACGCTGACCCGCACGACGGTGCGTCAGTTCGGGCGCAACGGACTGTCGGTGTGGGACCCGGGCACGCGCGTGGACGCCAACCAGTGCGAGATCTTCGACAGCACCGGCGACTATCCGGCGGTGTGGGTCAGCGACGGCGCGACCGCGGTCCTCGACTCCTGCCGGGTGCACGACGTACCGGACGCGCTGTTCGTGCTGGACCGGGGCTCACGCGCGGACGTCGTCGACAGCGACATCTCCCAAGTACGCAACACCGCCGTGTCGGTGAGCGACGGCGCGACCGCGCAGCTCGACGACTGCCGGATCCGGGACGCGGCCACGGGCGCGTGGTTCCGCGACCACGGCAGCGGCGGCACCCTCAACAACTGCACCGTGGACGCCACCCAGACCGGCGTGATCGTCACCAAGGGCGCCGACCCCACCATCGAGCGCTGCACGGTCGACTCCCCCGCCGAGGCGGGCTTCTACGTCTCCGCGGGCGGCCGGGGCACCTTCCTGGGCTGCCGCGTGACGGGCAGCGGCGGCTACGGCTTCCATGTGATCGACGGCTGCCGTACGACGCTCAAGAAGTGCCGTACGGAGCGGTGCGCGCGCGGCGGTTACGAGTTCGCGGACGCCGGACCGGACGCGGCACCCGGCACGGGACCCGTCGTCGAGGACTGCACCAGCGACGAGAGCAGCCTCAAGCCGTCCACCGCCCACGAGACGGCCGTGGAGACCGCGAGCCAGTCCACCAGCGTGCTGGGCGCGATCCCCACCCAGCGCACGGCCGAGCAGGACCCGCTGATCACCGCGACGGACCCGGAGAAGGAGTCCCGCTCCTCCAAGGCCGTCCTCGGTGAACTCGACGCGCTGGTCGGCCTGGACAGCGTCAAGCGCGAGGTGCGCGCCCTCACCGACATGATCGAGGTGGGCCGCCGCCGCCAGCAGGCCGGCCTCAAGGCGGCCTCCGTCAAACGGCACTTGGTCTTCACCGGCTCCCCCGGCACCGGCAAGACGACGGTCGCCCGGCTCTACGGCGAGATCCTCGCCTCCCTCGGAGTCCTGGAGAAGGGCCACCTCGTCGAGGTGTCCCGCGTCGACCTGGTCGGCGAGCACATCGGCTCCACCGCGATCCGCACCCAGGAGGCCTTCGACAAGGCGCGCGGCGGAGTCCTGTTCATCGACGAGGCGTACGCCCTCTCTCCGGAGGACTCGGGACGCGACTTCGGTAAAGAAGCCATCGACACGCTCGTGAAGCTGATGGAGGACCACCGGGACGCGGTCGTGGTCATCGTCGCGGGCTACACGGCCGAGATGGAGCGGTTCCTGTCCGTCAACCCCGGTGTGGCGTCCCGTTTCTCACGGACCATCACCTTCAGCGACTACAACCCCGAGGAACTGCTCCGGATCGTCGAGCAGCAGGCCGAGGAGCACGAGTACCGGCTGGCGGAGGGCGCGTCCGAGGGGCTGACGAAGTACTTCACGGCGATCCCCAAGGGCGCCGCTTTCGGCAACGGCCGCACCGCGCGGCAGACCTTCGAGGCGATGGTGGAGCGGCACGCGAGCCGGGTCGCCCAGTTCGAGGAGCCGAGCACGGACGACCTGACCCTGCTCTACGCGGAGGACCTGCCCGAGCTGCCCTGAGGCGGCACCTCGGGCCGCAGCCGGGCCAGCAGCCGTTCGCGTTCCTCCGCGAACGCCGGGTCGGCCTGGTAGTCGGAGTGGCCGAGGATCGGCGCGGGCAGCGGATGCCGTGCCGTACGGCCGTACTCCTGGGGGTCCTTGAGGGGCGGCTCGTGGTCGACCTCGGGGCCGCAGTCGCCGGACACGCGCACCGGGCCGCCGATGGGGTCGGTGAGCCGGTACAGATTGCGCCAGCAGTCCACCTCGCGGTGCAGCCGGGTCAGCGCGGCCGGTCCGAAGTGGGCGGGGAACCAGCGGCCGTAGAGGCGCTCCAGGGGTGAGCCGTAGGTGAGCAGGGCTACGCGTTTGCGCTGGGCGGGCTTGAGTTGCCAGGCCGCGGCGGCGGCGAGGACGCTGCCCTGGGAGTGGCCGGAGATGACGAGGCGGCCGCCGGTGGCGCGGGTCCAGGTGGCCATCCGCCAGGTCAGGTCGG
The DNA here is from genome assembly GCF_000716605.1 of Streptomyces sp. NRRL F-525. Classification (GTDB taxonomy): domain Bacteria; phylum Actinomycetota; class Actinomycetes; order Streptomycetales; family Streptomycetaceae; genus Streptomyces. The sequence continues at coordinate 417,844 of NZ_JNXE01000001.1, read as the reverse complement.
GGACCGCGCGCTCGGCGTAGCAGGGCGGGGCGAAGGGGTGGGCGGCGCGCGGCCAGAAGGTGCCGACGTCCCACAGGATGCCGATCGTGCGCCGCGCGGAGGCGTCCTTGTAGGCGCGCCTGCCCCAGGTGACGAAGAGTATGAACCCGAGCCCGATCAGCCAGGACCCGAGGCCCTGCGAGGTCTGGGCGGCACCGTGCACGAAGGCGTGCCCGTCCTCTCCGGCCCGCGACGGTGTCCGGTCGGTGGTGAAGGCGCCGACGAGCGCTCCGGCGCCCAGGAGCAGGGTCGCGGTGGAGATGACCGCGACGAGAAGGGGTCCGCGGTCGGTGAGCGCGGCCATCGCGCGCGTGCTCGCGATCTTGGCGGTGCGCGCCCGGTCCTTCCGCCCGCCCGGGTAGTCGCGCGCCACCGCGGCCAGTTCGCTACGGCGCAGCCGCCACGTGCGATGGCCGATCCCGGCGCACAGGACGAGGACGACGACGAGCAGCGTCGGGATCACCGAGGCCTGCCAGGTGAGCAGGACGGGCGGGCCCGCGATGGACGTCCCGGTGCCGTCCAGCCAGTCGGAGACACGCTGGGAGACCCCGCCGGACATCACGCCGCCCAGGGCGCAGGCCAGCATCGCGACGGCCGGTCCGCCGAGGCCCCGCATCGCGGACCGCGGATCGGGGTGGGTGCGGTGCAGGAGATGCGCCACGACGGCCAGGGCGACCACCAACAGGCCCTGAACCAGGGCGATTCCGCCGAACGTCATGTCGCCCGGCAGCCGCCCGGACGACTCCCACCCCGGGCGCGACCAGCCGGCGTAGAGGAGGGAGAGGGCGAGCAGCAGGAGTGCGCCCAGCGGCAGGCGGCGGACGAGACGGCGGTCGAGGGCCTGGTCGAGGCGGTTCTCGCTGCGGCCCCGGCGGCACACTACGTAGACCACGACGAACGCGAGGCCGGTGAGTGCGGTCTCCAGGAGGGTGCCGAGGCGGGCCAGTGGGTCGGAGCCGTCGGGTCCGCGGTCGAAGCGGGCGGCCGAGACGGTGACGGCCGCGGCGACCGTGAGGAGGCCCGCCGCCGTGTGGGCGGCGCGCAGCCGGGCGACCAGGCGGCGGCCGTACCAGAAGCCGGGGCGGCTCAGGGAACTGCGGTCGGGCTCGTCGTCGGGCTCGGCTCTGCGGGGCATCGGCTGCTGGGACTCGTACTCGCTCCAGGTGCGGCGGGAGAGGTACCAGAGGAGGACGGTGAGCGCGGTCGGCACCAGAGCGGCGAGCGCGAGGCGGCGGCCGGGGCGGCTCCACCAGCTGTCGTGGGACATCGTGGGCGACAGGAAGCCCAGCCAGGTGTGCCGTTCGGCGCACGCGCGCGTGCCGGCGCACTGCCAGGCGGCGAGGTCCAGGGCGACCTCGCAGGCCGCCGCGACGAGCAGCACGGTCAGGGTCAGTCCCGCGAGCCGCACCAGCAGGCCGTAGAAACGGACCGTCCGTTTCCGGTCGCGGGCGGTGGGGCGCATCCAGTGCGCGAGGTTGACGACCATGAACGGCAGCAATAACAGCCACAACGCGCGCGTGCCGTTGCCGGAGGTGAGGTTGCACCAGACGTAGGCCTCGCGGATCGGTCCGGTGCGCCGGTCGGCGGGCCGGGACTCGGCGTCCACGTCGGCGGCGCGCCGGAAGACGGCCGCGGTGTCGTCGCCGGTGATCCGTACCGTGCGCGGATCGCCGAGCATCTCCTCGGGTGTGGCGCCGCCGACTCCGTGGACCAGGAGTTCCAGGGCGGGTTCGGTCTGGTCGGACCGTCCGGCGAGGCTCTTCGCCTCGCTCGTGACGGCGTGTTCCTGTACACGCTCCACTGTTCGCACATCCCCCGTGACGCACTGTCTGTCCGTGTCCGTGTGCACTCCAGGATCGTCCTTTCCGGCGCGTCGCACACGCCCCGTCACCGAATCTCCCCGATCCGTGTGACACGCGAGCGACGGATGATGACCGAATGACATGTGCGCGTCGGGACAGGCGGTGGCGCGGTGCTTGCGGGGGCGTGCGAGGATTGGGGCGTCCGCGCACCGCCGCCGGGGAAAATGTCCTGGTCGGGACGGGCGCGACGGGCAGTCTGACGGGTTGCGGCGAAAGGACCGGAGCGTACGTGAGTGAGAATCAGAACCTCCTCGCGGAGCAGCGGCGCGCCCTGATCCTCGACGAGGTCCGGCGCCGCGGTGGCGTCCGCGTCAACGAACTGACCCGCAAGCTCGGCGTGTCGGACATGACCGTGCGCCGCGATCTCGACGCGCTGGCCCGCCAGGGCGTCCTGGAGAAGGTGCACGGCGGAGCGGTCCCGGTCGTCGAGGCGAGCACGCACGAGCCGGGCTTCGAGGCGAAGTCGGGGCTGGAGCTGACCGCCAAGGAGGACATCGCGCGGGCGGCGGCGGAACTGGTGGCGCCGGGTACGGCGATCGCTCTCTCGGGCGGTACGACGACGTACGCGCTCGCGCATCACCTCCTTGAGGTCCCCGACCTCACCGTGGTCACCAACTCGGTGCGGGTGGCGGACGTGTTCCACGCGGCGCAGCGCACCTCGGGGCAGCGGCAGGGGGCGGCGACGGTCGTGCTGACCGGCGGAGTGCGCACGCCCTCCGACTCGTTGGTGGGGCCGGTGGCCGACCAGGCGATCGCGGCGCTCCACTTCGACATGCTGTTCCTCGGTGTGCACGGCATATCGATCGAGGCGGGCCTGTCGACGCCGAACCTCGCGGAGGCCGAGACCAATCGCCGGCTCGTGCAGTCCGCGCGGCGGGTCGTGGTCGTCGCCGACCACACCAAGTGGGGGACGGTGGGGCTGAGTTCGTTCGCCGCGCTGGAACAGGTCGACACGCTCGTGACGGACGCGGGGTTGCCGGCGGAGGCGCGCGCCGATATCTCTGAGCATCTGCGGCTCGTGGTGGCGGGCGAAGCGGCCGGTGACGGGGCAGACATCTGACGGTGCGCCAGCTATCGTGACGTCGCCCATCCCGGTCAACTTCCCTTAACCGTCAAGGGGGTTCGCGTCCATGGCCAACCAACTGCGGCCCGTCGGGCTCGACTTCATCGATACCGCTCCGGTACGGCTGGTCTTCACGCAGGAGATGACCGCGGCACCGGATGCCGTCTTCCATGCTCTCAACGACGATGTGCCGGGCTGGGCGGAGTGGTTCTCGGCCGTCACGAGCGCGCGGGCCGTCGACGACGGGGCGGGGCGGGATATCCGGCTCAGGGGCGGCGGGCACTTTCGCGAGACGGTGATCGCGGCGAAGTCGGCGGAGGTGTACGCGTATCGGGTCGACGTCACCAATGCGGTGGGCGCCCGCGCGATGGCCGAGGAGTGGCGGCTGAGCCCTGCGGGGAGTGGGACTCGGGTTCAGTGGACGTTCGCCGTGGATGGGACGGCTGTGTTCCGGGGGGCTGTGCGGGTGGCTCGGCCTGGGTTGGGGCGGGCGTTCAGGGGTGCGGTGAGGGAGTTGGACCGGCGGTTGGCCCGCTAGGAGCGTGGGTCAGTGACGGGCAAGTGTCCTCGCTGCCCGTGATCGGTTGATCGATCGTCGCCGCCGCTGTCGCTGTCGGCGCTTGCGAGGCTCCGGCTGGGGCCTGTTGTCGGCGTGCACCTGAGAAAGGCCCGTACTCCGGGTCCTCGGTGGTGTCGGCGATCTCGGCATCGGCCAGCACAGTCGCAGCCCGGGCTTCAGGAGCGCCGATCTCGGCTTCGACAAGCGAACCCCGGTGGTGTAGCCGTAGAGCAATGACCGCAGCGTCAACCGAGGATCGTAGGGTGGGTGGTCGCGCCGCGCGGTGCGGGACGTGCGGATCGCCGTCAAGTCCAGCACCTCGTCGACCAACTCGGCGACGAACCGGGCCAGATGCGCCTTGGGCAGCCAGTCGTCGAATGACATGGGCATCAGCAGCATCTGGTCCGGTGTGAACGCCCGGAACGTCTTGTCCAGCGGCGTGGAACGGGCCTTCCAGCCGTTCGGCTCGACGACACCGGCATCAGAGTTCGGTGATATCGCTCTGCTGAGTTCAGCGGTCCTGGGTCGGCGTCCGGTGAGGGGCCCTCGTGCTCACTGACGGCTCGGGAGCATCGCGAGTGCCTGCGAGCGTCGGGTGACCAACTCGGGGTAGGTGCCGTCGCGTTCGGCCCAGCGGTGCATGAGTACGCCCTGCACCAGGATCTCGTGCGGAGTGGGGTTGGTCTGGAGCAGGTCCATCACCTCGGTGGTGAATTCGGCCAGTTTGAGCGCGCTGGGGTTGCGCTGTTCGTGCTCCGGTGTGGTGGCGACGGCCGGAGGGACGAGCTCGGCGACCTCGATGCCGGTTCCGTCCAATTGCGCACGCAGTGCTTCGGAGTAGGCGTGCACGCCGGCCTTGGAGGCGGCGTAGGTGGGCATGACCGGGAACGGCAGGAACCCGATGCCCGAGGTGACCGTGACGATGGTGCCGGTGCCACGCGCGATCAAGTGGGGGGTGAACGCGTCAATGACGCGGATGGTGCCGAGGAGGTTGGTGTCGATCGTCTTTTCGGCAGCACTGAAGTGTGTGGGATCGCGGAGGTCCTCGGGGACTCCGATCCCGGACATCGTCACGATCGTGTCGAGGTTCGGGTGGGTGCGCAGGATCGTGTCGCGGGCACGGTCGACGCTGTCCTGGTCGGTCACGTCGATCTGAACGGTGGCCGGCCCCTCGGCTGCGATCCGGTCGAGCAGGTCGGTTCGTCGGCCGCCGACGATGACGGTACTGCCGGCCGTGGCGAAGCGTCGTGCGAGGTCGAGGCCGATTCCCGAGGTGGCCCCGGCGATGAAGACGGTGCGGCTGGTGATGTCCATGGCTGCTCCCGGCTCAGGGCGCCGACAGCGACAAGGCTGCGGGCGCAGTGGATATCAGGCGACTCCTTCAGCTTCGACCTGTTCCCCGACCCGAGGCAGTACCCCCGGCTTCCATGGTCCTCTCAGGGCCCCCCTTCCGTGACGGCGCCGGGGCTACGATTTTCACTATGGGTGACGATGACCGCGCGAACCTGCTTGGCAGCTATCTCCGGGCCCGGCGGGCGCTGGTCACTCCGGAGCGTGCCGGCATTCCCTCGGGTGCGCATCGGCGTGTTCCCGGACTGCGCCGCGAAGAGGTGGCCCTGCTCGCCGGCATCAGCGCCGACTACTACCTGAGACTGGAGCGCGGCCGCGACAACAACCCCTCGCTCCAGGTACTCGAATCGCTCGCGCGAGTCTTGCGACTCGACGAGGTGGAGCAGGAATACCTCCTCGGCCTCACCGCCGCACGCCCCAGGCCGCAGCGGCGCCGAAAGCCCGAACGCGTGCCCGCACGGCTGCACCAGCTGCTCGCAAGCGTGCGGATTCCCGCGTTCGTGGAAGGGCGCGCGTTCGATGTGCTCGCGTCCAACCAGCTCGCAGTCGCGCTCTCCCCGCGCCTTCAGCCCGGGTACAACCGCCTGCGATCACTGCTCCTCGATCCGGAGGAGCAGGCATTCCAGCAGGACTGGACGCGCTCCGCGGAAGGATTCATCGCCGCTTTCAGAAAGTCCGTCGGCGACGACGTCGACGACCCGCGATTCGTGGAACTGGTGGGTGAACTCGCCTTGTCGAGCGAGCGGTTCCGATCCCTCTGGGCACGCCATGACATCCGCGGCCTGGACGGCGGCACCACCACCGTGAACCATCCCGTCGTTGGCGAGCTCCGCCTCCACCGGGACAAACTCCCCGTCGGCGAGCTGCTCCTCGTCCTCTACTACCCCGACCAGAGCAGTGAGAGCGATGAGAAGCTACGGGTCCTCGCCTCCTTGGCCCAGACGGCTCACACCGAGATGCATGACGGATCGCACACGGCCGAACCGAACAGCCACTCCGAACACCGCAGCGACCACTGAGCACTGTCCCGTGAAGAAGGACGCTGACCAACCGGCGCTCATCCAGCGCGAGTTGGCCGTACTCCCGTCAACTCAGCTCGGCCATACTCCCGTTGCCAGAAGCGAGGTGATCGCCTTGCTGTACGGGGTGATGTCCAGGCCCTGTTCCGCCAGCCACGTGTCCGAGTAGTACTTGTCCAGGTAGCGGTCGCCCGGGTCGCACAACAGGGTTACCACGCTGCCCTGTTGGCCCGCCGCGACCATCTCGGCGATGATTTTGAGGGCGCTCCAGAGGCCCGTGCCGGTGGAGCCGCCCGCCTTGCGGCCGATGGCTTGTTCCAGGGCTCTCACGGCGGCGACGCTGGCCGCGTCCGGGACCTTCATCATGCGGTCGATGGCGCCGGGGACGAAGCTCGGTTCCATGCGGGGGCGGCCGATGCCCTCGATGCGGGAGCCGCAGTCACGGGTGACGTCCGGATCGCCGGTGGTCCAGCCCTCGAAGAAACAGGAGTTCTCCGGGTCGGCGACACAGACGCGGGTGTCGTGCTGCATGTAGTGGACATAGCGCGCGAGGGTGGCCGACGTACCGCCGGTGCCGGCCGTCGCGACGATCCACGCCGGCTCCGGGAAACGCTCCAACTCCAGCTGGCGGAAGATGGATTCGGCGATGTTGTTGTTGCCGCGCCAGTCCGTGGCCCGCTCCGCGTAGGTGAACTGGTCCATGTAGTGGCCGCCGGTCTCCACCGCGAGGGCGGCCGACTCCTCGTACATCTTGCGCGGGTCGTCCACGAAGTGGCACTGCCCGCCGTGGAATTGGATCAGGCGGATCTTCTCGGCACTGGTCGTGCGCGGCATGACCGCGATGAAGGGCACCCCGATCAGCTTGGCGAAGTACGCCTCGGAGACCGCCGTGGAACCACTGGACGCCTCGATCACCGGGCGGGCGGGCCGGATCCAGCCATTGCAGAGGCCGTAGAGGAAGAGGGAGCGGGCGAGGCGGTGTTTCAGGCTGCCTGTGGGGTGGGTCGACTCGTCCTTCAGGTACAGGTCGATGCCCCAGCTCTCCGGGAGCGGGAAGCGGAGGAGGTGGGTGTCGGCGGAGCGGTTGGCGTCGGCCTGCACCTTGCGGACGGCTTCTTTCAGCCAGCTCCGATAGGCGTCGTCACTGCGGTCGACGTCGAGGGTGGCACCGGTCAGGGCCTGGGGGGTGGTGCTCACGGCGGGGCTCCTTACGCGTTGCGCCGACGGCGCCTCGCGCGGCCGACACCTCGATCATATGCACCTTCCGCACGCTTCTCACCTGCATAAACATGCCTTTGGGCGGCCCAAAGGCGGCCCTGGGGGCAGGGTGTCGGTGGGCTCGTGGTGGGTTTGCGTTCGCTTTGCTACGGGTTTGCGATGGGCTGCCCGCAGGGCTCGGGGGCGCACTCGCGCGAGTGCTTCGGATACTCACCGTGACCGGGTCGTACGCACTGGTGCTCGACGGCCCCGGCGGGCAGACTGCACCGGAGCGGGACGAACGTCCTGAACGGGGGCGCACACTGGATCACCAGATGCCTGGACCAAGGGGGCGGGGAAGCATGGCGGAGCCGGAGTTCACGGCCACGGGCGTGCGGATCGGGAAGCGGCTGCGGTCGCTGACCCGGGCCGGACAGGTCCGGATCAATGACGGCAGGCTTGAGTTGCTCACCAGTTACGGCAGCGAGATCGACAGCGCGCCGGTGCAGGCGGTGCGTGCGTCGAAGCCGTGGTTCGCGCCTGAGGATCGGGCGTTGGCCGACCTCAACGGCAACAGGTATCTGTTGACCCTCGGCGAGCATGACCCAGCGCCCGGGCAGCCGGGGCCGCCTGCGGCACGGCGGTTCATCGAGGCTGTGCGGAAGGCGGCGGGGCGGGGCGGGTGAGCGGTGGGGGCGAGCAGTGTGGGCTAGGTCTGCGGTGGGGTGGCCGATCCGTGGGCGCTCCGTTCGGTGGAGCAACTCCGCAGCGCCATGCAGCAGCCCGTGCGTGCCGGAAAGCCGATCGCCGCGGAGCGTCGTATCCACGCCATTGATGAGCAATGACCGGCCGCGAGTTGCGGGACCGCGGCCCCTGAGTCACTCTGGTCTCACGTCACTCTGGGTTTACCGGCGATAACGCTGCGAACCAGCCCGCCGGACACAACAGCAGGCGGCCGTTTCTCCGACCACCTCGCTGGATCCGAACTCCGTGTTCTTCCGGACCTCAGTCGGGGAGTCGCAGCCGTGATCAGTCACCCAAGCAGGCACTGCACGGTGGAGCTCCAAGCCCTGCCGTCGCGGATCGGCCAGGTCCGCAGAATCGTATCTGCGCAATTGCGCTACTGGCATCTGGACCCTCTGATCGACCGGGCCGCGCTCGGTGTGACAGAGCTTCTGACCAACGTCCACCGGCACGCGCAGCCGGACAAGACGTGCGTCGTCGAGATCGAGCTGCTGCTGGACCAGCTCATGGTCTCGGTGCGCGATCGCGATCCCCGGCTTCCGGTGGTGGGCGACATCGACGAGGTTTCGCCTACGGCCACTTGTGGGCGGGGGCTCGCGATGGTCGCCGCGGTGAGCGAGAACTGGGGGGTGCGGGCGGACGGTGAGTCCGGGAAGGTCGTGTGGTTCACGCTGACCGCGCCCTCGTCCGCCACGGCTGCGCCGGCTCGTCCGCCGCGTCGTACGGCCGCGGAGAAAACCGCGCACCGGTTCGTCACCGAGGTCGAGCACCCGGTCGACGGCCACCGGCCCCAACACGCTCCCGCCCGGTCCGCCGTTGCCGGTTGATCGGGCGGTGATTCGTTATGGGTTGCGGGGGGGGGAGAGTCGGTCACGGACGGGACATCTAAGTCAGTCTTGAGACAACGACACCCAGGCCTGCGTTCAGACAACGACTTACCTGGGCCGGTATCGAGAACTCGCCATACCTGAACCGGTGTTGAAAACGCACCCCGCGCGCACCTCTTTTGGTTCGGTCGCCTTCGGGGCGCTGGGAGCCGGTGTTGAGAGCCCCACCGTGCTCGGCGCTGCGCGCCTCCGCGCGCTGGGGCTCTCAACACCGGCGCGCCCCTACGGCTCCCTCTCGGCCGTCCACGTGGGGACAGTTGGACTTGGTGGGCCCGCAGCGCTGGTGATGGATGACGCCGTTCGCTTCTCTAGCGGCGTTTGGTCATTCGGTGGCGATCGCCCGCAGTACGTCCAGCCGGGCCGCTCGGCGTGCCGGGCGCAGGCCCGCAAGGGCGCCTGCGGCTACGCCCACCAGGGCCACCACTACGAGTTGGACCGGTGGGAGTGCGAAGGCGAAGGCGCTGTCGCTCGCGCCGTCCGAGGCCTTGACCAGGACCCAGCCCAGGAAGGCGCCCAGGGAGAGGCCGCCGAGCGTGCCGAAGGCCGCCACCAGGACCGACTCCCAGCGGACCATCGCCCGGAGTTGGGAACGGGTCTGGCCTACCGCCCTCAACAGGCCCAGTTCGCGGGTGCGTTCGTGGATCGCCAGGGTGAGGGTGTTGGCGATGCCCAGGAGTGCGATGAGGACGGCGAGGGCGAGCAGTGCGTAGACGAGGGTCAGCATCATGTCGATGCCGCCGGCTGAGGACTGCGCGTACTCGTGGCGGGTCTGGACTTGGGGGTTGCCGTAGTGGGCGGCGGCTTTCTGGACTGCCGCCTTGCCTTTGGCCGTGCTCACGCCGGTCTTGAAGGAGACGGCGACCAGGGTGTCGGAGTCCTGGGTGCGGTGTGGGGCCCAGGCTGCGCGGGTGATGACGTAGTCACCGGCCAGTTCGGACTCGCCGTAGACCGCTCGGACCGTGAAGGTCTGCTTCTTGCCGTCGGTGAAGGCCAGTTGGGCCTTGCTGCCGGTGGTCAGGTGTTGGCGGTCGGCCTCTGCTTTGGTGATGGCGATGCCGTCCGTGCCTAGGGAGTTCAGGGAGCCGTGGACCGTGCCCAGGTCGAAGGTGCGGGACAGGGCGGTGGGGTCTGTCACTGTCAGCGCCCGTCCCTTTCCGTCTACTTCGGCTACGCCCCGGCCCAGTCCCACTGCCGTGTCCACCTCGGGCAACTTGCCGATCGCTCCGGCGAGTTGGGGGCTCAGGCCGCTGCCTCCCGCGCCGAAGGACGGGGTGCTCACGGCCACGTCACCGGCGAAGGAGCGGGACACCGTCTGGTCCATCGTCGCCTTCAACGAGGCCCCGAACACGGTGAACAGGGACACCACGGCCACGCCGATCATCAGCGCGCTCGCGGTCGCGGCCGTACGGCGGGGGCTGCGCAGGGCGTTGCGGCGGGCGAGGCCACCTGTGACGCCGCGCACGCGGTCGAGGGGGCTGCCCAGGATGCTGACCGCCGTGGTGGAAGCTACCGGGCCGAGGACCACGAAGGCGACCAGGGCCAGTACCGCCCCAAGTCCCGCCAGCAGCAGGGACGGTGAGATGAGTACGCCGGTGAGGGTGGCACCGATCGCGAGGGCGGCGAGGGCCATTCCCGTCACCGCGCGGACCGGGGACGCGCCTGACTGGTCCACGGCCGTCTCGCGCAGGGCCGCCAGGGGTGCGGTGCGGCCCGCTCGTACCGCCGGCATGAGTGCGGAGCCCAGGCAGACGATGATGCCGACTGCGAGGGGGAGGGTCATGGAGAGTGTGCGGATCACCAAGTCGCCCCCAGGGAAAGGGAATCCGATCGCCGGGAACAGCATCTTCAGGCCGGCCGCGATGCCGATGCCGCCCGCCAGTCCGGCGGCCGACGCGGTCACGGCTACGACGGTCGCCTCGGTGACCGTGGCCGCGGTGACCTGGCGGCGGGAGGCGCCGAGGGCCCTCAACAGGGCGTTCTCCCGGGCGCGTTGGGCGATGACGATCGCGAACGTGTTGTGGATGGAGAAGGTCGCGACCAGGAGGGCGATGCCGGAGAAGACCAGGAGGAACGTGGTGAAGATGGTCAGGAACTGGGACGAGATCATGTCCGTGTTCTCCTGCGCCGACTGCTGACCCGTGATCGCCTCAACTCCCTTGGGGAGGACGGGAGTCAGGCGGTCGACCAGTGATTGTTGGCTTACGCCCGGGCCTGCCCTTACCTGGATGGTCGCCGCCTCGCCCGGCTTCGCGGTGAGGTACTTCTCGGCGTCGGACTGGGTCATGCCTGTGAAGGTCACCTGGGCCATGCCGTCCTCGCCGCCGAAGGTCGCGAGGCCGACGACGGTCACCTTGACGGGGTCGGGGGTGCGCAGTGTTGTCGTGTCGCCGATCTTCAGCTGGCCCTTGTCGGCGGCACCCCGGTTGATGACAACCTCGCCCGGCCTGGCCGGAGTTCGACCCTCGGCGAGTCGGTACGGGTTGAGTTGCGGGTCGGTGATCCAGTTGCCGGCGAGGGTGGGCGGGCCCTTGCCGCCGATGGCCTCGCCGTTGGCGCCGACGAGTTGGCCCGCGCCCTGGATGTTCGGGGCGGCGGCCGCCACGCCGGGGACCTGGTCGATGGCCTTCACCAGGGCCGTGGGCACCGGTTGCCGAACTCCCTGGCTCTCGCCCGGTGTTGTGATGGCGTCGGCGCTGCGGACCACCGCGTCCGTGCCGCTGGTCGCGTCGCCGAACATGGTGTCGAAGTTGGCGCGCAGGGTGTCGCCCATGACGAGGGTCCCGGCCAGGAAGGCCACCCCGAGGAACACGGCGAGGAACGTACCGGCGAAGCGCCTTTTGTGGGCCCGCAGGGAGGACATGCTCAGGCGTACGGACGCGTTCACGACCTCACCTCCTCGAATGCCTTCAGGCGGTCCAGGACCTTGTCGGCCGTGGGGGCCCGCATGCGGTCGACGAGGTGTCCGTCCGCGAGGAAGACGACCTCGTCGGCGTGGGCGGCCGCTACCGGGTCGTGGGTGACCATCACGACCGTGCGGTCGGTCTGTTGTACGGCTCGGCGGAGCAGGCCGAGGACCTCGCCGCCGGAGCGGGAGTCGAGGTTGCCGGTCGGCTCGTCGGCGAAGACGACCTCGGGGCGGCCCGCGAACGCCCTTGCCACGGCGACGCGTTGCTGTTGGCCGCCCGAGAGTTCGGAGGGGCGGTGGTGGAGGCGGTCGCCCAGGCCTACGACGTCGACGAGTGCGTCGATCCAGTCCTGGTCGCCGCTTGTTCCGGCGAGGGCCAGGGGCAGGGTGATGTTCTCCGCGACGGTCAGCGTCGGCACCAGGTTGAACGCCTGGAAGACGAAGCCGACGCGGTCGCGGCGCAGGAGGGTCAGGCGTCGGTCGTCGAGGGAGCCCAGTTCCGTGTCGCCGATGTAGGCCGAGCCGGAGGTGAGCGTGTCGAGACCTGCCGCGCAGTGCATCAGGGTGGACTTGCCGGAGCCCGAGGGGCCCATGATCGCGGTGAAGCGGCCGGCCGGGAAGTCGACGCTCACCCCGTCCAGGGCGCGTACGGCGGTGTCGCCGACGCCGTAGACCTTGACGGCGTTGACGACCCGCGCGGCCGTGCGGGTGGTGGTCGCGGTGGTCATGCCGGGCCGCCCTTGCCGGCGGTGCGGCCGAACTGCTCGTCCAGGACGGACAGGCGGCGCCAGTACTCGTCCTCGTCGATCTCGCCGGAGGCGAAACGGCGGCCAAGGACGGCGAGCGGGGAGTCGCCGGTGGGGCGGGTGTCGGCCATCGCGCGCCACGGTCCGCCGCGCCCGATCCCCCGGCCGCGCCAGACGGTGCGGCGCAGGACGGTCACCACGCCGACCACCATGGCCGCCCAGATCAGCGGGAGGAACAGGATCCACGGGCCGGGGCCGCCGCCGTGCCAGTTCGCCAGAGTCTGCATGTCGATTCATCTCCAAGAGGTCCGGAGCCCCGGAGGGGGCTTCCTGTGATCCGGTGACGTCCGGTGATGTATCGAGACTGGCTCGCGGGAGGGGTCCGGGTCGTCGTACGGCCAGCGGCAGTGTGCGTACCTCCCGGGGAGTACGCGGGGTCGTTCCGGCTGCTCCGGCCGTCCGTCGATAACCCCTCGACTTCTGTACCTACTAGTATGTACAGTCCTACCATGAGCACCTCGGATCGACTGATCGAGTCCACCCGTGAGCTGTTGTGGGAGCGCGGCTACGTCGGCACCAGCCCCAAGGCGATCCTGGAACGCGCGGGCGCCGGGCAGGGCAGCATGTACCACCACTTCAAGGGCAAACCCGAGCTGGCGCTGGCCGCGATCCGGCGGACCTCCGAGGAGTTGCTGGCTACCGCCGAGGGAGTACTCGACGGGCCCGGCACACCGTACGAACGGATCGAGGCGTATCTGCGGCGCGAGCGGGATGTGCTGCGCGGGTGTCCGGTCGGGCGGCTGACGATGGATCCGGACGTGATCGCCAGCGCCGAGCTGCGCGAGCCGGTCGACGCGACGCTCGACGCGATCCGTGAGCGGCTCGCCGGGATCGTCGAAGAGGGCAAGGAACAGGGGCAGTTCGGGCCGGAGCTGGACGGCGAGGAGATCGCCGCCACCATCCTCGCGACCGTGCAGGGCGGTTACGTGCTCGCCCGCGCGTCCGGGTCTCCGGCCGCCTTCGACGCCGGTGTCCGGGGCCTGCTCTCCCTTCTCTCGCCCATGTCCTCCCGATAGGAGTCCAGGTACGTGCGGATCAACAGGAAGCGCCCCGACACCCGGCAGGGCCCGGCGGAGAACTTCACCGGCACGGTGTGGCTCGACGAACTCGCCGCGCCCGAACCGCCGTCCCGCATAAGGATGTTCAGCGTGCACTTCACGCCGGGCGCGCACACGGCATGGCACACCCACCCGCACGGCCAGGTGCTGCACGTGACGGAGGGCGAGGGTCTGGTGCAGCGCAAGGGCGGTGCCGTCGAGCCGATCCGCGCGGGCGACACCGTCTGGATCGAACCGGACGAGTGGCACTGGCACGGCGCGGCGCCACGCACGTTCATGACGCATCTCGCGGTCGTCGAGGCCGCGGAGGACGGTACGACCGCCTGCTGGTACGAGCATGTCGACGCCGCCGACTACCCTGCCTGAGGGGGCACTTGATGCACGCGATGCAGTACGAACTCACCCTGCCCGCGGACTACGACACGGGCATCATCCGAAGCCGGGTCGCCCGGGTCGGCCAGCTGCTCGACGACTGGGGCGGGCTCGGCCTCAAGACGTTCCTGCTGCGTGAGCGCGGGGTGCACGGATCGCCGGTCAACCAGTACGCGCCCTTCTATCTGTGGAACACGGTCGAGGGCATGAACCGCTTCCTCTGGGGCGGCGCCTTCCAGGGACTCGTCAACGACTTCGGGCGGCCGGAGGTCGCGCAGTGGACGGGTCTCGCCTACGAGGAGGGCGGCGCCGCGGGCTCACCGGCGGCCGTCGCAGTGCGGAGGCGCCAACGGCTGGCGGAGGGTGTGGAGTTGGCCGCGTTCATGGAGGACGCGGTGGGTGAGACCCGGCGGCTGGCCGGGGAGGAGGGCGCGGTGCTCGCGGCGGCGGCCGTCGACCCGCACCGCTGGGAGATCGTCCACTTCTCGCTCTGGGAGGACGAGACGCCGAAGGCGGAGGGGGACGTGTTCCAGGTGCTGCATCTCTCGGCGCCGGGGCGCGGCGAGCTACCGCGAGGTCGGCAGTGGTAAATGCCCTCATCCGTACGGTACTTGGGGATGTGGAGCCGCGGCTGTTGGGCCTGTGCGACGCGCACGACCATCTCTTCATCCGCAGCCCGCAGCTCCCCGGCCAGGAACTGGGCGACGCCTCGGCCGCGCGGGCCGAGCTGAACGCGTTCCGTTCCGTCGGCGGGGGCGGTGTCGTGCAGTGGACGCCGTACGGGCTGGGGCGGCGGGTCGCCGATCTGCCGCTGCTGTCCCGGGCGTCGGGGGTGCACGTGGTCTGCGCGACCGGGTTGCACCAAGCGGCGCACTACAGCCCGGAGTTGCTGGAGAGTCTGCGCGGCGGGCTGGCCGAGGTCTTCGTCTCCGAGCTGACGGAGGGCGTCGGTCCGTCCGGGATCCGCGCCGGGCTCATCAAGGTCGCGGGCGGCTTCCACGGCCTCGACGCGCACGCCCGCTGGACGATGACCGCCGCGGCCGAGGCCCACCGGGCGACGGGCGCGCCGATCGCCGTGCACCTGGAGCTGGGCACGGGCGCACTGGACGTACTCGACCTGCTCTGCGGCGCGTTGGGGGTCGAACCGCACCGGGTGATCCTCGGCCATCTCAACCGCTCCCCCGACCTCGTGGTCCAGCGCCAGGCCGCCGACGCGGGCGCCTATCTGGCGTTCGACGGCCCGTCCCGCGCCCACCACGCCACGGACTGGCGGATGCCGGACGCGGTCCGGGCGCTGGCCGAGGCCGGGTTCGGAGACCGGCTGCTGCTCGGCGGGGACACGGTGGTCGCCGGGGCGCGTTCGGCGGACGGCGGTCCGGGGATGCCGTATCTGCTGCGCCGGGTGGGGCCGCGGCTCGCGGTGGAGCTGGGTGAGGAGTTGGTGGAGCGCGTGTTCAGGGAGAACCCCGCCAGGGCGTTCTCCGTCGAGTGGCGTTGACGGAAATCCCGTGAGGCCGGACTCGCTCTCCCTGGAGGCGGTCGCCGAGGGCTGAGGCGGGCCCGCTATGTTCGACGCGAACATCGAACATGTGGAGCTCGTGTGCAGACGACGACGGTGGAGCCGCCGAGAGCGGCGGAAACGGATGTCGCGGCGTCCGGGTGGCCCCGGTCCTGGCCGCTCATGCTGCTCGGGGCGGCTGTCGTTCCGGGGCTGCTGCTGTTCGTCGTCGGACGGTGGCTGGACGCGCCGGCCGTGCAGGCCTGGCGGACCGTGTGTCTCGCCATCACCACACAGGCGCTGCCCTTCCTGCTGCTCGGCACGGCTCTGTCGGGAGCGATCAACGCGTTCGTGCCGGCGCGGGTGTTCACGAAGGTACTGCCCAAGCGGGCCGCGTTCGCCGTGCCGGTCGCCGGGATGGCCGGGGTCGTGCTGCCGGGGTGTGAGTGCGCGTCGGTGCCGGTCGCGAACAGTCTGATCGGACGCGGGGTCACCCCGGCCGCCGCGTTCGCGTTCCTGCTCTCCGCGCCCGCGATCAACCCGGTCGTTCTCACGGCCACCGCGATCGCGTTCCCCGCCAGCCCGGTCATGGTGCTGGCCCGGCTGCTCGCCTCGCTCGCGACCGCCGTGGTGATGGGCTGGCTGTGGCTCTGGCTGGGGCGCGAGGAGTGGCTGCGGCCGGTCGCGCGGCACACCGGACACCGGCCGGGGCACAGCCGTTTCACCGAGTTCCGCACCGGCTTCCAGCACGACTTCCTGCACGCGGGCGGCTTCCTGGTCGTCGGCGCGATGGCGGCGGCGACCTTCAACGTCGCGGTCCCGCGCTCCGTACTGGACACCTTCGCCGGCTCGCCCTGGCTCTCGGTGCTCTTCCTCGCCGCGCTCGCGATCATCCTCGCGGTCTGCTCCGAGGCCGACGCGTTCGTGGCGTCCTCCCTCACGGGCTTCTCCCCCACAGCCCGGCTCGCTTTCATGGTCGTAGGCCCCATGGTCGACCTCAAACTGATCGCCCTCCAGGCGGGCACGTTCGGCCGGGCCTTCGCGGCTCGCTTCTCCGCCGCCACGACGGTCGTCGCGGTGCTGTCCAGCGCGCTGATCGGAGCCGTACTGCTGTGAGACGCCCCCTCCAGGTGACCCTGCTCGTCCTCAGCGGCCTGGGCCTGCTGCACGCCTCGCTCTTCACCGACCTGTGCCTGCGCTACGTCAAGCCGAGCATGCGCCCGCTGCTCGTCGTGTCCGGGTTCCTGCTGATCCTGCTCGGCATCGCGGAGGCGTGGTCACGGCGGAGACCGGACGAAGGCGACGACCACGCGGGCCACAACCATTCCAAGGTCCCCCGAGTCGCCTGGCTGCTCTTCCTCCCCGCGCTCAGCCTCCTCTTCTACGCCCCGCCCGCCCTCGGCGCCTACACCGCCTCCCGCGCCGCCCCCAAGGCCGTCCCCGTGCAGGACGCCTTCGATCCGCTGCCCGCGACCTCACCGCTGCCGATCACCCTCACCGACTTCACGACCCGCGTGCAGCAGGACCGCAAGCGGGCCATCAAGGGCCGCACCGTCCAGATGACCGGCTTCGTCACGCCCGACAAGGGGTCCGCCTACTGGGACCTGACCCGCATCATGATCTCGTGCTGCGCGGCCGACGCCCAGTCCATCAAGGTGCGGGTCTACGGCATCCCGGCCCTGTCCGCCAACACCTGGGTGACGATCACCGGGACCTGGCACGCGAGCGGAACCCTGGGGACGAGTTCCGCCGTGGCCGCGCTCGACGGCGTCACCGTCGAGAAGGTCGCCAAGCCGGTGAACGCCTACCAGGACGCCCTGCCGTTCGGGGCCCCACACTGAGGCACTAGGCCACCGAGATGTCCACGGAGGGCCGCAGTTTCGCCGCCGCGGCCAGCGCCTCGTGCATGGGGTGGGTGTCGAAGGCCGCCAACAGGGCACCGTCCGCCGGGAGTTCGGCCGCCGGGTAGGCGATCTGCTCGTAGGCCGCCTGGAAGCGCGGGCCCCAACGCCGGGCGCCCAGGCGGGCCGTACGGGAGCAGTTGTCGACCATGTAGGCCACATCGCGGGCGTGCATGTAGGGCAGCAGGGAGTCGACCGCCTCGATGACGGACTCGTTGACGATCTCCGACCAGGGGTGGCCGCGCTCGGCGAACTCGTCGACCTGGGCGGTCATCGTCGCCACGAACACCCCGGCGGTGAACGCCTCGACGGGCAGGGCCCGTTCGGCCCGGCACGCCCGCACCTGCGCCCCGGCCGCCCACATCGGCGATCCACCAATACCGCTCATCTCCCGTGCCCCGAGCCGCCGTTCGGCGAGGACGACGCTGCGCAGCTCGGTGCCGTCGGCGACCTCGTCGTAGATCTCGGCGACGATCTCGCGGGCGGGGCCGTAGGTCGCCGAGTACGCGCGGTCGAAGACCTCGCGCCCTGCCGGGTCCAACTCCTCGCGGACGGCGCGGAGTCCGGCCTGGGAGATGGTGCGGGCGATGGGTCCTGTGACGTTCTCGCAGGAGCGCTCGTACGCGGTCACCGGGTCATCGCCGGTCAGGCGGTAGCGCGTGAAGAGGCTCTCGACGATGCCGTGGACGGCGCCGAGGAGGATGGCGCGTTCGCCGACGATGTCGGAGCGGTACTCGCTCTCCAGGGTGGTACGGAAGGTGTACGGCGACCCGAGCGCGACCGACCAGCCGAGCGCGCGGTCGCCGGCCCTGCCGTCGGGGTCGGCGTGGACGGCGTAACTGCTGTTGATTCCGGCGCCGTTGATCTCGGCGCCCTGTTCGTAGAGCCGGCGCACGGAGTCGCCCATGCCCTTCGGACAGACGGCGATGACTCCGTGCCCGGGCGGGAACTCCCCACCGGTGGCCCGGAGATGACCGAGCAGGAAGCCGTGCGAGAGGCCGATGGTGGCCCCGGGCTTGAGGACCGCGAAGATCTCCTCGTGGTGGGCGGCGAGGGCCGCGTCGGCGATGAGCAGGATCACCAGGTCGCTGTCGGCGGCGACGGCGAGCCAGTCGCCGAGCGAGCCGTCCGCCTCGGTGAAGCCGTGCGCGCGGGCATCCGCCGCCGACGCCGAACCGGGGCGCAGGCCGACGCTCACCCGGATGTCCGTACCGGCGAGGGAGTCGCGCAGGTTGCGCGCCTGGGCCCGACCTTGCGGCCCCCAGCCGATGACGCCGATGCGGCGGACGCCGGCGAAGGCCTGCGGGAGCAGCGGGAAGAGGTGCCGGCCACCGCGCAGGATGGTCTCCGTGCCGCCGGGCACGTCCATCGTTTCGAGAGGGAAGACGGCGGAGGTGTACGTGGTCGAGGTCATGGTGGAGTTGTAGGCTCCCGGCGAGCGTTGCGGCAAGCGCAACCTGTGCAGCGGCCTGTTGCACGAGCTGAAAGGCCCAGGTCACGGCATGCGGGACGACCATCGGGAGCTACGCCTTTTCCTGCATCTGGCGCAGACGCTGAACTTCGGACGGACGAGTCTCGACTGCCATGTCAGCCCCGCGACGCTGACGCGGACCGTGCAACGGCTGGAGGCCGACCTCGGACACCGCCTGTTCGACCGCGGGGCACGCGGGGTCTCCCTGACCGCCGAGGGCCACCGCTTCCGTGAATACGCCGTCCAGTCACTGGAGTTGTGGCGCGCCTACCGCGAGGAGCACCCCGACCCGGCCGAACTCACCGGCAGACTCGCCCTGTTCGCCACGGTGACCGCCTGCCAGGCCCTGCTCCCCGACCTGTTGGCGCCCTTCCGCGCCGCGCACCCTCAGGTACGGCTCGACCTGCGCACCGGCGACGCGGCGGCCGCGCTGGCCCGCCTCGACGAGGGCGAGGTGGACGTGGCGGTCGCGGGCATCCCGACCCGGCTACCCGAATCACTGGTGAGCCGGACGGTCGCGGTGACCGAGTTAGTCCTGGTCACCGCCCACGACCGTCCCGACCCGCATCTCGACGGCCCCTTCGTCCTCCCCCACCGGGGCCTGGTCCGCGAGGCCGCCGACCGCTGGTTCCGCACGCGGGGCACAACACCCGACGTAGCCTGCGAACCGGACGGCCACGAAGGCCTGTTGACCCTGGTCGCCCTAGGCTGCGGCACGGGCGTGGTACCCCGCCTGGTCCTGGACAACAGCGCCGTACGGGAACGCCTGACGGTGATCCCCGCGGACCCACCCCCGGAGCCGTTCCCGATCGGCCTGTGCGTACGGCGAGCGGACTTGCGCCGCCCACTGGTGTCGGCCCTATGGAGCCTCACAGCACCGTAGGCGCCCAAAGGGGCGCGGGGAACTGCGCGCCCAGCCACGACAGCGCCGCAGCAAACAGACGACGCACGCCGCCCCGCTACCCCCAGCGAAGCGCCTAGTCCAGATCAACCGGCCCGTCATTCTTCTTCTCGTCCTTCTTCGCCTGCAACTGAAGCAGGTTCTTGACCTCCTCGCCGGGCCGACGCCCATCGGGGTCCGCCCCGCTGAGGTTCCCCCGCACAGAGTCCAGAATCGTCAGCCCCTGCGAAACAAGCCCCGCGGCGATCTCGCCCAGCCCATCCGCCCCGTTGAGGACGTTGACGTTGGCCCCCGCAAGACCCCCCGCCGCTTCCTTCACGATCTGCGGAAGCTGGTCGATGAGCATCCGGTCCAGCGCGACGCGGTCGTACGACGCCGCCGCCTCCGCCTGGATCTTCATCCGATCCGCCTCGGCGATGGCGAGCAGCTTGATCCGCTGAGCCTCCGCCTCGGCCGGCTTCACGATCTCGGCGACGAGCTGCTGCTGCCGCAACTCGGCCTGGCGCTGCGCCAGTTCGGTCTGCGCGGCCAGCACCTCCTGCTGGGCGTGCGCCTGCGCGAGCGGCCCGGCCTGCGCGGCCTGCGCCTGCGCGCGGTCGACCTCGGCCGAGTACTCGGCCTTGACGACCGCGGTCTGCCGGGCGTACTCGGCCTGGTTACGTGCCGCGACCTGCTCCGCCTCGACGGAGGCCTGCGTGGCCTGGGCCTGGGCGATCTGGGCCTGCCGCTGGATGGCCGCCTTGTGCGGCGCGGACATGGCCTCGATGTAGCCGACCTCGCCGTCGTCGATCGACTGGATCTGCAGCGAGTCCACGATCAGGCCGATCTTCGCCATCTCGACCTTCGATGTGTCCAGCACCTCCGCGGCGAGCTTCTGCCGCTCCGTGACGATCTCCTCGACCGTCATCGAGCCGATGATGGACCGCAGGTGACCTGCGAAGATCCGGCCGGTCAGCACCGACATCTGGTCCTGGTCGGAGAGGAAACGCTGGCCCGCGTTGATGATGCTCTCCGTGTCGTTGCCGACCTTGAACGCGATCACGGCGCGGACGTGCAGCGCGATGCCCTGGCGGGTCACACAGGTCTCGGTGACCTCGGCCTCGCACATCGACAGCGTGAGAAAACGGGTCTTGCGGAAGACCGGCAGCACGAACTTTCCGTGCCCCGTCACCACTCGGAACGGCGCGCCCCCCAGTCCCCGCCTGCCACCCGAGATCAGCATCGCCTCATCGGGGGCGGGAACGCGGTAACCGAACATGTCTTGCTCCTCACTCTGCGCCGGCGGGTTCGCCGTCCAGCGCGTCCAATGGATCCGCCCACTCGATGACGTGCACGGCACGTCGTCCACGGGACTCGATCACGAGCACCCTGGCCCCCGTGGGCAGGGGATCATCCGACCAGGCCAGGAATGTCTCCGAGCCGCCCCGGACCCGCACGAGGATCTCGCCGGGCCCCGCGCTTCCCCGGGTCTCGATGATCACCTCTCCCGTGCATCCGATCACGGGCTCGTCCTGCGGCATCACCGGCCGCCTCCATCCTCTGGCCTTAGGTTTCCGACGATAGACCCACTCGGGTCACGGACCCAACGGGCCCACCACACACCTTTTCCACGGCGTCTTCCAGGCGGCCGCCGGGCGCCCGCGTCCGCTGTCAGGACAGTGCGGCCAGCGGGTCGTCGAGGACCGGCTGCCACGCCAACTCGGCTGCCCCGACCAGGCTGTTGTGATCCAGGGTGCAGGCGAGGATCGGCACGCCCCCGCTCTGCCCCCACAGGCTCCGGTCGGCGACGACCGCGCGCAGCCGGTCCGGGTCGGCGTCGAGGAGCGTGCGGTGCAGTCCGCCGAGGATGATCCGGTCGGGGTTGAGGATGTTCACCAGGCCCGCGAGCCCCAGTCCGAGCCGGTCGATGAGCGCTTCGGCGGCCTTCCGGACGGACGGGTCGTCGTAGTGGTGGCGGATCAGCTCGTTGGACTCCTGGAGCAGGGACACCTCGGGGCCGGGCTCACGGCCTGCGGCGGTGAGGAACGCGAGCGGGTCGGCCTCGACGTCCAGGCAGCCGCGGCTGCCGCAGTAGCAGGGGCGGCCCTCGGGGTTCACGGTGAGGTGCCCGACCTCCAGCGCGAGGCCCGAACTCCCCGTGTGCAGACGCCCGTCGAGCACCAGCGCGCCGCCGACACCCCGGTGCCCGGTCGCCACGCACAGCAGGTCGCGGGCGCCGCGGCCGGCACCGTGCCGGTGTTCGGCGAGTGCGGCGAGGTTGACGTCGTTGCCCGCGAACGCGGGTCCGGTGAGGCCGGCCGCGCGCACGCACTCGGCGAAGATGCGCCGCACGGGGGCGCCTGCGGGCCAGGCCAGGTGGAGGGGGTTGAGGGCCAGGCCCTCGGGCTCGGCTACGGCGGACGGTACGGCGAGTCCGGCGCCTACGCAGCGCCGGCCGGTCTCGCGCAGCAGATCCGCGCCGGCCTCGACGACTGACCCCAGTACCTTCGCGGGGTCGGCGTCCACGGCCTCGCAGCCGGGGGCGGTCGCGACGATCTGGCCGCCCAGGCCTACCAGCGCGGCGCGGAAGCCGTCTGCGTGCACCTGGGCCGCGAGGACGACGGGGCCGTCCTCTGCGAGGGCGAGGCGGTGCGAAGGTCGTCCCTGTGAACCGGCTGCGGCGCCGGGCCTGGCGTCGACCCTGATCAGGCCGAGGGCCTCCAGCTCGGCGGCTACCGCGCCTGCCGTTGCGCGGGTCACGCCCAGTTCGGCGGTGAGTACAGCTCGGGTGGGGGCGCGGCCGGTGTGCACGAGCTCGAGTGCGGGGCCGAGTGCTCCGCGACCCCGGTCCAGTCGTGCCCTTGAGGTGGTTCCATCCCCCGCCGGCCGGGGGTCCGCCTTGCCGCCGCTCATGAGGGCGAGTCTCCCATGATCCGCGGAGAGAACCGATGGAGGTCGAGTTCACAGTGACGGCCGGTGGGGGCTGGTCGCGCAGTTCCCCGCGCCCCTTCAGGGCGCGTCCCACTCCCCCCGTTCAGAAGCCGCTCACTCTCAGCGTCACGTTCAACCTCCCCCTCAGCCCCAACTCCCTTGGCCCCGTGCCCTCGTACACCCTCGGCACCCCGTGATACGCCAGCCTCGACGGCCCCCCGAACACGAACAGGTCGCCGCTTCTCAACTCGACGTCCGTGTACGGCTTCGTGCGGGTCTCGGTGTTGCCGAAGCGGAAGACGCAGGTGTCGCCGAGGCTGAGGGAGACCACGGGGGCGCCGGAGTGTTCGTCGCTGTCGCGGTGCATGCCCATGCGGGCGTCGCCGTCGTAGAAGTTGATCAGGGCGATGTCGTACGACGCCGTCGGTGCCCCCAGTGCGTCGGTGACCGCCCGCTGGGCGAGTTCGTCGAGCCAGGTCGGGAAGGGTTTGACAGGGGTGCCGTCGCCGTCGGTCGCCGTGCGGGAGTAGGCGTACGGGTACCAGTGCCAGCCCAGGCAGACCTGCCGGGCGGTCATCGTGCCGCCGCCGGGGGTGTGGACCGTGCGCAGGCCGGCGGGTGGGCGGGCCCAGGTGCGGCAGGCCTCCAGCAGGTCGCGCTGGTGCTCGGGGTCGAGCCAGTCCGGGAGGTGTACGGCGCCGGGAGCGACCTCCGTCCGGAGCCTCGGGAAGAGTTCGGCGTCCATGCCCGCCATTCTGCCCGGGCCGGCGTCACAGACCGCGGGGAGCCGGCAGTCCGGCCACCTCGCGCGGGAAATAGGTGTCCAGGGCCTCGCCGGCCGCGTAGAGGCGCTGAATGAAGGTGCGGGCCCGGGTCACCGTGGCGGGGTCGGTGTGGCGGACGGCGCCGTTGGGCTCGTCCGCCGGGGAGTAGTCGAGGACGTACACCGCGTCGGTGCCCATCACGCAGAGTTCCGGCAGAGGGCCCTCGGTCTCCTCCCCCGCCACCTCCGCGGCGTCCAGTACGTTGACGCGCTCCCCGTACCCGAACTTGGTGTGGAGGATGGTCAACTCCCACTGGATGTACGGGATGAGCGGGGTCTCGACGACACGGACCCGGTGCATCGCGAAGCCCGCCGCCGCGATCTTGCCGTAGTGCTCCTCGTACTCGGGGCGCAACTCCTCGATCAGGCGCAGGGATTGGTCCCAGTCGCCGTGGCGCAGCGCCTGCCAGCTGGGGAAGTCCCCCTCGTCGTAGCTCTGCATCCGCTCCAGTTTCCAGAAGCCCTCGGCGTCGGTGCGCCAGAAGCGGCGGTCGAAGTCGGCGATGTACGCGTCCTGGTCGAGGTATGTGCCCCCGGTGGCCGGGAACAGGTCTGACATGCGGGGACACCTTTCGGTCAACTTCCGCGACGGGACCGGCGGTTGCGCCAGCGCGTGGTGAGCCACAGCACGTGGATAGCGGCCAGCGAGGCGAGGGTCAAGAGCGCGTCGGCGAGGTCGGCGCCCGTGTGCGCCGCGCGCAGGTGGGCCACCGCGCGGACGGCGAGCCGGACGTCCGCGGGAGCGGTGTAGAACGCGAGTCCGGCCAGGCAGAGGGCGGTTCCGACGACCAGGACCGCGCTGTAGACCCGCACGGCACGCCGTTCGGCCGGCGGCAGCGGGCGGCTGGGGTCGGCCGCGGGGTCCTCCCGGCGCAGCAGGCGCCTGGTCAGGTGACGGGCGTAGGCGCGGCCGTCCCCGTACAGGTCCCGGCAGCCGGTCAGGTCCTGCAGGACGAAGTAGACGTCCGTGCGCATGAACATCATCAGCTGGAAGGTGAGCGGCAGCAGCGCCCACAGGACCGTCGCCGCGAGCAGCCGGTGCGCGGCCGAGCCGGGCGTTGTCACGGTGAGGAGCAGGAACGCGGTGGCGGCCACGCCGAGGTTGACGGCGATGCCGGCGAGATAGGCCGTCAACCGGTGGCGTCTGGGGGCGAGTTCGATGCCGCTGATGTCCGTCTGGACGACCAGGAACTGCAGTCTGGTCCCGAATCCGATCCGGCCGGGGACGCCTGCGGCCCGGCCCACGGCGAGGTGCGCCAGCTCGTGCAGCAGGACGATCGACCAGCCCACGACGGCACCGGTGAGGATCACGACGCTTCCCCGGTCGCTCCACAACAGGTCGTGGTAGGTGGGCATGAGTTCGGGATGCCGTAGGAAGGCGGTCAGGGCGGCGAGGACGAGGGCGGCCGGGAGCAGCGGGAGCCATGGGTTCAGCAGGAAGCGCACGTGTGCGGGCCGCAGTCCGGCGAGGGACGCCGGGCGTACCGGGTCCGTGGCCAGCGGGCGGCCCTCCGCCTCGGCCACGAAGCCCAGGGCGATGAGGTCGCGGACGAAGTCGGCCACGTCGACCTCCTCGCCGGTCTCCGCGAGCAGCCGCTCCTGGGACTCCTCGACGCTCAGGCCCCGCTCCAGCAGCCGGATGACGCGGATACCGGCTTCGGGTACGGCCACGAACGTCCGGGTCTCGCGGCGTCCGACGATCCACTCCCCACCGTCCGGCCGCCGGGTCAAGTCGTGCAGCCGCACCCGGGAGGCCGCCCCCACCGCGATCGTCGTCGCCGCGCCGTCGCTCACGGCGCGTTCCCGCCGCAGGACCGGCAGGCGGGTCGCCGGGGGTAGCGGTTCAGCTCCGCCTCTCCCGGCAGCATCAGGTTGATGCCGTACCGGTAGCCCGGTTCGACCGCCGGCACGCCGGTGAGGAGGCTGATCGCCGCGTGGACGAGCAGGCCGGCCGAGAGGGTGGCGGTCGCCGCGTTGACGGGGCCCCAGTCCATCCGCGGCGACACCGACTCCGGGTCCTGGCCGGGCGCGAGGCGCAGATCGCGGGAGTCGGCGTCCTGGTCGCGGTGGCACTCGAAGCAGGCGCCACGGCCGGGCGCGAACACCCCGACCGTGACGTACGGTCCCCGGTAGCCGCCCTCGATCCACGGTGTGCCGGTCCGCAGACAGGCATGGTTGGCCCAGTGGCGGATCTCGGGCGGATGGTCGGCGCTCAGCACGAGCAGGTCGGGGCCGCCGCCACCTGGTCCCGGGCCCAGGAGTGCCTCCAGTTCGTCGGGGCTGTCGATCCGCTGCCGCGCGCCGGTGATCTCGACATCGGAGTTCAGAGCACGCAGGGACTCCAGGGCCGCGTCCACCTTGGGCCGGCCGATGTCCCGTTCCCGGTAGAGGACCTGCCGGTTGAGATTGGAGAGCTCCACGACGTCGGGGTCCAGGCAGCGCAGGTGACCGATGCCGGAGGCGACGAGCCCCTGGGCCGCGCCACCGCCGGCGCCGCCGAGTCCGACGAGCAGCACGCGCGCGTGTGCCAGCCCGCGCTGCACCTCCCAGCTCCCGGTGCGGGGCGAGAGGTCCATCCAGCGCAGCAGGGCGACCCCGCGGCCGTAGCGCTCCCGGTCGCGTTCGGTGAACTCCGGGGGCAGCGGGGCGGACGCGTCCTCCAGGAACCCGGCCTCGGCGAGATCGGCGATGGCTCCCAGGACGTCGTCGGTGGTGAGTCCGGGGTGGGCCGCGGCGACGGCGGCGGCGATCTCGGGCGCGGTGCGGATGCCGTCCAGAGCCTGGGTCAGCGGCCACACCCAGCCGTCCGGGTCCTCGATCTCGGCGCCGATCCCGTGGACGACGCTCCCGATGCGGACATGGCCGTCGCGAGTCACGTAGGGACGGTGCTCCGGCTTCACCCGGGGCCGCCAGGGCGAGGTCGCGTTCCGCTCCCACAGGACAGGTTCCGTCACCCGGGCATCCCCCTCGCCTCACTTGACGCGCACATGACATACTGGTCCACTCGTGAACCACGTGACAAGGTTCTGCCCGTCTTTCGATGGAGGCACCCATGATCAAGAAGATCACGATCCGGCCGCTCGACAAGAAGGAGACCACCGACCTGAGTCAGGGCGGCAGCAACTGAGAACCTGAGCGACGGCACGAACGCGGCGGCCCCGGGACTCCCGTGCGACGGACGGGCGGACTCCGGGGCCGCCGCTCCAGGGCGGCCGCCCCCGGCGGTCCGATCGGCCATGAGCTGGCGCTCGGTTAGCCTTGGCGCACGATGGACGACCATATCGACCGAATGACGACTCCGTGGGGCGACCGCGCCCTGGCCCGCTTCCCCGAGGACCCGCGCGACCGGCTGCGCGCCTGGGATGCCTCCGACGAATACCTTCTGCGGCAGCTCGCGGAACAGGACACACCACTGTCCGGCACGGTCGTGATCGTGGGCGACCGCTGGGGCGCCCTGGCCACGGCGCTCGCGGCGCACGGTCCGGTGCAGATCACGGACTCGTTCCTCACCCAGGAGGCGACCAGGGCGAACCTCGCGCGCAACGAGGTGGACGCTGATTCCGTACAGCTCCTCACCACCCAGGACCCGCCGCCCGAGCGCGTCGACGTGCTGCTGGTCCGGGTGCCGAAGAGCCTCGCGCTGCTCGAGGACCAGTTGCTGCGGCTGGCGCCCGCGGTGCACGCCGACACCGTCGTCGTCGGGACCGGCATGGTGAAGGAGATCCACACCTCGACGCTGAAGCTGTTCGAGCGGATCCTCGGCCCCACCCGGACCTCGCTGGCCGAGAAGAAGGCCCGGCTGATCCACTGCACGCCCCGGTCGTCAGGGGCACGTGGCACCAACCCCTGGCCGCACAGCTACGCCCTGCCCGACGGCATCGGTGTCGTCTCGGGGCGGACCGTGGTCAATCACGCCGGTGTGTTCTGCGCCGAGCGCCTCGACATCGGGACTCGTTTCCTCCTCCAGCATCTGCCCTCAAATCGTGGGCTCGGCAAGGTCGTTGACCTCGGGTGCGGCAACGGAGTCGTCGGTACGGCGGTGTCGCTGGCCGATCCGGAGGCCGAAGTCCTGTTCGTGGACGAGTCGTTCCAGGCCGTGGCCTCGGCGGAGGCGACGTACAAGGCCAACGGCGCACCCGGGCATGCCGAGTTCAGGGTCGGGGACGGGCTGGTCGGGGTCCCGGCCGACAGCGTGGACCTCGTGCTGAACAATCCGCCGTTCCACTCCCACCAGGCGACGACCGACGCGACGGCCTGGCGGATGTTCAGCGGGGCGCGGCGCGCGCTGCGGCCGGGCGGCGAGCTGTGGGTGATCGGCAACCGTCATCTCGCCTACCACGTGAAGCTGAAGCGGCTCTTCGGCAACAGCCAACTGGTCGCCAGCGACGCGAAGTTCGTGGTGCTGAAGGCCGTCAAGCGCTAGGCCGTGTCCGCAAAGTCCCGCCTCCCGCGAGCACGCCGATGATCCGGGCCACCGCCCCGGCCATCGCCTCCCGGCCCACGCTCAGGTACTTGCGGGAGTCGACCGCCTCGGGGTGATCGGCGAGGAACGTGCGGATCGCGCCGGTCATCGCCTGGTTGAGGGCCGTGCCCACGTTGACCTTGGTGATGCCGCCGGCGACGGCCGCGGTCAGTTCGTCGTCGGGGACTCCCGAGGAGCCGTGCAGGACGAGGGGGACGTCCAGGGTGGCGGTGAGCCGCTTGAGGAGGTCGTGGTCGAGGGTGGCCGTGCGGGTGGTCATGGCGTGCGAGCTGCCGATGGCCACGGCCAGTGCGTCCACGCCGGAGTCGGCGACGAAGGCGCGGGCCTGGGCGGGGTCGGTGCGGGCGCCGGGGGCGTGGGCGTCGAGGGGCGGTTCGCCGTTCTTGCCGCCGACCTCTCCCAACTCGGCCTCGATCCACAGCCCTTGGGCGTGGGCCCAGTCGGCGGCGGCGCGGGTCGCGGCGAGGTTCTCGGCGTAGGGCAGGCGGGCCGCATCGTACATGACGGAGCTGAAACCGGCGGCCTGTGCCTGTCGCAGCAGGTCGTCGCTCTGGACGTGGTCGAGGTGCAACGCCACTGGTACGGCGGCCCGTTCGGCGGCGGCCACGGCCGCGCGGGCGAGCGGGAGGAGGCGGCCGTAGCGGAACTTGACGGCGTTCTCGCTGACTTGGAGGACGACGGGGGCGCCGGTGGACTCGGCGCCGGCGATGACGGCCTCGACGTGTTCCAGCGTGATGATGTTGAAGGCGGCGACCGCGGAGCGGGCCTCGGCGGCGCGGGTGACGAGCTCGCCGGTGGTGACGAGGGGCACGGGCTTTCCTTTCCTGGCCTGGAGTCGCGGGCTTCAGGGGGCGAGGATCACCGAGCGGGTGAGGTGGCGCGGGCGGTCCGGGTCCAGGTCGCGGTACGCGGCGACGGCGACCGCGAGGCGCTGGGCGCGGACGAGTTCGGCGAGCGGGTCCAGGCCGCCCTCGATCCACAACCCGCCGGTGGCGCCCACCTGTTGGGCGAGTCCCTCGGGTGCCTCGCCGAGCATCCAGGTGGCGGTGCCGTGGGTGGTGATGCTGATCGGTCCGTGCCGGTACTCCATCGCCGGGTAGGCCTCGGTCCAGGACAGTGAGGCCTCGCGCATCTTCAGCCCGGCCTCGTTGGCGAGCCCGACGGTCCAGCCGCGGCCGAGGAACGTGAACTGGGTGCAGGCGACGAGCTGTTGGGGCAGGTCGGCGGTGAGCGCGGTGCGGGCGTCGGCGACCGCGGCATCGGTGTGCAGGCCCAGGTGCGCGCGGAGCAGGGTGACGGCGGTGGTCGCGAACCGGGTCTGGACGACGGACCGTTCGTCGGCGAAGTCGAGCACGACGATGTCGTCGGCGGCCGTCATGACGGGGGTGTGCGGGTCGGCGGTGATCGCGGTGGTGCGGGTGCGCCCCCTCAACTCCCGCAGGAGTTCCAGCACTTCGGTGGTGGTGCCGGAGCGGGTGAGGGCGAGGACCCGGTCGTACGTCCGCCCGTGCGGGAACTCCGAGGCGGCGAAGGCGTCGGTCTCGCCCTGGCCCGCCCCCTCACGCAGGGCGGCGATCGCCTGGGCCATGAAGTACGAGGTGCCGCAGCCGACGATCGCGACCCGCTCCCCCGGCGCCGGCAGTACGTCCCGGTACCGGGGCGCCTCCGCCGCGGCGCGTATCCAGCACTCGGGCTGACTGTTCAGCTCGTCCTCGACATAGGTCATGCCGTACCCCTCCCCGTTGATGCTTGTTCCTGCAAGATATAGCGAGCTTTCGAGCACAATCAAGCAATTGAGGAAGGATCGTGTGCGCTAGGGTCGCCGGAGAATCGAGGAACGGAGAGTGCGGATGTCGCGCGACGCCCGCTGGAAAGCGCTGCTGGACCTGCTGGTCGAGCGCGGCCGGCTGGATGTCGAGGAGGCCGCGGCCGACCTCGCGGTGTCGGCCGCGACGATCCGCCGTGACTTCGACCAGCTCGCCGAGCAGCAGATGCTGGTGCGCACCCGGGGCGGCGCCGTCGTGCACGGGGTGTCGTACGAACTGCCGTTGCGCTACAAGACCGCCCGGCACGCCTCCGAGAAGCAGCGCATCGCCGCCGCGGTCGCCGAACTCGTCGCGCCCGGCGAGGCGGTGGGCCTGACCGGCGGCACGACGACCACGGAGGTGGCCCGCGCCCTGGCCGTGCGCAGCGACCTCACCTCCGGAACACCGGCGCTGACCATCGTGACCAACGCGCTCAACATCGCCAACGAGCTCGCCGTACGGCCCCAGTTCAAGATCGTGCTGACCGGCGGGGTCGCGCGACCGCAGTCGTACGAACTCGTCGGGCCGCTCGCGGACGGGGTGCTCTCGCAGATCACCGTCGATGTGGCGGTGCTGGGTGTGGTGGCCTTCGACGTGACACACGGCGCGGCGGCCCACGACGAGGCGGAGGCCGCCATCAACCGGCTGCTGTGCGAGCGCGCCGAGCGTGTGGTCGTCGCGGCCGACTCCAGCAAGCTGGGGCAGCGGGCGTTCGCCCGGATCTGCTCGGCCCAGGCGGTGAACACGCTGGTGACGGACGCGGGGGTGGGGGCGGACATGGTGCGGCGGTTCGAGGAGGCGGGGGTGCGGGTCGTCGCCGTGTGACGGCGGCGGGGCACCGTGAGCCCTGGTCAGTGCTTGGTCAGGACCTCGAAGCGCAGGTGGGTGATGTCCGGCGACTCGCGCGTCCAGAGCCGGCGGAGTTCGACGGGACCGCCGAGGTGGTCGAAGAGCCGCTTGCCGGCGCCCAGGAGCACCGGGACGAGCATGATGTGGATCTCGTCCAACAGACCGGCGTTCAGGGCCTGTTGGGCGGCGGTCGCACCGTGGACCCCGACGTCCCGGCCGGCGCCGATCTCCTTGGCGCGGGCCACCGCGGACTCGATGCCGTCGGTGACGAAGGTGAACACGTCGGGGGCGACGACGTCGGCCGGATCGGGGGCGTGGTGGGTGAGCACGACACAGGGGACCTTCCCCACGGGCCCTCCGTCGCCCCAGCCGCCCTCGCCTTCGCAGATGTCGTAGGAGTGGCGGCCCATGAGGACGGCGCCGACGCCGTCGGCCATCTCGGCGAGGACCTTGGCGTCGGTGTCGTCCATTTCCTGGACCCATCGGTGCAGGCGTTCGCCGCCGACACCGAGGGGGTTGGCGCGGGTGTCGTCCGGGCCGGTGATGAAGCCGTCGAGGGACATGGACATTCCGGAGATCACTTTTTCGCTCATGCCCGGTAGACCTCCCGCGCCGCCCGAACTCATCGGTCGGCCCGGTCCCCAGCCCTTCCCGCACCGCCTGAGCAGTTCCGGGTCGGTCAGCCGAAGACCTTCACGGCCTGGTAGTACGTCCACGCCGTGCTGTTGCAGGTGGTCGCGACGGCGCTGCTGTAGCCCGCGCAGACGCGCTTGAGGTCGTCGTAGAAGGCGCTGTCGAGCCGCGACTTGTTGGCGCTGAAGGCGTTCGCGGCCTTGTAGTTGCGGTAGCCGAAGTCGTGGCGGGCGCAGGAGGTGGCGAAGGGGAAGCCGAAGGGGTTGTCGGGCGAGTCGGAGCAGTAGTCGGTGGTCCAGTCGAACGCGTAGGCGGACCAGGCGACTTGGTTGGCGCGGGCCGCGGCCCAGAGGGTGTAGCTCGACGCGCTGGTCTGGGTCCAGCTGGAAAGGATCTGGGGCTTGTCGGCGGGGGCGGCGGTGGCGGCTGTCGCGGTGGCGACGACGGCTGCCAGGGCCAGAGTCGAGGCGGCGAGACCGGTGGCGAGTCTGCGGTGCATCCAACACCTCCATGAGACCGCGATCCGCCCGTCGGATAGCAGGTCCATGACAAGATGATTTACGCGGTGACCCCCTCTTCACACCGCATGTGCCCCAATGACCCGTTAACTCTCGGACATGCCAGGCGATCGGGACATGAACCCGGCGGGACGGACCGGCAGAGGGGATGCACAACACCCCTGCTGCCGGCCGGAGTTCATGCCCGCGGGAAGGGGTTCAGGACGGGGTCAGGGGCAGGTCGTCCGTGAAGGCGTTGACCGGTTGGGCGATGTTCCGGGTGGCGTGGACGTCGAGGGCCGCCGCGGCGGTCCGTGTGCCGAGCGCGCCCTGGGTGTGCCAGGTCCCGGTGACGGCCAGCCAGGTGTTGGCGGGCGGGGCGGGGGTGCCGTACATGTGCACCTTCACGGTCTGGGCGTCCGCCGCGCAGCAGGTGAAGATGATCCGGGTCAGATCCCAGCCGCCGCCCCGGACCGGCGTCGCGAACCCGGTCATCTCGACGCTGCGGCCCTTGATGGCCAGCTCCTTGTCCTGCTGGACCCGGGTGGTGAAGTCCGTGAGGGTCATCGGCAGGGGCGAGGTCGCGGGCAGGGCGGCGAACCCCTTCTGTTTCTTGACGGTCTCGCTGCCCGCGTGGGAGGCGGTGTAGGCGCCGAGGGCGGGCGGGGCGTAGAAGAGGAGGCTGAGCGCGGGGAGGAAGAGCAGCCAGGCGATGCGGGGGGCCGTGGAGTGGTCGTGTCCATGACCGTGGTCGTGCTCGTGGTCCTCCGCGTCGCCGGATCCGCGGTCGAACATCGCGTGCGCCAGGCCGAGGAGCAGGAGCAGGGCGCCGGAGATGATCAGGAGCGGGCGCAGGCCCTCCTTGACGTAGCGCAGGTACAGGTCGGTGAAGAGGGCGGTGTGCAGGAGGCCCAGGCCGGTCAGGACCAGGAGGAGTACTTGGGCGGTGCGCTTCACAGCAGGGCGCCTCCGATCAGGACGCTGGCGGCCACGGCCACGACGGTGGTCGCGGTGGAGAAGCGCACCGCGAACGCCCGGCCGAAGGTGCCCGCCTGAAGGGCGATCAGCTTCAGGTCGACCATCGGGCCCACGACCATGAAGGCCAGCCGGGCGGTGGGCGAGAAGCCGGTGAGCGAGGCGGCGACGAACGCGTCGGCCTCGGAGCAGACCGCGAGGACGACGGCGAGACCGGCCAGGAACAGCACGGACAGCCAGGGCGAGCCGGAGAAGGTGTCGAGGACCGAGCGCGGGACGGTCACGTTGAAGGTGGCCGCGGCCATCGCGCCCAGCACGAGGAAGCCGCCGGCGTGCAGGAAGTCGTGCTGGAAGCCGAGCCGGAACTCCGTGAAGCGGCTGTGCCCCGACCGGTGTCCGGTGTGCCGTACGACGGGACGCAGCCACTCCTCGCGCCCCAGCCAGAGCCAGAGCCAGCCCATGACGGCGGCGGTGGCGAGCGAGGCGAGCAGCCGGGCCAGCACCATGGCAGGGCTGCCCGGGAAGGCGACGGCGGTGGCGGTCAGCACGATCGGGTTGATCGCGGGCGCCGAGAGCAGGAACGCGAAGGCGGCGGCCGGGGTGACGCCGCGTCGGATCAGGCTGTTCGCGACCGGCACGGACGCGCATTCGCAGCCCGGCAGGACCGCGCCCGCGATACCCGCGACCGGGACGGCGAGCGCGGCCCGCTTGGGCAGCACCTTGGTGAACAGGTCAGCCGGGACAAAGGCGTTGATGGCCCCGGACAGGGCGGTGCCCAGGAGGAGGAAGGGCAGCGCCTGCACGGTGATGGCCAGGCAGACCGTCCGCCAGGCCGCCACGGCGGGGTCGTTCAGCCATGGCGTGCCCGACAGCAGGAGGACGGCCACGGCGAGGCCGAGCGCGATGACGAGCGCCGTGGTCGGCGGGGGCCTGCGGAGGACGCGGCGCCGTCGCTCGGGTGGGCGGACGGCGGCCGGGAACACCGTCTCCGTCACATCAAGCAGCTCATCCGTTTTTGGCATATTTGCTCCGAATGTCTGATGTTGTGACAGAAGATAGTACGGTTCTCGTGTGATCAGCCGACTGTCCGTCAGCATCGTCCGCGCGTGTCTGCGTGCGGGTACCGGCGGGAGTCCCACCGCGGTGCTGGACGAGGTGCCGTTGAGCGACGACGAACGGTGTCGGGTGCCGGTCCTCGCGGGGACCTCGCACGCCGTGTTCGTGTCGGTGCGCGCGTCCGAGGTCTCGCTCCGTTTCTTCACCGCCGCGGGCGAACTGCCCGCCTGCAGTCATGGCACGGTCGCCGCGCTGGCCTTCCTTGCGGCACGCGCCCCAGGCTCGGAGTACCGGGGCACCCTGCGTGCCGCGGGGCGTTCGTTCGCCGGCCGGGCGGTTCGGGAGGGGACGCGGTTCCGAGCCGTCTTCGAGCCGGGTCCCGTCGAGTCGCGCGAGCCGACCCCGGACGAGTGCGCACATGTCCTGCCCGCCTTGGGCGTCACCTCGGACACGCTCGCTCCGGGTGCCCGTGTGGCCTCGGTCGGCCGGGCGCGCCTGCTCGTCCCGGTCGTGTCGCGCTCCGAACTCGCCGCACTGGCACCGGACTTCGAGGATCTCCGGTCGGCCTGCGACCGGTTCGGACTCCTCGGCTGCTACGTCTACTCGGTGCCGACGCGCTCCGGCCGGCTCGCGGCACGCATGTTCGCGCCCTCGATCGGCGTCCCGGAGGACATCGCCAACGCCAACAGCACCGCCTGCCTCGCCGCCGACCTGGCCGGTCGGGGCATCACCGAGATCGCCGTCGACATGGGCGACGCGCTCGGCAGCCCGGCGACGATCACCGCGAGCGCGCGACCTGTGCTGCGGCTGGGCGGTGTCGCGGAAGTCGCCGGTGCCGTACGGGAGTTGACCGTCTAACGGGCCCGGACCCGTTCCAGTACGTCCCGGATCAGGTCGGCGCTGATCGTGAAGTGGCCCCGGGCGATCTCCTCGGCGCGCTCGGGCTCGCCCGCGGCGATGGCCTCGTACAGGGCCTTGTGGTCCTCGCCGCCCTGGTGGAAGTGGGCCTGTTCGCCCTTGCCCCAGGGTTCGACCGGGAAGCCGAGGCTGATGCGGGCCAGCAGGTCCTGGCTGAGGTTGACGATCTGCGGGTTGCCCGTGGCAGTGCGGACGGCCTGGTGGAAGGCGCTGTCGGCGGTGTGGGCGTCGCGCTGGGTCTTCGCGGAGAGGTAGGCGGACAGGGCGTCCCGCATCGGTTCGAGGTCCTTGCCGCTCCGGCGTCGGGCCGCCGTCGCGGCGACCATGCCCTCGACCAGGCCGCGCAGGTCGAAGAGCTGCTCGAACTCCTCCCAGCGGGGCAGCAGGGTGTGCCGGACGGCGGCGGCCGTCGAGTCGGTCCAGCTGTCGCGGACGTAGGTCCCGCCGTTGCGCCCGCGGCGGATCTCGACCACGCCGACGGCCTGGAGGCGGGCGACCGCCTCGCGGACGGTGGGGCGGCTGACCCGCAGCAGGCCGGTGAGTTCCCGCTCGGCCGGTAGCCGTTCGCCGGGCAGGAAGTCGCCGACGGCGATCGCGGTGAGCAGCCGGTCGGACACCTCGTCGACCGCCGAGGCCACCCGCACCGGGCGCAGCGCGGAGGACGGGGAGCCGCCGAGGAGGACGCGGTCGAGGACGCGGGAGAACTCGTCCCCCGCTTCGGATGCCTCAGGTACGGATGTCAGCTGTCCTCCCCCTTCGGTGCCACTTCTGTAAACGCGGGCGGGCCACGTGAACTCGCCGTTACGTCTTGCCCAGTCCCCACTAAAAGGTCTTGTGCGCTGACCTTTTACCCAATCACCATCACAGCCATCCGTCACTTCCTTTTCCGATTCCGCCAGAGGCCGGCTCGCGTCCGGCCCGTCTGGGAGGCCCTCGCGTGGCGATTCCCGCACCGAACCACACCGGCACCGTCGACTTCAACGGCCATTCGACCTGGTACCGGATCACGGGCGAACCCGGCAGGACACCGCTGGTCGTCCTGCACGGCGGACCCGGCGCCGGTCACAACTACACGCTCAGCATCGCGGGCATCGCCGAACAGGGCCGCCAAGTGGTGCACTACGACCAGCTCGGCACCGGGCTGTCCACCCATCTGCCCGACGAGGGCGCCGACTTCTGGACGGTCCAGCTCTTCCTCGACGAACTGGACAACCTGCTCAAGGAGTTGGGCATCGCCGACTCCTATCACCTCCTCGGCCAGTCCTGGGGCGGCATGCTCGCCGCCGAGCACGCGGTACGCCGCCCGGCCGGGCTGCGCGGTCTGGTCATCGCCAACTCCCCCGCGTCCATGGAGCTTTGGCTCGCGGCGGCGGCCGAACTGCGCGCCCAGCTCCCGCCCGAGGTCCAGCGCACCCTGCTCGCCCACGAGGCGGCCGGGACCACCGACCACCCCGACTACCTCGCCGCCGAGCAGGTCTTCAACGAGCGCCATGTGTGCCGGCTGAACCCCAACCCGCCCGAGGTGCAGGCCACTTGGGAGAACATCGCGGCCGACCCGACCGTGTACCACACGATGAACGGGCCGAACGAGTTCCATGTCGTCGGCACCATGAAGGACTGGACCGTGGTCGACCGGCTGCATCTCGTCGAGGCGCCGACCCTGCTGGTGTCCGGCCGGTACGACGAGGCGACTCCCGAGACCCTGCGCCCGTTCGCCGACCACATCCCCGACGTGCGCTGGCACATGTTCGAGCGCTCCAGCCACATGCCCCACGTCGAGGAGGAGGAGCTCTACCTCCGGGTCGTGGGCACCTTCCTCGACTCCACCGACTGAGCCTTCGGCCCCTCCCCCGGCCGCCCCGACAGCCCTTCCCCCGACGGGAGTTCCCTGGATGTCCCGCACCACGAGACGGAGCGCGTTCGCCGCCGCCACCGTCGCCCTCGCCCTGACCACCGCCGCCTGTTCGTCCTCCGACAGCGGCTCCGCCGACCCGGCCACGTCGTCGTCCTCGTCGGCGTCCGGCTCCACCGCGTTCCAACCCCAGCACAAGGGCGGGACGTTGAAGCTGGTCGCCCACGCGGCCGCCGGGAGTCTCGATCCGCAGGTCAACTACACGCTCCAGTACTGGCAGTTGTACCAGTCGATGTACGACGGGCTGCTGTCGTTCAAGAAGGTCGGCGGGCAGGAGTCGTTCACGGTCGTCCCGGACCTCGCCGCGGCGCTGCCGAAGGTCACCAACGGCGGGAAGACGTACACCTTCACACTCCGCAAGGGCATCAGCTTCTCCAACGGCAAGGCGCTGACCACCGACGACGTGGTGGCGTCCTTCCAGCGCATCTTCAAGGTCTCCAGCCCCACCGCCGGCACCTTCTACAACGGCATCGTCGGCGCCACCGCCTGCCTGAAGACGCCCGCGTCCTGCACGCTCAAGGGCGGTGTGACCGGCGACGCGAAGGCGAACACCGTCACCATCAACCTGACGTCGGCGGACTCGGAGTTCCCCTACAAGCTGGCCGTCCCGCACGCCAGCATCCTGCCGAAGGGCTCACCGACGAAGGACGCGGGCACGAAGCCGCTGCCGACGACCGGCCCGTACATGGCGGCCTCCTACGACCCGAACCGTGCGCTGAAGCTGGTGCGCAACCCGCACTTCAAGGAGTGGTCGCGGGAGGCCGAGCCGCAGGGCTACCCGGACCAGATCGACTACACCTTCGGGCAGACCGTCGAGTCCGAGGTGACCGCCGTCGAGAACGGCCAGGCGGACTGGATGTTCGACCCGCCGCCCGCCGACCGCCTCAACGAGATCGGCACCAAGTACACGTCCCAGGCACATGTGAACCCGCTGACCGCGTTCTGGTACGCGACGCTGAACGTCAACTCGGCCCCGTTCAACAACAAGTTGGCGCGCCAGGCGATCAACTGGGCCGTGGACCGGTCGGCCGTGGTGCGGCTCTACGGCGGCACCAACCTCGCCTCCCCCGCGTGCACGATCCTGCCGCCGGGCTTCCCCGGGCACGTCGACTCGT
Organism: Streptomyces sp. NRRL F-525; assembly: GCF_000716605.1. GTDB lineage: Bacteria > Actinomycetota > Actinomycetes > Streptomycetales > Streptomycetaceae > Streptomyces. The sequence continues at coordinate 380,236 of NZ_JNXE01000001.1, read as the reverse complement.
GCGACTACACCAAGGGCGGCGGCACGACCTGGACGGCCGCCGACCTGGCCAAGGCCAAGGCGCTGGTGAAGCAGTCCGGTACGGCGGGGCAGGCGGTCGGCATCGTCGTGCAGGACGACGACGTCAACAAGTCGATCGGGCAGTACCTGCAGAGCCTGCTCACCCAGCTCGGCTACAAGGCGACGCTCAAGCCCCTGTCGGCGAACATCCAGTTCACGTACATCCAGAACACGAAGAACAAAGTCCAACTCGCCCTGACGTCCTGGTACCAGGACTATCCGGCGGCCTCGGACTTCCTCAACGTGCTGCTGTCCTGCGCCGCGTTCCACCCCGGCAGCGACTCCAGCATCAACATCTCCGGCTTCTGCGACAAGGGCATCGACGCCAAGATGCAGACCGCGCTGAAGACCGCCCAGACCGACCCGACGGCGGCGAACAAGCAGTGGGGCGCGATCGACCAGTCAATCATGCAGCAGTCGCCGGTCGTCCCGCTGATCAACCCGAAGATCATCGACTTCACGTCGAAGCGGCTGGGCAACTACCAGTTCAGCAAGCAGTTCTACATGCTCGTCGGCCAGACATGGGTCAAGTGAGCACCGCCGCACCCGAGTCGGCCACCGTCGAGGCCCGGCGCTCGCCGGGCCCCTGGCGGACGGCCGGCGCCGACCTGCTGCACAACAGGTCGGCGTTGGCCGCGGCCGTCGTCCTCTTCCTCGTCGTCCTGGCGAGCCTGTGCGCACCGCTGTACGCGCACCACATCGCCCACACCGACCCCTTCCAGTCCCATGTCTCGGGCACCACGGTCGTCGACGGCAAGACCGTGCCGGTGCTCACCCCGAGCAGCACCGGCCTCGGCCTCGGCGTCACCCCGATCGGCCCGACCTGGGACCCCGCCCATTACTTCCTCGGCGCCGACAACCAGGGCCGCGACGTCATGGCCCGCCTGCTCTACGGCGGCCGCACGAGCCTGTTCATCGGGTTCACGGCTGCGCTGGTGACCTGCGCCCTCGGTACGGTCGTCGGAGTCGTCGCCGGGTACGCGGGCGGGGTGGTGGACGCCGTCATCTCCCGCGTCCTGGACGTCATTTGGGCGTTCCCGGTGTACCTGCTGGCGATCTGCCTCTCGGTCGTCCTCCTCACCGACGGACTGCACCTCGGACCGCTCACCGTCGAGGCGGGGAGTCTGTGGCTGCCCGTCGCGATCATCGCGGCGATCTATGTGCCGTACATAGCAAGGCCGTTGCGCGGTCAGGTGCTGGTGTTGCGCAACAAGGAGTACATCCAGGCGGCCATCGGCTCCGGGGCGCCAACCGTGCGCATCCTGCGCCGCGAGGTACTGCCCAACGTCCTGCCGACGGCGATCGTGTTCGTGCCGCTGATGACCGCGCTCGCCATGCTCACCGAGTCGGCGCTGTCCTTCCTGTCCGTCGGGGTCCAGCCGCCGGACGCCAGTTGGGGCACGATCATCGAGGACGGACTCGGGCTGCTCTACACCCGCCCCGCCGTGACGATCGCGCCCGGCCTCCTGATCGCGCTGACCACGGCGGCCCTCAACGTCCTCGGCGACGGCGTGCGCGACGCGCTCGACCCGGGCGCCCGGCTGCGCGGAGGGGTGTGACTCCGATGCTCCGGTTCATCGTGAAGCGCTTCGCGTCCGCCCTGCTGGTGATGTTCGCGATCAGTGTGCTGGTCTTCCTGATCTTCTTCGCCACACCGGGAGTCGACCCCGCCGCCCGCATCGCGGGCCGCAACGCCGACCCGGCCACGCTCGCCCAGGTCCGACACTCCTTCGGCCTCGACCGCCCGATACCCATCCGCTACTTGCTGATGATGCGTCACCTTCTCATCGACCGCGACCTGGAGTCGTTCGTCAACCGCGGCTCCCGCGTGATCCCGCAGATCGTGCAGGCCACCCCGGTGACCCTGTCGCTCGTCATCGGTGCCGCGCTGATCTGGATGACGGCCGGCATCATCATGGGCACGGCGGCCGCGGCCCTGCGCGGCAAGGCGGCCGACCCGGTCATCATGCTCGTCGGCGTGGTCGGCGTCTCCCTCCCCGCCTACTGGCTCGGCGAGGTCGTCAACCTCATCACCCAGAAGCAGCTGCACAGTTCGGTCTTCTCCTGGGTCCCGCCACCGGGCTACGTCGGCATCGGCCACGACCCCGGCCAGTGGGCCCTGCACCTGCTGTTCCCCTGGCTGACCCTCGCACTGCTCTACGCCGGGATCTACGCCCGGCTGCTGCGCGGCGAGGTCGTCACCGCCCTGAACGAGGACTACGTCCGCACCGCGCGCGCCAAGGGCCTCTCCGAGCGGCGCATCCTGATCCGGCACGCCCTGCGCTGTTCCCTGATCCCGATCGTGTCGCTGTTCGGCCTGGACTTCGGCGCGTTGGTGGGCGGCGCCGCGCTGCTCACCGAGGTGGTCTTCGGCCTCCCCGGCATAGGCAAGCTGACCTTCGACGCCCTGCAGAACCTGGACCTCCCCGTGATCATGGGCACCGTCCTGTACGCGGCGTTCTTCGTGGTCCTCGCCAACGCGCTGGTGGACATCCTGTACGCCCGACTCGACCCGAGGGCCCGCCATGTCTGACCAACCCCTGCTGGACGTACGTGACTTGAGGGTGTCGTTCCGCACCCGCCGAGGCTCCGTCACCGTCGTCGACGGCCTGTCCTTCTCGGTGGCACCCGGTGAGATCCTGGGCGTGGTGGGCGAGTCGGGCTCCGGCAAGAGCGTCTCGATGCTCGCCGTGCTGCGCCTGCTCACCAGTCCGAACGTGACCGTCGAGGGCGAAGTCCGCTTCCGCGGCCGGGACTTGCTCGCCCTTCCCGACAAGGAGATGCGGGCGGTACGGGGCCGGGAGATCGCCATGGTCTTCCAGGACCCGATGACCGCGCTCACCCCCGTGTACACCGTGGGCTGGCAGATCGCCGAGCAGATCCGGGCGCACGAGAAGGTGTCCCGCAAGGTGGCCCACGCGCGTGCCGTCAGCCTCCTCTCCGACGTCGGCATCCCGGACGCGGCCTCCCGCGCGAACGCCTACCCGCACGAGTTCTCCGGCGGCATGCGCCAGCGCGCGGTCATCGCCATGGCCCTGTCCTGCGGCCCGGCACTACTGATCGCCGACGAGCCGACCACGGCGCTGGACGTCACCGTCCAGGCTCAAATCCTGGACCTGATGCGGGAGTTGAACGGGCAGGGCTCGGCCGTCATCCTCATCACGCACGACATGGGCGTCATCTCGCAGATCGCCGACCGTGTCCTCGTCATGTACGGCGGCCGGGCGGCCGAGGAGGGACCACGCCGGGCGGTGTTCCACGGACCGCGGCATCCGTACACCTGGGGGCTGCTGGATTCGGTGCCCCGGGTGGGCGGGCCCCGGCTGCGGCGGCTGCCCACCATCGCGGGGATGCCCGTCGCGCCGGGGAGCCTGCCGGAGGGGTGCGCGTTCGCGCCCCGGTGCCGGTTGCGGCACGAACGGTGCGAGGAGCGGCCCGAGTTGTCGACCGGGGCGGGTCCCCACCGCGACGCCTGCTGGCTGCCCGACGACGACCGCGCCTCCCTGCGCCTGACCTCCCGCGCTGCGGCGACGGACGTACCGGACCTGGAACGAGAGGCGACACCATGAGCGCGCTGACGACATCGACAGAGGTGCTGCTGCGCGCCACGGACGTCACCAAGCACTACCCCCTGCGCGCGGACGGGCTCTCCCCGCGCCGCAGAGTGCTGCGGGCCGTGGACGGCGTGTCGTTGGAGGTGCGCGCCGGTGAGACGCTCGGCATCGTCGGCGAGTCGGGCTGCGGCAAGTCCACGCTCGGCCGCTGTCTGGTCCGGCTCACCGAACTCACCGGCGGGCGGGTCGAGTTCGACGGCCAGGACATCAGCACGCTCTCCACGCGTCGGCTGCGTCCGGTACGGCCGGGCATGCAGCTGGTGTTCCAGGACCCGCAGGCCTCACTCAACCCCCGCCGCCGTGCCGGGGACATCGTGGCGGAGCCGCTGCTCGTGCACCGCTACGGCGACGGGCGCGCGGTCCGCCGTAGGGTCGCCGAGCTCTTCGACGTCGTAGGGCTGGCTGCGGCCCATCTGGACCGGTATCCGCACGAGTTCTCGGGTGGGCAGCGGCAACGGATCGGGATCGCGCGGGCGTTGGCGACGAACCCGAAGCTGATCGTGGCGGACGAGCCGGTGTCGGCGCTCGATGTGTCCATCCAGGCACAGGTGTTGAACCTGTTCGCCGATCTGCAGGAGGAGTTCGCGCTCACCTACGTGTTCATCGCGCACGACCTCGGGGTGGTCCGGCATGTGTCGGACCGGATCGCGGTCATGTATCTCGGGGAGATCGTCGAACTCGCCGAGACCGAGGCCCTGTACAAGGAGCCCGCGCATCCGTACACGCAGGCGTTGCTGTCGGCCGTGCCGGACATCGACGACGGCACGCTCACCGATGAGGCTCCCCGGGAGCGGATCGTGCTCACCGGCGAGGTGCCCAACCCGGTGGACAAGCCGACGGGATGTCCGTTCCGGACTCGGTGCCCTTACGCGCGTGAGCGCTGTGCCGTGGAGCGGCCCCGGCTGACCATGACCGCCTCAGGTCGGTACACCGCCTGCCACTTTCCCTTGATCGACTGAGGGTGCGGCGGGCGGACCCTGCATGATGGCCCGTATGCACCTCCGCATCGACGCCGTCGACCTGCCCGGCCGTACCTTCCCCGCACCCGCCGACAAGCCCGTCGCGACGTACGACAACGTCCATGTCGCCGTGCAGCGCCGGGACCGGCCGGTCGAACTCCTCGAACCGCAGCCGGGGGACGGCTCGTCCGCGAGCTGGACGCTGGAGTGCGCGGCGGAGGTGACGCCGGACGGCGTCGTGGTCACGGGCCCTTATGTGCAGCACCGGATGGGTCTGCGGTTCGTGTATCTGTCGTGGGGGACGGTCGACGCGGCCGGTCTCTTCACGATGTTCCGGCGGGCCAAGCTCATGCTCGACTCGGTGCCGGACGACGTCCTGGCCGCCGCCGCGCCCGACGGTCTGCTGGTCGGGCGGCTCGGGCTGACGGACGCGAACGGCGGCCCGCTGTGCGCGAGGGTGGATCCCCCGCACATCACCTGGACCGCCGAGAGCGTCGTCTAGCGCCCGTCAGGACGCCGAGTCCTTCTTGTTCGTCGCCAGCCGGTACGCCTCGGTCGGGGTCATGGCGACGCCGTTCAGGCTGACCGTCTTGTACGTGCTGACCTTGGCGCAGGACTTCGACTGGTCGGCGGTCGAGGCCTGGGCGTTGGAGGTGGCCGCCTTGGTGTCGGCGGGGGCCGGGGACGAACCGCCGCCGGGGAACGTCGTGCCGCTCGGCCAGTCCGTGCCGATCACCAGGGTCAGGCCGGTGCCGGTGCCCTGCTTGAGGTGCGAGGAGGAGAGGCCGATCGCGCTCGCCACCGTCTGGGCCTCGGCCTTCTGCCCGGTGCCGTAGGTGAGCGTGGTCGTGGTCGCGCTGACGGAGGCGTTGCCCGTGGTGGTGCCGGAGCTGAAGCCGCCGTCTATCAGGGAGGTCGCGACCGTGGAGGCGCGTCCGCTGATGCTGGTGCCGTTCTCCACCGTCACGGCGATCTGCGCGGCGGGGACGGCGACGGCCGTGGCGGTCGCGGTGGCCGCCGAGGACTTCTTGCCCGAAGAGGTGGTCAGCGACTGGTCGTTGGCGATGGTGGCGAACAGGCTCTTCGCCGCCGTCGCGGGCACGACGCGGTCCGCGTTGTTCGGGTCGGCGCCGGTCTGCATCGTGGTGAAGGTCATGCGCTTCGTGGGGACCTTGTCCAGGTCCGCGGCGAGCCCGATGAGCTTCTTGACGGTGCCGAGGCCGGTGTCCACGGTGAGCGCCTTGGTGGCGGCGTCGGCCAGGTTGTAGACCGCCTGGGGGTCGGTGAGCGTGCCGGCGCTCTTGAACTTGCGGATCATCGCGCTCAGGAACAGGTGCTGCGAGACGGTACGGCCGAGGTCGCTGCCGTCGCCGAAGCCGTGCCGGGAGCGGACGAACTCGAGCGCCGCGTTGCCCTTGAGGGTGTGGGTGCCCTTGGCGAGCTTCAGGTGCGAGTAGGTGTCGTAGACGTCGGCGTTCACGCACACCGAGACGCCGCCGACCGCGTCGGACATCTTCACCACGCCGGAGAAGTCCATCTGCACGAAGTGGTCGATGGTGATGCCGGTGAGCGCGTGCACGGTCTTGACCTGGCACTCCTGGCCGTACTGCAGCGCGCTGTTGATCTGGCCGTAGTAACCGGCCGTCGACTGGCTGCTGTCCGGGTCCTTGCAGGCGGGGACCTGGGTCATGGTGTCGCGCGGGATGCTCATCACGGTGGCGTTCGAGCGGTCGGCGGAGATGTGGACCACCATCTCGACGTCCGCGTTGCCGTTCCCGGTCTGCACGCCGGTGGTCGAGCAGCCGCCGCCGAGCTTGCAGTCGGTCGCGCTGCTGCGGGCGTCGCTACCCATCACGAGGAGGTTGATCGGCGTACGGCCGAAGGCGTCGGCCTTCTCCTTGCCGCCCGCGCCGTCGTCGATCGCGATGCTGTTGATGTTGCCGTTCAGGTGCTCGTAGAACCACCAGCCGGCACCCGCGGTCACCATGATCAGCACCGACAGGGATATCGCGCTGATCTTCAGCACCCGCTTGCCGCCCGCGCTCTGCTTGACGCGGCGGCGCGAGGCGGTGCGGCCGCGGGCGCGGGATCCGCCGCGCGGGGCCTGCCGGGCCGCGGCACGGGCGGCGGCCCGGCCGCCGGTGGGCAGCGGCTCGTCGGCCTCACCGGCACGCGGTCTCGGCACGCCTCGTGTGCGGCTGCGCGTGGCGTGTCCCACGGGGCCGTCCCCGAGGTCGGTCATCTGGCACTCCCACGTACGGTCGGGCCGTTCAGGCCGTTCGATGCTGCGGCCAGGGGCGCGCGGCCGTGTCGGGTCGGGCGAGGCGGGGGTCCGCTCTCTCTTGCGTGGTTGCGCAATATAACAATCTCAGATGAGAACCCTGTAGGGCCTTTCTCATTTACGGGATATCCTTTTACGTCAAACTCGGTCAACTAATCGGAATCCGTGCGGTGGTGATGGTCATCGGGGTACCGGTCACGGCGATGAGGTAGAAGCGCGGATGCGACCCTCCCGGGGCCCGCCGCACACCGCCGGGCGGCTTCACCTCGTAGGTCGCGGAGGCGTGCGGGGCGAGGGTCGCGGGGCCTCCGGAGGCGGTCCACCAGTCGGAGGCGCCCTGTCCGAGGCGGCTGGCGAAGTGAGGGGTGAGCCGGGTGCCGGTGATGTTGACGACCCGGACCGCGAGACCGGTGATGTCCAGGTGGCCGGCCCGCTCCGCGAAGCTTGGTGTGACGTTCATCCTCAGCGGCGGAGCACTGGCCGCGGCGACCGCCGCGCACACCACGGCGGGCGTGACGAGTCCCGCCGCCAGGACGGCCTTGGCCCGGTGGCCGGTGATGTGCGGGATGCGGGGCTGCCAGGCGGAGGCGAACGCGGAGGCCGGGACGGTCGCGGCCGCCGCGAGCCACAGCGGGGTCATCATCAGGAAGTAGCCGTCCTGGGACCGGGTGGCCAGGTAGAAGCTGAGCCAGGGCAGCACGGTGATCGCCGGTCCGAGCCGCCTCACGAAGAGCAGCGTGGCGGCGAGCAGGCCGAACAGGAGCAGCTGGCTGCCGTAGGAGTAGTAGTCGAGGTGCCTGCTGCCCGCGGTGAAGTAGTACGAGATCCCCATGAGGCCCTGGCCGTGCAGGATCGCCTTCTGGGTGAGCGGGAGCAGCAGGCCGTGCAGCCAGGTGTGGAAGTCCTGGGTGGCGAAGTAGGCGTTGATCGCGGCCCAGGTGAGGGCGGCGGTGCCGGTGTAGCGGGCGATCACGCCGAGGGCGGGCCGGGGGCCGAGGTCGCCGCGGCGGACGGCGTAGAGGCCGATGAGGAGGAACGGTGTGAGGAACCAGGCGAGTTGCTGGGTGGCGCAGGCCGCGCCGAGGCAGAGAGCCTGGGCCACGCCGGGGAGTCCGAGCCGGCCGCCGGCTCCGGTGTCGGGCCAGCGGACCACCACCGGGATGAGGAGCGCCAGGGCGAGGACGGCGGGGTAGCCGGAGTAGGCGTAGCCCGGCAGGAAGCCGAAGCCGAGGCACACGGCGGTGGCGCCGGACCGCCAGGGCGCCGGGAGCAGCCACCACAGCAGGACGGCGCCCGCGAGCAGGGCGCCGGTGGTGACGAGGGTCGCGGCGGCCGTCGAGTGGACCACGGCGTGGACGGGGGCGGCGAGCAGCGCGGTCAGGGGCGGATAGCCGTAGGTGTAGTCGGCGCCGCCCGCCATGGTCTTCGTGATGCCGACCGACGAACGGTCGAACAGCCACGGCCAGGGCTGCCCGTAGATGGGGTGTCCGTGCAGGATCTCGTGGGCGGCCTGCGCGGTGAGGACGCCCTCGTCGGTGCCGGCGTGGTTGAGCCAGTACCCGCACAGCACCAGCACGACCGCGAGCACCAAAACGCCCGCGTCGACCCGGGTCAGGGCGCGCCGGGTGCGTGTGGTGAGGGCCAGCACGCCCGCGACGAGTATCCCGGCGTAGCAGACGGAGATGATCCCGGCGACGTCCGGGCGGGACGTCATCGCCCTCGTCCAGGCGTCGCGCGTGCCGATGAACAGGCTGATCGCGGCGATCAGCGTCATCCCCCGGTGCAGCTGCTGCGGTGCCGGGGCCTCGGTCGCGAGCGGCCGGGCCCACAACGGCCCCGCCATGGCAGGCGCGTCGCGCCGCCTCAGCCGCAGACCACCGCCGGCACGGGGACCGTCATCCATGGCGTCCTTCTCCTCGCTCCGTCCCGGTCGGTCGGCAGTTCACTCCGGGGCAACCTCCACTACACGTCGTAGAGGTGAAAGGAGCCGGCGAGGTTCACCGGCGGAAGGAAAGAGCTGGGGAAGAAAGTGAGGAAAGTGCCGACACGCAGGGCGCGTTGACGCTTCGGGCAGGGCCGTAGCCCTCGGTACTCGCAGGATCACTCGGTGTCGACGGCGAACCGGTCGGTGCCGAGCACGGTGAGGAGGGCGAGTTTCTCGTGGCTCTCCGTACCGGGGGTGGCGGTGAAGACGAGCAGTGACTGGCCCTGGTCCGGCTCCAGGAGGAGCTGGCAGTAGAGGTCCAGCCGGCCGACCTGAGGATGGACGAACCGCTTGGTCTCGCTCCAGCGCAGGCCCACCTCGTGCCGCTCCCACAGCCGGGCGAACTCGTCACTGGTGCGCCGCAGGACGTCCGCCAGGCCCGCCGCGGGCGAGCCGGGCCCGTCCCGGGTGACGGCGGCGCGCAGGAGCGCGACGTTGGTCCGGCTGTTGACGTCGTGGTCCTCGGGGTCGTAGCGCTCCCGCTCGGCCGGATCGGTGAACCAACGGTGCGTCGCGCTACGGGAGTTGCCCGTGTACCGAGTCTGCTCGCCGAGCAGCGCCACGGCGGACGGGGTCTGCAGCAGCGTCTCCCCCAGCGGTCCCATGACCTGCGCGGTGGTGTCGGCCAGGCCGTCCATGACCCGCATGAGGCCGGGGCTCACATGCTCAAGTCGCGCGCCCCGGCGGGCGGTTCGGTGTCCGGCGAGCAGGAACAGGTGATCGCGTTCGTCCGGGGTCAGCCGCAGGCCGCGGGCGATGGCGGCGAGCATCTGCTCCGAAGGCTGCGGCCCGTCGCCGCGCTCCAGCCGGGCGAAGTAGTCGGCGGACATGGTGCACAGCTCCGCCACCTCCTCGCGGCGCAGGCCCGGAGCACGCCGACGCTGCCCGCGGCGCAGCCCGACGTCCTCCGGTTGCAGGGCCGAGCGCCGGGTGCGCAGGAAGGCGCCGAGGGACGCGCGGTCGAACGTGTGGTCCATGGTTCTCATCGTCGGCCATGCGGTGCGGCTCAGCCACGACCTGGCGTTCAGTGGTTGCGGAGGTCCTTCCGGGGGTCGTGGCGGGGCGGGTTCACTGGCGAGGCGATCAGCGGTCAACCGTCAACGGTCAGCCGTCAGCCGTCACAGCGAACCAGGAGCCAACTCCCATGAGCCGTATGCCCAGTTGGACCGAGCAGGATCTCCCGGACCTCACCGGCCGTACGGTGGTGATCACCGGTGCCGGCCGCGGCCTCGGCCTGATCACGGCACGCGAACTCGCCCGCGTGGGTGCCCGCGTCTTGCTGGGGGTACGCGACACCGGCAAGGCCCGCAGCGCGGTCGCCGGTCTGCCCGGCACCTTCGACGTCCGACCGCTCGACGTGTCCGACCTGACCTCCGTACGCGCCTTCGCCGACGCCTGGTCCGGCGGCCTCGACATCCTGATCAACAACGCCGGCGTGATGGACATCCCGGCCGCGCGCACGGCCGACGGCCTGGACCTGCAGACCACCACCAACCACACCGGCCCCTTCCTGCTGACCAACCTGCTCCTCGGTCACATCACCGACCGCGTCGTGCACGTCACCAGCGAACTGCACAAGCAGGGCAGGCTCGACCTGGACGACCTCGACTGGCGCACCCGCAAGCACAACGGGATGCAGGCATACCAGGCGTCGAAGCTCGCGGTCGTCCTGTTCTCACTGGAGTTGCAGCGCCGGCTCACCGCCGCGAACAGCCCGGTCCGCTCGATCCTGGCCAGTCCGGGCATCGCCCGCACCTCACTGGCGGCCCACTCCCGGTCGAACGTCGTCAACCGGTTCACGTTCCTCACCAACGCCCCCGAGCGCGGAGCACTGTCCCTGCTCTACGCCGCGACGCAGGACGTCCCCGGCAACTCCTACGTCGGCCCGGACGGCCTGGGCGGCTTCCGGGGCTCCCCGGCCCTACGACGACAGAGCAAGGCCGGCTTGGACCCGGCCTTGGCCGGGCGGCTGTGGGACGCAACTGCCGACCTCGTAGGGGCAGTTGACGGCCGAGCCGCACGACGGGGTGCCTAGCACTGCTGCTCGTACTGGAGCCCGGTGTACCGCCGGGCCGCGATGTCCTCCCGGGTCCCGACGATCAGGTTCATCGTGAACACGTTGTAGTCGATCGCCTGCCCGGCCAACTGCGCGAAGAGGACGAGTTCGCCCGTGTCCGGTGCCATGTCCCACGGGTCGGAGAAGCCGCCGATCTGGACGCGGACGCCGGGGCGATGGCCGCCGTAGGCCAGGTCGAGGACGGCCTCCTCGAAACTGTGCAGCGCGTCCTGGCCGCCGTCGCCGTTTCCGTCGCCGTCGAGGAACGCGCCGATCTGCGGGCCCCCTTGCCACTCGCCGTCGAAGGTCAGCCCGGCCACGGGGTACAGGGTGCGTGGTTCATAGACCCTGGACCGCACGTCCTCACCGTCGAGTTGATATGTGGCGGGGCGCTCCGAGGTGCGTACCCCGGCAGGTATGTGGAGCACCGTGGACGACTCCGGCGGGTACTCGATCTCGGTGAAGAGCAACAGGTGCCCATCGGCAGGCAGTTCGATGTCCAGGACGTCGCGAGGCAGGGCCGCGCAGTCGACGCTCAGCGCCAACGGCTCATTCCCGTCGGGCCAGTTCACCCCGTCCGGCAGTGCGGGGAGCCCGCCCGTCCGTGCGGCGGGGCGGGCCGTTTCCCGACGGGACTCGGGCACTTGCTCGTACGGCACCAGGTAGAGACACGGCCGCGCGTGGGCCATCAACTCCCTTACGACTGGGGCGGGTACGCCGTGTTTGGCGGCCGTCTCAAGAAGGAGCTGTTCGTCGATCGCTGTCATGACCGGGATCGTGCCACGGGCCACTGACAACAGGTGCGTATCCCGGAGGCGGCCAGGGGCTCACCCTTCAGCCGATGCGTGTTCCCGCGCCGCCGACACGGACCCGCGGGTCGCCCGCGCGCAGGGTCACCGTGAGTTCGCCGGGGCGGCCGAGGTCCTCGCCCTGGTGCAGGGTGAGGACGGAGTCCTCGGGGACCAGGCCGAGTTGACGCGCGTACGCACCGAACGCGGCCGCCGCCGCGCCGGTCGCCGGGTCCTCGACGACTCCGCCGACGGGGAAGGGGTCACGGACGTGGAAGACGGTGGCCGACTCCCGCCACACCAACTGGACGGTGGTCAGGTCGAGTTGGTGCATCAGGGCTTCGAGGCGGGCGAAGTCGTAGGCGAGGTCCGCGAGTCGGGCGCGGGTCGCCGCCGCGAGGACGAGATGGCGGGCGCCCGCGAAGGCGATGCGGGGCGGGAAGGCGGGGTCGAGGTCGGCCTCCGGCCAGCCGAGCGCGGCGAGCGCCTCCGTGAGATCGGCGTCGGTGATGTCCTCGAGGTGCGGTTCGACGCTGGTGAGCGTGGCCCGGAGCGTCCCGTCCTCCTCGACCACCTCCACCGGCACGGTGCCGGCGCGTGTCGCGAACACCAGCTCCCCTGGGCCCACCCGTTCGGCGAGCGCCAGGGCGGTCGCGACGGTGGCGTGCCCGCAGAACGGCACCTCGGCCTTGGGACTGAAGTACCGGATGGTGTACGCCCGCCCGTCCTCGGCGCCGAGACCCTCCGGGGGCGCCGTCAGGAACGCGGACTCCGAGTATCCGAGGTCGGCGGCGATGGCCAGCATGGCGCTGTCGTCCAGAGCGGTGGCGTCCAGGACGACACCCGCGGGGTTTCCACCGGCGGGGTCGCTGGAGAAGGCTGTGTAGCGCAGGATCTCGGGGCGTGGCGCAGTCGTCGTCATGATCGTGGCAACCGGGGTGGGGCCGCGGCCATTCCCGCACGCGAGCGGAGACGATGCCGGGCGCCCGACCGAAAGTCGCCGGTCGGGCGCCCGGGGTGTCCTAGTCGCCGGTCACTTCTTGACCACGGACTCCACCCAGCTGATGAAGTTGGTCGTCGCGTCGCCGGTGCGCTCGGCCATGGTGTGCGCCATGGCCCACACGGTGGCGAAGTCGACGTCGCGGATGCCGTAGTTCAGCAGGGCCAACTGGACGTTGATCTCGGTGGTGTTGGCCGTGTCGCCCTGCATGATGCCGGTGCGGATGCGCCAGTGCCGCGCCACCTTCGACTGCCGGTAGCCGGCGAACGCGGGCGAGAGGAAGTACAGCGGGTTGTACGCGTCGCCCCGCCAGGCCATGTCCTTGCCGACGCTGTCCTTCTTGGCGAAGTCGCTGTCGTAGGCCGAGGAGCCGTAGGCGGAGTCCCAGTCGGAGTACGTGGCGTACGTCGTCTCGTTCGCCTTGATGACGTCACGCGTGAGCGGCGCGAAGTGCGACGGGGCGTTGAGTCCCATCGCGAAGACGCTGTTCTCGCCCTGCCCGCGGGAGTATCCGTCGAACGCGCCGACCGGCTTGTTCGCGGTCTTCTGGCTGTTCACGAAGCCTTCGAGGCCGGACACCGTGGCGGTGTTCGTCGTGGCGTCGTAGGTGACCCAGGTGCTGCCGGTGTTGAGGTAGGCGATGTAGTCGGCGACCGTCTCGTACGTGGTCGAGGTCCCCGTCTGGCCCGATCCGGGCGGGCCGCCCTGGGTCGTGATGGTGTACGGGAAGGTGTTGTCCGACAGGAAGTTGTTCAGCGAGGTGGTGATCACCCCGATCAGGTGGTCGTAGTAACTGCCGGACAGATACGTGCCGTTGCTGGACTCGGTCAGCCGCAGGCGCCTGCCGTGCTCGTCGCGCAGGCCCAGGCGGTTGAGGTACTTGGGCCAGGCCTTCGCGAGGTCCGCCGAGTAGGCGCTGGTCCACGTGGTGGACGCGCGCGTGCCGGTCGAGGCGAACTGGCCCATGTTCCACTCGTAGGACAGGTTGGCCTCGGCGAGGTCGGTGATCGGGCACCAGGCCATGACACCGGCGACCGCGTCGCTGAGCGGCCGGCCCTGGGCGTCCTCCATCGCCGCGCCGATCGTGCGCAGGTACGGCTCGAACAGGGGGCTGTCGCCGGAGGTGCCCGCCACGGTGTCCTGGGCGCCGCCGCCGCTCATGCCGAACAGGACGATGTCGTCCGTGCTGCCGGGCAGGACTCCGCTGTTGTACCGGAGGAAGCGGACCGCGGCCTTGAGGTCGGTCACGCCCCAGGGGGCCGCGTCGGAGCGGGTGCTGGTCGAGCTGTCCCGGCCGCGCAGGCCCGGCCACACGTAGACGAGCCCGGCCTCCAGGTACGCCGACACGCTGGTGTAGCTGTAGGACGTGGCCGGCGCCTGCTGGGCGTAGCCGGGGGTGTTGACCGGGATCACGATCGGCGCCGTGCGGCCCGAGTACGCGCCGACGGTGCCCTTCGGGTTGGCCTTCGCGGTGTACGTGGTCCCGTCGCTGTTCGCGGTGGCCGTCAGGTAGGCGCCCGGCACATAGATCGACAGGTTCTCGTAGTCCGTCGCAGCCGGGTTCGCGACGTACACCTTCCCGATCTGGTAGTACACGTCGTTGGTCGCGTCGTACGACCAGGCCGTGGGGTCGAGCTCCAGCGAGTACGCCGAGGACGTGCTCGACGAACTGCTCGACGACGAGGTGGCGGCGAACGCCGTGCCCGCCGTGCCCTCGGCGACTCCGAACGTGGCCAGGGCTGCGACGCCCGTGGCACTGCGGATGACCGTTCTGCGGTTCATGTCCACCCGTGGACCTCCTTGTACAGCGAGTTGCGTGGTCACAGCCGTACTTGGGCACCACCCCGGCGACGCCGCGGGCAAGTCTGGCTGTGCGGCTCGTACGAGTCCCAGACTGTAGGCGGGGACCCTGAGCCGGAGCCGGGAATTGTTAACAATTTCGATGATAATTTTGTTAGAAGACGTCGGCGCGCCGACAATTCGGTCGCGGTGAAGCGCTCGAAACCCGCGTCGGGGTACGCGGCGACCCGGGTGCCGTCGACGGCGAGCTCCACCTTCAGGCCCAGGAACCCTTCCAGTAGCCGAACGGACCGGCTCCGGCACCGAGTTGAGATCCGCGTCGCGGGTGCACACGGCGACGAGCACCTCGTAGTCGCCCTCCCCGTCGAAGGGGTGCCGACCCGTGGCGGCGAAGTACAGCGTGCCGCCGAGGGAGAACACGTCGGAGGCGGCGGCGACCGGGAGCGACTTGACCTGCTCGGCGACATGTACGTGGGCGATCCCGAAGTCGATGATCCTCGGTCCGTCCGGGGAGAGCAGGATGTTGGACGGTTTGATGTCCCGGTGCACGACGCCCGCCCGGTGCACCTGTGCCAAGGCGTGCGCGACGGCCAGCCCCAGGGCCACTCCCTGTCCGCCCCGCCCCGCCCCCGGATCATGGCGACCCCCTTCAGCGTGTCGGCAACTCCCGGCCCCGACAGGCCTCTTGGCGCGGAACGGAAGTTTCGGGCATCGGCGCGGTGCCGCTGGACGACGGAACCGTAGACCCCAACACCCGCTGCGGCCCACGCGTCTCAAACCGGGTCACCGAAGCCGCCACAACCTCTCCCCGTGATCGCCACCCCGTCCACATCAAGGAAGTGCGACGGTGGCGACCGGAGACAGGAATCGCACAGGCGAAGGAGCAACTCCCGGTCGCGGAGGCCGAATCGAAGCCGCCCTGCCCCCGCGGACGCAGGGGACAAGTCCCCCCGCCTGACAGCCACTTCTCACCCGACACCGGACTTCAACGCCCCCCAAAGACACCCGGCCCCCCTCCCCCACACACTCGAAAGGCGCCTCACGTGAGCGCTCCCGCCCTCTGTGGAATCCCCGTGCGTCACCTCGCGACGGCACTGACCGCCTCCGCGTCCGCCCTCGCGCTCACCGCGTGCGGCGTCGTCGACGGAGTCGTCGGAAGCGATGGTTCCGCTTCTCCGAAGAAGGGCGACGACATCACGGTGGGACTGCTCCTGCCCGACAAGGACACCGCACGCTTCGAGGCCTTCGACCACCCCGTCATCGTGAAGGAGGTCGCCGCCCTCACCAACGGCAAGGGCAAGGTCGTCTACGCCAACGCCGAGGCGAGCGAGGCGAAGCAGAGCCGGCAGTTCCAGCAGATGGTGGACCGGAAGGTCGACGTCATCCTGGTGGACGCGCTGAACTCCAAGGCCATCGCGCCGGACGTCCGGAAGGCGAAGGACGCCGGCATCCCCGTCATCGCCTACGACCGGCTCGCGGAGGGCCCGATCGCCGCGTACGTCTCGCACGACAACGAACTCGTCGGCGAGATCCAGGCCCGCGCCCTCATCACGGCGCTCGGGAGCAAGGCGGCTGTCAGCAAGGTCGTCATGATGAACGGCGACCCCGCCGACACGAACTACGCGAAGTTCAAGGACGGTGCCCTCGGCGAACTCAAGGACAAGGTGAAGATAGCCAAGGAGTACGACACCGCGGCGTGGTCGCCCGCGGTCGCCGAGGCGAACATGAAGAAGGCGATCAAGGCGGTCGGCCTCGACGACATCGCCGCGGTGTACGCGGCCAACGACGGACTGGCGGGCGCCGTCATCAAGGCCCTGAAGGACGCGGGCGCGACCAAGATCCCGCCGGTGACGGGCCAGGACGCGAATCTGGACGCGGTGCAGCGGATCGTCTCGGGCGAGCAGTACATGACCGCGTACAAGCCGTTCCCCGAAGAGGCCACCCGGGCCGCGGAGATGGCGGTGTACAAGGTCCAGGGCCGCGACATCCAGTTCGACGCGCTGACCCGCGACACGGTCGACAGCCCCACGGAGGAGAAGATCCCCGCGATGCTGGTACCGGTGGTCTCGCTCACGAAGGACAACATCAAGGACACCGTGATCGCGGACGGCATCTACACCGTCAAGGACATCTGCACCCCGGAGTACGCGGCGGCCTGCGCGGCGATCGGGCTGAAGTAGCAGCCGTGCTCCCGCCGGGTCGCGGGGCCGCCGCGTCACTCGTCGTTCACCCAGCGCATGAGGCGTTGCAGCGGGTAGAAGCCGTCGTGGGAGAGGCCCGGCGGCATTCCGCCCGCCCTGCCGAGGGAGACCACGCGCTGGACTCCGGCGCAGGCGAGGGCGTCGCGCAGTTCCGCCTTGCGGGTGTCCGGGTACACGCCGACCGTCTGCGTGGCGACTCCGGCGTGTGCGACGGCTTCCGTCAACGCGCCGACGGGGACGACGTCGACGATCTTTCCGTCGGGGTGGAAGTCGACCGGTTCGGGCGAGCGGATGACCAGGCCCCGGCCGTCGTAGCCGCCCCACACCCGGTAGTCGGGTGTCAGGGAGCGCAGGACGTCGATCTCCTCGCGGAGTCCGGCGGCGACCCGCGGACCGTCGGCCGAGCTGAACTCCCTTGCCACGCCGAGGCGTTCGCACAGCAGGGCGGCGTAGCGGTCGGCGTCCTCCCAGGAGCCCTCGACGAACTGGAAGCGGCTGGCCACGCAGGCCTGTTGGTTGAAGAAGGTGGCGTCGGCGGCGCCCGCGTCGGCGGCTCGGGCGAGAGTCTCGGGGGACTCGAACGCCTCGCGGCCGATCAGCGAGATGGAGGTCTTGGGGTCGAAGGAGACGAGCTCGAATCCCGGACCGACATACCGCAGTGCCCCGCGGATCGTGGCCTCGCCGCCCCAGGCGACCAGCTTGTCGAAGAACTGCGGGCGGAACAGCACGCTCTCCACGGCCTCGTCGCCGCCGCGCCAGTACACCGCGGAGAACGAGCGCACCACGGGGTGGCCGGGGGCGACCGCCGCCATCGTGCGCAGGATCGCGGTCGCGGTGAACAGGTCGTTCGAGGGCAGTTTCAGCAGGTTGACGCCCTTGGCGAGGGCGCCGCGCACGACGGACATCGCGGCGACGCCGGGGGCGTTGCCCGCGATGATGTGCACCAGGCGCGGCGGGAACGCGCGGGTGGCCGCGGTCCGGTTCTCGGGCAGGCGTACCTCGCGCCAGCCGTCGAGCACGTCCGCTCCGCCGAGTTCGTGGTCGATCTGGGCGTACAGGCCCGGCCGTTGGAAGCTGCGCCACAGCACGGCGTAGGCGCGTTCGAGGACCTCGGCGGGCAGGGGGCTGACCGGGATCATCCGGTCGAGGGCCTCGGCGAGCAGGCCCTCGCGGTCGGCCTTGAGTGCCTCGCCGGTCTCCACCAGCAGGTCGACGATCTCCGCGACGGGCACGTGGAAGGCGGGGCCGGGTTCGGTGCGGGGCCAGACGAGGCGGTCCAGGTCGAGGGCCGGTGCGGTGAAGGCCGAGCCGGCGCGGCCGTGGCCGACGGGCGCGCCGTGATCGACCTCGCCGCGTATGACGTGCACGACCTCGGTGTCGGTCGAGGTGCTCATCCGTGGATCATCCCCCGCACATAGGAGTCGAGTGTCGCGGCGCAGGTGATCTTGTCCTCGCCGCCCAGGTCGCCGTAGCGCCGGATGTCCGGGAGGACGGTCGGTCCCGGTCGGCCGCAGTCGCACGGCGAGAAGTCGACGAAGACGCGGTCGCCGCTGATCAGCCCGCCCCACCGGCCCTCCAGCGAGACGTCCAGGAAGGCGAACCGCCCCTCCACCACGCCCTGTTCGGTGTTCAGCAGCTTCTCGCCCGGCTCGTCCAGGACCAGGGGGATCACCCACGGCGGCACGTGGTAGTTGCCCGACTCGCAGGCCAGGCAGGAGCCCTGGAGTTCCGTCATGCCGTAACTGCGCACGCGCCGTACGCCGTCGTAGAAGGCGGCGAACTGCTCCTGGTAGTCGTCGGGCAGGACCCCGTTCTTGTTGCCGCCGCCGCTGAGGACCAGAGTGTCCGGGTGCAGGCTCCCGTCGGGTACGCCCAGGGCGCGCAGGGCCTGGATCAGGGTGAACTGCTGGTTGTTCATCCCGGCGATCAGCAGCGGCTCGGTCCGGTGCGCGGCGATGTCGTCGACGATCTGGGTGACGGCCGCGCCGAGTTCCCGCTCGCGCGTTCCGGACGCGGCCTCGAAGGAGCTGATCTCCTGCGGGGTCGCGGTGCCCTCCGCCATGCGGCGGCGCAGCAGGGCGCTGCTCATCAACTCCGAGACCCGCATGGGGTCCTCGGTCAGCAGTCGGGTCTCGCCGGGCCGGACGAAGACCTCGGCGTGCCAGCGGTAACCGTCGATGGAGCGCATCGGACCGCTCGCCGGTGCCAGGAGGTAGCCGCGGCGGGTCTGCGCGGGCGGCAGCGGGTCGGGCCAGCAGGTGAGGTTCTCCAGGATGTCGTGCAGGAAACTCAGGTCGCTCGCGGCGCAGTTGAGGAAGGAGACCTTTCCCGAGGTGCCGCTGGTGATGTACGGGCGGTGGCCGGCGGCGGTGACGCGGTCGGTCCATTCGTCGATGTCGGTCACGCCCTCGACGTCGACGTCGCCCGGCTCGACCACCGACACCGTCGAGTACCAGCGCAGGAGCCGGTCCCACCGGCCGCCGGTGATGAGGGAGAGGGGGTACGACTTGTAGCTGGTGTGGGAGAAGAGCAGGGGGACGAGATCGTCGGGGCTCTCGATCCCGTGGACGCCGCTCTCCTCCGCCCGGGTGCGCAGCAGCGGAATGCGTTCGCGGTGGGCCGCGAAGGCCTCGCGTGCCGCGTCGAGCTGCAACTCCCGCAGCTCCCGGGCGGGTTGGTCGAATGTGTCACCGGACCGGACCATGGCCCGGATCTGCTCACGTGCGCTGGGCACGGCAACCACCTCCATCAGTCATGAGGACGGGTTCTTCGCGAGATAGGAGGACTCGATGGCGTCGAGGTCCCCGCGCAGTTCCTTCGGGGTGCCGGTCATGACGACCCGGCCTCGGCGCAGTACGTAGACGCGGTCGGCGATGTCGAGCACCTTGCGCACGTGCTGTTCGACCAGCAGTGCGCCCAGCCCCTGGTCGGCCGCCTCGCGGACCGCCCGCAGGAGCCGGTCGACGACCAACGGGGCGAGGCCCAGGGAGAGTTCGTCGGCCAGGAGGAGCCGGGGGGTACGGCACAGGGCGCGCGCCAGCGACAGCATCTGCTGCTCGCCGCCGGACAGCATGCCCGCGCCGGTCCTGAGGCGTTTCTCGAGTTCGGGGAAGAGCGCGACGGCCTGGTCCGGCGGTACGCGCCCGACCCGTAGGTTGTCGGTGGTGTCGAGGCGGGTGAAGACCGCGCGTTCGCCGACGTAGGCGAGGCCCTCGCGGGCGCGGCGGTGCAGGGGTGCGTGGCCGGGGGTGCCCAGCCAGCGGACCTCGCCGCTCATCGGGGTCAGGTCGCCGGACAGCGCCCTGAGGGTGGTGGTCTTGCCCGCGCCGTTGGGGCCGAGCAGGGCGACGACCTCGCCCGGCCGGACCTCCAGGTCGAGGTCGCTCACGACGGGTCGGCTGCCGTATCCGGCGGACAGGGCGCGGGTCGCTATCAGGGGCACAGCGGTGTCGGACACGGGGTTGCTCCTCAGCCGGGCTCAGCCGTGCGACGCGGCCGTCAGCACCTTGCGGACGTCGACGAAGGTGGACCCGGCCTTGGCCCACTCGATCTTCCCGTCGCGGATGGTCAGTTCGGTGGCGGTCGTGTTGTGGATGCGGTCGAGTCCCTTGATCGGCAGGGCGGTCGACGCCTTCCAGTTCAGGGGCGGGGTCAGGCCTCCGGTGTCGATGCCGTCGGTGGTGTTCAGCTCCTGCACCAGCGCCTTCGCCGAGATCGTCGGCAGCTTCTTGGCGGCCTCGGTGAAGACCTTGAAGGCCACCCAGGTCGTGGCGTTGGCGCCGTTGGTGGTGTCGATGTCCTTGCCCTTGGCCGCCGCGACGAAGTCCTTCCAGACGGCGTCGGAGGTCGGCGGGTAGTAGCCGGTGATCGCGGCGCCTTCCAACGGGCTGCCGCTGCCGCCGGTGCTCGCGGCCAGTTGCGGGGTGAGGTTGCCGACCACGCTGGCGAGCTTGGTCTTGTCGCCGGACTGGACGTACGACTTCACGAACAGGTCGGAGGCGGTGCCCAGGATGACGCTCACGCAGTCGCTGCCCTTGGTGGCGGCGACCTGCGGGGCGAGGTCGGTGGCGGTGAGCGGCACCTTGAGGTCCTTGGGCGGCGCCCCTCCGGCGGAGGTCACGCCCAGAGTGAGGAACTGGGAGACCACGGCGGCCGCGGCCACGTCGTACCGTACGCCGGTGATCTTCTTGCAGCCCTGCTCCACCAGCTGCCGGCCGTGCGCGGCGAACACCACCGGGGTGCCGCCGTTGACCGGGAATGACAGCGGGTTGGAGAACTCCGCCGCGGAGACCCCGGTGCCGCCGATGTAGGGGATGCCGGCCTTCTGCAGGATGGGCATGTAGCGGTCCCCGGCGAGGCTGTATGAGCCCACGACCGCGGCCACCTTGTCGGCGACGGCCTGCTGGGCGCACTTCTCGGCTTCGTCGGGGTCGCCCTTCTCGTTGCAGAACTCGACCTTCAGGGGCCCTCCCTTGATCCCGCCGTTGGCGTTGATCCACTTCTCGTAGGCCGTGGCGGTGAGGTGGATCCCGGGCTGGGCGCTGCCCTGGGTGTTCTCCGGCGCCCAGACCATCACCTTGACCGGGGTGCCCTTGAGCGAGGAGGTCTCGGCCGAGCTGCTGGCCGCCTCTCCCCCGCATCCTGCGGCGAGCAGGGCTCCGGTCACCGCGAGACAGCTGGCTACGGCGCTTCTGCGTCGGCGTGAGTCGTTCATGGTCCCTCCGGGGCTCGCGCCCAAAGTGGGCGACGTCGAGATGCCGAACAGCATGGGGCGCATTTTTGGGTTAGTGAAGTACTCTCGGCACAATTATTTAAATGAATGCACTGTCTCGTCCCGTGTCTGGGAGGTTCCTCGGATGGACGACGTCCTGCGTTTCGCGCTGCTCGGCCTGGGGCTCGGCGCCCTCTACGCGCTCACCGCACACGGCATCGTGCTGGTCTACCGGGGCTCCGGAGTCCTGAACTTCGCGCACGGCGCGATCGGGATGGCCGGCGCCTACGTCCAGTGGGAACTCGCCGTCAACCACGGCGTGCCGTACTGGCCTGCCACCGCGTGCGGCGTGCTCACCTCCGCCGTACTGGGCGTGCTCACCCACCTGTTGGTGATCCGCCCGCTGCGCAGGGCGTCCACCCTGGCCCGGCTGGTCGGCACCCTCGCGGTGTTCATCGTGCTCACCGCTATCGCCGTCAAGCGCTACGGCGACAGCCTGCAGCTGGTGCCGGGGAAGCTGCCCACCCGGCTGCTCACGATCGCCGGTGCGACGGTCTCCGAGGACCGCGTCTGGCTGCTCGGCATCGCGATCGCCGTGACGGCCGTGCTCCATCTCCTGTACCGGCGCACCCTGTTCGGCCTGGGCACCACCGCGGTCGCCGAGAACGAGGGTGCCGCCGCCGCGCTCGGCTGGTCCCCGGACCTGATCGCCGCCGGCAACTGGGCACTGGGCTCCGCGCTCGCGGGCCTCACCGCCATCCTGATCGTGCCGGTGATCGGCCTGTCGGTGACCGGGCTGACCACGCTGCTGCTGAGTGCGCTGGCCGCCGCCCTGGTCGGCAGGTTCTCGTCGTTCCCGATCACCCTGGCGGGCGGTCTCGTCATCGGGGTCGCACAGTCCGAACTCACCCGCTTCGGCTCGGGCGTCACCGGGCTAGCCTCCTCGGTGCCGTTCCTCTTCATCGCCCTGGTACTGGTCGCGCGCGGCCGGGCGCTGCCGCTGCGCGGCACGTTCCTCGACCGCCTCCCGGCACTGGGCACCGGCAAGGTGCGCCCGGTCCCGCTCGCCCTGACCGTCGTGATCGCCCTGGTGCTGGTGAGCCTGTCCACCCCACTGTGGGCCGACGCGATCACCAGCACCCTGGTGCTCTCTCTGATCATCCTGTCGATCATCGTGGTCACCGGCTACGCGGGGCAGGTGTCGCTCGCGGCCTACGCCCTCGCCGGGACCGGCGCCTTCATCGCCGGGCACGCGGCGGCAGACTGGGGCTGGCCCTTCGAACTGGCTCTGCTGGCAGGCGTGTTGGGCACCGTCCCGATCGGCCTGCTGTTCGCGTTGCCGGCCGTGCGCACCCGCGGGGTCAATCTCGCGATCATCACGCTCGGGCTCGGCACCACCCTGGAGGCGATGGTCTTCCAGAACACCGACCTGTCGACGACACCCGGCAGCGACGGCATCGCGGTGGGCAGGCAGACGCTCTTCGGCATCAGCATCTCCGGGGTCGACCATCCACAGCGGTACGCCGCCGTGGTCCTGGTCCTGTTCGTCGCCGCCACGCTCGTGGTCGCCAACGTCAGGCGCGGCCGCACCGGCCGCCGGCTCATCGCCGTACGGGCCAACGAACGGGCCGCGGCCGCCCTCGGCATCGACGTCCGGGCGGCCAAGCTCTACGCCTTCGGCCTGTCCTCGGCCATCGCCGCGCTCGCCGGAGTACTGACCGGATTCCGCTCGACCTCGGTCGTCTTCTCCGACTTCGCGAGCTTCGACTCCGTCACCGCGCTCGGGCTCGCCGTCATCGGCGGTGTCGGCTTCCTCGTCGGGCCGCTGTTCGGCGCCACGTTCGCCGCGGGTACGGTCGGCGCCCGGTTCGGGGACCTGGTGGTGCCCGGGCTGAGCGAGTGGATGCCGCTGATCGGCGGGATCATCCTGGTGCTGACCCTGGTGGGCAACCAGGACGGCATCGGAAAGGAACTCGGCAAGCAGGCAAGGGGACTTGAGCGAAAGCTGCGCCCGCAGCGCGCTGCCACCGTGCCCGAGGAGGAAACAGCCCCCCTACCGGACGTCCCCCGCGCCGCGCCCCTCCCCCTGCAGGTACGCGACCTCACTGTCCGCTACGGCGGTGTCGTCGCCGTCGACGGGCTCTCGCTGGACGTCGAACCGGGCCGGGTGGTGGGTCTCATCGGCCCCAACGGCGCCGGCAAGACCTCCGCCATCGACGCCGTCACCGGCTTCACCCGGGCCGCTTCGGGCAGTGTCCGCCTCGGGGAGCGGGACGTGACCCGGGTGCCTGTGCACCGGCGGGCCGGGGCCGGGCTGAGCCGGTCCTTCCAGTCGCTGGAGCTGTTCGAGGACATGACGGTGCTGGACAATCTCTACGCCGCCTGCGAGCGGCCGGGCCGATGGACCTGGCTCACCGACCTGATCCGTCCCGGCAGCCGCCCGCTGCCCGCCCAAGTACTCGTCGCAGTAAAGGAGTTCGGGCTGCAGGACAGTCTGACCAGGCCGGTGGGCGACTTGTCGTACGGCGAGCGGCGGTTGCTGGCGATCGCGCGGGCGGTGGCGACCTCGCCGTCGGTACTGCTGCTGGACGAACCGGCGGCGGGGCTGTCCGACGACGAGACACGGGAGTTGGCCGAGCTGGTCCGGCGGTTGGCCGAGGACTGGGGCATGGGGGTGCTGCTCGTCGAGCACGACGTCGACATGGTGATGAGCGTCTGTGACCAGGTCGTGGTGCTGGACTTCGGCCGCCGGATCTGTGCCGGCACCCCGGACGAGGTGCGCCGCGATCCGGCGGTCCGGGCGGCCTATCTGGGCGACCTGGAGCCGGAGACGACGGCTTGAGAGCAGACGGCGTCACGACACGGCCGGCCCGCGGCGTCTGGCGGACGCTGTCGGCCCATCCCGTCAGCGGGCCCGGGTGACCCGGTACAGCTGAGAAAGCGTGACACTTTCGCGAGAAGTGTCACGCTTTTTCGGAAGGGTGCCTGCCCCGGCCGCACCGGATTCGCCAACAGCGTCCGCGAGACGCGGCGTTCGCACGCCGACTCCCGGAGGTCCGCCCCGACGGGACCGCGTCACGCCTCGCGCAGGTCCGCCACGTACGGCGCGTGGGACAGCAGTCCGCCGTCCACCCGCAGGGTGTGCCCGGTGACGAAGGCGGACTCGTCGGAGGCGAGGAAGACGACCGCCGACGCGACGTCCTCCGGCCGGCCGAGGCGCGGGGTGAGGTGATGGCGGAGCATCTTCTCCCGGATCGCCCCGTGCGCCGAACCGGCGCTGGCCGGGGTGACGATGAACCCCGGGGCGATGGCGTTGCAGCGCACCCCCTGCTTGCCGTACTGGGTGGCGACGTACTGCGTGAGGTTGATGAGGGCGGCCTTCGAGGCGCCGTACGCGGGATTGCGCAGGTCGCCCGTGAGACCGGCGCCGGACGAGGTGTTGATGATGGATCCGGCGCCGCGGGCGATCATGTGCGGGACGGCGGCCTGGATCGCGACCATCGTGCCGCGCAGGTTGATCCGCATGGTGTCGTCCCAGACCGCCGGGTCGGCGTCCAGGACGGCGAGGTCCTGGCGGGCGGCCAGATGGGTGGCCGCCGCGTTGTTGTGCAGGACGTCGAGACCGCCGTACGTGTCAACTGCCGTGGCCACCATGGCCCGTACGGAGTCGATGTCGCCCAGGTCGACCGGGACCGCCGTGGCGGAACCGCCGGCCGCCCGGATCTCCTCCGTGACCGCCTTGGCACCGTCGAGATTCAGATCCGCCACGACCGTGTGGGCGCCCTCGGCCGCCACGCGGCGGGCGGTGGCGGCACCGATGCCGGACGCGGCTCCGGTCACGATCACGATCTTGTCGTCGAGTCGTCCCATGACTCAACCACCTTTCTCAGTCGGTGAGTTCGCTGCCGACGACGGAGACGAAGGAGACGCATTCGCCGGGGCCGCCGCCGAGGTTGTGGGTCAGGGCGAGCGAGCGGCCCTCCGCCACGGACCCGACCGTCCGCTCGGGCGGTGCCTCGCCGCGCAGTTGGAGCCAGGCCTCGAACATCATGCGCAGGCCGGAGGCGCCGATCGGGTGGCCGAAGGCCTTGAGGCCGCCGTCCGGGTTGACCGGCAGCGATCCGTCGAGGTCGAAGGCGCCGCTGGTGACGTCCTTCCACGCCTGTCCGCGCTCCGAGAAACCCAGATCCTCCATGAGCACCAACTCCGTTGGCGTGAAGCAGTCGTGGACCTCGGCGAGGGCGAGTTCGGCGCGCGGGTCGGTGATGCCCGCCTGCCGGTAGGCCTCCCGGGCCGAGACGACGACCTCGGGGAAGGTCGTGAAGTCGTAGTCGGGGTCCAGGAGTCCGTCCGCCGGTCCCGCGACAAAGGACAGCGCCTTCACGAAGATGGGCTTGTCGGTGTACCGGTAGGCGTCCTCGGCGCGTACGACGATCGCCGCCGCCGATCCGTCGGAGACCCCCGAGCAGTCGAAGACGCCGAGCATGCCCGCGACGATCGGCGCCGACCGGATGCGCTCCAGCGGCACCTCCTTGCGGAACTGGGCGCGGGGGTTGCGGGCGCCGTTGACGTGGTTCTTCCAGGCGATGCGGGTGATGACGTCCTTCAACTCCTCTTCCGCGAGGCCGTACTTGGCGGCGTAGGCGGGGGCGAGGAGGGAGAAGTTCGCCGGGGCCGTGATCTCACCGCGGCTGTCGTCGCCGGCGCCCGGCATCGAGGTGCCGGAGAGCCCGGACATGCCGGAGTCCTTGAGCTTCTCCACGCCGACCGCCATCGCCACGTCGTAGGCGCCGGAGGCGACCGCGTAACAGGCGTTGCGCAGCGCCTCGGAGCCGGTCGCGCACATGTTCTCCAGGCGGGTGACCGGCTTGTACGGCAGGTGCAGCGGGCGGCTGAGGGTCAGTCCGGAGACTCCGGAGGCCTGGGTGCCGAGCCAGAACGCGTCGATGTCGTCGAGCGTGATGCCTGCCGAGGTGACGGCCTCGCCGACGGCGTCGACCAGCAGGTCGTCCGCCGAGCGGCCCCAGTGCTCGCCGAAGGGCGTGCAGCCCATGCCGACGATCGCGACCCGGTCCCGGATTCCGTGCGAGCTCATGCGCCTGTCCCCTCGGTCTCGCCGGTGCGTACCGGCCGGGCCTTCCAGAAGTAGTTGTGGACGCCGGCGGCGGTGACCGTGCGCCGGAAGGTCATCTCGACCCGGGCGCCGATGACGGCCTCGGCCTCGGTGGCGTCGGTGAGCTGGCAGCGGAAGCGGCCACCGCCGTCGTAGTCGACGACCACGACGAGCATCGGAGGGCTCGGTGTGTGGGCCAGCCGGTCCACGGTGAACGTGGCGACCGTGCCCCGCACCTGTTCCATCGGCTCGTCGGTCATGGCGTCGACGCTCCGGCAGGAGACGCACACCCGGTCCGGCGGCAGATGCCGGGTCCCGCACTTCTCGCAACGGGAGGCGACGAAGCCGTACTTCCAGCTGTTGCGGCGGTGCGCGGGCGGGGCGTAGGGCGGCTCGGGGTCCGGGCGCCGGGGCGGTTCGCGGTCGAGGAGACCGCGCCAGGAGAGGTAGGTCGCGTACGGCATGGGGGCACCGCCCGCGGCGATCTGCGCGGCGACCGGGCGGGCGGCGCGGTGGGCGGGGAGGGCGTCGGTGGTGCGCAGGAGCAGGACTCCGGCGCCGTCGCCGAGGACGACGAGCGCGATGATCCGGCCGGGTTCGGCCCGGTCGAGGACGTCGGCGAGGAGCAGGCCGGGCTGGGCGGTGCCGGCGTTGCCGATCTCCGCGGTGAGGTCCGCGGTCGCCGCCTCGGGCCGTACGCCTGAGGTACGACGCACCGTCGCGCACGCGCGCGCGTGCAGGCCGGAGACGACGAGGTGGTCGATGGCGCCCCGGTCCAGGCCCGCCTGGTCGAGGGCGGCGGTGAGCGCCTTGTCCGCGAGGGACACGTAGATCTCCTCGGCGAAGCGCTCCTCCCAGACGCGGGAGGCGGGCGCACCGGGCAGCCGCCAGCGGTCGAGGATCTCGTCGCTGACCGTGTCGTGGGCGAGCAGCTCCGCGAGCACGGGGGCACCGTTGCGGTGGCCGCCGAAGGCGAAGGCCGCCGCGCCGTCGCCGCCCGTGCTCTCCTCGGCGCCGCCGGGCAGACCGGTGCGCAGGTCGGACAGGACCGCGAGCGTCGGTACCGGGGAGCGGGCCGCGGTGACCAGGGCGCCGAGGCCGGAGCGGACCGAGCCCGCCATGTCGACGGCGAGGACGTGCGGGTCGAGGCCGAGCGCGGCATGGACGGCGGTCGCGTTGGTCTTGTCGAGGTAGGCGGGCGCGGCGGTGGCGAGGAAGAGCTGGCCGACGCGGGTCCGCAGCCCGTCCCTGGCCAGGGCGGACCGGGCCGCCTCGACGGCCATCGAGGTGGTGTCCTCGTCGTAGCCCGCGACCGCGCGCGTGCCCCGGGACGGGGTCGTCCCGAGGGTGGCCGCGATGTCGGCGCGGGCGAGGCGGTGGTACGGCACGTAGGCGCCGTATGCGATCAGTCCGGCCATCAGCGTCCTCCATTGGCGTCGATTGCGGGCGTCCGTTCGAAGACCGCGGCCAGGCCCTGGCCGCCGCCGAGGCACATGGTCTCCAGGCCGAACCGGGCCTGGCGGCGGTCGAGTTCGCGCAGCAGGGTGGCGAGGATGCGGCCGCCTGTGGCGCCGACGGGGTGGCCCAGCGAGATGCCGGAGCCGTTGACGTTGAACCGCTCGAAGTCGGCCTCGCTCAGGGCCCATTCGCGGGTGCAGGCGAGCACCTGGGCGGCGAAGGCCTCGTTGAGTTCGATCAGGTCGATGTCGGCGAGCTTGAGTCCCGCGCGGTCAAGTGCCTTGGCCGTGGCGGGTACCGGGCCGATGCCCATCGTCTCCGGGGGCACGCCCACGACGGCCCAGGAGACCAGGCGGGCGAGGGGGCGCAGGCCGAGTTCGGCGGCGCGCTCGGGGTGGGTGACGACGCAGAGGGCCGCGCCGTCGTTCTGTCCGCTGGCGTTCCCGGCGGTCACGGTCGCCTCCGCGTCCTGCCGTCCCAGTACGGGGCGCAGGCTCGCGAGTTTCTCCAACGTCGAGTCGGGGCGCGGGTGTTCGTCGGTGCCGACGACCGTCTCGCCCTTCCTGGTCCGCACGGTGACCGGCACGATCTCGTCGGTGAAGCGGCCCTCGTGCTGGGCGGCGACCGCCTTCTCGTGGGAGCGCAGGGCGAGTCGGTCCTGCTCCTCGCGGGGGATGTCGTACTCGCGCCGCAGGTTCTCGGCGGTCTCCAACATGCCGCCCGGAACAGGGTGGTTGACGCCTCCGGAGGTGACCCGACCGCGGGCCAGCCGGTCGTGCAGGGTGGTGCCCGCGCCGCGCACACCGAAGCGGACGCCGGTGGTGTAGAACTCCGCCTGGCTCATCGACTCGACGCCGCCGGCCAGCACGAGGTCGCTCGCGCCGGTCTGCACCTGCATCGCCGCCGTGATGATCGCCTGCAGTCCGGAGCCGCAGCGGCGGTCGATCTGCAACCCTGGCACCTCCACCGGCAGACCGGCGTCCAGGGCGGCCACGCGGCCGATGGCCGGGGCCTCGCCGTTGGGGTAGCACTGGCCCAGCAGCACGTCGTCGACGGCGGCGGGCGGGATGCCGGTGCGGTCCAGTACGGCGCGTACGACGGCGGCGGCCAGCTCGGTCGCCGGTACGTCGCGGAAGACGCCTCCGTAGCCGCCGACGGGGGTACGCACGGGTTCGCAGATCACCGCGTCACGCAGGAGGGCGGACATCAGCCATGCCTTTCACGAGGGGTCACATGTACCGGCCGCCGGTCACCTCGAGAACGGCTCCGGTGATGTAGCTCGCCATGTCGGAGGCGAGGAAGAGGACGGCCTGGGCGACCTCGGCGGGCTCGCCCGCGCGGGCCAGGGGGATCTCGGCGAGCTTCGCGTCCCAGGCGGCCGGGGGCATCGCCTCGGTCATGGCGGTGCGGATCAGGCCGGGCTGTACGGCGTTGACGCGGATGCCCGCCTTCGCGAGTTCCTTGGCGGAGGCCTTGGTGAGGCCGATCAGTCCGGCCTTGGCGGCGCTGTAGTTGGTCTGGCCGAAGTTGCCGACCTTGCCGGCGATGGAGGAGATGTTGACGATGCTGCCGCCGTGTCCGTGCGCGCGCATCGCCTCGGCGGCGAACCGGGTGCCGTTCCAGGCACCGGTCAGATGGACGTCGACGACCGCGCGGAAGTCGGCCACGGCCATCTTGCGCAGGGTCGCGTCCCGGGTGATCCCGGCGTTGTTGACCATGACGCCGACCAGTCCGAAGGTGTCGGCGCAGTGGGCGACCAGGGCGGCGACCTCGTCCTCGTCGGTGACGTCGCAGCGCAGCGAGGTGGCGGCCACCCCGTTCTTGGCGAGGCGTTCGGCGGCTTCCGCCGCGGCGTCCTCGTTGATGTCGCCGAGGACGACGGACGCGCCCGCCGCACCGAGCACACCGGCGATCTCGAAGCCGATGCCCTGCGCACCGCCGGTGATCACCGCGTTGCGGCCGTCCAGAAGCCCCATGTCAGCCCGCCCTCCGGCTCGACGCCGTGCCGCTCTATTCCTTCTAAATAGATAACCTATTATGCTGAAACAATCAATACAGCGATCGGCTGGGGCGAGCGAGGCCGGGCGAGGAGAGCACACGGGTGGACATCAGCTATCCCGCGGAGACCGAGACGTTCCGCACCGAGGTCAAGGGGTTCCTCGCCGAGGCGCTGCCGCCGGACTGGAAGGGCATCGGCGCCCTCGACGAGGAGGCCGCCTGGTCCTTCGCCCGGGACTGGCGGCGCCGGCTCGCCGAGCACCGCTACCTCTCCCTCACCTGGCCCGAGCAGTACGGCGGCCGGGGCCTGTCCAAACTCCACCAGGTGGTCCTGATGGAGGAACTGGCCCTGGCCGGCGTGCCGTTCGGGCTGCCGCAGGACACCTTCGGCGTCAAGATGCTGGCGAACACGCTGCTGCGCTGGGGCACGGACGAGCAGCGCGTCCACTTCCTGCCGCGCATCCTCAGCGGCGAGGACACCTGGTGCCAGGGCTACTCGGAGCCCGACGCGGGCTCGGACCTGGCCTCGCTGACGACGCGCGCCGTCCGCGACGGCGACGAGTGGGTGATCGACGGCCAGAAGGTGTGGACGTCCGGCGCCCACCACAGCGACTGGATCTTCGTCCTGGCCCGCACGGACCGCACCGCCCCCAAGCACCGCGGCATCTCCTTCCTCCTCGTCCCGCTGGACCAACCCGGCGTCGAGGTACGGCCGTTCCGCATGATGAGCGGCCAACTCCACTTCAACGAGGTCTTCTTCAACGGCGCCCGCACCCGCGCCGACCTGGTCGTGGGCGGCGTCGACAACGGCTGGACCGTCGCCCAGAGCCTGTTGGGCGTGGAGCGCGGGGAGGAGGCGGCCACCAACCCGATCCTGTTCCGGGCCGAGGTGGAACGCCTCGTGGAACTGGCCCGCCTCTACGGCAAGGACCAGGATCCGGTCGTCCGGCAGCGGATCGCCTGGTGCTGGTCCAAGGTCGAGATCATGCGCTATCTCGGCTACCGGATCCTCACCGGCTGGCTCAAGGGCACGGAGCCCGGCCCCGAGTCGTCCATCGCCAAGCTGTACTGGAGCGAGTACCACACGAAGGTCACCGATCTGGCGATGGACATCATGGGCCTGCACGCCCAAGTCCCGGTCGGACGACCGCCGTTGCGCACCTACCGCACGGACGACCCCGGCGCCGCGAACTCCTCGGCGTCCTGGTCGACGACGTACCTGATCGCCCGCTCCGGCACGATCTACGCGGGCACCTCGCAGGTACAGCGGAACATCCTCGCGGAGAAGGTGCTGGGGCTGCCGCGCGAGCCGAGGCTCACGAACCCGTAGGCCGCTCGAAGGCGTCGAGTCCGGGAACCGGGCGGGGGCCGGTCCCGGGGCGCCAGCCCGCGTCGAGCTTGCGCAGGCCCACGCCGTCCGGGGCCCAGATGTGGCAGCTGTTCAGCACCCCGGCCGTGGCGCGCGGGCCGTTCGCGGGTTCGCCCGCGTCTCGGCGGCGCGCGTTGGCCGACATGGCCGCCTGCACCACGGCGGGGCCGAGCACCCGGGCCAGTTCGTGGAGGTGGGAGCAGCCCAGGACACCGCGGAACCGCTCCTGGATCGCCCGGTTGTACCCGGCGGTGACGCCGAGGCCGACCAGGCTGTCGAAGACCGGGGTGATGAACGGGCACTCGGCGTGCGGAAACGTCAGCATGTCCGCGTCGGCGGCCACGATGGTCATGTCGGCGAGGCGGACCCGCACCGCCAGCACCATCCGGTGGATGTCGGCGACCGCCGGCTCGGCCCACGGCCGGTCGTCCCGCAGCTCCGCCTCGACCGAGATCTCCTCGCCGCCGGGCTCCTGATGGGCGGTGACGGTGATGGTGCGGCGGTGCAGCGGGAGTTCGGCGCGGCTCACGACGAGGCCTCCGCCGGCTCCGGCACGTTCTCGCCCAGCCCGGCGAACTCCGGCTGTCGGCGTTCGATGAAGCTGCGCACGCCCTCGCGGTAGTCGGGGGCGCGTTTCGCCGTGGCCAGCAGCGCGGCGGCGGTGTCGCGGCTCTCGGTGAAGCTTCTCGCCTGATCGTCGGCGAGCTGCCGTTTGATGAGGGACATCGCGTACGGGCTGGCCGAGCGGGCGAGTTCCGTGGCGTAGGCGAGGGCCGCCGGGAGCAGCTCCTCCGGCTCGACGAGACGGTTGACCAGGCCCATCGCCTCGGCCTCCGTGCCAGTGACGCGGCGCGAGGACAGCAGCAGGTCGCTCGCGTTCCCGTAGCCGATGATCCGGGGCAGGAGCCACGAGACGCCGTCCTCGGCCACCAGGCCGCGGGCGCTGAACGCGGCGGCGAACTTGGCGTGCGGCACGGCGAACCGTACGTCGCACATCAGCGCCTGGTTGAAGCCGATGCCGGCGCAGGCGCCGTTGACGGCCGCCACCAGGGGCTTGGGGAACGACATGGGCCGGGTGCGCGGCGGCAGCCGGTCGGTCGGCCACGGGCGCGCACCCGAGGACGCGCCGTCCAGCACGCTCATGTCCATGCCCGGGCAGAAGCTGCGCCCCGCGCCGGTGAGGACGACGGCCCGTACCGCCGGGTCCGCCTCCGCGCGGTCGAACAGCTCGTTGTAGAGCAGCTCCATCTCCAGGGTCCAGGCGTTGTGCCGCTCGGGCCGGTTCAGGGTGAGCAGCATGACTCCGTCGCCGGTCAGCTCACTCAGGATCACCGGGGCCGCATGCTCGTTCATCGAGGTCACTCCCAGAGCCCGTTGGTGGCCTTATAGCTAGATGAATCATCTATATACCCAACCACGGTCCGGGCACCAGATCGGGTCCCGCCGAGAGAAGATCACCCAACCCTTGACCTGGTACCCTCGATGCACTAAGACGATTCATTTTGCTATATGACGGAGGAGCCCGCCGTGGCCGAGGCAGCCCGCGCAGAAACGCCAACCGTGCCCGTCCCCGCGCGTGGCCGCGTCGGACGCCAGGTGCGTGTCCCCAAGACCGCCGAACTGGTCGCCGCGGAGTTGCGTCGCCAGATCGTGCGGGGCGAACTGAAGCCGGGCGACGCCCTGCCGCCGGAGTCGGGGCTGATGGAGCAGTTCGGCATCTCCCGGCCGACGCTGCGCGAGGCGTTCCGCGTCCTGGAGTCGGAGTCGCTGATCACGGTGCGGCGCGGCGCGCACGGCGGCGCCCGGGTGAGCGCGCCGGACTCCGACGTCGCGGCCCGCTTCGCCGGCCTGATCCTCGAGTACCGCGGCGCCACCCTGGGCGACGTCTACCGCGCCGCGGCCGTCATCGAGCCGCCCTGCGTACGCCAGTTGGCCGCCAAGCACACGGCGGACGACATCAAGCGACTGCGTGACGCGGTGGCGGCCGAGAAGGCCGTGCTGGACGACCCGCTGAGCCTGGTCGAGGCCCAGGACACCTTCCACGCCCTGCTGGTCGAGCTGACCGGCAACCAGACGCTGATCCTCCTGTGCGGCATGCTGCGCAACATCATCGACCGGGCCAACGCCTCGTACACCGCGGCCGCCACCGACGCGGCGACCCAGAAGGCACAGGCCCTCAAGGGGCACCGGGCCCATGTGCGCCTGGTCGGGCTGATCGAGTCCGGCAAGGCCGACGAGGCGGAGAAGCTGTGGCAGCGCCACATCAGCGGCGCCGACGACGTGGTGAACGGAGCCGGACCCAAGACGGTCCTCGAACTCATCGACTGACCAGGCGAATCCTCATCGGCCGACCGCGCGGATCGAGCATCGCCGAGCCGTTTCCCTCTCACCCCTTGCGCCTCCGAAACAGTTAGATAATTATAGGAGGCGTACTGAATAGATCTGGGGTCCGGAGGCGACGGCCATGGCCGAACAGCGCAAGCGCATCTTCGACTGCGACCAGCACATGTACGAGGAACGGGACTCCTTCACCCGCTACCTCCCGAAGGAGTTCCTCGGCCAGGCAGTGGCCCCGGTGACGCTCCCGGACGGCCGCGAGGTCATCCTCGCCGGGGACCGGATCGTGGTCTGCCTGGAGCCGGAGTTCGGGCAGGTCTACCGGCCCGGCTCGCTCAAGGAGATGCTCAAGGCGATGGCCTCGGGCAACCCCGACGAGACGTACCAGTTCGAGCCGATGCACGAGTCGTACCAGAACCGCGAGGCCCGGCTGCGCGTCATGGACGAGCAGGGCCTCGACCAGACGATCATCTACCCGGGCGGGTGGGCACTGGTCGCCGAGGAGTACGTACAGGGCGTCGAGCCGCTCTACGCCAACTACCACTCGTTCAACCGCTACATGAACGAGGTGTGGGGCTTCAACCACCAGGACCGCATCTACTCCCCCGCGCTGCTGTCGCTGCGCGACCTGGACAGCGCGGTGAAGGAACTGGAGTACGTCCTGGAGCGTGGCGCCCGGTTCATCATGCTGCCGACCGGGCCGCAGTACGGCCGCTCACCGGGCGACCCGTACTTCGACCCGTTCTGGAAACTGGTCAACGAGGCCAAGGCCAGCGTCTGTTACCACATCAGCGAGTTCTACTACAACTCGAACGTCGCCCCCGCCTGGGGCCACGACGCGAGCCCGATCCACTTCCGGATGTCCGCGTGGCAGTGGATGAACACCTACGGCCAGCGCCCGATCGAGGAGACGCTCTCCGCGCTCATCTTCGACAACCTCTTCGAGCGCTTCCCCGACATCAACGTCCTGGTCTCCGAGTTCGGCGCCGAGTGGGTGCCGCACTTCGTCCGGCACATGGACAAGAGCCGCGGCATGGGCCGCAACGGCCCCTGGATCGGCGGGCAGTTGAGCGAGCGGCCCAGCCAGGTGTTCCGCAAGCACATCCGTGTGGTGCCCTACCCGGAGGACGACATCCCGAGCCTGGTCAAGCGCCTCGGGTACCACGAGTCGATCGTGATGGGCTCGGACTTCCCGCACGCGGAGGGCATCGCCAATCCGGCCGACTACCGCAAGCTCCTCGCGGAACTCGACGAGTCCGTCCAGGACGACATCATGTACAACAACGCCCAGCAGCTGATCAGCCGCTGAGCGTTCCAGCCCCTCCGCCTGGCGGCGGACCCGGTCATCGGACCAGGTCCGCCGCCAGGTTCGCGATGTCGGTGAGCAGCGCCGTGCCACGCGGGGTGTGGTCGTAGCCGGCGAGCGGATAGCCGTTGCTCAGGCAGGCGAAGGACAGGCCCGACTCCGGGTCCATGAAGCCGAGTTGATAGGCGGCGCCCGCGCTGCCGAAGAGCGACGGCGAGCCGGTCGACGGGAGTTGGCTACCGGCGTCCGGACCGGCCACCGTCACGAACAGGCCCATGCTGGTACGGCGGCTGCCGCCACCCCCGTAGATCTGCTCCCCGTACGGAAGTCGGGTCAGCCGGATCCGGGTGCCCTCCGCCACCGCCTCCGGCTTCCACAGGCCCGAGTGCTCCAGTGCTTGGAAGTACAGGGCGACATCGGCGGCGGTGGCGACCAGGGCGTGGCTGGGTTCGCCTGCCGCCAGGACACGAGGGTCGGCGAGGTACCACGGTCCCCAGGGGTCGGGTTCCTGGGTGTCGTCGGTGCGGTCGGTGGCGGTCATCGGGGCGACGGTGCCGGGCTGTTGGTCGACCGGGACGCCGAGTTCGATCGAGGTGAGGCCCAGCGGCCGGGCGATCCGTTCGTGGAGGTAGTCGGCGAAGGGCAGACCCGTGCGCCGTTCGACGATCTCGGCGATCAGCCAGGCGGCGGCGGTGAGATGGAACTGGAAGCGGGTGCCGGGCGGGGTGTCGAGCCGCCAGCGCCCGAAGGCGGCGAGCCGCTGCTCACGGTCCAGCATCTTCGGGTAGCCGAGGGGGGCGAAGGGGAAGCCGGCGGTGTGCGTGAGCACCTGCTCGACGGTCACCGTCTCCTTCCCGTTCGGCGCGAACTCCGGGATGATCGCGGCGACTTGCTCGTCCAGGTGGAGGAGTCCCTCGCCGAGCAGCTTCCACACGACACCGGCGACGATCGACCGCCCGACGGACTGCAGCACATATCGGGTGTCCGGCCCGGCGTCCCCCCAGGTCTCGAACGCCACCAGGCGACCGCCGCGGGCGACGGCGACCTGCGCGGACGGCAGCGGCCCGTGCTCGACCTCCAGCCGGATCCGGCGCAGCAGGACGTCCAGCCGGTGCGGGTCCACCCCCACGCTCTCCGGCTCGACGACGGAACGGTCACTCATGGGCTTCTCCTTGGCCGGGCTCGCGCAACCGACGCCGCACGATCTTGCCGTTGGCGTTGCGCGGCAGGTCGTCCACGAACCACCAGCGGACGGGGACCTTGAATCCGGACAGCCGGGCGCGGGCCTGCGCCCTGAGCGACGCCGGTTCCGGTGGGGCGTCGGGGTCGGCCGGCACGACGAAGGCGACGACGGTCTGGCCGAGCCGTTCGTCGGGGGCGCCCGTGACCGCCACGTCCGCGACGCCGGGGTGCGCGGCCAGGACGGTCTCGACCTCCAGCGGGTGGACGTTCTCACCGCCCCGGATGATCATGTCGCTGCCCCGGCCGTAGAGATAGAGGTAGCCGTCCGACGCCACCCGGCCCAAGTCACCGCTGTGCAGCCAGCCTTCGGCGTCGATCCGGAAGAGGTGGTCGGCTCGGGCGTGGATCTCGCCGACACCGTCCGGTGCGGCGTCACGCACCCGCAGTTCGACCCCGGGGGCGGGCCGTCCCACGGACAGCAGCAGGTCGCTGCGTCCGGCGACCGCCTCCCGGTGGTCCTCGGGGGTGAGCACGCTGATGGGTGAACCCTCGGTCTGCCCGAACATGTTGAGCATGCGGACGCCGGGCATCGCCTCGTACGTCCGCCGCAGGGTGCCGGGGCGGACGGGCGCGCCGCCGTACTGGAGGACTCGCAGCGTCTCGTGGTGCGCCTGGCCGGCCGCCAGCAGGGTCTCCAGCATCGCCGGGACCATGCTGGTGTGCGTGGCGCCGAGTTCGCGCAGCAGGGCCCAGCCGTCGACGGTGAAGCGGGGCAGCCCGGTGACCAGTGCGCCCGCGGCGAGGGCGACGGCGATGTTGCCGAGGCCGGCGATGTGGTGGAAGGGCGCGCTGCCCCCGTAGAAACTGTCCGGATCGAGCGCGCAGAGGCGGCCGTTGACGCGGGCGCGGGCGGCCAGGCGGCGTTGGGTCATGCGGACGGGTTTGGGGAGGCCTGTCGTGCCCGAGGTGTGCAGAACGGCGGCGAGGTCGTCGGGGTCGGCGGTCAACGGCCTTGTGCTCGGGCGGAGTTCGGGGACGACGACGGCCCGGCGACCGGACAGCTTGGCGACTTGTTCGCCGAGTTCCGCGAACTCGGGTTGCGTGACGAGGAGTTGAGCCCCTGACGCCTCGACCACGGCCGCGATCTCGTACGGCGTCATACGGACGCCTAGCGGGGCGAGCGGGTGGCCGGACCCGGCGCCGCCGATGACGAGCGCGAGGGCGTCGGCGGAGGTGGCGGCCAGGGCGGGTACCGGGGCGCCGGGAGCGAGGCCGAGGGTGTCCAGCCAGTCGGCGGCGCCTGCCGCCCGGTCGAGGAGTTCGCGTCCGGTCCAGGTGAGGTCCCCGAACCGGACGGCGGGACGGGAGTGGTCGTAGGCGGCGAGCACTGTCGCCGTCCAGGTCAACTCCTGCTCGGCGCCCACCGGTTCAGGGCTCCAGCAGAGCCGTCGCGGTGCCGGTGACCACCTCGGCGCCGTCCTGGGTGACGGTGCGCAGCGAGAAGTGGGCGACCGGGCCGTCCGGCGAGTCCTCGACCGCCTCGACGGTCGCCGTCGCGGTCAGGGTGTCGCCGGGCCACACCTGGGCCTTGAAGCGCACCCCGAAGGTCAGCAGCGCCTCAACGCCGACCCAGTCGGTCAGGACCCGGCCCGTCATGCCCATCGTGAGCATCCCGTGGGCGAAGACACCGGGGTAACCGGCGACCTCGGTGGCGAACCTCTCGTCGGTGTGCAGCGGGTTGAAGTCGCCGGACGCGCCCGCGTATTGGACGATCCGGGTGCGCTTGAGATCGTCGACCAGCACGCTCTCGCGGGTCTCGCCGACCTTGACGTCGTCGACGCTCAGGCTCATCGGGCGTCCTTCCTGGTCGCGGGGCCCTCGGGCACGACGGCCACGGTGCGGGCGCTGACAACCGGTTCGCCGTCGGCGTCGCGGTACTCGGTGATGCGCTCGCTGAACAGCAGGCGCCCGGTGCGGCCCTGCTTCTCCCAGTTGCGGCCGGCGACGGTGGTGGCGTACAGGGTCTCCCCCGCGCGCACCGGCCGGTGGTACTCGAAGTGCTGCTCGGCGTGCAGACCGCCACCGCCCTCGGGCATCACGCCCGGCTCGGCGCCGGACCCGAACCACTCCTCGCCCGGCTTGGGCCGCAGCCGGTAGTCGGGATCGTGGTGGGCGCTCGCCATGGTGAAGGTGGGCGGCGCGAGCGCGGTCTTGCCGACGTAGGCCGGGTTCTCGTCGCCGATGGCCCGGGCGAACGTCAGGATGTGCCCGGCCTCGACCGGGAAGGGCTGCCCTGTCATCTTCCAACTCCTCGGTCAGTACGGCAGGAACGCGTCGCGGGTGGCCTCGTCCGGGTCGAAGTCCGGGGGCAGGCCCTCGAACTTGGGCTCCCGTTTCTCCACGAAGCTGGCCACCCCTTCGCGGAAGTCGGGCGAGCCCGCGAAGAACTCCATGGCG
The DNA here is from genome assembly GCF_000716605.1 of Streptomyces sp. NRRL F-525. Classification (GTDB taxonomy): domain Bacteria; phylum Actinomycetota; class Actinomycetes; order Streptomycetales; family Streptomycetaceae; genus Streptomyces. The sequence goes on along the minus strand of NZ_JNXE01000001.1, from coordinate 341,563 downwards.
GAGTAGGAGCGGGCGAGCGCTTCGGTGAAGGGCCGGTCGAGGTCGCCGTAGACCTGGTGGCGTACTACGGCCATGGCGCGCGGTGAGCAGTTGCGGGCGATGTCGCGGGCGTAGGCGCGGGCCGCGTCGAGCAGGTCCTCGGGCTCCACCACCCGGCTGACGAGGCCGAGTCGCTTCGCCTCGTCGGCGTCGAAGACGCGGCCGGACAGGAGGAGGTCGAGGGCGTTCTCCAGGCCGATGACGCGGGGCAGCACGTAGGGGAGGTTGTACTCGCCGGCGAGGCCGCGGCGCGTGAAAGCGGTGGTGAAGCGGGCGCCTCGGGCGGCGAAGCGTACGTCGCAGATCAGGGCCTGGACCAGTCCGATGCCCGCGCAGGCGCCGTTGACGGCCGCGATGAGCGGCTTGGGCATGTTCCGCCTGCTGTACATGGGCACGCGGGCCTGGAGGTTGAGGGACTGGCCCGGCTGTGCGTTCTGCTCCAGCCGCTGGACGTCCATGCCGGGGCAGAACGCCCGGCCGGCGCCGGTGACGATCACGACGCGGACGGCGGGGTCGGCGGCGGCCTCGTCCAGGAGGGCGAAGAAGCGGCGCTCCATGGGGAGGCTCCACGCGTTCTTGCGCTCGGGCCGGTTGAGGGTGACAGTGGCGACACCGTCCTCGTCGACCTCGTACAGCACCAGGTCCCGGTCCTGGTCGGGTTCGTCGGGCATCGCGTCACTCCTCGGTCAGCGGGTCGATGGGGTCGATGGGCTGGATGGGTTCGCCGACGCCCGGTCGCTCGCCGGAGATCGTCACCACCACCTGCCCCCGGGCGCAGACGACCCCGTCGGTCATCACGTCGACGTCGGCGAAGTGCAGCCTGCGGCCCCGTCGGACGCAGCGCGCGTAGGCCACGGCCTCCCGGCCACGGGCGGGCGCCAGGTACTGCACCGACATCGAGACGGTGCTGAGCCGACTGCCCTTCTGGAAGTCGTGCCCGGCGATCACGGCTCCCGCGCCCGCGGTGTCGATGAGCGCGGAGAGCACTCCGCCGTGGAACACGCCTTCGTGGGCGGTGAGTTGCTCGGCGTAGGGCAGCACGACCTCGACGCCGTCGGGGTCCCAGCGGACCATGCGCAGCCGACAGAGGCGGTTGAACGCGACGCCGCGCTCCCAGCGGGACCGGAACCACTCACGGCGTTCGCGCTGTTCCTGGTCGGTGAGGGGTCTCGCCGCGACGGTCATCCGCACGCCCTCCGGTCTCGGCCGGTCAGCCGATCAATATAGTTACATGAATTGGATAGTTGAAGCAATCACACGGGGCGCAGCCAGGGCGCCAGATGTATTATTTATATAACTGATTCGATGCCTGTGAACAGAGGGAGACCCAGATGCCGTCGACCGCCCTGGCCGGGATCCGCGTCCTCGACCTGTCCCGCATCCTCGCGGCGCCCCTGGCCACCCAGATGCTGGCCGACCTCGGCGCGGAGGTCATCAAGGTCGAGCGGCCCGGAACCGGCGACGACTCACGGACGTACGGTCCGCCGTTCGCCCCCGGCACGGACACCGCGGCCTTCTACCTCTCCTGCAACCGCAACAAGCGGTCCGTGACGGTCAATCACGCGACCGCCGAGGGGCAGGAGTTGATCCGCTCCCTCGCCGCCCGCTCGGACGTCCTGGTCGAGAACTTCCGCGCGGGGACGCTGGCGAAGTACGGCCTCGACCACGAGAGCCTGCTGGCGCTCAACCCGCGCCTGGTCTACCTGTCGGTCACGGGCTTCGGCCAGACCGGCCCCTATGCCGGGCGGCCCGGCTACGACGGCATCTTCCAGGCCATGTCCGGGATGATGAGCGTCTCCGGACACCCCGACGAGCCGATGAAGGTCGGCGTCAGCATGGTCGACATCCTCACCGGCTTGTACGCCAGCACGGCCGTCCTGGCGGCGCTGCGGCACCGGGACGCCACCGGCGAGGGCCAGTTCGTCGACCTCTCCCTGCTGGACTGCGGGCTGGCCTCGCTGTCGCACTTCGCCATGAACTACCTGGTCTCCGGGGAGGTTCCGCAGCGGCGCGGCAACGGCGGCTACGGCGGAATCCCCTCCCAGGCCTTCCAGTGCGCGGACAAGCCGCTGTTCCTCGTCGCGGGCAACGACAAGCAGTTCGCCGCGTTCTGCGCGGCGGCCGACCGCACGGACCTGCTCCAGGACCCCCGGTTCGCCACGACCTCCGCCCGGATCACCCATCGGGAGGAGATCCTGCCGGTGCTCGAAGACATCATGCGGACCCGGACCCGGGACGACTGGCTGGCCCTGCTGGACGAACACGACGTGCCGGCGGGCCCGTTCAACGAGATGCCCGAGGTCTTCGCCGACCCCCAGATCCGGCACCGGGGGATGCTGGTCGAGGTCGAGGATCCGGTGTCGGGCCGGCTGCCGCTGCTCGCGAATCCGATACGGCTCACGGCGACCCCGGTCGAGGGCTACGCCCCGCCGCCCGCGCTGGGCGAGCACACCGCCGAAGTCCTGTGCGGGCTCGCAGGAGTGACGGAGGATCAGCTCGCGGGACTGCGCGCGCGGGGGGTCGTGTGACGCCTCACCCAATGAGCGTCCGGCCGCCCTCCAGCATCAACGTCGCGCCCGTCAGATACGCCATGTCGTCGCTCACCAGCGCGGCGACCGCCCGGCCGATGTCCGCCTCCGGGGCGCCGAGCCGGCCCAGCGGGATCTCGCGGGCGAGTTCCTCCGCCTTCTGCGGATGCGCGGCCAGATAGTCCTCCGCCGCCGGGCTGAGCGCGGCCGGGCAGACGACGTTCACGCGGATCCCGTACCGTCCCCACTCCCGCGCGGCGACCCGGCTCAGCCCCCGGATCGCCTCCTTGGCCATGGCGTACGCCGCGAAGGTCGCCTCGCCCTGCACCGCCGCCGAGGAACCGAGGTTGACGACACTGCCGCGGCTCTCCTTCAGGTGGGGCAGGGCCGCCTGCATCGCGTGGAAGACGGCCAACGGCCCGCTGCGGTAGGTGAGTTCGACATCGTCGTACGACGTCTTCTCCAGCCGTCGCTGCACCGAGGACTGGGCGTTGTTGACGAGCACGTCGAGCCCGCCGAACTCCCGTACCGTCTCGGCCACCATCCGGTCGACGTCGTCCCGCTCCCCCACGTCCCCGACGACGGTGTACGCCCTGCCGCCACGCTCGGCGATCTCCCCGGCGGTGTCCTTCAGCTTGCCCTCGGTGCGGCCGGTGATGACCACGGCCGCGCCCTCGGCCGCGAGTGCCAGGGCGATGCCTCGGCCCACGCCCTGGCCTCCGCCGGTGACCAGTGCCGTCCTGCCTGACAACCGTGTCATCACGTCTCCTTCCAGAAGGTCGTCCAGGTGGGGAAGGCGTCGGGCAGCGCCGGTTCCCCCGCGCCCTCCCAGCCGGTGAAGCCGACCGCCTGGGGGCGGTCGGTCACGTCGGCCGCGTACCAGTGCTGTTCGCGGCGCCGGGAGAAGTACCAGTCGCCGTCGACGCGCGCGTAGTCGTCGAAGTAGCAGATCGCCATCACGATCCACCGGTCGCCGACCTCGTGCTCGGCGCGGCAGTAGACCGCGCCGGTCGCGGTGTCGCGGCCGGTGAACTCGATGCGGTGGCCGCAGAGTTGATGCACCGACCGGTGGAAACCGCGCACCAGGGGCTCGATGTGCTGCCGCAGGACCTGTCGTCCCCGCCCGTGGCGCCCCATGTCGACGTCGGGGCGGAAGCAGCCGACCCAGGCGTCGAGGTCGCGGGAGTCCACGGCCAGGGCGTAGCGGATGGGCAGTTGCTGGATGGCCTGGTGGGACTCGATGCGGTCGAGGCGGTCCTCGGTCGAGGTCATGGCCGCGGCTCCCTCGGCAGACCGAGGAGAAGCTCCCCGATGATGTTGCGCTGGATCTCGCTCGAACCGCCGTAGATCGTCTCCGCGAGGGAGAGCAGGAACGAGCGCTGCCGGGTGTCGAGTTCGTAGTCCTCGCCCACGATCTGCCCGGCGGGTCCGGCCAACTCCATGGCCAGATGGCCGAGTTGCTGGTGGCGTGTCGAGGCGTAGAGCTTCGCCGTGGTGGCCTGGGCGCCCGGTGTGCGGCCCGCGGTCAGTTCGGCGATGGTCCGCAGGTTGGTGGTGCGCATGATGCGTACGGAGATCCAGGCGTCCACGATCCGGCGGCGCAGCATGGGGTCGTCGAGGGCGCCGCGCTCGCGGGCCAGGTCGATCAGTGCCTCGGCCTCGCGCTCGAAGGAGAGCTGCTGGGGCAGCAGGGTGGTGCCGCGTTCGATGCCGAGCGTGGCCATCGCGGTGCGCCAGCCCTGGCCGACCTCTCCTACGGCCATGTCCGCGCCGGTGCGCGCGTCGGAGAGGAAGACCTCGGCGAACTCGTCCTGGCCGGCGAGGTTGCGGATGGGGCGGATCTCCACACCCGGCTGGTCGGTCGGGAGGAGCAGGAGCGTCAGGCCCTTGTGGCGCCGGGAGTCGGGGTCGGTGCGGGTGAGGACGTAGAGCCAGTCGGCGTGGACGCCGAACGAGGTCCACACCTTCTGCCCGTTGACCACCCACTGGTCGCCGTCGCGCTCGGCGCGGGTGCGGACGGAGGCCAGGTCGGAGCCCGCGCCGGGCTCGCTGAAGCCCTGCCCCCACAGTTCCTCGACGGCGAGGATCGGTGGCAGGAAGCGCTTCTTCTGGGCCTCGTCGCCCATCGCGAGGAGCATCGGGCCGAGCAGGTCGAGAGCGTTGACGGTGGCGCGGTAGGGGGCGTTCGCGCGGGCGTACTCGTACTCGAAGACGATCTCCTCGATCAGTCCGAGCCCGCGTCCGCCGTACTCCTTCGGCCAGCCCACGCCCAGCCAGTTCCCGGCCGACAGCTCGCGGTCCCAGGCGAGGCGTACGTCCCAGGCCGCGCCGTCGGTGGGGCCGCCCACGCCCCGGTGCTCGGCGAACTCCCCCACGAGGTGGTCCGCGAACCAGTCCCGCAGTTCGTCGCGGAAGTCGCGTACGGCGGGCCCGAAATCCACTTCCATGTCTGCCTCTCCTGGTGTCAGATGCCGAGCCGGGCGGCGAGCAGTTCCCGGTGGTACGCGGGCGTGCCGAGCAGCACCTCGGAGCTCTTGGCCCGCTTGAGGTAGAGGTGCGCGGGGTGTTCCCAGGTGAAGCCGATACCTCCGTGGACCTGGATGGTGTCGGCGGCGACCTTGGTGAACGCCTCGGAGCAGAAGGCCTGGGCGAGGGCCGCCGCGACGGCGATCTCCGTCTCGTCACCGGCGTCCAGGGCCCACAGTCCGGCATACGCGGCCGAGCGGGCGGACTCGATCTCGACGAGCATGTCGGCGCACTTGTGCTTGATGCCCTGGAACGAGCCGATGGGGCGGCCGTACTGCTCGCGGATCTTGGCGTAGGCGACCGCCGTGTCCAGGGCTGCGGCGGCTCCGCCGACCTGTTCGACGGCCAGCAGCACGGCAGCCGTGGCGAGGGTCCGGGCGAGCGCCGGCCAGGCCGTGCCGTCGGTGCCCAACAGGCGGGCCGGGGTGTCCGTGAAGGTGACGCGGGCCTGTTTGCGGGTCTGGTCGAGGGTGGGGAGGGGGGTGCGGGTGAGGCCCGGGGCGTCGGCGGTCGTGACCGCGAAGAGGCTGATGCCCGCGGGGGTGCGGGCGGCGACCAGGAGCAGGTCGGCGAGGTGTCCGTCGGGGACGTAGGTCTTCACGCCCGTGAGCCGCCAACCCCCCGTTCCTTCGCGGGCGTTGAGCCTGATGCCCGGCTCGTCCCAGCGCCCGCTGTCCTCGGTGAGGGCGAGCGTGGCCACCGTCTCGCCGGATGCGATGCCCGGGAGGAGTTCGGCGCGGGCGGCCTCGTCGTCGCAGCGCAGCAGCGCCTCGGCGGCCAGGGCGACGGTGGCGAAGTACGGGGCGCACAGCAGGGCGCGGCCCGTCTCCTCGAAGACGACGCCGAGGTCGACGTAGCCGAAGCCGGAGCCGCCGTACTCCTCCGGTACGGCGAGTCCCTGGAGTCCGAGTTCCGTGGCCATCCGCCGCCAGATCCACGGGTCGTGTCCGCGCGGGTCGGCGGCCAGGCGACGCACGTCCGCCTCGGTGGCGTGCCGGGTGAGGAACGACCGTACGACCGTGCGCAGTTCGTGCTGTTCCTCGCTGAAGGTGAGATCCATGCCGAGCTTCCCGTCCTCGGTGCGCCCGTGTGCCGGACGCTTGCCGCCCGCCTCTCGATACAGTTAGATAATTATAGTATCCGCACTGAATACACCAGGAGCGCGACGTGACCGATCCCTACGCCCCGTTCACGAGCCTGACCTTCGAGCGGCCCGCGCCCGGTGTGCTGCGCATCGTGCTGGACGCGCCGAACCTCAACGCCGTGGATCCGCGGATGCACGGTGAACTGGCCGACGTCTGGCCCGTCATCGACCGGGACGAGGAGACCCGCGCGGTACTGGTCCAGGGCGCCGGCAAGGCGTTCTCGGCCGGTGGCACCTTCGACTCCATCGAGGCCATGACCGAGGACTACGCCGTGCGCGCCCGGACGATGCGGGAGGCGCGGGACATGGTCTACGGGGTGATCAACTGCTCGAAGCCGGTGGTCTCCGCGATCCACGGCCCGGCGGTCGGCGCGGGGCTGGTCGTCGGCATGCTGGCGGACATCTCCATCGCCGGACGCAGGGCGAAGATCGTCGACGGGCACACGCGGCTCGGGGTCGCGGCCGGCGACCACGCGGCGATCTGCTGGCCGTTGCTGTGCGGGATGGCCAAGGCCAAGTACTACCTGCTGACCTGCGAGGCGCTGACCGGCGAGGAGGCCGAGCGGATCGGCCTGGTGTCGAAGTGCGTGGACGACGAGGACGTGCACGCCGAGGGGCTGCGGGTCGCGACCCTGCTGGCCGCCGGGCCCGCCAGTGCCCTCAGCTGGACCAAGCGGTCCCTCAACCACTGGTACCGCACGGCCCAGCCGCTCTTCGAGGCCTCGCTGGGGCTGGAGTTCTTCGGGTTCGGCGGGCACGAGGTCGTCGAGGGACTCGCCGCCCACCGCGAGAAGCGCGCCCCGGACTTCGAGGGCGTGGGCGGCAAACACCCGATCGACCTGTGACCCACGGACGCACGAGGAGCCCGCGATGACGGCAGAGCCCACCACCGCCACCGAAATCCCCCCGCTGGTAAGGGGGTTGACCTACGAGGAGATGCCGGTCGGGCAGATCTTCCGCACCGCCCGCCGCACGGTCACCGAGACCGACCTCGTCAACTTCGTCACCTGGGGCGGCTTCAACGAGCCGCTCTTCTGGGACGCCTCGCACGCGGCCGACAGCGGCTACAGCGGGCGGCTGGTGCCGGGCGCGCTGACGTACTGCATCGCCGAAGGACTCGTCCTGCAGACGAACGTGCTGCACGGCACGGGTCTGGCGTTCCTGCACATGGAACTGACCGTGCGGGGACCGGTGTACGTCGGCGACACGCTGTACGCCGTCGTGGAGACCACCGACTGCCGGCCGTCCAGCAAGCCCGGCCGGGGCGTCGTGACGAGCCGCATCGCCGTACGCAACCAGCGGGACGAGGACGTGCTCGTCTACACGCCGGTACGGCTGATCCGGGGCGGGGACTACGAGGCTCCGACGCGCTGATCCCGGGGGTCTGGCGGAACCAGGGTCAGGCCGGCCGCCGGGCCCGGTGTCTCGGGTCCGGCGAAGGCTCCGGCCCGCAGCCAGTCCGAGGGCATCGGCGGACGCGGCGGGGGCTCGTGGTCCGGAACCGCCATAGCGTAGAGGCGGGTGTAGCGGAACTTCGCCTCCAGGTTGTCGAGCACCGACCAGTACTCGTAGCCGCAGACGTCGACACCGCGCTGGATCACCCGCCCCAGCCAGGACAGCCGGGCGCGCAGCAGGGCACGGCGCCGGGTGTCGTCACTGTGGCCGGTCTCGTCGACGAGGTCGAGGTCGCCCATGCCGTTGTCGACGACGGACAGCGGCGGCAGCAGCTCGCCGTAGAGATCGTGCAGGTCCGCGACGGCGTCGGCCAGGCCCTCGGGGAGGATGGGCCAGCCGTACGCCGTCGTCTCCACGTCGTCGAAGGGGACGACCGCGAAGCCCAGGCCGACGAGGAGGCGGTTGACCTCGTTGAGCCTGCTCTGGCACTTGTCGGCAGGCAGCGCGCGGGCGAGGTTCTCCGGTGCGGTGACGCGGAACGGGGTGTGCCAGGACAGGCCGAGCAGGTCCTGTGGGGTGGCGATGACGTCCAGGTCGCCCGGGCGTACGCAGCCGGTGTCCTCGACCGGTGAGACGTCGTCCTCGGTCACCATGTGCTCGCCGAGCAGCAGGGGGTCGAGGAAGAGGCGGTTGGTCCAGCTCAGCAGGCGGTCCAGGGCGAGCCGGTCGAAGGGGTCGTCGGTGGCCGCGTAGCCGCCGACGAGAGTGACCGTGGTCCCGATCGAGCCGCTCACGCCGGCGGCGCGGAGAGCGCGGGTCGCGAGTCCGTTGGCGAGCAGGATGTGGTGGACGGCGGGCAGACCCGCTCGACCGATGCCCCGTCCCGGTGTGTACATCCCGGCCACATGGTCGGCGAGGGTGGGGCCCGCGAGGTCGGTGGAGGTGATCCAGCGGGTCACGCGGTCGCCGTAGCGACGGCCCAACTCGGCGGCGTAGACGGCGAAATGCTCGGCCGTGTCGCGCTCCAGCCAGCCTCCGCCGTCCTCCAGCCACTGCGGCAGCGAGCGGTCGAACAGGGTGAGGCAGGGGCGCAGGCCGAGTTCGAGCAGGGAGTCGAGTTCGCGGTCGCAGCGGTCCAGGGCCGCGTGGTCCCAGCTGCCGGGGCCGTCGGGCTGGAGCAGCGGCCATCCGGCGACCATCCGGTGCGTGTCGGGCGTGACGCCGACCAGCTGCCGGATGTCGTCGGTCCACTGCCTGAAGTGCCCCGCGCGTTCCGGCGGGGGAGGCGGCGGAGCCGCGATGGCATCCGCCGTGGCGACTCCCCAGTCGACACCACGGAAGGATTCGTGCAGGAAACCATCGCTCATGGTCACCGTCCCGGGGCGGAATAGCTAACGCATTCAACTGAATGCCCGCCGTCCGGACGCTAACACTTCGGGGATACGACGACAATGTTTCGGACAGATCTCATCGGTCCGTCAACGGGTCGCGCCGGGGTCGACTCCTGGCCAGGTCCAGTGGCGGGGGATTCGACGGCGTGGCCGGGCGGCGTTTCGGCCATGATCCGGTCCGCGGTCGTAGAGCGAGGGGTCGGACGCTGTCGGCGCATCCGAGCTACCTATCTGGGAAAAGTGTGACACTTTCGCGAAAAGTGACACACTTTCCCAGACACCTACGTCCGCCCCGGCCCGGGCGCGACGGGACGCCTACTCCCCCAAGGGCCGGAACTCCTCCTCCGGCCACCAGGGGTAGACCGCCGGCATGTCCTTGCTGACCCGACCCGGGAACTCGGGCGGCCGTTTGGCGAGGAAGGACTCGACGCCCTCCACAGGGTCCGGGCCGCCGCCGATCTGGCTCATGATCCGAGAGTCGAGCCGGTGCGCGGCCATCGGGTGGGGTTCGCCGAGCATGCGCCACATCATCTGGCGGGAGAGGGCGACCGAGACCGCCGAGGTGTTGTCGGCGATCTCCCGGGCTAGTTCGTACGCCGCCGGCAGCAGCTCCTCCGGCGGGTGGACGGAGCGCACCAGCCCGGCCGACAGGGCCTCGTCGGGGCCGAAGACGCGGCCGGTGGCCACCCATTCCATGGCCCGTTGCATCCCCACGGCCCGGGGCAGGAACCAGCTCGCCGCGGATTCCGGCACGATGCCCCGGCGCGCGAACACGAAGCCGAACTTCGCCGAGGTCGAGGCCAGCCGGATGTCCATGGGCAGGGTCATGCTGGCGCCGACGCCCGCGGCTGGTCCGTTGATCGCCGCGATGACCGGTTTGGCGCTGGAGAAGATCCGCAGCGCGACCCGGCCGCCGGTGTCCCGGTGCCAGGCACCCGCCCCGCGGTGGTCGAAGGACGACCCGCCGGAGCTGACATCGGCGCCTGCGCAGAAGCCCCGCCCGGCGCCGGTCACCACGATCACCCGCACGTCGTCGTCGGCGTCGGCCGCGTCCAGGACGTCGAGGAGGTCGCCCATCATCTGCGGGTTGAAGGCGTTCAGCCTCTCGGGCCGGTTGAGCGTGACGGTGAGGATCCGGTCCGCCACCTCGGTCCGCACGGTCTCGTACTCCTGCTCCGGCATGCGCGTCCTCCGTCGGGCTCGTCACTCCGCGGCCTGGTTCTCATAAAGCTCAATTAGTTATAGCATTCAACTCTACTGACCTGTTCCTGGATGGTGGCGGTGGAGATGACGGATCTGGTGGTGACGGCCCGCGGGCCGGTCCGGCTGGTCGAGCTGAACCGGCCGGACCAACTCAACGCGATGAGCGAGGAGTTGCACTCCGGCCTCGCGTCGGTCTGGGACACCGTCGCCGACGACCCCGAGGCGCGGGTGGTCGTGCTCACCGGACGGGGACGGGTGTTCAGCGCGGGCGGCAACTTCGACATCATGACCCGGGTCCAGCGCGACCCCGTCTTCCGGCAGCGGAACGTCGACGAGGCCCGGCGGATCATCACCGGCCTGGTCCGCTGCCCGTTGCCGGTGATCGCGGCGGTCAACGGGCCTGCCGTGGGCCTCGGTTGCAGCCTGGCCCTGCTGAGCGACCTGGTGCTGATCGCGGACGACGCCTATGTGGCCGACCCGCACGTCCAGGTCGGTCTCGTCGCGGGCGACGGCGGCGCGCTGGTCCTGCCGCTGCTCGTCGGCGCGACCCGGGCGAAGGAACTCCTTTTCCTGGGCGACCGGGTCAGCGCCGAGGAGGCGGTCCGGCTCGGCATCGCCAACCGTGTCGTACCGAAGGACAAGCTCCTGGACGAGGCCATGGACCTGGCCGGACGGCTGGCCGCCCTGCCCGCGCAGGCGCTGCGCGGCACCAAGCGGGCGGTGAACCTGCATCTGGAGCAGGCCATGGCCGCCGTACTGGAGCCGGCACTGCTCGCCGAAAGGGACAGCATGCACGACCCGGACCACATCGCCGCGGTGGAGGAGATCATCGCCTCGCGCGGGCGTCGCCGAGCCGGTAAGGAGGGCTGAGCGGCATGGACTTCGCGTTCAGTGACGAGCAGGACGAACTGCGGCGCACGGTACGGGCGTTCCTCGCGGACACCTCGCCCGAGACCGAGACGCGGCGGCTGATGGAGACCCCGGAGGGCTTCGACCGGGCGCTGTGGCACCGGATGGGGACGGAACTCGGCCTGCAGGGGCTGGCCGTACCCGAGGAGTACGGCGGTGCCGGGTGCGGTCCGGTCGAAGTGGGCGCGGTCATGGAGGAGTTGGGCCGGGCGCTGGTGTGCACGCCCTTCCTCGCCTCGGCCGTACTGGCGACGACCACGCTGCTGCGCAGCGACGACGAGGACGCCCGTAAGCGTCTGCTGCCAGGGCTCGTCTCGGGCGAACTGATCGGAACGCTGGCCCTGAGCGAGGACTCCGCCCGCTGGGACGCGACAGGGGTCCAGCTCAACGCCCGGGAATCGGACGGGCGTTGGCTGCTGACCGGACACAAGATGTTCGTCCTGGACGGTGCCACCGCCGATGTCGTCCTCACCGTCGCCCGGACCGACGACGGCATCGGTGTCTTCTGGGTGGACGGCGACGCGGCCGGGCTGACCCGCGTTCCCCTGCCCACGATGGACCCCACCCGCCGGCAGGCCCGCCTCGACTACGACGAAGTGCCGGCGACCCGGTTGCGGACGCACGGCGACGGCTGGGATCTCGTCTCGCAGGTGCTCGACCGGGCCGCGGTGGCGCTCGCCGCCGAGCAGGTCGGGGTGGCTTCCCGCGCGCTGGACATGGCGGTGGAGTACGCGAAGGTGCGGCACCAGTTCGGGCGGCCAATCGGCTCCTTCCAGGCCGTGAAGCACCTGCTCGCCGACGTCCTCCTCGAAGTGGAGTCGGCGCGTGCCGCCGCGCACTTCGCACTACTCGCGGCAGCGAACGAGGACCCAGAGCTGCCCGCGGTGGCGAGCCTGGCCAAGGCGTTCTGCTCGGACGCCTGTCTGCAGGCGACGGAACAGAACATCCAGGTCCACGGGGGCATCGGCTTCACGTGGGAGCACCCGGCCCACCTGTATCTGAAGCGGGCCAAGACGTCACAACTCCTGTTCGGGGACCCGGCGTACCACCGCGAACTCCTCGCGCGGCGCATCGGGTTGGACACGGCCACGGCAAAGGGAGCGGCATGAAGGTCGACGGCAAGCTCAGCGTGTGGGGCACCACGGAGGTCGTGGCGGAGGCCCTCCACCACGAGAAGGCGGGCTACGACGGCCTGTGGGCCTCGGAGTCGAAACACGACCCGTTCCTGCCGCTGCTGCTCGCGGCCGAGCACACCGAGCGGCTGGAGGTGGGCACGGCGATCGCGGTGGCGTTCGCCCGCTCCCCCATGCAACTCGCCTACACCGCACACGACTTGCAGACCTACTCCGGCGGGCGTTTCTCGCTCGGCCTGGGCAGCCAGATCAAACCGCACGTCGAACGGCGCTTCTCGATGCCGTGGAGCCGCCCCGCCGCCCGTATGCGGGAGTACGTGAGCGCGCTGCGCGCCATCTGGTCCGCCTGGAACGAGGGCGAGAAGCTCGACTTCCGCGGCGACTTCTACACGCACACGCTCATGTCCCCCTTCTTCTCTCCCCCGCCCGCTCCCGGCGGCGCCCCGAAGGTCTTCGTGGCCGCGGTCGGCGAGGCGATGACCCGGGTGGCGGGCGAGGTCGCCGACGGACTCCTGGCGCACGGCTTCACCACCGAGCGGTACCTGAGGGAAGTGACCCTCCCGACCGTCCAGTTGGGCCTCGAACGGTCCGGACGCACACGCGGCGACTTCTCCGTCTCCCATCTCCTCCTCACCGCGACCGGCCGCACCGAGGAGGAACTGGCCCGCGCGATCGACGGCACCCGCCGCCAGATCGCCTTCTACGGCAGCACACCCGCGTATCGCGGCGTCCTGGAGCTGCACGGCTGGGGCGAACTCGGTGACGAGCTGAACGCGCTGTCGAAGTCGTCCCGCGAGGACAAGTGGGAGGCGATGGGCGGCCTTGTCGACGACGAGGTCCTGCACACCTTCGCGGTTGTCGCGGAGCCGGAGCGGGTGGCGGGCGAGATCAGGCGCCGGTACGGGAGTCTGGTCGACCGGGTGTCCTTCTACACCGCGTACGAGATCGACGCCGAGGTGTGGGAGCCCATCGTGCAGGAGCTGCACGGGAGTTGACGGTACGTCAGCCGAGCAGGTCCAGGACCGTCGTCATGGATCTGCTCTGCAGCAGGTAGTCCTCGGCCTCCTGGAGATGGAGGCGCCACAGTTCCTCGGCGGCCTCGGTGCTGCGCCCGGCGACCAGTTCGACGAGGGCGCCGTGGGCGCGGAAGCCCCGGCGGTTGGCCCGGATGTTCTCGGGGCTGCCGGCGTCGAGGTCGACGTGGGACCAGTTCGCCTGGTCGATGATGTGCCGGACCATGCCGTTGAGAACGCTCAGCGTCTCGTTGCCGGCGAGTTCGACGACGAGGGCGTGGAACTCCATGTGGGCGCGGATGAAGGCCGAGGGATCGTCCATGAGGCCCTCCGCCTCGGCGACGGAGGCCCGCAGCCGCTCCAGGTCCCGGTCCGTGCGGCGCTCGGCCAGCAGACCGGCGCACGGCGCCTCGATGACCGTACGGGCGTCGTAGACGTCCTTGAGGGTCGTGCCCCGGTACTCCAGGACGACTCCCGCGTAGCGGGCGGCGACCGTGCCCTCCGGGACCTGTACCCGTGCCCCGCCCCGGGCGCCCCGGCGCACGCTGATCAGCGACTCCGACTCCAGGACCCGGAACGCCTCGCGCAGGGTCGGCCGGGAGACGGCGAACTCCGCCATCAGGGCCGTCTCGGCGGGCAGCGCCTCCCCCTCGGCCAGTTCCCCGCGCACGATCTTGCGGCGCAGCTGTGCCGCCACCAGTTCGGCCATCTTGGGGACCCGCACCGGCGTGTTCGTCACGGCATCCAACTCCTTCAGTCGGCTGGGAGCGGCACGAAGTACGGCAGGGTGATCTCGTCGGTGAGGGGCCGGAAGTCCACCCGCACCCGCATGCCGATGACGACGTCGTCCGGGTCGCCCGCGTCGACGTGGGACAGCAGGGTGCCGCCCTCGTCCAGGTCGATCACGGCCAGCGCGAACGGCGTCTCGAAGCCGGGGCTGGGTGCGCGGTGGACCACGGTCACCGAGTAGACGGTGCCCCGGCCGGCGCTGGGCACGTACCGCCAGTCCGCCGACATGCAGCCGGGGCAGGCTGGTTCGGGCACGAGGAAGCGCAGCCCGCAGGCCGGGCAGTGCGGGACGACCAGGTCACCGCGCCGCGCCGCGTCCCAGAACGGCTGGGACAGCGGAGTGGGCACGGGCACAGGGCGGCTCAACGTGTCCTCCCCAGCACGCTCATCTCGTAGTGCTGCGCGCCGGAGCCGGCGTTGCCGACGACCGCCAGCTCCGCGCCCTCGACCTGGTGGACGGCGGTGCCGCGCAACTGCCGTACCGCCTCGACGACTTTGAGGGTCATCTGCTGGGTTCCGTTCCACGCGTACGCCAGGCAGCCGCCGTCGGGATTGACGGGGTGCTTGCCACCAACGGCGATGGCGCCACTGGCGGCCAGGGGCCCTCCCTCGCCCTCGCCGCACAGTCCGAGGATCTCCAACTGCCGGATGATCTCGAAGGAGTTGGGGTCGTAGAGAGAGAAGACGTCCACGTCCTGCGGGCCGATGCCCGCCATGGCGTAGGCACGGGTGGCCGCGTCCCGGCCGAGCTGTCCGACCTCGCGGTACAGGGCGGGGTTGGCGTACGCGGCCTGGTGGTACTCCATGCCGCCGCCGAGCACGGCGACGGGCGGGTGGGGCAGGTCCCGGGCGCGTTCGGCGGTGGTCACCACGAGGGCGGCGCCGCCCTCGCCGACGATGCAGCAGTCCAGCAGGTGGAACGGTGTGGCCACCATGCGGGAGGCGAGCACGTCGTCGGCGGTGTACGGGCCGCGGCCGTACATCATCGCCTCGGGGTTGGTGGTGCCGTTGTTGCGGACGGTGGCGGCGACCTCCGCGAGCTGGCGGGCGGTCGTCCCGTACTGGTGCATGTGCCGGGCCGCCACCAGCGCGAACTGGGCCACCACGTAGCTGCCCCAGACGTCGGCGAACTCCAGCGGCACCCCGGCGCCGACCGGACCCGTACCGCGCGAGACCAGCTTGCAGCCGCCGACCACGACGGTGTCGGCGAGCCCGGCGCGTACGGCCGCCGCCGCTTTCAGCAGGCCGCGCGAGCCGGCGTTGTCGAGCATCGAGTCGCTGGTCCAGCGCAGGTCCCGGCCGAGCATCCGCGCCCAGGAGCTGCCCTCGCCGGGCACACCGCCCGGACCGGGCCAGTCGACCTGGGCGCCGTCGACGTCCGCCGGGGCAAGCCCGGCGTCCTCGATCGCGCCGCGTACCGCTTCGAGGGCAAGGCCCATCGCGTCGCGGTGCGGGAGGGACAGGGCCTGCTCGGTGGCGTGCACGCCGACGACGACGGGCTGGCGGTCGCTCATGCCGTCACCGCCCCGCGCCGAGCTGCTCGCCGCCGGGGTAGCCGCCCCCGCCGAAGCGCTCGTCGAGCGCCTCGTAGTCCTTGCCGAAGTCCTTGGTGCGCGGCAGCGCCTCGACGAACTCCACCGTCTTCGGCTTCTTGTACGAGGCGATCCGGGCCCGGCAGTGTTCGATGACGTCCGCGGCCGTGACCGGTTCGGCGTCCGGGTGGAGGACGACGACCGCTTTGACGTCCTGCGCCCAGCGCTCGTTCGGGACGCCGATGACGGCGGCCTCCTTCACCGCCGGGTGGGACTCGATGCAGTTCTCCACCTCGGCCGGGAAGATGTTCTCGGCCGCCGACTTGAGCATGCGGGTCGTGGTGCCGAGGAAGCTGATCGTGCCGTCCGCCTCGCGCCGGCCGAGGTCGGTGGTGTGCCACCAACCGAAGCGGAAACGCTCCTCGTTGATCTCGGGCCGGTTCCAGTAGCCGAGGTGCACCAGATCACCGCGCACGCAGATCTCGCCGGCGTGGCCGATCTCGCACTCCTTGCCGGTGCCGTCCAGGACGCGTACGGCGGTGAAGGGGCCGGGGCGTCCCGCGTTGCCGGTGCCCGTGCCGCCGTAGGCGCCGGTCACGGCGAAGCCGGTCACCTCGGTCTGGCCGTAGCCGCGGCCCTCGCCGCCGCCGTTGCGGGTGAAGCGGCTGGTGTCGGTGGGGACCGTGCCCTGCCACAGGGGGGCGGCGACGCTGGCCCGCAGGTGTGAGAGGTCGTGGCCCGCTTCCCGGTTGAGGGCGACGAGTTGGGCGATCGTCGGCGGCATCAGGTACGCGTGCGTGCACCGCTCCTCCGCCAGCAGCGGGAGCAGCTCCTCCGCGACGACCCGGCGGACGACGACGTTCTTGCCGCCGTGCACGAAGGCCGGGACGCCCCAGAACTGGTAGTTGCCGATGTGGAACATCGGTCCGGCGCCGAGGAAGGCGGTCTCGGTGCCGATGTCCCCCATCCAGGCGGAACTCGCGCCCATGGCGAGGAGGTTGCGGTGCGAGAGCATCGAGCCGGACTGGCGGCCGGAGATCGCCGCGGTGTAGATGACCAGCAGCGCGGAGTCCGGGTCGACGTCGACGGCCGGGTCCTCGGCCGCGCCGGAGGCCAGGAACGCCTCGTAGGAGCCGGGGCCCTCCGCATCGTGCCGCAGCCACAACGCCCGGTGGTCGCTGCCCAGTTCGGCCCGTGCCTTGCCGACCGTGTCGCCGATCTCCTCGTCCTGCCAGACCACGACCTTGGGGTCGAAGTCCTCGACCGCGAACGCCATTTCGGGGGCGGCCCAGCGCCAGTAGCCGGGACAGACCATGGCACCGATCTTCGCGGCGGCGCCGAGCAGTTCCCAGATGCGGAAGGAGTTCTGCCCCAGCCAGAGGATCCGGTCACCGGGGCCGACCCCGGCGATCGTGAGGGCCTGGGCGAGGCGGTTGGTGCGCTCGTCCAACTGCGGCCAGGTCAGCCGGACTTCACCGTCGACGAGGGCGATGCCGTCGGGGAAGGACCTGCGGTGCTCACGGATGATGTCGCCGAACGTCAGGCGGCGGGCGGAATGCATGCTCTTGACTCCAAGGGCTTTCGGAAGGGGTCGGAAGTCGGAAGCGGCCGTGCACTCATCCAGGTTAAATAGCTAACCTATTTATCCAAGGTAGTCAATGAGTGCACCCGATGTCAGAGCCCCAGCGAGCGCCCGATGATCTCCTGCATGATCTCCGAGGTGCCGCCGAAGACCCGCTGCACCCGGCTGTCCCGCCAGATCCGGGCGATCTCGTACTCGTTGACGTAGCCGTAGCCGCCGAAGAGCTGCATGCAGCGGTCGATGACCTGCCAGCCGGTCTCCGAGGTCCAGTACTTGGCCGCCGCGGCCTCCTCGGCCGTCAACTCGCCCTGGAACAGGGCCATGATGCAGCCGTCGACGTAGACGCGGGCGGCACCCAGCTTGGCCTTGATGTCCGCGAGGGCGAACCGGTTCGCCTGGAACTCCCCGATCGGCTGCCCGAACGCGGTGCGGGTCTTGGCGTAGTCCAGCGCCAGTTCGTACGCCCGCTCGGCGGCCGCCAGCGAGGAGACGGCGATGGCGAGGCGCTCGGTCGGGAGGTTGCCCATCATGTGGTAGAAACCGCGGTTCTCCTGCCCGATGAGGTTCTCGGCGGGGACGCGGACCTCGTGGAAGAAGAGTTCGGCGGTGTCCTGCGCCTTCATCCCGACCTTGTCGAGCTTGCGCCCCCGCTCGAAGCCTTCGGTGTCCCGCTCGACGACGATCAGGCTGATGCCCTTGTGCCCGGCCTCCGGGTCGGTCTTGCAGGCGACGATGACCAGGTCGGCCAGGATGCCGTTGGTGATGAAGGTCTTGGACCCGTCGATCACCCACTCGTCGCCGTCCCGGCGGGCGGTGGTGCGGATGGCCTTGAGGTCGGAGCCGGCGGCCGGTTCGGACAGCGCGAGCGCGCAGATCGTCTCGCCGCTGATCACTCCGGGCAGCCAACGGGCCTTCTGCTCAAGGGTGGTGAGCTGCGTCAGATAGGGCGGGATGACGTCATTCTGCAGTCCGAGCCCGATGCCGACCGAGCTGGTGGCCGCCATCTCCTCCGCCATGATGGCGTTGTAGCGGAAGTCCCAGATCCCCTGGCCGCCGCACTCCTCCGGGAACTGCCAGCCGATCAGCCCGGCCTTGCCCGCCGCCGTCCACGCGGCCCGGCTCACCTGCCCGTCCCGCTCCCACTGCTCGGCGTACGGGGCACATTCCCGCAGGTAGTAGGAGCGGGCGGTCTCCCGGAACAGCTCGTGCTCCTCGGTGAAGATCGTTCGGCGCATGCTCGACTCCGCTCAGGCATCTCGCTTATTTAGCTGAAGTAGTTATACGATAGCGCTGTATCGACAGCCGGGCGAGGGAGGGCGCGTGAGCGTACGGGACAAGGTGGCGCTCGTCACCGGAGCGGGCCGCGGCATCGGCGAGGCGATCGCCGGCCGGCTCGCCGCCCAGGGAGCCTCGGTCGCCGTCTGCGACCTGGACGCGGAGGCGGCCGGCAAGGTCGCGGGCCTGCTCGCGGAGCGGTACGGCGTGCGGGCCACGGGAGTCGGCGCGGACATCTCCGACAGCGCGGCCGTACGCGCGGCCGTGGACCGGGTGGCCGCCGAACTCGGCCCGGTGGACGTCCTGGTGAACAACGCGGCCGTCGACGTCATCGGCCGGTTCGCCGACAGCTCCGAGGAGACCTGGGACCGGATCATCGCCGTCAATCTGCGCGGGACGATCACGATGACCCGGGCCGTCCTCGACCCGATGATCGAGCGGGGCGGCGGCCGGATCGTCCACATCGCCTCGGACGCCGGCCGGGTCGGCTCGTCCGGTGAGGTCGTTTACTCGGCGACGAAGGGCGGGGTCATCGCCTTCGGCAAGGCCCTGGCCCGCGAGGTGGCCCGGCACGGGATCACCGTGAACAGCGTCTGCCCGGGGCCCACCGACACCGCGCTGCTCGGGCAGGTCGCCGAGTACAGCCAGAAGATGTACGACGCGACCGTGCGGGCGATCCCGTTGCGCCGCGTCGCGCAGCCGGCCGACATCGCCGGTGTGGTGGCCTTCCTCGCGTCCGACGACGCCGCCTACATGACCGGGCAGACGCTCTCGGTCAGCGGCGGACTCACGATGGTCTGAGGTGGACACCGTGCTGCGTGTCGAACTCCGGGACCGGATCGCCGTGTTGACCCTAGACCGGCCGGGGCAGCTCAACGCGATCGGCTCCGAAACCGTGGACCGGCTCACCCGGGCTCTGGACGAGCTGCGCGACAACGACGACGTGCGCGCCCTGGTGGTGACCGGGGCGGGCCGGGCCTTCTCGGCCGGGGCCGACATCGGTGAGATCGAGTCGTTCACGGCACCCCGGCAGTTCCATTCCTTCGTCCAGCAACTCACCGACGCGTACGCGCTGTTGGAGGACTTCCCCAAGCCCTCGGTCGCGGCCGTCCACGGATTCGCCTTCGGCGGCGGTCTGGAGCTGGCGCTCGCCTGCGACCTGCGGGTGGCGGAGCGGGGCGCCCGGCTGGGCCTGCCCGAGATGAAACTCGGCGTACTGCCGGGCGCGGGCGGCACACAGCGGCTGCCGCGTCTGATCCCGCCCGCGATCGCCAAGCAGATGATCCTCACCGGCGAACCGATCGACGCGGAACGGGCCCACGCGCTCGGGCTGGTCAACGAACTCGCCGAGCCCGGAGAGGTGTTGAGCGCCGCCGAGGCACTCGCCGCCGCACTGACGGCCGGGGCCCCGCTGGCCCTCGCGGCGGGCAAGCGGCTGATCGACTACGGCCTCGGGATGGACCTGGATGCGGCGATCTCCTACGAACGCGAGACCGTCTCGGTGCTCTTCTCCGCCGAGGACCGGGCCGAGGGACTGAAGGCCTTCCGGGAGCGCCGCCCCGGCGACTTCCAGGGCAAGTAGCGGGCGGACCGACAGACAGGGAGGTGGGCCGTGCGGCCACTGGAGGGCATTTCGGTCGTCGAACTGGGCATGTGGGTGGCGGCTCCGGCCGCGGCCACCATGCTCGCGGACTGGGGCGCGGACGTGGTGAAGGTGGAGGCGCCGACCGGCGATCCCAACCGCTACACGCTCCGCCATGTCGGCCAGGACATCGACAGCGCGCCGCCGTTCGAGACCGACAACCGCGGCAAGCGCGGGATCGTCCTCGACCTGCGCGCGGAGGACGGCAAGGCGGTACTGGAACGGCTGTTGGAGCGCGCCGACGTCTTCGTCACCAACCTCCGCCCCGGCGCGCTGGAACGACTGGGCCTGGCCCCGGACGAGCTGCGCGCCCGCCATCCCCGCCTGGTCGTCGGCACGTTGACGGGCTACGGCTGGACGGGCGCGGAGCGCGACCGTGCCGGGTACGACGTCTCCGCCTTCTGGGCGCGGCCCGGCATCGCCGCCATGCTCAACCCGGCGGGTGAGCCGCCGCCCGGCATCCGCCCGGGACTTGGTGACCGTACGGCCGCCGCCAACCTGGTGGCCGGCGTCCTGGCCGCGCTGCTGCGCCGCGAACGCACCGGCGAGGGCGGCGTCGTGGACGTCTCGCTGCTCCGCGCCGGCACCTACGCCAACGGGAACGACCTGGCCCTGCAGAACTTCTTCGGCAGGCGCGGCCGCACCCGGCACCGCACCGAGCACGAGTCCCCGCTCTACAACTCCTACCGGGCCGCCGACGACCGCTGGTTCTGGCTGGTCGGTCTGGAGGGCAACCGGCACTGGCCCGGCGTCGTCAAGGCACTCGGCCGCGCGGACCTGGAGACGGACGAGCGGTTCGCGACGGGCAAGCAACGGCGAGCGCACGTACGGGAGTTGATCGCCGTGTTCGACGAGGAGTTCGCGCGTCGGCCACTCGACGAGTGGGCGCGGCGGTTCGACGCCGAGGGCGTGTGGTGGGCGCCGGTGCAGACCCTGGCCGAGGTGGCGGCCGATCCGCAGGCAGAAGCGATCGGCGCGTTCGTCGAACAGCCCGGCATGGGTGACGCGCCTCCGCTGCGGACCGTGGCAACACCCGTCAGTTTCTGGGGTGTTGACGACAAACCACGCAGCGGTGCGCCGACGCTCGGCGAACACACCGACGACGTACTCCGCGAACTCGACACAACCGGGAGGTAGCAGGTGGGCATCCTCGACGACAAGGTCGCCGTCGTGACCGGCGGTGGCAGGGGGCTCGGCCGGGCGCACTGCCTGGCGCTGGCCGAGGCCGGCGCGACCGTGGTGGTGAACGATCTCGGCTCCGGCGTGCACGGGGAGAGCACCGGCGACTCCCCCGCCGACGAGGTGGTCGCCGAGATCACCAAGCTCGGCGGGCAGGCGGTCGCCAACCACGCGTCGGTGACGGACTGGGCGGCGACCGAGACCATGGTCGCGGACACGGTCGCGGAGTTCGGGCGCCTCGACATCGTCGTGAACAACGCGGGGATCGTGCGCGACCGCATGGTGTTCTCGATGACCGAGGCCGAGTTCGACGCCGTGATCGCGGTCCACCTCAAGGGCACGTTCGCGCTCACCCGGCACGCGTGCGCGTACTGGCGCGAGGCGTCGAAGCGGGGTGAGCGCGTCACCGGCCGCGTCATCAACACCACTTCGGGGACAGGCCTGTTCGGCAACCAGGGGCAGTCCAACTACGGTGCCGCGAAGGCCGGGATCGCCGGTCTCACGGTCCTCACCGCCCTGGAGATGCGCAAGTACGGCGTCACCGCGAATGCCATCTCGCCGATCGCGGCCACCCGGATGACGGACGGCCTGTCCGTCGGCGAATCGCTGCAGGCCGTCGACGGCTTCGACCCGCGCGACCCCGCCAACGCCTCGGGCGTCGTCGTCTACCTGGCCTCCGACAGCGCGGCCTGGCTGACCGGCCAGGTCCTGCGCATCGAGGGCAACCGGCTCAACCGGCTCCAGGGCTGGACCGTCGCCGCCGTCCACCCCAGCGAGTCGGGCCAGGCCCTCACCTACGACGAACTCGTGGACGCCGT
Organism: Streptomyces sp. NRRL F-525; assembly: GCF_000716605.1. GTDB lineage: Bacteria > Actinomycetota > Actinomycetes > Streptomycetales > Streptomycetaceae > Streptomyces. Next base: position 319,465 of record NZ_JNXE01000001.1, on the reverse strand, counting down.
ACCGCAGTTGTACGGTGTCGCCCCCGCGGGCCGGGCCACCGGAGTCGGCCAGTGACAGCACGGGGCCACGACGTCGCCGCGCTCGTCCTACGGGCGACGCTCGGCCCGATGCTCTTCGCGCACGGCTGGAACAAGGTCGCCGGGCCGGGCGGACTCAAGGGCACGGCGGGTTGGTTCGAGGCACTCGGTCTCCGGCCCGCCGGGGTGCACGCGCGCATGGCGGCCGGGGCGGAGATGGCGGCCGGCGTGGGGATCACGCTGGGCGCGGCCAATCCCCTACCGGCTGCGGCGGCCGTCGGTCTGATGACTGTGGCCGCCCGAACCGACCACCGGGGCAAGGGTTTCTTCGTCTTCAAGGGCGGCTGGGAGTACGTCGGTGTCGTGGGCGGCGCGGCCGTCGCTCTGGCGGCGCTGGGCCCCGGCAGGTACTCGCTGGACGGGGTGCTGCGGCGCCAACGCGCGGGCGTGGGGCCCGCGTTGCTGGCCGTGGGGGTCGGTACGGCGAGCGCCGCCGCGCTGCTGGCCGTGTGCTACCGGCCGGAGCGGAAGCCGGACGAGACAGAAACAGATAACCAAGGGCAATAAGGGAGTCGACATGGACGCGGCTGACTTCAGCGCGGTGCTGTCCGAGGTCCGGCGCTTCGTGCGCGAGCGCGTCGTACCGCTCGAGGCGGAGATCGACGAGAAGGACGAGATGCCCGCGGAGATCCGCGAGGCGGCCAAGAAGATGGGCCTGTTCGGCTTCGCGCTGCCCGAGGAGTACGGCGGGCTGGGGCTGTCGATGTACGAGGAGGCCCAGTTGATGTTCGAGCTGGGGTACACCACCCCGGCCCTGCGCTCGATGTTCGGGACCAACAACGGCATCGCCGGGCATGTCCTGATGGTCGGGGGCACCGAGGAGCAGAAGGCGGAGTGGCTGCCGAGGATCGCCTCGGGCGACGTCCTGGCGTCGTTCGCGCTCACCGAGGCGGAGGCGGGTTCCGACCCTTCGACCCTGACCACGAGGGCACACCTGGACGGCGACGAGTGGGTGATCAACGGTGCCAAGCGGTACATCACCAACGCCCCGCTCGCCGACGTCTTCATGGTCTTCGCCCGCACCGACCCCGACGCCCCGCGCACCCGCGGCATCTCCACCTTCCTTGTCCCGGCGGGCACTCCGGGTCTCACCGTGGCTCCCAAGGACCACAAGATGGGCCAGTTCGGCGCCTGGACGGCGGACGTGTACTTCGACGACGTACGCGTTCCCGCGTCCGCCCTCGTCGGCGGCGAGGCGGGCCTCGACCGGGGCTTCGGCACGGCGATGGGCTGCATCGCACACGGCCGGGTGCACATCTCGTCCCTGTGCGTGGGCATGGCCGAGCGGCTCGTCGACGAGTCCGTGGAGTACGCCAGCACCCGCCGCCAGTCCGGGAAGCTCATCGGCTCCTTCCAGCTCGTCCAGGGCCTGATCGCCGACTCCATGACCGACTACTACGCCGGCCGCGCCACGGTCCTGGAGGCGGCCCGCGCGTTCGACGCCGGCACGGACACCAAGATCGGCCCGTCCTGCACGAAGTACTTCGCCAGCGAGATGGTGTGGCGGGTCGCGGACCGCGCGGTCCAGGTCCACGGCGGGGCGGGCTACATGCGCGGGGTCGCCGTCGAGCGCTTCTACCGCGACGCCCGGCTGTTCCGTATCTACGAGGGCACCAGTCAGATCCAGCAGGTCATCATCGCGAAGGCGCTGCTCGGCGAGGCCGCCAGGGGCTGACCGGCACCGACGACGAGGAAGGCCCCGAGGTCACCACCTCGGGGCCTTCCTCGTCGTCGTGTCCTCCTCAGATGCCGAGCCGGTCCAGCAGCCTCTCGTGGTACACGGCGGGCCCGCCGAACAGCAGCTGCGAGGACTTCGCCCGCCGGAAGTACAGGTGCGCCGGGTGCTCCCAGGTGAAGCCGATGCCGCCGTGGACCTGGATGTTCTCCATGGCGGCGAACATGTACGCCCGTGAGCAGCAGGCGTGTGCCACGGCCGCGGCGACGGGGAACTCCGCGGAGCCCTCGTCGGCCAGTCGCGCCGCCTCCCGGGACGCGGCCTCGGCCAGTTCGACCTGGACGAGCATGTCCGCGCACTTGTGCTTGACCGCCTGGAAGGCACCGATCGGCCGGCCGAACTGGTGCCGGGTACGGGCGTGTTCGGTGCTCAACTCCAGGCACCTGCGGGCCCCGCCCGACTGCTCGGCGGCGAGGGCGACCGACGCGACGTCCAGGACCTTGGCCATGGTGCGCCCGCCCGCCCCGTCCGAGCCGACGAGTGTCGCGGGCACCGCGTCGAACGTCAGCCGGGCCATCGCCCGGGTGGCATCCAGGGTCTCCATGGGTTCGCCCGCCAGTCCTACGGCGTCCCGGTCCACGGCGAAGAGCGAGGGACCGGCGACGGTGCGGGCGACGACGAGGACCAGGTCGGCGGTCGTACCGTCGATGACGAAGGACTTGCGGCCGGTCAGCTTCCAGCCGCCGTCCCCGTCCGGCACCGCACGCGCCGAGATCAGCGCGGGGTCCCAGGATCCGCTGTCCTCCGCCACCGCGAGGGCGGCCGTCGTCCCGCCGGCCGCGATGCCCAGGAGGTGACGTGCGCAGGCCTCCCGGTCACCGGAGGCGAGCAGCGCCTGGGCCGCGAGCACGACCGTCGCGAAGAAGGGGGCGCACAGCAGGGCCCGGCCCATCTCCTCCAGTACGACGCCGAGTTCGACGAGGCCGAAGCCGTCGCCGCCGTACTCCTCCGGGATCACCAGGCCCGGCAACCGCAGTTGGTCGGCCGCCTGCGCCCACACCGCCGGGTCGAAGCGCGGCTCGCTCTCCATGAGCTTGCGCACGGCCTCCTCGGGTGACTTGGCTTCCAGGAACTCCCTTACTGAGGCTCGCAGTTCGCGCAATTCGCTCTCGTCGGCGGTCATGACCGCACCTCCTTGGGCAGTCCGAGGACGCGTTCCGCGAGGATGTTCTTCATGATCTCCTCGGTGCCGCCGAGGATGCGCAACGCCGGGGTGGCGAGGAGCAGTTCGGACCAGGCGTAGGTGCCCCACTGTCCGGTGTCGGCGATGATCCGGGGTCCGAGTGCGTCGGACACGAAGTGTGCGGCGCGGGTGAGGTTCTGGCCGTACATCAGCTTCGAGACGGACATCTCGGGACCCGGCGTGCCCCCCGCGCGAAGCGTGCGCAGGGCCCGGGTGTTGAGGTACCGGGTGGCCAGGGCGTCCACGAGGAGTTCCGCGAGCCGGGCGCGCAGGGCGCGGTCGTCCCAGGTCCAGGTGGCGCGCATCAGGGCCGAGAGGTGGTCCGGGGACAGCGCGGCGGCCACCGGTCCCGCGCCCTCGCTGCCGACGGTCGCGCGCTCGTTCATCAGGGTGGTCAGGGCGACGGTCCAGCCGCCGTCGACCTCGCCGAGCCGGTGGTCGTCGGGGATGCGGACGTCGGTGAGGAAGACCTCGTTGAAGTCCGCGCCGCCGGTCATCTGCCGCAGTGGTCTGACCTCGACGCCGGGGGCGTCCATGGGGACCAGGAAGGCGGTGATCCCGCGGTGCTTGGGCGCGTCCGGGTTCGTCCGGGTGAGCGCGAGCCCGATCTGGCTGTGCTGGGCGACCGAGGTCCACACCTTCTGGCCGTTCAGCACCCAACTCTCGCCCTCGCGCACCGCCTTGGTGGCCACGCTCGCGAGGTCGGAGCCGGCGCCGGGTTCGCTGAACAGCTGGCAGGCGACGGCGTCCCCGCGGTACATCGCGGGCAACCACCGCTGCTTGATGGGTGGTTGGGCGTGGGCGAGGATCGTCGGCCCGATCATGCCGAGGCCGATCACGCTGAGCACACCGGTGTCGGCGACGTCGTACTCGGACTCGACGGCGTCGTAGACCAGGTCGTGGACGGGGGTCAGGCCCCGGCCGCCGTACTCCGTCGGGCCGGTGATCCAGCCGAAGCCGTTCTCGTGGCGGACGCGCTGCCAGTCGCGCGCCCGCTGTACGTGCTCCTGTTCCGCCTCGGGCGGAAGGCTGCTGAAGTACGCCATCGAGTCGTCGCCCTCGCCCCAGACGGGGGCGGTGCGGTCGGGGGCCTTGGCCGCGTGGGCGTCGAGGAAGGCGCGTGCCTCGGCCGCGAAGTCCTGCATGTCGTCTGCCATGTCCGCTCCGCCCTCAGGTGCTCAGGATGGTGACCGCCGACACGCCAGGCGCGCCGTACAGGTGGGTGTAGCCGACGCGTGGGGTGCCGGGGATCTGCCGGTCTCCCGCCGCGCCGCGCAGTTGGAGGACGATCTCGTGGATCTGGCGCAGTCCGGAGGCGCCGATCGGTTCGCCGTTGCCGAGGAGTCCGCCGTCGGTGTTGACCGGGAGTCTGCCGCCGATCTCGGTGGCGCCCTCGGCGATGAGGCGTTCCTGTTCGCCGTCCTTGCAGAGGCCGTTCTCTGCCATGTGGATGACCTCCGATCCGGCGTCGGTGTCCTGGAGTTGGGCGACGTCGACGTCCTCGGGGCCGATGCCCGCGCGTTCGTACGCCTCCCGCGAGGCGTCTACGGTCGGGCTCGCGACGAGCTCCCCGACCGGGAAAGACGGGCTCTGCACCTCGAAGGCGCCGAGCCGACGGCTGCGCAGGGCGGTGGACCGGATCCGTACCGGCTTCCCGGTGTACTTGTGGGCCTGGTCGGCCCGGCACAGCACGAGGGCCGCCGCACCTTCGTCCGGGCCGCAGTACATGTACTGGCGGAGGGGGTGGTTGAGTACGGGCGAGGCCAGAATCTCCGCCACGGACAAGGGAGTTCGGCGCCAGGCCTTCTCGTTCCGGGCCGCGTTGCCGAAGTTCTTGGCCGCGACGCGCGCGAGCGTCTCGTGGGAGATGCCGTGGTCGTGCATGTAGCGGTTGATCTTCATGCCGAAGAAGTGGGTGGTGAGGAAGAGGCCGGTCTGTCCGTACCAGGAGGGGATGCCGGCCACGGACGGGTCGGCGGCGAACGCCCCGCGCGGGTGCTTGTCCAGGCCGATCGCGATGGTCAGGTCGTGCTCGCCGGTCTCGATGGCGCGGGCGGCCAGCGCCACCGAAGTACCGGCCGTGGCACAGCCGTTGAACACCCCGCGCAGGGGTACGCCGGTCAGGCCGAGCCGGGCGACGATGGCGTCCGGGTTGGCGACCTCGTAGCTGCCGATGTAACCGCCCTGGATCTGCGGCCAGTTGACGCCCGCGTCGGCGAGCGCGAGCCGTACCGCGTCCGCGCCCATGTCCAGTGCGGGCTTGCCGGGGAACCGGCCGAAGGGATGGAGCCCCACGCCGATGATGACGGCCTCTGTCACGGTGTCTCCTCCTCGGCCGGGGCGAACGCGAACGTCATGACCTCGGTGCCGTCGTCCTGCACGCGGTACGGCACGAGCGTCAGCCGCATGTCCTGCCCGATCCGCAGCCTGTCCGGGTCGGGTTCGGTCAGGCGGGCCTCGACCAGCAGTTCGCCGGGGAGTTCGATGTACCCGACCGCGTACGGCTCGAAGGCCTCGGGGCCGTCGTACGGCGGGGACGGCGGCCTGAAGTCCTGGGTGGTGTACGTCCAGAGCGTCCCGCGGTCCGCCAGGAGCCGTTCTTTCGACTCCGTGCTCGCGCACCGGACGCAGTCCGAGGCGGCGGGGAAGCTCACCAGCCCACAGGCCGTGCACTCCGAGCCGATGAGGCGGAGGGGCGTGCTCTCGTCGGGAGGCCAGGTGAACAGGCCTTCGGCCACCGGTATTTGAGTGGTCGTCATGTCTTCACGCCCCGTTCCTGTTGCCCAGGGCGTCGGCGTTCGGAGCCGCCTTGGCCACCAAGTTCGGGACGACCGAGGTCAGTTCCTCAGGCGTCCAGCGCGACTCCGCGCTCGCGCCGGGGCCGTTGACCCAGCCTTCGAGGACCGTGATGCGGTTGCCGACGACGCCGAAGACCCGGCCGGTGACCTCGCGCGAGGCGGCCGAACCGAGCCACACGACGAGCGGGGAGATGGCTTCGGGGGTGAGGTCCTGGGCCTCGGCGGCCCGTTTCATCATCTCGATGTCCTCGGTGAGCCGGGTGAGCGCGGTGGGCGCGATGGCGTTCACCGTCACGCCGTAGCGGGCGAGTTCGGCGGCGGCGATGACGGTGAGGCTCGCGATGCCGGCCTTGGCGGAGCCGTAGTTCGACTGGCCGGGGTTGCCGAAGATCCCGGACGGGGAGGTCGTGTTGATGACCCGGGCGTCGTTGTCGTGACCGGCCTTGGCGCGCTCGCGCCAGTACGCGGCGGCGTGGTGCAGGGTGGCGAAGCTGCCCTTGAGGTGGACGGCGATCACACTGTCCCAGTCCCGCTCGGTCATCGACACGATCATCCGGTCCCGCAGGATGCCGGCGTTGTTGACCAGGACGTCCAGGCCGCCATAGGTGTCGACGGCCTGCCGGACGAGGCGGCCGGCGCCGTCCCAGGCGGAGATGTCGTCCGTGTTGGCCACGGCCTCGCCGCCGGCCGCGACGATCTCGTCGACCACGGTCTGGGCGGGTCCTGCCGAGGCGCCTCCGCCGTCGCGCGCGCCGCCCAGGTCGTTGACGACGACCTTCGCTCCGTGCGCGGCGAAGGCCAGGGCGTGGGCCCGGCCGATCCCGTTGCCGGCGCCGGTGACGACCACGACCCGGCCGTCGACCACTCCTTCGGACATCCTCAACTCCTCGATGACGGTGACTGGTTGGTGGTCCCGGCGAAGAGGACCCGCGGGTCCCCGCTGCCACAGGCGCAGCGGCCGGTGAGCACGCGCCCGGCGATGCCGAGCGGGGTCTCGGCAAGCAGCGAGGTGCGCTCCTCCCCCGCCGCCACGGACAGCTGCCCGTCCCGCACGCCGAGCCGCCACTCGGCGGCGTTGACGTGCGCGCCACCCCGCTCGGGGCACTCAAGGGCGAGGGCCGGGCCGACGGCCGCCATCAGGGCGGCGGACACGCCCACCCCGCGCAGCACCGGTACGGCGGCGGGCCGGGCCAGTACGACCGGCGTCGTCCGGAACATCTCACCGACGTCGGCCGCACCGGCCAGCCCCTCAAGGGTCTCGGCCGACAGGCCGATGACCGCGTGCGGGTCGAGTTCGCGGTGGAAGACCGCGGTCCTGCGGTGGTCCCAGCCCATCGCCTCGGCGATGCCGTACGTCACCTTCAGCGTGCGCAGGGCGCCGATCATCGCGTGCCCCCAGAAGCCCTCGAACCCGGAGGTGGTCAGCAACGCCCGCTGTCCCGCGGCCAGTCCGTGGTCCCGGAGCCTGGCGGTGGCCCAGTCGGTGTCGCGGGCGAGTTCCGCCCAGGTCAGTTCCACGTCCCGGATGCCGTCGGCGGTGGGAAAGCGTACGAGGTAGGCGAGTTCGGGCCGGTCGAGGGTCCGGGCCCGGGCCAGGGTGTCGGCGCGGGTCATCAACTCTTCACCACCCGGGGGAACTTGGCGACGCTGGTCATGGTCTTCAACAGGTCCTCCTCGGTGCGCATGTCGAGCACCGGCTTGACGCCGGTCCGCTCGCGCACGGCCTCGCCCAGGCGTCCGGCCAGGGCGTCGACGTCGTCGGTGAGCCGGGGGTCGTAGCCGACGCGCAGGCGCAGTTCGTCGACCTCGCGTCCGGCGCGGACGATCTGGAAGACGCCCGCCACGGTCTCGGGCTGGTCCTCGACCGCCTGCCAGATGTCCCGCAGGACCACGGAACGCCCCTGGACCAGGGTCTCGTCGCCGCGCCTGCCTGCCACCCACATCCGGGCGTGGGTGCGCCCGCAGCCGCAGCGGTCCCGGGAGAGGCGGACGAGGTCCTCGCTGCGGTAACGGATCAGCGGCGCGGCCCGGTTGTCGAGGTCGGTGGCGACCAGTTCGCCGAGGTCGCCCTCCGCCGCGTCGCGCCAGCCGTGCTCGTCGACCTCGACGCACTCCGCGAAGACGGTGTCCTCCCAGAGGTGGAAGCCGTCGTGCTCGCGGCACTCCCAGGCGGTGCCGGTGTCGGCGGCGCTGGTGTACTCGTAGACGTCGATGCCCCAGTCCTCGCGGATCCGCTCGCGCATCTTCCGGCTGAGGGGCTGCCCGGCGCAGGAGGCGCCCTTGAGGGAGGAGAACGCCTCCTTGAGGTCCGTCCGGCCGGCCAGGTGCTCCAGCTCGACCATCTGCGGATACATCATCTGCAGGTAGGCCGGGCGGTACGTGCGCAGGGCCTCGACGACCTCGTCCATCTTCCCGAGCCAGGTGTCCACCTCGATGACGACCGCGCCGAGCGCCTGGTAGCCGGGGTCCATGAGGTTGCGGAAGGTGCCGGGCGGGCTCAGCACCCGGTCCCCGGGCCGGAGGCCGAGTTCCCACAGGTCACGCACCTGCGCGGTGACCAGGGGCGGCGCGCCCTCCCAGATCTCGGCGAAGAACTCCGGGTCGCCGGTGGTGCCCGAGCTGGAGGAGACCGAGGTCAGCTCCTCGGCCGGGACGCAGAGCAGCCCGCCGAAGGGATCGCCGGTGCGGACCCGGTGGGCGCGCACCATGTCCTTGGTGATGAACGGGACGCGGGCCCGGAAGTCGTCGAGGGTGCGGACGTCGCGCGGATGCACCCCGTGCTCGTCCCAAAGTGCTTGGTAGAAGGCGGAGTTGGCGTAGGCGTACTCGACGAGTTCCACCACCCGCTCTTCCTGCCGTGCCCGCAGCTGGTCCCGGGCCATGGTCTCCACCTGTGGCTCGAAGTACCTGTCAGCGGTGTCCCTGTCCCCGGCCATGGCGCCTCCTCGCGGCTCAGCTGCCCAGATCTTCCAGCTATCAGCGCAATCAGTCAACTAATTCGACTGAATCTCGGGGAACTCTCGCGCTCACTCGATCTATATAGTTAACTATTAGCACTCATTAGACCCTCGGGAGGGCGATGTGAAGATCGTTGTCTGCGTGAAGCACGTGCCCGACGCCACGGCGGACCGCACCTTCACCGAGGACGGCACCACCGACCGCGGATCGGTCGACTCGCTGCTGTCCGAACTCGACGAGTACGCCGTCGAACAGGCCCTGCGGATCGCGGAGTCGGGCGCCGACGTCGAGGTCTCCTACCTCACCGTCGGCCCCGACGACGCGAAGGACGCCCTGCGCAAGGCGCTCGCGATGGGCGGCGACTCGGCGATCCACGTGAGCGACGAGGACATCGAGGGCAGCGACGTGTTCGGCACCTCACTCGTACTGGCCGAGGCGATCGGGCGCCACGGCTTCGACCTCGTCCTGTGCGGAATGGCCTCGACGGACGGCACCATGAGCGTCGTACCGGCGCTGCTGGCCGAGCGGCTCGGGGTCCCCGCCGTCACCCATCTCGAGGAACTGGCGGTGGAGGACGGCACGGTGACCGGCCGCCGCGAGAGCGATTCCGCGACCGTGCGGGTCCACAGCGCGCTGCCGGCCGTGGTCTCGGTGACCGACCGTTCCGGTGACGCCCGTTACCCCTCCTTCAAGGGGATCATGGCCGCGAAGAAGAAGCCGCTGGAGACGCTCGACCTCGCCGATCTCGGCATCGGCACCGAGCTGGTCGGCCGGACCGGTGCGCGATCCGCCGTCGACACCGCGACCAGGCGGCCACCGCGCGCCAAGGGAGAGATCGTCACCGACGACGGCGCGGGCGGCGCCGGTCTGGCCGCGTTCCTCACCGCCAAGAAGTTCGTCTGAGCGACACGCTCGTCCGACCGACCCAAGGAGCGCAGCACCGTGGCCGAGATCCTCGTCCTCGTCGACCACCTGGACGGCACCGTCCGCAAGCCGACCCTCGAACTGCTCACCCTGGCACGCCGGTTGGGCGAGCCGTCGGCCGTCTTCCTCGGCCCGGGCGCGGACACCGCGGCCGAGACCCTCGGCCGGTACGGCACGCACAAGGTGTACGTCGTGGACGCACCCGAGGTCGGGGAACTCCTCGTCACCCCGGCCGTCGACGCCCTCACCCAGATCGCCGGCAGCACCACCCCGGCGGCGATCCTGCTGCCGTCGAGCCCGGACGGCAAGGAGACCGCCGCACGGGTCGCGCTCCGCCTGGAGTCGGGGCTGATCACGGACGCGGTCGACATCACGGCGGGCGAGGACGGCCACCCGGTCACCGAGCAGTCCGCGTTCGCGGCCACCCACCAGGTCACGGCGCACATCACGCGGGGCATCCCGGTGATCACGGTGAAGCCGAACGCCACGGCACCCGAACCGGCCCCCGTCGCAGCCGAGTTGGAGAAGTGGGACGTCGTCTTCGGCCCGGCCTCCGCCGCCGTCAAGGTCCTCTCCCGCACCCCCCGGGAGCGCGGCGACCGCCCCGAACTGACCGAGGCCGACATCGTCGTCTCCGGCGGCCGCGGGGTGAACGGCGCCGAGAACTTCGCCGTGATCGAGCGCGTCGCCGACACCCTGGGCGCGGCCGTCGGAGCGTCCCGGGCCGCCGTCGACGCGGGCTGGTACCCGCACAGCCACCAGATCGGCCAGACCGGCACCCAGGTCTCCCCGCAGCTCTACCTCGCCGCCGGGATCTCCGGAGCGATCCAGCACCGCGCGGGCATGCAGACCTCCAGGACCATCGTCGCCGTCAACAAGGACAAGGACGCCCCGATCTTCGAACTCGCCGACTACGGCGTCGTAGGAGATCTCTTCCAGGTGCTCCCGCAGCTGGTGGAGGAGATCGAGCGGCGGCGGAGCTGATCTCCGTCGCCTCCCGGCCTTCCACTCGGCGGCCGATACGATTAAAATCGCTAACTGATTGCATCTATTGACCCGAAGGAGCGCCATGACGAAGATCTGGGTCAACTCCGGGGACTCCCATGTGATGGAACCCGACGACCTGTGGATCCAGTCGCTGCCGCCGCGCCTCGCCGACCGGGCGCCGCGCAGTGAGCGCGGCGACAAGTACGAGGTGCTGTACATCGACGGCGAGCGCATCGACCGCCAGCTCAACGACTTCATGGACGCCATGCGGCCACCGGGCGCCCGGGACCTCCAGGTCCGGCTGAAGGACCTGGACCAGGAGGGCGTGTGGGGTCAACTGGCCTTCCCCTCCATGGGGTTCTGGCTGGTGTCGATCACCGACCGGGAGCTGGCCCGCGAGACCGTACGGGCCTGGAACGACTGGGCGCACTCCGAAGTCCTCGGGAAGCAGAAGCGCATCATCACCCCCGCCTGCGTGTCGACCGCCGATGTCGAGGACGCGGTCGCCGAGGTCGAGCGCGTGGCGGAGCTGGGCTTCCAGTCCGTCTTCCTGCCGTGCCAGACCCGGCCCGGCGAGGAGTACGCCCTCGACCGCTGGGAGCCGCTGTGGACGGCGGCCGAGCGGGCCGGACTGACCCTGGGCTTCCATATCGGCACCGGTGGCGAGAACGTCGTCTTCCGCGGGCCCGGCGGCGCGGTCGTCAACTACATGGAGACGACCTACCCGGGCATGCGCGTCGTGTCCCACATGGTCGCGGGCGGCGCCCTGGACCGGCACCCCGACCTGAAGATCCTGATCGCGGAGGGCGGCGCGGGCTGGGTGCCGGCCATCGGCGACCGGATGGACGAGGCCTACCGTCAGCACGGCATGTTCGTGCGGCCGAAGCTCAGCCGACTGCCCAGCGAGATCATCAGGCAGCAGGTGTACGCCTCCTTCCAGCACGACAAGAGCTCGGTGGAGATCGTCGAGTCGACCGGCTACCGCAACGTGATGTGGGGCGACGACTACCCCCACCTGGAAGGCACTTACGGCCACACCCAGTCCACGCTGCACGAGCTGTTCGACGGCGTGTCCGCGGACATCCGCGAGCGCGTCACCCGCGGCACCTTCGACGAGCTGTTCAGCCTGCCCGAGCAGACTCCCCAGGAGGCGGCCGTCTGAGCGGCGACACCCCGATGAGCAGTCCGCCGTATCCCGAGGATCTGGAACGACCGGGCCTCGTGCGCACCGGCCGGTCGACCTTCGTCCGGCCCGTCCGGCCCGAGGACGCCGACCGCCTGGTCGCCTTCGTCGGCGGGCTGTCCCGGGCGACCCTGGCCTACCGCTCGCTCGGTCCGGTGGTCCGCGCCCGCGACGACGTGATCCGGCGCGGCGCGCACGTGGACTACCTGAACGAGCTGGCGCTCGTCGCGCTGGCCGGCGACGAGATCGCGGGCCTGGTCCGCTACGTCCGTGACCCGGAGGAACCGGAACACGCGGAGGTCACCTTCACCATCCGCGACGACCACCAGAGCGAGGGGTTCGGCAGGCTGCTCCTGGAGCACATCGCCGCCGCCGCGCGCACCCGGGGCATCCGGGTCCTGGAGGCCGACGTCCTCGCCGACAACACCCGCATGATCAACGTGTTCCTCGGCTCCGGCTTCCGGGTGGAGGCCGGGCCGCCCGGCCAGATCGTCCACTTCGAGATCGCCGTCGACCCGCAGGCCCAGGCCGTGGCCCGCGCCGAACGCCGCGAGCACACGGCCGTACGACGTTCCCTGCGACCGCTGCTCGAACCCCGCTCGGTCGCGGTGGTCGGCGCGAACCGCAGCCCCTTGACGATCGGCCACGAGATCGTCGCCAACCTGCTGCGGGGCGGGTTCCGCGGTTCCGTGTTCCCGGTCAATCCGCGCGCCGAGCAGGTCGCCGGGGCACGGGCGTATCCGACCGTCCGGGAGCTGCCCGAGGTCCCGGACCTGGCTCTGGTCGCCGTGCGGGCCGAGGCGGTGCCCGATGTCGTACGAGAGTGCGCCGAGGCCGGCGTCAAAGCGGTGGTCGTCGTCTCAACTGGCTTCGGGGAAACGGGAGTCGAAGGCCGCGCCACCGAACTGGAGCTGGCCCGCTTCGCCCGTGCCTCCGGGATGCGGCTGGTGGGCCCGAACTGCATGGGCGTGGTCAACACGACGCCCGCTGCCCGGCTGGCCGCGACCTTCTCCCCCGCGCTGCCGACGCCGGGCCGGGTCGCGATGTCCAGTCAGTCCGGGCCGCTCGGGCTCGCGGTGCTCGACTTCGCCCGGCGGCTGCGGCTGGGCTTCTCCGGGTTCGTGTCGGTGGGCCACGCCGTGGACGTCTCCACCAACGACCTGCTCCAGTGGTGGGAGGAGGACCCCGAGACGTCGGTGGTCCTGCTGCACGTCGAGACCTTCGGCAATCCGCGCCGCTTCGCCCGCATCGCGCGCCGGGTCGCCCCGCGCAAGCCGATCGTCGCGGTGCACCCGGGGCACGCGGACGCGGCGGTCGACTCGCTCTTCGCCCAGTCCGGCGTCATCCGCACCCGCAGCCTCCAGGAACTCTTCGACGTAGCGCTCCTGTTGGCGCACCAGCCGCCCCCGCCGGGCAACCGGGTCGCCGTGATCACCAACGCGGGCGGCCCCGCCGCGCTGACCGTCGGAGCGTGCGAGGCGAGCGGCCTGCGGGTGCCCGAACTCGGCGCGCCCGTACGGCACTTCCTCCGTACGGCTCTCTCGCCCCGCGCGGACGTAACCAACCCGGTCGACCTCACGCCCACGGCCACCGCCGCGCACTACCGGCAGGCGCTGGACGCGGTACTGGCCGACGACGGCATCGACGCCGCCGTGGTCCTCTTCATGCCCCCGCTGGCGGACAAGCCCGACGAGGTGGCGGCGGCGATCCTCGACGCGGCCGAAGCCGCCCCCGGGAAGCCGGTGTTGGCGAGTTTCCTGGGCGGCGCGGGCGTCGCCGATCTCCTGCACCGGGGCGAACTCGTCGTCCCCACCTACGCGTTCCCCGAGTCCGCGGCGACCTCGCTCGGCCACGCGGCGGCGTACCAGGCGTGGCGCAACACCCCCGCGGGTGTCATACCGGACCTCCCGCAGGTCGACACGGACCGGGCCCGCTCGCTGATCGCCGGGTGCGCTCCCGGAGCCGTACCGCCACAGCTCGCCGCCGAGTTGCTGGACTCGTACGGCATCTCCGTACGGAACACGGACTCCTACGGCCCGGACGCGTTCCTCTCCGTCCGCGCGGACCCGGTCTTCGGCCCGGTGATCGCGTTCGGTCTCACCGGGGACTACGCCGACCTCATGGCCGACGTCGCCCACCGGATCACCCCGCTCAGCGACCGCGACGCCCGGGAGATGATCCGCTCGCTGCGGGCGGCCCCGCTGCTGGACGGCCGGGTGGGCGGCCCGGGCGTGGACCTGACGGCCCTCGAAGACCTCGTGCTGCGGATCTCCGCGATGGTCGAGGACCTGCCCGAGATCGAGTCGATGGAGCTGCGTCCGGTACGGCTGCTGCCGCCCGGGGACGGAGTCGCCGTAGCCCACGCGACGATCCAACTCACCGACGACACAAGGAGAGGTGGCCCCTCATGAAGGTCGGCATCTACTTCGACATGCGCAACCCCCCGCCCTGGCAACAGAGTTGGTCACGCGTCTACGGGTTCGCCCTGGAGATGTGCGAGGAGGCGGACCGGCTCGGCCTCGACTCGGTCTGGTTCTCCGAACACCACGGCTTCGAGGACGGATACCTCCCGCAGCCGCTCACGATGGCCGCCGCCGCAGCGGCCCGCACCCGCCACGTCCGCCTGGGCACCGCGGTCATCCCCGCGCCCCTGCACGCGGCCCCCGAGATCGCCGAACAGGCCGCGATCGTCGACATCATCAGCGACGGCCGCCTGGACCTCGGACTCGGCACCGGCTACCGGGTACCCGAGTACCAGCTCTACGGCGCCGATCTCGCCCGGCGCTACTCCACGACGGACCAGCGCGTACGGGAGATCCGCGGCCTGTGGTCGGAGTCCCTGGTCACCCCCGGCCCGGTCCAGGACCCGCTGCCGATCTGGCTCGGCTACCAGGGACCGCAGGGCGCGCGCCGGGCCGGACGGCTGGGCACCGGGCTGCTGTCCCTCAACCCTGCCCTGCTCACGCCGTACCGGGAGGGGCTCGCCGAGGGCGGTCACGACGTGTCGGCGGCCCGGATGCAGGGTTCCTTCACCACGTTCGTCACCGAGGACCCCGACGGCGACTGGCCGGTGGTGCGCGAACACCTGGCGTACCAGTGGGACAGCTATCGCCGGTACATGGTCGAGGGGACGGACGAGCCCGCTCCCCGCCCCATCGATCCCGAGAAGTGGCGGGAGACGGGGCTGCAGGCGACGGGTGTCGGTCAGTTCCTGTACGGCACCCCGCAGGACACCGCCGAGGCCATCAAGGCGTACGTCGCCGGGTTGCCGGTCGAAGGGGTGTTCCTGTGGGCCTCGCTGGCCGGGATGCCCGAGGAGATGGTCGCCCGGCAGGTCCAGTTGATCGCGGGGAAGCTGCGGCCGCTGCTCGCCGATGTCTGACACGAGGAGTTCGAGCATGTCGATGGGAACCGGTGAGACCAGAGTGTGGGCGGGGTCGGACTTCCAGGAGCCGCCCCGCACCCAGGGCGGGGTGGCGCTGTGCGGTGCCTGCCGTGTCACCGGTTCCTGCCGCCTGGGCGTGGAGCGCGAGCGGCTCGACGAGGACGGCGTGGCGTGCTTCGGACTCGTCTGCCCGCGCTCGCAGGAGGGCGGCCCGAATGTCGCGCACGGCGGTTGGACGGCGGCCGTACTGGACGACTGCCTCGGTCATCTCCCGCTGCTGCACCGGGTGTTGAGCGTCACGGCGGAGTTGAGCGTGAGCTTCGTGAAGCCGGTGCCGGTGGAACGGCCGCTGGAGGTCCGGGCCTGGGTCGAACGCCGGGAGGGCCGGCGCTGGTACATCGCGGGCGAGATGGTCCTGCTGCCGACCCGTGCCGTGCTGGCCCGGGCCTCCGGGATCTGGGTGACCCGCGACCAGGGCCACTTCGCGCGGCACGAGGCGTGGCTGACCGCCCAGGAGGCCAAAGGCGAGGTCGAGGGCGGGGGTCATCAGGTCGAGGGCGCGGGTCAGGGCGAAGGCGCGGGTCAGGTCGAGGGCGCGGGTCAGTAGGACCGCAACCCCATGCTCCGGGCGATCCCGTTGCGCTGGATCTGGCTGGTTCCCCCGGAGATCGTGGCCACGATGGACTCCCGGTAGCGGAAGCTCATCACGCTCTCGGTCGAGAAACCGTGCCCGGCACACACCTGCATCCCGAGCCGGGCGGCGGCCACGTACGTCTCCGACCCCTTCAGCTTGGCCATCGAGCCCTCCCGGGTGCACGGCTTGCCCTGGGCGAGCAGCCAGGCGGCGCGGTACGCGAGCAGCCGGGCGGAGTCGATCTCGGTCTGCAGGTCGGCCATGGCGTGGGCGAGGGCCTGGAAGTTCCCGATCGGACGCCCGAAGGCGTGCCGGGTACGCGAATACTCCAGCATCTCGTCCAACGTGGCCTGCGCGGCTCCCAGGTACCCCCCGGTGATGATCACCTTCTCCAGCTCGATGTTGGAGAGCATGACCTTCCAGCCCTCGTCGCGCGGGCCGACGAGGTTCTCCTTCGGGACCAGGGCGTCGTTGAAGAAGACCTCGTTGGTGCCGAGGATGTGCCGGGCCAGCGTCGGGGTCCGGCGCACCTCGACGCCGTCCGTCGCGGGGTCGACGAGCAGCAGGCTGATGCCGCCGTGCTTGGGCTCGCGGGGACCGGTGCGCACGTAGGTCGCGATGGTCGTGTCGGGCAGGCCGCCGCCCGTGCACCACGCCTTCTGACCGCGGACGAGGAACTGGTCGCCGTGGTCCTCGGCGGTGGTGCGCAGGGCGGCGGCGTCGGACCCGCTGTCCGGCTCGCTGAGGCCGACGGCGAGGCGATGGCGCCCGGTCATCACCTGCTCACGAATGAAGTCGCGCTGCGCCTCGCTGCCCCACCGGAACACAGTGATCCCCGGGATGAGCACGCCGATATAGCACATGGCGACGTCAAAGCTGGCCCGCCCCAACTCCTCCGCGATCAGGATGAGTTCGAGCGGGCCGCCGCCGTCGCCGCCCTCCTCCTCACTGAACGGGAGGGAGAACCACCCCAGATCGGCCATACCGCGGAACAACTCGGGCGGCACGACACCCTCCTCGTCCCACCGCTTGGCCTTCTCGGCCGGGCACACATCGGCGACGAACTGCCGTGCCGTCGCCCGCAACAGGTCCTGCTCGTCGGTCAGCCCGAAGTCCACGGCCACTCCTCGCCAGCACTAGGCTATTCATCTAGCTAATTATTCTATGTTAGCTGATAGAGCAGTCCCGAGGAATGCACCTTCCGTCACCCGCACCTACGGTCGCATCGCTACGAGGTCACGTTCCGACACGGCGAGCCCACGTGCCCGAGCCCGGGACGAACGGGGCGTCGAAGGCGGGGCCATGCGTACGACGCCGTGCACGGGCCGCGTGAACACGCCTGCTCCGGTGGAACGGAAGTGAGGGAAACTCTGAACGGACGCCACGGCTCGGATAGCCTCGTCATTCCTTGGGGCCGAACTGACGTACGGCGCACATCACTTCGGGGGATCCGTGTCAGAACAGCGGCCGCTGCCACCGGACCTGGCGACGAACGAGGCCGCCGCACTGCGGCAGACCGGTGCCGCGCCCCTGCGCCTCGGCGACCCGGATCTCATCGGTCCCTATGCGCCACTGGCCCTGCTCGGCAGCGGCGGTATGGGGCGGGTCTACCTCGCACGTCCCGCGGACGGCAGCCCCGGTCTGGCCGCGGTGAAGGTGATCAGGCCGGAGTACGCGGACGATCCCGGCTTCCGCCGCCGGTTCGAACGCGAAGCGTCGGTGCACGAACGGGTCAGTACGTCGCACACACCGAGACTGTGCGGCACGGGCTTCCAGGACGAGTTGCTGTGGATGGCCACCGAGTACCTCCCGGGGCTCGATCTGGCGCATGCCGTACGTGAGCACGGCGCCCTGGAGACGGCCGCGGTCTGGCGTCTGGTGGCGGAACTGGGGCAGGCGCTGGCCGACCTCGCCGCAGCGGGGATCGTGCACCGGGATCTGAAGCCGTCCAACGTGCTCTTGTCCGTCGGAGGCGCGCATGTGATCGACTTCGGCATTTCGAAGGCCCTGGACGCCAGCACGATCACCGGCACGGGTGTCCGGGTGGGCACTCCGGCCTACATGTCGCCGGAACACCTGCGGACCGGCAGGTCCGACACGGCGTCGGACGTGTTCTCACTCGCCGGGACACTGGTGTACGCGGCGGTGGGACGTGCCCCGTTCGGCGACGGAACGGGGATCGATGTGATGCACCGGGTGGCGTTCGAGGAGCCGGATCCGGAGTTGATCGCAGAGATCTCGGCGGCGGACGCTGCGCTCGGCTCGCTGCTGACCGCCTGCCTGGCCAAGGAGCCCGAACGGCGGCCCACTGGGCTGGATTTGATCAATGCGGTCGGGGCACGCACCGAAACGACCGTGTGGCCCGAGCCGCTGGCCGACCAACTGCTGGCCCGGCAACGGGCGTACGAGGTGCTGTACCGCCTCCCCGTCGCATCGCAAGCCCGATTACTGTCTCCGGACGAACGGCCGATGGCGATGCCGTCGGCACCGGCCGGGCAGGGCGGCCGACCTGGTCCGCCCGTTCTCGAACCACCGGTGGTGGCCGCCGACGCCACCTCCGGCACACCATCGGCACGCTCCCAGGAGAGCACAGTCCGCACCTGGGCACGGAAGAACTCGGTACGGGCCGTCGCCGCGGGCATCGCCGTCTGCGCGGTGGCCGCGGGGGTCTTCGTGCTCAGTCACCACGACGCCCAGCCCGCCGCTTCCGCCCCGGGGTCCGCTACGACGACCGACCGCACCGTGCCCGGCGGCACCGCCTTCTCGTCGACACCCGGAGCCTCGGACGCGAGGGCTGCCTCCGGCAAGAACGTCGACGGCGCCGCGAACCCCGACGGCGCGGCCACGCACCCCGCGGACTCCGGCTCCGCCGCACCGGCGGTGCACGGCACCCCCTCCGCTCCCGATGCCGATCCCAGTGCCCCGGCAGACGCGACTCCCTCCTTGTCCCCGAGCAGTCCGCCCACCATCGAGCCCGCGACCCCGGACTGGATCTCGGACTGCACGTACTACCGCGGCAGCGGACGCACGCGCCTGGGAGACAGCGGCAAGCGTGTGCTGCAGGTGCAGTGCATGCTGACGAAGCGCGGATACGGCGTCGGGAGCACCGGCGTGGACGGCGACTTCGGTGCCGGAACCGAGTCGGCGGTACGGAGCTTCCAGAGCGACAAGCTGCTGGACGCCGACGGCATCGTGGGCCACGAGACATGGCTCGCCCTGCGCAGCACGGACTGATGCACGTGCCCCACCGGCCGCGGGGCTGGACAGCTGCGGCCCGGTCGCCGAAACCGAGCTGGGCGGCACGGCGTTCAAGGATCCCTGAAGCGGCACCGTGGGCGAACTGTGCGCGGTGGTGCACTGTCCACGGAACGTGACCGGCCGGCTCCCGCTCTCCCTGTCCGGCCGGGTAGCGCCCGCGCAGCTGTCCGTGGGGCGCGGCTATGCCCTACTGCAGGAGCCAATGCGTAGCTTCGTACCCGATGTTGGGTGAGCTCGTGCATGTGCTGGAAGTGGAGACCTCGTACCAGCCACCCCAGGTGTTGGTCGCGTAGTCAAGATAACTGCAGTAAGAACTACTCGCCGTGACGACTCTTACAGCTTTTCCAATGTTCTGAGCGTTCGAGGAAATGCCGTTGTAGATGTCATAAGCATTTGCGACCCACGAGGCACGGCCGTTGCCCGGCATCTCGTACCACGTGTCGGCAGTCTGCCATGTGTGCCAAATACTGCCGGACGGCGCGACGCCGAAACATTCGCTTTCGCCTCGGTCCCAGTCCACCAGGAGAAGCCAGTTGTCGTTGAAGTTTCCCGTCTTGCCGTAGCAGGTGCGCTCCACGGCCGAAGCGGGCGATGCAAGAGTGCCCAACAGGGCCGTCATTGCAACGGCGAGGACGAACGGCAGGCGAAGTACCTTCACGCGTTTCTCCCGTATTCGGAATCCACGGATACTGGTTCTCGTCGTCTCATGGTCGTCGATCTGATTGCACGCCAGACACTAACGGCAGACACCCCAACAAAAATCGAACGAGAAGTGAACAGACTCACCCCAAGTCACCCACCGGGTCCTGGCGTTCGACTTCGGCCGGTCATACCTACGGCGGAGTGGTGGCCCTGCACCGGACCTCGCCCCCACCCCGGTCGACGAGAAGTCGGTCGACAGCTCCCGTTCGCCGTTCGGCTCGAACTCGCGTGGTCTTCATCCTCGCCGGCCGGGTCGGCCGCATCCCCGCCATCAAGGAAGCTCACCGGCCGCCTCTGCCACCTCTACGGCAACCACCAAGTCACCGTCGCCTGCGCCGTGTTGCTCTCCCTCAGCGTCTCCCTCCCACCGCTCACCCTCAGCCTCCTGGTCTTCGGCGCCGCCTACGGAGGCATCAACAACCAGCAAACACATAGACTTTGGCGGCCCCGGACGGAGCACCGTCGCGTCACCAGCAGCACTTCGGGCCCTGCCATCCGTACGAGCTGCACATGCTGGCCCACCCCGGTGTCCTCAGGACCGACCGCGCATGACGTTCAGCTTGGAGCCCCGTCCTGCGCCAGGCCGACGTGGCTCGGAACTCAGTGCTGAAGCAGGCCGAGGCCCAACTGGAGGTGATGCGCGAGACTTTGCGCGCACAAGCCGCCGCCACGCGGCGCGGAGTTCACCGGGCCGCCTACGTCGGTTTCCTCGGCCGGACCGACCAAGCCCGTCAAGCGGTCTTGGCGTGGGCGGCGCCCCCCGCCTCGGTCGCGCTGCGAGAGAGTCGTGACGTCGCCCTTCCCACCGTCGACGAAGCACTGAACGTCCTGAGGCTGGCGCAAATCCTGCGCAGCCCTTTCAGCGTTACCGCTCCAGGGTTTCGCGACCGCACTCATGAGCCCCAGGTTGTGTCGATTCCGCGTTCAGTCGAGGTCCCCGGTCTCCTCAAGGTGTGCCACAAAGGCAGCGGCGATTCGCGGGCGAGTCGCGTCGGGGACGGGCGTGGACGGCAGATCGGCCTCAAGTCCCCACTCGGTGTTGAACATGACGACCGTGTCGCCCGGCAGCACGGTGTTCCTCAGCCAGAGGGCGAACCGGGCCGCCGAGTGAGCGGTGCAGTCCAGGACCGACACACCTTCGGGCGACAGCAGGGCCATGGCCTCCAACTGCTCGTCGTCCAGGGTGATGCCGAAGTGCATCGACGAGCCGCGGACGGGGCCGCCGGAGCCGTCGTTGACGCGGACGAACTCCTCGGGGTTCCGCTCACGCAGCTTGGCTTCCAGGCTCTCGTACGTCAGGCCCCAACTCTGTCCGTCCGGTGGGGTGAAGACGTACATGGTGCGCAGTTCGGCGATCTCGTCCGGTTCCATC
Organism: Streptomyces sp. NRRL F-525; assembly: GCF_000716605.1. Classification (GTDB taxonomy): domain Bacteria; phylum Actinomycetota; class Actinomycetes; order Streptomycetales; family Streptomycetaceae; genus Streptomyces. Next base: position 298,268 of record NZ_JNXE01000001.1, on the reverse strand, counting down.
GTGTGCTTCCTGGAGAGCTGGGGAGGGTCAGGGGACGTAGCGGGCGTGACCTTTGACGCCGTAGGCGGCCATCATGATGCGCCAGTACTGGACGGAGTCCTGGTTGTTGGTGACGGTCTCCACGCCTCGCATCTCCGTGTTGCGAGGGTCCTTGAGCGCGGCCGAGTACTTTTCGAGCTCTTGGCGGTCCTTGTAGTAGAGGAAGTCCTTCTTCCCGCTCTCGTGGTTCTGGCGCAGTTCGTCCAGAGAGCGGTAGCACTTCTGGTTCGGCTTGTTGACGTACTTCGGCTCGATCGCCATCCCGTCGGAATCCCGGAATCCGTCCACCATCAGTGTGTTCCCGGCACTGATCCCCGGCGGGATGGGGACCTCGTACTCGGGATAGCCGGCCACCCGCTTCTGGTAGGCGACCTCCGCGGGTCTGCCGCCCGAGACGTCCCCCTCACGCAGGGAGTTCAGCCACGTGTGGAAGTTCTGCTGCTGTCCGGACGTGAGCGGCGGGAAACGGGGATCGGGCGGTATTTCGGGGGCGATCGGCTGGACGCGGGGGCCGTTCGCCGGACGGTATGCGGCCGGAACCAGGGTCGGGACGCGGATCAGAGGGCCGAGGAACGGGGGGAGACCGGGAAAGAGGCCGCCGTTGTCCGGCCGGGGCATCTTGACCCTCGACTTGGAGCTGTCCAGGGCTGGTGGAATCTTGCCCAGCGAGGTGATCCGTACATCGTCCAGGACGAGATCCTGCAGACCGCCGTCGTGACCGTCCCCGCCGAACCGCGGCTGTTCCCAGGGCCAGAGGAACTCGCCGGTAGGAGAGGTGTCCTCCACCGGGAGCCGTTGCTTCGCCGTCTCGACGTGATCGGCGTAGGCGTCGCAGGCCTTGGCGAGCATTCCGCAGGCCGTGGGCAGATTCGCCATGAGGGTGTGGTCCCCGCTGACCTCGCTGGGAGGCTCGGCCTTGCCGACGAACTTCTTGAAGAAGCTCTCGACGGAGTCCGCGGTCTCCCCGGCCTGATCGAGGCCGGCGGTCTTCCACGCATCCGACGAGTCCCAGTACGCGTCTTCGAGGACCTTGGCAGCGCTGCGCCAGGTCTTGGCGACTGCACGCAGCTTGTGGGGCTGTCCGAGGAAACGGTCGTTGAAGAGGTACTGGTCGACACCGCTGGTCTCACCGACGACCTCGGGCAGGTCCTCGGCGTTGTGGCTGGCCCGAGGGCTGCAGTCCGGACCGGACGGCTGCGCGCCGATCCCCGGCGCTTGGGGGCTCTGCTCCAGGAGCTCCGCCGCGGTCCTGTCGTCGCGCTTGAGGAGTTCCTCGGATGCGCTGAGCAGAGCGCCCGCGCCGTTGGCCATCACCTGGTGCGCGAAGCCGGACTTGTCGAAGACCGTCTTCACCGCTTCCTTGTACACGGTGGCGAAGGCCCGGCCCGCCTTGCCGTCGCCGGCCATGCCGCCGTTGTCGCTCAGCTCCGTGAAGAGCAGGCTCAGCATGTCGTAGATCAGGTCACGCAGCTGCACCATCGACCAGGACGCGTTGACGAAGTTCGCGGTCTGATGCCGAAGATCCAACGTTTCCCCCCGCGGTGCCGTGACGAATACCCACGGCACCGTACACGGTTGCGAACTACACCTGCACGAAGGGGCGTTGCCGCAGGGTGGACGGGTGAGTCGCAGAAGCGGACGGCGATGCAGCAGCACAGGGCCTGTCGGTCCAGAGTTTCGAACACCGCACGGTTCCAGATGCTCCGGGTCGATGGAACACCAGGGAGCGGATGAGGCACGAGAGCCCGGAGACCAAGAAATTCACAGTGACCTGTGTCCGTTGGGGAGGTCCTGCCTACACCGCCACGACTTCCGGCGCCTCAGCTGATGCGTGCATCTGCGCCGCCGGCACGGACATGCGGGTCGTCCGCCCGCAGCGTCTCCGTGAGTTCGCCCGGGCGGCTCAGGTCCTCGCCCCGGCCGCAGGGCGAGGACGGCGTCCCTGTCAGCCACCCTGCGCGTCCCGGTTCCGGAAGACCAAGCCGGGAAAGGCTCGGATGGTCGCGCCGTAGAAGGCGGCGCGGATGCCGGTCAGACGGCTCCGACCGTCGCCCCGACCTCACGTTCACCGTCGCCACACCCCCGCGTTCACCCACTCACCACAACCCATGCCTCCGCAGGTTCGGGCCGCCCGCATCGGCTCCGCCCCACACCCCCTTGCCCCACCCCCTCCCCCCACCTAACCTGACTTTGTGCCGCAAATAAACAAACCCCGAACGCACAACGCCGTGCCGGGCACCCCCACCGACCTCACCCGACTCCGGATCACCCTCACCGCGTTCTTCGCCCTGGACGGCTTCATCTTCGCCGGCTGGGTCGTCCGCATCCCCGCCATCAAGGAACAGACCGGCGCATCGGCCAGCACCCTCGGCCTCGCGCTCCTCGGCGTCTCTGCCGGTGCCGTCATCACCATGATGCTCACCGGCCGCCTCTGCCACCGCTACGGCAACCACCAAGTCACCGTCGTCTGCGCCGTGTTGCTCTCCCTGAGCGTCTCCCTTCCCCCGCTCACCCACTCCCCCCTCACCCTCGGCCTCGTCCTCCTGGTCTTCGGCGCGGCCTACGGCGGGATCAACGTCGCGTTCAACAGCGCGGCGGTCGACCTGGTCAGGGCCATGCGGCGGCCCATCATGCCCAGCTTCCACGCCGCGTTCAGCCTCGGCGGCATGGTCGGCGCCGGGCTCGGCGGACTGGTCGCCGGATTCCTGACCCCGACCCAGCACCTGTTCTGCCTCACCGTGATCGGCCTGCTCGTCACCGCCGTCGTAGGCCGCAATCTGCTGCGCCTGAAGCCCCCGGCTCCCCCAGAACCCCCGAAGGACTCCCCCAAGCAGGAGACCGCCCCCCGCCGCCTCACCCCCCGCACCCGCGGCCTCGTCTTCACCTTCGGCCTGATCGCCCTCTGCACCGCCTTCGGCGAGGGCGCGCTCGCCGACTGGAGCGCCCTGCACCTGGAGCAGGACCTCGACGCCACCGCCGGTGCCGCCGCGATCGGCTACTCCTGCTTCGCGCTCGCCATGACCGCCGGCCGGCTCTCCGGCACCCGGCTGCTCGAACGGCTCGGCCGCACCCGCACCCTCGTCGCCGGCGGCACGACCGCCGCCCTCGGCATGCTGCTCGGCGCGCTCGCGCCCACCCTGTGGGCCGCCGTCCTCGGCTTCGTGATCACCGGGCTCGGCCTCGCCAACCTCTTCCCCGTCGCCGTCGAACGCGCCGGCACCCTCGCCGGCCCCGACGGAGTCGCCATCGCCTCCACCCTCGGCTACGGCGGCATGCTCCTGGGACCGCCCGCCATCGGCTTCATGGCCGACTGGTACTCCCTCCCCGCCGCCCTCACCAGCGTGGCCGTACTCGCCGCCGTCGCGGCTGGAATCGGATTCCTCACCCGGCACGCCGCAGAGGGCTGATTCCACGTCACCGGACGCAGCGAACCAGCCAACGCGCGTGCCGGTAAGGGCAGTTGGGGCCGACGAGGCGCATGAGCCGCGCCACGGGGTAATAACGTGGGTGTCCACGGCCGATCTTCGACGGTTCCGTGGTTCTCACCGCCGTAAAGCACAGGAGCGTCCATGACCGAAGCGGCAGACAACTCCGAGCAGGATCCGCTCGCCAGGTTCGACACCACCGTGCCGCAGTCGGCCCGGATCTGGAACTACTGGCTGGGCGGCAAGGACAACTACGAGGTGGACCGTCTCGCCGGTGACGCGTTCCGCGAGATCTTCCCCGGCATAGAGACCGGCGCCCGTGCCGCCCGGTACTTCCTCGCCCGCGCCGTCCGCCACCTGGCCGCCGAGGAAGGCATCCGGCAGTTCCTGGACATCGGCACCGGACTGCCCAGCGTGGACAACACCCACGAGATAGCCCAGCGGGTGGTCCCCGAGTGCCGCATCGTCTACGTCGACAACGACCCGCTGGTGCTGGCCCACGCCCGCGCCCTGCTCACCAGCTCCCCGGAGGGCGTCACCAACTACGTCGACGCCGACCTCCGCGACCCGGCCACCATCGTCCGCGAGGCCGCCAAGACCCTCGACTTCGACAAGCCCGTCGCCCTCATGCTGATGGGCATCCTGGGCCACATCGAGGACTACGACGAGGCACGCGCGATCGTACGGCGCCTGGTGGACGCCCTGCCCGTCGGCAGCTACCTCGTGCACTACGACAGCACCGACACCAGCGAGGCCTACGTCGACGCCATCCGCCAGTACAACGAGGGCGGTTCGATCCCGTACATCCTGCGCAGCCCCGAGCAGATCGCGGGCTTCTTCGAAGGGCTGGAACTGCTCGAACCGGGCGTGGCCTCCTGCTCGCGCTGGCGCCCCGACGAGAGCGCCTGGGGTCTGCCGGCTGAGGTGCACCAGTACGGCGGTGTCGCCCTCAAGCGCTAGACCCCGCGCGGCAGTTCAGGTCTTCTGAGGTCTGAGGGATCACGTCTCCTGAAGGATGCGATGCAGGATCGTCGGAGTCTCCTCCGGCGATTCCGCCTCCACCACCAGCCGGTTCATGACGTCCCAGTAGCACTCGATCTCGGTCGGCCGGTCGGGGTAGAGGGCGGTGACCCGCTGCTCCAGGTAGACCATGTCGGGCAGCCGGCCCCCGGGCAACCGCAGGATGGTCACCGGCCCGGCCTCCCCCGCGTGCCCGCCCGCGAGGAACGGCATCACCTGGACGGTGACCTGCGGCAGCCGGCAGATCTCGATGAGATGCCTCAACTGGGCCCGCATCGTGCCGATTCCGCCCACCGGACGCCGCAGCGCCGCCTCGTCGATCACGGCCCAGAGCTGCGCCGCCGGCCGTCGGCGCAGAATCCGCTGCCGTGTCATCCGCAGCTTGACCCGCCGGTCGAGTTCCGCCCGCCCGGCGCCCGCGTGGGTGAACCGGAGGGAGGCCCGCGCGTAGTCCGGGGTCTGCAGCAGGTGGGGAACGCGCTGGACCTCGAAGCAGCGGACGAGGCTAGCCGCCTGTTCGGCCCCGAGGTAGGCCCGCGCCCACGTGGGCACCACGTCGTTGAAGTGCTGCCACCAGGCAGGGGAGTTGGCCTCCTCGGCGAGGGCCAGCAGGGTGGCGCGCTCTGACTCGTCCGTGAGGCCGTAGAGAGTGAGCAGGTCCGCCACGTCGCGCGGCTTGAAGCGGTGGCGCCCGGCCTCCAGGCGGCTGATCTTGGAGCGGGAGGCCCGGATGGCCTCCCCGGCGACCACGCGGGCGATGTGCCGCTCCTCCCGCAGTTCACGCAACCGCGCGCCCAGCACCAGCCGCGGCACCACGGGGCCGGCCGACAGCCCGTCCAGCGGCGTGGTTAAGACCTCATCGGAACCCATGCACGATCTCCCTGCGGTGAACTACCCCTGCACGCCCGCGAGTTGTACGTCCACGACGTGCGCACCAGCGAACGCTGAAGCCAGCCATCCTAGAGGGCCGCCGGGCCCGCGATCTTCGACTCGCGGGAATGATCTGTACCTTTACGGCCAGGCCGACACGTAGGTATTTCCTATACGATTTCGCGCGCAGCCGGCCCCGGCGGCAGACGCGAACACGGTCCGCCGGAGCCATAAAACCCCTATCCACCAGACCAGTTCATGTCGCAAGCCTTGACGCGCCCGACTTCCTCCCCCACGATCGCCGCATCGATTTCCTATCTGATTCCTACTTGAATCCGCAGGGGTGGGTCATGCGCTTCCCAACCAGATCTGTCCTGCCCGGAGTTGTCGCCGTCGCGCTGCTGGCGACGGGGACAGCGGCCTGTACCTACAAGAACTCCAGTGCGCAGTCCGGCAGTCAGGCCGCGCCGGCCGCCCGGACCGGTGGCGGCGCCGAACTCGGGGACGCCTCCGGGACCAAGGTCGCCCTCGTACCCGGTGGCGCCCACCCGTACTTCCAGCCCTGGAAGACCGCGGGCGCCGCCGCGAAGAAGACGTACGGTCTCGGAGCCGTCGCCTTCGACGAGACGGCGGAGTGGGACCAGCAGAAGCAGAACAACCTGCTGTCGACGCTCGCGGCCCGCGGCTACAACGCGTTCGGGGTGTTCGGCGTCTCCCCCACCGACATCAACTCGACCTTCGCGGACCTCAAGTCCCAGGGTTTCCCGGTGGCTTCACTGGGCTCGTGCCCGGCCGGCACCAAGGACGACGCCGACTTCTGTCTCTCCACGGACGTCCAACTCGCCGCCTACAAAGCCGCGAAGGCGGCGATCGCGGCCATGGGCGGCAAGGGCACCCTGGTCCACCTCACCGGCAACAACGTTGACGCCAATACCCAGTTGAGGATCAAGGGCGTCGCCCAGGCCGTGAAGGAGTCGGGCGGCAAGGTCAAGCTCCTCCAGACCATCACCGACATCGACACGGACCTGCAGACCGCGCAGAAGGCGGTGTCCGACCTGATGGCCGCGAAGGGCGGTCAGATCACGGGCATTGTCGCGACCGCCTACAACCCGGCCGTCGCCGCGGCCGACGTCGTCAAGTCGTCCGGTTCCAAGGCGAAGGTCATCGCCATCGACGACGACGCCAAGATCCTCAGCGGCATCAGGCAGGGCACGGTCACCGCCACCGTCGTACAGAACCCGGTCGGGCAGGCCGAGATCGGGGTCTGGGCGCTGGCGCTGCTCCAGACGAAGCAGTGCACGGTGCGCTCTCCCGGGGTCGAGGTGGACTCGGGTTCGTTCGTCGTCACCAAGGCGAACGTCGCCGGTTACGACAAGGCGCGGCAGGCGAAGACCGCCGAGCTGAAGAAGCAGTTCGCCGACAAGATCCTCTCCTGCGCCTGACGGCCGCCCACCGTTGACCGCTGATGGCCAACTCCCCCGACAGAAACCGGAATTGCTGAATGAGCAGCAGCATCATCACGGCCGCGACCGCCAGGCTGGCCGACATCGCCGTCGAGCAGGACCGCACCGACGCGGTGCAGTCGTTCGTCAAACAGGAGACGGTCCTGGTCGACCTGGAGTCGGCCGACGGCCTCGCGGGAACCGGCTACTCCTACACGATCGGCACCGGCGGCAGCTCCGTACTCGCCCTGCTGCGCGACCACTTGCTGCCCGTGCTCGTCGGACAGGACGCGCGCAACGTCGAGGCGCTGTGGCAGCGGCTGTTCGCGCTGACCCGGTCCACCACTACCGGCGCCATCACCTCGCTCGCCCTCGCGGCCGTCGACACCGCCCTGTGGGACGTACGGTGCAAGCGCGCGGGCGAACCGCTGTGGCGACTGGCCGGAGGTCACCGCCAGGAGGTGCCGGTCTACGACACCGAGGGCGGCTGGCTGCACCTGAGCGCCGAGGAACTGGTCAAAAGCGCCTTGCGCGCACAGGAGTTGGGCTGGGCGGGCGTCAAGATCAAGGTGGGCCGACCGCACCCCGCCGAGGACGCGGAGCGCCTGCGCGCGGTCCGCGAGGCCGTCGGACCCTCCCTCCACATCATGACCGACGCCAACCAGTCCCAGACGGCCTCCTCCGTCCTCCGGCTCGCGGCGGCGCTGGAGCCGTACGACCCGTACTGGCTGGAGGAGCCGCTGCCCGCCGACGACATCAGCGGGCACGCGCGGCTCGCGGCGGCGACCCAAATCCCCATCGCAGTAGGCGAATCCATGTACTCACTCATGCAGTTCCGCAGCTACCTGGAGGCGGGTGCCGCGTCCGTCGTGCAGGTCGACGCCGCGCGGATCGGTGGCATCACGCCGTGGCTGAAGGTCGCGCACCTCGCGGAGAGCCACAACGTCGCGGTCTGCCCGCACTTCCTGATGGAACTGCACGTGAGCCTCGCCGCCGCCGTACCGAACGGCCAATACGTCGAGTTCATACCGCAGTTGAGGGCGGTCACCCGCACCGAACTGACCATCCGCGACGGGAAGGCCGTGGCCCCGGACGTACCCGGCATCGGCATCGACTGGGACTCCGACGCCCTGGACGACCGGAGGGTGGCATGACGACCATCAGCCCACCCGACACCGTCCCGGAGGAGAGGACGGCGAGCCACCGCATGCCGTTCTGGGTCAACCAGCGACTCGGCCTCCTGGTCCTGGTCATCGCGCTCAGCGTCCTGTTCGGCGTGCTCCGACCGGCGTTCCTGGACCAGCAGTTGGTGCTCTTCCCGCTCCTGCGCGACGTCGCCACCCTCACCGTGGTCGCGCTCGCGCAGATGGTCGCCCTGTCCGTGGGCCACATGAACCTCGCGGTCGGCCGCATGGCCGCCTTCGGCGCGATGTTCGCGGGCCTCGGCTACGACCGTCTCGGCGTCCCGATGCAGGTGGGGCTGCTGATGTGCCTGGCCGCCGGGGCGGCGATCGGCGCGGTCACCGGCTGGCTGATCGCCCGTACCGGAGTGAGCTCCTTCGTCGTCACCCTGGCCATGGACTTCGCCCTGCTGGGCCTGGTCTCCCTCCTCTACTCGTCCCTCACGGACGACGCCGCCTTCACCACCCACCCGACCGGAATTGACCAACTGCGCTCCTACTCCCTCGCCGACATCTGCGCGGGCCCTATTTGCGGGTCCCCGGCGGTCCCGCAGATAGCCCAGTTCACCGTCCTCGCGATGCTCGCCCTCGGTTTCCTCTACGGCTGTACGCGCATCGGCCGGGAACTGCTGCTCACCGGCGCCAATCCGGCCGCAGCGGAGCTGTCCGGCATCCCCACCGGCCGCCGGATCCTGCTCGCGCACACGCTGTCGGGGCTGCTGGCGGCGCTCGCCGGGTTCATGGCGGCGGCCGGGACGGGTACGTTCCGTGCCTCCATCGGCGACGACTTCATGCTGCCGTCCTTCCTGGGCGCGGTACTTGGCGGCACCTTGCTCACCGGCGGGGTGGTGTCCGTGCTGGGCACGCTGCTCGGCACCGCCCTGGTCGGGGTGATCCGCAAGGGCCTCGACCTGCTCGGCGTCGGGCTGGAGAGCCTGAACATCTATCTCGGCTGTGTCCTCCTGCTGGCCCTGTCGGCCGACCGGATCCGCACGGTGGTGTCCTATCGCAAGGTGGTGCGTTCGACATGAACCGCTTGAACGTGACGCTGGGCCAAGGGAGTTGGGGCGCTGAAGCGCTGCGCCGGTTCTCCCGTTCCACGGCGGCGATGCTGCTGTGCGTGGTCGTGGTGGGATACGTGGCGCTGGGCATCGCCTCGTCGGGCTCCTTCTTCGAAGGCCCTTCGGTGCGGGTCTTCCTCCAGTACCTCGCCACGCCCATCCTCATCGGGCTGGCCCAGATGGTGGCGCTGTGCGTGGGTCAACTCAACCTGGCCGTAGGCGCGTTGGGCGGATTCACCGCCTGTCTCATGGGCGTCCTCATGGCCGACCACGGTGTGCCCGCCGGAGTCGCCGTGGTCGTGGGCCTGTTGACGGCGACGGCCATCGGGCTGGCGACTGGTGTCGCCATCGTGGGCACCCAGATCAACGGGTTCATCGTCACCCTCGCGACGATGACGATCCTCCTGGGGGCGCAGTACCGGCTCACCGGCACCCGTACCGTCGACGGCTACTCCCGCACCCTGCGCGACTTCGGCACGGCGGCGCCGCTGAACATCCCGCTCGTCTTCGTCACCGCGCTCGTCGCGGCGGCGCTGCTGGCCGCGTTCATGTACCGCACGGTCGCGGGCCGACGGCTCCTCGCGGCGGGCGGCAACCCGCTGGCGGCCCGGCTGTCCGGCATCTCCACCGACCGGCAGATCGTGGCCGCGCACACGTTGTCCGGGCTGCTGATCGGCGTGGCCGCCGTGACCGCCACGGCCTCCCTTCCCGGCGTCAACCGCAGCGTCGGCGGCGACTGGCTGCTGCCGAGCTTCGCCGCGCCGATCATCGGGGGCGTGGCCCTCACCGGCGGTTCGATCGCCGTACTGGGCACGGTACTTGCGGCCTTCGTGACGCGGCTGATCGACGCGGCGCGGGCCCAGTTCTCCCTGGACCCGAGCTGGGTGAACCTCCTCATCGGCCTGGTCGTGCTCGGCACGGTCGCCGGTGGCCGACTGCACCAGACCCGCCTGGAGAAGTCCGCGACGACCGACGGCGCCGTCCTGCCGCAGACCGGAGGTGCCCAGTGAGCGACACGGTTCTTCTCGAATGCCACGACCTCGTCAAGGTCTTCCCCGGGGTGCGGGCGCTGGACGGCGTGGGGCTACGGCTGACCGCCGGTTCCGTGCACGCGCTGCTCGGCGAGAACGGCGCCGGCAAGTCGACCCTCATCAAGGTCCTCACCGGAGTCCACTCCCCCGACGGCGGCCGCCTCACCTGGAACGGCCAACTGGTCCATCTGCGCTCGCCGTTGGAGGCGACCCGCACCGGCATCGGTGTCGTCCACCAGGAGCGCAACCTGATCCCGGGCTTCTCAGTGGCGGAGAACATCACCCTCCAGAACCCGCCCTCCCACCGCGGCCTGGTCGACCGCGAGGCCATGACCGCACCGGCCGTGGCATGCCTCGCGGAACTCGGCGTCGACCTCGACCCGCAGCGCCCGGTACGCGAACTCTCCGTGGCGCAACAGCAGTTGGTGGAGATAGCCAAGGCCCTCTACACCGAGAGCCGAGTCCTCCTGCTGGACGAACCGACCGCGTCCCTCTCCCCACAGGAGACGGAACGCCTCTTCGAGGTGATCCGGCGACTGGCCGCCCGCGGCGCGTGTGTCGTCTTCGTCAGCCACAAGCTGGAGGAGGTCTTCGAGGTCTGCGACACGGTCACCGTGCTGCGCGACGGCAAGTCGGTCCTGGAGTCCTCGCCCCTGTCGGACCACACCCACGACGACATCGTCGGCCTGATGGTGGGCCGCGCCCACGCGGCGACGGAGATGCGCCCCCGCACGGTCGACCGCTCCGCCACCCCAACTCTCGTACTGGACAAGGTCTCCACGGCCGGCGGCCACCGTGACATCAGCCTGGAGGTCCGGCCCGGCGAGATCGTCGGCCTGTACGGCTTGGTCGGCGCCGGGCGCAGCGAACTGGTCAAGGCGGTGCTCGGCCTGGACCGCATCACGAGCGGCGAGGTCCGCGTCCACGGCAGCCCGGTCCGCATCACATCACCCCGCCAGGCCCTGCACGAGTACGGCATCGGGTACGTCACCGAGAACCGCAAGGAGGAGGGCGTCTTCCTCGAGCAGCCCATCGTCCGCAACATCACGGTGACGGTGTGGAAGCGGCTCGCCAAGGCGCTCGGGTTCGTGTCGGCGCGCGAGGAGCGGGACGTCGCGCAGGACCTCGTCGACCGCCTCGGCATCCGCGTCTCGGGGCTCGGGCAGAACGCCGGTGAACTCTCGGGCGGCAACCAGCAGAAGGTCAGCCTCGCCAAGTGGCTTGCCGCGGACACCAAGTTGCTCGTCATCGACGAACCGACGGTCGGCGTCGACGTCCGCACCAAGCGCGCCTTCCACGAACTGATCTGGGACCTGGCCCGCGACGGCCTCCCCATCCTCCTCATCAGCAGCGACCTCGCGGAGATGGTCACCCTCGCCGACCGCATCGTCGTCATGACGGACCACCGCATCCGCGGCGAGGTCGACAACGACCGCGACTACGACCGCATGAGCGGCCGGGTGATCCGCCTGATCCACGACCGCGACGCGGTGCGCTCGTGAGGCGCGTGGCCCAGGTCATCGCCGTACGCCCGGAAAAGCTGGACGAGTACCGGGAGTTGCACCGGAACGTGCCCCAGCCGGTGCTCGACCGCATCCGGCGCAGCCACATCTCCGACTACTCGATCCATCTGCTGGGCGACCGCCTGTTCAGCTATTTCGAGTACCACGGCGACGATCTCGCGGCGGACCTGGCCTCGATGGCCGAGGACGAAGCGACACAGCGGTGGTGGGAGCTCACCGCCCCCTGTCAGGTGCCCGTGCCGGAGGCGGCGCCCGGCGAATGGTGGGCCACGGCAGAGCAGGTGTTCCTCATGGAGTGAGCGGCGGCAGGCCCCAACTCCGGCTTCCGCAGCCGCCGTTCAGGAAACGGGCTCCTCGCCGTCCTCGATCTGCCGCTCCAGGCTGCGCGTCAGGTGCTCCGTCATCGCCTCCGCCGCCCGCTCGGGGTTGCGGCGGAGCACCGCGCGGACGATCCGCTCGTGCTCGGCGACGGTCGGACCCCAGGCTCCAACTACCTTGCTGAGCCTGAAGATGTGCAGATGTGCGTGGAGCCGTTCCACCGCGTCCGCGAGCAGCGGTCGGTGCGCGGCCCGGCCGATCGCCTCGTGGAAGCGCTGGTCGAGGGCGGCGAAGTCGCGGTAGGACGCGTACCGTTCGTTCGGGCTCGGGTGGGCCTGCATCTCCTCGACGATCCGCTCAAGGCCGTCGAGTTGCGCCTCGGTCGCGTTGACGGCGGCCAGCGCGGCCGCCTTCGGCTCCAACAGCAGCCGCATCTCGAAGAGTTCGTCGAGACCCTGACTGGTCAGGAGCTGCGTGGCGCGGTATCCGGAGAGCGCCCGCTTCACCACCAGGCCGTCGGACTCCAGCCGAGCGAGGGCCTCCCGTACGGGAGTTGGTGAGACCTTGAGGGTGCGGGCGAGCGCCTCGATGCCGACGCGGGCGCCGGGGGCGATCTCGTGGTCCATGACCATCGCCTTGATGCGCTCGTACACACTGTCCGACAGCGCCTGCCGGACGGGCGGCGCACTCCGCTCGTCACCCTCGCCCTCGTCCGCAACCCCGGCCGCGGAAGGACTGTGCGGCGGCATCCCGGCTCCCCCTCAAGGCACTTGGCGTTCCCGACAGTTTACCCAGGTAGACGGGTTGAGAGGGGCTCCCGCGGAACATCGCCGTCAGCCCGCTTCCGCGGGAACCGCCGCTCCCCCGCTCTTCTCGGTCAGGTCGAGGCTGCTGCGCAGGCTGACCGGCTTCAGCAGGACCGCGGCGATCACCGCGAGGAGGGCGGCCGCGGCGGAGAGGAGGAAGATCCGCGCGGTGGCGTCGCCGTAGGCGACACGGATGATCTCCTGTACGGCGGCTGGCTGTGCGGCGATGTCCGTGGCGGAGCCGGTGGTCCGCAGTCCCGCCGAGGCAAGGCCGTGCGCGATCTGGTCCTGGACGTGCCTCGCCAGTACGGCACCGAGGACGGAGACCCCGATCGTGCCGCCGAGGGAGCGGAAGAACGACACCGTGGAGCTGGCCGCGCCGATGTCCCGCAGCGGCACGGTGTTCTGCACGACGAGCACCAGGTTCTGCAGCGTCATGCCGACGCCCATCCCGACACACAGCATCGCCACGGCGAGAAGGAGCATCGGCGTCCTGGAGTCGATCGTGCCGAGCACGGCGAACCCGACCGTGAGCAGGACGGCGCCGGTGATGATGAACGGCTTGATCTTCCCGGTCAGGCTGATCATCCGCCCCGCGACCGTCGAGGCGATGAGAATCCCGGCCATCATGGGAATCGTCAGCAGGCCCGCCTCGGTGGGGCTGTGCCCGCGGCTGAGCTGGAAGTACTGGCTGAGGAACACCGCGGCACCGAACATGGCCGTACCGACGGAGAGGCTGCCGACGATCGCCAGCGCGGTCGTGCGCTGCCTCACGATGTGGAGCGGTACGACGGGTTCGGCGGCCCGCGACTCCACCCACACGGCCGCGCCGATCAGCACCAGCCCGCCGGCCACCATGACCCCGGTCTGCCAGGAGGCCCAGCCGAAGGAGTTGTCGACGAACGACACCCACACGAGCAGCACGCTGACACCGGAGGCGATGAGGGTCGCCCCGAGGTAGTCGATCCTGACGTTCTCGCGCCGGAGGACGGGAAGGTTCAGCGTCCGCTGGAGCATGAACAGCGCTACGGCCGCGATCGGCACGCCGATGAAGAAGCACCAGCGCCATCCCAGCCACGAGGTGTCCACGATGACCCCGCCGAGCAGCGGCCCGCCGATGGTCGACGTGGCCGTGACACTGCTCAAGTAGCCGCTGTAGCGGCCGCGTTCGCGGGGCGGGATCATCGCCGCGAGGGTGATCTGGACGAGGGCCTGCACACCGCCGACGCCGACACCCTGCAAGGCACGCGAGGCGATGAGCTGCCCCGCGGTCTGGCTCACCCCGGACGCCACGGCGCCCAGCACGAAGACCCCGATGGACACCTGCACGAGGGTCTTCTTGCTGAACAGGTCGGCGAGCTTGCCCCAGATCGGCGTCGTCGCCGTGGTGGTGAGCAGCGTCGCGGTGACGACCCACGTGTACTGCGTCTGCGACCCGTGCACCGCCCCGATGATCTTCGGCAGCGCGCTGGAGACAACTGTACTGCTGAGCGTGGAGACGAACAGCGCGAGCAGCAGCCCGCTGAGCGCCTTCAGCACCTTCCGGCGGGCCGCGGGGGTTATGTCCGACGGACTCGACTCGTTCACTGCCGTGCTCATACGCCGGACTCCAAGCGACCCGTTCGCTATACACGGCGTATAGCGACACCGGCTCACCATACATGGCGTATAGCGGAGGAAAACAGAGCCGCTGCACCCAACTCCCCCTTTCTGCGCGCCGGTTCCTATTGATTGGCGACGCCGAAAGGGCTGCCAATCAACCGTCCGGCCGGTGGACTCGGTGCAGAGGGGGATCTTCGCCGGGCCCGCGGTTCCGCGGGTGACACTCCGCGGAACGGGAATCCCCGTTCGAACGGAACATCCGGCGGGGACGGACGGTGTCGTCGCGTCGCGCAGAGGGGGGATGGCATGGGGCGTCCGGAGAGTCCGCTGGACCCTGAGACCGGGCCGGTGCAGCGGCTCGCGTACGAGTTGCGTCAACTGCGGCGGGAGGCAGGGGGGATCACCTATCGGGCCATGGCCGGCCGGGTCGAATTCTCCGCGGCCACGCTGTCGGAGTCGGCGGCCGGCGAACGCCTCCCGTCCCTGGCCGTCGTCCTCGCCTACGTACGGGCCTGTGGCGCGGACCCCGGTGAGTGGGAGCGGCGTTGGCGGCACGCGGCCGAGGAGGAGGCGGGGCGGCCGGCCGAGGACGAAGAGGGGGCCACGCCGCCGTACCGGGGGCTGTCCCGGTACGAACCGGGTGACAGCGGCCGCTTCTTCGGCCGGGACCAACTCGTCGCCGATCTGGCGGAGTTGGCCCTGGACAACCGCTTCGTGGCCGTCGTCGGCACCTCGGGCAGCGGCAAGTCGTCCCTGCTGCGCGCCGGGCTGGTCCCGGCCCTGCGCGGCGACGCCTGGCCGGGAGCCCGCCCGACGGCCGTACGCATCCTGACCCCCGGCGAGCACCCGGCCCGTACCCACGCCCGGGCGCTCACCCCCGCCGAGGGCACCGCCGCCGGCACGGAGGGCGGGGAGACGTGGGTGATCGTGGACCAGTTCGAGGAGGTGTTCACGCTCTGCCGGGACCCCGCCGAGCGCACCCGCTTCCTCGACCGGCTGCTGGCGGGCTCCCGGCCCGCGGGCGGGCTGCGGGTGGTGATCGCGGTACGCGCCGACCTCTACGGCCGGCTCGGCGAACACCGCGGTCTCGCGGCCGCCCTGCACGGCGCGAGCCTGCTCGTCGCCCCGATGACCCCGGACGAACTGCGCGAGGCCATCGCGAAACCCGCCACGGCCGACGGCCTGAGCGTCGAACGGGCCCTGGCCGACCGGATCGTCGCGGACGTCACCGATCAGCCCGGCGGCCTCCCCCTGATGTCCCACGCGCTCCTGGAGACCTGGCGCCGCCGCCGCGGCCGCACGCTGACCCTCAAGGGGTACGAGGCCGCCGGCGGTGTCAGGGGCGCGATCACCCAGACCGCCGAGGACCTCTACGGCAGCCTGTCCCCGCAGGAGGCGACGATCGCCCGCCAGGTGATGCTGCGGCTGATCGCCCCCGGCGAGGACAGCGACGACACCAGCCGTCCCGCCCACCGCGCCGAACTCGACGGCGCCGGCGACACGGCCGTGGTCCTGGACCGGCTGGCCCGGGCCCGGCTGATCACCCTCGACGACGACACCGTCGGCCTCGCCCACGAGGCCCTGATCACCGCGTGGCCCCGGCTGCGCGAGTGGATCGACCGCGACCGTGAGTCGCTGCGCAGACGCCGATTACTCACCGAAGCGGCCACCGCCTGGAAGCAGTTGGACCGCGACACCGGCGCCCTGTACCGCGGGGCGCGGCTGACCGCGGCCGAGGAAGCCTTCACCGGCTTCCGCAGTACCGACCAACTCACCTCGCTGGAACGGGAGTTCCTCGCCGCGAGCGTCCGGGCGCGGGACGCTGAGATGCGCGTGGCGGCTCGTGCGACCCGTCGACTGCGTTCCCTGATCGCGGCGTTGGCCGCGCTGCTCGTGCTGGCGGTCATCGCCGCCGGGCTGGCGTTCGACCAACGGCAGGGCGCCGTCACCGCGCAGCACACGGCGTTGTCCCGGCAACTCGCCGCCCAGTCGGCGGCGTTGCTGGACACCGACCCCGACCTGGCCTCGCTTCTCGCGGTCCAGGCGTACCGCACGAGCCCCAGCACCGAGGCCGTCACCAGCCTGTACACGGCTGCCGCGTTGCCGTTGCGGCACCGGCTGACCGTCGGCGGAAAGGTGCGGGCGTTGGCGTTCAGCCCGGACGGCCGCACCCTGGCCACCGCGAGCGCCGACGAGGCCATCCGGCTGTGGGACACCGCTACCGGCACACTGCGGGTCACCCTCGCCGGCCACACCGGACCCGCCCGGTCGGTGGCCTTCAGTCCGGACGGCCGTACGCTGGCCGACGGCGGGGAGCACGGCCTTGAGCTCTGGGACGTGGCCACGGGCATGGCCCGCGGCAGACTCACCGCGCATGGCCGGGTGGTGGCGGTGGCGTTCAGCCCCGACGGCCGTACGATCGCCGCTGCCGCAGGCAAGAAGGTGAGCCTGTGGGACGTGGCCTCGCGGAAGACCCGCGCCACGCTCAAGGGGCACACCGCCACTGTCTGGTCGGTGGCGGTCAGTCCCGACGGCCGTCTCCTTGCCACCGGCAGCGACGACGGCACCACGCGATTGTGGGACGCGGCGACCGGGAAGCCCAGGGCCGTCCTGCACGGCAACGGCGCCTCGGTGTACTCCTTGGCCTTCAGCCCCGACGGGCAGACCCTCGCCGGCGTCGTCGGCTACACCGTCCGTGCCTGGCAGGTACGGTCCGCCCTGCTGCCACACGGCGGGAACGGTACCGGCCGCGTCCTGCTCTCCGACCACCCCGGCGTGGAGTGGTCGCTGGCCTTCAGCCCGGACGGCAGCACCCTGGCCACCACTGGGAACGACAAGACACTGCGGCTGACGAACTTGGCCACCGACGAGACCCGGTTCATCACCACCGGGCACACAGAGGAAGTGAACGCGGTGGCCTTCAGTCCGGACGGCCGTACCTTGGCCACCGGCAGCGACGACCGCACGGCCCGCCTGTGGCAGCTGGACACCGGAAAGGCCCGTACGACCTTCAGCAGCCCGCCCGGTTCCATCATGTCGGCGGCCCTCAGCCCCGACGGCCGCACCCTGGCCACCGGCGGACTCGACGGGAAGGTCCGCCTGCGGAACACCGCATCCGGAACCCTCCGGGCCACCCTCACCGGCAGGACCGGGCAGATGGCCCAAGTGGCGTTCAGCCCGGACGGCCGCACCGTGGCCGCCGGGGGCGTCGGCGGGACCGTACGGCTGTGGGGCGTGCGCACGCTGACGTCCCGCCTGGCCCTGCCCTACAACAGGGCCGGCGTCGAGTCGGTCTTGTTCACCCCGGACGGCCGCAGCCTGATCAGCCGTTACGCCGACGGCAAGCTGCGGCAGTGGAACACGACCACCGGCAAGGCGCGCGCTCTCACCACCGGGCACACCACAGCAGTGTGGTCCGTCGCTGTCAGCCCCGACGGCCGCACCCTCGCAACCGGCGGCTACGACAGGACGATCGAGCTCCAGGACCTCGCCACCGGCACCACCCTGGCCACTCTCAGCGGCCACACCAGCGGCGTCCAAGCGCTCGCCTTCAGCCCCGACGGACGGACCCTCGCCAGCGGCAGTGCGGACCGCACCGTACGGCTGTGGGACACCGCCACCGGCAAGCAGCGGGCCGTCCTGAGCGGCCACGGCGACGAAGTAAGGACGGTGGCCTTCAGCGCCGACGGCCGCACCGTGGCCAGCGGCAGCGACGACGGCACCGCGCGCCTGTGGGATGTGGCCACGGGAAGGCCGCGGGCCGCGTTGACCGGTCACGTCGGTCCCGTGACGTCCGTGGCATTCACCTCCGACGACCGCACCCTCGCCACCCGCGCCGACGACGGGACCGCTCGGCTGTGGAGCCTGACCCTGCTCAACACCGAGCAGGCCACCGCCAAGATCTGCGCCGCCGTGCACCGCGACCTCACGCCGCTCGAACGCGCCACCTACCTCGGCGGCCACCGGGACGCGACCTGCCCCGCCTGACCGCCCCGCGCCTCTCTCCGCATCAGGCTATCTTCCTCAACAGAAGGAGAAGGACATGTCCATGTCCGTATTCAAACGAGTCTTCGCCATGGCGACCGCCATGGCCGCCGCGGCGGTGGTCTTCGCGACCCCGAGCGCGAGCGCGGCCCCGTCCACTCCGTCGGGCTTCACCCTGGTCACGCATGGCGACGTGTCGGCCGACGTGGTGGGTGGCCCGTACTACTGGGAGAACGCGGCGAGCGGCCAGTGCCTCAACCAGGACTACAGCGGTGGCACCGCGCACCACGACGTCCTCGCGTGGGCCTGTGACACCGCTGCGGACAACCAGTGGTGGTGGCTCTCCAGCGATTCCGACAACAGCGCTCAGTGGATTCTGGAGAACTACCAGAGCGGCCAGTGCCTCAACCAGGACTACAGCGGCGGCACCGCACACCACGACGTCCTCGCCTGGCCCTGTGACAGCTCGGCGGACAACGAGAAGTGGTACCTCTACGCGAACACGGCCAGGACCGTGTTCTATCTGCAGAACGTCAAGAGCCAGCAGTACCTGAACCAGGACTACAGCGGCGGCACCGCACACCACGACGTCCTCGCCTGGCCCTGGGCCGGCGGCACCGCCAACGAGCGGTGGTACCGGGAGCCGTAGGCCACCCTTCGCCACCAGGCGGTGTGCGCGGGCCGCGCGTCATCCGGACGCGCGGCCCGCGTACGACCGTCCGGGCGCTGCCTTTTCGCGTCGGCGCACCATCCTTTCCCGTGGACGTGCTGTCCAGCCGGAACCGCCGGACGGCGGCGCGGTGCCTCCTCGGCATCTGATATATCGCTGGTATGCGCACTGAATACAACCCGGCCCAGATGGATCCGATGGCTGTCTACCGCCTGCTCACCTCGACCGTCGTGCCACGTCCCATCGCCTGGGTCTCGACGGTCTCGGCCGAGGGGACCGACAATCTCGCTCCGCACTCCTTCTTCACGGTCTCGTCGGTCGCGCCGCCCATCGTGCAGTTCACCTCGGTCGGCCGTAAGGACTCGCTGCGCAATGTCGAGGCCACCGGGCAGTTCGTGGTCAATCTCGCCCCGGAGTCGCTCATCGACGAGGTGAACAAGACCGCCACGGACTTCCCGGAAGGGGTCAGCGAGTTCGACGCCGTGGGAGTGGAGCGCGAGGCGAGCGCGCGGGTGAAGGCACCGCGCGTCGCCCGTTCCCCCGTGGCGCTGGAGTGCGAACTGCACAGCACGCTCGGCCTGGGCAACTCCACCGTGGTCTTCGGACGCGTCGTGCACCTCGCGATCGACGAGACCGTCCTCCACGACGGTCACCCGGAGATCACCCGGCTGCGCCCCTTGGCCCGCCTGGGCAAGGACGAGTGGAGCACCGTCGGCGAGGTTCTCGACCTGCGCCGCATCCGGTACGCCGACTGGTCCGAGTCGAGCTGAGCCGAGGTCGGAGGTCCGCCCCCTCCTCTCAGTTCGGCCGTCCCCACGCGGCGACCAGCTCCGACAGGTAGAGCGTCGCCCCCGCTTCCGCGCACGCGTCCGACAGCCGGCCGCGCAGAGTCTCGACGTCCACGTCCTCACCGTCGGCGGCACCGCTGCGCTCGATCAGCGGCAGGAGACTGCGCACGGTCTCGGCGACGAGAGTCATCGCCGTCGAGTCCGCGTCTCCGGTCGGCACGGCGACGGCGACGGCGGGGCCGGCCAGCCCGGCGGATCGCAGCACCTGTGCCAGTCGTTCACCCATGTCGGGGTCGCTGCCCGCCTCTCGCTGCCCCGCGCAGATCCACTCCCGGCAGCGCGTCACCAGCGGCACGTCGGGGATGGCCCGCGCCCGCGAGATGTTGATCTCCTGGAACGTCACGAGCCCGCCGGGGCGTACCAGCCCGGTCAGCTCCTTCACCACCGCCGCCGGGTCGGCGAGATGCATCAGGATCAGTCGGCCCACCAACGCGTCGACAGGCTCCGGGAGTTGGACATCGGGCAGCACCTGGTGCTCGAAACTCACGTTCCGGATGTCGGCCGCGGCGGCGTTCCCGCGCGCGACCTCCAACACCTCGGGATTCATGTCCACGCCGACGACATGACCGTCCGGGCCGACGATGCGCGCGGCCGCGAGAGAGACTCCGCCCGTGCCGCAGCCGACGTCCAGGACGCGCATTCCCTCCCGTAGGCCGGCGGCCCTCAAGAGGTATTCGGTGCACCCCGCGTACAGCGCGTCCTGCACGTCCAGCCGGACCGCCTCCCCGGAGGTGTTGCCCATCGCGTAGGCGGTCGTGTCCGTCCCTGGCATGTCCGTTCCGTCCTCTCGGCGTTCGTGAGCACCGGGCGGAACACTGCGTCTCCGTCAGAAAGGCCGGTGCGGTCCAGACTCTGCCAAGGCCGGACGAAGCCGTCTTTCGCGTCGGCGCACAGCCCTTTCCCCTGGACGTGCTGTCCGGCCGGAACCACCGAGCCGCAGGTCGCACCGCACGCGGCGTACAGTCGCCCCATGCCGGACACTGGGCGAATGGAGCCGACGCCGCCCCGCAAGAACCTGCGCGAAGAGCAGAAGCTCCTCACCCACCGCCGACTGCTCGACGCGGCAGTCACGGTGTTCACCGAGAAGCCGTTCCTCGACGCGCGGATGGAGGACATCGCGCAGGCGGCCGGGGTGACACGGGCCACGGTCTACGCCCACTTCCCCGGAAAGGCCGAGATCGTCGACGCGCTGGTGGAGCGTGTCTACGGCGTGATGGGCGAGGCCTACGCCGACCTGGCCGCGCTGCCGCGCTGGACCCGGGCCGACATCCGCACCTGGCTGGACGAGGCCGCGGACCGCTGGCGCGAGATGGCACCCCTCCGCCGCGTCGCCAACGCGGCGGCCCCGGCGGCGCTCCGGAGTCTGGGTGAGGGCCGGGTGCAGTACGTCGAGGCGCACGAGCGGTACGTCGCGATGCTGGTCGCTCCGCCGGAGCGGTGGCAGGGCGTCGACCCGGCGGAGGCTCGCCAGCGCGCGCTGATGGCCGTACTGCAGACCGAGTCGTTCTTCGCTGCCTGGATCGCCGTGGAATGGCCGTTGGAGACCGCCGACCCGCTGGAACTGCTGGCCGACTCGCTGTGTCATCTCCTCGCCCCCGCGGTGGAGAACGACGGCACGCCCGGCTGACCGCTGGAGGACGTACCGCAGGGGTGGCCGTCCTTCGGCGTCGCGGCCGAAGGGCAACCACCCCTGGAACAGCGGGTGTTGGTCAGGCGGTCTCGCCGACCGTCGCCGCTCCGGCGGCCGGATGTGTCGCCGCCGCGGCCTCCTCCTCACCGTGCGGCGCCCGTGCGCGGATGCCGATCGTGAGGAGGGCGACGGCCGCGGCCACCAGCATGCCGATGCCGCCGACGAGGGCGCAGGTGTGCAGCGCGTCCGTGAAGCTCGCTCCGTAGGCGGCCAGCGCCTGGCCCGTCGCCTCGCCGGTGTTCAGGTGCAGGAAGGCGCCCGCCTGGATGCCGGCGCCGTTGACCATGCCGATGACCTGGCCCTGGTCGGCCGGGTCCAGGCCGGACGCGGCGACGTGTCCGGGCAGGGTGCCGAGGGTGCGGTGGGTGAGGACGACGCCGAAGATGGCGGGGCCCAGGGCGCTGCCGATCTGGCGGAGGGCGCTGTTGGCGGCACCGGCGGTGCTGCCCAGGCGGCGCGGCAGGCTGTTCATGGCGATGGTGGTGATCGGGGCCATCGCCAGCGCGATGCCGATCCCCAACACCGCGATGACCAGGGCTGCTTCGCCGGTGCCGGTGGCCGCGTCGAAGAGGTTGACCAGGAGCGCCCCGATGCCGCCGACGAGCAGGCCGGTCACCAGCACGAGGCCGGGCGAGAACCGGTGCATCAGCCGGCCGACGACGGGACCGAGGACGACGGTGAAGCCGTTGAGCGCGATCAGGCGCAGCCCGATGTCCCACGTCGAGGCGTGATGGACGAGCCCGAAGTACTCGCTGAGCGAGAAGACCAGACCGACCTGGGCGAACAGGGTGAGCGCCATGACGAACGCGGCCCCGGAGAACGCCGGGGACTTGAACAGCCGCATGTCCAACATCGGGCAGCGCGACCGCAGTTCGACCAGGACGAAGGCCGGCAGGGCGAGCGCCGCCACGACGAACGCGGTGACGACCTCGGCCGAACCCCAGCCCGGAGCGCCGCCGCCCTCGATGACGCCGTAGACGACGGCGGTGATGGCGACGATCGCGAGGAGTTGGCCGGGGATGTCGAGGTGGCGTTCGCGGTCCGAGCGGGAGTCGGTCAGGGCGAAGGCGCCGACCAGGACCGTGACGGCGCCGATGGCCAGGGTGGGCAGGAAGATCCAGCGCCAGCTCGCGTGCTCCACGATCAGCCCGTTGAAGAGCGGGCCCAGGGTCAGGCCGAGGCCGAGGGCGGCCGTCCACAGGGCTATCGCGGCGGCCCGTTTGCGGTGGTCGGGGCAGACGTGGCTGATCAGGCCGAGCGTGGCGGGCAGCAGGGCGGCGGTGCCCACGCCGGTGAGCGCCTGGCCGACGCAGACCTGGACGACGCTGTGGCCGGTCAGGGCGACGAGACAGCCGAGACAGGACAGCGTCAGGCCGATCAGGTACATCTTCTTGCGGCCGTAGAGGTCACCGATGACGCCGCAGGTCAGAAGCAGTGCGGCGGTCGGCAGGATGAACGCGTCGGTGATCCACTGGAGCCCGGTGGTGGACGCGTCGAGCGCCTGCTGGATCACCGGCAGCGCGACCGACACCCCGACGACCGGCAGGTAGGAGACGAAGACTCCCACGCAGGCCAGGACGATGGTGGCGGTGGCGTTCCGGGACGGACTGTCCGGCTGCGGGGCCGGAGGCGAGACTTCGGACACCTGGGTCGGCATGGCACCTCACGCTTGATCGGCTCGAATCTCCATTGACATAAGCCATTTCCTTTCGGGAAATCGCTTCGGACCGTATACGGGGACCCGGTCCAGGAGATGCCGTTGGGCCTGCAAGCTAAGGTGAACAGCGGCGACGCCACACCGCCCCGAGAGGCGGGAACGCGCAGGTGGCGGGTGGTTCAGCCGGCGGCGACGTTGGCGGTGATCAGCCGGAGGAGCTGCTTGGCCAGGGCGTCCTGAGCGGGGGTCAGGCCCATCGCGTCGCCGATGGCGAGGGGCACGGCGGCGGCCTGCTCGCGCATCCGCTCCCCGGTGCCGGTGAGCCGGATGGCGACCGAGCGCTCGTCGTCCCGCCGGCGTTCGCGGAGCAGCAGACCGCTCGCCTCCAGCCGCTTCAGGAGCGGGGAGAGCGTGCTGGACTCCAGCTGGAGCGCGGTGCCCAGGTCCCGTACGGAGATCGAGTCCTGCTCCCAGAGGACGAGCATGACGAGGTACTGCGGGTAGGTCAGGCCCAGTTCCTCCAGCAGCGGCCGGTAGCGGGCGGTCACCGCGCGGGAGGCCGCGTACAGCGCGAAGCACAACTGGTCGTCGAGGAGCAGCGATCCCTCGGCCGGTACCGCGGCGGCTGGGCTCATGGTCCGGCTCCTCGCTCCTGCGTCTGTGGCGTCCACGGCGCCCTTCAGGGCAATCACCACCTTATCGCTCAAGTCCGGTCGATTCTATCGAGCGCGCTTTAGTTGTGCACGACTTAATCGCACGCTACTGTCACCCCTGTGCCGCACCACCGGCCCGGTCCCCGCCGGAACTCACCCGCGGCCCCCGATCCGAGGAGATCGCCATGACAGACAGCACCGCACCCCGCCCCGTCCTCGAACCCGCCGCCCAGGCCTTCGCCGAGGCGACCGCCAACCCGCCGTACCTCTTCGACCTCGCCCCGGCGGAGGGCCGCAAGGCGGTCGACGAGGTCCAGTCCGGCGACATCGCGAAGCCCGCCGTCGACGAGGAGTGGATCACCGTCCCCGGCGGCCCGACGGGCAGCGTCCGGACCCGGATCGTGAAGCCCGAGGGCGCCTCCGGGCCCCTGCCGGTGATCCTCTACATCCACGGCGCGGGCTGGGTCTTCGGCAACGCCCACACCCACGACCGCCTGGTGCGCGAACTCGCCGTGGGCGCGAACGCCGCCGTGGTCTTCCCGGAGTACGACCTCTCCCCCGAGGCCCGCTACCCGGTCGCCATCGAGCAGAACTACACCGTCGCCAAGTGGGTCGCGGAACAAGGCACTTCGAAGGATCTCGACCCGGCCCGCATCGCGGTGGCAGGCGACTCCGTGGGCGGCAACATGGCCGCCGCACTGACCCTGATGGCCAAGGAGCGGGGCGATGTCCGCCTCGTCCAGCAGGTGTTGTTCTACCCGGTCACCGACGCGAACTTCGACACCGCTTCCTACGACCAGTTCGCCACCGGCTACTTCCTGCGCCGCGACGGCATGCAGTGGTTCTGGGACCAGTACACGACCGACGAGGCGGAGCGCGCCCAGATCACAGCATCCCCGCTCCGCGCCACCACCGAGCAACTCACCGGCCTGCCCCCGGCGTTGGTCATCACCGGCGAGGCCGACGTCCTCCGCGACGAGGGCGAGGCCTACGCCAACAAGCTCCGCGAGGCCGGAGTCCCCGTCACCGCCGTCCGCTTCCAGGGGATCATCCACGACTTCGTGATGCTGAACGCCCTGCGCGAGACGCACGCCGCCGAGGCCGCGATCACGATGGCCGTCACCGTCCTGCGCGAGGCGCTCGCCTCCGCCTGACGTACCGGCCGCCCTCCCTCGGCGACACGCGCGCCACCCTGCGATACGGCACACTCGGCCGCATGGACACCGATGCGTTCGTACGGACCCTGGACCGGGAGGGCGGCCTGCTGGCCTCGGCCGCCGAGGAGGCGGGCGTCGGCGCCGAGGTGCCGCCCTGTCCGGGGTGGCAGGTGCGGGATCTGCTGCGGCACACGGGGATGGTGCATCGCTGGGCGACCGCGTTCGTCGCCGAGGGTCACACCGAGTACCACCCCGACGGCGGCCTCCCGGACCTCGACGGCGCCGAGTTGGTGGCCTGGTTCCGGGAGGGGCACCGCTCCCTCGTGGACACCCTCACCGCCGCCCCGCCCGACGTGGAGTGCTGGCAGTTCTTCGCGGCGCCGTCACCGCTCGCGTTCTGGGCACGGCGGCAGGCGCACGAGACGACCGTGCACCGGATGGACGCCGAGGCGGCGCGCGGCGGAACGGCCGGCACGATCGCCCCGGACTTCGCGGCCGACGGCATCGACGAATTGCTGCGCGGCTTCCACGGTCGCCGCAAGAGCCGGGTCCGCAGCGAGGAACCCCGGGTGCTGAGGGTGCGGGCGACGGACGCGGACGACGCCGTGTGGACCGTACGGCTGTCCCAGGAACCGCCCGCCGCCGAGCGGGACGGCACCGGGGACGCCGACTGCGAACTGGCCGGTCCTGCCGGGCAGTTGTACCGGGCACTGTGGAACCGGGGACCGTTCCCGAGCGTAACCGGGGACGCGTCGGTCGCCGCGCTGTGGCGGGAGAAGTCCGCCGTCACTTGAAGCTGATGACCCGTCAGCCGGTCAGCATCTTCGTCAACACTGCGCGCTGCAACGGGAGTACCTCACCGTGCAGCGCGCGACCCTTGTCCGTGAGGGTCACGCGGACGCCCCGCCGGTCCTCCGCGCACATGCCCCGCTCGACCAGACCGTCCTTCTCCAGCCGGGCAATCAGGCGGGACAGAGCGCTCTGGCTCAGATGGACACGCTCGGAGATCTCCTGGACGCGGAACGCGCAGGCCTCGGCCGACAGGACGTCCAAAACCTCGAAGTCGCTTCCGCACAGGCCGTGTTGATGCAGGGCGCGGTCGAGTTCGCACTGGGTGCGGGCATGCAGCGCCAGCATCTCCCGCCACTGGTCCACGAGCGCCTGCTCGGCCTTCTTCGCCGCCATGACAGCGCACCGTAGCAGAGAAACGAGTTTGTTGCATCGTAATTAAATGCGCTCGCATTCGATGCATGCGCATGTATTGTCTGCGGCATGACCTCTCCGCTCTCCCCTCCCGCGGCCCCGTCCTCGGCGGTCCGCTGGACCCCACGGCTGTGGGGCACCCTGCTGGTGCTCTGCGCCGCGATGTTCCTGGACGCGCTCGACGTGTCGATGGTCGGCGTCGCCCTGCCCTCCATCGGCTCCGAACTCGACCTCTCCACCTCGACGCTCCAATGGATCGTCAGCGGCTACATCCTTGGCTACGGCGGCCTGCTCCTCCTCTGCGGCAGGACCGCCGACCTGCTCGGCCGGCGCCAGGTCTTCCTGGTCGCCCTGGGTGTCTTCGCGGTGGCCTCGCTGCTCGGCGGGCTCGTCGACTCGGGCCCGCTGCTGATCGCCAGCCGCTTCATCAAGGGCCTCAGCGCGGCGTTCACCGCACCGGCCGGCCTGTCGATCATCACGACGACCTTCGCCGAGGGCCCGCTGCGCAACCGCGCCCTGTCCATCTACACCACCTGCGCCGCCACCGGTTTCTCGATGGGCCTGGTCCTCTCCGGCCTGCTCACGGAGGCCAGTTGGCGCCTCACCATGCTGCTGCCCGCGCCGATCGCGCTGCTCGCCCTGCTCGCCGGCCTGAAGCTGCTGCCGCGCAGCGAACGCGAGAAGGACCACAACGGCTACGACGTCCCGGGCGCGGTCCTCGGCACCGCGTCGATGCTGCTGCTGGTGTTCACCGTCGTACAGGCACCGGAAGTCGGCTGGGCGTCGGCCCGAACTCTCCTGTCCTTCCTGGCGGTTGCCGCCATGCTGACCGTCTTCGTATACGTCGAGCGGCGCTCCGCGGGGCCGTTGATCCGGCTCGGGGTGCTGCGCTCCGGCAACCAGATCCGCGCCCAGCTCGGCGCGATGGCCCTCTTCGGGTCGTACGTCGGCTTCCAGTTCCTGGTCACGCTGTACATGCAGCAACTGCTCGGCTGGTCGGCGTTGCACACGGCGCTCGCCTTCCTGCCGGCCGGTGCGCTGGTGGCGGCGTCCTCGACGAAGATGGGGGCGATCGTCGACCGGTTCGGTACGCAGCGGCTGATCGTGGTGGGCTTCGCGCTGATGGTCGTGGGGTACGCCCTGTTCCTGCGGGTCAGTGTCGATCCCGGCTACGCGTCGATGATCCTGCCGTCGATGCTGCTGATCGGAGCGGCCTTCGCGCTGGTCTTCCCCTCGCTGAACATCCAGGCGACCAACGGGGTCGACGACCACGAACAGGGCATGGTCTCCGGGCTGTTGAACACCTCGGTGCAGGTGGGTGGCGCGATCTTCTTGGCGGTCGTCACCGCCGTGGTCACCGCCCACGCCCCGACGCACGCCACCCCGCAGGCGGTGCTGGACAGTTACCGGCCTGGGCTGGTCGTGGTGACGTTCATCGCGCTGGCCGGGTTGCTGATCACGTTGCCGGGGTTGCGTAGCCGGCGTAGCCAACAGTCCATCGTCGTTGCCAAGTCCACGGTGACGGAGGCGGAAGCGGAGCGGGTGGCGGTTCGCGACTAGGCACCCCGCTAGACGGCTGGTTCGTCGTCTGCGGGTGCGTCGTGGCTGGTCGCGCCCACGCGGCGGAGCCGCACATCGACACAGCCCCGCGCCCCTTTGGGGCGCGTACGCCCGGCGGAGTTGATTGCTCCGTCGGGCGTACGCGTGTGAGACTTTCGGGATGGATATGTACGGGGGACGGCGGACGCAGGCCGAGCGGGATGCGATGACCGTGGAGATCGGGTACGCGCTGGTCAGTGCGGCGTTCGTGGCGGCGGTCGTCTTCGGCGTACTCGCCGGGCCGGTGCTGCTCTTCGAGCTGCCGGACTCCGTGGGCACGTTGCTGGAGCGGGTGGCGATCGTGCTCGTGCCGGTCGTGTTCTTCGCCCGGGTGGCGACCGTGCTGTACCGGTACCGGCAGGGCGCCGGTCAGCCCAGCCAGCCGGGGCGTACCAACCCCGACTCGTAGGCCAGCACGACCAGTTGAGCCCTGTCCCGGGCGCCGAGCTTCACCATCGTGCGGCTGACGTGGGTCTTCGCGGTGAGGGGGCTGACGACGAGGCGGCGGGCGATCTCGTCGTTGGAGAGTCCGATGCCGACGAGGGCCATCACCTCCCGTTCCCGCTCGGTGAGTTGGGTGAGGGCGTCGGCGGTCGCGGGTTCCTTGGAGCGGGCCGCGAACTCAGCGATCAAGCGGCGGGTCACGCCCGGCGACAGCAACGCGTCACCCTCGACCACCGCCCTTACCGCGCGCAGGAGTTCGTCCGGTTCGGTGTCCTTGACCAGAAAGCCGGAGGCACCGGAGCGGATCGCCTCGAAGACGTACTCGTCGAGTTCGAAGGTCGTCAGCATGACCACCTTCACGTCCTTCAGATCACCGTCCCCAGTGATCCGGCGGGTCGCGGCCAGGCCGTCGAGCAGCGGCATGCGGATGTCCATCAGGACGACGTCGGGGCGCAGTTCGCCCACCGCGCGCACGGCCTCCTCACCGTCGGACGCCTCACCGGCCACCTCGATGTCCGGCTGCGCGTCCAGCAGCGCCTTGAATCCGGCCCGGACCAGGGCCTGGTCGTCGGCGAGCAGTACCCGGATCACCGGTCGTCCTCCTTCGGCGTGACCTTCAACGGCAGTACGGCGAGCACCCGGAAGCCGCCGTCCGGGCGGGCGCCCGCCTCGATGGTGCCACCGAGCGCGGCGGCCCGTTCCCGCATTCCGGCCAGCCCGTTCCCGCTGCCCCCGGCGTCCGCGCCGGTCGCGGGCCCGTCGTCGTCGATGCGCAGCCGTAGCGCACCGCCTTCGTGCCCGATGTGCACGCGCGCGTGCCGCGAACCGGAATGCCGTACGACATTGGTGAGCGCCTCCTGGACGATGCGGAAGGCGGCGAGGTCGGTGTTGGGCGGAAGGCGGGGCGGTGTTCCGTCGACCGCGACGGTGAGGCCCGCGCTCGCCGCCTGCTCGACCAGTTCGGGCAGCCGGTCGAGGCCGGGGGCCGGGGCGCGCGGGGCGTCGCCCGGGGTGCGCAAAGTGTCCAGGACCTGGCGGACCTCGCCGAGCGCCTCCTTGCTGGCGGCCTTGATGGTGGTCAGGGCCGTGCGGGCCTGCTCGGGGTCGGAGTCGAGGAGGGCGAGGCCGACGCCCGCCTGGACGTTGATGACGGAGATGCTGTGCGCGAGGACGTCGTGCAGTTCGCGGGCCATCCTCAGCCGTTCCTCGTCGGCGCGGCGCCGGGCCGCCTGGGCCCGCTCGGCCCGCTCCCGGGCCCACTGGTCGCGGCGGGTACGGGCCAGTTCGGAGACCGCGGCGATGGCCACCACCCAGGTGGCGACGGCCAGTTCACCACCCCAGGGCATCGCGTGATCGTGCGCCGGAGGCAACCACCGGTACAACCAGTGCGAGATCAGCAGATGCGCCACCCACAACACCCCGAGCGCGGCCCAGGCGGCCCACCGCCGCCCGGCGACGACCGCACTGAAGCACCCGAGGGCAACGGTCACGAAGACCGGGCCGTACGGATACCCGGCGCCGACGTAGAGCACGGTCGCGAACACCGTGCCGAAGGCCACCCACACGGGGTACCGATGCCGCCACAGCAGCAGCCCCGACCCGGCGATGAGCAGCACACGCCCGAAGAGATCGAGGTGAACACGATCGGGCTGACTGTGCGAGGCGAAGTTGCTCCCACCCAGCACAAACACGGTAACCAGCAACGTAGAACGCCACGGCCACCGCGCCGAGTCCCCCCACGGCGGCCCATGCCGCCACCAGGGCGGTCCCCCAGCCCCAACCCGCTCCACATCCATGCACGTCACGCTAGACGCCGGGCGGCATCTACGGCGTGAGCCGACAGGAGCGATCACCCATACTCCCCGCGAAGTACAGCGCCCCGTAAGGGACGCGGGGAACTGCGCGACAGGCCCCCACCGGCTCGCAGCCAAAGAACCACCTATCCGGCAGTGCACTCACACCTCCGCAAGCCCCACCCCCAGCGCAAGCCGCCGCACCGCATGCCGAAAGAACACCTCCCGCTCCTCCACCACACGCCGAAACTGACCGAAAAGCTCAAAGCTGACCATCCCGTACAGCTCAGCCCACGCGCCCACAAGAGCCACAGCCACCGCGGGCGGAAGATCACCGGCAAAGTCCACGACCATGCGCTCCCCCTCGGCACGGAGGTCGGCAGGGAGCGGAGGTTCAGTCAACGTGCCGGCCTCCTGGGCATCCCGCGCGATCCCGATAAGCAGCAGGGCAACACGAGCAGCAGACGCAACGGTGGTCTCGGGAGCGACGTAACCAGGAACCGGCGACCCGTAGATCAACGCGTACTCATGCGGATGCCCAAGCGCCCACCCCCGCACCGCCTCACACACAGCCACCCACCGCCGCAACGGCCCCGCATCCACAACACCGGAATGCGCAGCCTCCGCAGCCTCCCCGAGGGAGTCGTACGCATCGATGATGAGAGCGGTCAGCAAGTCGTCGCGGCTGGGGAAATACCGGTACAGCGCGGAGGACACCATGCCCAACTCACGCGCCACGGCCCGCAGCGACAGCCTCGACGCCCCCTCCGCCGCGAGCTGTCTGCGCGCCTCGTCCTTGATGGCCGCGGTGACCTCGATCCTGGCTCGGGCGCGGGCGCCTTGTGTGGTGCTCATACGGCCCAGTGTGGCACGGAATCAGAGCACCGCACACAAACAAGAGCACCGAACAAAAAAGAGAGCACCGCTCTTGCATTGGATCGCCGAGCCGATGCAGACTGTTCACGAGAGCGAGAGCAGTGCTCACAAAAGTGAGCCGCGCTCTCCACAACCTGGGAGTAGTCATGAGCACGCACGTCCAGAAGCCCGGCTGGTTCACCGTGAACGTCTTCAACCGCGCCGTCGCCTGGTTCACCCGCCGCGGTCTCAGCGTCTGGGGTTCCCGCGTGCTGGCGGTCCGCGGCCGGAAGAGCGGCGAGTGGCGGACCACCCCGGTGAACCTGCTGACGGTGGACGGACAGCAGTACCTCGTCGCCCCGCGCGGCCACGTCCAGTGGACGCACAACATGCGCGCGGCGGGCGGCGGCGAGCTGCGGCTCGGCAAGAAGGTGGACGCGTTCACCGCGACCGAGGTCACCGGCGACGACAAGGTGCCGCTGCTGCGCGCCTACCTCAAGCGGTGGAAGGCCGAGGTCGGGGTGTTCTTCGGAGGAGTCGGCCCGGACTCCTCCGACGACGAGCTGCGCCGGATCGCCCCCGACCACCCGGTGTTCCACGTCACGGTCAGGAGCTGACCTCGCCCTCCACGGGCTCCGTGGGCTCCACGCGCTCCACCGGCTCCGCGTTCCTGCGGTCGATCGCGGTCAGCGCGCGCTGGGCCATCGGATGGCTGCGTACGAGTTCGCCCAGCGTCGTCGAGCCCCGGGTGATGTCCATGAAGGCCTTCCAGGCCGGCCGGAAGCCGGTGAGGGCGGCGTGGAAGAGACCGGGGCGCTTCTCGAAGATCGCCAGCATGCTCTTGCCGACGCTCATCTCGACGCCGAGCCCCGCCTTGATCGCGAACGCGTAGTTCAGCGCCTGGCGGCGGGCGTCCACGGCGTCGTGCGCCTCGGCGATCCGCACCGCCCACTCCCCCGCGAGCCGCCCCGACCGCAGCGCGAACGAGATGCCCTCCCGGGTCCACGGCTCCAGGAGTCCCGCCGCGTCGCCGCAGACCAGCACGCGCCCGCGTGAGAGCGGCGAGTCGTCCGCCCGGCACCGGGTCAAGTGCCCGGAGGAGATGCTCGGTTCGAAGCCGGCGAGGCCGAGCCGGGCGATGAAGTCCTCCAAGTACCGCTTCGTGGCGGCGCCTTCACCGCGCGCGGAGATCACCCCGACCGTGAGCGTGTCGCCCTTGGGGAAGACCCAGCCGTAACTCCCGGGCATGGGGCCCCAGTCGATGAGCACCCGGCCCTTCCAGTCCTCGGCGACCGTCTCCGGCACCGGGATCTCCGCCTCCAGGCCCAGGTCCACCTGGTCGGTCTTGACCCCGACGTGCGCCCCTATGCGGCTGGCGCTGCCGTCGGCGCCGACGACGGACCGCGCGAGCACCGTCTCACCGCCCTGCAGGACGACCGCGACCGTACGACGGTCCGGCACCGCCGAGCCGTGCTGCTCGACTCGTGTCACTGTGACGCCCGTCCGCAGCTCGGCGCCCGCCTTCTGCGCGTGCTCGACGAGCTGCTGGTCGAACTCGGGCCGGTTGATCAGCCCGAACAGCATCTGCCGGGACCGGCGCGTGCGCGTGAACCGTCCGTTGTTCGAGAACGTTATGGCGTGCACCCGGTCCTTCAACGGCAGTTCGAAGCCGGGCGGGAGGGAGTCGCGAGAGGGTCCGATGATGCCGCCGCCGCATGTCTTGTAGCGGGGCAGCTCGGCTTTCTCCAGCAACAGCACGCGCCGTCCCGCGACCGCCGCCGCATAGGCGGCCGAAGCCCCCGCGGGTCCCGCGCCCACCACGACGACGTCCCACACCCGCTGTTCGTCGTCCGCCGAAGAGTTCTCGCTGCTCACGATGGTCTACTGCTCCCGATCAAGCCGCTGCCGCACCTGTCCCCCGCATCCTACGGCGGACATCGCCACAGACCGCTGTGGGAGGATCGACGGCATCATTCGTACAACGTCGCACCCACAAGGAGCGTGCCCATGTCGTCGCATCCGGTCGCCGAGACCGTCGCCTCGCTGATGCCCACGGCGCGGACCGAGCTCACCGAGCTCGTGGCTTTTCGATCGGTGGCTGACTTCGACCAGTTCCCGAAGAGCGAGAGCGAGGGCGCCGCGAACTGGGTCGCCGACGCGCTGCGCACCGAGGGTTTCCAGGACGTGGCCCTGCTCGACACCCCGGACGGCACCCAGTCGGTCTACGGCTTCCTGCCCGGCCCGGAGGGCGCCAAGACCGTGCTCCTGTACGCCCACTACGACGTGCAGCCGCCGCTGGACGAGGCCGGCTGGACGAGCCCGCCGTTCGAACTGACCGAGCGCGACGGCCGTTGGTACGGACGCGGTGCCGCCGACTGCAAGGGCGGCGTGATCATGCACCTGCTCGCGCTGCGCGCCCTCAAGGCCAACGGCGGTGTCCCGGTGCACGTCAAGGTGATCGCCGAGGGCTCGGAGGAGCAGGGCACCGGCGGCCTGGAGCGGTACGCCGAGGAGCACCCCGACCTCCTCGCCGCCGACACGATCGTGATCGGCGACACAGGCAACTTCCGCGTCGGTCTGCCCACGGTCACCTCGACCCTGCGCGGCATGACCATGGTGCGCGTGCAGGTCGACACCCTCGAAGGCAACCTGCACTCGGGGCAGTTCGGCGGTGCCGCGCCCGACGCGCTGGCCGCGCTGATCCGCGTCCTGGACTCGCTGCGCGCGAAGGACGGCTCGACGACGGTCGACGGCCTCGCGTCCCACGCGAACTGGGAGGGGCTGGCCTACGACGAGGAGCAGTTCCGCGAGGACGCGAAGGTGCTGGACGGCGTCGAGCTGATCGGTTCCAACGCGGTCGCCGACCGCATCTGGGCGCGTCCGGCCGTCACGGTGCTCGGCATCGACTGCCCGCCGGTCGTCGGCGCGACCCCGTCCGTGCAGGCCGGCGCCCGCGCGCTGGTCAGCCTGCGGGTGCCGCCGGGCACGGACGCGGCCGAGGCGACCAAGCTGCTCCAGGCCCACCTGGAGGCCCACACCCCGTGGGGCGCCCGCGTCCGCACCGAACAGATCGGCCAGGGCCAGCCGTTCAGCGCCGACACGACCAGCCCCGCATACACGGCGATGGCCGACGCGATGGCGGTCGCCTACCCCGGCGAGGAGATGCAGTACGCCGGCCAGGGCGGCTCCATCCCGCTGTGCAACACCCTCGCGGCCCTCTACCCGCAGGCGGAGATCCTCCTCATCGGCCTCAGCGAGCCGGAGGCCCAGATCCACGCGCTCAACGAGAGCGTGTCCCCTGAGGAGTTGGAGCGGCTGTCGGTGGCGGAGGCGCTGTTCCTGCAGAACTACGCGGCCAACTGAGCCTGAACTGACGGTCCTTGAGGAAGGGCACCGAATCCATGAGGTTCGTCTTCACCGGCCGGGTGATCGAGTGGCGCGGCCCTTCGCCGTACTACTTCGTCCCTGTGCCGGACGAGGAGTCGGCGGACATCCGTGAGGTCGCCGCCCTGGCCTCGTACGGCTGGGGTGTCATCCCGGTCGAGGCCAGGATCGGCGACGTGGTCTTCACCACGTCCCTCTTCCCCAAGGACGGCGGCTATCTGCTGCCGCTCAAGAACGCCGTGCGCAAGCCGCAGGGCCTCGCGGCGGACGACGAGGTGAGGGTCGACATGACCATCGACCTCCAACTCCGGTCCGGCTGACCGAAGATGGGAGGCATGGCTCCCGTCTCGCGCCTCGTCGCCCACAGTGACACCGCCACGTCCCTCGCGCTGCTCTCCGACCACGAACTCGCCGAACTGGTCGAGGCCGGCACGCCGTTGGGCACCAGTGTCGGCGGCCGCTCGGCACTGATCGAGGTGGACGGCAGAAGGGTGTTCGTGAAGCGGATGCCGCTCACCGATGTGGAGCGACGGCCGGAGAACGTCCGGTCCACGGCCAACGTGTTCGGAGCCCCCGCCTACTGCCACTACGGCATCGGCGCGGTCCCGAGCCCCGGTTTCGGCGTCTGGCGGGAGCTGGCCGTCCACGAGATGACGACCAACTGGGTCCTCTCCGGCCGCTTTTCGGACTTCCCGCTCCTCCACCACTGGCGCGTGCTGCCCGACCCGGAACAGTCACTGCCCGAGGAACTCGCCGACGTGGAGCGGAACGTGGCGTACTGGGGCGGCGGCCGCCAGCACATCGAGGCGCTGCGCACGGCGTCCGCGAGTCTGACCCTGTTCATGGAACACCTGCCGTACACCCTCCACGACTGGCTCTCCGCCCAGCTGCGCACCGACGACCCCGACACCGCCTGCGCCCTCGTGGAGCGGGGCCTCGAAGCCGTCACCGGCTTCCTCCACAAGCACCAACTCACGCACTTCGACGTCCACTTCAGGAACATCCTGACCGACGGACACCAGCTCTACCTCGCCGACTACGGCCTCGCCCTCACCCCGCGTTTCCGACTCGCAGCGGACGAACGGGACTTCTACGACCGTCACCGGCACTACGACCGCGCGTACGCCTTCTCCTACCTGGTGCACTGGCTCGTCGTGGACCAGTACGGCTACGGCCCGGACGAGCGCCAGGACTTCATCCGCGCCTGCGCCGACGGCAAGCGGCCCGAGGGGATCCCCGACGCCGCCGCCGAGCTCATCTCCCGGTACGCCCAACTCGGCGCGACGGTGGGCGACTTCAATCGCCGCGTGCAGGACGAGAGCAGGGTGACCCCGTACCCGTCCGCCGAAGAACTCGGCCTCGACTAAAGCAACTCCACACTCTCCGCGTAGTGACAGGCGACCGGGTTGCCGCCGCCCCGGTCCACCAGCGCCGGTGCCTCCTCGACGCACGACGTCCGTTCGCTGTCGGTGAGTTGGTTGGCGAACTTGGGGCAGCGGGTGCGGAAGCGGCAGCCGCTGGGCGGGCGGACCGGGCTCGGGACGTCGCCCTGGATGGTGATCCGTTTCCGGGCGCGTTCCTTGCGCGGGTCGGGCAGCGGGATGGCCGAGACCAGGGCCTGCGTGTACGGGTGCGCCGGACGGGCGAACAGCTGCCGGGCCGGGGCGATTTCGACCAGGCGACCCAGGTACATGACGGCCACCCGCCCTGCTACGTGGCGCATCACCGACAGGTCGTGGGCGACGAAGAGGAAGGACAGGCTGAGTTCGCTCTGCAGGTCCATCAGCAGGTTGAGGACGCCCGCCTGGATCGACACGTCGAGCGCCGACACCGGCTCGTCGAGGATGATCACCTTGGGGTGCAGGGCCAACGCCCGTGCGATGCCTATGCGTTGGCGCTGGCCACCGGAGAACTCGTGGGCGAAGCGGTTGCCGTGCTCGGGGTTGAGGCCGACCAGGCGCAGGAGTTCGCTCACCTCGCCGGCCGCCCCGGATCCGTACCGGCCGTGGATGCGCAGAGGTTCGGCGACGATCTCGTGGACGGTCATCCGTGGGTCGAGGGAGGCGTACGGGTCCTGGAAGACGATCTGCAACTCGCGCCGCAGCGGCCGCATCTGACGTCTGCTCAGCTCGGTGAGTTCGTGTTCCCCGTAGCGGACCTGGCCCGAGGTGGCCCGTTCCAGGCCGAGGACGGTGCGGGAGATCGTCGTCTTGCCCGAGCCCGACTCCCCCACCAGGCCCAGGGTCTCGTTCTCGTAGAGGTCGAAGGAGACCCCGCACACGGCGTGGACGTCGCCGACGCGGCGGCGGATGACGCCCTTGGACATCACCGGGAAGTGCTTGACCAAGTCCCTTACTTGGAGGACCGGTTGGCCGGTGCCGCCGTGGCCGGGCAGCGGCGGCAGGGGGGTGGCGGCCTGCGCGGGCGCGGTCATACGGCGTCCTCCTCGGGGTTCGTGACGGGTGCCGCTTCCGCGAAGCGGGCCAGGGCCTCGGTGTCCGCGCCGACGGCGTCGAAGACCTGTCCGGCACCGGTGTCGACGAGTTCGTCGGCGAAGTGGCAGGCGCTGAGGTGGAAGTCGCCGCCGGCCCGGCGCAGCGCGGGTTCGTCCGTTTCGCACACGTCCCGGCGCATGGGGCAGCGAGGTGAGAAGGGGCAGCCGGGTGGCAGGTTGAGCAGGCTGGGCGGGGATCCGGTGATGGGGGTGAGCCGTTCCTCCTCGCGGTCGAGGCGGGGCAGGGAGCCGAGCAGGCCCAGGGTGTAGGGCATGCGCGGGGTGTAGAAGATGTCCTCCACGGAGCCGGTCTCCACGATCCGTCCGGCGTACATGACCGCGACCCGGTCGGTGTGTCCGGCCACCACCCCGAGGTCGTGGGTGATGAGGACGAGCGCGGCTCCGGTCTCGGCGCGGGCGGTCTCCAGGGCTTCGAGGATCTGGGCCTGCACGGTGACGTCAAGGGCGGTGGTCGGCTCGTCGGCGATGATCACGTCCGGGTCGTTGGCCATCGCGATGGCGATGACGACGCGCTGGCGCATACCGCCCGACATCTCGTGCGGGTAGCTGTCGACGCGCCGTTCGGGGCTGGGGATGCCGACCGTGCCGAGCAGTTCGATCGCGCGTCCGCGGGCGTCCTTGTGTTTCATCCCGGGGTTGTGGCGGAGCAGGGTCTCGGCGATCTGATAGCCCACGTTGTAGACGGGGTTGAGGGAGGTCATCGGGTCCTGGAAGATCATCGCGATTCCGCTGCCGCGCAGGTCGGACAGGCGCCCGTCGGACAGCCCGAGCAGCTCCGTGCCCTCGAAGCGGACCGAGCCGCGCACCTTGGCGCCGGTCGGCAGCAGCCCCATCACGGCGAGCGCGGTCACCGACTTCCCGGACCCCGACTCCCCTACGATGCCCAGCGACTCGCCCCGGTCGAGCCGGTAGCCGACGCCGCGCACGGCCCGTACCGGACCGTCCTCGGTGGCGAACTCCACGCTGAGGTCCTCGACTTCGAGCACGGCGGACGTCACGGGGACCTCCCGCACTCCATGACTCGTGGTCGTCACTGTCGCACCCTTTGCTGCCGGGGGTCGAAGGCGTCGCGCAGTCCGTCGCCGATGAAGTTGATTGTCAGCGCGATGGCGATGATGAACGCGCCGGGGATGTAGAAGAGCCAGGGCCGGGTGTCGACCGCCGTCTGCGCCTGGGAGACCAGCAACCCCAGGGAGGTGTCCGGGGGTTGGACGCCGAAGCCGAGGAAGGAGAGCGCGGTCTCGGTGAGGATGCCGGTCGCCACCAGGATCGTCGCGTTCACGATGATCGGCCCCAGCGCGTTCGGCAGCAGATGCCGGAAGATGATCCGGGTGTCCGAGGCCCCGAGCGCCCGCGCCGCCTCGATGAACTCCTTCTCGCGCAGCGACAGCACCGAGGAGCGCACCACCCGGGCCACGTACGCCCAGGTCAGGCCCGCGATCACGATGGCGATCCAGTACCAGGAGCCGCCGGTGCGCGAGGAGATGACCAGCGCGATCGCGAACAGCGGCAGCGTCAGCACCAGGTCGGCGATGCGCATCATGACCGCGTCGACGATGCCCTTGTAGAAACCGGCGACGGCTCCCCAGACCGCGCCGAGCAGCGTGGAGCCGAGCGCGATCATGATGGCGATCTTCAGCGAGGTCTGGGTGCCGCGCATGACCTGCGCGTAGCCGTCGTAGCCCGAGGAGTCGGTGCCGAACGGGTGCTTGAGGGAAGGGGGTTTGGAGTTGTCCTCGGTGTATTTCTGGTACGAGTAGTGCCACAGGTGCGGGCCGATGAACGCCCACAGGATGATCAGCACGAACACGACCAGGCTGACCATCGCGGCCCTGTGCCGCACGAAGCGGCGCAGCACCAGCTGGGTCTGGGTGCGCTGTCGTACGGTGAACTCATGGTCCCCGCGCGGTAGTTGCGTGCCCGCGGACCCCGGTGCCTCGATGTCAGTCATAGCGGATCCTCGGGTCGAGTACGGCGTAGAGCAGATCGGCGATGAGGTTGAACCCGATGACGACGACGGCGGAGAGCAACAGCCAGGCCATGGTGCGGTAGACGTCCAGCGTGGTCGCCGCCTGGACCAGCATCTCGCCCATGCCGTGCCACTGGAAGATCGTCTCCGTGATCACCGCGCCGCCCAGGATGATCGCGATGTCGAGCGCGGTCACGGTGGCGAGCGGGATGAGGGCGGTGCGCAGCGCGTGCCGGGTCATCACCCGGCCGCGCCGCAGCCCCTTGGCGCGGGCGAGCCGTACGTAGTCGCTGTTGAGGACCTCGAGCATGGAGGCGCGGGTGTAGCGGGTCCAGGACGCGAAGGAGACCAGCGCGAGGGTGATGGTGGGCAGGATCAGGTGGCCGACGTGATCGGTGAACTGGTTCCAGGTGGTGTCGACTTCGAGGTACGGCGACTTCTCGCCGATGGTGCCGAGGAACTGGCTGCCGGTCTTCTGGTTGAACCAGATCCCGGCCTGCTTGAGCAGTACCGCGAACCAGAACACAGGCATGGCGAGGAACAGGAAGCCGAAGAAGGTGATCGTGTAGTCGGCGGCCGAGTACTGGCGGATCGCGCTGAACACCCCGAAGACCACGGCCATGATCAGCGCGAGGATCATCGCGGCGGCGACCAGGGTGATGGTCACCTTGAAGCGGGTGAACAGGTCGTGGCCGATGTTCAGGTTGGCCTGCACGGAGGGGCCGAAGTCGCCGTGCAGGACGCCGGTGATCCAGTTCCAATAGCGTTCCATGACCGGCTCGTTGGCGTGGATGTGCCGGGCGAAGGCGGCCACCGCGGCTTTGCTGGGCGCGGGTTGGCGTGAGGTGGCGAAATTCGCCACCGGGTCACCGGAGTTGATGACGACGAGGAACACGACGAACGTCGAGACGATGAGGACGGGGATGGAGACGAGGATGCGACGCACGGTGTAGGCGAGCATGCGGTCTTCTCTCGGAGGCCGGCGGGTCGTGGAAGCCGTCCGGGCCGGGCCCGGCCCCCGGAGTTCGCGGGGCCGGGCTCGACGGGCGTGCCGGTGGAGCTGTCAGCCGTGGGACTACTTCTTCAGGCCCCACGTGCCGGTGTTGTAGGCCGGGCCCACGTTCGACGAGTTGTTCCGCATGTTGACGAACCGCGACTGCACCGCGAGGAACGTCGGCTTCTGGTACAGCGGCAGGACGTAGGCGTCGTTCACCATGATCTGGTCGGCCTGGTTGAGGAGCGCCGCGGCCTTCGTCGCGTCGGTCTCACCGATGGCCTGGGAGATCAGGGAGTCGACCGTCTTGTTGCTGTAGCCGCCGTAGTTGCCGCCACCGCCGGTGAACCAGTTCTGCTGGGCGCCGCTGCTCGGGAACGGCGGTGCGACCCAGGCGAAGACGATGATGTCGTACTGGTGCCCGGCGAGGACCGTGCCAAGGTCGGCGGCGCCGATCGGCTTGATGGTGATCTTGATGCCGAGGCTCGCCAGGTTGCTCTGCAGGATCTGGCACTCGCTCTGCCGGATCTGATTGCCGGTCGTGTAACGGCAGTTGAAGGGTCCGACGGCCTTGCCGTCCGGGGTCTTCAACGCCGTGCCCACACCGGTGAACTTGGCGTCCGTGAGGTACTTCTTCGCCTTGGTCAGATCACCCGATCCCTGGCCGGTACCGGAGACCACGTCCTTGTAACCGGCCTGCCCGGGAACGAAGTTGTGGTTGCCGAGCGGCTTCACGGCCGGGTCGAACTGGCCGACCGTCTTGGCGATGATGTCCTTGGTGTTGATCGCCGTGAACATCGCCTGCCGCAGGGCCAGATACTTGCCGATCACCGGGTCGTGCAGGTTGAGGTCGAAGTGCTCCCAGGTCAGCCCGTTGCCGATGGTGTAGGTGATCCCCGGGATGTCCTTGACCTGGTTGACCAGGTCGACCTCGGGCTGCGGGTAGATCGCCTGAACCTCGTTGTTCTTCAAGGCTGTCGGCTCTTGGGTGGCGTCCGAGATCACCTTGAAGATCAGCCGCTGGAGGGTGGCCTTCTTCGCGCCGGTCCACTTGGGGTCGGGCACGTAGGTGGCGTGGTCGTTGTCGACCCACTGCTGCATCTTGTAGGCGCCCGCGGTGGGGTACTTGGTGGGCGGCGTCTTCAGGAAGTACTGCCAGGCCTTGGCCATCTGCGTGGCCGTCATGGCGGCGGCGTCACCGACCTTGGCGCCGGAGAGCTTCTCGGCGGTGTGCGCCGGGTAGAGCGGATAGCCCGCGCCGAACAGGGACTTCCAGTCCGAGTACGGCTTCGACATCACCATGGTGAAGGTCTTGCCGTTGTCGGACGGCGTGAGGGACTTGATGCGGTCGTAGCCGGCGGTGCTCTGCGGCAGACAGCCGTGGGTCTGCGTGGAGTCGCTGGCGGGCGGCGGCGGGCAGTCCTTGCCGTTGTTGGTGCGCCAGTAATACGTGAAGTCGTCGGCGGTGATGGGCGTGCCGTCGTTCCACGCCGCCTTCGGGTTGATCTTGTATACGATGGTCTGCGGGCTGGTGCTGGTCTGGGTCGCCGACGTCACCAGGTCGGTGTTGAGCGCGACGGTGAAGTCGGGCTGGGGTATGAACACCTGCGGCAGGACGACCTCCAGGGCCTCCCCGTTCTCGAAGGTGTTGCCGTTGACGTCCTGGACGTTCCACTGCTGGATGTTCTTCTCCAGCACATAGGTGAACGTTCCGCCGGACTTGGTGGTGGCCGAGTTGCAGGTGTTGGCCTTGCCCACGGTGTTGCAGGACGTGAGCCCGGCCGAGCTGCCTTTGCTGGAGCCGCCGCCCCCGCCACTGCTGCTGCAGGCGGTGAGCACCAGGGCGAGCCCGGCGGCGAGAGTGAGGGCCCGGGTGAGGGCCGAGGATGGCGCGCGCATGTTCCTCTCCTTCGACCGGCGATATGTCCGGTCCCGTCGAGGCGGCCGGCGGCCGCTAGAGAACTGAGCTGCGCAAAGACGTTAGAGCTCCGATGTACCTTCTTCACGTTCTTGTTCATACCGGGAAGGCGACAATTCACCCTCGCTTTGTCATCGGAATGACCCACACCCCGCAAAATCGCCAGGTGGTGTCCCCGAAAAGGCAAAGTCACGTCCAACATCGTTGATCAGACCGCAAATTGACGCGTCGTCAGCCGAGCGGTACGCCCGCCTCCAGATAGAGCGCGGCCCCGCGTTCCCGGGCCCTCAGCGCCCAGCGCAGCCGCTCGTAGCGGACCGGCGGCAGCAGATCGGCGGCCTCTTCCTCGCTGGCGAAGCACCAGCCGCGCAACTCCGGTCCGGGCAGCAGCAGTTGATCGGCCACCGCGGCGTCCAGCCGACCCCCGTCGAAGAGGAGGCGCAGCCCGCCGTAGCCGGGCGGCACGGGCGGCTCCCAGTCGACGACGAGCAGCCGGGGGACCTCGTCGAGCACGATGCCGGTCTCCTCGGTGACCTCGCGCATGCCGGCCCGGGCGGGTGCCTCGCCGGATTCGACGACACCGCCGGGGAACTCCCAGCCGGCCTTGTAGGTGGGGTCGACGAGCAGCACGCGGTCCTGTTCGTCGAAGAGGAGCACTCCGGCCGCGAGGGTCTCGGAGGTGGGCTCCGGGGTCTGCACGATGTCGCACACCGGCACGGCGCCGCTGCCGACGGCTCCGGCGATCCGGGCGGCCGTCTCGTACGGGGTGAGCGCGCTGGTGTCGACGAGATGGGCGTCGGCGGTGAGCCAGGAGCCGAGCGCGGCACGGTACGACTCGATGTGGTCGTACGCCCACTGCCGTGTCCTGATCTCGCCGTCGGGAAGGTCCGGTGGGACCTCCCGGCCGGCTATTCGCTCGCGCAGGATCGTTTCCGCCGGAGCCAGGAGGACATGCCGGACCGTGACCCGGCGGGCCGCGAGACCGCCGAAGATCTCGTCCCGGTACTCCTGGCGCAGCAGGGTCATCGGGACGACGAGGGTCCCGCCCAGCTCGGCGAGCATCGCCGCCGCCGTGTCGATCACGAGCCGCCGCCACATCGGCAGGTCCTGGAAGTCGCCGACCTCTGCGAGGTGTTTGGGCGGGAGCAGATTCGGAAGCGCTCCGCCGATGACCTCGGGGTCGAAGAGCGTGCTGTTCGGGATCAGTTCGATCAGTTCCCGTGCGGTGGTGGTCTTGCCTGCACCGAACGCGCCGTTGATCCAGACGATCACGGACAGTTCCCCCTCTTCTATTGGCCCCCTGAGGCTTGCCCGTTCCACCCTGCCACGGAAACCAGCCGCAGTTGAGAGCGCACATACGACGGCGCCGGTGCCCCCTCCGACGAGGCACCGGCGCCGTGCGCTTTCGACCGGTATCAGGTGTTCTCTCCCAGGGCGCCCTCGTCGGTGGCGAAGCTGCCGTCACTGACGAGGTGATCCACGGAACCCACGGTGTCCTTGACGTTCAGATCGCCGAGTACGTCGTGGTCGTGGGAGTGCGACGGGGAGATCGCGGCGACGACGAACCCGGTGGCGAGGGAGGCGATGGCCAGCATGCTGCGCTTCTTCATGCCCCGTTCAACTGACGAAGCGCGCCGGGGTCACGCCCGGACCGGCCGCCGGATGGAACCCGCGCCGTCCCGCGCCCGCCGCACCAGGTCCACGGCCGCCTCGGGCCACTGCGGATGGTCAAAGGCGAACCCCTCCTCCAGCAGCCGTCCCGGCACGACCCGGCGGCTCTTCAGCAGGAGTTCGGTGTCCGAGCGCAGCGCGAAGGCGCCCAGTTCCGCCATCCACTTCGTGGCGGGCAGTCCGACAGGGACGCCCCGGGCGGCGCGCAGCACACGCATGAAGGCGCGCTGCGGGAGCGGCCCGGGGGCGGCGAGGTTCACCGGCCCGGCGATGTCCTCCCGGTCGATCAGGAACTCGACCGCGCGGACGAAGTCCTGGTCGTGGATCCAGGAGACGTACTGGGCGCCGCCCGCGACCGGGCCGCCGAGCCCGAGCCGGACCAGCCCCGACAGGACGTCGAAGACACCGCCCCGGTCGGGGCTCATCACCATGGCGGCGCGCAGGGCGACCTTGCGGGTGTGCGGGGTGTCGGCGCGCTCCTGCTCGCGTTCCCAGTTTTGGGCGATCTCCACGCTGTACGACCAGTAGTCGGGTACGTCGGGTTCGGCGCCGCCGATCACGCCGGTGGCCTCGTCGTTCGGGGCGTCGTGGCGGTGGGCGTAGACGGTGGCGGTGCTCATCTGCAGCCAGACGCGAGGCGGGTGAACGGCGGCCGCGACGGCTTCGCCGACGACCCGGGTGGACCGCACGCGTGAGTCCATCATGGCCTTGAGGTTGGCGGGGGTGTAGCGGCAACTGACGCTGCGGCCCGCCAGGTTGATCACGATGTCGCTGCCGTCGATCTCCCGGGCCCAGGTGCCCGGGTTCTCCCCGTCCCACCACACCTCGCGGTCGCGCGACGGCCGCCGGGTCAGGACGACGACCTCGTTGCCCGCCTCGGTCAGGGCGCGATCGAGGATCGCGCCCACCTGTCCCGTGCCACCGGGAATGACGATCTTCACCGGGCTCCCCCTTCCGATCGGACTGCTCGGGAGCGAGCCTAGCGCAGAAAGTTGAACGTGTTCAAAACTCGCGCGATGGAAAGTCGAACAATAAATACGCAACTCTTCCAACAGAGTTCGACACGTCCTACCGTAATCGCGCACATGACATGCACAGGAAGTCATCCCATCTTTCGCGAGTCCGGAGGAACGTAACGATGCGTCACCCTCACACCCGCACGACCC
This sequence comes from Streptomyces sp. NRRL F-525, assembly GCF_000716605.1. Classification (GTDB taxonomy): domain Bacteria; phylum Actinomycetota; class Actinomycetes; order Streptomycetales; family Streptomycetaceae; genus Streptomyces. Next base: position 253,780 of record NZ_JNXE01000001.1, on the reverse strand, counting down.
GCCGAAGAGTGGTCGGAGCGCTCGCCGCAGGGCTGTTGTGCACGGCGGGCCTCGCCGCGCCCGCCGTCGCCGCCCCCGCGCAGGACCCCGCCTCCCCCGCCCTGGCCGACGGCCAGGCGCTCACCCCGCCCATGGGTTTCAACAACTGGAACTCCACCAACTGCCGGGCCGAGTTCAACGAGTCGATGGTCGAGGGCATCGCGGACATCTTCGTCAACAAGGGCCTCAAAGCCGCCGGTTACCAGTACGTCAACCTCGACGACTGCTGGGCCCTGCCGAACCGCGACGCCGACGGCAAGCTCGTCCCCGACCCGGTCCGCTTCCCGCACGGCATCAAGGCCGTCGCGGACTATGTGCACTCCAAGGGGCTCAAGCTCGGCATCTACACCAGCGCCGGCACGAAGACGTGCAATGACGCCGGGTTCCCGGGCGGCCTGGGCCACGAGTACAGCGACGCGCGGCAGTTCGCCGACTGGGGCGTGGACTACCTCAAGTACGACAACTGCAACAACCAAGGCGTGGACGCCAAGTTGCGCTACACCACGATGCGCGACGCACTGAAGGCGACCGGCCGCCCGATCGTCTTCAGCATCTGCGAGTGGGGCCAGAACAAGCCCTGGGAGTGGGCCGCGGACGTCGGACATCTGTGGCGCACGACCGGTGACATCAGCGACAACTGGGGCTCGATGCTCTCGATCCTCAAGCAGAACCTGCCCCTTGCCCCGTACGCCGGTCCCGGGCACTGGAACGACCCCGACATGCTGGAGGTCGGCAACGGCGGCATGACGGACACCGAGTACCGCTCGCACTTCTCCATGTGGTCGATCATGGCCGCGCCCCTCCTCATCGGCTCGGACCTGCGTACGGCGACCCCCGCGACCTTCGACATCCTCGACAACAAGGAGGTCATCGCGGTCGACCAGGACCCGCTGGGCAAGCAGGGCAACGTTGTCACGTCCGAGGGCGGACGCTGGGTCGTCGCCAAGGAGATGAAGGACGGCAGCCGCAGCGTCGCGCTCTTCAACGAGACGGGCAGCGCCCAGCGCATCGCCACGACCGCCGCGGCCGTAGGCCTCCCGAACGCCCACGCGTACACCCTGCGCGACCTGTGGCAGCACAAGAGCTACAACACCGCGGGCGCGATCTCCGCGACCGTCCCGGCCCATGGCACGGTCCTCGTCCGGGTCTCCGCCGACCGGAATGCGCTCAAGAACCCGCCCGCCGTCGAACTCGGCCTGGACAGCGCCCCGTTGGTCCAGGCGGCCACTCCGACGCCGCTCACGACGACGGTGACCGACCTCGGCCGTACGACCGCCGAACACGTCTCGGTAAGCCTGACCGGGCCCGCGGGCTGGAAGGTGCGGGCCAAGTCGTCGACGACCGCGAAGGCCGTACGGACCGGCAAGGCGCTGCGCACGAAGTGGACGGTCACCGCCCCAGCCGGGACGCCGACGGGGTCGTACGACCTGACGCTCAGGGCGAGTTACCGCTCGCCGAGCGGTGCGCGGGTCACCGGCACGCTGCCGTTCACCGCGTCCGTGGTGGTGGCGCCGCCCTCGGGGACGTCGTACCTCGGCGACCTTCCGTGGATGTCAACGGCCAATGGATACGGGCCCGTTGAGCGCAACACCAGCAACGGCGAGGCCGCGGCGGGGGACGGTCATCCGATCACCCTGGGCGGGGTGGTGTACGCCAAGGGACTTGGTGTGCACGCCGAGAGCGACGTCGAGTACTACACCGGGAAGGCGTGCGAGAAGGTCACCGCGGACGTCGGTGTGGACGACGAGAAGGGGGCCAACGGGACCGTCGCCTTCGAGATCTGGGCGGACGGTACGAAGGTCGCCTCGACCGGCGTCCTCACCAACGCGATGCCCGCCCAGCCGGTCACGGCGGACGTGACCGGCGCCCAGGTGGTCCGACTCGTCGTCACCGACGGCGGCGACGGGATCGACTCGGACCACGCGGACTGGGCGGGCGCTCAACTCACGTGCTGAACACGGCACATCGCGCATCGAGGGGCGAAGGCCGCTGAACGAACGTTTCGGCCGGTCTGTTCCTCACACCCCGGCCGCGGTCGTGCTCGCCTGCCCGGCGAGCGCGGCCGCGGCCGCTCCCACCAGCCCGGCGTCCGTGCCCATTTGGGCCGGTGTCACCGTCAGGCGCTGCACGAAGGACAGCGTCGCGTAGTCGCTCAGCGCCTTGCGCAGCGGCGTGAAGAGTACGTCGCCCGCCTTGCCGACTCCCCCGCCGATCACGGCGATGTCGATCTCGACGAGGGTGGCGGTGGCCGCGATACCGGCGGCGAGGGCCTGCGCGGCCCGCTCGAAGGAGGCCACGGCGATCGGGTCACCGGCACGCGCGGCGGCGGCCACTGCCGCGGCCGAGGCGTCGCCGTCGGGACCCGGCCGCCAGCCGCCCTCGACCGCCCGCCGGGCGATGTTGGGACCGCTGGCGATCCGCTCGACGCAGCCGCGCGAACCGCACGGGCAGGCGTCGCCGTCCAGGTCCACGCTGATGTGGCCGATGTGGCCCGCGTTGCCGGTCGGTCCGGGATGCAGCTGCCCGTTGAGGACGAGGCCGCCGCCGACTCCCGTGGAGACGACCATGCACAGCGCGTTGGCGTGTCCGCGCGCGGCACCCTGCCAGTGCTCGGCCGCCGTGATCGCCACGCCGTCGCCGATCAGCGCGACGGGCAGGTCACCGGTCGCCGCACGCACCCGCTCGACGAGCGGATAGTCGCGCCAGCCGGGCACGTTGACCGGGCTCACGGTGCCGGCGGAGGCGTCCACGGGACCCGCGCTGCCGATGCCGAGGGCGCTCGCGCGCGACCACGAAGGTGATGCGGTGAGTTCGGCGAGCACCTCCTCCACGGCTCGCATCACGGTGTCGCCGTCGTCCTGCGAGGGCGTCGGGCGCTGTGCTCGCACCAGGATCTTGCCGTGGCCGTCCACCAGCGCCCCGGCGATCTTGGTGCCGCCGATGTCGAGCGCGGCCACGAGGTCGGTGTGCATCAGTGTCAGATCTCCCCGTCAAACATGAGAACCACCAGAAGGTGAGTTGGGCCGGTCTCGCGGTGGGGGCGCAGGCCGTTGATATCGGTGGACAGTCTCTCTCGCATATGACAACGTTGTCCAGGCTCTATGCTCGACGCCACATCCTCATACAAACCCATGGACCTATGCATCCCCCGTGGACGACAGGACAGGACAGCGCATCGTGCCAGAGACCGCCCGCCGCCCCGAGAACCGCTACGGCAACCGTCCGACGATGAAGGACGTGGCCGCACGCGCCGGTGTGGGCCTGAAAACGGTGTCACGTGTGGTCAACGGCGAACCGGGCGTCACCCCCGACACCGAGCGCCGGGTCCAGGAGGCCATCGACGCGCTCGGGTTCCGTCGCAACGACAGCGCCCGCGTCCTGCGCAAGGGCCGCACGGCCAGCATCGGCCTCGTCCTGGAGGACCTCGCCGACCCGTTCTACGGCCCGCTCAGCCGCGCCGTCGAAGAGGTCGCCCGCGCCCACGGTGCCCTGCTCATCAACGGCTCCAGCGCCGAAGACCCGGACCGCGAGCAGGAGTTGGTGCTCGCGCTGTGCGCCCGCCGCGTGGACGGCCTGGTGGTGATCCCGGCCGGGGACGACCACCGCTATCTGGAACCGGAGATCAAGGCGGGCGTCGCGACGGTGTTCGTGGACCGTCCGGCCGGGCAGATCGACGCGGATGTCGTCCTCTCGGACAGCTACGGCGGCGCGCGCGACGGCGTCACCCATCTCATCTCCCACGGCCACCGGCGCATCGGCTTCATCGGCGACATGCCCCGCATCCACACGGCCGCCGAGCGTCTGCGCGGGTACCGGGCCGCCATGGAGGACGCGGGGATACCGGTCGAGGACGCCTGGATGTCCCTCGGCGTGACCGACCCGGTCCGGGTGCGCCGGGCCGCCGAGGAGATGCTGAGGGGCTCCTCCCCCGTCACCGCGATCTTCGCCGGCAACAACCGTGTGACGGTCACCGTCGTCCGCGTCCTCGCCGAACAGTCCCGCCGGATCGCCCTGGTGGGCTTCGACGACTTCGAGCTCGCCGACCTGCTCCAGCCGGGCGTGACCGTCGTCGCCCAGGACGCGGCGACCCTCGGCCGCACGGCCGCCGACCGGCTCTTCCGCCAGCTGGACGGCACGCTGATCGCCCCGGAACGCATCGAGCTGCCGACCCGGTTGATCACCCGGGGCTCGGGCGAGCTGCCGCCGTCGGACTGAGGCGCGGGTGAACGACCGTGTGGGTGAGCGTGTGGACCGTACGTTGGAGGCGCTGGGGCTGGCCCGGGCGCCGCGGGAGGATCCGCTCTGCTACCCGGGTGAGTGGCCCGCCGAGTCCGGACTCCTGGTCGGGGACCGGCTGTTGCCCCTTGACGACCATGTGACGTACGAGGACCGCACGCCGGTCCTGGCCATCGGCTCCAACGCCTCTCCCGGTCAACTGCGGCACAAGATGGCGGAGTTCGGGATCACCTCTCCCGTCCCGATGGTGAAGGTACGGGTCACCGGTATCGACGTCGGCGTCTCCGCGCATGTGAGCCGCGTGGGGTATGTGTCGGCGTCGCCGGTCAAGGCACCGGGTGTCGTACGGGAGTTGTTCGTGACGTGGTTCGACGCGCGGCAGCTCGCTGTGGTGGACGCGAGTGAGCGGGCGTTCGACCGGACGCGGCTGGCCGGGCCCGAGTTCCGTCTGGAGCCGGAGTCCGGGGTGTTGCCGCGAGACGCGTACGTCTACGTCAACCGCAATGGCGTCCTGCACGACGGCACGGGCGTGCCGCGTCGGCATCCGGGCGAGCGGGCGCTGCTCACGGAACTGCTGGCTGGTTCGGCGGAGTTGAGGGCGCTGTTCGGGCGGACCCCGGAGGAGTTCTGTGAACGGGCGCGCGGGGACCGGGAGTTGTGCGAGCGGGGTACGAGGCTGTTCCGGGAGGAGGGGTTGGTGACGGCGTCGGGCCTGGAACGGTGAGCGAGGGGGTGCCTCGTGCGGGTTGTGGGCGTTGCGGGGTGTCCGGGGGCGGAGTCCGTCAACCGGTCTTCTTACGCCTGCCGATCCGGAGGGCGACGATTCGGAAACGGGTTCTTCCGTTCCGGGGAGTCTCGGCCGCCTCTATCGGCTCGTCCGTCTGTTGGAGCGCGATGTAGTCGGCCGCGCCCACGGTCACGGCATCGAGCGCCTCGGACGGATCACCACCGGGAGCGCAGCGGAAGGAAGTCGCCTCCCCCGGTTCCACCATGGCCGTCAGGGTCGGGCTGGAGCACCAGGCGATCCTCAGTTGCAGCCGATGAGGGCCGGCCGGCAGGTCGAAGCGCACGGTCTGCCCGCGGCCGATCAGGCCGACCTGGGTGTCGTCGACGAACACCTTGTAGCGCCGGAACCGATCACGTCCACCGTCCGGTGCCCTGGACACCACGAGGGTGCCTTGCTCCTGCCGATCCGCCTCTGCGGATTGGACGTTGTCCACCACCGTCACCTCATGTGATCGATTCAGCAGACCGGAAGGCCCGGTACCGGCTCGTCGTTGTCCCCGCCCTTGAGGTAGACGTCGCTGACATAGACGTTGGTGTTGCCGCTGTCGTCGTCCGTCTTCGCCCACCAGGTGTTGGTCCACTGACCGTATGTCTCGCGGCGGCCCAGGTTCTCCTGGCAGAAGAAATAGTTGGTGCCCGCGCCGAGGACGCCGACTTCGGTGCCGGAAGCGGTGTAGGACTTGGCGCTGCGCCACACCTGGCAGTTGTACTTGCCGCCGCCGATGGACTGGCAGGCGGAGGCGGGGCTGGAGCTGGGGCTGGCTCCGCCCGTCGTGGGGACGCTACCGCCGGTGCCTCCGCCGCCGGAGGACGTGGACCTGCTCGGGGCGGCGCTGGGAGCCTGGCCCGCCGCCGTGTCCTTCCCCTTGCCGGTGTGCGGCTGCGTCGGCGCCTGCGTCCCGTCGTCGCCCTGCCCGGTGGGCTTGGCGTCGGCCGAGGGGTGGGTGTCCTTGCGACCGCCGGGCGAGGCGGGGCCGGCGCCGCCACCAGCACCGGCCGGAGGTGAGTCGCTGGACTGCGATGTGACCGTGGTGTCAACGGAGTTGGCCATGCGGGCGACGACCACTCCGGCACCGGCGAGGACGGCGGCTACGACAGCGGCGGCTATCAGGATGCGGGCCGTGCGCCTGCGGCCGGGCGTGGTTGGACTGGCCATCGGCCCGGTGGACGGTGACGGTTGAGGTACGGAGGCTCCGAAGGCAGGGGGCGGGCCGAAGCCTTGGGGTACGGATGCGGGAGGGACCGTAGAAGTGGGCGGGAGGGTGTCCGACGAGGGCCGCTCCGGGGAACCGTGATCTGGGCCCTGGTCCCCCGATCCGTAGGGTCCCGCCGCGGCAGATTTGTACGGCGATGCCTCAAGTGGTCGCGAGGAGCCGGGTGTTGCGCCGCCCGGTCCGGGCAAGCCTGCCGCACCCGCGCCGTTCGCAGATGCTCCAGGTCGCTCTGCCGACCCCGACGCCGCCCCATCCGATCCGGTCAGGCCCGCCGCACCCGCCTCGTACCCGGATGCCTCAAGCCACCCCGCCGACCCCGAAGTCACTCCGCCAGGTCCAGGCAGACCCGCCGCACCCGCGCCGTTCGCAGACGCTCCAAGCCGCCCTGCCGATCCCGATGTTGCCCCTCCCGATCCCGGCAAGCCCGCCGCACCCGCGCCGTTCGCGGACGCTCCAAGACGCCCTGCCGATCCCGATGTTGACCCGCCCGATCCAGGCAAGCCCGCCGCACCCGCGCCGTTCGCGGACGCTCCAAGACGCCCTGCTGACCCCGATGTTGACCCTCCCAGTCCGGGCAAGCCCGCCGCACCCGCCCCGTTCGCGGACGCCCCAAGTCGCCCTGCCGACCCCGGCGTCACCCCGCCCGATCCGGACCACCCCGAGGCATCGACCCCGGCAGTCTCCGGCCCCGCTTCCTCAGGTGAGCCACCGGCCCCCGCCCCCATCCCACTGCCTCCGCCCGGCTCGTCGACGCCGAACCCCGGCCCGGCCGGAGCCGCAGGCTGCGCTGCCCCGATGCCCTGCCCGCTCTCCGTCGGCTCAGCGGCATCCGCTCCCCGGACCTCAGCCCCGGCACCGAGGTCCGCACCACCCAGGCCCGCCCCCGAAACCCCAACTCCAGCCGCCCGCGCCCCCATTGACCCCTTCGGTTCCGGAACCCCCGCTCCCGTCCCCGCACTCCCCGGCGGCACCGCAGGAACCCCGCCCCCGGTCCCCCGCAACACGGCCGTAGGCAAATCCACCCCCGGCGCCCCCGCAACCTCCTCCAGCAACCCACGCGCCACATCCGCCCCGGGCCGCAACTCCGCCCGCTTCTCCATCAGTTGGCGCAGAACGGGCCCAAGTCGCCCCGCCCGCCGGGGTTCCGGCAGGGGCTCGGAGACGATCGCCGTGAGGGTGGAGTACGTGGACGTGCGCCGGAACGGCGACGTGCCCTCGACCGCCGCGTACAAGGTCGCGCCCAAGGCCCAGACGTCCGACGCCGGTCCCGGATCCTCACCCTGCGCCCGCTCGGGGGCCAAGTAGTCCAGGGAGCCGATGAGTTCGCCGCTCCGGGTGAGATGCGTGGCGGAGCCGTCGCCCGGGTCGTCCATCGTCGCGATGCCGAAGTCCGTGAGGACGACCCGGCCCGAGCGGTCCAGCAGGATGTTCCCGGGCTTCACATCGCGGTGCAGGACGCCCACGGAGTGTGCCGCGGCCAGCGCCTCCATCACCTTCGCGCCGATCCCGGCCGCCTCGCGCGGGTCGATCGGACCGCGCTCGCTCAGCACGTCGTCCAGGGAGGGGCCGTCGATCAGCTCCATGACGATCAACGGGCGTCCGTCGACCTCGGTGATGTCGTGCACGGCGACCACACCGGGGTGGCGAACCCGCGCCGCCGCCCGCGCCTCGCGCTGCATCCGCAGGCGCAGGTCGGCCAGTTCGGGTCCGTGGGCATCGGTGAAGGTGCGCAGTTCCTTGACGGCGACCTCACGGCCCAGGACCTCGTCCACGGCACGCCAGACCACCCCCATGCCGCCGCGCCCGAGCCGGGCCACGACGCGATAGCGCCCGGCCAGCAACCGGTCGGCCCCGTCCACGCGTCCACTCTCCCCCGAAGGCACCGCCGCTCCGTCCCTGTGGCACATCCATGAACGCCGTACAGCCTACGGGGCGGCAGTGACAACAGAAGGCGGCGCCAACACCTGTGACAGGTCCGCTACTTGGCGGACGCCGTGAGGTCACCCCGGCGCGGCGACGCGAAGCCCTCCAGGTCCATCCGGGTCAGCCCGGTCGCCCTGGCCACCTCGGCGATGTCGAGCGCGCCGCAGTCCAGACCGCGCAGCAGATACCCGCTGAGGGCCTTGGCGGTGGCGGGCTCGTCCATGACGTCGCCGCCGGCGTGGTTGGCGTAGCGGGTGAGCCGCGCGGCGGCCTGTTCGAAGCCCTCGCGGTAGAAGGCGAAGACGGCCGCGTAGCGGGTGGGGATGTGGCCGGGGTGCATGTCCCAGCCCTGGTAGTACGCGCGGGACAGGGCCCGGCGGGTGAGACCGTAGTGAAGGCGCCAGGCGTCGTGGACCTTCGCCGTCGGGCCGACCGGCAGCACGTTCGTCGAGCCGTCCGAGACGCGTACGCCCGTCCCCGCCGCGGCGACCTGCATGATCGCCTTGGCGTGGTCGGCGGCGGGGTGGTCGCTGGCCTGGTAGGCGGCGGAGACGCCGAGGCAGGCGCTGTAGTCGAAGGTGCCGTAGTGCAGGCCGGTGGCGCGGCCCTCGGCGGCCTGGATCATGCGGGCGACGGTGGCGGTGCCGTCGGTGGCGAGGATGGACTGGCTGGTCTCGATCTGGATCTCGAAGCCGATCCGGCCCGGCTCCAGCCCGCGTGCCTTCTCGAAGGCCTCCAGGAGGCGCACCATCGCGGTGACCTGCTCGGCGTACGTGACCTTGGGGAGCGTCAGGACCAGGCCGTCCGGCAACCCGCCGGCCTCCATGAGTCCGGTGAGGAAGATGTCGAGGGTGCGGATGCCCCGGTCGCGTACCGGCGCTTCCATGCACTTCATACGGATGCCCATGTACGGGGCCGCCGTGCCCTGTTCGTACGCCTCGGCGATCAGGCGGGCCGCGCGGGCGGCGGCCGCGTCCTCCTCGGCGTCGGAGCGGGGGCCGTAGCCGTCCTCGAAGTCGACGCGCAGGTCCTCGATGGGCTCGCGCTCCAACTTGGCCCGCACTCGCGCGTGGACGGGCTCCGCGAGCTCGTCGGAGAGGCCGAGGACGGCGGCGAAGGAGGCCGCGTCGGGGGCGTGTTCGTCGAGGGCGGCCAGCGCCCGGTCGCCCCAGGTGCGGATGGTGTCGGCGGCGAACACGTCACCGGGGACGTAGACCGTGTGGACGGGCTGGCGGGTGCCGGGGTCGCCGGGGTAGCGGCGCTCCAGTTCGGCGTCGACCGGTGCCAGGGAGGCGCTGATCTCCTCGCTGACCGCGCCCGCGAGGCTCGTCGCCACCTGCTCGTGCTCCTGGCCCATTCCCACACCCTCCAGTTTTCCGCTCTACGGAATCAACAATCCGTAGAGCGAAGTTATCCATGGAGCTTCCCGCCGGTCAACACCCTGTCCACGCCGTGAACCCGTTGAGTTCACTGCCGTCCCCAGGCCCTCTTCCGTCCAGCGCCCCGCCCCTTCATCCTGACTCCCAAGGGGAGGGAACGCACATGTCGACTGCCAGGACGGTCACCCGTCGCGCCGGTCTGAGCGCGCTGGTGGCGGCCGCCATCGCCCTGCCGCTCATCGGAACCGCACGCTCCGCCTCCGTCCGGAAGGAGACCCGCCTGCTGGACGTCATGACATTCAACCTGCGCTACGCCGACACCACCGAACCCAACAGCTGGAAGGTCCGCCGCCCGGTGATGCGCGACCTGCTGCTCCGCGCGGCCCCCGACATCATCGGCACCCAGGAGGGCCTCTACGCGCAGCTCCAGGACATCAAACAGGACCTCCCTCACCACGACTGGATCGGCGGCGGCCGCAAGGGCGGCAGCTTCGACGAGGAGACGGCGATCTTCTACGACACCCGCCGCCTCGCCCCCGTGGAGTACGACCAGTTCTGGCTCTCCGACACGCCCGCCGTGATCGGGTCGAACACCTGGGGCGGCGCCCACCCACGCATCGCCACCTGGATCCGCTTCCGCGATCTCGGGGACGACGGGCGGGAGTTCTACGTCCTCAACACCCACCTGGACAACGCGAGTCAGTACGCACGCGAGCGTGCCGCCACGCTCATCGCCGAACGCCTCGCCCGCCTGGACAGCTCCCTGCCGCTCGTGGTGACCGGAGACTTCAACACCGCCGCGTACACCACCTCGGTCTACTCCACGATGCTGGACGCGGGCCCGGGTCTCAGGGACACCTGGGACGCGGCGGCCGCGCGCGGGCAGCTCTACGGCAGCTTCCACGGCTACCGCGCGCTCGTGCCGGAGGGTCCCCGCATCGACTGGATCCTGGTCTCCCCGGGAGTCAAGGTGCGCCGGACGGCACTCAACACCTTCTCCGAGAACAGCCAGTTCCCGAGCGACCATCTGCCCGTGCAGTCCACGATCACCCTGGGATGAACGAAGGCTCCCGCGACCACAGGGGTCACGGGAGCCTCGTACAACCTCAAAGACATCAGCCCTTGCGGGAGTTGACCTCTTCGGTGAGCTGCGGGACGACGTCGAAGAGGTCGCCGACCACGCCGTAGTCGACGAGGTCGAAGATCGGGGCCTCGGCGTCCTTGTTGACGGCGACGATCGTCTTCGAGGTCTGCATGCCCGCGCGGTGCTGGATCGCGCCGGAGATGCCGTTGGCGATGTAGAGCTGCGGGGAGACGCTCTTGCCGGTCTGGCCGACCTGGTTGGTGTGCGGGTACCAGCCGGCGTCGACAGCGGCGCGGGAGGCGCCGACGGCCGCGCCGAGGGAGTCGGCAAGGGCCTCGATGATCGCGAAGTTGTCCGCGCCGTTCACACCGCGGCCGCCGGAGACGACGATCGCGGCCTCGGTCAGCTCCGGGCGGCCGGTCGACTCGCGCGGGGTGCGCGCGGTGACCTTGGTGCCGGTGGCCTTGTCCGAGAAGGTGACGGCGAGGGCCTCGACGGTGCCGGCGGCCGGGGCGGCCTCCACGGCGGCCGAGTTCGGCTTCACGGTGATGACCGGGGTGCCCTTGGAGACACGGGTCTTGGTGGTGAAGGACGCGGCGAAGACCGACTGCGTCGCGACCGGGCCCTCGTCACCGGCCTCCAGGTCGGTGGCGTCGGTGATGATGCCGGAGCCGATGCGCACGGCCAGACGGGCGGCGATCTCCTTGCCCTCGGCGGAGGACGGCACCAGGACGGCGGCCGGGGAGACGGCGTCGTAGGCGGCCTGGAGGGCGTCCACCTTCGGTACGACGAGGTAGTCGGCGTACTCGGCGGCGTCGTGCGTGAGCACCTTCACCGCGCCGTGCTCGGCGAGCGCGGCGGCGGTGTTCTCCGCACCGGCGCCGAGGGCGACCGCGACGGGCTCGCCGATACGGCGGGCCAGGGTCAGCAGCTCCAGGGTGGGCTTGCGGACGGCGCCGTCCACGTGGTCGACGTAGACGAGAACTTCAGCCATTGCTACTCCTGCGCGGGAATCCCGAACTTCGTCCGGGGGAAGACTTGTTGACTGCTACGCTCGCGCCCGTGCCTTGGGGCACCGGGCAGGGCTTGTCCGTCATGAGGCCGTCTCGACAGTCGATTGAGAAGCCCCTTCGGGGGAGGAGTCACGGGAATGGTCTCCTGCGAAGGCAGAACCACTCCGAGAGGCGCGGGTCGTGTTGCAACCGGCCCGCGCCGCCATTCCCCTCAGATGAACTTCTGGCCCGCGAGGAACTCGGCGAGCTGCTTGCCGCCCTCGCCCTCGTCCTTGACGATCGTGCCGGCGGTGCGCGCGGGGCGCTGGGCCGCGGAGTCGACGGCGGTCCAGGCGCCTCCGAGGCCGACCTCGTCGGTGTCGATCTCCAGGTCGGAGAGGTCCCAGGCCTGAACGGGCTTCTTCTTGGCGGCCATGATGCCCTTGAAGGACGGGTAACGCGCCTCGCCCGACTGGTCGGTGACCGACACGACGGCCGGCAGGGAGGCCTCGAGCTGCTCGGAGGCGGTGTCGCCGTCACGGCGGCCCTTGACGACGCCGTCCTCGACGGAGACCTCGGAGAGCAGCGTGACCTGCGGGACGCCCAGGCGCTCGGCCAGCAGGGCGGGGATCACACCGGCGGTGCCGTCGGTGGAGGCCATGCCGGAGACGACCAGGTCGAAACCGGCCTTCTCGATCGCCTTGGCGAGCACCAGGGAGGTGCCGATGGCGTCGGTGCCGTGCAGGTCGTCGTCCTCGACGTGGATCGCCTTGTCGGCGCCCATGGACAGCGCCTTGCGCAGGGCGTCCTTGGCGTCCTCCGGGCCCACGGTCAGGACGGTGATCTCCACGTCGTCGTCGGAGTTCTCGGAGATCTGCAGCGCCTGCTCGACCGCGTACTCGTCGAGCTCGGAGAGCAGACCGTCCACGTCGTCCCGGTCGACGGTCAGGTCATCGGCGAAGTGCCGGTCGCCAGTGGCGTCGGGCACGTACTTCACAGTGACAACGATCCTCAAGCTCACGCCGGCTCTCCTACTGCATCGTCATTTTCGGCTGCCTACTTCCAGGCAGCATAGGCGCCCTGAACGGCCGTTCCCGGTGGGGGCGACCGGCGCTCCGAGCGAAATATTACTCGCCAGTACGCACTCCTACGCTCCCCCAAGGGGTGCCCGCTAAGCAAGCGCTTTGAACTGTGACCTGTGCAACGCAGCGTAATCGGAACTCGACGCTTCCGCAGGGTGGCCCGTCACCCACCCGGAGTGGCCTCAGTCACGCAGCCCGTTGAAGCGCCCCTGGTGGTAGAGGAGCGGGCGGCCGGTGCCCGCGTGGTCGCCGAGGACGACCTCCGCCAGGACGATGCGGTGGTCTCCCGCCGGCACGCGCGCGACCACGCGGCACACCAGCCAGGCGAGCACGCCGTCGAGGACCGGGACGCCCTCGGGTCCCTCGCGCCAGGCGGTGGGCGCCCCGAACCGGTCGGCACCGCTGCGCGCGAAGGTGGCGGCCAACTGCTCCTGGTGCTCGCCGAGTATGTGCACGCCGACATGGTCGGCCGCGGATATCGCGGGCCAGCTGGAAGCGCCGGTGCTGATCCCGAAGGACAGCATCGGGGGCTGCGCGGAGACGGAGCTGAGCGAGGTGGCGGTGAAGCCGACCGGGCCGTTCTCACCGCGCGCGGTGATCACCGCCACACCGGCCGCGTGCTGCCGGAAGACGGAACGCAGCAGATCGGGAGAGGCGTGCTGAGGAGTACGGGTGCCGAGGTCGGGCGTCGCCGTCATGGACGTGTCCTTCTGGGGAGGGGGCTGGGGGTCCCCCCGGTCGAGCGGAGCCGAGAGTGGGGGAGGGGGCCGTGCTGCTCAACAGCCCGGACAGCGCGCGCTCGCGGTGCGGGCCAGGTCGACGTGCACCCGCCCGTAGAGAAGGAGTTCCGAAGGCATACGGTCAGGCTGACGATAGGTGGCACGCGCAGTCAAGTACGTTCCGACATATGGGAGATGACTCACCGTCGCCCTCACGACCGTCAGACCGCCTCCCCCAGAGCCGCGATGACATCCGCCTTGCGGGGGAGGCCGGTGGCACGCCGTACGACCCGTCCGTCGGCGTCGAGAACCAGCACGGTGGGGGTCTTCAGGATGTCGAGTTCCCGTACGAGGTCCAGGTGGTCCTCGGCGTCGATCTCGATGTGGCTCACTCCGGGGACCATGCCGGCCACCTCGCCCAGCACCCGGCGCGTGGCCCGGCAGGGCGCGCAGAAGGCGCTGGAGAACTGCACCAGGGTGGCCTTCTCGCCGAGGTCGCCGCCCAGCTCGGTCGCGCCGAGCCGTTTTCCGCCGTCGCGCCCACGCACGCGTACTCTCCCGCTCCGCCGCCGATGCAGCACTCCGTAGGCGCTCGCCGCCGCGAGCACCACCACGCACACCACAAGTCCGGTCATCGACCCTTCCAGCGTTCACGAGACTGCAAAGATTCCCGGTGCCCCGAATCCTTTCCGTTGCGGAATCCTTGATTCATGGACATCGACGTAAGAGGACCGCGCTTCGGGGCGGCCCTGACGACCGTGGTGCTGGCGGTCGTGCTGATCACCGGCAGCTTCTGGCTGCTGGCCTGGCAGACCCTGGCGTTCGCGCTGGGCGCGGCGGGCGGCGTGGGCCGCTCGCCGTACGGCTGGCTGTTCCGGAAGGCCGTACGGCCGCGGATCGGGCCGCCGACCGAGTTCGAGTCGCCGGAGCCGCCGCGGTTCGCGCAGGCGGTCGGGCTGGTCTTCGCCGGGGTGGGACTGGTCGGTTTCGGCCTGGGTCCCGAGTGGCTGGGGCTCGCGGCGACGGGGGCCGCGCTGGCGGCCGCGTTCCTCAATGCCGCGTTCGGGTACTGCCTGGGGTGCGAGATGTACCTGCTCGTGCGCCGAGTGACAGTTCGCGCACAGTAAAGGAAACTTAAAAGGCCGAGGTGGATCAAGCGATGGACGTGACGAGGATCTCGCCGTTCTGCGGCACGAGGACTGGCCACTCGTCCGTTCTTGGGGCACGATCTGCGCAATGCCGTAAACCTACGGCTGCGTAACTTTCCCGCCCGGAGAACCCCTTCCAGGCAGAGAGAAGGGTCCACCCCGTCCATGGCTGAGCTTGTCTACCGCCCCGTCATCGGTCTCGCCCAAACGCTGTTCAAGGCCTGGGACCTCAAGATCGACTGCAAGGGGTCGGAGAACATTCCGCGCTCGGGCGGCGCCGTGCTGGTCAGCAACCACATCAGCTACCTGGACTTCATCTTCGACGGTCTCGCCGCCCTGCCGCAGAAGCGCCTCGTGCGCTTCATGGCGAAGGAGTCGGTGTTCCGGCACAAGATCTCGGGTCCGCTCATGCGCGGCATGAAGCACATCCCGGTGGACCGCAAGCAGGGCGAGACCGCCTACCAGCACGCACTGGAGTCACTGCGGTCCGGCGAGATCGTCGGCGTCTTCCCCGAGGCGACGATCTCCCAGTCCTTCACCCTGAAGAGCTTCAAGTCGGGTGCCGCGCGCATGGCCCAGGAGGCCGGCGTCCCGCTGATCCCGATGGCTCTGTGGGGCACCCAGCGCCTGTGGACCAAGGGCCACCCGAAGAACTTCAAGCGCAGCCACACCCCGATCACCATCCGGGTCGGCGAGCCGGTCGAGGCGCCGCAGGACCAGTACGCGGGCGCGATCACCCGCCGCCTGCGCGAGCGCATCCAGGAACTCCTCGAAGCCGCCCAACGCGCGTATCCGGTACGGCCGAACGGCCCGGACGACACCTGGTGGATGCCGGCCCACCTCGGCGGCACGGCCCCGACCCCCGAAGAGGTCAAGGCTGCCGAGGCCCGCTGATCGTCACACCGGGGCGTGGACGGTGATCCGCGCCCCGGGGCTGAACTTCTCCAGCAGTTCGGCCAGTTCGGCACCCGCGCGCTCGACATCGGCGACCGGCATCGGCGCCAGACTCTCCAACAGGAAGACGGCCGAGGTCGTTTCCTCCGTGAGCCTGGTGCGCGGCCCCTGCCGCCAGTTCCAGCGCCGGCACGTGACACCGACCGCGTCAGTCCACACCACCTCGCCCGCGTCGGGATGCTCGACGACCTCCTCGCCACCCGCGACGGTCACGAACTCCTCGTTCCCGACGGCCCGTTGGAGGGTCATCGCACCCTGGATGAGGTCGGTGTCCTCACCGCCCACGGGGATCAAGTGGGCGACGCTGATCGCGTTGTAGAGGTCGACCAGCACATTGATCCGGGGCAACCCACCGTCGGAAAGCGCCCTCTTGGCCAGCGCCTCCGCCGAGTTGCGGGTCCGCGACGGCTTCGACCCGAACGCCGTGTACATCTCGCGCCAGGCCACCATGTGCGGGTCCTCGTGTGGGGCGCGTCCGTCCAGTCGTACGGCGAGACGGCGGGCCGCGTCGTCGAGGAGCGCCGAACTCGCTTCGGTGCTGGGCCCGTTGACCAGTCCGTGGGCTTCGATCGCCACGTGGGTGAACCCGGGGGCGAGGGCACGGACTTCGTCGGACACGGTCAGGGTGAGGGTCATGGTCTTCCTCAGAGTGCGGTCGGGAGTGTCTGCCACAGGCGCGGCCGGTCGGGGGCGGCCTTAAGGGCGCTCAGCACGACCGGGTGTGGTTCAGCGTACAGGACCGGGTAGTCCAGCTCATTGAACTCAAGATCAGGCACGAAGGCCAGCCGCTCCCCGTCGAGCGAGAACTGCGCGTCCACGCCCGGCTTGTTGCCGCGCGGGTCCTGCCGATGCCAGCCCCCGTTGAAGCGCACGGCGACCAACCCGTGCACCACGTCGAACTTCTGGTAGCAGAGCGCCGTGGGAATGTCCTCGGCCCGCAGCAAAGCGGCCAGCGCGTGCGCCTTGGCGTAGCAGATGCCGGTGCCCTGCTCCAGGACGTCGGAGGCCCGCCAGGTGACGCGCGGGTCGCCGGAGTCCTGCGAGTGGGGAATGCCGTCCCGCACGAACTCGAACGCGAGGCGTGCATAGCCATACGAGTCGGCGGCACTTCTGGCCAGCCGCGCGGCCGTCTCCCGCACGAGGGGATGCTCATGGTCAATGGCCTCGTCAGCAGCCAAGTACGCGGACAGGTCAGGGGTGTTCTGGATCAGCTCCATGACCGCAGAGCATAGGAAAGCGATCACCCGAGAGTCAATGACTTTTCAGGCGAACGCATACCTATGCACAAAGCCATCCGACTCCGAGTCGGCAGACTCAGCGGGCCATCTCCTCCTTGAGCGCCGCCAGGAACGCGTCCACATCGTCCTCGGTGGTGTCGAAGCCGCACATCCAGCGGACGTCGCCGGCGGCCTCGTCCCAGAAGTAGAAGCGGAAGCGCTTCTGCAGGCGTTCGCTCACGTCGTGCGGGAGGCGGGCGAAGACACCGTTGGCCTGTACCGGGTAGAGGATCTCCACGCCGTGCACCGCGCGCACGCCCTCGGCGAGGCGCTGGGCCATCTCGTTGGCGTGGCGGGCGTTGCGCAGCCACAGGTCCTTGGCGAACAGGGCCTCCAACTGCACGGAGACGAAGCGCATCTTGGAGGCGAGCTGCATGGATAGCTTGCGCAGGTGCTTCATGTGGCTGACGGCGTCCTGGTTGATGACGACGACCGCCTCGCCGAAGATCGCGCCGTTCTTCGTCCCGCCCAGGGAGAGGAGGTCGACGCCGACCGCGTTCGTGAACGTCCGCATGGGGACGTCGAGTGAGGCCGCCGCGTTGGCTATCCGGGAACCGTCGAGATGGACCTTCATGCCGTGCGCGTGGGCGTGGTCGCAGATCACGCGGATCTCGTCGGGCGTGTACAGGGTGCCCAGTTCGGTGCTCTGGGTGATCGAGACGACCTGCGGCATCGCGCGGTGCTCGTCGTCCCAGCCGTAGGCCTGCTTGTCGATCAGTTCGGGCGTGAGCTTGCCGTCGGGGGTCGGGACCGTGAGGAGTTTCAGGCCGCCCATGCGCTCGGGGGCGCCGCCCTCGTCGACGTTGATGTGCGCGCTCTCGGCGCAGATCACCGCGCCCCAGCGGTCGGTGACGGCCTGGAGGGCGACGACGTTGGCGCCGGTGCCGTTGAAGACCGGGAAGGCCTCGGCCGTGGCGCCGAAGTGGCTGCGGATGACGCCCTGGAGGTTCGCCGTGTAGTCGTCCTCGCCGTAGGCGACCTGGTGGCCGCCGTTGGCGAGGGCGAGGGCGGCGAGCACCTCGGGGTGGGCGCCGGCGTAGTTGTCGCTGGCGAAGCCGCGGATCTCCGGGTCGTGGTGGCGACGGGCGTCGGTCTTCGGAGGGTTCACGGCTTCTCGGTCAGCCACAGACGGTTTCCGTTCACTTCGGTGGCGGGCTTGTCCCAGACGCCGGCGATGGCCTCGGCGAGGTCCTTGACGTCGGTGAAGCCCGCGAACTTCGCGTTGGGTCGCTCGGCGCGCATCGCGTCGTGCACCAGCGCCTTGACCACCATGACGGCGGCCGCGGAGCTGGGCCCGTCCTCGCCGCCTGCCTTGCGGTAGCCGTCGGCCATCGCGAGGGTCCAGGCCTCGGCGGCTGCCTTCGAGGCGGAGTACGCCGCGTTGCCGGCGGTGGGCTTGCTCGCGCCCGCCGCGCTGATCAGCAGATAGCGCCCGCGGTCGCTGCGCTCCAGGCCGTCGTAGAAGGCCAGGGAGGTGTGCTGGACCGTGCGGATGAGGAGTTTCTCCAGCAGGTCCCAGTCGGCGAGGTCGGTGTCGGTGAAGGACGAGCTGCCGCGCCAGCCGCCGACGAGGTGGACCAGGCCGTCGACGCGGCCGAAGTCCTTCTCGATGTGCTCGGCCCAGTCGCGGGTCGCCTGCGGGTCGAGCAGGTCGACGGTGTCCCCCACGACGGTCGCGCCGCCGTGCGCGTAGCGGGCCGCGTCCACGGCCTCCGCCAGGCGTTCGGGATGCGCGTCCGCGCCGACGACGGTCGCGCCGGCCTCGGCCAGCCGCAGCAGCACGGCACGGCCGGCGGGCCCGCCCGCTCCCGCCACCGCGATCACCGCGCCGTTGAGCGCCCCGTTCCCCATGGTCCTCGCCTCCTGAGCCACTTCGGTGCTGCGGTCGCTCACGCGGCGATCCGCTCGGCGCTCTCCGCCGTGATGCCCTTGGTCGAGGCGATCACGTTCTTGAGCTTCTTGGAGAGTGCCTCATAGAACATGCTCAGCGGAAACTCGTCCGGAAGCACGTCATCCACGAGTTTCCGCGGCGGCAGGCTCAGGTCCAGGGCGTCGGGGCCCTTGGCCCACTTGGAGCCCGGGTGCGGGGCGAGGTAGGTCGCGACCAGGTCGTAGGCCTTGAACCAGTGGACGAGCTTCGGGCGGTCGATGCCCGCGCGGTAGAGGTCCTCGATCTCGGCGCACAGTTGGTTGGTGACCTCGGGGGCGCGCTGCCAGTCGATGTGCAGCTTGTTGTCGGTCCAGCGGACGACGTCGTGCTTGTGCAGGTAGGCGAAGAGGAGCTGGCCGCCGAGTCCGTCGTAGTTGCGGACGCGCTCGCCGGTGACCGGGAAGCGGAACATGCGGTCGCAGAGGACCGCGTACTGCACGTCACGGGCCTGCGGGACGCCGTCGGCCTCCAGCTTCACGGCCTCCTTGAAGGCGGTGAGGTCGCAGCGCAGCTCTTCGAGGCCGTACATCCAGAACGGCTGGCGCTGCTTGATCATGAACGGGTCGAAGGGGAGGTCGCCGTGGCTGTGGGTGCGGTCGTGGACCATGTCCCACAGGACGAAGGCCTCCTCGCAGCGCTTCTGGTCGTCGACCATCGTGGCGATGTCCTCGGGCAGTTCCATGCCGAGGATGTCCACGGCGGCCTCGGTGACCCGGCGGAAGCGTGCGGCCTCGCGGTCGCAGAAGATGCCACCCCAGGAGAACCGTTCCGGCGCCTGGCGTACGGCGATGGTCTCCGGGAAGAGCACGGCCGAGTTGGTGTCGTAGCCGGACGTGAAGTCCTCGAAGGTGATGCCGCAGAACAGCGGGTTGTCGTAGCGGGTCGCCTCCAGCTCGGCCAGCCAGTCGGGCCAGACCATGCGCAGGACGACCGCTTCGAGGTTGCGGTCCGGGTTCCCGTTCTGCGTGTACATCGGGAAGACGACCAGGTGCTGGAGTCCGTCCCGGCGGTTCGCGGCGGGCTGGAAGGCCAGCAGGGAGTCGAGGAAGTCGGGCACCTGGAAGCCGTCGGCGGCCCACTGCCCGAGATCCCTGACCAGTGCGGCGTGGTAGGCCGCGTCGTGCGGGAGCAGCGGGGAGAGCTCCTCGACGGCGCCCGTCACGCGGCGCACGGCGGACTCGGCCTCCGTGCGGCCCGGGGCGCCCTCGGCCGCGAAGTCGATCGATCCGTCCTTCGACTGCCATGGCCGGATCTGCTCCACGGCATCCTTGAGCACGGGCCATGCCGGATGCTCCACCACCGTGGTCACGGGAGGAAGCCGCTCCTCAAAACCCACCTGCACAAGAATTTCCGTCATGTCCCATCCTCCACGGGAGAACCTCGCGTATGGACACCGTATGCGTTCGGGGTTTCCTCTAGCAAGGCAAGGCTCCGCAAATTATCCTGCGCCTCTTGTCCGTCACCGCTCTTTTTCCTGCCGGACACAAAGAAGGCGATTACTTCCGCTGCGGTGGGGTAGGCGGGTCGGCGCCCGCGATCAAGGCCCACCGAGGACCGCCGACGGCCGGTTTCGGTCAATGCCCGCCGGACTCGCCCACGGCCGGGTGACGGCGGCGCGCAGTACGCTCCAGGTACACCCCGGCCGTCGCCCCCAATCCCCCGTGTACGCACGGGTACAACGCCGGGCCCGGCCATTAGGCTGCGGCTCTGCCGCGTGGACGCCGGTGTCCGGCCGCGCCCACGCGCGCGTGCCGAGCCGCCGTCGACGGAAGCGAGTTGAACCTTGAACTTCCTTACCATCGGTCACCGCGGAGTCATGGGTCTCGAACCCGAGAACACTCTCCGTTCCTTCGTCGCCGCCGAGCAGGCCGGCCTCGATGTCATCGAACTCGATCTGCATCTGAGCAAGGACGGCGCGCTCGTCGTCATGCACGACGCCGACGTGGACCGTACGACCGACGGGACCGGCCCGATCGCCGAGCGGACCCTCGGCGAGCTGCGCACCCTGGACGCGGGCCGCGGCGAGCGCGTCCCGACCTTCGACGAGGTCCTGGACGCGGTCAAGTCGCCCGTCCAGGCCGAGATCAAGGACCTGGCGGCGGCACGCGCACTGGCCGAGGTCATGCACCGCCGCAACCTGGTCGAGCGGATCGAGGTGTCCTCGTTCCACGACGAGGCGATCGCCGAGATCGCCCGCCTGGTACCCGGCGTACGAACCGCGCTGATCGCCAGCCGCTTCGGCCCCGACGTGGTGGAGCGCGCCACCGAGGCCGGTGCCGAAACGGTCTGCCTCAACATCCGCAGGCTGACCCTGGAGGTCGTCGAGGCGGCCCGCAAGGCGGACTTGAGGATCATCGGCTGGGTGGTGAACACACAGGACCAGCTGCGGCTCGTCCGCGCCCTGGGCCTGGACGGCGCGACCACCGACTACCCGGAGATCAAACGAACGGGCCGCTTCACGGCATAGCGGGCCCAACGGCCGTAGGAATCAAGCGAGTTGCTTGACCAGCAGCTCGAACTGCAGGTCGTCGCGCTGCGGAATGCCGAACCGCTCGTCGCCGTACGGGAACGGGGTCATCCGGCCCGTACGGCGATAGCCGCGGCGCTCGTACCAGGCGATGAGGTCGTTCCGTACGGAGATCACGGTCATGTGCATCTCCCGCACACCCCAGGTCTCCCGGACCGTGCGCTCCGCCTCCGCGATGATCACCTTGCCGAGACCGCCGCCCTGGAGCTGCGGGCTGACGGCGAACATCCCGAAGTAGGCGTACTCACCCCGGTGTTCGAGCTGGCAACAGGCGACGACCTGCCCGTCACGTTCGACGACGAGCAGCCGGCTGTCGGGCGACTTGATGACCGCCAGCACGCCCTCGGGATCGGTCCGCTGCCCTTCGAGGATGTCCGCCTCGGTGGTCCAGCCGGCCCGGCTGTCGTCCCCCCGGTAGGCCGACTCGATCAGCACGACGAGGGCGTCCGCATCGGCGTCGGTGGCGTCGCGGAAGGTCGGTCCGGTGGCGGCGGTGTCCATGGGTGCACAACTCCGATCAGGGCGCGGCTCAGGCAGAGACGAGGGTAACGCGGCCCCGGAGACTAGGCTCCGGCCGCATGGTGCACGTACTGAGCAGCCGCGTCCTGCTGCGCCCCACCGATCCCGAACGCTCCCGGGTCTTCTACGGCGACCGACTCGCCCTGCCCGTCTACCGTGAGTTCGGCACGGGCGTCGAACGCGGAACCGTCTACTTCCTCGGCGGCGGCTTCCTGGAGGTCTCCGGCCGTTCCGACACCCGGCCCTCCCCCGCCGTACAACTGTGGCTGCAGGTCGCGGACGCGGGCGCCGCGCACGAGGAGCTGCGGGCGAAGGGCGTTGAGATCGTCCGGCCACCGGTGCAGGAACCCTGGGGCCTGGTCGAGATGTGGATCTCGGACCCGGACGGCACACAGATCGTGCTGGTCGAGGTCCCGGAGGATCATCCGCTGAGGTACCGGCCGGGGATGTAGGCCTACGGCGGCCGGGGCGCCCTCTTCCGTGCCGGATGGCCGGGGCCGTGGCGCGGGCTTAGCGTGCTGGGAGGGGAGCTTTCTGCGGAAGGAACGCCATGAAGCTCGACAGGCCGGTGACCGGTGGGCCCTGCTGGACCGAGCTCGGGACCAGTGACCTGGAGGCGGCCAAGCGGTTCTACTCGGACGTGTTCGGCTGGCGTCCCGAGACCGATCCCCGGCCGGAGGCGGGCGGTTACACGGTCGCGCACATCGGTGACGCGGCGGTCGCCGCGCTGACACCGCTGTTCCAGGAGTCGCAGCCGGTCGCGTGGAACGTGTCGTTCGCGGTGACGGACTCCGACGCGACGGCGGAACAGGTGCGCGCGGCGGGCGGAACCCTGCTCATGGAACCGATCGACGTGTTCGACATCGGCCGCTTCGCCGTCGCCCTCGACCCGGGCGGCGCCGCGTTCCAGATGTGGCAGGCCCGGACCTTCCCCGGCGCCGGGCTGTTCAACGCGCCCGGCGCGCTGGGCTGGGTGGAACTGCTGACGCGGGCGCCCGAGCGGGCCGAGAGCTTCTACACGACCGTGTTCGGCTGGACCGTCCGGCCCTCGGCGCACTACCCGCAATGGGGCATCGACGGCGCCGACTTCGGCGGGATGATGACCATGGACGCGAAGTTCCCACCGGAGGTGCCCCCGCACTGGCTGCCGTACTTCTCCGTGGCCGACGTCGACGCCACCGCTGCCGTGGCCACGGAGGCGGGCGGCACGGTCCTGATGGAGCCGACGTCCATCGGGGACGTGCGGCGGATCGGGGTGCTCCGGGATCCGCAGGGGGCGATGTTCGGGGTGTACGCGGCGGGCGACGAGGGGCACTGAGCCACCCGCCCGCGTCCCGTCCTCAGGCCAGCCGCGTCACCGTCACCGTGTCGATCACCGGTGCGTACGCGCTGCGTTGGCCGTACTGGTTCCTGGAGTGGCCGTCGTGGTCCGGGAGTTCGTCGGCGGTGAAGGTGAGGGTGTTGGCGCCCTGGTCGAGGGTGACGGGGACGGAGAGGTCGTGGAAGTTGTTGAAGTGGAAGGTGGTGGGGAACAACACGCGCTGTGGGACCGACCCGTTGATCGAGATGTCGGCGTGGCGGCAGACCGGGTCCGGGTTGTAGTGGGTGGCGGGCGCCTGCTCGCCGTTGGAGTAGCGGATCGTGAGCGCGTGACGGCCGGCCCGCTCCGCCGTCACGGTGAGCGTGAGCGCGTTCGCCGGGCCGCCACCGATGCCGTCGACCGCCTTGCCGCCCGTGGCGAACGTGTGGACGCCGGTGACCCGGGCGCTGCCGGTCGTGGTGCCTTCCTCGGCCGGGTGCGTGGAGGTGGGGAGGAGGCCGAGGGAAGCGCCTACCTGTAGGCGGTCCAGGACCAGTTGGTCCGACGTGGCGGTGATGGTGACTTTGTTGATGCCCGACGTGAGGAACAGGGGAGCCGGGGATCGTTCAACAATCCTCATGTCGTCTCCGCCGACCATCCCCACGTTCTCCCCGTTGATCGTCAACTCGCCCTCCCCTGGGCCGATCAGATCGACGCCCACAACAGCCTCGCCGTCCTCCGCCGCATGCACCCAGAACGTGGCGGTACCGCCCCGCGGCAGCACGACGACACCGGGCCCCGACGCTCCACCCTGCCCGTAGTCGACGCGAGCCCCACCGCCCAGGGCCGCGAACTCCGCGTCGTACAGAGCGGGCGCGGTCACCTGGTCGTCGCGCAGGGCGAGGTCCAGCCGGTCGACGACCGCGTCGCCCCGCGTGACACCGAGGTCATGGTCCTGCGCGGCGAGGGTGATCGTGTGCGCGCCGGCGGTCAGTTCGACCCGGGTGTCGGTGTGGCCCCACACCGCCCACTTGTAGGCGAGCGGCAGCCGGAGTTCCTGCGCGTGACCGCCATCCACACGAAGGAAGACGTTGGTGGGACCCTGCTCACGCACCGCGTCGGCCAGGTTGTAGGAGTTGGCGAAGACACGCAGGTCGTACGTCCCGTCCTCCGGGACCTCCACGGAGAAGACGAGCACGCCGTCGGAACCGGTGCGGAGTCCGCCCACGTGGTAACCGGTCGAGCCCGCGAACCTGTCGACGTCGGACGGGGACCCCTCGGGCCCGTTCAGCGAGTGACCGTCACCGATGTAGGCCGCGCCCTCCGCCTGGTACGAACGCCGCCATCCGACCGAAGGCGCCAGCGCTACGGCTCCGTTGCCGCCCGGGGACAGCATCACCTGGTAGGCCGACATAGCCTCCAGGTCGGTCAGACGCAGCGTCACTTTGCCGTCCACCACGGGGTGTTCGCGATCAGCCAGCCTCAACGGCTGCGCGGAGGCGCCGACTTGACCCGTCCAGGGGATCTCAAAGAGCCGCGCGTGGACGGTCGTACCGAAGATGTCAGAGTCGACGCGCTCGAACACGACGTCCGCCGACCCACCCGCGCCGCCGAGCAGTACCCGCGCCTGCCGCTTGGCGCGGTCGAGCATGGCGACCCCCTGAAGCGTGTACTGGACGTTGGGATGGGGCGCGGTGACCTGGACCGTGTCGCCCGTGAACTGCCCGTACGCGTTGAACAGCCACCACTGGCCATTGCCCTTGTTGGCCTCCACCACCGAGTCGTTGAGGTTGCCGTCGATGTTCCAGTACGCCATGTCGGCGTCGACCTTGGACTCCTCGATGGCGGCGATCCACTGGATCATCTGACCCGGGACGGACAAGTGGTAGTTGTGGGCGTACTCGTTGATGTTGACGGGCAGCGGGCCGATGCCCAACTCCCGTTCCAGCGCACGATACTTGGCGACGCTCGTGCGGATCTCGTCGGGCGTGGTCAGCTCGTGCCAGGTGATGACGTCGGGCAGGACGTCCTCAGCCTTGGCGAACTCCAGGAAGCCCCTCACCTCGTCGTACAGGAGGCAGGTGTTGGGGCCGGCGATGCGGGCGCCCGGGTCGAGTTCCCTGATCAGGCGGTGGATGTCACGCCAAGCGGTGAAGTAGCGGTCTGGGCCGGTCCGCCAGGAGACGCGGTCGTAGCTCCACTCCTCCTCGCCGAACATGTTGCCCTCGGGCTCGTTGAACGGGACGTACACGACATGGGCCTTGTACGTGCCGAGCGTCAGCACCTGGTCGACCTGGCGGCGGACGCGGGCCGTGAAGTCGGCGAGGCGTTCGGCTCCGGTGTCGCCGGGCCATTCGTAGGGGAAGCCGCGGTAGATGTCGGTCATGTAGACGTAGACGTCCCGGCCGCCCGCCTCGACGAAGGGGCGCAGGATCTCCAGGGCGTCGGCGCCCGGGTGCTGGGTGCCGTCCTGGGCCTTGGTGGAGACCGTGCGGACGTACATGCCCTCGACGGCGTTGCGGCTGGGGACGCCGTCGCCGTACAGGCCGTAGAGCGTGCCGCTCGCGCCTCCGTGGAAGGGGCCCGTGTCGGTGCCGAGGTCGATGGTGAGGTTCCCGGAGGTGGGAGCTTCGGAGGCTTCGGCTGCCACGGCATCAATCCCTTGTTCGGCATGTCGTACGTCGGTCGGCTTCCCGGACCGGCTTGATCGAACGTAGGGAGATCACGCGACTCGCGTCAACGGTCCGTCGGCGCCCGCGTACGGCGGGTCAGACGCGCAGCATGCCCAGCCGGCCTTCCAGCTGGACCAGCAACTCGCCGAGCAGGGAGGCGAGTTCGCCCTGTCCGGGGGTGTCGAGACCGGCGAGCACGGTCGTCTCGTAGGCGAGCTGCTCGGGCAGGATCGCGTCGACGAGGTCGCGGCCGGTGTCCGTGAGGCGGACGTGGGCGACGCGCCGGTCGCGGGTGTCGCCGCGGCGCTCGACCAGCCCGCGTTCGGTCAGCAGCTTGAGGCGCTTGGTGACGGCGGCGCCCGAGGAGAAGGTCTCCCGGGTCAGCTCGCTCGGGGTCAGCTCGTGCCCGGTGCGGCGGAGCGCGCCGAGCAGGTCGAACTCGGGGCGGCTGAGCCCGGCCCGGCGCAGCGGCGCGTCCTCGGCCTGCTGGAGCAGGGCGGCGCACCGGTTGATGCGGCCGATGATCTCCATCGGGCCGGTGTCGAGGTCCGGGTGCACTGCCTGCCACTGCCCGACGACGGCGGCGACCGTGTCACCCCGGGTCGCGCTCGGAGGGGTCGGGCGGGCCGCGCCGTCCCCGTCGACCGGCCGTCCGTTCATTGCCGTCATCCCCGTACGCCCTCCGTCTTTCCGCCCGTGCGCCGATCCACGGTCGGCCAGGAGTGCGACTCCCGGCGTCGTACCGTCGCGGCGAGCGTACGGTGTCCGGACCGCTCGGCGAACACGACCCGCTCCTGCGGCAGGGCGCGCTGCCACCACTCGCCGGACGCGGCGTCGACGGTGGCCCGCAGTTCGACGAGCGCGGCGGCGAGCGCGCGGTGCGCGGAATCGAGGCTTCCCCGCGCGGGCGCCTGCTCCGTCAGGAGCCGCGCGGCCCGCTCCCGGGTGCGTTCCACGGCGGCCAGGGCCTCCTCGATGCGGTCGGTCGCGCGCCGGTTGGTGACGACGAACGCGGCGACAAGGCCGACCAGCGCGCCGACGAGGGTGTCCACGAGCCGCTCGGCGATCAGCTCCCCGGGCTGCTGGGTCCGGGCGAACTCGGTGATGAGCAGTGCCATCGGGGTCACACAGACGCTGCCGAGCCAGTAGTTGCGGCCGATCAGCGCCTCCGCACCGAAGTTGAAGGCGAGGCAGCACAGCACGAGGGCCGCGGGGTGCGCGTGGGCGAGCGGGGCGACCGCGGCGAAGACGAGCACCCCGGCGAGATTCCCGACGACCCGTTGCACGCCCCGGCCCCAGGTGAGCGTGATGTTGGCCTGATAGAGGGAGGCGGCGGTGACGAGGGCCCAGTAGGGGCGGCCGACTCCGAGGGCGAGGGAGGCGTATCCGGCGAGGGCGCAGCCGAGCGCCGTGCGCAGCACGAGGGGGGTGAGCGGACCGAGCCTGGCCCACAACGGGCGGGCGGGGGCGGCCAGTTCGGCGTCCACACCGAGGAGTTCGTCGGCTACGGCGTCTGCCGGGGCGTCGGTCTGCGGGACCGGTCCCCTCCCGCGCAGTTCGCGGGCCCAGGTGCGGAGCAGTTCCGGGTCGGCGTCGGCGGGCGCGGCGAGGGCGACCTCGGCACGGACGAGGAGGCGTTCGAGAGCGCGTCGGGGCTCGGCGCGGGCACCGGTCGCGAGCAGGGACTGCCAGGCGGCGTGGACGGCGGCCGCCCCGGCGGCACGCGCGCGTGCGTGACCGTCGCCGGTGCCACGGGTGGCGGCGTACGTCGCAACGGCGTTCAGGGCCTGGGCGGTGGCGCGGCGCTCCGGGCCGTAGGGGCGGACGAGTGCGGGAGCCATGCCGACGAGCCATGCCCAGGCGCCCGCGACTGCGGCCAGCGCGAGGTGGCCGGGGACCTGGCCGAGCGTCTGCGGCGCGAAGAGCGAGGCCGAGCTGATGAAGGTGAGGACGACGTTCCCGGGCGGGCCGATCCGGGTCGCGTCGCACAGGCCCTTCTGTACGGCGGCCAGGGCGGCGCCGACCGTGACCAGTACGACGGCGTTCGTGGTGAGGGAGGCCGTGACCAGCGCGACGGCGAGACCGGCGATCATGCCGAGCACCACCCGGACGAGGGCGCGGGCCCGGGCGGCGTAGGGCTTGTTGTGGGCGTAGAGCGCGCACAAGGAGCCGGCCATCGTGTACATCGCCAGGTCGAGGCGGCCGAGGGCCAGCAGGGTCAGGTTGGGCGGGGCGACCGAGGCGACCGCGCTGAGCGCGGGCTTGAACCAGATGTCGGAGGGCCGGCCGAGGCGCAGTACGCCGGTGAGCGGGAGACGTCGGACGCGTGGGGTGGGGGCGAGGGTCGCACTGCTCATGGGAAACAAGTTTAGCAGGTGTTTTACTCGTGAAACATTTCCGCCGGGCATGCCCCGGGGGCGCCACTGACCAGCCGCGCTCCGTCGAGTGCTCCCCATGTACACCGTTGCGCTTGATTGCGCCCCGTGCGGCAAGGGCATCCTGTGACCGAACGTCGACGGGGAGCGATGTCCGAGGCGGAACGGGGGATGCGCGTGCATGGTGGACCGGCTTCGCCCGGCTGGCTGCTGGTCGCGCTGTGCGCGGCGACCGGGGCCTACTGCCTGCTGCGGATGCGCAGCCCCGTCGAGGAGCAGCGCCGGGCCGCGGGCGGCGAGGCGCTGATGGGCTTCGGCATGGCCGCGATGGCCGTACCGGCCGCGGTGTTCACGCCACCGTCCTGGGCGTGGCCCGTCTACGCGGCGGTGTTCGGCGCGGCGGCGCTGCGCGCCCTCTGGTCGGCGCGCCGGAGCCCGCACCATGTGCACCATCTGCTGGGCACCGCGGCCATGGTCTACATGGCGCTCGCGATGGCCGCCTCACCCGCGCACCACCACGAGCACGGCGACTCCGGAGTACCACTCGTGACAGGCGCGTTGCTCCTCTACTTCGTGGGATACGTGCTGCTGTCGGGCATCCGGCTGGTGCCGGGCGCCGGAGGGGTCACCGGCGCGGCCGTCGGCGGCGGGAGCGTCGGCTGGGGCGACCGGCCGGAGTTGGCGCGGGCGTGCCGACTGTCGATGGGGATCGGCATGGTCGCGATGTTGCTGACGCTCTGAACCTCCGAGGATCCGAGGCACTGTACGGAATCGTGGTCTGCGTCACTTTGCCGTAACAAGCCGTACCCCTGATCACCGCGGCGCTCATAGGGTGCTCCCATGATGGTCCCCGCGGCACTGTTGCTGCTCGGCGCCTTGGCCGCCGTCGTCGCCCCACGGCTGCTCGCCCGGGCCGACTGGCCGGACCATGAGCCGGTGCTCGCGCTGTGGGTGTGGCAGTGCGTGGTGGCGGCCGTCCTCCTGTGCTGCGCCCTGTCGATGACGCTCAGCGCGGCAGCCGCGTGGCAGGCGGTGCGCGGTCACGTCTTCGCCAACGCCCCGCACGCGGTCGTGGACGCCTATCCCCTTGTGGCGAACGGTCCTTGGGCCGCCACGACCGCGGTGGCCCTCGCGTGCGGCGGGGCATGGACCGTGGCGATGCTGGTCCGTGAAGTCGTACGAGCCCGGGCGCGACGTCGGCTGCGGAGGGCCGAACTCCTCGTGCGCGCACCGGTGTTGCCCGGCGAGGAGCCCGGTGCCGAGCCGCTGGTCATCCTGGAGGGGGAGCGGCCGGACGCGTGGTGGATGGCCGGTGCCGCGCCCCAACTGGTCATCACCACGGCCGCGTTGAGGCGCCTCAAGGGGCGGCAGCTGGACTCGCTGCTCGCGCACGAACAGGGGCACGCGCAGGCCCGGCACGACTGGCTGCTGCACTGCTCGGGCGCGCTCGCGAACGGGTTTCCGCAGGTGCCGGTGTTCGCCGCGTTCCGGGACGAGATGCACCGGCTGGTCGAACTCGCCGCCGACGACATGGCCTCCCGGCGCTTCGGCCGCCTCACCACCGCCCTCGCCCTGGTCGAACTCAACGAGGACCGCGGGGTGTTCGGGCCGTGCCCCACCCCGCACGCCCATGTCCCGCAGCGCGTGAACCGGTTGCTCACTCCCCCGGACCGCCTCACGGCGATGCGCCGCCTGGGCTGGACCGCGACGGCGGCACTGGTGCCGGTGGTTCCGGTCCTGGTGGCGTTCGTGCCGGGGTTGCGGGCGCTGGGCTGAGGAGGGCCGGGGAGGAGTCCGGGGGAGGTGATCCCCAGGCAGCGGTGGCTCCGCCCGCCGCCGGTCGGCGAGGATCGTTCCATGCACTCCCCGCTCCGCCCGAACCTCCGCCAGACAACCAGCATCACCCTCGCCCTGTGCTCCGCGCTGCTCCTCACCCTGGTCACTGTGGAGTGGCGTCCGCTGATCGACGTCGACGAGCGGATCGCCCGGACTGCACATCGCCGGGCGGTCGAGAACCACGGCCTGACGCATACGTTCCGCATCCTGACGGACTGGGTCTGGGACCCGCTGACCCTGCGCCTCGTGTGTGTGGCAGCCATGGTGTGGCTGGTGTGGCGGCGTTCAGCATGGTGGACGGCTCTATGGCTGGCGGCCACATGCGCGCTGGGCACCCTGCTCCAACAGACCCTGAAGGCACTGGTCGACCGCCCCCGCCCGGTGTGGCCCGACCCCGTCGACTCGGCCCACTACGCCGCCTTCCCCTCGGGCCACGCCATGACCGCCACGGTGGTCTGCGGCCTGCTGCTGTGGCTCCTCCACGACTACGGCACCGACCGCGCTGTATGGCGTACGGCCATGGTCCTGGCCGTGACCTCCGTCGCGGGTGTGGGCTTCACCCGTGTGTGGCTGGGCGTGCACTGGCCGTCGGATGTGGTGGGCGGGTGGCTTCTGGGGGCGCTGATGGTGGCGGTGGCCGTGGGGGCGTACGAGCGGTTGCCGGCGTGAGCGCGGCCGGGTGGCGGCACAGGTGTG
Source organism: Streptomyces sp. NRRL F-525 (assembly GCF_000716605.1). Taxonomy (GTDB): domain Bacteria; phylum Actinomycetota; class Actinomycetes; order Streptomycetales; family Streptomycetaceae; genus Streptomyces. The sequence continues at coordinate 223,092 of NZ_JNXE01000001.1, read as the reverse complement.
CCGGTCCGGCGCAGTTGCTGAGGTCGGCAACCAGTCCACCGGGTACTGCCCGTACCTCGAATCCTGGGATGCGGTGGCACGGGCACCCCACGGGGCCGGTATCGGCCGCCCCGCCGAGTGGAACGTCGCTGCGTAAGATCACCGCATGAATGCCGTCCTCTTCGACTTCTCCGGAACTCTCTTCCGTATCGAGTCCACCGAGTCCTGGCTGCGTGCCGTGTTGCGCGAGACCGGGATCGCGCTGCCGGAACCGGAGTTGACCGAGGCGGTGCGGGCGCTGGAGTCGGCGGGGGCGATGCCGGGCGGGGCGCAACCGGAGCAACTGCCCGAGGAGTTCGCGGAGATGTGGGCGATCCGGGATGAGAGTTCCGCGCTGCACCGGGCCGCGTACACCGGCGTCTCCCGTCAAGTCCCGCTCCCCGACCCGGCGTTGCACGACGCGCTGTACGACCGGCACATGACGCCGGCCGCGTGGACGCCGTACCCGGACACCGAGGACGTGCTGCGGACCCTGCGCGAGCGCGGGATCGGCGTGGGCGTGGTCAGCAACATCGGGTGGGATCTGCGGCCGGTGTTCCGCGAGCACGGGCTCGATCCGTATGTGGACGCGTACGTCCTGTCGTACGAACACGGCATCCAGAAGCCGGACCCGCGGCTGTTCACCGTCGCCTGCGAGGCGCTCGGCGTCGACCCGAAGGACGTGCTGATGGTCGGCGACGACCGGCGGGCGGACGGCGGGGCGGCGGCGCTGGGGTGCGGGGTGCACTTCGTGGACCACCGGCCGGTGACGGAGCGGCCGGACGGTCTGCGGCCCGTGCTCGAACTGGTCGGGCGGGGGCGGGGGTTGGGCGGGATCCGGGGCTGACTGATCGCTGGGCCCGCCGGGTCGTAACCCCGCATCACCGCGGCGGAGCGACCTCCAACCAATCGTCAATTACAGGTTGACGATGGGGGGTCGTCAATTTAAAGTTGACGCATGAGCCCACTCGACATCAGCCTCGCCGATCTGATCGCCCGCCTCGACGAGGAGCTCCCCGACACCGACGAACTGGCCCGCATCAGCGAAGCACGCCTGCGCGCCCAGACCCTGTCCGACCTCGGTGACCAGCTCATCGACCACTACGTCAGCAAGGCCAAGCAGGTCGGCGCGTCGTGGACCGAGATCGGCGACGCCATCGGAGTGTCCAAGCAGGCCGCCCAGCAGCGCCACGCACCCGGCCCTTTCGAGCGGTACACGAACCTGAACCGGCACAGCATCGTGCTGGCGCAGGAGGCCGCCCGGACGCACAAGCACGACTCCATCGGCACCGAACACCTCCTGCTCGGCCTGCTCGGCGAACCGCGGGGCCTGGCGTACGAGGTGCTGGTGGCGAAGACCGAATCGGAGCAGCGCGTCCGTGACGCGATCGCGGAAGCGCTGCCGCCGGCCGGCAAGAAGGCGCTACGGGGTCACATCGCGTTCCGGCCGGAGAGCAAGGAGGCCATCGAGCAGGCCCGCCGCGCGGCGGCCGACCTCGGCCACGACTGGGTCGGCACCGAGCACGCACTGCTCGGCCTGATCCGCGTCGAGGAGAGCCCGGCCGCGCGAATCCTGCGCGACCTCGGCTTCACCTCGGACGAACTGCACGAGACGGTCAAGGCCGAGATCGCCAACAGGCTTGCCGCGCGCGGCAATTAGCGAGAAGACGACCAGTGACCGCGGAGCACCGGGCCGCCGCGATCACCCCGACCCATCAGCTCACCCCTGATACCCCTCCACCTCGGACTCCGGCCGCACCCGCGCCTCGTCCGGGTTCTCCCCGAACTCCACCTTGGCGCGGCGCTGGCGCAACAGGTCCCAGCACTGGTCGAGTTCACGTTCCAGTTGCCCGAGGCGCTGATGCTCCGTGGCGCTGTCGATCGCGCCGGACGCGACGGCCTCCCGGAGCTTGCGCTCGTCGTCGACCATCTCGTTGATCCGCGCGAAGATCTGCTGGTCCTGCTCCATGCCCGTGCGCCTCCTCGGCTCGACACCCGTGCCCACTCTAGGGACGGATCACGTGCCGTGCGACAGATGTGCGAGAAGGCGGCGCCGGGCGCCGGTTCAAAAGTCGCCCGAGGAAACCATTGGGGTGAAAAGGAGCCGCCCGCCTGAGACGATCCCCCGCGTCGCCCCAGACGGACGGCAGCATGCGCCAGGCCCCCTCGACGGGCGACCCGGACGTCCTGAGTATAGTTGGCTGATAGCCAGTCAACGCAGGAGTTACAGCATGTCCCCGCGAAGCGCATCGGTCAATGAAGAGTTGCGCAGGCGTTCCCGGGAACGGCTCCTGCAGGCGGCCCTGGAGCTGGTCGGCGAGCGCGGGTACGAGGCCACGACCTTGGGCGACATCGCGGACCGGGCCGGTTCGGCGCGCGGACTGGTGTCGTACTACTTCCCCGGAAAACGCCAGCTCGTCCAGTCCGCCGTGCACCGTCTGATGCACCGGACGCTGGAGGAGGCACTGGAGCGCGAGCCCCGGACCGACGACGGGCGGGAGCGGATGGCGCGGGCCATCGACGCGATCCTGGGTCTCGCGCACGACCGGCCCGTGCTGATGCGCCAGCACATGGCGGGGCTGTTGCAGGGCGAGGGCTTCGTGCAGTGCCCGGAGCAGCGGCGCCTTTCCGAGCTGCTCGGGCAGACGATCGCGCGGTACGGATCGGGGAACGTCCCCTCCGACTACCCCATGCTGCGCGCGCTGCTCATGGGCGCGGTCTACTCGGCACTCGTCCCGGGGGTGCCGATGCCGATTCCGGTGCTGCGCACCGAGCTGTTCGAACGGTACGGACTCGACTGGGAGTTGGGGATCCCGCCGGAGGCCCGTGCACGGGCCGGGACGCCCGACACGGACCTGTCCCGGTTCTTCGCGACGGACGACAGATCCACTCCCCCACCCACGGCCGAAGACCCGGCCGACGAGCGGCCGACCGAGCCCTCCGACGCGTAACCGCCCTACTCAGCGCCGGGCGTGACGAGGCGTCAGAAACCCGGCGTCCCGCGCCTGCGAGATGAGCCGAAGCGACCGGCGCCGACTGTGCCCGGTCGCGCACATCACGGCGAGGACGGGATCAACTCCCTCCTCCTGCGCGGCGCGATACTCCTGAGCGATCTGCCACCGCCCCTCGATACCCCGAGGCCAGGCCGGCCGGGCCCGGCGCGCTCCGCCCGACTCCACGTCCTCCTCCCCGGGTTGCAGCCCGCACGCCTCGAAGAGCGGCCCCTCCAGCCAGTCGGCCAGCACCGTCAAGTCGTCGAGGGACAGGGCGGGTTGAGCCCGTACGTCCTCGACGGAGACGGTCTGCTCACAGACCACGGCGAGCGCGTCGACCCGGGCGCCGTCGGGGAAGGCGAGCCGGACGTGGAACCACGAGGTGGCGCCGTCGTGCTCCTGCACTTCCCACGCGGGCCACACGGACACCGCACCGTCAGCCGGAGAGCGATCAGAAAGATTAACGAAGGATGCTTCTAGCACATACGCAACGTAACCGCATGATCACATTCCATACGAACGGACACGCGCGCCCCCAGCGCGTACGGGTGCGTCCGGCACCCTGTCAGCGGAGCACCGGTGGTGCGATCCTGGACGTGTCAGTGGTCTGGCGAATGAGCGTTCTCCTGTGTGCCTGACGGGTGAGGAGTTCCGCCGTGCTGCGTGTCGCCGTCGTCGGCTCCGGGCCGAGCGGGGTCTACACCGCCCAGAGTCTGGTCCAGCTGGAGCCCGGGGTACTGGTCGACGTCCTGGACCGGCTGCCGTGCCCGTACGGTCTGGTGCGCTACGGCGTGGCACCGGACCACGAGAAGATCAAGTCGCTGCAGAACAATCTGCGGGCGGTCCTGGAGCACGGGCGGGTGCGGTTCCTCGGCGGGGTGCTCGTGGGACCGGGCGGACTGTCGGCCGCCCGGCTGCGGGAGTTGTACGACGCGGTCGTGTACTGCGTGGGTGCCGCCACCGACCGCCACCTGGGGATTCCCGGCGAGGAGCTGCCCGGCAGCTGGTCGGCGACCGAGTTCGTGTCCTGGTACAGCGCCCACCCGGACTCCACCGCCGACGGGTTCGTGCTCGGCGCGCGCTCGGCCGTGGTCATCGGCGTGGGCAACGTCGCGGTGGACGTCACGCGGATGCTGGCGCGCGGCGCGGCCGAACTGAGCCGTACCGACATTCCCCAAACCGCGCTCACCGCACTGTCCGCGAGCGGGATCACGGACGTCCACATGGTCGGCCGGCGCGGTCCCTCGCAGGCCCGGTTCACGACGAAGGAGCTACGTGAGCTGGGCGGGCTCCCGGACACCGAAGTGACCGTGGATCCGGCCGAGTTGGCGCTCGACCCGGACTGTCTCGACCCCTCCGCCCTGCCCGGTGCCCAACGCCGCAACGTGGAGGAACTCCGCCGCTGGGCCGCGCTTCCGCCCCAGGGCGCCGCACGCCGTATCCACCTCCGTTTCTTCCTCCGTCCCGTCCAACTCCTCGACGAGGCAGGGCGCGTGGGCGCGGTCCGCTTCGAACGCACCGCGCCGGACGGGCGGGGCGGAGTGGTCGGCACGGGTCAATTCGAGGAGATCGAGGCGCAGTTGGTGCTGCGCTCGGTGGGCTATCGCGGAGTGCCGTTGGACGGGCTGCCGTTCGACGCCGAGCACGGCACCGTGCCGCACCGGGCGGGCCGGGTCGTACGCGATGGGCGGACCGTGCCCGGCGAGTACGTGGCCGGCTGGATCAAGCGGGGCCCGACCGGCGTCATCGGCACCAACCGCCCGGACGCCAAGGAGACGGTGACGTCCCTGCTCGCCGACGCCTCCATGCTCGTACGACGGGATGCGCCCGAGGACCCGCTCCCCGCACTGCGCGCCGAGGGGATCAAGCCGGTCGAGTGGAGCGGGTGGGAGGCCATCGAGCGGGCCGAGGCGGAGTTGGGGGCCTCGCTCGGGCGGGGTGGTGTGGTCAAACTGCCGGACTGGGATGCCCTGCTGGCGGCGGCACGCGAGGCGCGCGCATAGAGATATGTGGGGCGCACACATAGCAGCCGGGCAAGACACACGGCGGCAACAACCCAGAAATCAACAAACTGTTCAAGGCGCCTACGGTCTCGAACTGTTCGCACATTTCTCCCCTCTCCGCCGCTCAGGAGTGTCCATGGCCACGACCACACCCGTGCATCCCGTCGACGAGGTCCCACCCGTACGGCAACTGGCCACCTTCGGGCTCCAGCACGTGCTCGCGATGTACGCGGGCGCGGTCGCGGTGCCGCTGATCGTGGGCGGGGCGATGAAGCTGTCGGCCGCCGACCTGGCGTATCTGATCACCGCGGACCTGCTGGTGTGCGGGATAGCCACGCTCATCCAGTGCATAGGTTTCTGGCGGTTCGGCGTGCGGCTGCCGATCATGCAGGGCTGTACGTTCGCCGCGGTGTCGCCGATGGTGCTGATCGGCACGACGGGCGGCGGGCTGCCCGCGATCTACGGCTCGGTGATCATCGCGGGGCTCGCGATCGCGCTCCTGGCCCCCGTCTTCGGCAGGCTGCTGCGCTTCTTCCCGCCGCTGGTCACTGGCACGGTGATCCTGATCATCGGTCTGTCGCTGCTGCCGGCGGCGGGCAACTGGGCGGCGGGCGGGCAGGGTTCGAAGGACTTCGGTGAACCTAAGAACATCGCGCTCGCCGCCTTCGTCCTCGCGGTCGTGCTCGGGGTGCAGCGGTTCGCGCCGGCCTTCCTCAGCCGGATCGCGGTGCTGATCGGCATGGCGGTGGGGCTGGTGGCCGCGGTGGTGTTCGGGTTCACGGACTTCAGCGGGGTCGGGGACGCCGACTGGGTCGGCATCAGCACCCCGTTCCATTTTGGAACGCCCACCTTCCACGCCTCGGCGATCGTGTCGATGCTGGTGGTGGCGCTGGTGACGATGACCGAGACGACCGGTGACCTGATCGCGGTCGGCGAGATGACCGACCGCAGGATAGAGCCGCGTTCGCTCGCGGACGGACTGCGCGCCGACGGCCTCTCCACCGTCCTCGGCGGCGTCTTCAATACCTTCCCGTACACGGCGTACGCCCAGAACGTCGGCCTCGTCGGCATGACCCGGGTCCGCAGCCGCTGGGTCGTCGCGGTCGCCGGTGGCATCCTCGTCGTCCTCGGTCTGCTGCCCAAGCTGGGCGCGGTCGTCGCGGCGATCCCGGCGCCGGTGCTCGGCGGCGCGGGTCTGGTCATGTTCGGCACGGTCGCCGCGAGCGGTCTGCGCACCCTGACCCAGGTCGACTTCAAGGACAACCACAACCTCACCGTCGTCGCCGTCTCGGTGGCCGTGGGCGTGCTCCCGGTCGGGGTGCCGACGATCTACGCGCAGTTCCCGGACTGGTTCCAGACGGTGATGAACAGCGGCATCAGCGCGGGCTGCCTGACGGCGATCGTACTGAACCTGCTCTTCAACCACCTTCCTGCGAAGGGAAGTTCGCCTGCCACCAGCACGGCTGCTTCCGCCGGCGCGGTCGCGGAGGAGCCGGTCGTCTAGGGCCGGTCCGGCGGATCCTGTCGCGGACGCGGGGCGAGGCACACCATCCCCGCTGCCCAACAGGCTTGGGGCACAACGGCGTTGCCGTCGGTAGCCGACTCCCCCTTCTCGACACCCGTGACGGCAGCCTCTGACGTCGACGCCCCTTCCGCCTCGCAGCCGCAGGCACAACTCCCCGCGTACCGGCGCCGATCAGAGACCGCCGACGCCCTTCGCCCTGATCAGCGCAGCAGTCCGGCAGGGACCGTCGCGGCCAGCACCCCATACCCCGCCGGATTGAGATGCAGCCAGTCGCCGACCTGGAGGGACGGGAGCAGTCGGCGCGGGTCGGCCGGATCGCGTACGGCGTGGTCGAAGTCGAGGACCGCGTCGAAGCAACCGGCCGTGCGGATCCAGGAGTTGACCGCCCGGCGGGAGGACTCGCGCTCTCCCGCCGGGTCGTCGTAGGTGTTTCCGCCGAAGGGGAGCAGGGTCGCGCCGTAGACGCGGATGCCCTGGGCGTGGGCGCGGACGACGATCTGGGCGTAGGCGGCCAACAGGTCTTCCGTGACCTGGTGTTGGGCGGTGGTGGTCGCGTCGGCGGTGCCGATGTCGTTGACGCCCTCGAAGACGATGAGGCGGGTGACCCCGCTGCGGGAGAGGACGTCGCGGTCGAGGCGGGCGAGGACGTTGGGGCCGAGGCCGTCGTTGAGGACTCGGTTGCCCCCGGCGGCCTGGTTCAGGATTGCCACGGACTCGGTGGCGGGGTGGGCGCGGAGACGGTCGTAGAGCTGGTCGGGCCAGCGGTCGTTGGCGTTGGTCGTGGAGCCTCGGCCGTCGGTGAGCGAGTCGCCCAGGATCGCTACGGCCGTGCTCGCGCGCGGGGCCAGGACCTCCACGTCGCTCAGCAGATACCAGTGGTCGACCGGGGTCGCCCCGGGCAACAGGTCCTGGTCCTCGGTGTGGTCGCCGGTGCGGAGGTACGAGGTCGTGCGCGAGCCCGGGTGCGAGGTGAGCGCGAGCGAGGGCTGGCCCGTCGCCAGGTACGTCGTCACGGCCAGGATGGACGCCGGGCGCAGGTCCAAGTCCAGTGGGTCGGAAACCAGTTGGGCGCCGACGGGGACCGTCGCCGATCGGCGTCCGGCGAACGTGACCAGTCTGCTGCTACCGGGCACGATCGCGCTCGCTCCCGCCCTGCCGTCCTGCGGGAGCGCCAGCGTCACCGCGGTGAGCGGGAGCGGGGTGTCGCCGTAGGCGTTGGAGAAGCGCAGGCGGAGCTTCCGGCCGCCGGTGGTGACGCGGAGTGTCTGGCGCAGGGTCGTGTCGACGAGGACTGAGGCGGTCCCGGTGAACGGCGCGGGTGGCAGGTTCCCGGGCTCGGTGAGCTGGGGCATCGCCGTCCAGGTGTTCACCCAGTGCGCGACGGACGGGGCTGAACTCCCCTCTGCGCGTGCGGGGTTGGTGGCGACCAGGGCCGACAGCGCCGTTGTCGTCGTGGCGACGATCGCTGTCCGTCTCGTGGGCTGCACGGAACCTGCCTTCCTCTGGCGGGAGTTGGGGCGCAGGGGTGCGCGCAGGGCACGCACCCCGGAGTGGGTCAACCGACCGTGCAGGCCGTCCCGTTGAGCGTGTAGGCCGTCGGCGCCGCGCTGTTGCCGGTGTGGTTCGCCTGGTAGCCGATGGTCACGCTCGCGTTGGGGGCGATCGTGCCGTCGTAGGAGGCGTTGGTGGCCGTCACCGTGCCGGAGGCCGGTGCGTAGGTGGCCCCCCAGCCGTTGGTGATGGCCTGGCCGGTGGGCAGGGTGAAGCCCAACTGCCAGCCGTTGACGGCACTTGTACCGGTGTTGGTGATGGTCACGGAGGCGGTGAGGCCGGTGTTCCAGGCGCTGGTCGTGACGGTCACCTTGCAGGGGCCGGTCGAGGGCGGGGGTGTGGTGCCGCCGCCGGTCAGGCCGAAGAAGGTGAGGACACGGGCGCCCATGCCGTAGGTGTAGAGGTTGTGGGTGACGCCCTGGAGGCTGATCGCCTCGACGGGGGCCCGGTCACCGGTGGCACCGTAGCGGGTGCGGGTCCAGCCGGTCGCCGGGGTGTCGGTGGCGGCCGGGGTCTGGCTGACGCCCTGCACGTTGGTCCACTGTTTGATCTCCTCGCCGAAGTTGGGGTAGCGCAGCGTGTCGTCCGCGGTGCCGTGCCACAGCTGCATGCGGGGGCGCGGGCCGGTGTAGCCGGGGTCGGCGCCCCGGACCAAGTCGCCCCATTGCTGCGGGGTTTGGATGACCGTGCCGTTCGCGCAGGCGGTGTTCCACTCCGAGCCGTCGGTGGTGGCGAAGCAGCCGAACGGTACGCCGGCGAAGGCGGCGCCCGCCGCGAACACGTCGGGGTAGTCGCCGAGCAGGACGTTCGTCATCATTGCGCCGGAGGAGATGCCCAGGGCGTAGACGCGGGAGGTGTCGGCGGAGTAGGTGCTGGTCACCCAGTCGACCATGGACTTGATGCCGACCGGGTCGCTGCCCCCGTCGCGGTGCAGGGCCTGGGGCGAGGAGACGTCGAAGCACTTGCTGGCGCGGGTGACCGACGGGTAGATCACGATGAACCCCAACTGGTCGGCCAGCGAGGCGTATTCGGTGCCGGAGTACATCGCCGGGCCCGATCCCCCGCAGTAGTGCACGGCCACGACGACCGCCGGGTGCGCGGTGACGGCGGCCGGGACGTACACGTACATCTGGAGGCTGCTGGGGTTGGCGCCGAAGCCGGTGACCTCGGTGAGGGTCGCGGTGGGGACGGCCTCGGTGCGGGCGGTGGCCGGGGGTGCCAGGAGGGTCAGGGCCGCGAGGAGCGGCACCAGCGCTCCGAAGACCGCGACGAGTACCGAACGCGGCTTTCTCCGGGCGGACTTGAGGGTGTTGTCGGCTGTGGGGCGCACGTCATCGTCCCTTCCTGAGCGCGGCTCGTGCGGCTCGTGCGGCATCGTTCGGAGGGGGAACCATCGGCATCGTGGCATGGACATGAGCCCCATGGAAGCGCTCCCACGCCTCGAATAGTTTCGCGCGGAGCGTTGACTAGAAAGCGCTTGCACCCTACCTTCCGTTCAGATGTGTGACCGCAACACCTCTAGCGGCACGCCTCGTTCACGTACGCGATCACCCGACCCCTCCGAAGGGACGCACCCGCATGCGTACTCGCTCCCGAAGGTCAGCCCTGACGGCTGTCGCATTGGCCACCGTCGCCGTGTTCGCGCTCCCCCAGTCCGCGTCGGCGGTCGACGCCTCGCCGGTCGGTTTCGGCGCCGGGACGACCGGGGGCGGCGGCGCCTCGGCGGTCACGGTGTCGACGCTGGACGCCTTCAAGTCGGCCGTCACCGGCGGCAGTTCGAAGGTGGTCAAGGTCAACGGCCTGATCTCGCTGAGCGGTCAGGTCGACGTCGGGTCCAACACCACGGTCCTGGGCGTCGGTTCGGCGTCCGGGTTCACCGGCGGCGGGCTGCGCCTGAAGAACGTGACGAACGTCGTCGTCCGCAACCTGAACATCAGCAAGTCGGTCGCGCCCGCCGACGGCATCACCGTGCAGGCGTCGACGAAGGTGTGGATCGACCACAACGCCTTCTCGTCCGACCTCGACCACGGCAAGGACTACTACGACGGCCTGGTCGACATCAGCCACGCCTCCGACTACGTCACCGTCTCCTGGAACACCTTCAAGAACCACTACAAGGGCTCGCTCGTCGGCCACAGCGACAACAACGCGAGCGAGGACACCGGGCATCTGCGGGTGACGTACCACCACAACTGGTTCGACCAGGTCAACTCCCGTATCCCCAGCCTGCGTTTCGGCACCGGGCACTTCTACGACAACTACGTCGTCGGCGCCGAGACGGCCGTGCACTCGCGCATGGGCGCCCAGATGTTCGTCCAGAACAACGTCTTCCGGGACACGGAGGTCGCCGTCACGACGAACCGGGACAGCGACGTGGACGGCTACGCCAACCTCAGCGGCAACGACCTCGGTGGAGCCGCCACCGAGATCTCGCAGGTCGGCACGTTCACCAGCCCGCCGTACAGCTACACCGCCGAGCCCGCCTCGACCGTCGTCGCCTCGGTGACCGCGGGCGCGGGCACCGGAAAGCTCTGACCACTCCCCCACCTCGGAGAAGGAATCGGGACATGACTTCTTCCGCACGATCGCGCGCGCTGACAGGCGCGTTGGCCGCCTTCGGCCTCTCCGTTGGCATGATCATGGCATCTGGCGCGCTCTCGCCGGCCAGTGCAGCCACCTGGCCCACCGCGAGCGGCAGCCAGGCAGTGACCTCGACGATCTCGGTCTCGGGCACCAAGGACTACGGGATGCTGCGCCTGTACGGCAGCGGCGACCTGGGCACGGGCAGCCAGGACGAGGACCAGGGCCCCATCCTGGAGCTGGCCGCCGGTGCCGTCGTCAAGAACGTCATCATCGGCTCGCCCGCCGCCGACGGCATCCACTGCCTGGGCAGTTGCACGCTGCAGAACGTCTGGTGGGAGGACGTCGGCGAGGACGCTGCGACCTTCCTGGGCTCCTCGTCGTCGAACGTGTACGCCGTGAACGGCGGTGGCGCGAAGGAGGCGAGCGACAAGGTCTTCCAGTTCAACGGCGCCGGGACCCTCAACGTCTCCAACTTCGCGGCGCAGACCTTCGGTACGTTCGTCCGCTCGTGCGGCAACTGCAAGACGCAGTACAAGCGCACGATCAACCTCAACTCCATCGAGGCGACCTACAAGGGCAGCCGGATCGTCGGCATCAACACCAACTACGGCGACAGCGCGACCCTGAAGGCCATCACCATCGTCGGGGACACCAGCAAGAAGATGATCCCCTGCCAGAAGTACATCGGGAACAACACGGGCGCGGAGCCGACAACCAACGGCACGGGCGCGGACGGGACTTACTGCAAGTACGCGTCCTCGGACATCACGTACAAGTAGGCCTCCCACGGTGACGGCGGCCGTACGAAGCGTCCCCGCACGGCGCTTCGCACGGCCGCTCCGGCACCAACTCAGCGCGGCGGCACGGCCGTTGACCGCATGCCGAGCCACTGCTCGGCGTCCCATGCCTCGAACCGCTCCACCTCGGTGAACCCCAGTTTCGCCGCGAGGCGCATCGAACGGGCGTTGGCGGTCTGGGTGGTGAGCACCACCGGCTCGCCGGGAAGAACGTCGTCGAGCCAGCCGAGCGCAGCCGCGCACGCCTCGGCGGCGTACCCGGATCCCCACGTCCGGGGCAGGAACAGGTAGCCGAGATCGACCTTTCCCACGGCAGCCGGGCGGCTGTGCCCGGTCGCCCTCCTGAGCAGGATCAGGCCGACCATCGCCCCGTCGAGATCGACGACGAAGCTCCCGGGCCGGTGCTCGGGCACCGCAGGCATCTCGCGCTCGAGCTCGTCACGCGGGCGAGGACCGCCGAGGTAGGTGTGCACCTCCGGCGAGGCGAGCAGTTCGATGAACGTCGCGCGGTCCCGCACCTCGGACGCACGGAGCACGAGCCGCCCCGTTCTGATCAGCTCAGGCGGCCAGGCCGCGACTCCCAGATCTTCCATCGGCACACGCTAACAGACCGTCAAACCCGGTGAACGGAGGTGCTCATGCCGTGTTCGCGAGCATGTTCGCGATCAACTCCCGGCGGTGGCGCGTGTATTCGCTGCGCAGAGCCGCACCCGGCCAGTCGGGGGGCAGGAGTTCAGGGGGCAGAACCGGGTCGGCGAGCAAATGCCGCACGGCGGCGGCGAGGACGGTGAAGCGGTCGGCCGGGTGGTCCGCGGTGGCGGTGATCCGGTCGAGCAGGGCCTCGGCCGTCTTCGCCCAGGTGTCAAGTGGCCATAGGGCCGCAGCCAGTTGGCGGGCGGGTTCCTGCGGGCGGGTGGTGAAGTGCCGGGCGACCGCGCCGAGTTCGTCCGGTCGGGGCCGTAGGAGATTGGCGGGGCGGAGCCAGACTCCCTCGCGGAGTTCCGCGAGCCGCAGAGTGGTCAACTTGCCGCGCAGGTCGGCGCGTTCGGCGGGGCCGCGGCCGGTCGCGGTGACGACGGTCATCTCCCAGTCGCCGTCCCAGGGGCGGGTCTCCGGGTGGACAGCGGCGTCCTGGCGGCGCTGGCGTTCCAGCAGGCGGTCGCTGAGCCGGTAGACCGCGTCCGTGGTCCGCAGGTCACCGGCGGCCACCATCCGGCTCAGCGCGGCACGGAGCGTGGAGCCCGCGACGCCGAGGGGTTCGACGGCGCGCAGCAGATCCCGTACGGGCAGCTCGGGCGGGTGCGTGCCCAGCAGCAGGCTGAGGACGACCGACCGCGCGGACAGCGGGCGCAGGTTCACCTCGCCGGGGCCTTCTGACACGTTCATCCGCATGGCCTCGTACTCTACGTGGCGATTCCCGTGTTACATCATTGATGCGACCGCAGGGATAGTGCAACACTTCAGCTATGGCCCAGACACTCGCGCACATACCGCCGCAGCCGCGGAACGACACGCACGACGTCACCAACCAGCCCCCGCCCCTGACCCCGTACGACGCCTCCGAGGACGCGGCCCTGCTGGAGGGACTGCGCCGGGAGGGTGCCGGGTGGGCCGAGGACGACGTGCGGCGGCTCGGCCGGGCGGCGGGCAGCGAGGAGGCGCAGGAGTGGGGTGAGCAGGCGAACCGGCACGAGCCGGAGCTGCGCACGCACGACCGGTACGGCAACCGCGTCGACGAGGTCGAGTTCCACCCGAGCTGGCACCGGCTGATGGGCGTCGCCGTGGCCGAGGGGCTGGCCGGGGCTCCCTGGGCGGACGACCGCTCCGGCGCCCATGTGGCCCGCACGGCAGGGGGGTTGGTGTGGGGACACACCGAGGCCGGGCACGGCTGCCCGACGTCGATGACGTACGCCGCCGTCCCCGCCCTGCGCGCCACGCCCGAACTGGCCGCGGTCTACGAGCCGTTGCTCACCAGCCGGGTGTACGACCCGACCCTGCGCGTCCCGACCGAGAAGCGTGGGCTGCTGGCCGGGATGGGGATGACGGAGAAGCAGGGCGGCTCCGACGTCCGTACCAACACCACGGTGGCCACCCCCACTTCCGAACCCGGCGTGTACACCCTGCGCGGGCACAAGTGGTTCACGTCGGCGCCGATGTGCGACGTGTTCCTCGTACTGGCACAGGCGCCTGACGGACTGTCATGCTTCCTGGTGCCGCGCGTACTTCCCGACGGCAGCCGCAACACGTTCCGCATCCAGCGGCTGAAGGACAAGCTCGGCAACCGGTCCAACGCGTCCTCGGAACCCGAGTTCGACGGAACCGTCGCCTGGCTGGTCGGCCCGGAGGGCCGTGGCGTGAAGACCATCATCGAGATGGTCAACTGCACGCGCCTGGACTGCGTGATGATGTCGGCAACTCTCATGCGCAAAACCCTCGTCGAGGCGGGTCACCATGTACGGCACCGGTCCGCGTTCGGGGCTCGACTGCTCGAACAGCCGCTGATGCGCAATGTGTTGGCCGATCTGGCGCTGGAGTCCGAGGCCGCCACGACGCTCACACTGCGGCTGGCGGGCGCGGCCGACCGTGCGGTGCGCGGGGACGGTGTCGAGTCGGCGTTCCGCCGGATCGCCACCGCCGTAGGCAAGTACTGGGTCACCAAGCGCGGCCCGGCCTTCACCGCGGAGGCCCTGGAGTGCCTCGGCGGCAACGGCTACGTCGAGGACTCGGGCATGCCCCGCCACTACCGCGAGGCGCCCCTCCTCTCGATCTGGGAGGGCTCGGGAAACGTCAACGCCCTGGACGTATTGCGGGCGTTGACCCGCGACCCCGGCACGGCGGAGGCGCTGTTCACCGAACTCGCCCTGGCGCAGGGCGCGGACGCCCGCCTGGACGCGGCCGTGACCCGCTTGAGGAACGACTTGGGCCGGGCCACCGAGACGGGTGCCCGCCGTCTCGTCGAGCAGATGGCGTTGACCCTCCAGGCCTCCCTCCTCGTGCGACACGCCCCGGCCGCCGTCGCCGACGCCTTCTGCGCGAGCCGGCTCGGCGGCGACTGGGGGCACGCCTTCGGCACCCTCCCCGACTCCGCCGACCTCGACACGATCCTCGCCCGCGCTCTGCCCGAAGCAGACTGACCCTCGGTCACCTCCCGATTCCGCTTCGTTGTCAGTGGCGTGGTGCAGACTCGCGATCAGTTGGCACCGCGCCTGGGGAGGACAACGTGTTCACGGGGATCGACGAGGTCGGCTGGGCCTCACTGCGCCACGCGTACGGCAGTGCGGAGGACGTGCCCGGACTGCTCCGGGGACTGGCCTCCACGGACCCCGCCGAGCGGGCGGGCGCGCTCGACGGGATGTACGGCGCGGTGCACCACCAGGGGATCGTGTACGACTCGACGCTCGCCTGCGTTCCGTTTCTGTTCGAGCTCTCCGCGTGCGAAGAGGTCGCGGACCGGGGCGAGTTGGTGGAGCTTCTGGTCAGCATCGGACGGGGGCACGGGCCGGAGGCAGCGGGTGCCGGGGGCGAATCCGCCGAGGCCGCCGTCCGCGCGGGCGCCGAGGTCTTCGTCGCCCTCACCGGGGACCGGGACTCCGGCGTGCGCCGCGCGGCGGCCGAAGCACTCGTGCGCTTCCTGGACCAACCCGCGCGCGTACTGGGCCTGTTGCGGCAGCGCATCGCGGTGGAGCGCGACGACCGCGTCCTGCTCGCCCTCACCGAGAGCGTCGGCCTGTTCGTACGGCAGCACCCGGCCCACGCCCCCGAGGCGCTGGACATCCTGCTGATGCTCGGCACTCCGCCGTACGACCCCGGTCTACGGCTCGCCGCGCTCGGCCAACTCGCGGGCTGCGCACCCGATCTGCTCCCCGCCGACCTCGTCCCGACCGTCGTCGAACTGCTCGGGGAGAGGTCGGAGCAGCGCCGGTCGGGC
Organism: Streptomyces sp. NRRL F-525; assembly: GCF_000716605.1. GTDB lineage: Bacteria > Actinomycetota > Actinomycetes > Streptomycetales > Streptomycetaceae > Streptomyces. The sequence goes on along the minus strand of NZ_JNXE01000001.1, from coordinate 207,694 downwards.
CGTTCGGCGCCGACGGAGGGGGACCATGCGGACCCGGACACGCTCGCCGGACGGTTACGGCGGCTGCGGCCCTCGGACGAGGAGGGCGCGCTGCTGCTGCGTACGCTGCACACCGCGCTCGGCGGGCGGGTGGGCGATCGAATCGCCCTGCTGGAAGGGCAGTTGACCAGCCCGGACCCGGCCGACCGGTGCAACGGGGTGTGGATGGCGGCGGGGTTGTTCCGCGAGTGGCGGGCCGACTACTCGGTGCCGGTCACGCTGATCGGTGAGCAACTGGGCGCGGGGGCACCTCCGTTGCCCGGTGCGGCGGCGTCGGACCGGTTGCGCGATGCGGCGGTGTCGGTCCTGGGCGATCTCTTCCACCTGGCCGCACCTGCCGCCGACCATCTCCACGCGCTGGTGATCTCCCGCCCCGACCTGTGGGTACACCGCTGGGAACGCCGGCCGCCGACCCTGGGCGGACCTCTCAAGTCCCTTGCCCACAGCGGCGATCCACGGGCGGTACCGGTACTGGCCCAGGTTCTCGCACAGCCAGCCGCACCCGACGATCTGGGCCGCGTGATCGTCCACCTCGGCCGCGCCGCCGCACCGCTCGCCCCGGCACTGCGACACCGGCTCGGCCAGGTCCCCCTCGACTCCCCCGAGACCTACGACCGTGCCGTACCCCTGCTGTCGGCACTGACCGCGCTCGCCGATCGGGAGGCGGTGCCGGAGGTGTTGCGGCTGTTGGGCGGGATGGCGGAAGGGGTGCGGTTGAGGCACCGGGTGGTTGAGTCGGCGGTCCGGGCGCTCGGGGTGTTCGGAGGTGGTGCGGAGGGGGTCGTACCCGTGCTGCGGAGGCTGTTGGAGTCCGAGTGTGCGGGGCTGGCGGCGGGGGCTCTGTGGTCGGTGGAGGGGGATGCCTCGGCCGTACTGCCGGTGCTGGTACGGGAGTTGGCGGGCCCGGACACGCAGCGGTGCCGGGCTGCCGCGGACGCGCTCGCCCGGCTGGGGTCGACCGCGCGGGCCGCGGCGCCCGGGTTGTCGCGGCTGGTCGGGGCGGAGTGCGCGTGGGAGCGGGTGGCGGGCGCGGGTGCGCTGTGGCGGGTCACCGGGGAGGTGGAGAGGGTGCTTCCGGTGCTGCGTTCGGCCTGGGTGGAGCAACCGGGGGTGCGGGGCGTCATTGCCGGGTGTCTGGTCGACATGGGGGCGGCCGGGACACCCCTGCACGACCTGGTGGAGGCGGAACTCGCCGCGCCGCGACGGCATTTGGTGCGGTCGGGTGGGTACGGGAGCCAGGACGTTCTGGAGGACGAGCGGCTGTTGGGGGTGTGCCGGGTGGTATTGGGGGCTTGAGATCGGACGGGGCCATCTGCCTGGAAGTACACACGACTTGGGACCAGGCGGGACCGCGTGACGGGCACGAGGAGGGCCCCTGCCTGTGATCCGTGTGACAGGCAAGGGGCTCGCGCTCGTGACGCCGTGCTGGGCGCTCAGCCCGTCTTGCGGCCCCACAGTGGGCCGAAGCGGGCCCACTCCTCGTCCCACTGGTCCATGCGGCGGCGTTCCAGTCGGCCGCGCAGGGCCCGGGCGCTGACGAAGGGGACGGCCGCCGCGCCCACGCCCAGGAGGGTGCCGATCAGTACGGCCCGCAGCTTGGCCTGCGAGGCGCTGGCGGGCTGGGTGACCAGGTGGCCCCGCGGGTCGGTCCAGACGGTCACCGGCGTGCCTATCGCACTGCCGGAGGGGACGCGTATCTGGCCGCTGTGCGAGGAGCCGTCCACGGCCGTCCAGCGGACCTTCGCCCAGACCGGTTCGCCGCTCGTCCTGGAGTTCGCCGGGGCGGGGCCGGGCGCGTCCTGGACCACCAGGGCCACCACGGGTTTCCAGTCGACGCGTTCCCGGGCCAGCTCGTGTTCGACGGACTGGGTCGCCGTCAGACCGGCGAGCACCCCGGCGAGGACGGTGATCAGCCAGGCGCCGAGCACGATCCACGATTCCACCGCATCGGCACGGCGCTTGAGCGGATTCCGCCGCCACCGCCACAGCCACACCTTCGGACCTCGGAACGCCATCGAAGGCATCCTCCTCATGAACGCACTGACATGCCGAACCGCCCTCCCATACGGGAGACGTCTCCTCGATGCTCACGACGAATACCCCGACTCGACGTTCCCATGGCTGCCGGGACTTCCGCAGGCGCTTTGCGGGAAGGCCTCGCGCAACTGCCCAACAGACCGATATTGGCCTCCTGACCTGCGGTGATGCCGGTTGCAGGGGTGACTGTCAGTGGTGGGGTGCAGACTGGGCGGTGATGGGGGCAAAGTCGCCAAAAACGCAGTGGAGGTGACCGGCATGACGGAGGTTCTGCTCGCGGTGGGCACGCGAAAAGGCCTGTTCATCGGGCGCAGGCGGGGTGGGACCTGGGAGTTCGACGAGAGTCCGTACTTCAACGCGCAGGCGCTGTATTCGGTCGCCGTCGACACCCGCGGCCCCACACCGAGACTGCTGGCCGGTGGTGACAGCTCTCACTGGGGCCCGTCCGTGTTCCACTCCGACGATCTGGGCCGGACGTGGGCCGAGCCGGCGCGGCCCGCGGTCAAGTTCCCGAAGGACACGGGGGCTTCGCTGGAGCGGGTGTGGCAGCTGCACCCGGCGGCCGCGGAACCCGACGTGGTGTACGCGGGCACGGAGCCGGCCGCGCTGTTCCGCTCCGAGGACCGCGGCGAGAGCTTCGAACTCGTCCGTCCCCTCTGGGAACACCCCACCCGTTCCCGGTGGGTTCCGGGCGGCGGCGGAGAGGGCCTGCACACCGTCCTCACCGACGAACGCGACCCGCTCGCCGTGACGGTGGCCGTCTCGACGGCCGGGGTGTTCCGCACCGGCGACGGCGGCGAGAGCTGGGAGCCGTCCAACTCCGGCGTCTCCGCGGTGTTCCTGCCGGATCCGAACCCGGAGTTCGGCCAGTGCGTGCACAAGATCGCGCAGGACGCGGCGACCCCGGACCGGCTGTATCTGCAGAACCACTGGGGCGTGTACCGCAGCGACGACGCGGGCGCGCACTGGACGGACATCGGCGAGGGCCTGCCGTCCACGTTCGGCTTCGCGGCGGCCGCCCACCCCCATCGCGGCGACACCGCCTACGTGTTCCCGATCAACGCCGACGCGGACCGCGTGCCCGCCGGGCACCGGTGCCGGGTCTTCCGTACGGCGGACGCGGGCCGGAGCTGGGAGCCGCTGTCGGCGGGGCTGCCGACCGAGGACCACTACGGCACGGTGCTGCGCGACGCGATGTGCACGGACGGCGCGGACCCGGCGGGCGTGTACTTCGGCAATCGCAACGGCGAGGTGTTCGCGTCGGACGACGACGGGGACAGCTGGCGGCAGTTGGCGTCCCATCTCCCGGACGTGCTGTGCGTGCGCGCGGCGGTGGTCGCGTGAGGGCGGGAGCTTCCGGGAGGACAACTCCCGCCAGGACAGGCTTCGTTCAGACGCGTCGACGATTCGGTCGTTCTCGGTCGGGCCGCGACCACCGGTTGATCGCCGGGCCCTGTACGGCAGTAGGGTGACGCCCGTGGCACCACGACCGTTGCATGAGATCGTCGAACCGGGCTGGGCGAAAGCCCTGGAACCCGTGGCCGGACGCGTCGCCGGGATGGGGGAGTTCCTGCGCGCGGAGATCGCCGCCGGACGCACCTATCTACCGGCGGGACCGAATGTCCTCCGAGCCTTCCAGCAGCCCTTCGACGACGTCCGCGTCCTGATCGTCGGACAGGACCCCTACCCGACTCCGGGGCACGCGGTGGGGCTGTCGTTCTCGGTGGCCCCCGAGGTACGTCCGCTCCCGCCGAGCCTCCTCAACATCTACCGCGAGCTGAACACGGACCTGGGCCTGCCCCAGCCGTCCAACGGCGACCTCACCCCGTGGAGCCAGCAGGGGGTGCTCCTCCTCAACAGGGCGCTCACCACGGCCCCGCGCAGTCCGGCCGCCCATCGCGGCAAGGGCTGGGAGGAGGTCACCGAGCAGGCGATACGGGCGCTGGCCGCGCGCGGCAAGCCGCTGGTGTCGATCCTGTGGGGCCGTGACGCCCGCAACCTCCGGCCCCTCCTCGGCGACCTGCCCTCGGTGGAGTCCTCGCACCCGTCCCCGATGTCGGCCGACCGCGGCTTCTTCGGCTCCCGCCCCTTCAGCCGCGCCAACGACCTGCTGGTCCGGCAGGGAGGACAACCGGTGGACTGGCGTCTGCCGTGACCGCGCCGGGGTTTCTCGCCGTGGACTCGGGAGGCTCCGGGCTCCGGGTCGTCGTGGGCCAGGCCGGTAGTGGCCGAAGATCCGGCCCGCTCTCGTCCGGGGAGCCCGTTCGAACCGGTGCCCGCGGGATCGACGCGGGGCATTTCATGGAGCAACTGGCGCCCATGGTGCGCGAGTTGGTCGATCACGCCGAGGTGTCCGAGATCGGCACGGCCGTCATCGGGGCCGCCGGGCTCGCCACCCTCGGGGACGGGGTGCGGGCCGAGTTGCCGGGGGCGTTGGCGCGGGAGTTCGGGGTACGGACCGTCGCACTCGCCGCCGATGCCGTCACCGCCTACGTGGGCGCCCTCGGGGCACGGCCCGGTGCTGTGGTCGCCGCCGGCACCGGCCTGATCGCGATCGGCACCGATCTCACCGGGTGGCGGAGAGCCGACGGTTGGGGGCATCTGCTCGGCGACTGCGGTGGCGGGGCCTGGATCGGACGGGCCGGGCTGGAGGCGGCGCTTCGGGCGTACGACGGGCGGGACGGTGGCTCCGGGGCACTGTTGAGCTGTGCCGAGAAGCAGTTCGGGGCGATGACGGGGTTGCCGGGGCAGGTGTATCCGCGGTCGGACCGGCCCGCCGTACTCGCGGCTTTCGCGCCCCGTGTCGCCGAGTGCGCGGCGGTCGACCCGGTGGCGGCCGGCATCCTGCGTGCCGCCGCCCAGCACATGGCCGAGTCCGCCGTCGCGGTCTGTCCGGTAACCGGCGAGCCCCAAGTCGCGCTCACCGGTGGCCTGTTCAAGATGGGCGATCCTCTCCTCGTACCGCTGCACGAGGAGTTGGCGAAACGGCTGCCGCATGGGCGGGTGGTTCCGGCGGAGGGTGATCCGCTGGACGGTGCCGTGCGGATCGCGCGTGATCTTGCCGCGGGGGCGCTCGCGCTGCCGTGTGACGACGTGATGTTGTCCGTGCTGAGCCCAAAGGGACAAGGTGATCACTTCTGATCCGTACGTAACTCATCAGACAAAACAGGACGGATACCGCTCACCTGCACCCTCCCCGAACAGGGGAGCCCAGGAAGCCAGTAACATGCCTCGCCATGAGCTCCCCCACTGGGCCCGCGTCCGGCCTGCCAGTACGAATGCCGCGACCTCGCCAGCCCGGGCGGCACCGCCGACCCGAGCAGCTGGCGGCTCCCGAGGGCGCGCCCGCGCTGGTGCTTGCCGTGCCGGGCACGCCCAGCGCGGCCACGCGCAGCCTCGCCGAGGAGGTCGTGAGCATCGCGCGCTCCGAGCTGCCCGGTCTCGACGGCCGCATCGGTTATCTCGACGGGGACGACTCCGAGTTCCCCACGCTGACGTCCGTGCTCGCGCACGCCGCTGAGGAGCGCACCGCCCGCTTCGAGCAGGCCAGGGCCGCCGGCGCCGACGTCAAGGAGCCCGACGGGCCGGTGGCCGTCGTCGTGCCGCTGCTCGCCGGTCCGGACAGCGCGCTGCTGCGTCAGGTCCGCCAGGCCGTCATGGACAGCCGTGTCGCGGCCGACCTGACCGATGTGCTCGGCCCGCACCCGTTGCTCGCCGAGGCGCTGCACGTGCGGCTGTCCGAGGCAGGCCTGGCCCGTGCCGACCGCGCCCGGCTGTTCACCGTGGCGACCGCCGCGGACGGCATCATCCTCGCGTCCGTGGGTGGCGAGGAGGCCGTACAGGCGGCCGGGATCACCGGCATGCTGCTCGCCGCTCGTCTCGCCGTGCCCGTGATGGCGGCGGCGCTGGACCAGGAAGGTTCGATCGCGGCCATCGCTGAGCAGTTGCGCGGGTCGGGTTCGCAGCAGCTGGCGCTGGCGCCGTACCTGATCGGCCCGGAGATCGACCCCGGTCTGCTCCAGGCGGCCGCCGCCGAGGCCGGCTGCGCAGCCGCCGAGGCGCTCGGCCCGTACCCGGCGATCGGCAAGCTCGCGCTGGCCAAGTACACGACGGCGCTGGGCATCGCCCCGCCGCAGCCGCAGGGCGCGCCGGTTCGCTGACTCACCGGCACGTGTAACGCCGTAGCGCCGAAAGGGCCCCTCCTCACGCGGGAGTGGGCCCTTCGGCATGTGCTGGGGACGGCAGCGGGGTCAGTCGAACACCACGCAGGACGCGGCGGTCACCTTGATCGAGCCGTTGCGGCGCGGGACGCCCGTGGCGGGGTCGACGGTGAACCAAGTGACGTCACCGGAGCGCTCGTTCGCGACGTACAGGTGGCCCCCGGCCTCGGTGAGCGCGCGCGGCCAGTGGCCCTCGCAGGGCACCGTGCCGATCAGGCGCAGCCCGTCGCCCTCGACGGCGAGGACGGAGAGCACGTCCTCGCCACGGGTGGCCGTCCAGACGAAGCGGCCGTCCGGCGAGGTCACGATGCCGGATGGGTAAGCGGCGTCGCCGTCCGGCGGGCCGGGCAGGACCGCGACCTCGGTCAGCGGTTTCAGTGCGCCGCTCTCGGCGTCCCAGCGGCAGACGGTGACGGTCGGCGTGAGTTCGTTGAGGACGTAGGCGTGGGCGCCGTCGGGGTGGAAGGCCAGGTGGCGGGGGCCCGAGCCGGGGCGCAGCGCGATCTCGCGGTGCAGTACGGGACGTCCGTCCTCCAGCGTGCACACCCGCACGGAGTCGGTGCCGAGGTCGACGCTGACCGCCCAGCGGCCGCTCGGGTCGGGCTGGATCTGGTGGGCGTGCGGACCCTGCTGGCGCTGCTGGTGCGGGCCGGAACCGGTGTGCCGGAGCTGTCCGGAGGGGCGGCTCGCCAGGGTGCCGTCCGGGCGGACCGGCACGGCGGTGACGCTGCCGGAGCCGTAGTCGGCGGTGAGGACGTGCCCGGCGAACAGGCTCAGGTAGGTCGGCCCTGAGCCGCCCACCCGCACCGGCGACCCGAGCGGCTCGGGCTTGTCGCCGTTCACGCGGTACGCGGCCACCGCGCCCTCGGCCGTCTCGCTGACGGCGTAGAGCGTGTCCCCGTCGGGGGCCAGGGCGAGATACGAGGGATCGGGGACGCCGTCGACGCTGCTCAGGACGGTCAGCGCGCCGCTGTCCGCGTCCACGGCCGCCGTGACGACACCCGGGCCGCCCGCCGCCGTGAACGACCCGATGAAGGCCCGCCGTCCCCGCCTGTCGCCGTCTGCCACCGCTGTCCCCTCTCGGTCAGTGCTGTCCGGGGTGACGGTAGCAGTCGATCATGACCGGTCTAGACCAAATCCCAGAGCTTTCTCCGCCCCGCAGTACCGGTCTCGCTCCCGTACCTGCTCACGCTCCGACGAGCCGTGAACCAGAGCGCGCACGCAGCGGCTCCGCCAGTTCCGCGAGGGCGTGCTCCAGCCCATGGAGGTGGGCCAGCGCGGGCTCCGCGGGTGCCCTGGTCGGCGTGGCCGTGAGCCGCGACGCGTCGCCGTCGGTGAGCGCCTCGACCGCGGTCTCCACGCGCCAGCAGGCGGCGGCCAGGCGGGCGTCGTGGGAGGCCTCGGGGTCGGCGGCCACCGCGACGAGGCCGCGGATCTCGCGGGCGCAGTCGTCGAGCAGCGCGAGCACCCGGCGGGCGCGGCGCTTGCGGCCGAGCACCGGGTTCAGCGGGTGCACGAGGGGCGCGACGGACAGCCGTACCCGGCCCAGGAGTTGCTCGAGTTCGGCGACGCGTCCGGCGGGGTCGGCCGCCGCGGAACCGGCGAGGCGGGCGGCGGCCTCGGCGGTGCAGGTGTGGACGCAGCGCAGGGCGCGTTGGATCCAGGCGTCGGTGGTGGTGTGGGTGGTCACCGGCAGGACGAGGAGGACGGCCAGTACGGCACCGAGCGCGCCGACGCCGGTCTCCGCGAAGCGCAGCGCCAGCAGCGCGGGGTTCAGGACGCCGAGGAGGCCGTAGAGCAGTTCTGCCATCAAGGTCACCGAGAGCATCATCCAGGTGTAGGAGACGGCGGCCGAGTAGAAGATGCCGAAGACGCACACGGCGACCAGGATCGCGGTGGGGACGGGGGCGCCGTGGACCGGTACGGCGACGAGGAGGCCCAGGGCGATGCCGAGGACCGTGCCGAGGACGCGGCGGAAGCCGCGGACCACGGTCTCGCCGCGCGAGGCGGTGTTCACGAAGATCCACCAGGTGGCGCCGACGGCCCAGTACCAGCGCTGCCCGGACACCAACTGGCCGACGACAAGGGCGAATCCGGCACCGGCGGTCGCCTGGACCGCCTGCCTCGTGGTCACACGGGCCAGGCCTCGTCCGGCAGTTGGGGCGGGTACGGCGGTCGTCGGCAGTCGGCGTTCGTAGCACCAGAAGCCGAAGCGGACCGTCGCGGCGGTGAGCACGGAGAGGGCAACTGCCGCGTACAGCCTGGGCAGTTGGTCGGTGGTCGCGTGCAGGAACTGGGCCACGAAGAAGGTCATGAACGCGAAGACGCCGAGGCTGTGGCCGCGCGGTCCCCAGCGGCGGGCGTAGACGCCGGCGCCGACCACGGCGAGGAAGGTGAGGTCGCGGGCGACGGGGTGGTCGTGCAGTTCAGCGGCGGCGGCGAGCACCGGCAGGCCCACACAGGGCAGCAGCGCGGTGGTGACGGCCTGCCCGCGCACCGTGGCGTCCGTCACCGTGAACAGGGCGAGCAGCGCGGCGAGGCCACCGGTGACGGCGCCCGCGAGGGACTGCCCGGTCAGCCCGCAGACGACGACCGCGAGGCCGATGCCGAGGACGGCCCGCGCGGCGAACCGCAGCCGCACGCGCCCCGGGTCCGGAGCCACGAACACCCTTTTCAGCACTGCTTCCCGCCCCCTGCGCATACCTCTGGACACCGGCATGAAAAAGGCGCCGCGGAGGTCCGCAGCGCCATCGACATGCCCATGAGAGCATCATCGGGTCGAGTGGCTCAAGTGGCTCCCGATCCACTGGTCCATTGGCCCAGTAGCTTGACGCTGGGCCATTGGTACAGTCTTGCGCCATGAGCGTGGACGAACTCGACACCCGCATCCTCAGGCTGCTTCTGGAGCAGCCGCGTACCAGCGTGCGCGAGTACGCCCGCCTCCTCGGCGTGGCCCGCGGCACGCTCCAGGCGCGGCTGGACCGGCTGGAGCGGGACGGGGTGATCACCGGTACGGGCCCCTTCCTCTCCCCCGCCGCGCTCGGGCACCCGGTGCTCGCGTTCGTGCACATCGAGGTCACCCAGGGGCATCTCGACGAGGTCGGGGACGCGCTGGCCGCCGTACCGGAGATCGTCGAGGCGTTCTCGATCACCGGTGGCGGGGACCTGCTCACCCGGGTCGTCGCGCGGGACAACGGTCACCTGGAGGACGTGATCCAGCAGCTGATCAGCCTGCCGGGAGTGGTCCGCACCCGGACCGAGATGGCGCTGCGCGAGCGCGTCCCGCACCGGTTGCTGCCACTGGTGGAGTCGATCGGCCGCGCGGCCGGCATGTGACCCTTGGCATCCTGAACCCATGAGCAATCTCGGCGCCCTCTCGGTCATCTTCGATCTCGACGGAACACTCGTGGACAGCGAGCCGAACTACTACGAAGCCACCCGGCAGACCCTCGCCGAGCACGGCGTCCCGGACTTCACCTGGGCCCAGCACGAGCGCTTCGTCGGCATCAGCACCCAGGAGACCCTCGTCCTCCTGAAGGAGCGCTACGGCCTGAAGGCGCCGGTGGAGGAGCTGCTGGCGGAGACCAACCGCCGTTATCTGGCGCTGGCCCGGGCCGCCACGCGCGTGTACCCGGAGATGCGGAAGTTCGTGGAGTTGCTCGCGGCCGAGGGGGTGCCGATGGCGGTGGCGTCGGGTTCGTCGCCGGAGGCCATCGAGGCGATCCTGGCCGGCACCGGGCTCGACGCGTCGCTGCGGACCGTGGTCTCGGCGGACGAGGTGGCGCGGGGCAAGCCCGCGCCGGACGTCTTCCTGGAGGCCGCGCGCCGGTTGGGGGCGGCTCCGGCCGACTGCGTGGTCCTGGAGGACGCGGCTCCGGGTGCGGCGGCGGCGCACGCGGCCGGGATGCGCTGCATCGCGATCCCGTACGTGGCGGCGCAGGCCGACGCCCCCGAGTTCGCGACGGCGGGGCTGCTGCTGCGGGGCGGGCAGGCGGAGTTCAGCGCGCGGGGGGCGTACGACTGGCTCACCGACGACCGACCGGTCCGCTCGGGGCGTACAACTGGCTGACCGAGGACCGACCGGTCCGCGTCAGGACACCCCCAGCACAAGCTCGTCCCGGTCGCGGTGGATCGGTGCCGCCGAGCCGGTCAGCGGCACGCCCGAGCCGCCGTTGCGCACGGCGACGATCTCCGCCGCGATGGACAGGGCCGTCTCCTCGGGCGTACGGCCGCCCAGGTCGAGGCCGATCGGAGAGTGCAACCGGGCCAACTCCCGCTCGCTGAGGCCGACTTCACGGAGCCGTCGGTTGCGGTCCTCGTGGGTTCGGCGCGAGCCCATGGCTCCGACGAAGGCGACGGGCAGCCTCAGTGCCTCTCCGAGGAGCGGGATGTCGAACTTGGCGTCGTGGGTGAGCACGCACAGGACCGTGCGCTCGTCCGTGGCCGTGTGCCGGAGGTAGCGGTGCGGCCAGTCGACCACGATCTCGTCGGCGTCCGGGAAACGGCTCCGGGTGGCGAAGACGGGCCGGGCGTCGCACACGGTCACCCGATAGCCCAGGAACTTGCCGGCCCGCACCAGCGCCGCCGCGAAGTCGACAGCACCGAAGACGATCATGCGGGGTGCGGGCACGCCGGACTCTACGAAGAGGGTCAGACCACCGGGGCAGTGCGAGCCGTCCTCCGAGATCTCCACCGAGCCGGTGCGGCCGACGTCCAACAGCGCGCGGGCCTGTGCCGCGGCGGTCCGCTCCAGCTCGGGGCGTCCGTCGAGACCGCTCTCGTACGAACCGTCCGGGCGGACCAGCAGCCCGCGGCCGAGCAGCCCGGCCGGACCCCGGACGACCCGGGCGAGGGCGACCGCCTCGCCCCGGGCCGCCGCCGCCAGCCCGGCGGTGAACAGCGGATCGCCCGCGTGGACCGGCGTGACCAGGACCTCGATCACCCCGCCGCAGCACAGGCCCACGGCGAAGGCGTCCTCGTCGCTGTAGCCGAAGCGTTCGCGGACCGGCTCGCCGTCCTGGAGTGCCTGCACGCACAGGTCGTAGACCGCGCCCTCGACGCAGCCACCGGAGACCGAGCCGATCACCGTGCCGTCGGTGTCGACGGCGAGCGCGGCGCCGGGTGGGCGCGGTGCGCTGCCGCCCACGGTGACGACGGTCGCGACGGCGAAGTCCCGGCCTTCCCGCATCCAGCGGTCCAACTCCTGGGCGATGTCAAGCACTTGGCGTCCCGCCCGCAGTCAGGATCCGGTCGGGGCGGATCGGCAGGGCGCGGTGGCGGACGCCGGTGGCGTGCCAGACGGCGTTGGCTATCGCCGCTGCGGTCCCTACGACCCCTATCTCGCCGATGCCCTTGATGCCGACCGGGTCGTCCGGGTCGGGGTCGTCGACCCAGTCGGCCTCGATGGCCGGTACGTCGGCGTTGGCGGAGAAGTGGTAGTTGGCGAAGTCCGGTCCGACCTGGGCGCCGGACGCCGTGTCGCGGACCGCCTCCTCGTGCAGGGCCATGGAGATGCCCCAGATCATCCCGCCGACGAACTGGCCGCGCGCGGTGAGCGGGTTGACGATGCGTCCGGCGGCGAAGATGCCGAGCAGCCGTCGTACCCGGACCTCACCGCTGGCGACGTCCACGGCGACCTCGGCGAACTGCGCCCCGAAGGAGTGCCGTTCCTTCTTGGCCAGCGCGGCGACGGCCTCGGCGGTGTCGCTTCGCGCGGTGATGCCGTCGGGCGGGATGTCGCCGCCCAGGGCCAGTTGCTCGCGCAGGTCGGCCGCGGCCCGCATCACCGCCCAGGCCCAGGAGCGGGTGCCCATCGAGCCGCCGGCGAACATCGCGGCACCGAGATCGCTGTCCCCGATGTGCACCCGGACCCGGGCCGGCTCCGTCTCCAGCGACTCCGCGGCGACCAGGGTCAGCGCGGTGCGGGCGCCGGTGCCGATGTCCGTCGCGTTGATCCGCACGGTGTAGGTGCCGTCCGCTTCAGCGGTGACGGCCGCCGTGGACGGGCCCACCCCGACATGGAAGGTGGCCGCGGCCATGCCGGTGCCGAGCAGCCAGCGCCCTTCGCGGCGCACGCCGGGGCGGGGGTCGCGGTCGGCCCAGCCGAAGCGCCGGGCGCCCTCGTCGAAGCAGGCGAGCAGGTTGCGGCTGCTGAAGGGGAGCCCGGAAACCGGCCCCACCGTGGGTTCGTTGCGGACGCGCAGGGCGATCGGGTCGAGGCCGCACTTCTCGGCGAGTTCGTCGAGCGCGGACTCCAGCGCGAAGGAGCCCGGCGCCTCCCCCGGGGCGCGCATGAAGGTGGGGGTCGGCAGGTCGAGCCGTACGACCCGGAAGGCGGTGCGGTGGGCGTCGGCGTCGTACAGCGGGCGGCCGAACGCGGCGCTCGGTTCGACGAATTCGTGCACGGTCGAGGTGAGGCTGAGTGCCTGGTGGTCGAGGGCGCGCAGCCGGCCGTCGGGGTCGGCGCCGAGCCTGACGCGCTGGGTGGTGGGGCTGCGGTAGCCGACCAGGGTGAACATCTGACGGCGCGTCAAGACCACGCGGACCGGGCGCTGGAGAACGGTCGCGGCCATCGTAGCGGCCACCTGGTGCGGCCGTACGCCCTTGGATCCGAAGCCGCCGCCGACGTGTTCGGACCGCACCCGCACGGCCGCCGGGTCGAGGGAGAAGAGTTTCGCGAGTTCGCCGGCCACCCACACGGTGCTCTGGTTGGAGTCGACGACGTCGAGCCGTCCGGCCTCCCAACGGGCCGTCGCGGCATGGGGTTCCAGTGGGCTGTGGTGCTCCTCGGGTGTCGTGTACTCCTCGTCGACGACCACGGCGGACCGGGCGAGGGCGTCCGCCACGTCGCCCTTCACCACCTCGGCCGGTCCGGCTGGCGAGCCCGCGGGCAGGTAGGCGCCGGGGTGCCCGGCGTGGAACGCGATGTCGTGCGGCTCCTCGTCGTAGTCGACCACCAGCGCCTCGGCGGCCTCCCTGGCCTGCTCGGACGTCTCGGCGACGATCAGCGCCACCGGCCAGCCCACGTAAGGGACTTGGTCGTGCTGGAACAGTCCGAGGGCCGGGTCGGGCGGGCCCACGACACTCAGGTAGTCGGTGCTGACACGCGGTGCGTTCTCGTGGTGCAGGACGGCGAGGACTCCGGGCATCGCGAGCACCGGGTCGGCCCGGACGGTGCGGACGCGGCCTCGGGCGACGGTGGACAACACCAGCCAGCCGTGGGCGAGTTCGTCGAAGGGGAAGTCTCCCGCGTAGCGGGCCGCGCCGGTGACCTTGTCCCGTCCCTCGACGCGGGTGTGGGCGGTTCCGAAGGCACCCGTCGACCGGACGGCCTGGGTCGTGGTGGTCATCGGGCGGTCTCCTCGGCGAGTTCGGTCAGTACGGCCACGACGAGATTGCGCAGCAGGGTGACCTTGTAGGCGTTGTCCGACAGCGGCTCGGCGGCGGCCAGTTCGGCGTCCGCGGCCGCCATGAACGCCTCGGCGCTCGCCGGTCCCCCGGTCAGCGCCCGCTCTGCCCGCCGCGCCCGCCACGGTCGTGACGCCACCGCCCCGAAGGCCAGCCGCACCTCGCGCACGACACCGTCGCGCACGTCGAGGGCGGCGGCGACCGATCCGATCGCGAACGCGAAGGAGGCACGCTCGCGCACCTTCCGGTAGCGGGAGTTGGCGGCGACCGGGGCGGGCGGCAGCGTGACCCCGGTGATCAGGGCGCCCGGGGGCAGCGCGGTCTCACGGTGCGGGGTGTCGCCCACGGGGAGATAGAGGTCCATGAGCGCCAACTCACCCGGCCCGGCGGCGGTTTCGTACGACACGACCGCGTCGAAGGCCGCCAGCGCGACCGCCATGTCGGAGGGGTGGGTGGCCACGCAGTGCTCGGAGGCACCGAGGATCGCGTGGTTGCGGTGCTCGCCCTTCAGCGCGGGGCAACCAGTGCCGGGGGCCCGCTTGTTGCAGGGCTGGGTCACGTCGGTGAAGTAGGCGCAGCGGGTGCGCTGAAGCAGATTCCCGCCGACCGTGGCCATGTTGCGCAGCTGGCCGGAGGCGGCGGCCAGGACCGCCTGGGCCAACGCCGGGTAACGGAGCCGCACTTCGGGATGTGCGGCGAGGTCGCTGTTGGTGACGGTGGCGCCGATGCGCAGGCCGCCGTTCGCCGCCGTCTCGACGCGGTCCAGGGGCAGTTCGCGTACGTCGACGAGCCGCGCGGGACGCTCCACCCCGGCCTTCATCAGGTCGACGAGATTGGTGCCGCCGCCGAGGAAACGGGCGTCGGGCTCGGCGTCGAGCAGCGCGACCGCGCCGAAGACGTCGAGCACCCGCCGGTACTCGAACTCCCTCATGCCGCGGCCTCCTTGACGTCGTCCTGCTCCTCCTCGGCCCGCGGTGCTTCCGTCCGCCGCGCCTCGGCCGCCCGGGCGACCGCCTGGACGATCGACACATACGCGCCGCACCGGCACAGGTTCCCGCTCATCCGCTCCCGGATCTCCTCCGCGGTGAGGGGTGGCGGCCCCGCCTCGGGCCGTACGTCGGCGGTGACGGCGCTGGGCCAGCCCGCCGCGTGTTCCTCGATCACCGCGAGGGCCGAACAGATCTGGCCCGGAGTGCAGTAGCCGCACTGGTAACCGTCGAGGTCGAGGAACGCCTGCTGCACGGGATGCAGCCGGCCGCCGTCGGCCACGCCTTCGATGGTGGTGACGGCGCGCCCCTCGGCGGCCACCGCCAACTGGAGGCAGGAGACGACCCGGCGGCCGTCGAGCAGCACCGTGCAGGCCCCGCACTGCCCCTGGTCGCAGCCCTTTTTCGTGCCGGTGAGGTCGAGGTGTTCGCGCAGGGCGTCGAGCAGGGTGGTGCGGTGATCGACGGGCAGCGTGTGCTTCTCTCCGTTGATGTTCAGGGTGATGACGCTGGACGTCGATGGGGCCATGGTCAGCCTTCTCTCGCGGATGTGGGGCGCGTCGAAGTCGGACAAGGGGATCCGTGAGCCCACGGGTCGCACGGGAATTCCGGTCGGCGATCGGTCCGGCCGTTCGCGCAGCCCGTTCTACCGGTAGAGTGAGCTCTAAGCGGACAACTGTCCGCTATCCAGGAACCTAACGGACAGCTGTCCGCTTAGCAAGGTCGGCTCTGCCGTGTTTCCCCGAAGGAGGAGGAGTGCGCGAGGAGTTGGGCACGCCACAGCGCTCGGACGCCCAGCGGAACCGCGAGCGCATCCTCGAAGTGGCGCTCGCCGAGCTGACGCTCGCGGCGGACGTCCCGCTGAGCACGATCGCCAGGAAGGCCGGCGTCGGGCAGGGCACGTTCTACCGCAACTTCCCCAACCGCGAGGCGCTCCTGCTGGAGATCTACCGCCACGAGATGCAGCAGGTCGCCGATGCGGCGGCCCCGTTGCTGGAGACGAGCGCGCCGGACCGGGCGCTGCGGGAGTGGATGGACCGCCTCGCCCGGTTCGCCAGGGCCAAGGTCGGCCTGGCCGGGGCGCTGCGGCAGGCGGCCGGCGCGTCCGGCACCCCGGCCAAGCCCGGGCACGGCGCGGTGACGGAGGCCGTCGCGCTGCTCCTGCGGGCGAACGACGAGGCCGGCACCATCCGCCCGGGCGTCACCCCCGACGACTTCTTCCTCGCCATCGCGGGCCTGTGGCAGATCGAACCGCACGGCGACTGGCAGGGGCGCGCGGAGCGGCTCCTGGACCTGGTCATGGACGGACTGCGGGCGGGAGCGCCCGGACGCTGACCCGCGGCCTTCACCGCACCCTCCACGGGAAACCCGAATGCGCCCGCTTGTTCGGTTCTGGGACCATGCGGGAATGATCGACCGTCTCGAACCACTGGTCCTCCGGCACACGTTCCGCATTCCCCTCCCCACGGGTCCCTCGGGTGAACCCACAGGTCCCTCGGGTGACGCCACAGGTCCCGTGGGTGAAGGCGCCACCGCCGCGCGGCAGTTCGACGCCGTGCTGCTCTCCGTGGGGTTCAAGCTCTCCGCCGAGCTGCTGGAACGGCTGTCGGGGCTGCCCGAGGAGACGGTCGTCCGTATCGCCGGACGCACGCTGCGGACCGTCCGCGAGCTGGTCGGCGATCACGTGCAGCACAACGCCTACTTCATCGGCTTCCCGGCCAACGTGCCCGACACCGTGGACTTCTGGATGTCGTGCGTCGCCGACGCGCTCGACGACGAGGAGACCTCGTCCGCGACGCTCAAGCAGCTGCGGACCGGCGTGGTGAATCTCCTCGACCTGCCGACCTACGGCAGATACCAGCACACCTACGCCGAACTGCTCGCCGCGCAGGACGAGTTGATCGCGGGGGCGGGCGACCGACTCACGGTGCTGCACGCGGGCGGCAAGCTCGCCGATGAACTCGCCACCCTGTACCTGGCGTTGGCGGGCAGCGTCACTCCCCTGAGCGAGGAGCACCAGGGTGATCTGCGGGCGCTGGCCGAGCGGTGCGTGGACGGGCCGCAGCCCGAGGCGATCCCGGTCCGGGAGAACCGCGCGATCGTCAACCAGGCCCGGATGAAGGCGGGTTCGGGGCTGTTGCTGGACACCGTGACCGATGTGCTGCGGCTGGCCTGCGCGCTGTCGGACGGTGATGTGACGCTGACGGAGCCGACCCGTTTCCGGTCGCCCTCGCGTCCGGTGCGGCGGGCGCTGCTCGCGGGGCTGGACTCCGTGATCGCCGCGTCCCCCGCCAAGCTCGCCGACGTGCACGCGCACCGCGAGGCGTGGAAGCGGCTCGGCGAGCGGCTGCACCCGCACGAGTACCCGCGACTGCCGCGCGCCGCCGAGGTGTTCGCGGTCGCGCGCGGTGAGCTGAAGGCGCGGTCGTTCGACAGCCGGGTCGAGGAACTGCTCGCGGAGGCCAACCTCCTGGACGCGCTGGAGCTGCTGAAGTCCGCGCCGGGCAAGCTGTTCCGCGCGCTGGACCGGCTGCTGCGCATGGCGCTCACGCAGGAGGAGCGGGACGCCGTGGTGGCCGCCGCCGAGCAGGTCGCGCCCGAGGTGTCGGGCCGGGTCGTGCTGTCGGTGCGCGAACATCTGCACAACCGGGCCCGGGACACCGGGGAGTTGCGGGTCTTCGTGAACCGGCGCGGCCGGGCCTGGGTGACCGACGACGAGCGGTCGATCGTAGGACCGGCGGAGCGTGACCGGCTGATCGCCGCGCTCGACGACGAGACGCGGCGTCGACTGCCTTCTCCGGAGCGGCTGTTGGTCGATCCGGACATGCTGGACGTGGCGCTGCCGTTGAGCGGGAAGGCGACGGCTGCCGGGCTCGGGGTGCTGCCGCGCGGGTCCCTCTCCACGGTCGAGGGCGAGTTGCTGCGGTTCTTCGTGTACTGGAAGGAGACCGAGCAGCGCACCGACTTCGACCTGTCGGCGCTGATGCTGAACGCGGACTACTCGACGCACTCGTGGCTGGCGTACACCGCGCTCACCGACGTCGAGGGCGAGCACTCCGGTGACATCACCGAAGCGCCGGACGGGGCCTCGGAGTTCATCAATCTGCGGCTGGGCGCGGTGCGCGGGGCGTTCGTCGTGCCGCAGGTCAACATCTTCGCGGGCGAGGGCTTCGAGGAGGTCGAGGAGTCGTTCTTCGGGTTCATGCTGCGCGAGGGCGAGCACTTGGGGCGGCCGTTCGAGCCGCGTACCGTGCGGATGAAGTCGGAGCTGCGCGGGGCGGGCCGGGTCGCGCTGCCGCTGGTGTTCCTGCGCGGGGAGGACGGCGCCTGGCGGGCGAAGTGGCTGCACCTGTACCTCAAGGGCAGCCCGTCCGCGAACCGGGTCGAGGAGAACCGCGTGACGGTGGCCAACCTGCTGCGCGGCATCGTCGAGCGCGAGCAGCTCACCGTGCGCCATCTCGTCGGCCTGATGACCGGGGAGGCGACGACGGTGACCCTGTGGGACGGGGAGACAATCCCCGACGAACCGGTCACCTTCATCGGCATGCGCCGCCCGGCCGGGCTGCCCGCCGGATCTCTTGTCGTCACTCCCGAAAATCTGCGCGACCTGATCCCCGCCTGACTGATAGCGTCGGCCCCGGCGAGGCCATGGACGGACTTCCTTCTCAACTCCTTCTTTGAATCCAGTCCGTCCGCTTTCCTCGCCCTCGACGTTCCGTGAGGGGTGCCCCAGGGCGCCCCTCACGTTCTTTTTCCGCCGAAACCTCACTTCACAGACTTGTGGGACAATCCTCTATGCGCGGACGAAAGGCCACTTCAGTGAGCGGAACGCACGACGGGTCCGGCTACGACAGCCTTCGGCTCGACCGCACCGGTCAGGCCGAGGCCTTCGATGCCATCGGGGACCGGTACGACGAGGCCTTCCCGCACAAGGAGGGCCAGGTCGGCGCCGGTGACTGGCTCATCGAGTCCCTCGATCCGGGCGCCCGTGTGCTGGACCTCGGCTCCGGCACGGGTGTGCCGACCTCCCGACAGCTGGCCGACGCGGGTTTCGACGTCGTCGGCGTGGACTTCTCCGCCCGGATGGTGACGCTCGCCCGGGAGTACGTCCCCACCGCCACGTTCCACCAGCTCGACCTCGCGGACCTGCGCCCGGGCGGCACCCGTGACCTGGGCCGTTTCGACGGCGTCGCCGCGTTCTTCTCCCTGCTGATGCTCCCGCGCGCGGAGATCCCGCTCGCCCTGCGCACGATCCACCACCTGCTGAATCCGGGCGGGCTGCTCGCCCTGTCGATGGTGGAGGCCCATGTGGACGACTTCGAGATCCCCTTCCTCGGCCACACGATCAGGGTCTCCGGCTATCTCCTCGAAGACCTGCACAAGGTCCTCGACACGGCTGGCTTCGAGGTCGTGAAGGAGAACTCCTACACCTACGCCCCGGCGACCGCCGACGTCCCGCCCGAGGAACAGGTCTTCCTCTGCTGCCGACGGCGCGACTGAGGCCGTAGGACCGACACAGCGGCCGCTGCCGTACCAGTGACGGGACGAAGCGTGTGACGGAGCAACCCAGCCCCCGCGAAGGCCCCGCCGGAACCGCCCGGCGAGGCTCCTCGGCGAGCGGCCCGGCGCCCGTCGTACCGCTCGGCCGGACGCCCGTGCAGCAGATGGACCGGCTCCAGTACCTCGATGTCGCCACCCGGCGGATCGCCCGCGGGATGGACCTGGACGAGACGCTGCGGGAACTGCGGTGGGCGGCGGTGCCCGCCTTCGCCGACGCGATCGTGATCCACCTGCACGATCCGCTGCCCGTCGGGGACGAGAAGTCGGCCGCGCCCGTCGTCCTGCAACTGCACAGCATCGACCGCGCGCCCGAGGCCAGGTCCGCGCTGCTCATGCCGCACGCCGAGTACGCGAGCGTGGCCGAGCGGGTGCAGCCGATGCTCGCGGGACGGCTCGCGAAGCTGCTCCTGGCCGGGCGCCCGGCCTTCGGCGACGCCCCGGGCATCCACCCCGCCGTGGCCGAACTGCTCGGGCCCGCGGCGAGCGCGCACGGCACGCTGCCGCCGGGCCGCCGCCTGATCATCGCCCCGCTGCACGGCCGCCACCACGTCATGGGCACCGTCGTCCTGCTGCGCCGCCCCGACCGCTCCGCGTTCACCACCGACGACCTGCTCGTCGCCTCGCAGCTCGCCACCCACACCGCGATCGGCGTCCAGAAGGCGGTGATGTACGGCCACGAGGCCTCCGTCGCGGACACCCTGCAGCACACCATGCTCCCGTCCTCGCTGCCCGAGCCGACCGGCATCCGGCTCGCCAGCCGCTATCTGCCGGCCTCGAAGACCGCGCAGGTCGGCGGCGACTGGTACGACGCGATCCCGCTGCCCGGCAGCCGGGTCGCGCTGATCGTCGGTGACGTCATGGGCCACTCCATGACCTCCGCCGCGATCATGGGCCAGCTGCGCACCATCGTGCAGACCCTCGCCGGCCTCGACCTGCCCCCGCACGAGGTCCTCCACCACCTCGACGAACAGGCCCAGCGCCTCGGCAGCGACCACATAGCGACGTGCCTGTACGCGATCTACGACCCGATCTCGCACCGCCTCCTCATGGCCAACGCCGGCCACCCGCCCGCCGTACTGCTGCGCCCGAACGGCCACGCCGAGGTGCTCCAGGTCCCGCCGGGCGCGCCGATCGGCGTCGGCGGGGTCGTCTTCGAGTCCGTGGAGATGCCCGCGCCCACCGGCACGACCCTGGTCCTGTACACCGACGGCCTGGTCGAGTCCCGCGACACCGACGTGGGGACGGGTGTCGAGGCCCTGCGCACCCACCTCCAGTCCACCCCGCACCGACACCGCCTGTCCTCGCTGGAGCGGCTCTGCGACCGCATCCTCACCGCACTGGCGCCGGGCGCCCGCGACGACGACATCGCGCTGCTCACCGCCCGCTTCGACGGCTTCCCGCCGGACAGCGTCGGCTACTGGCACCTCGACCCCCACCCCCTCACCGCGGGCCAGGCCCGCCGGCTGACCCGCAGGGTGCTGCGCCGCTGGGGCCTGGACGCCCTGCTCGACAGCACGGAACTCATGGTCAGCGAGGTCGTCACGAACGCCGTGCGGTACGCCTCCCGCCCCATCTCGCTACGGCTGCTGCGCACCGACGTGCTGCGCTGCGAGGTCACCGACGACTCGCCCCAGGTGCCCCGCATGCGCCAGGCCGCGCCCGGCGACGAGGGCGGCCGGGGCCTGTTCCTGGTCGACCGGCTCGCCCACCGCTGGGGAGCGACGCGGCTGAGCACGGGCAAGGTCGTGTGGTTCGAGCAGCAGATCCCGAAGGGCCAGCAATCTCAAGGGAGTTGATGTTCAGACCGGTCCAACCCCCGGGCCTCCCTTGAGGCGTTCGAGATCGGAGGGCCGAACCTGGATGACCACCACGGCGATCAAGGCAGCGACGACAGTGAAGATCGCCGCCATCACGAACGCGGCCGAGACCCCGGCAGTGAGGACGTGATCGCCCCAGGCGCCCGGGAGTTGGCCGGTCCGCTGGAAGCGGATGCGCTCGGCCGGGGTCGCCTGGGACAGGAACGCGGGGATCTGGTCCTTCGCCTCGTTGCGGCTGGCCGTGCCGAACATCGTGACCAGGATGGACAGCCCGAGCGACCCGCCCACCTGCTGCATGACGTTGAGGAGTCCGGAGGCCGCGCCGGTCTCCTGGACGGGCACGTCGGAGAGCGCCATCAGGGTCAGCGAGACGAACTCCATGCCCATGCCGAGGCTGAACACCAGCATCGGGCCGAGGACGCTGCCCAGGTAGGTGGAGTCGACGTCCGTCAGCGTCAGCCAGGCCAGGCCGCCCGCCGCGAGAACCGCGCCCACCACCATGAACGGCTTGGGGCCGTAGGTCGGCAGGAACCGTGAGGCCAGCCCCGCGCCGACCGCGATGACGGCACTGACCGGCAGGAAGGCGAAGCCGGCCATGAGCGGACTGAAGCCCAGCACGTCCTGCACGAAGAGGGTGAGGAAGAAGAACATCCCGAAGATCGCGGCGGACAGGCAGAGCATGATGCCGTACGTCCCGGCGCGGTTGCGGTCGCGGAACATGCGCAGCGGGGTGATCGGCTGCCGGGAGCGCCGCTCGACCAGCACGAACAGCGCGAGGACGACCACCGCCGCGGCGAACGAGCTCAGGGTGAGCCAGTCCCGCCAGCCCTCCTGCGCGGCCCGGATGAAGCCGTAGACGAGGAACACCAGGCCCACGGTGGAGGTCAGGGCGCCGGTGATGTCGAAGTGGCCCGGGTGGCGTTCGGACTCCTTGATCCAGCGCGGGGTGGCCAGGACGATGAGCAGTCCGATGGGGACGTTGACGAAGAGCACCCAGCGCCAGTTCAGCCACTCGACGAGGATCCCGCCCATCAGCAGTCCGATCGCGCCGCCGCCGGCCGAGACACCGGCGAAGACCCCGAACGCCCGGTTGCGTTCCGGGCCTTCACGGAACGTCGTGCTGATCAGGGCGAGCGAGGTCGGCGAGGCGATGGCACCGCCGACGCCCTGGAGGGCGCGTGCGGCGAGGAGTTCACCGGAGTTCTGCGACAACCCGCCCAGCAGGGAGGCGAGTACGAAGAGCAGCACCCCGAACACGAACACCCGCCGCCGCCCGAGGATGTCCCCGGCCCGCCCGCCGAGCAGCAGCAGACCGCCGAAGGTGAGGGTGTACGCGTTGACGACCCAGGCCAGGCTGGTGGTGGAGAACCCCAGCGAACTCTGGATGTGCGGAAGCGCGATGTTCACGATGGTGATGTCGAGGACCACCATCAGCTGACAGGACGCGATGACCAGCAACGCCATCGTGCTGCCGCCACCGCCGGTGTCCCGGGTGGTGGTCGTGGCTGCGGAGGCTTGCTGAGGACTGCTGCTCATGGCGGATCGCACTCACGAGAGCCCGGTGAACGGCTCCGTCCACTGGTTGCTCACCGTTCGACGGTACGCCCGCCCCTTCCTCCCCACCACTCGATCATCACGAGCGCAGGCGCTAGGTTCACTCATGACAGGACATGGGGTGAAGCCATTGGTGACCGAGGTCGTCGTCGACGGACGGACACTGTCCTACGGCGATGTCGTCGCCGTCGCCCACCACGGCGCCCAAGTCGCCCTGACGGACGAGGTGTTGCCGCGTCTGGCCCGCGAACGGGCGGTCGTGGACGACGTGGTCGACCGCCAGATCCCGACCTACGGTCTGACGACAGGCCTCGGCGCCCGCTCCTCCTACGCCCTCCCCCGCACGGAACTCGACGCGTTCAGCGTCCGCACGGTCCGGGGCCGCGCGAACGCGGTCGGCGATCCACTGCCGACCCCTGTCGTACGCGCCGCCCTCCTCGCCCGGGTCAACGGCCTCGCGGGCGGCGGCAGCGGAGTCCGGCCGGAGATCGTACGGCTGCTCGTAGCGCTGCTCAACGCGCGGGTGCATCCGGTGATCCCCGAGGTGGGCTCGATCGGCGCGTCCGACCTCTGCCAGATGGCACACGTCGGCCTGGTCGTCATCGGCGAGGGCAGCGCGGAGTACGGCGATGAGGTACTCCACGGCGCTACGGCCCTGCGCCGGGCCGGTCTCACCCCAGCCGCGCTTGGCCCGAAGGACGGCCATGTCCTGTGCAGCGCAAGCCCGTTGGCGGCCGGCGTCGGTGCCCTGGCCCTGCACGAGGCGGGCGCGGTGCTGACCCTGGCACAGGCGGTGACGGCTCTGACCTACGAGGGCTTCCGGGCCAACACCAGCCCACTCGACGCCCGGGTCCTGGCGCTGCGCCCCGCTCCCGGACAGTCCCGAGCGGCGGCCGAACTCCTCGCCCTGCTGGACGGCGGCGAGTTGACCGACCCCCGCAACGCCCGCCGGGTCCAGGATCCGGTCAGCCTGCGGTGTGCCGCTCAGATGCATGGTGCGGGGTACGCGGCCCTGGACTTCGCGGATGCGGCGCTGGCACCGGAGTTGAACGGCTGCGGGGACAATCCGGTGGTGCTGACCGGTGTCGGCGACAACCCCGAAGTGCCGGGCGGCACAAGCGAGATCGTCTCGTCCGGGAACTTCCACACCCCCGCCCTGGCCCTCGCCTTCGACACCCTCGCACTGGCCCTGACCCAGACCGCGGCGATCTCCGCCGAACGCATGCGCCGACTGCTCGACCCGAACGTCAGCGGACTCCCCGCGAACCTCTCGCCGTACGGTCCGGAGCGTTCGGGGTTCGCGCCGCTGGTGAAGACGGCGCAGGCGCTGGTCGCCGAGATCCGGATGCTGGCCGTGCCCGTGTGCGTCGATCCCCGGCAGGGCGCGGATGCCGTGGAGGACGACTCGACCAACGCGGCGCTCGGTGCGCGGCGGTTGACGACGATGCTCGGCCGACTGCGTCAACTCCTCGCCGTGGAGGCGGTGGTGGCCGCGCAGGCGGTGGATCTGGCGGCGCCGGGCACGTTGGGGCGGGGGCCGGAGTTCCTGCGTCGTGCGATCCGCGAGGTCGTGCCCACCCTGAACGACGACCGGCCAGGCGGTGTGGACGTGGAGACGGTGAGCCGCGACATCCTGGGGTCCGACGACGTCCGCAGCACACTGAACGCCTTGGCGGGAGAAGCGACATGACCAACGTCGACGTACACCAGCATCTGTGGACCCCATCGCTGGTGACGGCTCTGCGTGCCCGCCGTGAACCGCCGTACCTGGACGGCTGGACGCTGTTCCTGGACGGCGAACCGCCCTTCGAGATACCGCCCGCCGACCACGACATCGCCCGGCGCGCGGAACTCGCCGCCGCCGACGGCCTCGGCCGGGTCCTTGTCTCGCTGTCCGCCCCGATCGGCGTGGAGTGGCTGCCCGAGGCCGACGCACGCCCCCTCCTCGACGCCTACCACGACGGCGCGGCCGCGCTGCCCGAGCCGTTCGGGGCGTGGGCCGCGGCCTGCGTACGGGACATCGACGCGGAGGCGACCGCCAAGGACCTCGACCGAGGCTTCGTCGGCCTCCAGCTCCCCGCCAACTCCCTTGCCGACGCCGCTGGTTACGCCCGCTGCGCCCCGCTCCTCGACCTCCTCGAAGAACGCGACCTCCCCCTCTTCGTCCATCCTGGACCAGCGGTGGGCTCATCAGCAGACCCCGCGTGGTGGCCCGCGCTGGTCCCCTACGTCCAGCAGATGCACGCCAGTTGGTACGCCTTCCGCGCCTTCGGCCGCCCCCGCCATCCACGCCTCCGCGTGTGCTTCGCCCTGCTGGCCGGGCTCGCCCCACTGCACGGGGAGCGTCTGGCGGCCCGTGGCGGGCGGCAACTGGAGGGCGACCAGGGCGTGTTCGTCGAGACGTCCTCCTACGGCCCGACCGCCGTCGACGCGATCGTGCGCGCGCTCGGCGTCGACGCCGTCGTCCAGGGCTCGGACCGCCCCTACGCGGAGCCGCCCCGCCACCCGGGGTACGGGTTGGGCGGGGCGGCTGCCTACGCCTTTCGCATCGCCAATCCGCGACGGCTCCTCACCGGGCAGGGATGACGGTGCGTCAATTCGCCGCGTTCATCAGGTCGAGCGCGCTCTGCTGCCGGGCCGCGTCGGTGGAGTCCAGCGGTCCGGCCCAGTGCAGGCCGTACGCGTCGAGGGAGTTGCGGTCGTTCGCGTAGGCCGTGTCCGCCTGGCGTTTGATGTAGGAGGTGTAAGGGCGGTCCGACAAGCGGGAGTTGAAGGCGCTCAGACCCCGGACGTACGCGCCCTTGAAGGACGGGCCGTCCCCGCCGCAACCGCTCGTCTCACACGGTTCCCGCAGGATTCCACCGGAGTTGAGGGCCGTCGACGTGGTCGAGGCGTCCCCGATCTGACGGCCGGTCGTGAGCAGACCGGCGTCCCCGGTCGCCCGGTACAGCTCCGACAGACCGCCGAGCAGCACGCCCTGGTTGTACGACCACGTCGTGTCGCCGTTGTTGCCGCAGGTCGCCAGGTTGATGCCGTCGTTGACGAGGTGGGAGCCGTTGATCATGCCGGTGCCCTTGAACCAGGACCACTCGGCGTTGGCCCGGCCGAGATACGCCGTGTCGCCCGCGATGCGGTTGTGCAGCGCGGCGTTGAGCTCCAGGTAGAGGGAGTTGGCGATGGCGTTCTTGTAGGTCTTCGCCGTGCTCCACCACACCCCGCCGCCACACGTGCTGTCCCAGTACCGCGCCATGTAATCGGCGTCCGCGCGGGCGGTGTTGAGGTAGCGGCTGTCGCCGGTGAGGTCGTACGCGTCGACCCAGGCCAGCCCCCACCACCCCGTGTCGTCGATGTAGTTGTTGGTGAAGTTGCCGCCCTGGGCGGAGAGGTTGCGGTCGTAGGTGTTGGCGATCGCGTACTTGTAGCTGCCCATGCCGGTGACGCGGACGTTGTCGATGAGGGCGGTCAGGGCGTTGGCCGAGTTCCACCAGCCGGTGGTGTCGAAGAGGCCGGTGCCCAGGTTGTACGACTGCATCAGTGCCGTGGCGGCGGCAGTTGGGCGGCTGCCCGCGTTCCACGTCGTGCGGGCCCAGGACGTACAGGCGATCTCGGCCCGGTCGCCGGCCTTGCCGCAGGCGCGCAGGGCGCCGACGCCGAGGTTGTTCCAGTCGTCGACGTTGTACATAAGTGTGCGCCAACCGCCTTGCCCCGCAGGGATGGTGGTGTCGCCGAGCTTGCTGCCGGAGGACCAGGTGCGGCCGCCGTCGAAGGAGCGGTCGAGCCAGACCTCGTCACCGGGGCTGCCGTTGGTGATCGAGGCCCAGCCCATCGCGTCGGTGTCGTCGAAGTGGAGCGCGATGTTGCGGGAGTAGATGCTCGCGCTCACCGGCTGCCTGTCACCCGGGGAAAGGGCCGGGTCGCGGGCGTCGCAGTACTTGTTGCAGATCGACGCCTGGGCGGCGGCGGTCGCGACGCCGGTGGAGACCGGCATGAACAGGGCCAGGGCGGCGATCAGACCGGTCCCAACTCTCTCGATGTGTCTTGCTGTTGAGATCATGCCGGCTCCATGGGTGTGGGGGGATACGAGCGGTCAGCCCAGGCGCCACTGCTGGTTGGCGCCGCCGTTGCAGGACCAGAGTTCCAGCGCGGTGCCGTTGACGTTGCCTGCGGGCTGGTCGCCTCCGGTGACGTCGAGGCAGAGGCCCGACTGGGTGCCCGTGATCGTGCCGTTGGGGTTGACGCTCCACTTCTGGTTGGCGCCGCCGTTGCAGCCGTAGAGCTGCACCTTGGTGCCGTTGCTGGTCTGGTTGTTGTAGGCGTCCAGGCACTGGGTGCCGCCGTAGAGCCGGAGTTCACCGGCGGCGGTGATGGTCACGGCCTGGTTGGTGCCGCCGCCGCAGTCCCAGATCTCGATCTTGGTGCCGGGGGTGGTCTCGCCGTTGTAGGCGTCGAGGCAGCGGTTGGAGGAGGCGCCGATCAGCGGGTGGGTGGTGCCGACGCTGGTGCCGCTGCCGACGGAGACCCGGTACATCACCGAGCCGTGGCCGGGGACGCTCGCCGAGATGCTGCCGCTGGTGCTGCTGACGACGTGGGACCAGAGGTTGTTGAGCTTGTACGAGGACGCCGAGGGGAGGCCTGCCGCCGTCGCCGAGGTGGTGATGGTGGCGGCGGAGGAGTTCTCGTTGAAGAGGACCACCGAGACGTCGCCGTTGGCGAGGGGCTTGGAAAGGACGTGCAGGCCACCGGAGTTGGAGATCTCGGTGCCCTGCTTGCCCAGGGAGTCCTGGTCCACGGCGATGACGTCCTTGTTGCCGTAGAGCGAGAGCGTGGCGGCGGTCGCCTTGCGCAGGTCGGTGCCCGCGATCAGCGGCGCGGCCATCTCCGACCAGAGGCTGAAGTGGGAGCGGTCCTCGGTGAACGACATGCCGTTGCCGACCTCCAGCATGTCGGGGTCGTTCCAGGCGCCGGGCTTGGCGTACGCGGCGAGTTTGACGTTGGCCTTGTAAATGGACACCACCGTCGAGAAGTTGACGTTGATGTCGTCGGTGGTGCGCCAGCTGTTGCCGACGCCCGCGCCCCAGGTCCACACGTCGGCGAGGCCCCAGTTGCAGAGGCTGTAGACGATCGGGCGGCCGGTGTTGGCGAGGGCGTCGCGCATCGCGGTGTAGCGCTGCTGGTCGGGCACGTTCTGGTGGTTGCAGTTGTCGTACTTGAGGTAGTCGACGCCCCACGCGGCGAAGCTGTTGGCGTCGGTCTGCTCATGGCCGAGGCTGCCGGGGTAGCCCGCGCAGGTCGCGGTGCCGGCGCTCTCGTAGATGCCGAGCTTGAGGCCCTTGCTGTGGACGTAGGCGGCGGTGCCGCTGATGCCGTTCGGGAACTTGACCGGATCCGGGACGAGTTGACCGGCGGAGTTGCGGGCCGAGGTCATCCAGCAGTCGTCGATGTTGACGTACTGGTACCCGGCGTCCTTCAGCCCGGAGGAGACGAGGTAGTCGGCGGTCTGCTCGACCAGCTGCTCCGTCACGTTGCACCCGAAGGCGTTCCAGTCGTTCCAGCCCATCGGGGGCGTCTTAGCGAGGCCGTTGTCGAGGGCCTGCGCGGGCGGCGCAGCGCGCAGCACCAGCAGGGCCGGGACGAGGGCCAGCAGCAGCACCATCGTGAAGGCGGCGCTCAGACGTCTCTTGAAGGGTGACGGGACGGTCATGTCGAGGTCTCCTGCTTCGCCGTGTGGGGCCGGTCGAACTCACCTGTGGAAACGTAACCATCGTGCAGGTTCCAACAGCGCGGCCGCATCGTCAATGGTCCGGACCAAAATGTCCCGGGAGTGAACTACCCGTGTCGTCAGATGCGTTGACGACCTATTGAGTCGATGACAACGTTTCCATCATCGGCACCAACCCGCACCCATCGACCATGACTTGGAGGCCTCCATGTCGCTGCGTCCCTCCCGGCGCGTGATGATCGGTTCCGGCCTGGCCGCCGCCCTGACCGCGACGGCCGCCGCACCCTCCTTCGCGGCCGAACGCCCAAGCTCCGCACGGGCGTTGTCCCGCGCCAAGACCACGTACGCCGTGCTGAGAAGACACTTCGACGCGACCGACGGCTCCGGGCTGGTCCGCGAACAGATCCCGGCGGCGGCCGGTGACAACCCGTACTCGTACGAATGGCCCTTCTCGCAGGTGCACATCGCCGCGCTCGATCTCACCGTCGTGGCACCGGAGTTGGAGCCCGAGCTGGCCCGGCGGGCGGCGGCGCAGGAGCACCACTGGAACACGGGCGGCGGGACGACGAAGCTGCCTGGTTACGCCTCCTACCCGGTCGCGCCGTACGGGGCGGGCGGTGACATGTTCTACGACGACAACGAGTGGGTCGGGCTGGCGAAGGTCCAGCGGTATCTGCAGACCGGGGACACCGCCGCGCTGTCCCGCGCGAAGGAGATCTTCGCCCTGGTCAAGTCCGGTTGGGACGACGACAGCAGCCATGCCGCGCCCGGCGGGGTCTTCTGGACGCAGGCCGACTGGAGCCACGACCGCAACACCGTCTCGAACATGCCCGGCGCCCAACTCGCCCTGCGCCTGCACCAGATCACCGGCGAGGCCGACTACCTGGACTGGGCCAAGCGCTTCTACGACTGGACGAACGCGCACCTGCAGAGCCCAACTGGCCTGTACTGGGACCACCTTGACCTCCAGGGGACGATCGAGAAGACCATCTGGTCCTACAACCAGGGCGTGCCGGTCGGCGTGGCCGTACTGCTATACCAAGTCACGCGCGACCGCGCCTACTTGCGCCAGGCCGAGCAGGTCGCCGCCGCCGCGTACGCCTACTACGTCACCCAGGGACGGCTGTTCACGCAGCCCGTGTTCTTCAACTCGATCTTCTTCAAGAACCTGCTGCTCCTGGAGTCGGTGACCGGGAAGGACACCTACCACCGGGCGATGGCCGACTACACCGACCAGGTGTGGGACACGATGCGCGATCCCGCGACCGGCCTCGTGCACTTCGACTCGGCCGGTGGCACGCAGGCGATCCAGCAGGCGGCCCTCGTGCAGCTCTACGCCGTGCTCGCCTGGCCGCGTGCCAAGTGGCGGATCCTGTACTGACGTTACGGGTGCGCGATCTCCCCGGTGCCGCGTGCGATCAACTGCACCGGGAGGACGGTCCGGTGGGAGGGGCTGTCGTCGCCGTCGATGCGGTCCAGCAGGATGTGCGCGGCCCGGCGGCCGAGTTCCTCGGTGTCGGAGGTGACGACGGTGACCGGGGTGGGGAGCATGTCGGCGAGCTTGAAGTCGTCGAACCCCACGACGGCGATGGAGACTTGGAGGTCACGGCAGGCCCGCAGCACGCCCTCGGTGAGGAATCCCGTGGTGGAGAAGACCGCGGTGGGCGGGTTCGCGGAGGTGAGCAGGGCGCGGGTCGCGGCCTCGGCCTCCTCGGTGGTGCCGCGGCGCAGGGTGACGACGAGGTCGTTGTCGGGCTCGATGCCGCTGCGGCGCAGGGCCTTGCGGTAGCCGCGCAGCCGTCGGCCGGTGCTGTAGTACGAGGGCGCGACGAGGATCGCGATACGACGGTGGCCCTGGTCGACGAGGTGCTGGGTGGCCTTGTGGCCGCCGTCCTCGTTGTCGACCAGGACGACATCGGCCTCGGCGCCGGTGGCCGGCCGGTCCACGAAGACGATGGGCACGTGGTCGTGGCCGTTGATCTCGTTCAGGAAGGCGTGGTCGCCCTGGTCGGGGACGATGATGAGCCCGGCGACCCGGCGGCCGATCAGCTCGCCGACGGCCCGGCGCTCGACCTCGGGGTCCTCGTCGGCGGTGCTCAACAGGACTGCGTAGCCTGCCTCGTTGGCGACCTCGACGGCGGCCTTGGCGAGGGAGGCGTAGAACGGGTTGGTGAGGTCACCCAGCAGCAGCCCGATGGTCATGGAGTTCTGGCCGGGGCGCAGGGAGCGCGCGATCTCGTTGCGCTGGTAGCCGATCGCGGTGATCGCCGCGTTCACGCGCTCGGCCGTCTCCTCGCGGACCGTGCCGATGCCGTTGACGACGCGGGAGACGGTGACGACGGCGACTCCGGCCCGCTCCGCGACGTCGCGCATCGTGGGCCTGGTGTTCTGGCGGTGCGGGGGACGACTGCTCACGTGAGTTGAAGACCAACCTTCCATCGCGTACCGGGGGCCGGGACCGCCCTCAGGATACGTATCGGGTCCCGGCCCGCCGCTCGGCCCGGAACGCTAACTGTTGTTCTTGATCACATCGTTGATCTTGTCGGTCATCGTCTGCAGGTCGGAGAGCGGCTTCTTGCCGTTGAGGATGTCCGGCCAGTAGGCGGTGATCAAGTCATTTGACTGGCTGGCCCACTGAGTGGTGAAGCGCACGCCGATGGTGGTCGGGGTGTTCAGACCCGCCTTGACGGTGGCCACGACGGTGGTCTGCCCGGCTTTGTCGAGGGCGCCGAAGTAGGCGTTCTGGGCGGAGAGATAGGCCGGGGCCGCGACCGGGGAGTCGGGCAGCACCTTGGTCCACACCGTGGAGTCGAGGTACTTGAGGACCTTGAAGGTGGCGTCCGCGTTCTGCGTGTACGACGGCGTGCAGATGCCCACGGCGTCGTAGAGGGTGGCGGGCTTGTTGACCTGGGGCAGGGGCGCGAAGCCGTACTTGATCTTCGGCTTGTCGGTGAGGAAGCCCGCGGCCAGCCACTGACCGCTCCACAGCATCGGGATCTGCCCGGCGGCGAACAGGCCCTGCTGGTTGCTGATGTCGTAGCCGGGCGGCGCGATCGCTCCGCTCTTGATACCCGCCACGACCTTGCTGACGCCCTCGGTGTACGTCGGGTCGATGGTCGTCCTGGTGGGCTGGTGCACGTTGTCGGCGAAGGGCTTGCCGCCCGCGGACAGGGCGTACGTGCTGAGGGAGAACGGCCCGTCCGTGGAGGTCAACGCGTCGGCAACCAGGCCGTACTTGGCGCCCTTGGCGTGCAGCTTGGCGGCGGCGTCGAACATCTGGTCCCAGGTCCAGCCGGCGGCGGGCACGGTGATTCCGGCGGCCTTGAAGGCGTCGACGTCGTACCAGATGCCGTAGGTGTTCAGCAGGGACGGGACGCCGCCTATCTTGCCGTCGGCGGTCTTCCAGTTCTTCATCGTGGACGAGACGAAGCTGCTCGCGCCGAAGTCGCTGGAGCCGGAGAGCCGGGAGGCCCAGTCGGTGAGCAGGCCCTGGCTGGTGTACTGCTGCTCGGTGTCGTTGCCGCACCAGAACAGGTCGGGCAGCTTCTTGGCCTGGGTCAGGGCCGCGAGCTTGTCGCTGTAGTTGCCGTTCGGGGTGTCGACGCGCTTGACAGTGATGTTCGGGTCGTGGAAGCCGGTCAGGGCCTGGTCGATGGCCTTGTTGGTGGCCGCGGACTCCCAGGTCATGAGGGTGACCGTGACCTTGCCGTCCGACTGCTTCCCGGACGAGCCGCCGCACGCCGCCGTCGCGAGCAGTCCCCCCGCCGACAGCAACACTCCGGCGCAACGGATCCATCGTTTCATCGTGGCCTCCTGATACCTGGCTGGCATACGGCTCGCTGGCATACGGCTCGTAGGTGGGTCGGGGTCCAATTCGGCGCCGGTCAGCGCTGGTTGACGGTGCCCAGGGCGCTCAGACCCTGGATGAAGTAGCGCTGGGCGACGAAGAACACGATCAGCGGCGGGAGCATGTAGAGCAGGTTGGTGGCCATGAAGAGGTTCCAGTCCGGGGTCTGGCCTGCGAACTGGGTGACGAAGGAGGCCATGCCCACGCTCAACGGCCACTTCTGGGACGAGTACAGGTAGATCAGCGGGTTGAGGTAGTCGTTCCAGGACATCTGGAAGGCCAGGATTGACATCGTTATCCAGGCGGGCTTCGTGATCGGCAGCATCACGCTGAAGAAGATCCGGACGTGTCCCGCGCCGTCGACCTTGGCCGCCTCGTCGATGGAGTGTGGGATCGACAGGAAGTACTGCCGGGCCAGGAAGATGAAGAGCGGATTGCCGCCGAGGAAGGCCGGGACGATCAGCGGCAGCCAGGTGTCGTACCAGCCGATGTCCTTGAAGAGCTGGAACAGCGGGATGATGCCGACCACCGGGGGCAGCAGCATGCTGCCGACGAAGACGTAGAACCACACCTTCCGGCCGGGGAAGCGCAGCCGGGCCAGCGCGTAGCCCGCCATCATCGAGGTCATCACCCCGCCGATCACCGAAAGCCCGGTGATGACAAGGGAGTTGAGCAGCAGGCGCGGGAAGTGGATGACCTTCGGGCCGTCGATGAAGTTCTTGAAGTGAAACTCGTGCGGCAGCAGTTTCGGCGGGACCTCGAAGACCGCCGAGGGACCTTTCAGGGCGACGGTGAGCATCCAGAGGATGGGCAGGATCATCACCGAGCTGATCAGCAGCGCGGTCGCGTACCAGGTTGCTTTGCGTACGGCCCTGCCGGGCGGCTTCGTCGGTGGGGCGGCCGGTGTCGGCGCGGTCGTCGGCGCCCTGGTGACGTCAGGAGACGTGGTCACTGTAGGTCCAAATCGACGAGAAGCGGGCGGTGGCGGCGATCACGACGACGATGACCAGGAACAACACCCATACCTGGGCGGAGGCGTAGCCGAACTGGGAGACCTGCCCGAGCCGGGGGAAGCCGTTGTCGTAGATCGACAGCATCAGGGTCCTGGTGCTGAACCCGGGTCCGCCCTGGTTGTCCGGCGAGAGGATCTTCGGCTGGTTGAACGCCTGGAGGGCCGTCACCATCTGCAGAACCACTTGCAGGATCATGATCGGGCTGATCAGCGGCAGGGTGATCCGGAAGAACACCGTGCGGGGTCCCGCCCCGTCGAGCCTGGCCGCCTCGTACAGCTCGGTGGGGACGGCCTGGAGCGCGGCGAGGAAGATGATCATCGTGGAGCCGACGCTCCACAGCATGACGATCACGATCGACGGCATCGCAGAGTTGTCGCCGGACAGCCACTCACTGGTGGGCAGGTGGAACCACTTCAACACCTGGTTGGCCAGGCCGACTTGGGGGTTGAACACGAACTTCCAGAGCGTGATCGTGGCCACCACGGGCAGCACGACCGGCAGATAGCACAGGGTGCGCAGCAGGCCGACGCCCCGCATCCGCTGGTTGCAGAACACCGCCAGGGCCAGCCCGATGGCCAGCGACAGCGGCACGTACAGCACGACGAGCAGCAGCGTGGCGCGCACGGACGGCCAGAAGGACGGGTCGGTGGTGAACATGCGGTGGAAGTTGTCGAGGCCGACGAACTTGGGGTCCGTCAGGCCGTTGTAGGTGGTCAGCGCGAAGTAGCCGGACCGGAACAGCGGGTAGACGACGAACGCCGTGAAGCCGATGAGCGCCGGGGCCAGGAACACATACGCGGCCAGGGTGTCCGAGGACCGCTTCGGCGCTCGTCGCCAAGGGAGTCCGAGGCGCCCCTGACTCCCCCGGCCGGGCGGCCTGTCCATGGGCGGTACGGCGGTTCGCGTCTCTTGGTGCGGAGCGGCTGTCACACGCGCTCACCTTCTTCCTCCGAGGAGTTGACGATCACTCGGATCGCGCGGACCCGACCGTCTGGTGGTCGTCGGCCCGCTCAAGGTAACGTTTCCATTCCCTGGCGATCACACGGTGGCGCACGCCACATGAGGGAGTCAAGAGGCGCGATGGTAACGTTTCCCGGATCAACATCCGGAACAGTGTGGGCAGTTCCGGAGTCGCTGAGCACGCTCGGGCGACGGCTGGCCGGCGAGTTGCGGGGTGGTCCGGCGGGGGACATCGTCGAGCGGTGCCTGACCAACACGTGGGCTACGGCGATGAGTTGGGGGGCTTCGCCGGGAAGTCTGTCGGCCGGCGTATCGGACGCGTCGTCAGAGGTCTTCGTCAAGACCGGTGACATCCCGGCGATGTGGCTGCGGGACAGCACGGCGCAGGTCAGGCCCTACCTCGGCGTGGCCACGGACCCGGAGGTCGGTGACGTGCTGGCCGCCGTCTCGCGCCGCCAGATCCGCTGCGTCCTCCTCGACCCGTACGCCAACGCCTTCAACGACGGCCCCACCGGCGCGCACGGCGAACCCGGCGATCTGCCCACGCCGGGCGACTGGGTGTGGGAGCGGAAGTACGAACTCGACTCCCTCTGCGCGCCGTTGCAGCTCGCGTACGCGATCCGGCGGGCGACCGGTCGCGAGGATCATCTCGACGAGGCGTTCCACCGCGCCGCCTGGCGGATCGTACGGTTGTGGCGGGCGGAGCAGTCCCACCACACGCAGTCGCCCTACCGGTTCGTCCGGCCGTCCGGCCCCTTCGCCGGAGACACTCTGCCTCTCAACGGCCATGGTGCGGCGGTCGGTTGGACCGGGATGACGTGGTCGGGCTTCCGGCCGAGCGACGACGCGTGCGTCCACGGCTATCTGGTCCCGGCGAACGCCCTGGCGTCGACGAGCCTGCACGGGTTGGCCGAGCTGGCGGCGGCGGTTCTCGACGACACCGAACTCGCCCATGAGTGCTGGCGGTTGGCCGACGAGATCGACGCCGGGATCCTGGCTCACGCGGTCACCGAGGTCGACGGCGACTCCGTCCTCGCGTATGAGGTCGACGGCCTCGGCGCGACGTTGATGTGCGACGACGCGAACCTTCCGAGTCTGCTGAGCCTTCCGCTGAGCGGTTGGTGCGTGCCGGAGGATCCGCTGTACCGGGCCACCCGGCGCTTCACACTCTCTGAGGCCAACCCTTCTTATTTCAGGGGGAGTTACGCGTCCGGAGTCGGCAGTACGCACACACCGGACCGGCATATCTGGCCCCTGGCGATCGCCACGGCGGGCCTGACCGGCAGCGCGGACGAGGCGGCTCGGGCCCTGGAGACCCTGGCCGCCACCACCGCAGGTACCGGCCTGATGCACGAGAGTTTCCATGTCGACGCGCCTGGCCGCTTCACCCGGGACTGGTTCGGGTGGGCGAATGCGATGTTCTGCGAGCTTGCGCTGGAGGTGTGCGGGGGCGGGGTACGGCAGTTCTTTCCGGTACATCCGCGGGCGTTGCCCGGCGGGTCGGGGGCGGGCGGCGAGCCTGCGTGACGCTGGGGGTACTGGGCGACCCTGTCGGCGGAAGTGATGTTGCCCCTCCGTGTCCGGCCCGGGCGCACCGCACGCATGCTCGCGCCGGCCACGCGAACTGTCGCGGGCGACGACTCGCCCGCGACAGTTCGGGACTCCCGCGGCGGGGTCAGAACTGGTTCTCGCCGCCGTTGACGTGCAGGGTGGTGCCGAGCACGAAGCTGCTGTCCGCGGAGGCGAGGAAGGCCACCGCGGCG
Source organism: Streptomyces sp. NRRL F-525 (assembly GCF_000716605.1). GTDB lineage: Bacteria > Actinomycetota > Actinomycetes > Streptomycetales > Streptomycetaceae > Streptomyces. Next base: position 171,772 of record NZ_JNXE01000001.1, on the reverse strand, counting down.
GCGACCTCCTCCGGGCGCCCCCTGCGGCCGATCGGCACTCCCGCCGCGAGTTCCGCCTTGACGGCGGCCGCGTTCTCCTCGCCGATGGCGATGTCGACTCCGGGGGTGTCGATCGCGCCCGGCGCGACCGTGTTGACGCGGATGCCCCTGCCCTTCAGCTCGTTGGCCCAGGTCCGTGCGAGGGACCGGACCGCGGCCTTCGACGCCGCGTACAGGCCGAAGGCCTCCCGGCCGTCGTCGGCGCGAATGGAGTCGTTGAAGATCACCGAGGCGCCGTCGTTGAGGAGCGGCAGCGCCTTCTGCACGGTGAGCAGTGTGCCCCGGACATTGACGCCGAACATTTGGTCGAACTGCTCCCCGGTGGCCTGCGCCAACGGTGCGAGCGTGGCCATGCCCGCGTTGGCGAAGAGCACGTCCAGGCCCCGGCCGCGTTCACGGACCGCGTCGTACAGCCGGTCCAGGTCGGCCGGCTCCACTATGTCGCCCGGCACCGCGGTGACCGCGGAACCGATCGACTCGACGGCCCGGTCGAGCACGTCCTTGCGTCGGCCGGTGATGAACACATGGGCGCCCTCGGACGCCAGCCGCGCGGCGGTGGCCAGGCCGATTCCCGTGCTTCCGCCGGTGACAACGGCGGTCTTACCTTCCAGCTGTCCCATTGCTTGACCTCACGAAACTTAGATACCGATCGGTGCAGAATGAAACCGTAGCACTTCTGCACCGATCGGTATCCAGGACGTAGGATGGGGTCATGGAGATCACCGGGAAAGCGCCGATCGGCCGACCGAGAGGCTTCGACGCCGACGAGGCCCTGGAGCGAGCGATGATGGTCTTCTGGGAGCAGGGCTACGCAGGCGCCAGCCTGACCGACCTGACGCGCGCCATGGGCATCACCCGCAAGAGCATGTACGCGGCCTTCGGCAACAAGGAGGAGCTGTTCCGAAAGGCCCTGGAGCGTTACACCGACGGTCCCGCCGCCTATGCGGCCCGCGCGCTGGAGAAGCCGAGCGCCCGTGAGGTGGCCACGGCGTTCCTCGCCGGCGCGGTCAACACGACCACCCGCCCCGACTGCCCCGCCGGGTGCCTGGGCGTGCAGGGCTCGCTGGCCGCCGGCGACTCCGGACGGGCGGCCCAGGATGCCCTGATCGCCTGGCGCGACGACGGCCGCGCTCTCCTCCGCCACCGGTTCCAACAGGCCGTCGACGAGGGCGATCTGCCCCCGGGCGCGGACCCGGAACTGCTCGCCCGATACCTCATGACCGTGGGGAACGGCATCGCCGTCCAGGCTGTCGGCGGTGCCACCCGCTGCGAACTCCAGCGGGTGGCCGACGCGGCACTGCGGAACTGGCCACCCGTCTGACAGCAGGGGCCCGTGGGAGCGTGCCGCGCCACCCGGGGCGAGGAACCGCGCCCGCATTCCGGCCTCAGGGCGTGATGGTCAAACTGCCGTAGTCCGAAAGGTTGGTGAGGTTGGCCTGGCCGAGGGTGGTCGCGCCGGTCGTGCTGCCCGGCATCACGATGTGGCTCAGGGCCACGCCCGAAATGGGCGCGCCGGGAAGGCCGTTGACGCGTGCGGCGGTCGTACCGGCGTTGCGGACACGGACGTTGGAGATCGTGACGCCGGTGACCGGGCCGATGCCCGCCGTGCTGCCGGTCATCATGGCGAGCCAGGTCCGGTTGCCGTCGTTGGTGAAGCTGAGCCGTTCGATGTCGATGTCGTCGAACTTGAGGTTCGTCGCGGCCGCCGTGCCGTACTTGTGGTGGACGCCGATGCCGACGGCCGCGTCGTAGACGACGACGTGCTGGAAGGTGACCTTGTTCTGCGACTCGTAGACGCCCTGGCCGACCTTGACGCCGTAGCAATAGGTCCAGGAGACAAGGTCGTTGAAGGTGACGTTGTCCAACGGGCGGGGGGTGCCGGGGACCGAGCTGTAGATGTCGGCGCCGGCCGGCCAAGTCTTGGTGCTGAACGGGTCGTCGAGGCCGATGCCGATCGCGTGGTCGACGGTGACGTTCGTGGACTCCATGACGTCGATGCCGTCGTTCTCGCCCATGTCGAACCTGTTGAACATCTTGATGTTGCGGAAGGTCAGGTCCGAGGAACGCAGCGGAATGACCGCCCAACTGCTGGACTCCCGGAAGGTGATGCCGTCGACCGTGAAGCCGCTCGTGTAGATCGGGGCGAGGAGGTTCACGCCGAGGTTGGAGGGCGCGAGCGCGGCCCGGCCGTTGCCGTCGATGATGCCGCGGCCGTAGATCTTGATGTTCGTCGAGGAGTAGCGGGTGGAGATGAACCAGGTGAGGTCGCGGCCCTGGGAGGTCTTGTGTCCGTTCACCACGTAGTGGCCGGCCTCGCCTGTGTAGCGAAGTACGGCTCCCGGTGCGAGATAGAACGCGAGGTTGCTCCGCAGGTAGAGGTTGCCGAGGGTGTAGACGCCGGCCGGGACGTACACGATGCCCTGGGTGCCGTTCGCGGAGCCGTACGCGGCCGCGTCATCGAGGGCGTTCTGGAAGGGAGTTGTGGTGTAGGCGCCGGTGTTCGGCTGGGCCGAGTAGGGCGCGCTCCGCACGTTGAAGATGCCGGTACCGCCGGTCGCCGGGCGGTCGGTCTCGGCCGGGTCGGCGGCGATGACCAGGTTGGGGCGGCCGTCGAGCTTGACGATCAGGTACTCGTCGTTCTGGACGGTGAAGGTCAGGGTCGGGCCGCTGACGGTTCCCGTGATGCCCAGCTTCTGCGGGCTGATGCTGTACGCGCCGATGGCCGTGTTGTTGAGCTTGGTCACGGAGATGGTGGCCGTGCCTGTCCCCAGGGCGAGTTGGGCGATGTCGTACCCGGTGTACTTGGTGACCGGAACCGAAGTGCCGTTGACGGTCAACTTGTAGTCGGTGGACGCCGGGTAGATGGAGGGGACCGGGTACGCCGACACGGTGCCCGCCGCGGCCTGTGCGGGCTGCGGGGCGCCAACGAGTGCCGCGACGCCGAGCAGGAGGGCCGTCAACACGAGGGCCAGGGGGCGCAGTACGCGCTTGTCGGTTCCGTCGGCTGCGGTCAACAGCCGTCTGCGGGCCGCGATCAACGGCCGACTCGTCGACGATCTCATCCGGGGTCCTCCTGTGGTCACATCGGTGGGGGCACGTAAGACGGGATGGAAACGTTGCCAGTGACATGACCACACTAATGGTCTGGACCGCAGACGCCTATGCGCTGTGCCGGGCCGGCGTCACTCCCTTGTCACCTCAGGACGAACCTCCGTCGCCCGGGACTCAACTCCCGCAAACAGAACGGCGATCCCTCGGTCCGCTCCCGAATCGCTGCCATATTCGAGAACCACTTCGGAGGTGGCTGTGACGCTAGAGGCGACGACATCCCTGACGGCAGTGACACCCTCGGCGGACGGGACCGCCGGACGCATCGGCGATCTGGAACACCGTCGGGCGCAGGCAGTTGCCACGGCCGCGCCGAGAAGACAGGGCGCGCTCGGTGCGCGGCAGCGGATCGAACGGCTGCTGGACACGGGCTCGTTCGCGGAGACGGGCCGCTTCGTGCGGGCCCGCGCCGTCGGGGACGGTGCCCAACGCCCTTACGGGGACGGGGTCGTGACCGGGTACGGCACGGTCGACGGACGGCCGGTCTGCGTCTTCGCGCAGGACTCCACGGTCTTCGGCGGCAGCATGGGCGAGGCCTTCGGCGAGAAGACCGTGGCCCTCATGGAGCTGGCCCTGAAGACCGGCTGCCCGGTCGTCGGCCTCAACGACTCCGGCGGCGCCCGCATCCAGGAGGGCGTCAACTCCCTCGCGCTCTACGCCGAGTTGGTGCGCCGGAATGTAAAGGCGTCCGGGGTGATCCCACAGATCTCCGTCGTCCTGGGCCCGTGTGCGGGCGGCGCCGCGTACTCCCCCGCCATCACCGACTTCACCGTGATGGTGGACGGCGCCTCGCACATGTTCGTCACCGGGCCCGACGTCATCGAGGCCGTCACCGGCGAACGCGCCACCGCCGAGGAGCTGGGCGGCGCCCGCACCAGCAACTCCGTGAACGGCAACGCCCACTTCCTCGCCGCCGACGAGGGTGACGCGCTCGACACCGTACGCGACCTGCTGTCGTACCTTCCCGCCAACAACCTCGAACGGCCACCGGAGTTCGCGCCCGGTTCCGTCGCCGACGGCGCCCCGCTCGACGAGATCGTGCCCGACCGGCTCGGGCAGGCCTACGACATGCGGGACATCCTGCACGCGGTCGTCGACGACGGTGAACTCCTGCACGTACAGGAGCTGTTCGCGCCGAACATCATCTGCGCGCTGGCCCGGGTCGAGGGGGCGAGTGTCGGGGTCGTCGCCAATCAGCCGCTGCACCTCGCCGGTGTCCTCGACATCGACGCCTCCGAGAAGGCCGCACGGTTCGTACGGTTCTGCGACGCGTTCGGCATCCCGCTGCTGACCTTCGCCGATGTCCCCGGGTATCTCTCCGGCGTCCGCCAGGAGCGCGGCGGCATCATCCGGCGCGGCGCCAAACTCCTCTACGCGTACGCCGAGGCGACCGTCCCGAAGGTCACCGTGGTGGTGCGCAAGGCGTACGGCGGCGGGTACGCGGTGATGGGCTCCAAGCATCTCGGCGCGGACCTCAACCTCGCCTGGCCCACGGCCCGTATCGCCGTCATGGGCGCGGAGGGTGCCGTGGGCGTGCTGCACCGGCGCCAACTCGCCGCCGCGGCCGACCCGGAGGCGCTGCGGGCCGACCTGGTCGCCGCGTACGAGTCGACGCACGGGACGCCGTACCTTGCCGCCGAGCGCGGGTACGTCGACGACGTGATCGCCCCGCGCGACACCCGCGCCCATGTCAGCCGCGCGCTGCGCGCACTGCGTGGCAAGCGCGCCCCGATGCCGGAGCGGCGGCACGGCAACATCCCGCTCTGACCGCCCTGTTCACCCTCTCCAACTGACACCGCGTTGTTCCGCGATGTGAGGAGTCACGCCCGATGGACAGCCGCCGCCCCCCGCTCGCGCCCGCGTACCGGACTCTCCCCGAGTACGTGCGGCACTGGGCCGAAGTCACCCCGGACCGCCGGGCGTTCACGTTCGTCGACCATCCCGCCCCCAACTCCCGTGGCGTGCACCGCACTCTGACCTGGCAGCGCCTGGATCTGCGGGTGCGGGCACTGGCCGCACGGATCGCCGAGCACGCCGAACCCGGAGCGCGGGTCGCCCTGTTGTGCCCGCAGGGCACGGACTACATCACCGGCTTCCTGGCGGCGCTGACGGCCGGGACGGTCGCCGTACCGCTGTATCCGCCCGGACTGCCGGGTCAAGGTGACCGCCTGGTAGGGGTGTTGGGCGACGCGCGCCCGTCCGTCGTGGTGACCACCGGTCGCGCTCTGCCCGAGGTCACGGACTTCTGCGAGCGTGCGCAGGTCACAGTCCTCGCGGCGGACCAGGTACCGGACTCCGCCGCCCTCAACTGGCAGGCGCCTGAGCCGGATTCGGCCGCGACCGCCTACCTCCAGTACACCTCCGGCTCGACCCGCGCTCCGGCCGGTGTGGAGATCACGCACGGGAACGTAGTCGCCAACGCCCGCCAGGCGCTTGCCGCTTACGGTGCCGACGCGCATCCGATGACCTGCGTGGGGTGGCTGCCGCTCTACCACGACATGGGGCTGGTGCTGAGCGTCGCGGCGCCGGTCGTACGGGGTCTGCTGTCGGTGCTCATGGACCCGGCCGCGTTCCTGCACGAACCAGCGCGCTGGCTACGGCTGTTGGCCGCGCATCCGCAGGCGCTGAGTGCCGCGCCCAACTTCGCCTACGACTACTGCGCCTCCGCCGTCACCGGGGCGCAGAAGGAGGGGCTGCGGCTGGACGGGGTCGCCGCGCTGATCAACGGCAGCGAACCCGTCCGGCCCGGCACCGCCGACCGTTTCCAGGCCGCGTTCGCCGCGCAGGGGCTCGCGGCGGAGGTGCACTGTCCGTCGTACGGGCTCGCCGAGGCCACGGTCTTCGTCAGCGCGGCCCGGCCCGGCCGCCCGCTCGGCCGCTTCGCCCTCGACCGCGACGCGCTCGCCGCCGGGAAGGCCCTGCCCGCACGGCCCGAGGACCCGCGAGCCGTGCTACTGGCCGCCTGCGGAACGCCAGTTGGGCAGCGGGTGCGCATCGTCGATCCGGTCGCCCACGCCGTGCTGGCCGAGGGAGAGGTCGGGGAGATCTGGGTGCAGGGTCCCAACGTGGGGCGCGGCTACTGGAACAACTCCGCGCAGACCGAGCGCGTCTTCGGCGCCACGCTCGGCGAGGAGGCTCCGGGCAGCTGGCTGCGCACCGGGGACCTCGGGACCGTGCTGGAAGGGCAGTTGATCGTCACCGGCCGGCTCAAGGACCTCATCGTCGTCGACGGCCGCAACCACTATCCGCAGGACGTGGAGGCCACCGCCCAGGACGCCCATCACGCCGTACGACGCGACCGGCTCGCCGCGTTCGGCGTGCCGGGCGGCGCGGGTGGCGCGGGCGAGCGGGTGGTGGTCGTCGCCGAGCACGCTCGTACGGCCAGCCTCGCCGACATCGACGTACCGGCCCTGACGCAGGCCGTACGCGCGGCCGTCTCCGCCCGGCACGGGCTACGGCTCACCGACGTCGTCCTCGTCGCACCCGGCACGGTCCCCCGCACCTCCAGCGGCAAGGTGTCCCGGGCGCTGACCCGCACCCGCTATCTGGAGGGCGCCTACGCGGCGGAGACCGCCGTATGACGACCGCCGACACGAGAGCGCTGCTCCGCCGCCGCATCGCGGAACGGGTCGCCGAGTGGAACAACACCCCAGTGGACGACGTCCCGTTGGACCGACCGCTGGCCGAGCTCGGCATGTCCTCGCGGGACGCGGTCGTGCTGGCGGGCGAGTTGTCCTCGCTGACGGGCCACGAGTTGCCGGCGACCCTGCTGTGGGAGGCGCCGACCGTGGACGCGCTGGTGAAGCGGGTGTGCGGTTCGGCTCCGCGAACTGCCGTACAGGCGGCTCCTGTTGCCGCGACCCCGGGCGAGCCCGTGGCGGTCATCGGCGTCGGCTGCCGACTGCCGGGCGGGGTGCGCGGACCGGCTGACTACTGGCAACTGCTGCTCGACGGTGTCGACGCGATCAGCCGCGCCCCCGAGGACAGATGGGCCGACTTCACAGCGTTCCCGCCGCCCGAAACGCCGTTGTACGGCGGCTACTTGGATGACATCGCGGGGTTCGACGCGGACTTCTTCCGCATCACCCCGCGCGAGGCCGCGGTGATGGACCCCCAGCAACGCATCCTCCTGGAGGTCGTCCGCGAGACCCTCGACCACGCAGCCGTGCCCGCACCTTCCTTGGCGGGTACGGCCACCGGCATCTACGTCGGCGTCTCGGCCCCGGAGTACGGACAGCTCACCGGCGCCGACGCGAACGCCGTCGACCCGTGGGCCCCGGCGGGCGCGGCACTCAGCGTGACGGCGGGCCGACTGGCGTACGTGCTGGACACCCATGGCCCCAACATGGCGGTGGACACGGCCTGTTCGTCCTCGCTCGTCGCCGTGCACCAGGCGTGCGTCAGCCTCCGCACCGGCGAGACCGACACGGCGATCGCCGCCGGAGTCAACGTCCTCCTCTCCCCCGTCGTCGGCGTCGCCTTCGAACGAGCGGGCGCCCTAGCCCCGGACGGCCGCTGCAAGCCCTTCTCCACGGCGGCCGACGGCATCGGACGCGGTGAGGGCTGCGCGGCGGTCCTGCTGAAGCGGCTGTCCGACGCGGAACGGGACGGTGACCGCGTCCTCGCGGTGATCCGCGCGACCGCCGTCAACTCCGACGGGCGCTCCAACGGGCTGCTCGCCCCCAACCCCACTGCCCAACAAGCCCTGTTGACCACCGCGTATGCCCGGGCCGGACTCACCCCGGCCCACATCGACTACGTTGAGGCGCACGGCACCGGCACCCCGCTCGGCGACCCGATCGAGGCGGGCGCCCTCGGCGCGGTGCTGGGCGCGGACCGTGACCCCGAACAGCCGTTGCTGCTCGGCTCGGTGAAGGGGAACCTCGGTCATCTCGAATCCGCGGCGGGCGTCACCGGCCTGGTGAAGACGGTCCTCGCCCTCCACCACGACCTGGTCCCGCCCTCGCTGCATGGCACCTCCCTCGACGACGCACGGCTGCGCGTCGTCACCGAGCCCGAACCATGGCCCCGTTACGGCGGAACGGCCACCGCAGGCATCTCGGGCTTCGGGTTCGGCGGCACCAACGCCCATGCGGTGGTGGAGGAATGGCGGCCCACCGTGGTCCGGGGCGAGGAGCCGGCCGCCCGCCTTCACCTCCTCTCCGACATCGACACCGAGCGGATCCGCGACACCGCGTCCCGTCTCGCCGCGTGGCTTCGCACGCCCGAAGGGAGCGCCGTCCGTCCGGCCGACGTGGCGCGCACACTCGCCGGGCGAGTCGGGCGCGGGCCTGTACGCGCTGCGGTCGTCGCGCGCGACGGGGGTGAACTGGCCGATGCGCTGGGCGTGTTGGCGCAGGGTGCCAGCCCGGATGCGCGGGTGGTGACCGGTGACCGTGATCTCGTAGGACGGGGTCCGGTGTGGGTGTTCTCGGGATACGGCAGCCAGTGGACCGGCATGGGGCGCCAACTGCTCCTGGAGGAACCGGCTTTCTCCGCCGCCGTGGAGAAGCTGGACGCGCAGGTGGCTGACGTGTTCGGCTTCTCCCTGCACGAACACCTGGTCTCCGCCGGGGATCTCGACCGGCTGGATGTCGCGCAACCCGTGCTGTTCGGCGTCCAGTTGGCACTCGCCGAGCTGTGGCGGTCCTACGGCGTGGAGCCGGTCGCCGTGATCGGTCACTCCCTGGGCGAGGTGGCCGCCGCCGTCTGCGCGGGCGCGCTGGATGTGGCGGACGCGGCCCGGGTCGTCGCCGTACGGGCTCGGTTACTCGCTGGACTTCAGGGTGGCGCGATGGCCGTCGTAGACCTGGATGACGGTGAACTAACCTCCCTGGAGCGGGACTTCCCGGGTGTGCATGTCGCCGTCCATTCCTCGCCCCGGCAGAAAGTCGTCACCGGTGACGAGATGGCGGTCGCCCGGCTGGTGCGCGCGCTGGAGGAGCGCGGGCGGGCCGCCCGGGTCATGCGGGTCGTCGGCGCCGGGCACTCACCTCAGGTGGACCCGCTGTTGCCGGAACTGATCGAGGTCATCGGGGACATCAAGGGTCGGCCGCCACGCATCCCCGTCTACTCCACGGTCCTCGAAGACCCGCGCTGCGCCTGCCAGTTCGACGCCGACCACTGGGCCGCCAACCTGCGTCGGCCGGTACGCCTGGACCGTGCCCTCGCTGCCGCAGTGGCGGATGGCCACACCGCCTTCGTGGAGATCTCGCCGCATCCGGTCCTGGCCAGATCCATCGCCGACAACGTGCCCGGCGCCCTCACCGTCGGGACGTTGCGGCGCGACGCGGATGGATCCGCCGCGTTCCTGAAGGAGTTGGGGGCCTTGTACGCGGCGGGACTGGACCTCCCACTGCCGGGCGGCCGGGTCATCGACCTCCCGGCACCGCGCTGGCGGCACGTCCGGTACTGGTGGACCGACGGCCGAACTCCCGTCGCCGTAGCGCCTTCCGCCCATCGCTGGGCCGAGCCGGAACCGGCCGCAGGGGGCTCGGTGACCGCCCGCGTCAGCCACCACATCGCTTCTGTCACCGGCCACCCGGCGTCCCGCATCACCCCGGCCACGGCGCTGTCGGACCTCGGCCTTGACTCCCTCATGGCCGTCCGCATCCGCACCGCCCTGCAACACGGCTTCGGTGTCGAACTGCACCTGCGCGATTTGTTCGACGCTGTCACGGTCGCCGAAGTGGCGGACCGAATAGGTCAGTTGACCGACTCGCCGTCCCCTCTCCCTCCCCTCTTCCTCTTCCACGCCGCCGGTGGGACCACCGACGTCTACCGCGCGCTCGGCGAACGCCTCGGCGAGGACCGGCCGGTGCACGGACTGGACCGGATCGAGGACGCCCACACCGTCTCCGAGAAGGCTCGCCGCTACGCCGAGGCGATCACCACCGCTCATCCCAACGGGCCGTGTGTGCTTGTCGGTTGGTCCTTCGGCGGATTCGTGGCGCAGGAGACCGCGCGCCAACTCACCGCCGCCGGGCGGGACGTCGAACTCGTCGTGCTCATCGACTCCGTACGGCCTCTCCCCCGACCCGACAGCGTGCGCACACAGCTCACGGGCTTCGCCCAGCACATCGCCGACACCTACGGCGTCCAACTCCCCCTGCCCTACGACGAACTCGTGGCGTTGGACGACGACCACGAGCGCATCGACCTCGTGCTGCGCACCCTGCGCGGGGTGGTGAAGGTGCCGTCCGCCGCGTTGGAGCACCAGCGTGCCTCGTACCTCGATCTGCGGATCGGCGAGGCGCATCGACCGGGCCGGTACGAGGGGCGGGTGGTGCTGTACCGGGCCACCGAACCGGCGCCGCACACCGTGCGTGACCCGGCGTACGAACGGGACGACGACGCGCTCGGCTGGGACGAGGTGTGCCCGCGGCTGACGGTCGTACCGGTGGCGGGGCACCACCTGTCGCTGCTCGACCCGCCGTACGTCGACGAGATCGCCGCCCATCTGCGGCGGGTGCTCACCTCGCCGGAGGGACCCGCCGAACCAGCCTGAGGAGCCGCCATGCCGCACCACCCCAGTGGTATATCCCGACGCGCCGTCACGAGGGCAACCGCAGCCACGGGACTGGCCGTTCTGTTCGGTGCCACGGCCGCCGCGGGCCGGGCCCGGGCCGCGACGCAGGTCTCGGCGCGGACGTTCGACGTGTCCGTGTCCTCGCCCGCGCTGGGCCGCAGCGCGCCGGTGCGGGTGATCCTGCCGTCGGGCTTCGCCGCGCAGCCCGGGCGGACGTATCCCGTGCTGTATCTGCTGCACGGGGCGCACGACGACTACACGTCCTGGACGCGGGAGACGGACATCGAGGCCTTCACCGAGGGCCGCGATCTGATCGTGGCGATGCCGGACGCGGGGCCGACCGGCATCCCGAGCGCGTGGCGGGACGGTCCCGACTACGAGACCTTCCAACTCACCGAGGTTCCGGCGCTGTTGGCCCGCGACTACCGGGCGTCCGGGGTGCGGGCCGTCGCCGGGGTGTCCACCGGGGGCTATGGCGCGATGGCGCACGCGGCCCGTCACCCGGGCGCGTTCACCGCCGCAGCCTCGTACAGCGGCATCCTCGACACCACGGCCCCCGGGGTGCCCTCGCTGGTGGACGCCATCGTGGCCCGCGAGAACCTGGCGCCGCGCTCCCTGTGGGGCAATCCCCTGCTGGACCTGCTGACTTGGCAGGCCGCCAATCCGCGCGCCCGGGCCGGCGGGCTGCGCGGGACACCCTTGTACGTGTCCAACGGCAGTGGTGTGGCCGGGGGTTCGGGCGACTGGCTGCCCGAGGCGCTGGAGAGTCTGCTGTGGCCCTCCGCGCACAGTTTCACCGGCGTGCTCGCCCTGCTCGGCATACCGGTGATCACGCACTTCTACTCGGGGGGAGGTCACAGCTGGGCCTACTGGAAAGGGGAGTTCACCACCTCGTGGCCGATGCTCGCCGGTGCGCTGGGGCTGCCGGAGTGATGTCGGTGCAGCCGGGGCACGGAACGGAGCGCAGGGGACGACCGTCCAACACGGGACGTCCCCCTCGCCCCACGGGCAACAGTCCGTGGGCGAGCCGCCTCCGGGGGAAAGGAGTGTCCGTCGTGGCTGTCCCCACCCCGCGCGGAGTACCCACCGAGCCCGGAACCGCTCTGGTTCCGCCCGACCTGGCCGAGCTGCTGCGCGCCCAACTCCCCGCCGTCTCCGACGAGGTGGAGGACGTGGTGCGCAGACAGGTCCCCGAGTACGCGCGGCCGGCCGACGGGACATACCGCGAGAACCTCAGATCCGGGGTGGTGCAGGCGCTCACCCTGTTCGTCGACCACATCGCGGACCCGCACGGCCAGAACGCCGCGATGGCGGCGGCGTACTACGAGGAACTCGGCCGCGGCGAGGCCCTGGAGGGCCGCAGCCTGGAGGCGCTGCAGTCGGCGATCCGCGTCGGCGGGCTGCACGCGTGGCGGCTGATGGGCCGCACGGCGGAGGAACTCGGCCTGGATTCGGCGGTGGTGGCCGCGCTGGGAGAGCTGGCGTTCCGGACCGTGCACGAGGTCGCGGAGGCGGCCGCCGCCGGATACGCGGAGGCGCAGTCGCGCAGCACGGACGAGGTGGAGCGGCGGCGCCGACGGCTGCTCGAACTCCTGCTGGGCGAGGGGCCGGTGGCCCCGGAGGCGTTGCAGGACCTGGCGCACGGGGCGCGCTGGCGGGTGCCGTCACGGGTCGCCGTCATCGCGCTGGCGGGTCCGGCGGACCCGCGCGCGGAGGACCGGCCGCCGGCGATGCCGGGCGCGCTGGCGGACATGGAGTCGCGTCCGCCGCGCGTGCTGGTGCCGGACCCGGAGGGTTACGGCCGGTTCGGCGGGCGGTCGTTCGTCCTCGGCCTGGGCGGCCGTCCGGCGGCGATCGGGCCTACGGTCCCGGTCGTCGAGGCCGCGCGGTCCTTGCGCTGGGCCACGCGGGCGCTGGGGCTGATGGGGCGCGGGGTGCTGCCCCGGCAGGGCGTGGTGCTGTGCGCCGACCATCTGTCGACGCTGTTGCTGCACAGCGACGAACCGCTGCTCGCCCAGCTGGAGTTACGGGCTCTGGCGCCGCTCGACGCCGCGTCCGAGGGTCAACGCCCGCGGCTGGCCGAGACGTTGCTCGCCTGGCTGCTCAGCGGCAGCAACGTCCCCGATGTCGCCGCCCGGCTCCACATCCACCCGCAGACGGTCCGCTATCGCCTGCGTCAGTTGGAGAAACTCTTCGGCGCGTCCCTGCACGACCCCGGCACCCGTCTCGATCTGATCCTCGCGCTGCGTTCGGCGGCATTGCGGGACGGTGACCGTGACGCACGAGGTGACCGCGACTCACGAGCCGACAAAAACAGAGAGAGTTTCTGAATTCCCGTCCATAACACCGGGTACGGGAACGCGAATACCTTCGGGACAGTCCTTTCCACAGGCGCTTCACGCGCCCCACCCTCAAAGGATTCCCATGCGTATTCGCTTATGCCTCGCCGCGCTCTCGCTGGCCGGCGGGGCCGGGCTCGCCACCCTCTCCGCACCCACCGCGACGGCCGCCACCTGCTCCGACCTCGACGTCGTGGCAGCTCGCGGCACCTTCGAGCCGGGCGCCCTCGGCCTGATCGTCGGCGACCCGGTGTTCTCCGCGCTCCAGAAGAAAATCACCGGAAAGACGCTCTCCAGCTATGCGGTGAACTATCCCGCCGACCTTTCCCTGACGTCCGCCGCGACGGGAAACGCCGATGTGGTGAACCACGTCGACGCACAAGCCGCCGCATGTCCGAATCAGCGTTTCATTCTCGTCGGCTATTCGCAGGGCGCGAACGTCGTCGACAACTCCATCGGAATCAGCAGCGACGGCGCGGTGGTCGGCAGCCCGATCGTGGCGACCATCCCCGCCGCGCTGGCACCGCGAGTCGCCGCGGTCCTGCTGTTCGGCAACCCGATCCGGGCCCTCGGCAAGAGCGTCACCGGCACGTACCAGAGCCGCACCATCGACTTCTGCGCCAACGGTGACCCGATCTGCCAGAACGGCGGAACCGACGTCCTCGCGCACCTCGGCTACACCTCCGACGCGGACGCGGCGGCCACGTTCGCCGCGGGCAAGGTCTGAGCCGTAGCAACGCACTGATGAGGACCGGGAGTTGATCCTCCCGGTCCTCATCATGTTCGGGAACAGCTGTGCGGGGACGGCTACTTGGGCGAGGCCGCGAAGGCCGCGAGGCTGCTGGAGACGACCTCGGGGCGGCCGTTGTTCTGGACGGGCGCGGCGGTCAGGACGTCGAGGTGCTGGTAGCCGGGGGCGATCACGGGGTGCAGGCCGGCCGGGATGTGACCGGCGAGCAGACCGTCGCCCGCGAGGACGGTGAGCGTCGGGTTGGCCGTCAACCCGCCCGGGTGGACGAGGAGTTGCTTCACCTGGGGTGAGGTGGCCAGCTCGATGTCGGTGACGAGCTTGGTCGGGAAGTACTGCTCGGTGAAGTCCAGCGGCTGCTCCCCCATGCTGCGGGCCAGCTCGTGGATGTCGGTGACCTCCTTGGAGGCGTTGGTGAACGGGGTGCCGTCGGCCGACCGGTACCCGGGGTCGTCGGCGGCGCCGACACGGTCGTAATCGCGCCAGGTGTAGAGCGGCCTGTGCGGCACCGCCGGGATGGCCTTGTACTCGACGCCGAAGAGCTGCGACTGGTCCGAACTGCCGTTGGTGGCAGGGAAGTTCTTGTCGACGATCGGGCCGCCGTCGAAGAAACCGACGCTGCTCTGCAGGAAGGCGAGGGGTACGGAGTTGTCGTCCATCAGCGACCCGAGCACGGCGTCGTTCGTGAGCCGGAAGTCCTTCACCGCGGGTGAGCCGGTGAGGAAGGTGGCGGCGTCCTTGGAGAACAGGAAGCGGTTCGTGGCCTCGATGTTGACGTTGGAGGGGAGGTAGGACGGCAGGTCCGCCTCGGCGTCCGGGTTCTGTACGGCGCCCAGGCCGGCGATGGCGAGCAGGGTCATCGTCTCGGGGTTGAGCAGCACGGGCGCGGACAGCGAACGGGACAGCACGCCGCTGTCGAGCCCGGCCTGTACGACGGCGTAACCGAGCCCGATGTCAGGCAGGTTGGTGTCGTCGGGGATGCTGCCACTGAGGTCCCCGAGGTCCGTGGAGATCGTCGTGTCGAGGGCGAAGTAGCCCGCGCACTGGTTCTGCCCGGCGTCCGCCGTGGTGGCGGGGTTGCCGTCGAAGTCGGCCGCCGCGAAGTACCCGGTGATGACACCGCCGAGCGAGTGGCCGCCGCACAGCACCTTGCTCTTGCGTACTCCCTGATCGGGCAACTCGGCGACGAGGAGGTCGTATTCGTCGCGCACGGTCTGCTGGATGCCGAGCTTGGCCATCCAGCCGAGCTGGTCGTTGCCGACGAACCCGGCGAAGGTGCGGCTGCCGACGGACTTGCCCCGGTAGTAGTAGTCGACGGCCGTGTGCTGGTCGCCGGAGGCGATACCGGTGGGATCCTCAAGGCAGTTGGAGCGCCGGTCCAGGGCCCAGAACTCGATGTGCCGTCCCTGCGCGGCGGCTTGGGCGACCGTGTCGCGGGCGACGCTGTCGAAGGCACCGGCTCCTTCGAGGATGCCGGGCTGGGCCACGAGGATCCGGTCGGCGTCGGCGGAGGCGCTCGGGCCGTCGGCGGAGCGGTAGCGCAGATACGACAGCCAGTCGCACGCCGCCGGACGGGCGCCGAACGACTGCGGTAACGGCACTTTGACCCGCACCAGCGACTCGGTCACGCCGTCGGCGGGATGTGTCGACGCCACCGGGGTCTCGGTGCGGGCGCTCTCGCCCTGGGCCTGGGGAGCGGCGGCGGTGAGCGCGCCCGCGGTCAACAGCACCGCGAGCGCGGCACCGCGCCAGGTACGTCCTGTGCTTGTGGCTCCGCGCCACGTGCGTCCTTTGGTAGTGGCTCCGCGCCACGAACTTCCTTTGCTGCGACTCGTGTTCATGGCCGGACCGTAGGACGGCCGGGACCACGGGATCAGGCGGTGCTCACAAGAACGCAGCGCACGCCGGCGCCCTTGTCACCTGCTCGCAGAGAACCTCGCGGCGAGCGGGAGGGTCAGGCGTCCTTGATCGTCGCGGTGACGGGCGTGCCGGTCTCCACCGTGCGGCTGACCGTGCACAGCCGGTCGTGCGAGACGGTGACCGCCCGGGGCAGGATCGCGCGGGCCCGGTCGCCTGCCTCGCCCTCCGGGAAGGTCACGGCGAAGGTGACCGCGAGGTCGGTCATCCGGTTGCCGAGGTCGTCGCTGACCTTGTTGCCGGTCACCGTGACGGTGAACCCGTCCGGCTCCGCGTGCCGGGTGGTCGCCACATCGACGTCGGCCGCGGTGCAGCCCCCGATCGCGGCGAGCAGCAGTTCGACCGGGGTGAACTCGGTGCCGCCGCCGACGGCGGTACCGAAGTCGATCGTGCCGCCGCGGGCGTTGGTCGCGGTGAAGCGGCCGGGGGCGGTGCGGTCGACGGTGACGTGGCGCAGGGGGTTGTCGCTCATGGGGAGATCCTCGCAGAGCGCCCCGCCGAAGAGGTCCACCGGTGCGGGCAGGTCGTACGCGTGCCGCCCGCACCGGCCGGGTTCAGGAGACCTGGGAGGCGTCGACCAGGACGACCCGGTGGTTGTACTGGATCGTGTAGTACTTGGCCGCGCCGGTGACGTAGGTGTCGCCCGAGACGAAGAAGTCGTCGGCGCTGACCGGGGGTTGGGTGGCGACGTAGGCCTGGCCCGCCGGGAAGCCGTAGACGGTCAGGGGCTTCTGGGTGGACGGGGAGAGGCCGGACGGGTACTCCGACGCCTGCGGGTAGCCGGAGCCGTAGAGGGTCGCGGCCTGGTCGCCGGAGTGGAGGATCCTCGCGCCCTGCGCGGCGCAGGTGTTGAGGCCGTGGGGGTTGTAGAACCACACCTTCGCCCCGCTGAACCAGATGGCGGTCCAGTCGCCGTCGACGTCGGCCACCACGAACTGCTGGCCGGCCTGGACGGTGCTGCCCCAGTCGTGGATCGAGTCGGTGCCCTCGGTCGCGCCGGGGTGGATGGCCGGGTCGGCGAACAGGGGCGCGTCCGCGCTCGGACCGGTGCGCACGGGAAGGAAGTTGGAGGGCGCGGTGCTCTCGGTGCACTCGGCGGTGGCGCCCGTGGGGTCGTCGGCCGGGCAGACCTGGACGGTCTGGTCGTTGGTCGCGAACCTGGGGCTGATGGTGACCGCCGAGCCCACCCTCGGGGCGTGCCGGGAGGCGCTCTGCGCGTGGTGCCCCTTGGCCGGGGCGACCATGTTCATGAACGCCGTCCAGTCCCAGTAGGGACCGGGGTCCCAGTGCATGCCCCGTACGTAACTGTCCTGCGGGCCGGGCACGTTGTCGTGGCCGATGATGTGCTCGTGGTCGAGCGGGATGTCGTACTTCGCGGCGAGGTACTTCACCAGGTCGGCCGTCGCCTGGTACTGCGCCTGCGAGTACCAGGTGGCGCCGTGCGCGGCGTAGCCCTCGTGCTCGATGCCGATCGAGTGCATGTTGAACCAGTAGTTGCCGGCGTGGAACGCGATGTCCTTGGTGTGCGTCATCTGCGTGACGGCCGCGTCCGAGGCCCGCATGACGTAGTGCGCCGAGTCGCCGGAGCCCACGGTCTGGAAGGTCTTGATGGCGGCGTCGTAGGACGACTCGGTGTCGTGCAGGACGATGTACTTGATCTGCACGCCGTCGTCCGGGCGGCCCGCGACCTGCCCGTTGGAGGCGGCCGCGGCGAGGAAGGTGCAGTCGACCGTGGCGGGGCACTCGGTGTCGGTGGCCGTCGCGGCGGTCTTCAGCTTCAGCTCGGACAGCTGTCGGGTCTCGGGCCGAATCGCTCGCTGCGCCGGGAGTTCGACGTGCTGTCCGTCGACGGTCGTCCGCGAGGCGCCCGAGGACACGGTCTTGAAGACGCGGTCGGCGAAGAGCTGCGCGGCCTTCTTGTCGGAGGACTGGCTGTACTTGGCCACCGCGCCGCACCAGTCGGCCGGGTCGGTGGAGCTCTTGCCCGTCAACTCCCTTTGGTACGAGGCGAGTAGGGCGGCACCGGCGCGGATGTTCTCGCGGTCGTCGGTGCGCAGTTTCGTCGCCGGGGTGTCGGTGAGCTTCGCCGCCGCGTCGAGGGTGTGCAGCGCCGGGTCCGACGTCAGCTCGGCGAGGTCACCGCGGCCCGCGGCGCCCGCCGCGCCCCCGGAGACCATCTTGGCGGTGACGTCCGTCAGGTTCATCGGGCCGTATCCGCCCGAGGTGTTGTAGTGCCCGTCGTGGTCGTCCCACTGCGACTCCTGGTACGACACGGCCAGGAGCACGGGCAGCGGTACGCCGAACTCCTCGGCCGCGTCGGTGAAGGAGGACTGCCGGTCGGCGCCCGGGGTCTGCGCGGCCTGTGCCGTCGACGGCAGAACGGCGAAACAGCCCGCGGCCACGGCACCGCCGGCCAGGATCGCGGCCAGCACCTTCCGGGGTGATCTTCTACGCGAGGATTGCTGCAAGGCTCTTCCCTTGTGTGTGTTGCCCTGATGCAGACGTGCGGGGCGACGCCTGCCCGAACCACTGTGCGGAAGTTTCCAGCATCACCCACCGGACTTCACAACTCCCCCAGCAGACAGGCGAGTCGGCGTCTTTCTCACTGACGTCGGCCGGTCCGGCCCGGTGCCGGGGGCAGACACATCACATCGCGCCCTTGTCATCCCCGTAAAGAAACATCAATACTTGCGGAGGAGGACTCTCCATTTCCCGTCCTCCACTTCCAGCCTTCCGAGCCCTACCCGGTCCAGGGCTGTTCCGGCCGGCGCTGTGCGGAACGAGGCGGTCATGCATCACGTGGTAGCCAAGCTCGACGCCCTCGACCCGGAGGCGGGCGCCGCCATCAGGGTCATCAGCCGGTTCGACGAACTCGTCGAAGGGCACGCGGGGTTGGGGCCCGTCCTGGCCGCGGTGGCGACGTTGAGCGGCTCACCGGCCCGGCTGGTCGACGAGCGGTTCGGCGTCGCCCTGCGCGCGGACCTGGACGGCCGGGTCGAGCGCGACGCCGGGCCGATCGATCCGCGGTGGATCGGCGCGCCCCTCATACCGGGCGGCCTGCCGGCGCTCTGGCTCGAACGGGTCGGCCGGCACTCGCTGATCGAGGCGATGGTTCTCGACCGGGCCGCGTTCGCCGCCCGCGAGGTGCTCCATCGCACCCGCGACGCGTCCGGCAGGAGTGCGGGCCCCTTCTCGGACGACCCGGCCGCGGTCGAGGTGCTGCTGGACAGCGGTGCGAGCGAGAGTGACCGCCTGT
Organism: Streptomyces sp. NRRL F-525; assembly: GCF_000716605.1. Taxonomy (GTDB): domain Bacteria; phylum Actinomycetota; class Actinomycetes; order Streptomycetales; family Streptomycetaceae; genus Streptomyces. Next base: position 152,837 of record NZ_JNXE01000001.1, on the reverse strand, counting down.
GTGCGGCTCGGCTGTTGCACCTGCCGGAGGGGGCCACCCTGCGGGCGGTGGCGGCGGCCGACGGTGCGGGACAGATCGTGGCCGCCGCCAGGAGCGACACGGACTGCACCGCCCGGGCGCGCCGGTGGGAAGGTCTCGGGCGGACGGGGATCGGACCCGCCGTTCCCCTGCTGGACCTCCCCCGGTCCTGGGACCTGGCCCGGACCGCGCTGCGCTTCGCCGCCGAGGACACCGACGAGGACCCGGGCCCCGGCATCGTCCTCTTCGAGGAACTCGGCACACTGGCCCTGCTCGCCGACGCCCTCGACCCGGCCTCACCGCCGGCCGACGTCCGCGCGCTGGAGAAGGCGGCCCGTTCCGGTCCGTGGGTGCTGCGCACGCTGGCCGAGTTCACCTCGCACACGAGCCTGCGGCTCGCGGCGGCGGCCCTGTACGTCCACCACTCGACGCTCAAGGGCCGGATCACCGCGATCGAGCAGGACCTGGGGTTCCCGGTCCACGACCCCCAGGGCCGGCTACGGCTGCAACTGGCCCTCGCCGCACGCCGGTTGCTGCTCCACCCGCCGGCTCCTAGCGCCGTACGACAGGCAGGACGATCCGGCTGGGGTACTCCGCTCCCCGGTGGATCCGGTTGACCGCGGTCACCATGTCGGCGAGGTGCTCCTGCGCGATGACCCCGCCGGTGTTGGAATTCCGGTCGTAGCGGGGGAAGTTGGAGCTGGAGATCTCCACCATGATCCGGTGCCCGGCCAGGAAGACGTTGGCGGTGGCGATGAGGTCGACCTCGATCTCGTACACCTCTCCGGGCGTCATCGGCCGCGGGGCGTCGAGCCCCTCCCGGTAGCGCGTGCGCAGGATGCCGTCGCACAGGACGATGGCCCGGCCGTCCGGGTGGACGTCGACCAGCTTCGCGGTGAAGTCCGTGTCCACGGCCGACGAGCTGACGAAGAGCCGCGCCGACACCGGACCCGTCACCTCCATGGGTTCCTCCAGCACCTCGGTGGTGAAGACCAGCACGTCGTCGCGGTCGTGGACCGGGCGCTGATCGGCGGGGCCGTCGTATCCCGTGAGGCTCATGAGGGTGCCGCCGAGGGAGGGCACCGGCCGGCGCGGGTCGTAGAGGTAGGTGTCGACGAAGTCGCCGGTCGGTTCGGCCGGCGACAGGCACCCGGCGCCCGCGGCGCTGTTCGCCGGGCCGTCGCCCTCCAGGTAGTAGGACCGGTAGTCGGTGTCGGGCAGCGGCCAGTCCGGCTCGTCCCGCCACTGGTCGATCCCCATGACGAACAGCCGCACCGGCGACCGGCGCTCCAGAGCGTCCGGCCGTCCCTTCAGCCAGCGGTCGAAGAAGGCGATCTGCTGCTCGCCCAGCGCCGCCGCGTCCATGCCGGCCGCCATGCCGAAGTCACGGTCGGGAAAGTAGCCGACGAACCCGACGAGCGAGTGGGACCACGGCCCGACGATCAGCCGCTGTCCCTCCCGCGCCTCCGCCGTGCCGGCCCCCGCCCTCATCTCCGTGAAGTCACGCAGCGTCTCCCCGATGAACAGGTCGTACCAGCCGCCGATGTGCAGCGCGGGCGTCGTGATCGAGGCGACCTGCTCGATCGCCGCCAGCTCCCGCCAGGCCTCGTCGCGGTCGGGGCGGCCGATCGCGACGTCGACCATCCAGGGCAGGTGGGCGGAGATCAGCGGCTGGTCGGCCACCAGGGTCGGGTCGTTACGCAGCGAGCGGTCCGCCGCCACCCGCGCCGCGAGGGCGGTGACATCCTCTACGTCGGCACGCCCCTGCGCGAGACCCCGCTGAGCCTCGCCCAGCGCCATCAGAGTGGCCCAGCCCAGCACGGTGTCCAGTGACAGCGCACCGCCCCGGGAACGCCAGGGCGTCGCGTAGAGGTCCGCCGACGCCATCATGGGAGCGATCGCCTTGAGCGCCGGGGGCTTGGCCGAGACGGCTCGCATCTGCACCATGCCCAGGTACGAGGGCCCGAACATGCCCACGCCGCCGTCGCACCACTCCTGCCCGGCCAGCCAGGCCACCGTGTCGGCGCCGTCGGAGGCGTCGTCCACGTGCGGCACGAAGACACCGTCGGACCCGTAGGTGCCCCGGCAGTCCTGGACGGCCACCGCGTAACCAGCGCGCAGCATCGCGTTGAGACTCGGCATGAGCGCGGTCCCCAGGCCCACCTTCTCCTTGTCGTACGGAGTACGGGTGAGCAGCACGGGGACCGGCTCGTCGGTCTCCGGTCGCCAGATGTTCGTCGACAACTCGGTGCCGTCCCGCATGGGGACCCGCACATCGAAAGAGGCTCCGTACTTCATCGCGCACCTGCCTGTCCCGGGGAAATCCGTCCTGCGATTGTGCGGCCGGACCGGGCGGGAACCGGTTAGCCGGATGGCGGGTATTCCCCGCCATCCGGCAGCGTTCCTCCCGCCTGGCCCGGCCGCACAATCAGGGCGAAAGCAGCCTCCACCAGCGCGCCCCACGAGAGGTGGTCATGAGTCCCGTCACGTCGAACGCCGGCTCCACCCGAGAACCCGTCGGTCCGCTGCCGCCTTTCGATCCCGGGCTGGCCGCCGTCGCGACGGCGTACGAGGATCAACTGGCCCAATTCGTGGAGGTGTTCCGCGCCGACGGCGTCGCAGCCGCGGTCGCGGCCATGCGCGAGGGCGCGGCGGCCGGGCTGGAACCAGTGGGCGACCTGAGCCGGAACGGCGCGCTCGCGGTGTCCGAACACGTGGTGCCAGGCCCGCCCGGCGCGCCGGATGTCGCGTTGCTGGTCTGTCTGCCGACCAGGGCGCGGGCGCCATACGGCGCGGTCTACCGCATCCACGGCGGCGGCATGATCGGCGGCGACCGGTACCTGAACATGCCCCTGTACGCAGGTATCGCCGAGGAGTTGGGACTCGCCGTGGTCTCGGTGGAGTACCGGCTCGCACCGGAGCATCCCCATCCCGCGCCGGTCGAGGACTGCTACGCCGGTCTCGCGTGGACGGTGGCGAACGCCGCCGGACTCGGCATCGACCCGGAGCGGATCGTCGTCATGGGTGAGAGCGCGGGCGCCAACCTGGCTGCGGCGACCGCCCTGTTGGCCAGGGACCGAGGCGAACCGGCCCTGTTCGGCCAGGTGTTGCTCGGCCCCATGCTGGACGACCGCGACGGCACGTGCTCGGCCCGGCAGATGGCCGGTACGGGACTCGGCGACACCGGTGTCATCGAACTGTGCTGGACCGCGTTCCTCGGTGCCGCGCGCGGTGGACCGGAGGTGTCTCCGTACGCCGCCCCCGCCCGGGCCGCCGAACTCTCCGGCCTCCCGCCCACGTTCATCGACGCCGGCTCGGCCGAGATCTTCCGCGACGAGGCCGTCGAGTACGCCCGGCGGATCTGGCGGGCGGGCGGCTCGGCCGAACTCCATGTCTGGCCCGGCGGTTTCCACTCGTTCCACATCATCGCGCCGCAGGCCCCGTTGTCGCGGGCCGCGAACCAGGCATCCGTCAGCTGGCTGCGCCGCCTGTTCGCCGTCTGACACAGCCCCTCCGCACCGGACCAGGAAAGGGAACCACCCATGACAGCCGAGATGTCCGAGCAGTCCCCCACGGCCGATTCCCGCACAACTGCCGGGACGGTGCGGGGCCGTTGGGAGCACGGCCTGGCCGTCTTCCGGGGAATTCCGTTCGCCGCGCCCCCGGTTGGCGAGGCGCGAGGCGTTCGCCTTCGGCTCGTGCGCACCGCAGGACTACGCCGTCTTCCGGGACCAAGTGGGCGCCCTGCCACCGCAGTCGACGGACGACGACTGGCTGACGCTCAACGTGTGGACACCAGCCCCCGACCGCGCGGCACCGCGCCCGGTGATGGTGTGGATCCACGGCGGGGCCTACAAACTGAGCTCGAGCAGCGACAGCGCCTACGACCCGCGGAGCATCGCCCGCGAGGGAGATCTGGTGGTGGTCAGCTGCAACTACCGGCTGGGCGTGGAGGGTTTCGCCGCGATCGAGGGCGCCCCGGCCAACCGCGGTCTGCTCGATCAGGTGGCCGCGCTGGAGTGGATGCGCGAGAACATCGCCGCGTTCGGCGGCGACCCCGGCCAGGTCACGGTGTTCGGTGAATCGGCCGGTGCCGGTTCGGTGGCCGCGCTGCTGGCGATGCCCTCGGCGGCCGGACTGTTCCACCGAGCCATCGCCCAGAGCGTCGGAGGCCCGTTCCTCTCCGCGGTCGAGCCGAACGACCTCGCGACGGCCGGCGAGGAGGCGACCGCGGGACAGCGCGAGCGCGTCGGCCGATGGGGTCAACTGGCCGACCATCCCAGCCTGTTCGGCCCGGTCGTCGACGGCGACGTGCTCCCCACCACCCCGTGGCAGGCCCTGGCCGCCGGCGCGGGGCGCGGTGTCGAGCTGATCGCCGGGCACACGCGCGACGAGTACCGGTCGTTCCTGCCTCCGGGGCCGGGTGCGGTCGACGAGCGGGAGGTCTCCCGCGCTCTCACCGTCTACGGCCCCGGCCCGGACGACGCTGTTGGCCAATCCCGTCAGCGGGCCCGGGCGACCCTGTACAGCCGAGAAAGCGTGACACTTTCGCGAGAAGTGTCACGCTTTCTCGGAAGGGTGCCCCGGCCGCACCGGATTCGCCAACAGCATCCCGGACGCCGGGACCGCCTACCGGTCCGCGTTCTCGCACACCTCCGCCGAACCGCTCTGGGTGCTGGTCCGCTCCGACTGGCTGTTCCGCATGCCCTCGCTCCGGCTGGCCGAGAGCCAGGCCGTCGGCGGCGGCCGGGCCCACGTCTACGACCTCACCTGGCCGCCTGCCACGGACTGGATCTCCCCCTGATCTTCGGCGACTTCACCACCGGTTTCGGCCAACTGCTGGGCGTCCCGACACCGGCCGAGGCTGGCCCGCGTTCGACACCGACCACCGGCTCACCCAGGTGTTCGGCGCACCGCCCACCGTCGCCGCGTAACCCGAGGAGACCTCGCGACGGCTCTGGCAGGACCATGAGTTCCCGCCACTGCCCCTGAGGGCCTGACCCGCGCGCGATTGAAACCGTTCAATTCCCTCGCATCCACCTCGCGCGCCTACCCCACCCGAGTCGATCGCGAAGTAGCCCTGTCACGAAAACAGTTGCACGACGATTGACCCCGGCCTCACCAGGATCTACGTTACCCACGCCTCTCATTTCTGAATCGATTCATCCCATTCCGTGCGAGTGAGGAGTCGTAGTGATCAGCAGGAGGAACATGCTCGCGGGCGCGATCGCCACGGTCGCGGCAGTGACCGTGGACAGCGTGCCGGCGATGGCCGCACCGGCATCCGGACAGGCGCAGGCGGAGACACAGGCACAGCGCGACGGGCTGCGCGTCACGGTGCCGACCGTGGAGTACGTCCAGCACCCGCTGGGGATCGACGCCCAACGCCCCCGGCTGAGCTGGCCGTTGGCGTCCGACACGGTGGACGCGCGCCAGAGCGCCTACCAGATCCGCGTCGCCACCACCGCGTCCCGTCTGTCCCTCCCGGACGTCTGGGACAGCGGGAAGGTCACGTCCGGCGAGTCCGTCCTGGTGTCCTACGGAGGTCCCGCTCTCAAGCCCCGTACGCGCTACCACTGGTCCGTCCGCGTGTGGGACGCCGACGGGCACATCTCCGGCTGGAGCGCGCCCTCGTGGTGGGAGACCGGACTGATGGATGCCGGGCAGTGGAGCGCCGGCTGGATCTCCGCACCGGCGAGCCTCGTGGACGCGCCGTCCTTCGAGGGCGCTTCCTGGATCTGGTTCCCCGAGGGTGATCCGACCAACAGCGTTCCGGCGGCCACCCGTTGGTTCCGCCATACCGCCCAACTGCCCGACGGAATCACGTCGGCCACGCTCGCCATCACCGCCGACAACGTATATGCCGTCTCCCTCAACGGTGTCGAGGTCGCCCACACCGACCTCGACACCGACAACGAGGACTGGAAACGCCCGGCGGTGATCGACGTGCTGGACCGCGTGCGGGCCGGTGACAACGTTATCGCCGTCGCCGCCACCAACGCGACGGTAGGCCCGGCGGGACTCGTCGCCACCCTTGTCGTCGGGACCGCCTCCGGTGAGCAGAAGGTGTTCACCGACGCCTCCTGGAAGACCACGGACCAGGAACCGGCCGACGGATGGCGGGAGTTGGGCTTCGACGACGGGGCCTGGCCTGCCGTCCGGGTGGCGGCGGCCTGGGGCGCCGGACCGTGGGGGCGGGTCGTCCCGGTGTCGTACGCCGTCACCCAACTGCGCCACGAATTCCGCCTGCCCCGCAGGAGGGTGGCCCGCGCCCGCTTGTACGCCACGGCGCTCGGCCTGTACGAGAGCCACCTCAACGGCAGCCGGGTGGGCCTCGACCAACTCGCCCCCGGCTGGACGGACTACCGCACCCGTGTCCAGTACCAGACGTACGACGTCACCGACCTCCTGCGGCCCGGCACCAACGCCCTCGGCGCGTATCTCGCACCCGGCTGGTACGCCGGCAACGTGGGCATGTTCGGACCCGGCCAGTACGGCCAAGTCCCGGCGCTCCTGGCGCAGTTGGAGGTGGAGTACGCGGACGGGTCGAGCGAGCGCATCGTGTCGGACGCCGACTGGCGGGCCGCCCCGGGGCCGATCGTCACCGCCGACCTCCTGAACGGCGAGACGTACGACGCCCGCAAGGAGACCCCTGGTTGGGCCTCGCCCGGCTTCGACGACACGGCGTGGCTCGGCGTGCGGGGCATGGGTGGCGTCGGCGACCTCGGCCCCGACCTGATCGTCGCGCAGGTCGACGGTCCGGTGCGGGTGGAGCGGGAGCTGACACCGAAGACCGTGACCCAACCCAAGCCCGGCGTCTACGTGTTGGACCTGGGCCAGAACATGGTCGGCTCGGTGCGGCTGCGCGTCTCGGGCGAGGCGGGCACGACCGTCCGGCTCAGACACGCCGAGGTGCTCAACCCCGACGGCACCGTCTACACCGCGAACCTGCGGACCGCGGCGGCGACCGACACGTACACCCTCAAGGGCGGCGGGAAGGAGGAGGTCTACGAGCCGCGCTTCACCTTCCACGGGTTCCGGTACGTGGAGGTGACCGGTTTCCCGGGCACTCCCACCGCCAGGGCCGTCACCGGCCGCGTGATGCATACGTCCGCCCCCTTCACCCTCGACTTCGAGACCGACGTACCGATGCTCAACCAGCTGCACCACAACATCACTTGGGGCCAGCGCGGAAACTTCCTCTCCGTCCCGACCGACACCCCCGCGCGCGACGAGCGCCTGGGCTGGACGGGAGACATCAACGTCTTCGCGCCCACGGCCGCGTACACGATGGAGTCGGCCCGCTTCCTGTCCAAGTGGCTCGTCGACCTCCGAGACTCCCGGACCGCGGAGGGCGCGTTCACGGACGTGGCGCCGATGGTCGGCACGGTCGGCAACGGAACGGCCGGCTGGGGCGACGCGGGTGTCACGGTCCCCTGGTCCCTCTACCAGGCGTACGGCGACCGCCAAGTCCTCGCGGACGCCTGGCCGTCCGTCCGGACCTGGCTGACGTACCTGGAGAAGAACAGCGACCAACTGCTGCGCCCTGACCAGGGATACGGCGACTGGCTGAATGTCGACGACGAGACTCCCAAGGACGTCATCGCCACCGCGTACTTCGCGCACAGCGCGGACCTCGCGGCGCGGATGGCCGGCGAACTGGGCGAGGACACCGCCCCGTACGTCGATCTCTTCGAGCGGATCCGGGCAGCCTTCCAGAACGCGTACGTCACCTCCGACGCCAAGGTGAAGGGCGATACGCAGACGGCGTACGTCCTGGCACTGTCGATGAACCTGCTGCCGGACGCGTCACGAAAGGCCGCGGCCGACCGCCTCGTCGCCCTGATCGAGGCCAAGGACTGGCACCTGTCGACGGGATTCCTCGGCACTCCCCGACTGCTCCCCGTCCTGACCGACACGGGCCACACCGACGTCGCCTACCGCCTCCTCCAACAGCGCTCGTTCCCCAGCTGGGGCTACCAGATCGACCGGGGCTCCACCACGATGTGGGAACGCTGGGACTCCATCAGGCCCGACGGCAGCTTCCAGGACGCGGGCATGAACTCCTTCAACCACTACGCCTACGGCTCGGTGGGGGAATGGATGTACACGAACATCGCCGGCATCTCGCCGGGCCGGCCCGGCTACCGCGAGATCGTCGTCCGCCCCCGCCCCGGCGGCACCGTCACCACCGCCGGCGCCACGTTCACCTCGGTCTACGGCCCCGTCTCCACCCGTTGGCGGCAGCGGTCCGGCCGCTTCGCGCTGACCTGCGCGGTGCCGCCCAACACGACCGCCGAGGTGTGGATCCCGGCGTCCTCCCCGGACGCGGTGACCCGCACCCACGGGACCTACCTGCGCCAGGAGGACGGCTGCGCGGTGTACCGGGTCGGCTCCGGCACCCACCGCTTCACCACCTGACCAAGGCGGCACGGCTGCCCGGAGCGGTCACCGGGCCGGGCAGCTCGGCCTGCGGCGGCGCGCCAAGAACGGAAGCAGCGTCGTTCAGGTTCTCGAGGTGGATGATGCCGTCGCCCATCCGGCGCGCGGGGCCGAGGCACGGGCGTCTTCCTACCTGTCCCGCTGATCGGCTCGGGTTCAACTGTGCGCGGCTCAGCGCCGGTTGACGGCTCGGCCTCGATGCCGTGTGGGGACAGTGGAGCGTCCCAGGCGCCGGGGGCCGTGAGGAACGCGGCGAAGGCGCACACGAGGGGCAGACCGAGGAGCAGCGTGAAGCGGACCAGGTCGGCGGCGATCATGACACGGCGGCGGTGCCTGCGACCGTCCGCCCACAGTCCGGCGCTGGGCCCGAACAGGAGGTAGAGAACCGTCGGCGCGATGGCACGGGCAGCTCCGCAGCACGGCATGGCGCACGGCCACGACCGTTCGATGCCCCAGGTCCCCCGGGAAGCCGCAGGACGACACCAGAGGCGGCCTCCACCCGGTCGCCCCCCTGAGCGCTGAACTACGCCTCCTCGCACCGGACTTCGGCGGTTCCGGGACAGGCTTGAGCGACGTTCAAGTGCGTGTTGGCCAAGGCCGGGCAGCCAGCCATTCCCAGGTCACGCGTGGTGCGGGGCGCCGCCCGGCCGGGCCAGGTGCTCGATGCCCCGGGCACGAGGGACCACCGTCCCCAAGACCTCCCCGACTTTCGTGAACGCCATCGCCGGAGAGCATCCTCGCCACCACAACCGGCCACGGACAACACCCCGTTGGGAGCGGCCCGGGGTAGACCGCCGGGCACGTGCCTGGACCCCGCGTACCCGTGCCGAGCCGCAGCGTCCACCTCCCCGGCCCGGTCCGTCACGTCGGCCGGGACCGGGTGCTGCTCACTGCCGCCCGGATCGAGGCGGCGGGCGGCGGCTGGATCAGCCGAGTTCCACCTCATGGAGCGATTCTTGGGCGAATATTCCGATTGATGCGGTTCTTGATCGTCGAACCCGCCTCAAGATCGCCTCTTTGGTGATCACTTGAGGTTCTTCAGAGGTTCTTTCACATATCTTTGCTGTTTCATTACTTCACCGTGGCGCATGGAGCGCACGGAGAGATCGCAGGAGAAGTGATGAGACTCAAGGGGAGATGGGTCCCGGCCTCAGGGGGGCGGACGTTCCGCCAGGGGCTGAGACGTACCGCACTCGCGGTGGCCGCCGTACTGGTGGCGGAGACCGCGCTGGTGTCGCTGGGGACGGGGGCCGCGTTCGCGGCGGACGGCGCCGCCGAGGGCGCCGCGGAGACACGGACGGCCGCCTCGGACAGCGCCAAGTCGGCCGCTTCGGCGGCGGATTCGGTCGATGCGGCGTTGCTGATGGCCCGGCTTCAGGACCGGAAGATCGAGGTGCTGTCGGAGCGTTCTGCGACCTCGACAACGTACGCGCTGCCGTCTGGTGAGTTGCAGACGTCCACGTATGCGGCGCCGATCCGGCAGAAGGTCGGCAGTATCTGGCAGGACATCGACACGTCGTTGTCGGACACGGGTGGGTCGCTGGAGCCGTCCGTGGCGGCGGCCGACATCGCGGTGTCGGACGGGGGTGACACCTCCCTGGTCTCGGTGGACAAGGGTTCCAGATCCTTCGGTCTGGGCTGGGCGTCAAAGCTGCCGACGCCGACCGTGAAGGACGACACCGCCTCCTACGACCTGGGTGACGGGGAGACCCTGACGGTCACCGCGCTGGCGCAGGGCTTCAGCCAGAACGTGGTCCTGGACGCCGCGCCGGACAGTGTCCCCGAGTACCGGATTCCGCTCGAACTCAAGGGACTTGAGCTGTCCGAGGCGGACTCCGGACACCTGTTGCTGAAGGACCCGGACGGCGAACTGGTCGCCGAGGCCCCGGCGCCGATGATGTGGGACTCCTCCACCGACAGGGCCTCGGGGGAATCCAGGTACCAGGCCCGGGTGGACACAAAGGTCGAGACAGCCGAGGACGGTTCGCAGACCCTGGTCCTGACCCCGGACGCGGACTACTTCAAGCAGGACCTGACCTACCCGGTCACCGTCGACCCCACCTCCACCCTGGCGGTGACGACGGACACCTGGGTGGCCACCAACTACACCGACTCGCAGGTCTCCTCGACCGAGCTGAAGTCGGGCACGTACGACGCGGGGACCACCAAGGCCCGTTCGTACCTGAAGTTCGACGTGTCGAAGTTCAAGGGCAAGCACATCACCGACACGAACCTCGCCCTGTACTCGTACTACTCCTCGACCTGTGCCACCTCGGGAGCCGGTACGCAGGTCCGGCGGATCACCTCGACGTGGTCGTCGTCGGACATCACCTGGTCCGAGCAGCCCTCCACCACCACGACGGGCGCGATCACCAACAAGGCCGCGCTGGGCTACTCCAGCAGCGACTGCCCCGGCGGCACGATGAACTTCGACATCGACGCCATCGTCCAGGCCTGGGCGGACGGTTCCGCCAACCACGGCCTGCGGATCGCCTCCGCCGACGAGACCGACAGTCTCACCTGGCGCCGCTTCCGTTCCGCCAACTACGTCTCCGGGGACGGCTCGACCGAGCCGCACCTGACGGTGACGTACAACTCGTATCCCTCGACGCCCAGTTCGCTCGCGATCTCGCCCTCGCAGGTCAACGCCTACAACGGCAAGCGGTACGTCACCTCGCTCACCCCGACTCTCTCCGCGAAGGTCACCGACCCCGACGGGTCCAGCAGCAAGGGCCAGTTCGAGATCACGGCGGACCCGGCGTACGCGGACACCACGTACTCGTACACGGGCACGTCGTCCTCGGTGGCTTCCGGTTCGACGGCCAAGCTGGCGATCCCGTCGGCCTCCGCCTTCCCGGCAGGCGTGCATCTGCGCTATCGGGTGCGGGCCTACGACGGTACGGACTACGGCAGTTGGACCGGCTACACGACGTTCGTGATGAACACCGGCCTGCCCGCCGCGCCGACCGTCACCTGTGACACGTACGGACAGAACGGCTGGACGGCGAAGGCCGACGGCCCCGTCTCCTGCACCATCGACACCTCCTCCGCGGACGGCGCAGGCTACTACTGGGGGCTGGACAACAGCAGCCTGCCGAACAAGAAGCTCGACACCACCGACGGCAACGGCGGCGACGCGGCCACCGTCTCCATCTCCCCGGCCAACGGCTGGCACACGCTCCACGCCCGCACCGTCGACTCCGGAGGAAACCTTTCTGCAGTCACCACCGCCTACAGCTTCGGTGTGGGCGCGGACGGCGCGGCCATCCTCTCCCCCGCCTCCGGTGACACCACCGCCCGCCGCCTGACCCTCTCGGCCAAGGGCCTGACCACCTACACCGGGGTCACCTGGCAGTACCGACGTGGCGAGACCGACACCTGGCACACCGTCCCGGTCGGCGACGTCACCGCCTCCGGCACGGCCGTATCCGCCTGGCCGGTCGCCGTCACCGGCGGCGCCGCCACCAAACTGGTCTGGAACACGGTCGGTTCACTGTCCGAGGACGGTGCGATCGAACTCCGCGCCGCCTTCACCGACGGCACCACCACCGGCCACTCGCAGACCGTCGAGGTCACCCTCGACCGCGACGCGGGCACCGCACCGGGCGCGCGGGTCGGTCCCGGCGAGGTCAACCAGCTCACCGGCGACCTCACGCTGTCCGCCACCGATGCGACCGCGTTCGACGCGAGTGTCGACCGCACGTACTCCTCCCGCGCCAACGACACCGACACCGAGGGCCAGGCCCAGATCTTCGGAGCGGGCTGGAGCTCCGCCGTCACCAGCGAGGCGAGCGACTACACCCAGGTCCGCAAGACGTCCGACACCTCCGTCGAACTGCTCTCCGCCGACGGCAGCGCGGTGGCGTTCACCCTGAACGCGGACGGCGGCTGGACCTCGGAGACGGGCGCGGAGGTCCTGACCCTCACCGGCACGCTCGGCGGCACGAAGTTCACGCTCACCGACACGGACGCGAACACCACGGTGTTCACCAAGGCGGCGAGCGCGGCGACGACCTGGACCCTGTCCTCCTCCGCCACGGCGGTGGACAACACCACGGTCACCACCGTCTCGGAGACGGTCACTTCGGACAGCCGGACCCTGGCCCGCCCGAAGTACGTGATCTCCCCGACCGGCGCGGTCACCGTGGCCACCTGCCAGGCGACACCGTCCACGAAGGGCTGCCGGGTCCTGGAGTTCGTCTACGCGACCAGCACCACGGCCACCGGCTCGGCGCTCGGTGACCACACCGGCCAGGTCAAGTCCATCAAGCTCTGGGCCACCGGCCCCACCGCGTCCGCCGCCACCGCCGAGACCGTCACGTCGTACGCCTACGCCGCCGACGGCAGGCTCCGGCAGGTCTGGGACCCGCGCATCAGCCCGACCCTCAAGACGGAGTACACCTACGGCTCCGACGGAAGGGTCGCCACCCTCACCGTCCCCGGCGAACTGCCGTGGACCTTCACCTACGGCAAGGCCGGATCCGCCCTCACCGCGGGCGCGGGCATGCTGCTGAAGGCATCCCGCGCGGCCCTCGCGGAGGGTTCGGACAGCACCACGTCCGGCACCGCGACAACCACCGTCGTCTACGACGTCCCGCTCTCCGGCACCACCGCCCCGCACCAGATGGACGCCGCCACGGTCGCCACCTGGGCCCAGGACGAGGCACCCACCGACGCCACCGCCGTCTTCCCGGCCGACAGCGTCCCCTCCTCCAGCACCGGCGGTGACCTGACGTCGACGTCGTACAGCCGCGCCACCCTCACCTACATCAACGCCAACGGCGAGGAGACCAACACCGCGAGCCCGGGCGGCGCCATCACCGCCACCGAGTACGACGCCTTCGGCAACATCGCCACCGAGCTCACCGCCGCCAACCGTGAACTCGCGCTGGGCGGTTCCGCCGACAAGTCGGCCGAGCTCGGTCTGACCGGCCTGTCCACGGCCGACCGCGCCCAGCGACTCGCCACGGTCTCGGAGTACTCGCCGGACGGCGAGCGCCTCACCCACGAGTACGGCCCGCTCCACCAGGTCACGCTCACCCGGGAACTCACCGGAACCACCACCGAGTCCACCCTCGCCGCGGGCACGGTCCTCCCGGCCCGCACCCACACGGCGTACACCTACGACGAGAACAGGCCGTCCGACGCGGCGGTCTCCGGCCTGGTCACCTCCGCCGTGACCGGCGCGACGATCGCGGGTTACGCGACGGACGCCGACACCACCACGACCACCGCGGCCTACGACTGGTCCACCGGCCAGGAGAAGGCGACCACGGGTGCCGAGACCAGCGCCCTGGTGACGACGTACGACGACGCGGGCCGGGTGGCCACCACCCGCACCGCGGGCTCGTCCGGATCGGACGCGGGCACGCTCCAGTACACCTACTACAGCGCGAGCGCGTCGGGCACCTGCGCCTCCGCCGCCTGGGACGGCCTGCTCTGCAGGACCGCCCCCGCGGCCGCCGTCACCGGCGGCGGCAGCAACCCGGCCGAGGTCGTCTCCACGGTCTACACCTACGACCGCTGGGGACAGACCGCGACCAAGGCGGAGACCGCGAACGGCGTGACCCGCACCACCACCAACACGGTGGACGCGGCAGGCCGCCCGACCAGGACGGCGGTCACCGGCGGCACCGGCTCGACGACCCCCGCCACCACGATCACCTACGACGGGGCCACCGGCCGGATCTCGGCACAGGCGTCGAACGGGCAGACCATCACCTACGGCTATGACGACCTGGGCCGCCAGACCTCCTACGGCGACGGCGCGGGCAACACCGCGACCACGGCGTACGACACCCTGGACCGCCCGGTGAAGTCCACCGACTCGGCCCCGTCGACGGTCACTTACGCCTACGGCACCGCGGGCAGCCTGAAGACGCTCACCGACTCGGTCGCGGGCACCTTCACCGGCACCTACGACGCCGACGGCACGCTGGCCTCCGAGACCCTGCCGGGCGACTACACCCTCACCGTCACCACCGACCCGGCCGGCCAGGAGACCGGGCGGGAATACACCACCTCGGACGGCACGACCGTTGCCTCCGACACCGCCGACTACACGGTCACCGGCCGACAGGCGGGCCATGTCCGGACCGACGGCTCCACCACCCGGACCGACTACACCTACGACACCGCCGGCCGCCTCACCCAGGCCGCCGACACCACGGGTACCGGCTGCACGACCCGCGCCTACACCTTCGACGCGAACAGCAACCGCAAGGCCCTGACGGCGAGTTCGGACGACTGCGACAGCAGTACCTCCGACGCGACGACCGCCACCACGTCGTACACCTACGACTCGGCCGACCGCCTGGTCAACTCCGGTTACGCGTACGACGCGTTCGGCCGCACCACCGCCAGTGGCGGCACCGCCCTGGCGTACTACACCAACGACCTGGTCGCCACCGAAACCCTCGGCACCGGCCGCAACGCCTGGACCCTGGACGCCGCCGGACGCCTTGCCGTCCGGACCGCCCAGACCCAGGGCACCGACGGCAGTTGGACGACCTCCGCCACCGTCGTCAACCACTACGGCAACACCCAGGACAGCCCGACCTGGACCAAGACCGGTGACACCGTCACCCGTCATGTCGGGGACCTGACCGGCACGTTGGCCGCCACCACCTCGGCGTCCGGCGGCACGATCCTCCAACTCGCCGACATCCACGGCGATGTGACGGTCCAACAGCCCCTGGACACCGGCGTGGCGAGCACCGTCCAGCGCTACGACGAGTACGGCAACGCCCTCGACGCCACCGCCGCGACGACCTACGGCTGGCTCGGCGGCCACCTGCGCTCGTCCGACACGCTCAGCGGCCACACCCTCATGGGCGCCCGCGTCTACGACCCGGCCACGGGCCGCTTCCTCCAGCCCGACCCGGTCCACGGCGGCAACGCGAACGCGTACGTCTACCCGGCCGACCCGATCACCCTGTACGACCTGGACGGGCTGGCCTCCTGGCACAAGAAGAAGTCCTGGTTCTTGAAGGACAAGACCGCCACCAAGCTGGGCAAGACGCTCATCGGCGGAGCCGGACTGCTGGCCGCCCTCGCGAACTACCTGGCCTTCGTCCCCCACTGGGCGGCCAAGATCCTGCGGGTCGCCGTGGAACTCCTCGCCGGCAGCGCTAAGGCCCTGGGTCAGATGATCAAGGCCGCGGCGAAGGCGAAGGGACGGGGCGTCAGACTCACCATCGGAATCAAGAAGGGCAAGGTACTGGGCGTGACCCTCTACTGGCCGGCGATGGCCGTCTATCCGGCGAACAAGTGACGGAGCGGGTGACAGAACGGATGACAGAAGCTGTGGACATGAAGGAACTCGCCCGCGCCGAAGGCGATCTCGCGGCCAAGGGCGTTCTCCTGCCCTGGATGCATGTCGCGGTGGCGGTCGGCTGCGCGGTCCTGGCGTGGATCGTCCCGACGGACGGGGTACGCGCCGTGGCCTTCGCCTCGGTGCTGTACCTGCCGCTGTGGGGAGTCCTGGCGGCTCCCCGGCTGGGCCGCCTGGCGTGGCTCTACGCGCTGCCCGAGGACGACGACGGACCCGACGAGGAGGATCGGACCGACCGCTCCGCACCGGGACCGCGGGCCCACATCTGGGGACTGCGGATCTCCTTCGCCGTCGCCGGAGGCATCGGCGCGGCGGCGGCCGCCTTCGTGCCGGTCCCCTGGATCCGCTGGCTGCTCCCCGCCCTGGCGGCCTGGGCGGTGGCGGAGGCCGTACGCCGTGACCGCGGCCGGTACCGCCAGGCACGCGAGGTGCGCGCGAGGGCCACGACCGCCGCCTGGTACGACGACTACCGGGCACTGATCGACACACGACGCGGGCAGCTCCAGAAGGGCTGATCCGAGAGCTTTCGCGACGTCGGCCGTCAAGTCCACGGTGGTGGTCTTGACGGCCGACGTCGTCGCGGTGGAGTCCGGACGCGATGGAGATGCCGAAGCCGCCGGGGCCACCCCCAGGACGATCCAACTCACCCCAGGAAGCTCAACCGCACGTGCCGGTTGGCATTGTCGATGTTGGTGTCGACCAGGCACACCGACTGCCACGTCCCCAACTCCAGCCGCCCGCCGACCACCGGCAGCGTCGCGTGCGGCGGTACGAACGCCGGGAGGACGTGGTCGCGGCCGTGCCCGGGGCTGCCGTGGCGGTGCCGCCAGCGGTCGTCGGCGGGGAGAAGGGTGTGCAGGGCGGCGAGGAGGTCGTCGTCGCTGCCCGCGCCCGTCTCGAGGATCGCGACGCCCGCGGTGGCGTGGGGGACGAAGATGTTGAGGAGGCCGTCGCGGCCGGCCGCCGCCTCCCGGAGGAAGGCCTCGCAGTCGCGGGTCAGGTCCATGACCCGCTCCCTGGAACCGGTGGCGACGTTCAGGACTCGGGTGGTGAAGGCAGCTGACATGCCTCCCATCCTGAACCATCCGTCGGGCTCAACGCTCGACACCCGTCCCTCGGGCTGCCGGCCCGCTCAATACCCGTCCCTCGGGCTCCACGCCCGCTCGGCCGACCGGCCCGTGATACGAAGGGTCCAGTCCGCGAGACACCGTTGACCGTGGCACGCCATCTGACCTATTTTCGGCCGCATGTTGCGTTCAGTTCTGCTCACCACGCGCGGTCACATCGACCTGCTGCGGGTGGCCTCCGCCGCGTGTTGTCGCGGCTGCTGACGTCTTCTTCCGCCTCACCCCTTCTTCTTTTCCCGCACTCCGTCGCGCCCGTGCACACCGTCGTGACGCGGCGGCGTTGAGGCGTACCCCCCTCCTCACCGGACGCTCTCCCCCACCCGTGGAGCACCCATGAGCATCAGTCATGCCCCGCCCGATTCCTCCGGGCCCGACATTTCCCCTATATCAACATCGAAGGCCGACTCGGACGATCCCGCTCCCCTCGATCTCGTCCCCCTCGTCCCCACCTCCTCGCGCCGCACCCGCGTACCCCGCTGGCTGCGCCGCACCACCGGCCCACTCGTCCTGCTCGCACTGTGGCAACTCCTCAGCAGCACAGGCGTGTTGACCTCCGACGTACTCGCCTCGCCCGGGCGGATCGCCCACGTCGGCTGGGATCTCGTCGACAACGGGTCACTGCCCTCGGCCATGACCACCTCGCTCCAGCGGGTCGCCGTCGGGCTGCTCCTCGGAACGGTCATCGGCACCGGACTCGCCCTGGTCTCCGGCCTGTTCAGGATCGGCGAGGACCTGGTCGACGCACCCGTGCAGATGCTGCGGACCGTGCCCTTCGTCGGGCTGATCCCACTGTTCATCATCTGGTTCGGCATCGGCGAAGCCCCCAAGGTCGCCATCATCACCCTCGGCGTGACCTTCCCGCTCTACCTCAACGTCTACGCCGGAATCCGGGGCGTGGACAGCCAGTTGATCGAGGCCGGCGAGTCTCTCGGGCTGTCCCGCTGGGGGCTCGTACGGCACGTGGTACTGCCGGGCGCGCTGCCCAACGCGATGACCGGGCTGCGCTACTCCCTCGGCATCGCCTGGCTGGCCCTCGTCTTCGCCGAGCAGATCAACGCGGACGCCGGCATCGGCTTCCTCATGGTGCAGGCCCGGGACTTCCTGCAGACCGACGTGATCGTGGTCTGTCTGATCGTCTACGCCTTCCTCGGCCTGCTGGCCGACTTCCTCGTCCGCACCCTCGAAAGGCTGCTGCTGCAATGGCGACCGACGTTCACGGGCCGGTGAGCCCGCAGGAGGCGACCTCCTCGCCGGTGACCACGCAGGCGGTACGTGTCGAGGGGCTGACCCGTTCCTTCGACGGCCGCTCCGTCATCGACCAGCTCCAACTCGACGTACAGCAGGGCGAGTTCGTGGCGCTTCTCGGCCGCAGCGGCTGCGGCAAGTCCACGCTGCTGCGCATTCTCGCCGGGCTGGACCGGGACATCGAGGGCACCGTCCTCGTGCCGCGTCGCAAGGCCGTCGCGTTCCAGGCGCCCCGGCTGATGCCGTGGAAGAAGGTGTGGCGCAACGTCCTGCTCGGACTGCCCGGGAAGCCCGAACGGGCCATAGCCGAGCGGGCGTTGGCGGAGGTCGGGCTCGGGGATCATGCCGACGCCTGGCCCAAGACGCTGTCCGGTGGTGAGGCGCAGCGGGCCTCGCTGGCCCGCGCTCTGGTGCGCGAGCCCGATCTGCTGCTCCTCGACGAGCCGTTCGGAGCGCTCGACGCGCTCACCCGGATCAAGGCCCAGCGGCTGGTGGGCGAACTGTGGCAACGGCGGGGCTGCGCCGTCCTGTTGGTGACCCATGACGTCGAGGAGGCGGTGCTGCTCGCGGACCGGGTCCTGGTGATGGACGACGGTGTCATCGCACACGAGCAGCGGATCGACCTCGCCCGGCCGCGCGACATCACCGACCCCCGGTTCGCCGAACTGCGCGCCGGACTCCTGGAACGCCTCGGCGTCGACACCGCCGCCGAAGCCGCCTGAACTCCCCCCACGCACCACACCAGTTACCGAGAACGGAACCCCCATGCGACGACGTCTCGTCCCCGCCGCCCTGCTGCTCCCCCTCGCCCTCCTGCTCACCGCCTGCGGCGGGAACTCGGCCGCCGAGACCTCGACCGGCACCGACGGCAAGGGCTCCCTCACGCTCAACGTCGGTGACCAGAAAGGCGGTTCGGAGGCGGTGCTGCGGGCCGCCGGTGAACTCAAGAACCTGGACTACAAGATCAAGTGGTCCACGTTCACCTCCGGCCCGCCCCTCCTGGAAGCCGTCAACGCCAAGGCCGTCGACATCGGCGGCGTCGGCAACACCCCGCCGGTGTTCGCGGCGGGCGCGGGCTCGAAGATCAAGGTGGTGGCCGCCTGGCACGGCACGTCCGAGGGCGACGCCATCCTCGTGCCGAAGGACTCCAAGCTCA
Organism: Streptomyces sp. NRRL F-525; assembly: GCF_000716605.1. Classification (GTDB taxonomy): domain Bacteria; phylum Actinomycetota; class Actinomycetes; order Streptomycetales; family Streptomycetaceae; genus Streptomyces. The sequence goes on along the minus strand of NZ_JNXE01000001.1, from coordinate 133,516 downwards.
GCAAGCCGCAGCAGCTCAAGGGCAAGTCCATCGCCGTGGCGCAGGGTTCGTCCGCGCACTTCCAGCTGGTCGCCTCCCTCAAGGCGGCCGGGCTCGGCATCGGCGACGTCAAGGTGAAGTACCTCCAACCCGCCGACGCCCTGGCCGCGTTCACCTCCGGCAAGGTCGACGCGTGGGCGGTGTGGGACCCGTACACCTCGCAGATCCTCCAGGCCAAGCAGGGCCGTGTCCTCACCACCGGCCAGGGCGTGACCAACGGCCTCACCTTCCAGGTGGCGGCGCCCGGCGCGCTGGCCGACAAGAAGAAGGCCGCCGCCATCAAGGACTATCTCGACCGGCTGCGCCGCGCCCAGACCTGGGTGTTCTCGCATCAGGAGGAGTGGGCCAAGGTGTGGTCGAAGGACACCGGGCTGCCGTACGAGGTCGCGCTGGCGTCGGTGAAGCGGACCAACTCCACGCGCGTGTCGGTCGCGGTCGACAAGCCGCTCATCGCGTCCGAGCAGCAGATCGCCGACACCTTCACCCAACTCAAGCTGATACCGCGGAAGGTGGACTTCGCCGACTTCGTGGACACGCGCTACAACGGCAATCTGCCGGCCTCGACCTCCGCTCCGCGCACCACGGGAGGTTCGTGACATGAGCGTGCGTCTGCACTGGTTCCTGCCGACCGGCGGCGACGGCCGTACGCTCGTCGACCGGCATGCCTACGGCCCCAACCGTGCCGGGGCAGTCCGCGGGGTGCGCCCGCCGGACATCGAGTATCTCGCCCAAATCGCCAAGGCGGCCGAGCAGTTGGGCTTCGAGGCGGTACTGACGCCGACCGGCACGTGGTGCGAGGACGCCTGGCTGACGACGGTCGCGCTCGCGCAGCACACCGAACGGCTGAAGTTCCTGGTGGCGTTCCGGCCCGGGGTGATCTCGCCGACGCTCGCCGCGCAGATGGCGGCGACCTATCAACGCCTCACGCGGGGGCGGCTGTTGCTCAACGTCGTCACCGGTGGCGACTCGGCCGAGCAGCGGCGCTTCGGCGACCATCTCGGCCACGATCAGCGGTACGCGCGTACGGACGAGTTCCTGTCGGTCGTACGCGGAGTGTGGCGCGGGGAGCCGTACGACTTCGACGGTGTCCACTACCAGGTCGAGGGCGGGCTGACCGCGCTGCCGCCCGATCCGGTGCCGCAGGTCTTCTTCGGGGGTTCGTCGGCGGCGGCCGGGCCGGTCGCCGCCCGGCATGCGGACGTGTATCTCACCTGGGGAGAACCGCCGGCGCAGGTCAAGGAGAAGATCGACTGGATTCGCGGGCTCGCCGAGCGGGAGGGGCGGGACGTGCGGTTCGGGGTACGGCTGCACACCATCTCGCGGGACTCGTCGGCCGAGGCGTGGGCGACCGCGAACCGGCTCCTCGACGACCTCGACGCGGACACGATCGCGGCCGCGCAGGCGGCGCTCGGGCGGAGTGAATCGGTGGGCCAGCAGCGGATGTTGGCCCTGCACGGCGGTTCGCGGGCCGAGCTGGAGATCCACCCGAACCTGTGGGCGGGCGTCGGTCTCGTCCGGGGTGGGGCGGGCACGGCGCTCGTGGGCAGTCATGCCGAGGTGGCCGACCTGATCGAGGAGTACCACGCGCTGGGCGTCGAGCACTTCGTGCTGTCCGGGTATCCGCATCTGGAGGAGGCGTACTGGTTCGGCGAGGGCGTGATTCCCGAGCTGGCGGCGCGCGGGCTGGTCGAGGGGAGGACGACGGCCGGCTTGCCGTTGCTGGTGAGCGGCGGGCGCTGAACAGGCGGGAAGATCGAAGACCCCGATGCTGTTCGTACAAACGTGAACAACATGCGTGAGGTCGACGTGGTCGTCATAGGCGCCGGGCAGGCGGGACTGGCCGGCGCCTATCACCTGCGGCGCACCGGTTTCGAGCCGGAGCGCGACTTCGTGGTGCTGGACCACGCGCCCGCGCCGGGCGGAGCCTGGCAGTTCCGGTGGCCGTCGTTGACGTACGGCAAGGTGCACGGCATGCACGCGCTGCCGGGCATGGAACTCACGGACGCCGATCCCGCCCGCCCGTCCGCCGAGGTGATCGCCGAGTACTTCGCCGCGTATGAGCGCGCGTTCGATCTGCGGGTGCGGCGGCCGGTGGACGTGAAGGCGGTGCGGGAGGGCGTGGACGGCCGGCTGCTCGTCGAGACGTCGGACGGGTCGGACGGTACGTGGTCGACGCGGGCGCTGATCAATGCGACGGGGACGTGGGACCGGCCGTTCTGGCCGCGTTATCCGGGTCAAGAGACCTTCCGGGGGCGGCAGTTGCACACCGCGCAGTATCCGGGGCCGGAGGAGTTCGCCGGGTTGCGGGTGGTCGTGGTGGGCGGTGGCGCGTCCGGCACCCAGCATCTGATGGAGCTCGCCCCGTACGCGGCCGCCACCACGTGGGTGACCCGGCGTCCGCCGGTGTTCCGCGACGAACCCTTCACCGAGGACGTGGGCCGGGCGGCCGTGGCACTGGTCGAGGAGCGGGTACGTCAGGGACTCCCGCCGAAGAGTGTCGTCTCCGTGACCGGCCTGCCGCTGAACGACGCGATCCGGCAGGCGATCGCGGACGGGGTCCTGGACCGCCAGCCGATGTTCGACCGGATCACGCCCGACGGCGTGGACTGGAACGACGGCCGACATGTGGACGCCGATGTCATCCTCTGGGCAACCGGCTTCCGTGCCGCGATCGACCACCTGTCACCGCTGAAGCTGCGCGAACCGGGTGGCGGCATCCGCGTCGAGGGGACGCGCGCGGTCGCCGATCCACGGGTCCATCTGGTCGGGTACGGCCCGTCGGCCAGCACGATCGGCGCCAATCGCGCGGGGCGGGCGGCCGTCCGGGACATCCGGCGGTTGTTGGCGGGAGAGCCGGTGGCGGCCTGAGGTTGTCCTAGCGGGGTCGCTTCACGGTGGGGCGGAGGCGCCGCATCGAGGACGCCCGTCCACGATTATTTCGACCATGGCAGAACTGGACAGCACCGGCCGGCAAAGCGGCTTTTAAGGGGCGCGAGGAACTGCGCGACCAGCCACAGCGAACCCGCACCCGCCAACGAACCACAAACCCCTCCCCCCGGAACGCGCGCATGAGCCTGACCCACGCCACCCCGGTCACCGCACAGACCGACCGCGATCAACTCCGCGCACTCCCCCGACACATCAGGCGGCGCCGGCCAGAAAGCCGAGCGCCGCCCTACGACGTCCCGCCCGGGTCACTTCGTGGGCGACGCCGTGTTCTTCTGGGCCGCGTTGAACTCGGCGACGTTGCGCTGGTGTTCCTCGTAGGTGGCCGCGAAGCGGGTGTCGCCGGGCTTGACCGTGACGAAGTACAGCCAGTCGCCCGGGGGCGGGTTGATCGCGGCGCGCATCGCGTCCTCGCCCGGGTTGTCGATCGGGGTCGGGGGCAGGCCCATGCGCTGGTAGGAGTTGTAGGGACTGTCGAGCCGGGTGTCACTGCCGGTGGTCTTCAACGTGGCGCGGTTCAGGGCGTAGTTGATGGTGGAGTCCATCTGCAGGGGCATGCCGCGCTCCAAGCGGTTGAAGATGACCCGCGCCACCTTTCCCATGTCCGCCGTGGACGCCGCCTCGGCCTGCACGATGCTCGCGATGGTGACCGCCTGATACACGTTCATCGCGTTGCGCTGGGCGCCGGCCGCGACCGGGGCGCCGTTGAACTTCTTGTTGGCCGTATTGACCATGAACGACAGGAGCGACGCGGGCGTCGACTTCTTCTCGAGCGGATACGTCGCCGGGAAGAGATAGCCCTCGGGGTTGCCCTCCGCGTCGTTCGGCAGCTTCAGGCCGGCTTTCGCGATCGACTTCTTCGTGGTCCCGACCGGCAGCGCGAGGACCTTGTCCACCGCTTCGTAGATCTGGCCCGAGCGCCAGCCCTCCGGAATCACCAGGGACGTCGGACGGGCGTCCCCCTCGCTCTCCAGGCTCAGCAGCGGCACCGCCACGGCGGTGCCGGCCACGACGGCCCCCGTCGCGATGAGGGCGACCCGGCCCCTGCGGGTCAGTCGAATCGTGCTCCGTGGCGGAGTGTTCATCTGCATGCGGGCACGGTAACCCGCATATCGTCACAAACCCGGCATATCTTCAGCTTGTCGGTTCCAGTTGGGCATCCCGGCGTACGAGCGCCGCGTACCGCCCGTCCTGATCGAGCAGTTCGTCGTGCGTGCCCCGCTCCGCGACCTTCCCGGAGTCGAGGACCACTATCTGGTCGGCACTCCGGATGGTGGACAGCCGGTGGGCGATGGTGAGCGTGGTGCGGTTGGCCGACAGAGCGTCGATGGCGTCCTGGACGGCGGCCTCCGTGCGGTTGTCCAGCGCGCTGGTCGCCTCGTCCAGGATGAGGACCGGCGGGTCGCGCAGGATTGTGCGGGCGATGGCCAGGCGCTGCTTCTCGCCGCCGGAGAACCGGTGTCCGCGCTCGCCGACGACCGTGTCGTACCCGTCGGGCAGGCCCGCGATGTGCTCGTGGATCTGCGCCGCGCGCGCCGCCGTGTACAGCTCCTCGTCGGTGGCGTCCGGCTTGGCGAAGCGGAGGTTCTCGGCGACCGTCGCGTGGAAGAGGTACGTCTCCTGGGAGACGACGCCGACGGCACGCGCGAGCGTGTCGAAGTCCAGGTCGCGGACGTCGACCCCGTCGAGGGTGACCCGGCCACCCGTCACGTCGTAGAGCCGGGGCACGAGATAGCCGAGGGTCGACTTTCCGGCGCCGGTCGGGCCGACGATCGCGAGGCTGTTGCCCGCGGGGACGGTGATGTCGATGCCGTCGAGGATCGGGCCGCTCTTGTCGTCGTAGTGGAACTCGACGCCCTCGAAGGCGACTTCACCCTTGATGCTGTCCAGGTGGACCGGGTTCTCGCGCTCGGTGATGTCGATCGGCAGGTCGAGGTACTCGAAGATGCGGGCGAAGAGCGCCAGCGAGGTCTGGATCTGGACGCCGGTCGACAACAGGCTGACGGCCGGGCGGAACAGTCCCTGCTGGAGCGAGACGAAGGCGACGATGGTGCCGATCGAGGCGTCCGGGCCACCCAGGTGCAGGGTCATGCCGGCCGTCCAGTAGATGACGGCGGGCATCGCGGCCATGACGATCGAGATGACGGCCATGCGCCAGCGCCCGGCCATGTTCGACCGGACCTCGAGGTCGACCAGCCCCTCGGACTCCTCGGAGAAGGACCGGGTGAGCGAGTCGGAGCGGCCCATCGTGCGGCCGAGCAGGATGCCGCTGACGGACAGCGACTCGGTGACCGTGGCGGCCATCTCGGCCATCTGCCGCTGGCGCTGGGTGGCGATCTTCTTGCGTTCGTTGCCTACACGGCGGCTGATCCACACGAAGACCGGGAGCAGCAGCAGCGAGACGACGGTGAGCCGCCAGTCCAGGGCGATCATGGCGATGATCGTGGCGACCACGCTGGTGAGGTTCGAGACCAGGGAGGTGGCCGTGGAGGTGACGGTGGCCTGCATGCCGCCGATGTCGTTGGCTATGCGGGACTGGACCTCGCCGGTGCGGGTCCGGGTGAAGAAGGCGAGCGACATGCGCTGCAGGCGGCCGTAGACCGCTGTGCGCAGGTCGTGCATGACGCGCTGGCCGACCGTCGTGGAGATGAGGGTCTGCAGCACGCCGAAGATGCTGGTCAGGACGGCGCTCAGGATCATGCCGAGCGCGAGCAGGCTCAGCAGGCCCGTGCGGTTCTGCGGGATGGCGACGTCCAGCGTCTCCTTCAGCAGGAACGGGGTCGCCACGGTGACCAGGGACGCGGCACCGACCAGGAGGCCGACGACCGCGAGCCGGGCGCGGTAGGGCTTGAAGAGCTTGAGGATGCGGCGCACCTGCCGAGGCTGGTCGGTCGAGGTGCCGGGGGACGGTGTCCAGTTGATGTCGTCGCGGGGCATGGTCTCCTACGGATGGTGAGGCGATCAGGACTGGTCAAGCGCTCAGGGCTCATGGAGCGATGAGACTTGATGGAGCATAGCTCATTGTTACCTATACTCACAATGAACCAGGTCCTGATATTGTTCCCGTATGACCACCCCCGATTCCGACGGCCTGCTCGCGGAGCAGTTGTTGCGGCTCACGCGCCGGGTGCACCGCATCCAGAAGCGCCATCTGGAGCAGCGCGACCTCGGCATCACCCCCGCCCAGTCCCGCCTGCTGCGTACCCTCGCGCACTTCGACGCCCCGCCGCGCATGGCCGACCTCGCCGAGCGCCTCGAAGTGGTGCCGCGTGCCGTGACGACGCTGGTCGACGGGCTGGAGGCGAGCGGCAAGGTCCGGCGGGTGCCCGATCCGTCCAACCGGCGGGTGATCCGGATCGAGATCACGGACGACGGCCGCAAGGCACTGAGCGAGCTGCGGGGTGCGCGGCGGGGGGCGGCGAACGAGATTCTGGCGCCGCTCACGGATGTGGAGCGCGAGGTGTTGCGGGCGTTGCTGGACACGTTGGTGGACGGGGCGCCTGGTGCGCATGAGGGGCATGACGCCCATGGGGCGCACGAGGGGCATGGGCACGAGCGTTCCTGCTGACCCGCCGCCCCCTCACCCTCTGCCCCGCTCCGAGCTTGCCGCCGGCGACCGCGCTCGCGTCACTCCGGCCAGTTCGACGCCTTGATGCGCTCTACGAAGTCACCACGCACGAAACCCGGCACGAAGTGCTCCAGCACGTCCGCCTTGATGTTGCCGAACGTGGTCTCGGGGCGGTCCTTGATGCCCTCGGTGAAGGCGGCGAGGATCCCGTTCTTGAAGTCCGGGCGGGGGTGTGCCGCCACGACGGCCGCGCGCTGCTCGTCGGACACGGCGTCGTAGCCGATGCCCACGACGTCCAGCGACACACCCCGGTTGACCAGGGCGATCTCGGCCGCCATGTGCAGCGGGATCTCCTGCGTGGTGTGCAGGGCAATGCTCGCCCAGACCCGGTCGGCCGGCTCACCGGTGACGCCGTGGGTGTGCAGGAACCGGCGGGCCTCGTCGGCGCCGTCGATCTCGAAGCGCTGGTCGGTGCGGCGGAACTTCTCGGTGAGCCCGAGGTCGTGGAACATCGCGGCCACGTAGAGCAGTTCGGGGTCATAGCCGAGCCCCTGCTCCCGGCCGCGCAGGGCGCCCCAGAGGAACACCCGCCGGGAGTGGTCGAACAGCAGCGGCGACGCGGCCTCGCGCACCAGCTCGGTCGCCTCCCGCACGAGGGCTGTGTCCGGGATCTCCACGCCTGCGATCACTTCACTCATCGTTCTTGCCTCTCCTGGATGCCGTTCCGTGCCGTACGCCTCCAGGATCGTCAGCGGCGTACGCTGGAGCCATGTCCTCACAGCCAGGAAAACCACAGATTCGGACATGCCTTCAGCAGCCGCTCCAGACATGGCTTCCGGCATGACGCACCGGGTCGGATTCCTCGTCTTCGAGGGCGTGACCATGCTCGACGTCAGCGGCCCCGCCGAGGTACTGCACCAGTCGGGCAAGCTCGGCCACCCCTACGAACTGGTCCTGGTCTCACCCCACGGCGGCACGGTGACCGCCTCGAACGGACTGACACTGACCGGCACGGTGACCGCGGCCGACGCCGGCCCGGTCGACACAGTCATCGTCGCCGGGGGCGACCGGCTGGCCCAACAGCCCGCCGAGGAAGGTCTGTTGACCGCGACCCGTACCCTCACCGAGCATGCCGCCCGGGTCACATCCGTCTGCACGGGCGCCTTCGTCCTCGCCCAACTCGGCCTGCTGGACGGCCGATCGGCCACCACCCACTGGCGGCACGCCGAGACGCTCGCCCGCCGCTACCCCCTCGTGCGCGTCGAGCCGGACGCCATCCACGTCCGCGACGGGCACTTCGTCACCTCGGCGGGTATCAGCGCCGGCATCGATCTCGCGCTCGCCCTCGTCGAGGACGACCACGGCGCGGACGTGGCCCGGGACATCGCGCGCGAGTTGGTCGTCTTCATGCAACGCCCGGGCGGGCAGTCCCAGTTCAGCGCCGCGACCGCCACCCCACCACCGCGCACCGATCCGCTACGGTCCCTGATCGCCTCGGTGTTGGCCGACCCGGCCGGCGACCACAGCCTGCCCGCCATGGCGGCGACGCTGGCCGTCAGTCCACGTCACCTGACACGGCTCTTCCGTACCGAACTCGGTACCACGCCCGCCCGTTGGGTCGAACGGGTCCGTCTCGACCGCGCCCAGCATCTCCTCCTCGAAGGGCACAGCGTCACCTCCGCGGCGCACCACAGCGGCCTGGGCACCGACGAGACCCTCCGCCGCGCCTTCGCTCGCCACTTGGACACGACGCCGACGCACTATCGCAGCCGGTTCGCGAGCACGCGCGGCCGGTCGCCGATGCCGTGAGTCACTGGCGGCACTTCACATCCCTGTGGACCGCATTCCTTTCACCAACGCGGCCAGGATGCGCGTCAGTTGGGGCTCGACGTCGACCAGCGCATGCGCCAACTCGGGGCGGGACTCGTAGAGCGTTCTGAGACGCGTACCGGGGGCGGCCATCTGCAGCAGTGCCCCGGCCATGCTCGTCGCCGTGGAGATCAGATCGATGGCCGAACGCTCGGTGATCGCGAGCACTCGGCACAACTCGGATACCAGCAAGGCCACTTCGCCGAGTACGACCGTCTTGAACTCGTACACCGAGTCGAGCGAGACGTTGCGTTCCAGGTTCAACGGCGCCTGAGCGAGCAGGTCGCAGAAGAACGGCCGCGCGACAAGCGTCCGCGCGATGACGGCCGCGACCGCATCGGGGTCGGCGGTGCCGCCGGTGAATTCACTCAACCGCGCGCGGAGCACCGCCGACCAGTCCTCCCAGCCTTCGGCGGTCAGCGCCAGGAAGATCTGCTCCCGGGTCTCGAAGTACCGCAGCATCGCGGACTTGTGCATGCCCACGGTGGCGGCGATGTCCGTGAGGGTGACCTCGCGCACACTGCGTTCGGCACCGAGGGATCTGGCGGCGTCGAGGATCGCCCGCTCGCGCTGCTGCTTGGCCGCCGCGCTGCGGGCGCGCTGGGGACTGGGCGTGCTCATGACCCAGAGCATAGCGCAACGCGGTTGCACTAATAACGAAACAGTGTTTTGCTAGACCCATGACTCAGACATGGTTCATCACCGGTTCGTCCCGCGGCTTCGGCCGCAACCTCACCGTCGCGGCCCTGGAGGCCGGCGACCACGTCGTCGCCACTGCACGCAAGCCCGAGCAGCTGGAAGACCTCGTGGAGAAGTACGGCGACCGCGTACTCCCCGTCGCCCTCGACGTCACCGACCGGGCGGCCGCAACGGCGGCTCTACAGGCGGGAGTCGACCGCTTCGGCGGGATCGACGTGGTCGTCAACAACGCCGGGTACGCCAATCTCTCCCCGGTCGAGACGACCCCCGAGGACGACTTCCGCCGACAGTTCGACACGAACTTCTGGGGTGTCTACAACGTCTCGACGGCCGCGATCCCGTTCCTGAGGACACAGGGCGCGGGCACGGTCGTACAGTTCTCGTCCATCGGCGGCCGGGTCGGCGGGAACCCCGGGCTCGGGTCCTACCAGGCGGCGAAGTTCGCGGTCGACGGCTTCACGCGCGTGCTCGCGGCCGAGACCGCGCCGTTCGGCATCAGGTACCTCGTCGTGGAACCGGGCGGGTTCGCGACCGACTGGGCCGGCTCCTCCATGCAGATCCCGGATGTGGCACCGGAGTACGACGAGACCGTCGGCGCGCTGATCCGCCTCTTCGACGGTCCGGTGGTCGCCGCGGGCGACCCGAAGCGCGCCGGGGAGATCCTGGTCCGCGTCGTCAAGCAGCCGAACCTCCCCTCCCACCTCATCCTGGGCGCCGGCGCCGTGGAGATGGCGCAGAACTACTCACGCGCCCAGATCGCCGAGGCGTCCGCGTGGGAGGCGGTGAGCCGCTCGGCCGACTTCGAGCAGGAGTACCCGGTCGACCTCGCGTAGCCACAGAAGAACGGGCCGCGACTCCCCCACCGTAGACACGGAGCAGAAGCCGCAGCCCACCACGGCGAACCGACGCACCCTCAACTGGCCTCGGGGGCAGTCTCCTTGACGCGCTGCGCGGGGATCTCCGCCTCTGCCTCTGCTTCCGCCTCTTCCCGCACGGGCACGGCTTCTTCCACGGCCTCTTCCACGTCCGTGATCTCGCCGTCGAGGACCCTCTTGGCCTTCTCGATGTCGAGGGCGCCTTCCCAGCGGGAGACCGCGAAGACGGCGACGCAGTTGCCGAGGAGGTTGGTGACGACGCGCATCGAGTCCATGATGCGGTCGACGCCGAGGAGCAGGGCGACCGCGCCGGCCGGGATCGCGCCCAGCGAGGAAGCGGTCGCGGACAGGGCGAGGAAGGCCGAACCAGGGATGCCGGCCATGCCCTTGCTGGTGAGCATGAGCACCAGGATCACGGTGATCTGCTGACCGAGGCTGAGGTCGACGCCGACGGCCTGGGCGATGAACAGCGTGCCGATGGAGAGGTAGAGGGAGGCTCCGTCGAGGTTGAAGGAGTAGCCGGTGGGCAGCACCAGGCCGACCGCGTCGTCCCGGGCGCCGGCCTTGCGCAGCTTCTGCATCACGCGCGGCATGACGGACTCGGTGGAGGCCGTGCCGAGTGCGAGCAGCATCTCCTCGCGGATGTAGCGGAGGAACTTCCAGAGGCTGAGCCCGGTGACCAGCCGTAGCGCGACGGCGAGCAGTGCGACGAAGAGCGCGGCGGCGACGTAGCAGAGGATGATCAGCTTGGCGTAGGTCTTGATGACGCCGAGCCCGTACTGGCCGACGAGGACGGCCATCGCGCCGAAGACGGCGAGCGGGGCGAGGCGCATGACGAAGCCGACGATCGCGAAGATGATCTCCTGGGCCTGCTCGATCGCGGGCAGCACCTGCGGCACCTTGGTGTGACCGAGGTGGAGCAGCGCGGCGCCCACCAGGCAGGCCAGGATGAGGACTTGGAGCAGGGAGTTCTCGGCGAAGGCGCCGATGAAGCTGGTGGGCAGCGCGTTGACGATGAACTCGGTCGTCGAGGGCAGCGCGGCGCCGCCCGTCTTCGCGTCCACCGCCGAGGTGTTGAGCGTCGACGGGTCGACGTGCATCCCGGAACCGGGCTGGACGACGTTGGCGAGCACCAACCCGATGATCAGCGCCGCGGTGCTCGCGACCTCGAACCAGATCAGCGCCTTGAGGCCGATCCGGCCGAAGGCCTTGAGGTCACCGGCCTTGGCGATCCCGACGACGACCACGCAGAACACGAGCGGGGAGATGATCGTCTTGATGAGCCGGGTGAATCCGTCGCCGAGGGGCTGGAGGTCCGTGGCCACGTCGGGCCACAGCTTTCCGACGAGGATGCCGAGGACGAGCGCGCAGGCGACCTGCGCGAAGAGTGAGGTACGCAGTATGCGTGCGACGCGTCGCGGCAGAGGCGGGACGGACGGCGGCACGGGCACTCCTTGAGGGGGGACGGTCGTTCGCGGAAGTCGATGGGGGGCGACTTCTGCGATACGGAAAGCGGCTTCCGAGTGGACACTTTGAAGCCGTTGTTGATCGTCCGGAAAACCTCCGTGTGACGGCCGTGTAAATCACACATCTGAGTGACGCATCGCACGCACAGCAGGTCAGCAGCCGCTGCGGTCCTCGGTCAGCACCCCCTGCGCGGTGCTCAGCGAGCGGTCGTAGCAGCCGCCCGAGCCGTACAGCCGGTAGCGCTCACTCGACGTCCCGACCGCGTGCCGCTGGTCGCGCGGCACGTTCAGTGTGTAGGTCGCGTCCCCGCTGTAGGTGTCGTCGAGCCGCGACCACCCGGTCCGCCGCCCGTCCCGCGTGTCGACGACCGCCGCCCGGTCGCCGAGCGTGAGAACGGTCCGCAGCCGGTCGTCCGTCCCGATCGTCGTCGCGCCGTTCATCGTGTACGTCCGGTGCGTGGCCGTCGTCCGGGCCGATCCCCGCCCGTCCACGGTCACCGACTCGTCGTCCGTCCAGGTCGCGTCGAGCCCGTCCATGTTCTCGCCGTCGGTCCAGCGGTGCACGGAGGTGTTCGCGAGCGTCCGTTCGACGGTGGTCCGCACCCGGCCGTGCGAGGTGTCGACGTACCCGGCCGTGGTCAGCCGATGACCCGCGTCGGTGTCCACGCGCTCCTCCGAACCGGGCGTGTACGTCGAGGAGTTGGCGAGTTCGCCCGCGCGGTCAAGGGTGAGCTTTCCGGTGACGTGGGCGCGCTGCGCGTCCTGCCAGACGAGCACGTTCACCGGCGCGCTCCACCCGCTCTGCCCCTCGGGCACGCCCACGACGGAGACGTCGATGTGGTGCGGGCGGCCGTCGTTGAGCAGCCCGGCGAAGGGTGTCAGGTCGTATTCGATCGGCTTGACGTCGAAGGCGCGCGGGCCGGGAATGACATACCAGAGGAAGGGGTCGGACCAGCCGCCGGTCCACACGTTCGGGAACGGGGCGGCGATTCCGGCGAGTTGGCCGTCGACCTTGATCTGCACCTCGCGGTAGGGGCCCTTGTCGGCCTGGCAGGAGTACGGCGCCGAGTCGGGCACCGCGAGATACCAGAACTCCTCGCAGCCGCCGCCGGATCCGGTGGCGTAGACCTCGGCGACGATGCGTTCGGTGTTGCGCGGGGTGGTGAGGGTCGAGTCGGCGGCGAGGGTGAGGACGCGGCTGGGGGTCTGCGCCGCCGCCGGTCTGCCCTCGTAGAACGTCAGCGTGGCCTTGACGCCGATGACGCCGGTGTAGGTGTCGTCGACGACGTTGCCGATGAGCATCTCGACGTCCTGCGTGCTGCGGAAGGTGGCGCTGTAGCGCGTGACGTCCTTCTCCACGGACCACTTGATGCCGTCGGGCGAGGGCTCGGGAGTGGAGGTACGGAGGATCTCAACCCCGCCGACGTGCAGATAGCCGAGTCGGTCGTACTGCCGTCCGGCGACCGTCCCGTCCAGTCTCAGGACGACCTTGCTCCAGCGGTCGCCGCAGGCCTTGGGAGGTGTGTAGGTGCCCTTGTACGGGGTGAAGTCGCGGAACTCGGTGTCGGCGAGGGTGACTTGGCAGGACTTCGTCGCGGGCTTGGCGATGGGTGGGGCGGCGGTGAGGGGGTCGTGCCAGTCGGTGCCGAACTCGGCCGGGACGTCGGCGACTTGGGCCTTCGCGTCGGCCGCCTGGGCTTTCGAGTCGACCAACTGGGCCTTCGCAGCAGACACTTGGGCTTTCGCTTCGGCCGCTTGGACGGGGCTCGCTCCGAGGAGGGTGCTCGCCAGGAGGGTCGCCCCGGCGAGCATGGACATGACTATCCGGCTTCTCATGGGCGGTGTTCTACCCCTTGAGGTCCGCCCTGTCCCCCATCAGCACCACGGGATGCCGGTTCGGGTCGAGCGTGCGCAGCAGGTACTCCATCGCCTCCTTGGACAGGCTGACGCAGGCCGACGTACCGCTGCCGTGGTCCAGGTGCAGCCAGATCCCGCCACCCTTGTCCTCGCCCTCGGGCTGCTCCGCGTCGTCGGGCGGGGTGCCGGGGACGCGGTTGTAGTCGATGGCGATGACGTAGTCGAAATCGTGCCAGTGCGACTCGTCCCAGTCGCGCGGGGCTTCGTACGACTCGTCCTGGGAGTACGGGAGTGCCGTGCCCGGGTCGTCGAGGACACCGCCCGCGGCGGTCAGCGTGAACACGCCGACGGGGCTGCGCTTGTCGCCGAGGTGGTGGTCGGTGGTCCAGCCCAGTTTGCCGTTGTGCGCGGGCCAACTGGCGGCCCGGGCCCAGGTGTTGCCGTTCTTGGTGAACAGGACGGCAGTGGAGTCCGGGGAGTCCTTGCCGTTGCCGTAGACCGCGAGGACCTGGCTCGTGTCGGTGGGGATGGCGCGCTGGAGCCGGTCTCCGACGTCCGGGATGCGGGTCGGGTCCGGGGCGGAGGTGGTGACGGCCGGTCTCGGGTGGGTCGCCTGGGCACCGGGTCTCCCTTCCGTGCCGCCGGGGTGTCCGGTGTGTGCGCTGCCGCACGCGGACAGGGTCGTCATCGTCAGGAGGGAACCGAGAGCCGCCATCGCGACCGTCGCACGTCGTGTGCCGCCACTCTGCATCAGGCCATGGTCACATCGCATTCGGCGGCATTGCGTGAGGTCACGGACATCTCGCCCCTGATGGGTGAACGCCGGTTCTGACCCCCGGCCGGGAAAACCGCTTGCTTCCGACCACGCTGCGACGCGAACCTTTCACGGTTTGTTGCCGCGTTCCGCTCGCGGTCCGTCGCCGCGCTCCGCGGTTCCCTCCTCCCCCTTCCCGCCTGAACAAGAGCCACTGGGACGTCATGCAGATTCAAGACCTTCCGTATCCCGACCCGGGTGTGCCGGACGCGCGCTCGGGGCCCCGATTCCTGTGGTGGCTCGGCCGGAATCAGCTCGGTGGCCAGCTGAAGTCCCTGGCCTGGGGGCTGCTGCACTTCGTGTCCGTCTCCGCCCTGCCGTTCTGTGTGGGGTTCGCCGTGCAGGCCGTGGTCGACCGCTCCGGGATCCGGCTGGCCCAGACCGGCGGGCTGATGGTGCTGTGCGGGGCAGGCATCGCCGTGGGCGACACCTTCCTGCACCGGGCCGCCGTCACCAACTGGATCACTGCGGCTGCCCGCGTCCAGCAACTGCTGGCCCGCCAGGCGTCCCACCTCGGCTCGGCGCTGACCCGGCGGGTCGCGGCCGGTGAGGTCGTGGCCGTGTCGACGGGTGACGTCGAGAAGATCGGCTGGTTCGTGGAGGCGCTGTCCCGCTTCCTGGCCGCCGCCCTGACGATCGTCATCGTGTGCGTGGGCCTGTTCGTGTACCAGCCCGCGCTCGGTGTCGTCGTCGCCGTGGGCGTGCCCGTGCTGGCGGTGTCCGTGCTGCCGCTGCTGCCCCGCGCCACCCGGCGCGCCGACGTGCAGCGCGAGAAGGCGGGCCGCGCCACCGAACTCGCCTCCGACACCGTCGCCGGACTGCGGGTGCTGCGCGGCATCGGCGGCGAGGAACTGTTCCTCGACCGCTACCGCCGCGCCTCCCAGGAGGTCCGCCACGCGGCCGTGCGCAGTGCCCGGATGTGGGCGGTCATCTCCGCGATCCAGGTGCTGATGCCCGGGCTGCTGCTGATCGCGATCGTTTGGTACGGCGTGCACCTGGCCCGCCAGGGCCGGATCACCGTCGGCGAACTGGTCACCGTCTACAGCGCGGTGATGGTCATGTCCTATCCGCTGCGGCACTTCGAGGAGATCGCCATGGCGTACTCCTTCTCCCGGCCCTCGGCCAGACGCGCCGCTCGCGTGCTGTCCCTGGAGCGGGTCACCGACACCGTGGGAACACGCGCGGCGGAGGTGCCGGCCGGGGATCTGTACGACCCGGACACCGGCCTGCTCGCTCCTTCCGGCCGGTTCACCGCCGTGGTGTGCGGCGACCCGGACGCGGCCGGGCGGCTGGCGGAACGGCTCGGCGGACACCCCGCCGAGGCGGGCACCTCCGTGCTCCTGGACGGCGTACCGCTCGACGAACTCCCCCTCGACTCGGCGCGCACCGCCGTCCTCGTCCAGGACAAGGACCCGGTGCTGTTGTCCGGCTCGCTGCGCGAGCTGCTCGACGTGCCCGCCTCGGGTGCGGTCGGCGCGGAGGAAGCGCTGGCCGCCGCGCAGTGCGGGGACGTGCTCGTGGCGCTCGCGCAGGGCTCGCTCGACACCGAGGACCCGATGGACGCCCGCATCACCGAACGCGGGCGCTCCCTCTCCGGCGGCCAGCGCCAACGGCTCGCCCTGGCACGGTCGTTGATCACGGACCCGGAGGTCCTCGTCCTGGACGAGCCGACCTCCGCCGTCGACTCGCACACCGAGGCCCGGATCGCCGACGGGGTACGGGAGTTGAGGACCGGCCGGACCACGGTGGTGTTCACCTCCTCGCCCCTGCTCCTGGACCACGCGGACCGGGTCGTGCTGGTGCACGAGGGCGCGGTCGTGGCGGTCGGCGCCCACCGCGAACTGCTCCGGAGCGAGCCGCGGTATCGGGCGGTGGTGACGCGCGAGACCGAGGAGGAGTCCGCGTCGCGGGTGGCTCGGGATGGTGAACAGACCTCCCTGCGGGGCGAGTTGAAGCAGGACGAGGCTCCTCTTCGAGGTGCCAAGGACAACGACGGGGGCTCGCTGCGGGCCGCCTTGGACGACGACGAATCCGCTCTGCGGAGCGCACTGGAAGAAATCGAGGAGAGCGCATGATCGGCGTGGCGCCCCCGGCCTACGACCCGGCGGCCCCGACCACGGCCAACACCCTGCCGGTCGGCGCCCCCGCGACCGTACGGTCCTACGTGTCCGAACTGTTCCACCGGCATCGCCGGGCCTTCCTCCTTCTCGTCACCGTCAACACGGTCGCCGTGATCGCCTCGATGGTCGGCCCCTATCTGCTCGGGGACCTCGTCGAGCGGGTGTCGGACGGGGCGCGGGAACTTCATCTCGGCCTGACCATCGGAGTGTTCGTGGTCGCGCTCGCCGTCCAGGCCCTGTTCATCCGGCAGGTGCGGTTGCGCGGCGCGATGCTCGGCGAGCGGATGCTGGCCGACCTGCGCGAGGACTTCCTCGTCCGGTCGGTCGGGCTGCCGCCCGGCGTCCTGGAACGGGCGGGCACCGGCGATCTGCTGTCCCGCATCACCACCGACATCGACCGGCTCGCCAACGCGATGCGGGAGGCCGTACCGCAACTGGCGATCGGTGTGGTGTGGGTGGTGCTGCTGCTCGGCGGTCTCGTCGTCACCGTGCCGCCGCTGGCGCCCGCCGTGCTGATCGCGGTGCCGGTGCTGGTGATCGGCTGCCGCTGGTACTTCAAGCGCGCACCGGCCGGCTACCGCTCCGAGGCCGCCGGATACGCCGCCGTGGCCGCGGCCCTCGCCGAGACCGTGGACGCCGGGCGGACCGTCGAGTCCCACCGCCTCGGCGACCGGCGGATCGCCCTCTCCGAGCGTCGCGTCAAGGAGTGGACCGCCTGGGAGAACTACACGCTCTGGCTGCGGTCGGTGCTGTTCCCGGTCATCAACGTCACCCATGTCACGGTGCTCTGCTCGGTCCTGATGCTCGGCGGGGTGTTCGTCCTGCAGGGCTGGATCGACGTGGGCGAACTGACGACGGGTGCCCTGATCGCGCAGATGCTCGTCGACCCGGTCAACCTGATCCTGCGCTGGTACGACGAGCTCCAGGTCGCCCAGGTCTCGCTGGCCCGGCTGGTCGGCGTCCGGGACATCGAGCCCGACGCCGGGGACGCCGCACTGTCCCCCGAGGGCCGGGACGTGCACGCGGACCGGGTGCACTTCGGCTACCGCGAGGGCGTCGACGTGCTCCGCAAGGTCTCCCTGGAGGTCGCACCCGGCACCCGGCTGGCCCTGGTCGGCCCCTCGGGCGCGGGCAAGTCCACCCTGGGCAGGCTCCTCGCCGGCATCTACGCGCCCCGGGACGGCCGGATCACCCTCGGCGGCGCCGAACTCTCCCGGATGACCGCGGAACACGTCCGCTCCCATGTGGCCCTCGTCAACCAGGAGCACCACGTCTTCGTGGGCTCCCTGCGCGACAACCTCCTGCTCGCCCGGACCGACGCCGGGGACGCCGAGCTGTGGGCGGCGCTGGGTGCGGTCGACGCGGACGGGTGGGCGCGGGCCCTGGACGACGGCCTCGACACCGAGGTCGGCTCGGGCGGGCTCGCGCTCACCCCGGCCCAGGCCCAGCAGATCGCGCTGGCCCGGCTGGTGCTGGCCGATCCGCACACGCTGGTCCTGGACGAGGCGACCTCGCTCCTCGACCCGCGGGCGGCCCGGCACCTCGAGCGGTCCCTGGCCCGCGTCCTCGACGGCCGTACGGTCGTCGCGATCGCCCACCGCCTGCACACCGCCCATGACGCGGATGTCATCGCCGTCGTCGAGGACGGGCGGATCAGCGAATTGGGGAGCCATGACGAGTTGGTGGCGGCGGAGGGGGCGTACGCGGCGCTTTGGCGGTCGTGGCACGGGTAGCTCCGCTGGTTGAGGGGTGACTGGGGTGCGGGTCGGTGGAGGGCTGGTCGGGGAGAGTGTGGCCGGCCTGCGGGCCGGTGCGTATCCGCGGGTCGGTGGGGGCTGGTCGCGCAGTTCCCCGCGCCCCTTTCGGGGCGCCCTGTCGCGCCGGAACCGGATGCCTGCCGTTGCGCCCGGGGGAAAAGGGGTGGAAGGCTGGGGAGCGGCACCGGTTCGGGGAGTGCCCGGGGACCATGTGGTTCGTGCCGGGCGCCGAGTGTGCCCCGCACAGCGGCGACCCGCCGCCGACCGCGGTGAGAACGGGCCGGTCCCCACCACCTGGAGGTACCCGTGAACAGCGCCGACGGATGGGGAGACGACGTCTACCAGCCCGACGGATCCGAGGTGCAGGACGACGCGGGTCTGCTCGACGCGGAGGACACCCTGGTGGCCGACGGCGTCGAGGACCCCCTCGACCGCGGCTGGTCCCCGCCGGAGCGCCCCTGGGCGGTGGAACGCGACGACGTGACGGCCGCCGGGCGCGAGCACGGCGAGACCCTCGACCAGCGCCTCGCCGAGGAGGTCCCGGATCTCGCCGCGTCCGACGGTGACGGCATCGGCGACTCCGAGGACACCGACGGCGAGCTCCTCGACATCGAGGTCGGCGACACCCGCTCGGGCCGGCTCGTGGCACCGGACGAAGGAGCGCACGAGGACGAGGAGAGCGGCCTGATCGCCACGGACGTGGGCATCGACGGTGCCGCCGCCTCCGCCGAGGAGGCCGCGATGCACATCGTCGACGAGGACGAGGACTCCCTCTACGGCTGACCTCGCCGCCCCTTCGCCGCCAACCGCACCACCGTCGCAGGAGGAGCAGCCATGCAGCAGGACAAGCAGCCCGACTACCACCCCGTGGTCTTCCGCGACCGCGCCGCCGGATACGCGTTCCTCACCCGGTCCACCGCGACCAGCGACCGGACCATCGAGTGGGACGACGGCGAGACCTACCCGGTCGTGGACGTGGAGATCTCCTCGGAGAGTCACCCCTTCTACACCGGCAAGGCGCGGACGGTGGACACGGAGGGCCGCATCGCCCAGTTCGAACGGCGCTACGGCGGCGGGACGAGCGAGGGTTCCGGCGGGGCGTGAGCCACCATCCGCGTCGGCGCCGGAACCGACGCCAGGCCTCAGATCACATTGAGCGCCGCCGCGCAGCCCACTCCCCCAAGGAGTATGAACACCGGCATCAGCACCTTGAGCTCGATCCAGCTGCCCGCGCGGAACCGCATCACCTTCGGCGGCCCGATCGGGTACCAGCGCTTGCGGCCCAGCGGGATCGGCCACAGGATCGGGCAGCCGGAGACGGTCAGCGCGTCCCCGATGTCGTGCACCAGCGCGCCCAGCACGACCGGCAGTCCCAGCCACAGGTACTGGTGCTGATCCGTGAACAGCCAGTCCGAACCGTTGCCCGGCTTGTCCAGCACTCCGGCGAGGATCCACGCGCTGGTCGCCGCCAGCAGCCACACCAGGATGTCGCTGCTGGAGCCGCGGGCCGCCCGCCACAGCAGACCTTCGATGGCCAGCACCATGTGCACGAAGAGGATCGCCAGCACTCCCCAGCGACCGCCCAGGATCGCCACGCCCGCACTGCCCGCCCCGATCAGGACCGCCCACAGCCAGGTGTGGGTGAGCGTGCGGTGCCCGCCGGAGCGACGCGGGTCGCCCTGCTTCCTGGTCCCCTTGTAGACGGCGTACGAGAGCTTGTCGACGACCTCGCACACGGTCCGGGAGACGGGGCCGAAGGCCCGGGAGATGGTCGCCGCCTTGTGATCGAGGTCCGGGGCGAGCGCGGCGCCGGCACAGATCAGGGCACCGACCAGGATCACCGGCCAGGGCATCGGGTGCCCAGCCGCGGCAGTCGCCGCTCCGACGCCGAGCCAGGCCGCCGCTCCCGACAGTGAGTGTGCTGGTCCCATCATGGCCGTTCCCCGCCCCATTCCTCTTACGCCGCCGGTCAGTTGCTCGGGCGCCCTGACACTCTGTCGGCGACACAGCGTAGCGGTAGCGATCTTCGTCCCCGCAGCCGATTCCCCCATCGGCCACGGCGCCAGGCAAGATGGGGTCGTGACCCTCATCGACCAGTTGCCGCCGACCGCAGATCCCGACGCCCTCTACGAAGCCTTCGAGTCGTGGGCCCGGGAGCGCGGTCTCACGCTCTACCCCCATCAGGAGGAGGCGCTGATCGAGGTGGTCTCCGGTGCGAACGTGATCGTGTCGACGCCCACCGGCTCCGGCAAGAGCATGATCGCCGCCGGTGCGCACTTCGCCGCCCTGGCCCGGGACGAGGTCACCTTCTACACCGCCCCGATCAAGGCCCTCGTCTCGGAGAAGTTCTTCGAGCTGTGCAAGATGTTCGGCACCGAGAACGTCGGCATGCTGACCGGCGACGCGTCCGTCAACTCCGACGCCCCGATCATCTGCTGCACCGCGGAGGTGCTCGCGTCGATCGCGCTGCGGGACGGCAAGCACGCGGACGTCGGCCAGGTCGTCATGGACGAGTTCCACTTCTACGCGGAGGCGGACCGCGGCTGGGCCTGGCAGATCCCGATCCTGGAGCTGCCGCAGGCGCAGTTCGTCCTGATGTCGGCCACGCTCGGCGACGTCGCGATGTTCGAGAAGGACCTCACGCGGCGCACCGGGCGCCCCACTTCGGTGGTCCGCTCGGCGGTCCGGCCGGTGCCCCTGTCCTACGAGTACAAACTGACCCCGCTCACCGAGACGCTGACCGAACTGCTGGAGACCAGGCAGGCGCCGGTCTACATCGTGCACTTCACCCAGGCGCAGGCCGTGGAGCGGGCGCAGGCGCTGATGAGCATCAACATGAGCTCGCGCGAGGAGAAGGACCAGATCGCCGAGCTGATCGGCAACTTCCGCTTCACCACCAAGTTCGGCCGCAATCTCTCCCGTTACGTACGGCACGGCATCGGTGTGCACCACGCCGGCATGCTGCCCAAGTACCGGCGCCTGGTGGAAAAGCTCGCGCAGGCGGGCCTGTTGAAGGTGATCTGCGGTACGGACACGCTCGGGGTGGGTGTCAACGTGCCCATCCGCACCGTGCTGTTCACGGCCCTGGCCAAGTACGACGGCATCCGGGTGCGCACGCTGCGTGCCCGTGAGTTCCACCAGATCGCGGGCCGCGCCGGACGCGCCGGCTTCGACACGGCGGGGCTCGTGGTCGCGCAGGCCCCCGAACACGTCGTCGAGAACGAGAAGGCGCTCGCCAAGGCGGGCGACGACCCAAAGAAGCGCCGGAAGGTCGTCCGCAAGAAGGCGCCCGAGGGCTTCGTCGGCTGGTCGGACAGCACCTTCGAGAAGCTCATCACCTCCGAGCCGGAGCCTTTGACGTCCCGCTTCCGGGTCACGCACACCATGCTGCTGTCGGTGATCGCCCGCCCCGGCAACGCCTTCGACGCGATGCGGCACCTCCTGGAGGACAACCACGAGCCGCGCAAGCAGCAGTTGCGGCACATCCGGCGCGCGATCGCCATCTACCGCTCGCTCCTGGACGGCGGCATCGTCGAGAAGCTCGACACCCCGGACGCCGAGGGCCGCATCGTGCGCCTCACGGTCGACCTGCAGCAGGACTTCGCCCTCAACCAGCCGCTGTCGACCTTCGCGCTCGCCTCGTTCGAGCTGCTGGACCCCGAATCGCCGTCGTACGCGCTGGACATGGTGTCCGTGGTCGAGTCCACGCTGGACGACCCGCGGCAGATCCTCGCCGCCCAGCAGAACAAGGCGCGCGGTGAGGCCGTGGCGGCGATGAAGGCGGACGGCGTCGAGTACGAGGACCGCATGGAGCGCCTCCAGGACGTCAGCTACCCCAAGCCGCTGGAGGAGTTGCTCTTCCACGCGTACAACACGTACCGCAAGAGCCACCCGTGGGTCGGCGACCACCCGCTGTCCCCGAAGTCCGTGATCCGTGACATGTACGAACGGGCCATGTCCTTCACGGAGTTGACCTCGTACTACGAGCTGGCCCGCACCGAGGGCATCGTGCTGCGCTACCTCGCCGGCGCCTTCAAGGCCCTCGACCACACCGTCCCGGACGACCTCAAGTCCGAGGACCTGGAGGACCTGATCGCCTGGCTCGGCGAGATGGTGCGCCAGGTCGACTCCAGCCTGCTCGACGAGTGGGAGCAGTTGGCGAACCCGGCGGAGATGACCGCCGAGGAGGCCCAGGAGAAGGCCGACCAGGTCAAGCCGGTCACCGCGAACGCGCGTGCCTTCCGTGTCCTGGTGCGCAACGCGATGTTCCGCCGCGTCGAACTCGCCGCCCTCGACCATGTCGACGAACTGGGCGAGTTGGACGCCGAGGCGGGCTGGGACGCGGACGCCTGGGGCGAGGCGATGGACAAGTACTGGGACGAGTACGAGGACCTCGGCACCGGCCCCGACGCCCGCGGGCCCAAGCTCCTGCTCATCGAGGAGGAGCCCCAGCACAACCTGTGGCGCGTTCGGCAGATTTTCGCCGACCCGAACGGCGATCATGACTGGGGCATCAGCGCGGAGATCGATCTCGCGGCCTCCGACACGGAGAGCCGTGCGGTCGTCCGTGTCACCGACGTCGGCCAGCTGTGAGCACAGGAGAATCCCACCCATGACGAACCCGGCAGAGCGGCTCGTCGACCTGCTCGACCTGGAGCAGATCGAGGTCAACATCTTCCGTGGCCGCAGCCCGCACGAGTCCCTCCAGCGGGTCTTCGGGGGCCAGGTCGCGGGCCAGGCGCTGGTCGCCGCGGGGCGCACCACGGAGGGCGACCGGCCGGTGCACTCGCTGCACGCGTACTTCCTGCGCCCTGGCCGACCGGGCGTGCCGATCGTGTACCAGGTCGAGCGGGTGCGGGACGGGCGGTCGTTCACCACCCGCCGGGTCACCGGCGTACAGCAGGGCCGCACGATCTTCAATCTCACCGCCTCCTTCCACAAGCCTGAGCAAGGTCCGTTCGAGCACCAGCTGCCGCCTCGCGAGGTCCCGGACCCGGAGTCCCTGCCGACGGTGTCGGAGGAGGTCCGGGCCCATCTGGGCGTACTGCCCGAGCAGTTGGAGCGGATGGCACGCCGTCAGCCCTTCGACATCCGGTACGCGGACGGGCTGCGCTGGAGCGCCGAGGAGATCAAGGACGCCGAGCCGCGCAGCGCGGTGTGGATGCGCGCGGTCGGGCCGCTCGGCGACGATCCGCTGGTGCACACCTGCGCGCTCACGTACGCCAGCGACATGACGCTCCTGGACGCCGTCCGCATCCCCGTCGAACCCCTGTGGGGACCGCGGAACTTCGACATGGCGTCGCTGGACCACGCCATGTGGTTCCACCGGCCGTTCCGCGCGGACGAGTGGTTCCTGTACGACCAGGAGTCCCCGATCGCGACGGGCGGCCGCGGTCTGGCCCGTGGGCGCATCTACGACCTTGAGGGACGCCTGCTCGTCTCGGTCGTCCAGGAAGGGCTGTTCAGAGCCCTGTGACCGGTGGGCGTGCCGCGCTGCAGCTCACGCGCTTCTGCGGCGCAGCCAGCTCAGCATGCCGCGTGATCGCTCGGGTTCCGGCGGGTGCTCGCTCAGGGACGACGATGGTCCGGCGGGTCCGACGGGTCCGGCCATCGGCGGCGATCCGGCCGGTTCGACGGTCGGTCGCGGTGCAGTCGGTTCGGCGATCGGTCGTGGTGCGGCCCGTCCGACGGCCGGCTGTGGCGCGGTCGGTTCGGCTGTCGGTCGTGGTGCGGGGCGGTGGCCGCGTGCCTCGTCAAGTACCTGGGCCAGATCAGCCCGCAGCCAGCTGATCTCGTCCGGGTCCTGCGCCGTCATGATCCGCTCGGCGAGGTGGGCGGCGGGCGAGCCCGGAGCCCCGTGGGCGGGCGGGTCGGGCCGGAAGCGGTTCAAGTAGGCGCGCTCGTAAGGGTCCTGGATGATCTCCGCGACCTGGACGGGGTCGAGCAGCGAGGCCAGGGCTCCGGCGCGCTCCCACGGGCCGTCGGCCTGGCGGAGCAGGAACCCGAGATGCCGTCCGCGCCAGTTGCGGGGCCGTAGGTCCAGGCCCTCGTGCAGCTGGTCCCGCATTCCCTCGGGCGTACGGCCGTTCAGCAGGGCGGTGTGGTTCTTGTCGGCCGCGAACTGCCGTAGTTCTTCGGCGAGATAGAGCCAGACCACGGCCCGATAGCGATTGAGGTAGAACTTCACCGGCACCACCAGTCCCAGCCGGGCGAGGCGGGTGAACCTGGCGGAGGTGACCTCCATGAGGGCCGCGCCGTCCGTGGTGCCCACGGTCCTGACGGTTTCCAGGAGTGTTTCGGGGAATCCGTCCGCCGAGCGCAGTCGGTCGATCTCGGCGTGGGCGACGCGTCGGCCGCCGCCCCCTTCGTCGGGCGCGGTGCGGATGCGTCCGAGATGGACGGCGAGGTCGAACTCTCCTCGCTTGAGCCCGAGTTCCCGTGCCGCCCGACCGGGCGTGCACGAGAGGTCGGACGGTTGGGTGATGGTGTTTCCTGCCATGGTCGATCTCCCCCGCGGAGTCCAATGCTCACGCTGTGTGCGCTTGCGATGAACAAACCGTAACCGGATCGGCGGATCTCGTGGCAGGCCTGTGGATAACTCTGCGGAGGCCGGTGAAGTTGCAGGTCAGAGGTCTGTGACGGGGGTCCGCTCCGGCTGGCGGGCGTCCACGCCGAGGTGCTCTCCGACGCGGTTGACGAGGAGTGTCATCTCGTAGGCGATCTGGCCGATGTCCGCATCGGCGCCGCTGAGGACGCACAGACAGCTGCCGCTGCCCGCGGCGGTGACGAACAGGACGGCGTCGTCGAACTCGATCATCGTCTGCCGCACGCCGCCCGCGCCGAAATGGCGTCCCGAGCCCTTGGCCAGGCTGTGCAGTCCGGACGAGACGGCGGCGAGGTGTTCGGCGTCCTCGCGGCGCAGGCCCGTGCTCGCGCCCGTCACCAGTCCGTCGTTGGACAGGACCAGGGCGTGGCGTACGTGCTCGACGCGCTCGGTCAGATCGTCCAGCAGCCAGCTCAGTCCCTGGTTCTGTGCCATGTTCCGGCCTCCCCGTGTCGCCTCTCCCCCTGGCCGGAGGATCTCCCGTCAGCCTTCCCCACCTCCGTCGCCCGGGCAAGGAGGATAGGGGCATGGCACAGAAGATGACCGACGAGGAATGGCGGGCGTTCGTCTCGCTCGGCACGCGCACCGGCAAGCTGTCGACCGTACGCGCCGATGGGAGCCCTCATGTGGCGCCGATCTGGTTCCTGCTGGACGGGGACGATGTGGTGTTCAACACCGCGAAGGAAACGGTAAAAGGGCGCAATCTTGCCCGTGACGGGCGAGTCGCCCTGTGTGTGGACGACGACCGGCCGCCGTTCGACTTCGTGGTGCTGCAGGGACGCGCCGAGTTGTCGGAGGAGCCGGGTGAACTCCGGTACTGGGCCGCCCGGATCGGGGCCCGGTACATGGGCGAGGAGCGCGCCGAGGAGTTCGGTGACCGCAACGGGGTCCCGGGCGAACTCCTCGTCCGCGTCACGGTCGAGAAGGTGCTGGCGCAGAAGGGCATTTCGGAGTGAGATGTGCCCGTCAGCCCACCGAGTCGAGCATGCGGGCGGTGTGCATCCGCCCTGCGTACTCGACGAGCCGGATGAGCACTTCCTTCCCCGAGTCGCGGTCACGGGCGTCGCAGAGGACCACGGGTGTGCCCTGGTCGAGGTCCAGCGCGCGGGAGACGTCGCGGGCGCCGTAACTGCGGGCGCCCGTGAAGCAGTTGACGGCCACCACGAACGGGATGTGCCGGTGCTCGAAGTAGTCGACCGCGGGGAAGCAGTCCTCGAGTCGCCGGGTGTCCGCGAGGACCACGGCCCCCAGGGCGCCCTGCGACAGTTCGTCCCACAGGAACCAGAAGCGGTCCTGGCCCGGTGTGCCGAACAGGTAGAGGGAGAGGCCTGACCTGATGGTGATGCGGCCGAAGTCCATGGCGACGGTCGTCGTGACCTTCTGGTCCACGCCGTCGGTGTCGTCCACCAACTGACCGGCCTCGCTGAGCAGTTCCTCGGTGCGCAGCGGCCTGATCTCGCTGACCGCGCCCACCATGGTGGTCTTGCCCACGCCGAATCCGCCGGCGACCAGGATCTTCAACGCCAGGGCGGTCGTCTCGCCGTCCTCGGCGTCGGAGTGCTCGGAGACCATCGATCACTTCTCTCGGGAGTGCCGGAAACGCACGACGTCCGTGGATACGCATCCTGGCAAGCGCGGCCTCACTCTGGGCGGTTGGACCGCTATTTGCCCGATGTGACCGCCTCGCACCCGTTCGGTGAGCGAAAGGGTGCACAAGTCGGCGTCGTACGCGTTCGAGTCGTTCTGAAGTTTCGTCACAGCGCCCGTAGTCCCTCGATCACCTCGCGCAGAATCCGTTCGTCGGGCAGCTGCGCGGGCGGCACCGGACGGCTGACGGTGACGCAGCCGAGCTCCAGGAGGTCACCCAGGAGCACCCGGACCACCCCCAGGGGGAGGTCCGCTCCGGCGGCGAGTTCGGCGACGGACTGTGTTTCCGGACGGCACAGGTCGATGAGCGCCCGGTGCTCCGGTCCGAGCCCGGTGTCGTCGTCGAAGCCTGGCGCGCCCGTGTCCAGCGTGACGAGCGCGATCAGGTCGAAACGCACCCCCGTAGGGCCTGATTTGGTACGTCCGCCCGTCATCGCGTAGGGGCGGACGAGAGGCCCGGCTTCTTGGTCGTACCACTGGCTGCCCGGCTCGCGTTGGGCGCCGGTCATGTCCTCGGTCATCGGAACGGACCGCCCTCTCGCCTCATCCGGCTGCGGGCGGCCGCGCACCGACGCGCGGCGGCGTGTAGAGGTGCTCGCCGACGCGCTTGACCAGCCGCGCCATCTCGTAGGCCACCAGGCCTATGTCGGCCGTGACGGCGGTGAGGACGGCGAGGCAGGAACCGTCTCCGGCCGCTGCCACGAACAGGAATCCGTCGTCCATCTCCACCATGGTCTGCCGCACTCCGCCGGCTCCGAAGTGCCGCCCCGCGCCCTTGGCCAGGCTGTGGAATCCGGAGGCGACCGCGGCGAGGTGTTCGGCGTCCTCGCGCTTGAGGTCGGTCGACGCGCCGACGGCGAGGCCGTCGTTGGAGAGCACCACGACATGCCGTACTTCGCTCACGCGCAGCACCAAGTCGTCCAGCAGCCAGTCGAGTTCGCCGGACCGCTGGGCGGCCCTCATGCTCGGGTCCTGGATCACGCGGGGTCTCCTTCGCTGCTGTCGCTGCCCGTCGCGGGGCCTGGGGTGGCACCGCGGCCCGGTTGTCTGCCGCCGCCGCGTGTCCAGCCCTCGCGGTAGGCCGCCATCCGGTCCCGTACGACCTCCGGGGTGCGGTGCTCGTCGCGCGGGGCCGCCGGCGCCTGTTCCCGTTCCGCGGTGGGCTGTTCGCGGAGCTGGGGGGCGAGGTGTGCCTGGCGTACGCGACGGGGGAGGTCGTCGTTCTCGTCGGTCCCTTCGGTGTCCTCGGGGGGACGGTGCAGGCGCAAGGTGGTGACTCCGGGGGGCGGGGTGTCGTTCGCCGACTCCGCGGCGGCCCGTGCGGAGACCGCCAGGGCGGGCCGGTCGGCCGAGGCCGGGACGGACTCCTGGTGCTGGGGTGCGGTGGGCACGCGCGCGTACTCGCGTTCCAGAGCCCGCTCCCCGTCCTCGACCGCCGCGCGCGGGGCACGTTCCGCCGCGCCGCCGTGCAGCAGCGCCGTAGGCAGCAGGACGACCGCCGTCGTACCGCCGTAGGGCGAGGTCCGCAGGTGGACCTTGATGCCGTGGCGGGCGGCGAGCCTGCTCACCACGAAGAGGCCGAGCCGGTCGCTGTCGAAGAGGTCGAGGGCCTCGGACTGTTCGATGCGACGGTTGGCGTCGCCCAGGGACTCGGTGCCCATGCCGAGGCCCCGGTCCTCGACCTCTACGGCGTAGCCGTTGCCGACGGGTTCGCCGGTGACCCGCACGCGCGTGTGCGGCGGCGAGAACTGGGCGGCGTTCTCCACGATCTCGGCGAGCAGGTGCGTGAGGTCGGCGACGGCCGCGCCGACGACGGACGCCTCGGGGAGTTGGCGTACCTCCACGCGCGCGTAGTCCTCGACCTCGGAGACGGCCGCGCGGACGACATTGGTCAGGGAGACCGGCATGCGCCAGGCCCGGCCGGGTGCCGCCCCGGAGAGGATGATCAGGCTCTCGGCATGCCGTCGCATACGGGTGGTGAGGTGGTCGAGGCGGAAGAGGTCGCTCAGTTCGTTCGGGTCCTCGGAGCGGCGCTCCATGCTGTCCAACAGGCTGAGTTGACGGTGCACCAGAACCTGGCTGCGGCGGGCGAGGTTGACGAAGACCCCGGAGATGCCGCTGGCGAGTTCGGCGCGTTCGACGGCGGCCCGCAGAGCCGCGCGGTGCACGGTGCTCAGGGCCTCGACGACCTGTCCGATCTCGTCCTCCGCGGGCGACCCGGGCGGGGCCTCGGCCCTGATGTCGATCTCCTCCCCCGCGCGCAGTCTCCGCATGGCTTCAGGGAGTTTGTGGCGAGCGATCCCGAGGGCGTCGTTGCGCAGGCTCACGAGTTCGACGACGAGTCCGCGTCCGATGCGCACCGAGATGACGAGCGACGCGATGACGGCGGCGAGTCCGAGCAGGACCGCGGCACCGGCGGAGGTGAGCAGCCCGCGGGTGAACGGATCGGCGCGGTCGGCGACCCCGCTGCCCGCGTCCGACTCGATGGTGCGCATGCCGTCCTGCACGCGTGCGTGCGCGTTGTTCCAGGTGGACTCCGGAGCCGCGGCGATCGCCCTGGTGGCCGAGTTGGTGGCGAGGACCTTGTCCTCGACGGTGCCGACCGCGGCGTAGTCGCTGGTGTCAGCGAGGTGCTGCCAGGCGGCGCGTTCGGAGCCGCGCAGGTCCTCGACGGCGGAGTCGGTGAGGGTGCGTCGGGTGTCGACGGCCCCGGTGAACAGCCTCAGCCGCTCCCCGTCGAGCCTGCCGTCCAGGCGGGCGCCTGCGAGCATGACGTCCTCCTGGGACAGCGATTCCCCGGCCCGGGAAAACTCGAGGAGCACGCGCGCGTCGGATCCGAGGTCGGCGTCCTGGATCCCGGTGAGCGCCCCGCCCACGGAGAAGGCCGTCGCGATGGTCTTCGTGTACTGCCCGTAGGTCTCGTCCCATCCCGCGCGGTGGCCGAGCACATCGGCCCGCAGCGAGCGCAGTTGCTCGGCTCCGGTGACGAAGGTCTTCAGGCGGCGGGCGACTCCGGCGGGCAGTTCCTCGCCGTCTGCAACGGTGTTGTCGTCACCGAGCCGCAACCGGGCGACCGCCCGGTCCGTGCCCGCAGCCAGCTTCTTCAGATTCCCGCTCTGCTCGGCGTCGGGGTCGGTCGCGTAGCGCACGGCGGCCGACCGCTCGGCCTGCAGTGCCGCGACAGCGTCTGCTACGGGGCTGCGCACCGCGGAGTCCACGCGCTGCAACTGCCGTAGCCGGGAGACGTCCTGGGCGGTGCTGACGGTGGCGTACGCCCACAGGGCGAGCAGGGAGACGACCGGCACCATCAGGAGGCAGACGATCTTGGCCCGTACGGTGCGCGGGCGCATCCGCCATCGTCCCGCGCGCAGGGGTATGTCCTCCGGCGGGGCGTCCAGGGGCTCATCGAAGAGTTCGTCGGCGGGTGGTCCGGCGTGCGCGCGACGACCGCGCACGGGCGGCGTCTCGACGCCGGCTCTCGGGGTCCTACGGGGGGTACGCATGGCCTCCTCGCTCGGAAGTGGTTCTCAAGGGCGTGCTGCGCGGGCGTGGCTAGCGGGCGACGCTCTCGACCGGCCGCTGGGCCGAGGCGGTGGCCTCGCGTTCTCCCGTGGTCGGAGACAGCGCGACGAACGCCGAGGTCAGGAACAGGTAGGACCCGAGGCCCACGGCGAGGGGGAAGATGAACTGCATCGCCGTGGCGCCGGGCAGGACCGCTCCAGAGGGCGTGACGTGCACGCGGACCGCGAACATGCCGGTGTAGTGCATGCTGCTGACGGCCGCTCCCATGACGAGGGAGGCGGCGGTGACGGCTACGGGCGACTTGATGTTGAGGGCCGCCCACAGGGCCGCGGTCGCCGCGACGACGGCGATGAGCACGGAGAGCCCGACGAGCATCGGGTCGTAGCTCACGTCTCCGTGCAACCGCATCGCCGCCATCCCCAGGTAGTGCATGCTCGCGACGCCCAGGCCGGTGGTGAGACCACCGAGGATGAGCGCGCGGCCCCGGTCGCGGCCGTAGCCGACCGCGAAGACGCCCGCGCAGACGACGACCATGGCGACGAGGAGGCTGAGCATGGTCAGGGGTACGTCGTAGCGAATGTCGGTGCCGG
Organism: Streptomyces sp. NRRL F-525; assembly: GCF_000716605.1. Classification (GTDB taxonomy): domain Bacteria; phylum Actinomycetota; class Actinomycetes; order Streptomycetales; family Streptomycetaceae; genus Streptomyces. Next base: position 103,143 of record NZ_JNXE01000001.1, on the reverse strand, counting down.
TGACGCCGAAGCCGAGCATGGCCACGAAGTGCATGGTCCAGATGCCGGTGCCGAGCGCGGAGGCCGCGGTGATGAGCCAGTTGCGGCGCGAGCGGCCGGTGGCGCCGAGCGCGCGGACGGTGCAACGCAGCCCGAGTGCGGAGCCCATGCAGGCCATCACGTATGACAGCACGGGGGTCAGCCAGCCGAAGGTGGCGTGGTCCAGGTGTCCCATGACCAGGGGACGCTAGTAGGGGCACGGGTGCACAAAGGGGGCGCATTTCGAAAGGTGTTGCAATCTGACGCGGAGAGGTGCCTGAACGACCACGTCACGCTCGAACGTGTGCACCGAAGCGTCATCCGTGTCGGTGAGGGATCATGCGGAACATGAGCGACGACCACACACACGTCCAGGAGTTCTTCGGCGCGCGCGCCGCGGACTGGGACAGCCGTTTCCCGGACGACGGCCCCGCATACGCCGCCGCGGTCGCCGAACTCGGGCTGCGCGCGGGAGACCGGGTGCTCGACGCGGGCTGCGGGACGGGACGCGCGCTGCCGCCGCTCCGTGCGGCCGTGGGGCGCTCCGGAGTGGTAGTCGGGGCCGACCTGACCCCGGCCATGCTGGAGGCCGCCGTACGGGCCGGACGCGGCCGGGAGGGGCAGTTGCTGCTCGCCGACGTGGCCGCGCTGCCGCTGCGGCCGGACTCGCTCGACGCCGTGTTCGCGGCGGGCCTGATCGCTCATCTGCCCCAACCGGGCGAGAATCTGCGGGAGTTGGCGCGTGTGGTGCGCCCCGACGGCACGCTGGCCCTGTTCCATCCGATCGGCCGGGCGGCGCTGGCGGCCCGTCAGGGGCGGCAGATCACACCGGACGACCTGCGCGCGGAGCCCAATCTCCGTCCGCTGCTGGCCGGTTCGGGGTGGCGCATGACGTCGTACGCCGACGAGGACACCCGCTTCCTGGCACTGGCCGTGCGCGAAAGCTGAGCCCGCGCGTGGGGCGTCCGATGCGCTTCACCACACCGCCCCCCTTCTGTCACCGCACCTCCAACTCTACTTTGTGTAGCAGTAGATGAACGGTCAGCGACGACGGAGAACCATGCAGGGGAAGGTGGTCAGCATGTTCGACAGGCCCCGCAAGACCTTCGCCAGATTTCTCACCGCCACGCGCACGGAGTCGGGCAGCGGCCCGCAGCGGCGCCCGCACAATCTCTTCGAGGCGGCGGCCGTCTATGTGTCGGCCCGCGCGGAGGACGACCCGGACCGGATCGACGAGGCCGCGGGCTGGGTGTCGCCGGAGGCGCTGTCCTTCGGGGTGAGCGAGTTGGCGTGCCGGGCCGTCGTCGCGCTCGCCAGGGAGCGTGACGAGTCGCCAAGGACGGTGGCTCGTGCGCTTCTTGGGCTCCCCGCGGCCTGACAGTTCGGTTGCTGGAGGTCATTTCGCCCTGTCCAGCCGGAAAACTGCAGCTCCGGGTGTACTTGGGAGTCGTGACAAGCGGCTTCCGCGCACACTAGGGTGCGCGCGGTTGGACGAATGATGGGGAGGCTGGGATGGCCGACACGGATGAAGAGGCCGTCGCCGCCGAGGACGATGCGCTCTATGTGCTCACGGCGGTGCTGCTGACGCCCGCGAAGTTCCCGAGTGTGCTGGGCGACGACTACCCGGAGGCCTGTGCGGCGCTCGGTATGGCGCCGCTCGCCGACGGGTACGGCCTGGTTCTCGGCCAGGACGGCGATGGGTCGCGCTGGACCGTGGTCGTCGACGACGTGTCGCTGGTCGCGGTCGCCATCGCGTCCTGGGACTGCGGCATGGAGTACGACCTGTCGCCGAGCGAGCGCACGGTGGTCGCCGCTCTGCCGGGCTGGCCGCTCGCGGTCGCCGTCGCGGCTCCCAACGTGCCCGCGCCGCACGATCCGGCCCCCGACCTCGTGGACCGGCCGCCGCTGACTCCACCGGACACCACCATCTGGGGTCCGGCGCAACGACGGCTGGGTGCCGACGAGATCGCGCTGCAGTGGGCCCTGTGGCGCGAGCAGATCGACGATTCGACCTTCTCGACGCAGGAGGCCGAGGAGGCCCAGCACGGGGCGGGCGACGCGGCGAAGACGGACAAGGCCGCCGTTGACGCCACCGGCGATGCGGCCACCCCCGACGACGCGTCCGAGGCGGACGGAACGCTCTCGGACGACAACGCCTCCGACGACACCACCTCTGCCGGTGGCACCGGGGAAGGCCCTCAGGCGGGCCACAGCGGGGTTCGTCGGGTGCTGACGGAGATCCGCGCGTACATCGACACCCCGCCGCCCCTCGGCCGCGTCAGATCGTCCTTCGCACCGGGCGACGCACGCACGCTGCGCGCCGACGGTCCCGGCTGGTCGTTGGTGGCCCGGACCGACGACATAGCGTTCGTCCTGCTCGACGACGAGCCCGGCGAGGTCCTGCCGGTCGGCCGGGGCCCCGAGCTTCCTGGCCTCCTGGAAGCACTCGACAAGCTGGCCGTACGGCCGAGTTGAGCCCTTGGGCGTGGATCCGGGCGTTCGGGGGCCGGACGCCCGGGCACCCTCGATCGACCGGGTCGACGAGAAAAGCCCGATCCGTGGACGGTGCTCGGCCGCGCGCCGTCCGCAGGGCTGTCGTCGGCAGTCCCGCGAACGGCGCGATGCTGTGCTCTGCTCCCGTACACCACCCGGGAACGCAGCCGAGCATCGGTGCGTCAGCGGCCGATCTCCTTGCCTGCCACGCGGCGCAGCCGACGCCGCTGCGAGGGGTCCAGCGTGAGATATGCGGCCGCCGGCACCCCCACGACGATCAGGAATGAAACCCACCAGGGCAGCCAGATCAACAGGATCAGTCCGACCGCCACACCTCCTACGGCGATCTTCGCGTTCCTCGACATATGTCGCCTCCTCCGCGGCCGCAGCCGCTCTCTGATCTGAAAACGGGTTCGCGCTCCTCACAGTTCCGGATCGCGACCCTGAGACATCCCTGAGGCGCTTCCCCTACTGGTATCCGGGCCGTCGGCCGTTCCGTCACTCCGTCCACTCCATGCGCAGCGGCTCCCCCACCTCGTGGAGGTGGCGCAGGGCCTGCCGGTAGGAGTCGACGAGTCCCGTCTCCACGTAGGGGATACCCACATCCTGGCAGTGGGCGCGCACCAGGGGCTGTGCGAGCCGCAGATTGGGCCGCGGCATGCTCGGGAAGAGGTGGTGTTCGATCTGGTAGTTGAGGCCGCCGAGGAACCAGTCGGTCAGCACGCTGCCACGGATGTTCCGCGAGGTGAGGACCTGACGGCGGAGATGGCCCCACCGTTCGCCGTTCGGGTCCGGCATCTCCATGCCCTTGTGGTTGGGTGCGAAGGCCAGGCCTAGGTGCAGGCCGAACAGGGCCTGGTGCAGCGCGGCGAACGCGAGTGCCTTCCCCGGGGACATCGACATGAGCAGCAGCGTCGCGTAGGCCACGACATGGCCCACCAGAAGAGCGCCTTCGACGAACCGCTCGCGACGGGGCTGGCGCCGCAGATCCTGGAAACCGTGGACCTTGAGGGCGACGCCTTCGAGCAGCGTGAGCGGGAAGAACAGCCACGCCTGGTTGCGCGTGAGCCAGCGCCGGAACCCTGAACGGTCCTTGGCCTGTTCGCCCGTGAAGACGAGGACGTCGGCGACGACGTCCGGGTCCTTGTCGATGTGGTTGGGGTTGGCGTGGTGGCGGTTGTGCTTGTCGTTCCACCAGGAGTAGCTCATCCCCAGCAGCAGATTGCCGTGGATCAGGCCGATGAGGCGGTTGACGGCCTTGCCGCCGGCGATCTGGGAGTGGCCCGCGTCATGGCCTACGAAGGCCGTGCGGGCACCGAACACGGCGAGCAGCGGGGCCAGGAGCAGCGTCAGCCAGGAGTCGCCGAGCAGGACGACGCCCGTGACGATGCCGCCCAGCGCGAGGGCGTTGGCGGCGATGCAGCGCGCGTACCAGGCATACCGGCGCTCCAGTAGGCCTCTGCCCTTGACCGTGCGCAGGAGGGGCGCGAACTCGCTTCCTGGGGGCGCCGCGACCTCATCCCCCGGATCATGCGCGCCGATGACTGCGGTGGTCTGGGACATGTCCGGTCTCCGGCTCTCTCAGGCAACGGGCTGACCTGAGCAAACGTACGAATCGGTGACCGGTCGCGACCATGACGGAACCCCCCGTGTCCGTACGGGGGTCAGCCGGGTCCTCACAGGGGGGGTTGACGACACCCTCGCCGACCCGGTCCCGGAGTCACGAGCTTGCGGAGAGGTGCCCGGAAACAGGCGATGGCAAGGAGCTCGTCCACTCCTTGCCACACCCAACGTATAGCGCGGCCGGGGGCTTGCGGCAAGGCCCAGGGGGTCCCGCAGAATGACCGCCCGAGGCCGCGACCTGCGGAAACGAAAGATTCGTGAGTACAGATCCACGGATCGGCGGGCCGGAGACCAATCTCGTTGGGCGGGCGTTCTGATGATTGACGTGATCGTGGTCGGCGGTGGACCGACCGGCTTGATGCTGGCCTGCGAGTTGCGGCTGCACGGCGTGCACGTGGTCGTACTGGAGAGGTTGACCGAGCCGACCGAGGAGTCCCGCGGGCGCGGCCTGCACGTGCGCACGGTCGAGGTGATGGACCAGCGCGGACTGCTGGACCGGTTCCTCGCGGTCAGCGAGCGGTTCCAGGTCGGCGGGCTCTTCGGCGGCATCGCCAAACCGTGGCCGGACCAGTTGGACACCGCGCACCCGTACGGCCTCGCCATGCCGCAGCCGGTCACCGAGCGCCTCCTGACCGAGCGCGCGGTCGAGATCGGCGCCGACATCCGGCGCGGCTGCGAACTGGCCGGGCTGAGCCAGGACGAACACGGGGTGACCGTCGAGTTGGCCGACGGCACACGACTCCGCTCACGCCACCTCGTCGGCTGCGACGGCGGCCGCAGCGTGGTGCGCAAGCTGCTCGGTGTCGGCTTCCCCGGTGAGCCCGTCAGGATCGAGACCCTGCTGGGTGATGTCCAGGTGACCGAACGCGCGGCGACGGTGGCGGCCATCACCGCCGAAATCCGAAAGACCCACTTACGGTTCGGCGCCGACCCCATCGGGGGCGACGGGGCGTACCGCATCATCGTGCCCGCCGAAGGGCTGGCCGAGGACCGTGCGACCGCGCCGACCTTCGAGGAGTTCAAGCAACGGCTCCGGGATTTCGCCGGCACCGACTTCGGCGCGCACGCACCGCGCTGGCTCTCCCGGGTCGGCGACGCCACCCGGCAGGCCGAGCGCTACCGGGTGGGCCGGGTGCTGCTGGCCGGCGACGCGGCCCACATCCATCCGCCGGCCGGCGGGCAAGGGCTCAACCTCGGCGTCCAGGACGCGTTCAACCTCGGCTGGAAGCTGGCCGCCGAGGTCAACGGCTGGGCGCCGGAGGGGCTGTTGGACAGCTACCACGCCGAACGGCATCCGGTGGGCGCCGACGTGCTGGCCAACGCCCGCGCACAGGTCGTGCTCCTGGAGGCCCATCCGGGTGCGAAGGCCTTGCGGGAAGTCTTCTCGAAGCTGATGGACTTCGAGGAGGTGAACCGGTACATGACCGGGGTCATCACCGCGGTCGGGATCCGCTACGACTTCGGCGAGGGCCACGAACTGCTCGGCCGACGGCTGCGGGACGTGAAGCTGAAGCAGGGGCGCCTCTACGAGTTGATGCACGGCGGCCGAGGGCTCCTGCTCGACCAGACCGGCCGGCTCTCGGTCACGGGTTGGGCGGATCGCGTCGACTACGTAGTCGACGTCAGCGAGGAACTGGATGCACCCGCGGTACTGCTGCGGCCGGACGGCCACGTGGCCTGGGTCGGCGACGACCAGGAGGACCTCTTCAGCCGACTGCCCAGGTGGTTCGGCGCGGCCCACTAATCGCTCTCCCCGCCTGCTGTACCAGGACGCCCGGAACGGTCAGCACGCGCGCGTGCGGTGCAGTTCCACTGACCGGAGTGGGACCGTCGAACACGGCGATGGCGCGGCGCAGTTCAGTCGCAGGTCGCTCGTGGACCAGCGGTTCGTCGGACAGGTCACTGCCGCGAAAGCGGATGGCGATCGCGCTTCCGGCCCCCGTCACGAATGCCACGCCCGCCCGACAATCGGCCGACACTCCGGATTCACCTCACCGCCAAGAACCGTTCCTCATGAGCACCAACTCTGGCCGCTGTCAGCCAACTTGTCCTCAGGAGGCCCGATGTCCCCGCACGACCTCGTCCGACGCCGCGTCCGTCGTCCCGTCGCGGCGGGTGTTCCGCTCGCCGTGGTGGTCGCCCTCATGGCCGCCGGTACGGCCGCGGGAGCCCCCGCGAAGGCCGAGGCCGCCCATGTCACGCGGACGGCGACGCTGGGCGACATTCCGCTCGGTGCGTTCAGCAACGCGCTGTTGCCGGGAACGGTGGACAACGACCGGGGCGTGGACCTCGGCGGCATCGGCAGCGACATCTACCCCGCCGGCCGCAAGGGCGAGTACTGGACGATCACCGACCGCGGGCCCAACGGCCAGATCAAGGTGAGCGGGACGAAGCGCCGTACGTTCCCCGTGCCCGGTTTCGACCCGGCGATCGTGAAGATCCGTGTCTCCGGGGACAAGGTGAAGGTCCTGGACGCCCTCCCGATCACCACGTCCTCCGGGAAGGCCGTCACCGGGCTGTCGAACCAGCAGGGACGCGACGAGGCGCCGTACTCCTACGACGCTCGGACGGCGCTGTCGTACAACCCGAACGGCCTGGACACGGAGGGCATCGTGCGGGCCGGGGACGGGTCCTTCTGGCTCGTCGACGAGTACGGGCCCTCCCTGGTGCATGTCTCCGCGCGCGGGAAGGTGCTCACGCGGTACGTGCCCAAGGGGCTGCATCTGGCGGGCACTGACTACCCGGTGGTGGAGGCGCTGCCGGCCGTCCTGCTGCACCGGAAGATCAACCGCGGCTTCGAGGGGCTCGCCCAACTGCCCGGCGGTGACCTGGTGATGGCCCTGCAGAGCCCGCTGTCGCTGCCGGACGGGGATGCCGGGGAGGCGTCGCTCAACACCCGTCTGCTGCGCTTCTCCACGAAGAAGAAGGCGGTCACGGCGGAGTACGCCTACCGCTTCGACCCGGTGAACGTGGTCGACCCCAGCGAGGACGACACCTCCGAACTCAAGATCTCCTCGGTGGTCGCCGTGGGCGACGACCGGCTCCTGGTCGAGGAGCGCACCGACAAGGCGGCCCGGTTGCAGTTGGTGAAGCTGAGCCGGAAGTCGAACATCCTCGGCGGTCGCTACGACGACGACACGACGTCCCCGTCGCTGGAGCAGCTCGACGACCCGGCCGCCGCGGGTGTCCCGGTGCTGGCCAAGAAGCTGGTCGTCGACCTGGGGACCGTCTCCGGGGTGCCGCAGAAGATCGAGGGCATCGCGCACGTGGATCACGACACGCTCGCCCTCGTGAATGACAACGACTTCGGGATGACGGACGGCGCGGGCGCGTTCGACGCGCAGGGACGGTTGGTCGACAGCGGTATCGAGACGACCGTGGTGTACCTGAAGCTGCCGCACGGCATCTGAGCGTCCGTCGGCTCCTGAGGCGGCTAGCCGAACAGGGACGGGAGCAGGGACTCGATGTCGCTGGGAACCTCGCTCGGCAGTTCCGAGGGGAGGTTCGACGGAAGCGCGGTCGGGAGCTTGGTCGGCAGACTGGTGGGAAGTTTCGTCGGGAGGGTGAGGGACGGGCTGCGGCTGGTGCTCGAACTGCTCGCCGCAGGCGTCTTCTTGTCCGGTGAGTCGTGTCCCCCGGAGGCCATCAGCACGATGGCGGTGACGGCTCCGGCGGCGACGATCACGGCGAGCAGGATGAACAGCGGCCGGGGGCGCCGGCGCGGAGGCGGGTCGTAGCCCCCGTAGTCCCCTCCTGATGCGTGGCCGAAGTCTCCGGGAGGTGGCGGTCCGAAACCGCCTCCCGGAGGCGGGGCGGCGCCCGGAGGCCCGGGCGGTCGAGGCGGTACGGGCGGCATGGCCATACCGTCCAGAGTCGCCTCGCAGAGGTCATGACGCGACCCCCGCGCGGTGGTTGATACGGGCTCATGCCGTGGATCGCATGATTCCGGAGCATTCCGCGCGGAGGTCGGTCACGAACAGCACTTCACGAACACCAATCGGCCCGTGAGTGACGCACGCGTGCGTGCGGTCAGCCGCGTGCTCCCAGGAGGTGGTCCATGGCGAGCTGGTCGAGCTGCTCGAAAGCCATCCCGCGCTGGGCCGCCGCCTCGATGTCGAAGTCCTCGAAGGCCGAGCGGTCCGCGAGCAGCGACTTGAGGCCGTCCGCCGCGGTCTGCTGCGCCAGTTCATCCAGACGCGAGGCGCGCAGCGCCTCCTGGACCACCGGGTCGGCGCGGAACGCGGCCGAACGCTCCTTGAGGATCAGGTAGTTGCGCATGCAGCCGGCCGCGGACGCCCACACTCCGTCGAGGTCCTCGGTGCGCGGCGGCTTGAAGTCGAAGTGCTTCGGGCCGGCGTAACCGGCACTCTCCAGGAGGTCGACCAGCCAGAAGGCGGCGCGCAGGTCGCCGTTGCCGAAGCGCAGGTCCTGGTCGTACTTGATGCCGGACTGGCCGTTGAGGTCGATGTGGAAGAGCTTGCCCGCCCACAGGGCCTGGGCGATGCCGTGCGGGAAGTTGAGCCCGGCCATCTGCTCGTGGCCGACCTCGGGGTTGACGCCGTAGAGCTCCGGGCGCTCCAGGCGCTCGATGAACGCCAGGGCGTGGCCGACGGTGGGGAGCAGGATGTCGCCGCGGGGCTCGTTCGGCTTGGGCTCGATCGCGAACTTGATGCTGTAGCCCTGGTCGGTGACGTACTCGCCGAGGAGGTCGAAGGCCTCCTTCATCCGGTCGAGGGCGACGCGCACGTCCTTGGCGGCGCCGGACTCGGCGCCCTCTCGGCCGCCCCAGGCGACGTAGGTCTCGGCGCCCAGCTCGACCGCGAGGTCGATGTTGCGGATGGTCTTGCGCAGGGCGTAACGGCGCACGTCACGGTCGTTGGCGGTGAACGCGCCGTCCTTGAAGACGGGGTGCGTGAAGAGGTTCGTGGTCGCCATCGGCACCTTCATGCCGGTCGCGTCGAGGGCCTCGCGGAAGCGCTTGATGTGCGACTCGCGCTCGGTGTCCGAGGACCCGAAGGGGATCAGGTCGTCGTCGTGGAAGGTCACACCGTGGGCGCCGAGCTCGGACAGGCGCTGCACCGTCTCGACGGGGTCGAGGGCGCGGCGGGTGGCGTCGCCGAACGGGTCCCTTCCCTGCCAGCCGACGGTCCAAAGGCCGAAGGTGAACCTGTCCTCAGGGGTGGGCTGGTAGTTCATGACGCGGCTCCTTGTTGCTTCGCTGCGACTATTTCGTCATGGCGGTTTACAAATTAGTATGCACACGCAGCTCTGGGAAGGGACAACATGTCCCTGAAGGAGTGGGGTACGGCCCACCGCACCCCGGACAGCCTTGAGAACACCAGGTCAGAGCCCGCAGAGCCGCGGAAAAAACAGGGAGAGCCCGATGTCAGCAGCCGAGGGTCCGCTCGTCGTCGGCGTGGACACGTCCACCCAGTCCACCAAGGCACTGGTCGTCGACGTGTCCACCGGACGGATCGTCGCGAGCGGCCAGGCGCCGCACACCGTCTCCTCGGGGGCGGGCCGGGAGAGCGATCCCCGCCAGTGGTGGGACGCCCTGTGCGAGGCCCTGCGCCAGTGCGGGGACGCGGCCCACGAGGCGGCGGCCGTGTCGATCGGCGGCCAGCAGCACGGGCTGGTCACCCTGGACGCCCAGGGCGAGCCGGTACGCCCGGCGATGCTGTGGAACGACGTGCGCTCTGCGCCGCAGGCCCGCCGCCTGATCGAGGAACTGGGCGGTCCGAAGGCCTGGGCGGAGCGCACCGGCAGCGTGCCCGGAGCCTCCTTCACGGTCACGAAGTGGGCCTGGCTCGCCGAGCACGAGCCGGAGGCGGTGCGCGCCACGGCGGCCGTACGCCTCCCCCACGACTACCTCACCGAGCGGCTCACCGGGCAGGGCACCACCGACCGGGGCGACGCCTCCGGCACCGGCTGGTGGGCTTCGGGGACCGAGTCGTACGACGAGGAGATCCTGCGGCATGTCGGGCTGGACCCGGCGCTGCTGCCCCGGGTGGTGCGGCCGGGCGAGGTGGCCGGGACCGTGCGGGACTGCCACGACCTGCCGTTCTCCAAGGGCACCCTTGTCGCCCCCGGCACCGGCGACAACGCGGCCGCCGCGCTGGGTCTCGGGCTGCGTCCCGGCCACCCCGTGCTCAGCCTCGGCACGTCGGGCACCGTGTACGCGGTGTCGAAGCGCCGCCCCGCCGACCCGTCGGGCACGGTCGCGGGTTTCGCCGACGCGCACGGCGACTGGCTGCCCCTGGCCTGTACCCTGAACTGCACGCTCGCCGTCGACCGGGTCGCCGCTCTGCTGGGCCTGGACCGGGAAGCCGTGGAACCCGGCACTTCGGTCACCCTGCTCCCGTACCTGGACGGCGAGCGCACCCCGAACCTCCCCAACGCCTCGGGCCTGCTGACGGGCCTGCGCCACGACACCACCGCCGGCCAGCTCCTCCAGGCCGCCTACGACGGCGCCGTGCACGCCCTCTTGGGCGCGCTCGACCTGGTCCTCGACGAGGACGCGGACCGCACCACGCCGCTGCTGCTGATCGGCGGGGGCGCCCGGGGCACGGCCTGGCAGGAGACCGTACGGCGGCTGTCCGGGCGTCCGGTCCAGGTGCCCGAGGCGAAGGAACTGGTCGCGCTCGGTGCCGCCGCGCAGGCCGCGGGGCTGCTGACCGGTGAGGATCCGGCCGCGGTGGCCCGGCGCTGGAACACGGCGGCCGGGCCGGTACTGGACGCCGTGGAGCGCGACGAGGCGACGCTGGCCAGGATCTCCGGGGTACTCTCCGACGCGGCTCCGCTGCTCGAACGCGGGCCGGACGCCCGTTGACGCACACCGACCGAGGACTGACGGAGGCATGACCGCACCGCTGCACGAGGCACACCCCGCCGGGTCCGGGCGTGCCCTGCCCGACACCCAGCAGGGCATGCGTCGGCGCAATCTCGCGCGCGTGATGCACACGGTGAGCGCCGAGGGTCCGCTCTCGCGCGCGGCCGTGGCCTCACGCATCGGGCTGACCCGTGCGGCGGTGTCGACACTGGTGGACGAGCTGATCCGGTCGCGGCTCCTCGAAGAGCTGGGCCCCGAGCGGCCCGGCCGGGTGGGCCGCCCCGGATCGGCGCTCGCCGTCAGCGGGCACGGTCCGGCCGGGATCGGCGCGGAGATCGGCGTCGACCATCTCGCGGTCTGCGCGGTCGATCTGCGCGGCGAGATACGCGCGCGTGCCGTGCGACACGGCGTGAACCGCGGCCGCTCCCCCGAGCCTGTGCTCGCCGAACTCACCGCGCTGGTACGGCAGGTCGTCGCCGAGGCGGACGCGGAGGGCCTGTGGCCGGCCGGGCTCGCGGTCGCCGTGCCCGGTCTGGTGGCACGCGACGGCCGTACGGTCGTCCGCGCCCCGAACCTCGACTGGCACGACACGGATCTCGGCGCCCTGCTGCCCGCCGAACTCCCGCCCACGGTGGACAACGAGGCCAACTTCGGCGGACTCGCCGAACTCTGGCTGGGCGAGACCACTCCGCGCGACTTCCTGCATGTGTCGGCCGAGATCGGCATCGGCGCCGCGGTCGTGGTGGACGGCGGGCTGCTGCGCGGAACCCGGGGATTCGCGGGCGAGTTGGGCCATGTTCCCGTGCGTCCCGACGGGCCGGAGTGCGCGTGCGGCGGTCGCGGCTGCCTCGAACAGTACGCGGGCGAGGAGGCGGTGCTGCGTGCCGCGGGGCTGGAGCCCGGCGCGGACCGGGTCGGGCTGCTCGCGTCCCGCGCCGCCGACGGCGACGAGGCGGTACGACGTGCCCTGCACGACGCCGGTACGGCGCTCGGCATCGCGCTGACCGGCGCGGTCAACCTCCTCGATCCGCGGCTGGTGGTGCTGGGTGGCGCACTGTCCGGTCTCGCGCCCTGGCTACTGCCGTCGCTGGAGGCCGAGTTGGCGCGGCGCACGGCGGGGCCCGCCTGTCCGGTCGCGGTGTCGCGGCTGGGACCCGAGGGTCCGCTGCTGGGCGCCGCGCACTCGATCGTGCGGGCCGTCCTCGACGACCCGGCCTCGGTGGCCGAACGGGCTGGGGACAACCTGGCCGAACAGGCCTGAAACGGGGCCGACTTCACCCGTCCGAGTGATCGGGTTATCCACAGTTCCGCCGCCGTCCACGGAACCACGCCACGCCCTACTGCCCAACCCGCAAGCGCCGTACCGTGATTCACGCGAGGCGCAGCCGTCGAGTCGTGACGACGGGGTGCGGATGACGGTGGACGAGGGGGGATTCACGTGTCGGGGGAGACAGTACGAGGACCGGAGACGGTTCCGGGGCTGCGGCGGGATGCCGTCGGGCTGCGCGAGGTCCTTTTCCAGAGCATCCCGGCGATGGCGCCCGCCGCCGCGGTCGCCGCGTCGATCCCGTCGGGCGCGGCCTTCGCGGGCGGAAGCCTCCCTCTGTCGGTGCTGATCGCGCTGGTGGCCTGCCTGTTCACGGCGTCCTGCGTCGCCGAGTTGGCCCGCGAGTTACCCGCCGCGGGCTCGGTGGCCACGTACGCGGCGCAGGGACTGCATCCGGCCGTCGGCTTCCTGGTCGGCTGGGGCTATGTCTTCGTGGAAGCACTGGTCCCACCCCTCCTGCTCCTCCAACTCGGCTTCACCACGGCGGGCACCCTGCACCAGGAGTGGCCCTCGTATCCGGAGAACCTGTGGTGGCCGTGGGCGCTCGCGGGCGCCGCGATCATCGCCGCGGCGGGCTGGTTCGGAGTGCGTGCCTCGGCCCGCTTCGGGACGGTCCTCGGGGTCTTCGAGATCCTCGTCTTCCTGGTGTTCGCCCTCTGGCTGATCGGCAAGGCCGGTAGCGCCAACACGCTGTCGGTGTTCGGCACTTCGCACACCGGCAAGGACTACTCGGGGCTCGGCGGGGTCTTCGCCGGCTCGGTCTACACGGTGCTCGCGTTCGCCGGGTTCGAGGCCGCGGCACCACTCGCCGAGGAGACACGGGACCCGCGCCGGACGATGCACCGCGCGGTGCTCGGCGCGGCCCTCGGAATCGGCCTGTTCTACGTGCTGACGACCTACGCCATGACCGTGTACTTCGGGCCGGACCGCTTCAGCGGATTCGGCGCCGACGGTGCGGCCTCCTGGGAGGGCGTGGCCCGCGCGTCGTTCGGACTGTTCTGGGTGCTGGTGTTCCTGGCCGTGGTCAACTCGACGATCGCCAACGCCAACGCGTGCGCCACCGTCTCGACCCGCACCGCCTTCGCCCTGGCCCGCATCCGGGTACTCCCCCACGTCCTGGCGACCCTGCACCCACGGCACCGCTCCCCCGTCGCCGGCATCACCGTCCAGACCGTCGTCGCGGTGGGAGCCGTACTGGGCCTCGGCCTCGGCTACGACCCGGTGACCGCGTTCCTCCTCCTGGCCACGGTGATCGTCACGGTCGTCATCGCCGTCTACATCGTCGTGAACCTGGCCTGCGCGGGCTACTTCCTGCGCCGCAGACGCGAGTTGCTCAAGCCGCTACGGCACCTGCTGGTCCCGCTCCTGGGGATCATCGCGTTCGTCCCCGCCCTGCTCACCGCGGCAGGCATCCCCGCCTTCGACTTCGTGACCGAACTGACCGCACCCGTGTCCTACGCCGGACCGGTCGTCGGCATCTGGATGGCGGCCGGGGTCGTGGTCCTGCTCGTTCTGCTACGACGGCACCCCGAGCGAATAGCCGAAACCGCCCGCGTCCATCTCGACGAACCCGCCTCCACCGGCCATCCGCAGAACGGAGCAGTACAGCCATGAACGACCCCCGGATCCTGACGGTGCGGCCCGAACCGGGCGAGTACGCCTGGACGTTCGGCGGCGCCCCGCCCGTGGCGCGCATCGCGCCCGGCACGGTCCTCGACCTGTATACGGAGGACTGTTTCGCCGGACGGGTACGGTCCGAGAAGGACCTGGTGTCCGAGGTGTGCGAGTTCCCGTTCCTGAACCCGCAGACCGGTCCCTTCCATGTGGAGGGCGCGGAACCTGGCGACACGGTCGCCGTGCACTTCGTGTCGATCGAACCCGCCCGGGACTGGGCCGCCTCGACCACGGTTCCGCTCTTCGGCGCACTCACCTCGACACACACCACGGCGACGCTGCAGCAGCCGCTTCCGGAGACCGTCTGGATCTGGCAGTTGGACCGGACCCGGCGTACGGCGTTGTTCCGCGCGCGGGACAGCGACATCGAGATCGAACTGCCCCTGGATCCGATGCACGGCACGGTGGGCGTGGCACCCGCCAATCTGGAGGTGCGTTCGGCGCTGGTGCCGGACGCGCACGGCGGGAACATGGACACGCCCGAGATGCGGGCCGGGGTCACCTGCTACCTCGGCGTGAACGTGGAGGGCGCGCTGCTCAGCCTCGGCGACGGGCACGCCCGGCAGGGCGAGGGCGAGACCTGCGGTGTCGCGGTCGAGTGCGCGATGAACACCGTGGTGATCGTGGAGCTGCTCAAGGGGGTCGCCACGCCCTGGCCACGCATCGAGTCGGACACGCACATCATCTCGACGGGTTCGGCACGCCCGTTGGAGGACGCGTTCCGGATCTCCCAGCTCGACCTGGTGCGTTGGCTGGTGCGCGACTACGGGTTCAGCGAACTGGACGCCTACCAATTCGCAACCCAGGCGGTCGAATCGCCGTTGGCCAACGTGTGCGACACCAACTACACCTGTGTGGCGAAGATCCGGAAGGAATGGCTGCCCGCGCGCGAGACGCACCGCGGACTGCACGCGCGGCTGCGGGAGACCGCAGCGGCGCTCCAGGGCTGAACGGCCCCCCGGCACTGACCAGAAAGGCACCCGACCATGGAACGGGCACGACCGCTCCCCAGCAGGCGATGGCTACTGAAGGGCGCCGCCCTCGCCGCCGTCCCTTACGCGTTACTTCCCGACGCGGAGGCCGGTGCGCAGACTCAGGCCGTCGACTATCCGTCGGCCGAGTGGCAGCCGGCGAGCACCGCCAACTACACGGCGTCCAACCGCCCCAGCAGCTATCCCGTCGACTACGTGATCATCCACGTCACGCAGGAGACGTATCCCAACACCCTGTCCATCTTCCAGAATCCGCAGAAGAAGGTGTCCGCGCACTACCTCGTGCGGTCGGCCGACGGACATGTGGCGCAGTGCGTGCGGGAGGCCGACATCGCCTGGCACGCGGGGAACTGGGACTACAACACGCGCAGTGTCGGTATCGAGCACGAGGGCTGGGTGGATCAACCCCAGTGGTTCACCGACGCGTTGTACGAGCAGTCGGCCAAGCTGACGGCGGCGATCTGCACGAAGTACGGGCTCCCGAAGGACCGGGCACACATCATCGGGCACTACGAGGTGCCGGGTACGGACCACACCGATCCGGGGCCGAACTGGGACTGGACGCGCTACATAAGGCTGGTCAACTTCGCCTGAGCCGGGGCGGATCAGGGCCGGTCCCGCGCCAGTTCCGAGTGCGTCGAGGTTCGTTCGGGGCGTACCTGGTCGAAACGGTTGTCCGGATCCGTCTGCGGAGTAACGATGTCCGCATCCGTTGCGGCGCCGTGTCGCCGCCATATCGCCACCGCACCACCGTTGTAACGCCGTTGCATCGACTTCAGGGGAGGCCGAGTTGACCGATCCATGGGTGGCCCTGGAGCCGGGGGCCGACCCTGCTGAGCGGGTGCGGGTGCTGCGGCGGGCGCACGAGACGTTCGCCGTGGCGGGTACGGTGCCGCAGCCGGTGCGGTCGGTGGTGGCCGAGTCCTGGCGGCGTTCCGCGCGGGCCGGGGTCGGTCCCGAGGGCACGGCGAGCGTGGAGCTGACGGACGGCGACCTGGGCGTCTATCGCGCGGAGCATCCGCTGGCGCGGGTGATGCCGCTGATCCGGGAGTTGGTGGGCACGTTCGCCGCGGACGGCGAGCATCTGCTGGCGGTGTGCGACGCGCAGGGCAGGCTGTTGTGGGTCGAGGGGGATCCGGCGACCCGGCGGAAGGCGGGCCGGATGAACTTCGTGCCGGGTGCGCGCTGGGCGGAGAGCGCGGTCGGGACGAACGCGCCGGGTACCGCGGTCGCCGTGGACCGGCCGGTGCAGGTGTTCGCGGCCGAGCACTTCATCCGGCGGGTGCAGCCGTGGACGTGCGCGGCTGCTCCGGTGCACGATCCCCGCACGGGGCGGGTGCTCGGCGCCGTGGACATCACCGGTGGCAACGGGCTGGCACATCCGCACAGCCTGGGCTTCGTGCAGGCGGTGGCGCGGGCCGCCGAGTCCCAACTGGCGCTGCTCGCACCGGAACAGACGCCCGTCGACGGACCCGAGCTGACCGCGCTCGGCCGGGACGAGGCCCAACTGTGCCTCCACGGACGCAAGATGAGGCTGAGCCGCCGGCACAGCGAGATCCTGGTGCTGCTGGCCCGGCATCCCGAAGGCCTGACTGGCGACGAGTTGCTGTGCGCGCTGTACGAGGACGAGTCGGTGCCGCCGGTGACGTTGCGGGCCGAACTCGCACGGCTGCGGCGGCTGTTGGGCCCGGGTCTGCTCGCCTCGCGTCCGTACCGGCTCACGTCACCGGTCGAGTCCGACGTGGCGATCGTAGAGCGGCGGTTGGAAGGGGGCGCGGTCATGGGAGCGGCGACGGCGTACACGGGTCCGCTGTTGCCCGGTTCGCAGGCACCGGCGGTGGTGCGGCTCAGGACCCGCCTCGCGGACGGCCTCCGTACGGCGCTGATCGCCCGCCGCGACCCCGACCTGCTGGCGGACTGGGCGCACGCGCCGTGGGGCGAGGACGACCTCGACGTGTGGCGGGCGCTCGCGGCGATACGGCCGACGGCACCGGTGCGTTCGCGACTCGCCGCGCTGGAGTCGGAGCTGGCGGCACCGGCCGGGTGGTCACGGCACGCGGGTCGCTGAAGCAACTCGCGCTCGACGAGGGACACTTGCCGCCCAACCCGCCTTCCGCCCACTGACTACCGTCCCGCCGCCTGCTCGCCGTCCCCGTCCCCTCCACGGACTGGGGTTATTTCTAACTGGTCACCAGGGTGAACAGCGGTTAGATTTACCCCCAGCTTCCGGCACCCCGCACCCCAGCACCCCAGCACCCGCGCAACGTACATGCAACGTCCCGCTCCCTAGCCTCGCGCCGAGAGCTGCCCAACGGCGGGCAGCGCTGTTCCGGGAGGCAGACCAGGATGACCCGTTACACGGCACCCGGCACCGACGGCGCGATCGTCTCCTACCAGGCGCGCTACGACCACTTCATCGGCGGCGAGTACGTGCCGCCGGCCCGCGGGCAGTACTTCGAGAACCCGTCACCGGTGAACGGGCAGCCGTTCACGGAGATCGCGCGCGGCACCGCGGAGGACGTGGAGCGGGCGCTGGACGCGGCGCACGCGGCGGCGCCGGGCTGGGGCCGGACGTCGGTGACCGAGCGTTCCGACATCCTGCTCAAGATCGCCGACCGGATGGAGGCGAACCTGGAGCCGCTCGCGGTCGCGGAGAGCTGGGAGAACGGCAAGCCGGTCCGCGAGACGCTCGCCGCCGACATCCCGCTCGCCATCGACCACTTCCGCTACTTCGCGGGGGCGATCCGCGCGCAGGAGGGTTCGCTGGGCGAGGTCGACGACGACACCGTGGCGTACCACTTCCACGAGCCGCTCGGGGTCGTGGCGCAGATCATCCCGTGGAACTTCCCGATCCTGATGGCGACTTGGAAGCTGGCGCCGGCGCTCGCGGCGGGCAACGCGGTCGTCATCAAGCCGGCCGAGCAGACCCCGGCGTCCATCCACTACTGGATGAGCCTGATCGCGGACCTGCTGCCGCCGGGCGTGGTGAACATCGTCAACGGCTTCGGCGTAGAGGCGGGCAAGCCGCTGGCGTCGAGCCCGCGCGTGGCGAAGGTCGCCTTCACCGGCGAGACCACGACGGGCCGGCTGATCATGCAGTATGCCTCCGAGAACATCAAGCCGGTCACGCTCGAACTCGGCGGCAAGTCGCCGAACATCTTCTTCGACGACGTGTCGTCGGCGAACGACGACTTCCTCGACAAGGCGCTCGAAGGCTTCACGATGTTCGCGCTCAATCAGGGCGAGGTGTGCACCTGCCCGTCCCGGGCGCTCATCCAGCGCGGCCACTACGCCGACTTCCTCCAAGCGGCCGTAGCCCGCACCGAGTTGATCAAGCCAGGCCACCCGCTCGACACGGACACGATGATCGGCGCCCAGGCGTCCAACGACCAGTTGGAGAAGATCCTCTCCTACCTGGACATCGGCCGGCAGGAGGGCGCGAAGATCCTCACGGGCGGTGAACGCCTCGACTATGACGGCGAGTTGAAGGGCGGCTACTACGTCCAGCCGACGATCTTCGAGGGCGACAACCGCATGCGGATCTTCCAGGAGGAGATCTTCGGGCCGGTGGTCTCGGTGACGTCGTTCGGCGACTTCGACGACGCGATCAAGGTCGCCAACGACACGCTGTACGGCCTCGGGGCGGGCGTGTGGACCCGGGACATCAACACGGCGTACCGCGCGGGCCGGGCGATCCAGGCGGGCCGGGTGTGGACGAACTGCTACCACGCGTACCCCGCGCACGCGGCGTTCGGCGGCTACAAGCAGTCCGGCATCGGGCGGGAGAACCACAAGATGATGCTGGACCACTACCAGCAGACCAAAAACCTGCTGGTGAGCTACTCGCCGAAGAAGCTCGGCTTCTTCTAAAGGCCAACGAAAGGGTGCCTGACCTGGGAGAACTCCCGTCAGGCACCTGCTGGTCATGACTGAGAATCACGGTCCTGCGTCCGGTGGACTACCGCGTCATCCGGTCGATCAGGCGGGCGAGTTCGGTGACGTACGGTGGCTCGAACAAGGTCAGGTGGTCTCCTTCCAGGACGTGGCGGGTCAGCCGGGCGGGGGCACAGACGCAGGACCAGGAGCGGATCGCGGTGCGCCGGAAGTCCTCGTCCTGTTTGTCGGCCTGGACGAGTGCGACCGGGCCGGCGTACCGCGACGGACGGTAGGCCCGGGCGGCCCGCAGATGGACGCGGTTGGTGCGCCGTCTGGGGTCCAGCCGGAGCGACTCTGCGGCGCTCATGCCCTCCTCCTCCGCCGCCACGGGACCCGGCAACTCCCGCTCGTCGTTCTCGTCGAACTCCGGGAGCTGTGCGCGGAGGTAACTCTCGACGAGGAAGACCATCTCCCCGCGCTCACCCCGCAGTTCGAGCAGCCGGGCCATTCCGAAGGCCACCAGCCCGCCCATGGACCAGCCCAGCAGCAGATGTGGTCCGGTCGGCACCACCGCGCGTACGGCCGCCAGATAGCGGGCGGCCAGCGCCTCGACGCTCGGGTCCTCGTGGTCGGCACCGTCCGCCGATGTCTGGAGGGCGTACAGCGGGCCGCGCAGCTCGGGACAGGCGGCGAGATGACGGAAGCCGGTGGCCTCGCCGCCTGCCGGGTGGACGCAGAACAGAGGGGTGCCCTCACCCCGGGGCCGCAGCGCCACGATGTCGTCCGGAAGGGCCGGCGGGACGGCGCCGCCCGCCTCAAGCAGCCGGGCCAGATGCTTCGGTGTGGCCGCCCTCCCCTGCCCAGGCTGCGGTTCCGAGAACAGGACGGATACCGGAAGCGCGGCGTGGAACTCCCCGTTGAGCCGTGCGATCAGCCGTACGGCCAGCAGGGAGTGACCACCGAGCACGAAGAAGTCGTCGTCCGCGCCGACGGGGGCGACGCCGAGCAGGTCCTCGAAGACCCGGGCCACGGCGGCCTCCACCGGGTCGGTCGGCGGCGTGCCGACTCCGCCCGTCGACGGGACCGGGGACCCGGCGCCGTCGGCCCGGACGAGTGACCGCAGCGCGGCCTGGTCCACCTTGCCGTTCGATGTGAGGGAGATCGTTCCGGTCAGGGCATACGTGGCCGGCACCAGTTGGGCCGGCAGCCGCTCGGCCAAGTGGGCGCGCGGAGCCTGCGGCGTCGGGGCGTGGGCGTCGGCGGGGACGACACAGGCGGCGCGACCGCCCGGTGATGATGGGCAGCCGGGCGGACCGCAAGGCGCGGTGGTTCGGCACCAAGGCGGAACTGTTCGTCCTCGCCGCCTCGGTCCCCGGGGTCGACCAGGCCTTGCTGACCGAGTACACCGGGTGGGCCCTGGACTACGCGAAGAACCTGCGCGGCGGCCTCGCCGACGCCCGCAACGCCACGCTGATCCTGCCCGCGCTGGTCACCGGCAACGCCCAGCCCGACGCGCGGACGTGGGCCGCCAAGGACGCCCGGGTGCTCGGAACGTCCCTGATCGGACGGCCCATCACCGTGGAGACCTCGGGATCGGGAGTCACCCGGGTCTCCATGTACCGGGGCGGGAGCATGTACGGCGGGATGTTCACAGGGCACGTCCTGGAGAAAGCGGCCCTGTACTTCCCCTAGTGCTTTCCGGGGACTCCCCCAGCGACCGACTTCCACGTCAGCCGACTCCCCCGTCAGCCAATCGGCTCCGCCATCGGCCGAACGTCGTAGGCAAGACCGATCGCGTCCCCACCCGCCGGATCCCCCAACTCCACACGCCACCCGTCGGCGAACTGGTCCACACCCGCCGCCATGGGAATGGTCCCGGAGATCAGGACAGTCCCGGGGATCAGTTCGCCACGGGAACGCAGCACGTCGACCCAGTAGCCCGGGGTGAGGAGTTCGGCCAGCGTGCCGGTCTGGATCTCGGTCTCCGTGCCCGCGTGACTGACCCACGCGCGCAACGTGATCTCATCGATACGGGACTCCACATCGGCCAGCCGCCAGGCGCGGCGCGCGAGGACATCAGGCCCGGCGTTCTTGCTCCACGCCACCCCGTGCACCTCCAGGTCGCGGTCGGTGTGATCGCACGCGGCGGTCAGCAGCAACTCCCCGCCCCCCGCGACGACCAGCGCCCACTCCGCCTCGCCGGACGTACGCCCGTGCTGGACCGCGACCCGCTCCGTCTGCTGGGCGAGGTACGGCGAGACGGGGTACAGCGCCGGCGTCACGGACGGACCCGGCACGCCCAGCTCGGCGAGTTCCGCGACGTGCGCGGCGACATCGTCCTGGCTCCGCCCGGCGTACCCGGCGTTGAGGACCTGGACGACATCGACCTCGCGCGTCGATCCGTCGGGCAGTTCGAAGGTCAGCACGGACATGAGGGCACTCCCAGGGATCGGGGAACAGGGAACGGGCACCGGTGAGGGGCCCGCGGAACCTGATTTCTCCACGGTTAACTTCCGGCGCAGGGCTTGCGCATACGACCTGTATACAAGAAGTATGCCGGAAGGTCGATGTCCCCGAGCAAGGATGGGCCCCATGCACGACACCCCGAAGAGCGACGCCGGCGCTCCGCGGAACGAACCCCACGCCCCGCGAAACGACACCGACGCCTCACTGAGCGGCACAGACACCACGGCGAAAACCGCCGGCGTCCGCCGCGCCTTCGTCGCCAGCCTCACCGGCACCGCCCTGGAGTGGTACGACTTCGCCGTCTACTCCGCCGCCGCGGCCCTCGTCTTCGGCGACCTCTTCTTCCCCTCCGAGGACCCGCTCACCGGCACACTCCTCGCGTTCTCCACCTACGCGGTCGGCTACCTCTCCCGCCCCCTCGGCGGCTTCGTCTTCGGCCGCCTCGGCGATGTGATCGGCCGCAAGAAGGTACTGATCGCCACCCTCGTCCTGATCGGCGTAGCCACTTTCCTCATTGGCCTGCTGCCCGCCTACGGCACGATCGGCATCGCCGCCCCCATCGCCCTGGTCGTGCTGCGCTTCGCCCAGGGCGTCGGCGTGGGCGGCGAGTGGGGCGGCGCCGTCCTGCTCTCCAGCGAGTTCGGCGACTCCCGCCGCCGGGGCTTCTACGCCTCCGCCGCCCAGGTCGGCCCGCCCGCGGGCAACCTGCTCGCCAACGGTGTGCTCGCCGCCCTCGGCGCCCTGCTCACCGAGGCGCAGTTCGAGTCGTGGGGCTGGCGGGTGGCGTTCCTGCTGTCCGGCGTCCTGGTCGGCTTCGGGCTGTGGATCCGGGCCAAGCTGGAGGAGACCCCGGTCTTCAAGGCGATGGAGGCCGAGCAGTCCCGCCCCCAGACCCCGATCCGCGAGGTCTTCACCACCCAGCCCCGCGCCCTGACCGCCGCGATCCTGTGCCGGGTCGGCCCGGACGTCCTCTACGCGATGTTCACCGTCTTCGTCCTGACGTACGCCACCCAGGAACTCGACATGTCCCGCGGCTCCGCCCTCGCCGCCGTCCTCATCGGTTCCTCGGTACAGGTCTTCCTGATGCCGCTCGCCGGCGCCCTCTCCGACCGCGTCAACCGCCGCCTGCTGTACGGCGTTTCAGCGATCGCCGCCGCGGTGTGGCCGTTCGTGTTCTTCCCGATGGCCGCAGGCGGCTCCTGGCTGCCGCTCGCCGCCGGAGTCCTCGTCGCCCTGGTGATCCACTGCTGCCTCTACGGCCCGCAGGCCGCCTTCATCGCCGAACAGTTCTCCCCCCGCCTGCGCTACACCGGCTCCTCCCTTGCCTACACCTTGGCCGGAATCATCGGCGGCGCCATCGCCCCGCTCCTCTTCACCACCCTGCTGAGCGCCTACGACAGCTGGGTCCCGCTGGCCCTGTACATCGCCCTCGCCTCCGCGATCTCCCTGGTAGGCGTCATCCTGGGGCGCAACCCCGAAGCCGCCGTGGACGAGGACGCCCAACTCGCCGCACCGAAGACCCCGGCCACGGCGGACGCTCCCGTCGCCCGCTGAAAGCATCACGCCACCCCGCCCCAGACAAGGAGGCCCCGCCCATGCGGATCGCCCTCAGCCAGCTCACCACCGGCCCCGATCCCGAGAAGAACCTGCGCCTCATCGAGGAGTGGACGCGCCGCGCCGCCGACGCCGGAGCCCGTGTCGTCGTCTTCCCCGAGGCGTCGATGGCCTGCTTCGGCACACCGCTCGCCCCGCTCGCCGAGCCCCTCGACGGACCGTGGGCCGACGGGATCCGCGAGATCTCCCGGGCCACCGGCACGGTCGTCGTCGCCGGCATGTTCACCCCGGGCGGCGAGGGCCGGGTGGCCAACACCCTGCTCGCCACCGGACCCGGCGTCGAGGAGTCGTACGACAAGATCCATCTCTACGACGCCTTCGGCTTCCGCGAGTCCGAGACCGTGGCCCCGGGTTCCCGTCCCGCCGTGATCGACGTGGACGGCGTCCGGCTGGGTCTGGCGACCTGCTACGACGTCCGGTTCCCCGAGTTGTTCCGGGCGCATGCCGACGCCGGGGCGGTGGGCACCCTGCTGGCGGCCTCCTGGGGCGCGGGCCCTGGCAAGCTCGACCAGTGGGAACTGCTGGTGCGGGCCCGTGCGTTGGACGCCACCGTCTGGGTCGCCGCCGTAGGCCAGGCAGATCCCGGCACCGGTCCGGGCCCGGTGCCGACCGGCATCGGGCACAGCCTGGTGGTGGGCCCCGACGGGACCGTACGGGCCTCCCTCGGCGCCGATCCGGAGCTGCTCGTGACCGACCTGGACGTCGACGAGGTCGGCGCGGTCCGCGAGAAGACGTCCGTGCTGGCCAACCGGCGGCCGGAGGTGTGGCGATGAGCGGGCCCGAGCTGGAGTTCCACCGCCCCGACGGACCCTGGACCGGCACGGGACCCGGCGTCGAGGAGTGTGTCCTCGCCGAGGACCCCGACAGCGGGCGGCGCACCGCGCTCGTCCGGTGGGCGCCCGGCACGGACTCCTCGGCCGCGGGCGTGGCCCTGCACGACGTGTGGGAGGAGGTCTATCTCGTCGAGGGAGCGATGCACGACCTGACGCTGGACCGCACGTTCACGGCGGGCATGTACGCCTGCCGTCCCCCGGGCATGCCGCACGGGCCGTGGACCTCGGCGGGCGGTGTGACGATGCTCGTGATCACCTACCCCTGACCGCCGAGGAGTGGCGTCAGCCGTCGAGGAGCACCTTGAGGGTCGACTGCAGGTGGTGGTCGATGGCCGCGCACGCGGCCTGCGCGTCACCGGCGGCGAGGGCGTCGACGATGGCCTCGTGCTCGTCGAGCACCGCCTTCTGCCGGCCCTGCTGGTTGAAGACGGCGACCACCCCGGCGCGGACCTGGCGGCTGCGCAGACCGTCGTAGTGCCGGTCCAGCAGCGTGTTCCCCACGGCGGACACCAGGGACGCGTGGAAGCGGTGGTCCACGGCGATGAACTCGTGGGCCTCCTCGGCGCCGGTGAGCGCGCGCTGCTGTTCCAGCAGGGAGCGGAGTTCCTCCAGGGGCACCCGCCCGGCCGCGACGAGCCGCTCGGCCGCGTACCGCTCGGCCATGCCGCGCAGCTCCATCAGCTCCCGGACCTCGCGCCCCGTCAGGGGTGCCACCCGGGCGCCGCGCTTGGGCACGAGCTCGACCAGGTCCTCGGCGGCGAGCATCAGCAGCGCCTCGCGGATGGGGGTGCGGGAGACGCCGATACGATCGGCGAGGTCCTGCTCCGACAGGAAGGCCCCCTGCATCCCGGGGTCCGTCAGCACCGTGTCCTTGAGATACGCGTAGGCCTTCTCCCGACCGGACGCCACGGCAACCCCCAGACATCGCATACAGTTTGTATACCGACGCTACCACGCGCGTTCCCGCCCGGGAGAGCCGTACGGCACGGGCCCGCTCCCCGCCTCCGGAAGCCGGCGCCGACGCACGAGCCCTGCTCTGTGGATAGAGTTCGACGGACTGGACTCCGATCAGAGCCCTTTGACGTAACGGCCTGGTGTTCGGCACACGGCCACGCCAGGCAGAGGGTGCAACACACCGAAAGTGACAGAATTGACCATGAGCAACGTCTACTTCGACATCACCATCGACGGCGCCCCCGCCGGCCGCATCGTCTTCAACCTCTTCGACGATGTCGTCCCGAAGACCGCCCGCAACTTCCGCGAGCTGGCCACCGGGCAGAACGGTTTCGGCTACGCGGGTTCCGGCTTCCACCGCGTCATCCCGCAGTTCATGCTGCAGGGCGGTGACTTCACCAACCACAACGGCACCGGTGGCAAGAGCATCTACGGCGAGAAGTTCGAGGACGAGAACTTCAACCTGAAGCACGACCGCCCGTACCTGCTGTCGATGGCGAACGCCGGCCGCAACACCAACGGCTCGCAGTTCTTCGTCACCACCGTCGTCACCTCGTGGCTCGACGGCAAGCACGTCGTCTTCGGCGAGGCCGTCGAGGGCACGGAGATCATCGACAAGATCGAGTCCCTGGGCTCGCAGTCGGGTGCCACGAAGGCCAAGATCGAGATCGCCGCGTCCGGCGTCCTCGAGGGCTGATCCAAACACGCGAACAGCGCGATTTCGTACGCGGGCCCCGGGGACGACACGTCGTCCCCGGGGCCCGCTGCGTATCCGGACACTCAGTCACGCAAGGTCCGGCGCAGGAAGTCCGTGATCAGGTCCATCGTGCGGCGGGTCGACCAGGGCTGCCCGACCTCCGCGTCGGCGAGGACGGCCAGGTCCCCGTGGCCCGCGCCGACGAGGACGACTCGGGTCGAGTCGGCGCCGTGCGCGCGCAGGGCCTCGTGCAGGAGCAGCGTCTGGCTGGGCGAGATGACCGGGTCGGCGGTGCCGTGCAGGAGCAGGAAGGCGGGCAGCGAAGGCGTGGAGTCGAGGTGGCTGACCGGGTTCGCCTCGGCGGCGGCCCGCGGGTCGTCGGCCAGGGACTTTCCGCTGGTCCGGCCGTTGACGAACATCGCGGCGATGTTGTCGGCTCCCGCGTACGCCGCCTGCGTCGCCGGGTCGAAGTCGGCCGCGATCCGGGTCAGGTCCGAGGCGCCGAAGGTGTCCACGACGGCCGTCACCGCGGCCTCGGGGTCGGTGGTCGCGGGGTCGGACAGGGACCGGCCGCCGAGCACGCCGGTCAGCGCGGCCAGATAGGCCCCGGCCGACTCGCCCCACAGCGCGACGCGCCCCGTGTCGATGCCGTACTCCTCGGCATGGGCACGCAGATGACGCAGCGCGCTCTGCACATCGGCGACGGCTTCGCGGAAGGTGGTGCCCTGGACGATGGTGCGGTACTCAATGCTGGCGACCGCGAAGCCCGCTTCCGCCACATAGGCCTTGGTGTCCGGCGACAGCTCCTTCCTGGCGATCACGAAACCGCCGCCGGGGACGAAGAGCACGAGCGGCGCGGGCCCGTCCGTGTCCGGGACCAGCAGGTCCAGCCGGAGCGGGAACGGCTTGCCGTCGGCGTCCTGCGGAGTCGCGTACACGATGTCGCGCCGCTCGGAGAGCTTCCGCTCGCCCAGGGTGATCTGGGGCTCGCCCGTGGGGTCCACGACGATGCTGGTGCTGGTGTCGCTCTCGGCCACCGTCGTGGCGAAGGCGAGGTCGATCTGCGGCGTGCCGTCGGCCGGGATGAACTCGGGGTTCGGGGTGGCGGGTTCGGGCATGGTGTCGCTTCCTCTGGGGTCGGGAAGGCGGCGGGCGCCTTCGCTGAGGTGGGGGCCGTCAGCTGGTCAGGAAGGAGTCCAGGAGGGTGTTGACCAGGTCGGGGCGGGTGGCGAAGGCGAAGTGGTCCGCGCCGGGCAGCTCGGCCAGGCGGGCGCGGGCGATGGTGGTGCGCAGGTACAGGGAGACCGCGGTCGGCACCTCCTGACCGATCGTGCTGGCCATCAGGAGGGTGGGTGCCTCGATGTTGGGGAGCAGGGCCCGGTCGTCGTCCAGGGAGATGTCCTCGAAGAAACCGAGCAGGGTCCGTACGCCGGCGTGGTGGCTCATCTCCCGGAACCAGGAGCCGAGTTCGGCCGCGCGGGCATCGTCCACGTCGGCGAAGACGACCTCGGGGTCGAGCACGGCGTCGGTGATGCCCTCGATGCCGCCCTCGACCGCCGCGTCGGTGAAGTGGGCGATCCCCTTCTCGTCGAAGCCGTAGGGCCAGTCGGCGGAGCGGCGGAACTTGGGTGAGCCGTTGATGACCGCCAACTTGCCCACGAGGCCCGGGTGTTCGGCGGCGAAGCGCAGCGCGACGTGTCCCGCGGAGGCGAAGCCGACCAGCAACGGGGCGGTGAGTCCCAGGTGTTGGATCAGCGCCGCGAGGTCGGCGACGTACAGGGCGGTGACGCCGGTAGTGTCGGGCGGGAGCTCGCTGGAGGCGCCGTAGCCGCGCAGGTCGAGGAAGACGTTGTGGGCCCGGGTGTCGAAGAACTCCCGTTGCGCCGACCAGGATCGGGAGTCGAGTGGCAGGCCGTGCACCCAGACGATCACCGGTGCGGTGGGGTCGGTCAGGCCGGTCTCGTAGTAGGCGATACGGCCGCCGTCCGGTACGTCCAAGTGGCGGGCCTGGTCGAGAGTGAGGGGGGTGGCGGTCGCGGGCATGGCGGGGTCTCTCCCGGAAGGTGTGCGCGGGGCGGGGGTTACAGATCCGTGGGATACGTGACGCCGTCAAGGCCGGGGACGACAACCTTCGCGGGGTCGTTGCCCGCCTCCACGAGTTGGCGTACGGCGAAGTCGGTGACGCAGCCGGAGAGCAGTTGGCGCGGGTCCTCCAGGACCATGCGCAGCCGGGTGGTCAGGGCACGCCAGTCGTCGGGGCCCTGGATCACCGGCATCTCGCTGATCTCCGTTACGGCGGGATCCGCGACGTCGGGAGCCGTCAACTGCCCCGGCGCGTAACGGGGATAGCCGTCGAACATCATCTCGCCCAGTTCCACGGTCGCGCGGGTGTTGAACCAGATCCGGCGCAACGGCTCCTCCAGCGCGGCGACTTCCGTCAGGTCGCCGTTCACGGGAGTGGCGAAGGTGGGCGCGTGCGGGGCCATGTAGAGCCGTTCCAGGGGCAGTTGGTACTCGGAGGCGCCCAGGATCATGGTGGCGACGCTGGAGGTGTTCCAGGTGACGCCCGCGGTGGGGCGGCCCTGTTGGCCGGCGATCACGACCATCGCGCGGGCCCAGTCGATCTTCTGCATGGTGAACCAGCGCAGGATGCGATGGGAGACGTCCAGGCCGGTGAGGAAGAACGTCGCGATCATCATCTGGTTGACCGGGACGGGCAGTTGGACTCCGGGGCCGCCGCCCTCCAGGTAATCCTCGCGCAGGGTACGGGAGTTGAGGTACGACTCGTCGGCCAGCGCGGCGCGCAGATAGCGGGCGGTGACCGCGCACGCGTAGTCGACCATGTCGGCGATCGCCTGCTCGCGCCCCCGGTACGCCTCCACGGCGATGGTCTCGCGCCACAGCTCGGCGCTGCTGGCGGCACGGGAGCGCTCGACCTCGCGCAGCAGCCGCTCGGCCTCGGCGCGCCAGCCGAAGTCGGCGTATTTCTCGCGGAGTTGCACGAGGGTGGCGACGGCGGGGCCGAGGTGCGAGACACCGGCCAGTTCCTTGAAACCGCGGGTGGAGAAGCGGAAGCCTTCGACAGTGGGCGGCCGGCCGTCGCCGGGGTAGAGGGCGAAGTCGGCGCTGGTGGCCACGATCAGCGGGTCGGCGCTGCCGTGCTCGACGGCGGCCCGGGTCAGATGGGAGCCGATGCTGCCGGGCCCGGCGGTGTAGGTGGTGAACAGGTCGACGAGTTCGGGACTTTGGTGGGACGGCATCGGCGGATCCTTTCTCCAGAGGGGGTAGAGCAGGGCCCGAACTACTCGAAGCGGTACAGAACGGTCCGGGCTGAGAAACGGACGTCCGCGGTGAGGCTGTTGCTGACGGCCACCAGCAGGCCGCCGTCGCGGGCGCGGAGCACGGCGGCGTCGGTGCCGCCCGTGGTCGGAAAGGACTGCACGGACGTGAGGCGTCCGTCCGCGAACCGGTACAGCTCGGAGTCCAGCGCGGTGACGGGCTCGGCCTGGGTGCCGAGGATGAAGTTGACGCGGACGACGTACAGCCCGTGCTCGGTGTCGAGGACGGCGAACTCGCGCGCCCCGAGCCCGTCGAGCACCTGATGTTCGACGAAGCGCTCCCCGTCCCAGCGCAGCAGCCGCGAAGGGCTCGCCAAGCAGGCCACCAGCAAGTAGGTCTCGCCCTGCGCGTCGGTGAAGTGGGCGAAGGCGCGGCCGTGTTGGGGCGCGAGGTCCTGGACGTGGTCGAACTTCTCGCCGTTCCAGCGCAGCAGCATCGAGGGACGCACGTGGTCGGCGTAGGCGAGGAAGTGCTCGCCGCCGAGTTCGAAGGCGTGCCAGTTGTAGCCCCAGAGCGCGTCGACGTCCTGCAGTGCGGTGAAGCGGGTGCCGTCCCAGGTGTAGATGCGGGAGGGCTGGTTCTCGTCCTCGTGGCCCGGGACAGTCACGCCTTGCGCCAGGGCGAGGAAGTGCCGCTCGCCGATGGCGAAGTGGCGCCACTGCTTGGCCGCGAAGCCCAAGACGCTCTGGAAGGGCGCGAATTGGCTTCCATCCCACTCGAAGACCGTGGAGTCGGTGGTGTATTCGTACGGCCCCTTGCCCGAGCGGATGTCGGCCACGGCCAGGAAGGCGCGCTCGCCGATCCGGAAGAACTCCGCGTCCTCGCCGCCGGGCGCCGGCAGGGTCTGGAAGGGCTCGTACGTGTCGCCGCCTTCGGCCCGGCGCAGCAGGAGCAGTTCGGTGTCGCTGTCCCCGCCGTTCATGCCGGCCGGGGTGCCGGGGAGGTCGTAGGCGAGTTGGGGGATCGCCAGCAGCTGCATGCCGTCGAGTTCGAAGGGCTCC
Source organism: Streptomyces sp. NRRL F-525 (assembly GCF_000716605.1). Classification (GTDB taxonomy): domain Bacteria; phylum Actinomycetota; class Actinomycetes; order Streptomycetales; family Streptomycetaceae; genus Streptomyces. The sequence goes on along the minus strand of NZ_JNXE01000001.1, from coordinate 73,407 downwards.
ACGGCACGCGCCCCGGATGTGGGTAGCGCGGCCACCTCCGTCAGGCGGGGTGTGTGGGTGGCGGACATGTGGTTCCTCGATTCGGGGTACGGCGGCGAGGTGTGTGGGGACTCGATCAGCGCGGCAGGTCGGGCTGGAGCAGGCCGTGTGCCGCCAGCCGGGTCAGCGCCTCGACCGCCGCGTCGCCCTCCGCCTCGCTCTCCGGAGGGGCCACGACCTGGCAGAAGCGCTCGATCATGGAGACGACCGCGAGCGCGGTGAGTTGTGCGTCCACATCCGGAGCGGCGAGTCGACGTGCTTCCGCCACATGTGCGGTCCAGATCGTGACGTGCCGTGCCCGCATCGCCTCCCAGTGCGTGGCGAACTCCGCGCTGACCAGCGAGGCCTCGTATATGGCGGTCATCTCCGCGCGGTGGTCGCGGTAGATCTCCCAGTAGGCGCGCACATGCCGGCGGATGTCGTCGATCCCGTCGAGGGCATGGCCTTCCCCGGACTGCTCGACCACGCGCTCACGCAGGGCGGCGGCGAAGTCGTCCACTATCGAGCGCAGCAGGTCGTCCTTGTCGGTGAAGTACCGGTAAAAGATCCCGGCGGACTTGCCCGCCTCGGCGGTGATGTCGCCGATCTTCGTCGACAGGTAGCCCTGGCGCGCCATCACCCGCAGGGCGGCGGCCTTCAGCTCGGCCGCGGAGCGCTCGCCCTTGGACGTGACGGTTGCGGGCATGGGTCCTCCGACGTTCGCGTCATCAAAAAAGTAAATCTGAATTCAGTTTCAGTTCTGCTCGCGCACTTGTCAACCCGGGCCGGAACCGGGCGGAAACCGACGCTCCGCAGGTGGTACTACGCCGGTACTTCGCCGCCGGCGGCGTCCTCGTGCCGCGCCCCCGGGCTGACGAGCCCCGTCTCGTACGCGACGACGACCGCCTGGGCCCGGTCGCGCAGGGAGAGCTTGGCGAGGATGTGGGACACGTGGGTCTTGACCGTGGCCTCGGAGAGGTGGAGCCCGGTGGCCAGTTCGGCGTTGCTCAGGCCCTGGGCGAGCAGGCGCAGGACGTCCAGTTCGCGGGGTGTGAGGGCGGCCAGGTCGCGGTGGAGGGCGGCCGTCTCCGGGGCCCGGCGCGCGAACCGCTCGACCAGGCGGCGCGTGATGGCGGGGGCGAGCAGCGCGTCACCGGCGCGGACCGTGCGGACGGCGGCGACGAGGTGTTCCGGCGTGACGTCCTTGAGGAGGAAGCCGCTGGCTCCGGCGGCCAGCGCCGCGTAGACGTAGTGGTCGAGGTCGAACGTCGTCAGCATGACCACGCGCGGCGCGTCCGCGGCACCAACATCCTTGAGAATGCGCCGTGTTGCCTCCAGGCCGTCCATGTCCGGCATGCGGATGTCCATCAGCACTACGTCGGGCCGGGTGCGCCGGACCGCGTCGACGGCTTCCGCGCCGTCGGTCGCCTCCGCGACCACCACGATGCCGTGGGCGTCGAGGATCAGCCGGAAGCCGGTGCGTACGAGGGCCTGGTCGTCGGCGACCACGACGCGCGGGGCGCGGTTCACAGGTCCTCCAGGGGGATCAGGGCGCGGACGCGGTAGCCGCCGAGCGGGCGGGGACCGGTGCGCAGGGTGCCGCCGTAGACGGCGAGGCGTTCGCGCAGGCCGATCAGGCCACGGCCGTTGCCGGTGGCCGCGGCGGGGCCGGGCCTGCCGCCGGTGTCGGTGACCTCGACGTGCAATTCGCCCTCGCCGTACGACACTTGGACGCTCGCGTCGGCGCCGGACGCGTGCTTGACGGTGTTGGTCAGGGCCTCCTGGACCACGCGGTAGGCGGCGAGTTCGATACCGGCGGGGAGGGGGCGGGGCGCTCCGGATACGGTCAGTTCGACCGGTACTCCGGCGCCGCGCATACGGCCGATCAGCGCCTCCAGCCGGTCGAGACCCGGTTGGGGATCCAAGTCCTCCAACTCCCCGGCCTCCTGGCCCAGTTCCATGGTGAGCAGGCCCATCACGTCACGCAGCTCCCCCATCGCCGCCCGGCCGCCCGCCTCGACGGCGAGGAGCGCCTCGCGCGCCCGCTCCGGGGACTTGTCCATGATCGTGCGGGCGGCACCGGCCTGGATGACCATCACGCTGACGTTGTGCGTGACGACGTCGTGCAACTCCCGTGCTATCCGGGACCGTTCATGTTCTACGGCCCGATGCAGCTCCTCGGCCCGGGCGCTCTCCACCGCGGTGAGCCGGGTGCGGGTCTCGGCGGCCCGGAGTTTCCAGGTGCGCAGTCCGATGGCGGCCACGACGATCGGCACCGAGATGAACAGGGGCACGTACTGGGTGGGCACGGTGGGGGCGACGTAGAAGTACGGGTTGGCCGGGCCGACTTGACCCGATCTGCTGATGACGGCGACCGCCACGGCGAGGCTCGCCAGGGTCGGCAGGCGGTGGGGGCTGTAGGCCGCCGCGCTGTAGGCGGCGATGACGCAGGCGTAGAAGGTGAGCCGGGCGACGTCGTCCGGGGTCAGTGCCGTCGCGACCGTCACGAGCCACAGGACGGCGAGGGGATACCGGCGTCGCCACGCCAGCGAGGCCGAGGCCAGGAACACCAGGATCACCAGGTCGGTCATGCGGTGCCGGTGGGCCTCGTCGTAGCCGTCGCCCCACGCGTACTGCACCGACACGAAGGTGAGGACGAGCGCGAGCGCGGCGTCGACGAGCCGCTGTTGCCCTGTGGGGCGCGGCAGTTGACCACCGGGACGCAGCAACAGCCCGGCCGCTCGCCACAGTCGGGCCGGAACCGACCGAGCCGGGACTTCCTCTCCCACCGTCACCGGCCCATTCTCTCGGGTACCGACGGCGCCCGGAATCCCTCCGGCGGACGGGCCGCCTACATCCGTCGGCTACATCTCAAGGATGACGTCGTGGCCCATCACCCCAGTGCGGTACGGCATTTGGTCCGGGCGACCGGCGCGCCCGGGGCGTTCGTCTTCCTAACGTCATGGCACCCGATCCGAGAAGGGCCACCACGACGATGCCGACACCACTACAGCCACCGCTGATCGAACTCCTCGACGTGACCCGGCGCTACGGCAGCGGGCCGCCCGCGCTGGAGGAGGCGTCGCTGAACGTGCGGGCCGGTGAGGCCGTCGCGGTCCTGGGACCGTCGGGCAGCGGCAAGTCGACCCTGCTGAACCTCATCGCCGGTCTGGACCGGCCGGACTCCGGGTCCGTCACGGTGGACGGGGTACGGGTGGACCGGTTGGGCGAGGCCGGGGCGGCGCGTTACCGGCGGGCGAAGATCGGGATGGTCTTCCAGTTCTTCCATCTGCTGGACGATCTGCCGGTCGCCGACAATGTGGCGCTGCCCGCACGGCTGGCGGGCCTCGGGCGTCGCGCGTCGCAGATCAGGGCGGCCGAACTGCTGGAGTCCCTCGGCATCGCCCGGCACGCCGGGGCCTATCCGAACCGGCTGTCCGGCGGCGAGCGCCAACGCGTCGCCGTGGCAAGGGCGTTGATGAACCGTCCCCCGCTCCTCCTCGCCGACGAACCGACCGGCGCGCTGGACTCCGCGTCCGGCGAGGAAGTCAGCCGCCTGCTACGGGAGTTGAACGCCGACGGCCAGACCATCGTCGTGGTCACGCACGACACGGAACTCGCACGGTCGTGCACGCGCCGCACGATCCGGCTCGTCGACGGCCGGATCACCTCCGACGCCGCCACCCCCGCCCCGGAATCGGAGTCCGTCCGATGAGCGCGCTGGGCCGGGTGATCCGCTCAGGCATGGCCCGTCGCCGGGTGCAGACACTGGTGATCGGGCTGGCCACGATGCTGGCCGTGACGGCGTCCGTGCTCGGCGGCGCGCTGCTCGTGTCGTCCGAGGCACCGTTCGAGAAGGCCTTCGACCGGCAGAACGGGGCGCAGTTGACAGCACAGTTCGACGCACGGCGGGCTACGGCAGCTCAACTGGCGGACTCCGCCTGGCCGTTCGGGGTCACCGCGACGTCCGGCCCGTTCCCGACCGCGACCGTCGCGCCGGGGTTCGACGGGTACAGCGGAGCGCCGATGTCAGTGGCAGGCCGCTCGACTCCCGGCGGCGGGATCGACAAGTTGACGATGACCAGGGGCCGTTGGGTCAGGAGTCCCGGCGAGATCGTCCTGTCGGCGGACACGGGACCCGAGGGCCGGCTCGGCCAGAAGCTGGAGTTCCCGGACCTGCCCGGCAGCCCGACGCTGACGGTGGTCGGAGTGGCGCGCTCGGTCAGCCGTACGGCCGACGCATGGGTACTGCCGTCGCAGGTGGCCGAGTTGACCCCGTCCGGCAGGGTCACCGGCTACCAGCTGCTCTACCGCTTCGCCCACGCCGACACCGCGGCCCAGATGACCAGGGACCGCGCGGCAGTCACAGCTGCGGTACCCGCGAAGTCGCTGACGGGAGCGCAGTCCTGGCTCGGCGTGAAGAAGGTCGCCACTCGGGAGACCGCGCTGTTCGTGCCGTTCCTCGTCGCGTTCGGAGTGCTGGGCCTGGTCATGTCGGTACTGATCGTGGGCAACGTGGTCGCCGGCGCGGTGGCGACGGGCCGACGCCGGATCGGCATCCTCAAGGCCGTCGGCTGCACACCGGGCCAGGTCGTCCGAGCGTGCGCGGGACAGGCCCTGATCCCGGCCGCCGCAGGGGCGGCCCTCGGCACGGCCGCCGGTCACCTGCTCGCCACCCCGGTCCTCTCCGACACCGCGAACGCCTACGGCACGGCCGGGCTCGGCGTGGAGCTGTGGGTCGATGTGGCAGTGGTCGGTGGGGTGTTGGGGCTGGTCACCCTCACCGCGTGCGCGAGCGCCTGGCGGGCGGGGCTGCTGCGTACGGTCGATGCACTGGCGGTCGGGCGGACGCCGGGGGCGGGACGGGGGCGGTGGGAGGCAGGGCACGTCCTGAGCCGACGGCCGACAGAGCGCACTCCAGCGGCAGACCCGAGCCGAGGGGAACCGGAACGCGTCCTGTCCGGAAGCCACGATCAGCGGACGGCCGCGCACACCCCGTTCGCAGACCCAGGCCGTTGGGCAGCCCAACTCGCCACCCGGCTACCGGTGTCGCGGGCCGTGGGGCTGGGGCTGGCGCGGCCGTTCGCACGGCCCGCTCGTGCCGTCGCGATGATCGGCGCGGTGTTGTTCGGTGTCGCGGCCGTCACCTTCGCCACTGGTCTGTCCTCGTCGTTGGGCGAGGTGATCGCGTCCAAGAACCACAACTCCGCGGATGTCACCGTCAGTTCAGCGGGCGGGCAGGCCGGGCCCGGCAGTGCGGTCCGCCAAGGACAGCCGACCGCCGCCGATCCCGCCACCGTCGCCTCGATCACCGCCGCCGTCGCCGCCCAACCCGGCACCCGCGCCCACTACGGCAGCGCCTCCTTGGACGCGACCGTCTCGGGGATGAGCGGACCCGTCACCGTGACCGCGTTCGACGGCGATGCCTCTTGGGGTGGGTACACGATGGTCAGCGGGCGGTGGTTCACGGGAGCCGGTGAAGCCGTCGTGCCCAGCACCGTCCTCACCGCGACCGGAACGAAAGTCGGCGACAGCGTCACACTCACCGTGCGGGGCAGGCCAGTTGGGGTCCGGATCGTCGGTGAGGTGTTCGACACCGGGCACGACGGCCGGACCGTCCTCACCGACGCCGCCACCCTCAAGCCCGCCGCACCCGACCTCAACTCCACCACCCAGTACGTCGATCTGAGGCCCGGTACGGACCCGCACACGTATGTCACCGCGCTCAACGCCGAGTTGAAGCCCCTGAGGGTCACCGCGAGCACCGCCAAGAACGTGAACGGCAGCGGCACCGTCACCGTCCTCGACTCGCTCACCGCGCTGCTCACCCTGATGCTGGTGTGCGTCGCCGGGCTCGGTGTGCTGGGCGGGGTCGTCCTCGACACCCACGAACGCGTCCACGACCTCGGCATCCACAAGGCGCTCGGCATGACACCCCGCCAGACCGTCACGATGGTCGTCACCTCGGTCGTCCTGCCCGGGCTCGTCGGCGGCGCCCTCGGTGTGCCGCTGGGCCTGGCCGTGCACGGCGCGGTGATCCCCGCGATGGGCCACGCGGCGGGCCTACGGCTGCCCCGCTCCGTCATCGATGTCTACGACGCCCGGGACCTGGTCCTCCTCGGACTCGCCGGTGTCGCCGTCGCCGTACTCGGTTCGCTGCTGCCGGCCGGCTGGGCGGCACGCATCCGAACGGCGACCGCACTCCGGGCCGAGTAGCGCAGCAGCCCATTGTCCGCACGGGCGCCGCGCAACCCTCTCGCAACCTTGCCCGTGATGCGCTGGGCCACCCGCACCCCACCACCCGCCTCCCTGGGACGGCCGACATGGACGACACCACCCCGCGCGTCGAACTCACCCCCGCCGCAGCCGACCTGCTGCGCCAACTCCACGCACAGCACGGCCCGTTGATGTTCCACCAGTCCGGCGGCTGCTGCGACGGCAGTGCGCCCATGTGCTACCCGGAGGGCGAGTTCCGCACCGGCGGCTCGGACGTACTGCTCGCCGAGCTGGAGGTCGACGGGGTGCCGGAGCCCGTGACCTTCTGGATCTCGCGCAGTCAGTACGAGGTGTGGAGCCATACGCGGCTGATCGTGGACGTCGTAGCAGGGCGCGGCAGCGGTTTCTCGCTGGAGGCACCCGAGGGGGTGCGTTTTCTCACTCGTTCCCGTGTAGTCGGCGCCTAGCGGCCCCGCCAGTCACCGTCATCTGCTGCACTTCCCCTGAGACTTGAGAGAGTTGACGAGACATCAGGGGATCCTGTGACGCACCGTCAAAAACGTTTAAGAGCAGGCAGATCCGTACTCACACATCTCACGGCATTCGGCGCGCTGGCCGGTGCGGCCCTGGTGGGGGCGGCACCGGCCAACGCCGTGCCGGGCACCACGCGGCTCGCGCCCGGTGTCACCTACCGGCAGTTCGACATCACCGCGGCCAAGGGTGTGACCCACGCCCATGTGGTCGTCGTGGACCTGCGCGACACCCATGTGCGCGTCAACCTGCTGTACCCGGGCGCGGTGGCGGCCCGGGAGCCCGTCTCCCAGCTCGCCGACTCGGCGGGCGCCGTCGCGGGCGTCAACGGCGACTTCTTCAACATCACCGAGACCCAGCACCCGGGCGTCGAGGCCACCGGCTCCACCGACGGGCCGGCGATCGCGAGCGGCGTCGCGCTGAAGGCCGCGGTACCGGACGGCCAGCGTTTCGGGCCATCGCTGCCGCCCGGCACGAACACCCGGAACGTGCTCGGTGTGGGGGTCGACCGGGTGGCCCGGCTGGACAGCCTCGCCCTCAGCGGATCGGTCCGCACCCCGGATGGTCGGCTGACACTCGGCGGGTTCAACCAGTACGCGCTCCCGGAGAACTCCATCGGTGCGTTCACCACACAGTGGGGCAGCGTCTCCCGGGTGCGTGCCACATGTGGCACGGACACGAACCGGGCCGGCGCCTGTAGTGCCGACACCTATGAGGTGACCGTCCGCGACGGCCGGGTCGTGTCGGCGTCCAACACCCCCGGCACCGGCGCCATCGCCGCGGGCACCACTGTTCTCGTCGGCCGTGAGGCGGGTGCGCAGCGGCTGCGGAAGCTGTACTCCGGCGAGCGGGTCCAGGTGAAGCACCGTCTCGTGGCGTCGAGGTCCGGGGTTCCGTACCGCTTCGCCCTCGGCGGCTACCCCGTCCTGCGGAACGGCCGACCGCTGGCCGGTCTCGACAACACGGCCTCGGCCGTCCGCACCGCCGTGGGGATCGCCAACGGCGGCCACCGTCTGCTGCTGTTCGCGACGGACGGCGCGGTCGCCTACCGCAGCGGTCTGACGATCGCCGAAGTAGCCACCCAGATGCGGGAGTTGGGCTCGGTCGACGCCTTCAGCCTGGACGGCGGCGGCTCGACGACCCTGGTCGCCCGCGCACCCGGCGCGGCCGCCGTCACGGTACGGAACCACCCCAGCGGCGGCGCCGAGCGTCCCGTACCGAACGGCGTCGGAGTCTTCTCGACCAACTGATCAGTCAGCCGATCGACCGGCTGATCTCAGGGATGCAGGCCGCTCACCAGATCCGCGGTGGCCGTCAGGCCACTGTGGATCGTGGGCGCCATGCTGGTGCTCGCCATGAAGAACCCGAGCAGTGCGCAGACCAGCGCATGGGAGAGCTTCAGCCCGCCGCTGCGCATGAAGATCACCGCAAGGATCAGGAGCAGCAGCACCACAGAGATGGAAATCGCCATCGTCACCCTCCTCCGCCACGCCGCCATGCCTGGTTCACGGCGTTCGGCCGCAAGTGTGGCGTAGCGGAGGGTTCGTCCGGGCTACTGACGTGTCCCCCGAACGTGTGGTGTCACGCCGTGCGGCGCGCGTCCAGGAACGCTTCCAGCCCGGCCAGGTCGTCGGTGTTGAGGAAGTCCACACCGGCGGCGAAGAGTTCGTCCCACAGCGCGTCGCGGGCGGGGCCCGCCACGTCCGGGGTGTTCCAGAACCGCACGGTCTGGTCGTGGGCGTGCGCCCGCGCGACGATCGAGCGCAGCTTCTGCCGTTCGGCGGCGGGGAAGGCACCGGTGCCGAGCCAGGTGAAGTTGGCCTGCCAGTCGTCGCTGATGAGCGAGATGAAGGAGGCGGGCGCCGAGCTGCCGAGGTCGGCGAGGCGGCCGTCGTAGAAGGCGCGGCGTACGGTCTGCGCCTCCATGGGGATGCGGGCCGCGCGGTCGCCGGAGATGACGTTGGTGACGGCGCCCTGGTGGACGCGTCCGTGGGCATAGGTGGTGAACAGGTGCTTGTAGCGCAGGAGATGGCGGTCGAGTTCGAGGTACGTCGAGGAGCCCTCGGTCTTGATGTCGATCAGGAGTTGCAGCGGGTGGCGCCAACCCCGGTACACCGAGCCGTGGTTGGCCTTCACCAGGGCCGAGAGCGGTTCGAGGTACAGGGATTCGAGCGTGCGGCTCGGGTCGAGTTCGGACGCGTCGTGACCGATGAGGAGTTGGTCGCCGACGAGGAAGATGTCGGCCTCGACGCTGCCGAAACGGTGGTCGAGGGCGTCGAAGAGCGGCCGGGGGTGCTCGTAGTCGTTGTGGGCGTGGGCGCGCCACAACGGCCGCTTGCGGTGCCCTTGTTCGCCGGCGAAGGCGCTGCCCGCGGGCGGCGCGAGGACTGCCGCGACGGTGGCGCCGAGCGCGGTGAGAGCTCTGCGACGGGTGATGAGGGCCATGGTGTTCCTCCGTGTGGGGCGGGCTAGAACCACAGGGAGTATGAGGCTGTGAGCACGCCAACGAACCTGTACATGCCAGGAGTTGGCCGGACTGCCCTCGCGTGTTCACTCCTTCGGCGGGGGCGCACGGAAAAGCCCGCCCCAGGTGGGGCGGGCTTCCCGCGGTCTTCACCTCATGGCGCTCAAGGGGCTTGCAGGTCGACCAATCCGGCCAGCGCCTCGCGATGGGCGCCCGCCGTGCCGTAGGCGATCGAGTCGGCCTTGGCCCGCTTCAGGTAGAGGTGGGCCGGGTGCTCCCACGTCATGCCGATGCCGCCGTGCAACTGGACGGCCTCCTCGGCCGCGTGGACGGCGACGGCCGCCGCGTAGGCCTGCGCGACGGCGACCGCCACGTCGGTGTCGTCACCGGTCGCGAGGGCGTCGGCCGCGTTGCGCGCGGCGGCCCGCAGGCTGACGACCTCCAGCCACAACTGGGCGAGCCGGTGCTTGAGCGCCTGGAACCCGCCGACGGGCCGGTTGAACTGCTTGCGCTCCTTCAGATACCGGACCGTCTCGGTCAACGTCCAGTCGGCGAGCCCGAGTTGCTCGGACGCGAGCAGCCCGGCCCCGGCCCGCAGAGCACGTCGTACGGCGGGTTCGGCGTCCCCGATCCGCCGCCCGGCGGCCCCGTCGAACACCACGCGCGCGAGCGGCCGGGTCAGGTCCAGGGACACCTGCGGTACGACGGTCACGGCGCCCGCGTCGACGGCGTACAGCCCGCCGTCCTCCCCCGGCACCAGCAGCACATCGGCGGCGGCCGCGTCGGCGACGCCGGTCAACTCCCCGTGCAGGGAACCATTTTCGTGACGTACGGCCTTATAGGCACCGCCCGGAGCGACGCTCAGGGAGACGGCGAGGACGCCGATCCTCCGCCCGGAGGCCAGCTCGGCGAGGAGGTCCTCGGCATCGCTCGCGAGGAGTGCCTCGGTGGCCACGACCGCGCTCGTGAGGTACGGGACGGGAGCGACCGCGCGGCCCAACTCCTCCAGCACGACGGCGACTTCGCGGTGCGTGGCGCCCTGGCCGCCCTGTGCCTCGGGCACCAGGAGACCGGCGAGGCCCATGCCGTCGGCGAGGGACTTCCAGAGGGACAGGTCGTGCGGGGCGTCCGACTCGGTGCGGGCGATGACGCTCGCCGCGTCGCAGTGGTCGGTGAGCAGGTCCCGGACGGCGGCGCGGAGCGCCTCTTCCTCCTCCGAGTACAGCAGGTCCGTCATCGCGCGAGGTCCTTCCAGGCGACGTCCTTGTCGGTGCGCGGCTCGGCCGGGAGGCCCAGGACGCGCTCGGCGACGATGTTCAGCAGGACCTCGCTGGTCCCGCCCTCGATGCTGTTGCCCTTGGAGCGGAGGTAGCGGTAACCGGCGTCACGGCCGGTGAAGTCCACCAGTTCCGGGCGGCGCATGGTCCAGTCGTCGTACAACAGGCCTTCCTCGCCCCGGAGTTCGACCTCCAGGCCGCTGATCTCCTGGTTGAGGCGGGCGAAGGCGAGCTTCATGCCGGAGCCCTCGTGGCCGGGCTGGCCCGCGACGAGCTGCTGGCGCAGCCGTTCGCCGGAGAGCCGGGCGACCTCGGCCTCTACCCAGAGCTTGAGGAGGCGCTGGTGGAGGTCGTGGGTGCGCAACTCCGGGCGCTGGCGCCAGGTTTGGCTGATCGGGCCGATCATGCCGCCCTCGCGCGGGATGCGCATGCCGCCGATGGAGACACGCTCGTTCATCAGCGTGGTCTGCGCGACCCGCCAGCCGTCGCCGACCTCGCCAAGGCGATGGGCGTCCGGGATACGGACGTTGGTGAGGAAGACCTCGTTGAACTCGGCCTCGCCGGTGATCTGGCGCAGCGGCCTGACCTCGACGCCGGGGTCGGTCATGTCGCAGATGAAGTAGGTGATGCCGGCGTGCTTGGGCACGTCCGGGTCGGTGCGCGCGATGAGGATGGCCCAGCGGGCGAGGTGGGCGCTGGACGTCCACACCTTCTGCCCGTTGACGACCCAGTCGTCGCCCTCACGGACGGCACGCGTGCCCAGCGCGGCCAGATCGGACCCGGCGCCCGGCTCGCTGAAGAGCTGGCACCAGACCTCCTCGCCGACCCAGAGCGGCCTGAGGAAGCGGCTCTTCTGCTCCTCGGTGCCGAAACGGAGGACGGTCGGCGCGGCCATCCCGAGGCCGATGCCGATCCGACGCGGGTCGTTGTCGGGAGCCCCGGCCGCCTCCAACTCGGCGTCCACGACGGCCTGGAGAGCCCGCGGGGCACCCAGCCCGCCGAGGCCCTCGGGGTAGTGCACCCAGGCGAGCCCCGCGTCGAAACGAGCCTTGAGGAAATCGAGCTGATCGGTCTCCAGCGGCGGGTGCGCGGCCAGCAACTCCTGGGCGCGGCGGCGCAGTTCGGCCGCGGCCGCATCCGCTCCCGTGGTCTCCTCGCTCATACGGCGGCTCCGTTCTCCAACGACGGTACGACGACGACCCGGCCGGTGGTGACACCGTCGCCGAGGCGCTGCACGGCGGCGGCCGCACCGGCCAGCGGGACGCGCTCGCTCACCAGGGGCTTGATGACGCCGCGCGCGGCCAGGTCGGTCAGCTGCTCGTGGCAGTGCGCGATCAGCTTGGGGTTCTTGGTCGCGTACAGCCCCCAATGCAGGCCCTGGATCGAGTAGTTCTTCACCAGGGCGTGGTTGAGACTGGGGCTGGGGATCGTGCCGCTCGCGAAGCCCACGACCACGATCCGGCCCTCGAAGGCGACGACCTTCGTGGACTGCGTGTAGGCGTCGCCGCCGACCGGGTCGAAGACCACGTCGGCACCGCGTCCGCCGGTGGCCGCCTTGACGGCCGCGACGACGTCCTCGGTACGCCGGTCGATCACGACGTCGCAGCCCAACTCCCGTGCCACGACCGCCTTTTCGGCACCGCCGACGACACCGATGACGGTGGCACCGGCGGCCTTGCCGAGCTGTACGGCCGCGCTGCCGACCCCGCCGGCGGCGGCGTGCACGAGGAGGGTCTCGCCTGCCTCCAGGTGGGCGCGGCGGTGGAGGGCGAACCAGCCCGTCTGGTAGCCGATGTGGAGCGCGGCGGCCTCGGCGTCGTCCAGGGAGTCGGGGGCGGGCAGCAGGGCGGCGGCGTCCGCGATCGCGTACTCGGCGAAACCGCCGTACGGCAGGGCGGGGTTGGCGATCACGCGGCGGCCGTCCTCGGTCTCGGCGCAGATCTCGACGCCGGGGGTGAACGGGAGTGGGGGCCTGACCTGGTAGTGGCCCCGGCACATCAGGACGTCCGGGAAGTTGATGTTCGCGGCGCGTACCTTCAGCAGGACCTGGCCGTCGCCCGGCGTGGGTCGTTCCACCTCCGTCAGGCGCATCGCCTCACTCGGCTCGCCGTTCTCGTGCACTTGCCATGCCTGCATGCGGGGCCTCCACGGGACTGCTCTGTCTGACCGGGGTCGGTTGCATACTAAGCGGTCGCTTGCACGTCAGGGAACAGTCGGGTTCGTCACGCTCCGCGGGGTGCGTGTAGTTCTTTGACCGCGGGCCGGCGGGGGCTGGTCGCGCAGTTCCCCGCGCCCCTAAAAGAAGGGCGCTGTAGGGGGCGGCGTTTTTACTGGCCGCGCTTTGGTCTTGCCCTTACGTGCATTCGTTCGCCCTGTGGGCCGAACAGGCTCAGGAACTCCACCGGGCCCTCGCCCGTCGAGCCGAACCAGTGGGGTACCCGGGTGTCGAATTCGGCCGCCTCGCCCGGCCCCAGCACCACGTCGTGCTCGCCCAGCAGGAGACGTAGCCGCCCAGACATCACATACAGCCACTCGTAGCCCTCGTGCGTCCGCAGATCCGGCTCGACCTTCCGTTGCGGTTCCAGGACCTTGTAGGCCTGGAGGCCGCCGGGCTGGCGGGTCAAGGGCCAGTGGGTGCGGCCGCCGCGGACGATCGGCTCGGCGCGTACGCGGGGGTCGCGAACCGCCGGTGCCCCGACCAACTCGTCCAGAGGCACCTGGTGGGCCCGCGCAATAGGCAGCAGCAGCTCCAGGCTGGGCTTGCGGAGGCCTGACTCCAGGCGGGACAGGGTGCTGACCGAGATGCCGGTCGTCTCCGACAGGCCGGCGAGGGTCGCGCCCTTCTCCTTGCGGATGCGGCGCAGCCTCGGGCCGACCTCCGCGAGTACGTCGTCCGTGTCGTCGTTCATGACCGATATTGCAGTTTCGGCAAACGTGTTTGTCAATACGGCAGGGAGGGGGCGACCTTCGGGGGTGGAGGTGGTCACCGTGACCGAGACACGTACCGGAACCTACGAAGTGGTCGTCATCGGCGGTGGAGCGGCAGGGCTCTCCGCCGCGCTGGTCCTGGGCCGGTCCCGGCGTCGCACGCTCGTCGTCGACGCCAGTGAGCCGCGCAACACGCCCGCCGCGCACATGCAGGGCTATCTGACCCGGGACGGGATGTCTCCGGCCGAGTTCCTCGCCCTGGGCCGCGAGGAGATCGCGCGCTACGGCGTCGATCTCGTCCGCGACCGCGCGGTGGACGTCACGAAGGGCGAGGGCGACGGCTTCGCCGTAGCGCTGGCCGATGGGGAGACCGTGCACGCGCGGCGGATCGTCGTCGCCACCGGGCTCAAGGACGAGCTGCCCAGCGTCCCCGGGGTCGCCGAGCGGTTCGGGCGGGACGTGATCCACTGCCCGTACTGCCATGGCTGGGAGGTCCGTGACCAGGCCTTCGGGGTGCTCGCGACGACACCGATGAGCGTGCACCAGGCGCTGATCGTCTCGCAGTGGTCCAAGGACGTGACCCTGTTCCTGCACACGGTCGCCGAGTCCGAGCTGACCGACGACGACCTGCGCAGGCTGGCCGCCGCCGGGGTCGCCGTGGTGCCCGGCGAGGTCGCGGCACTGGCCGTCGAGGACGACCGGCTCACCGGCGTCCGTCTCGCGGACGGCAGCACACATCCCCGCGAGGCCCTGTTCGTGGCGCCCCGGGCCGTCCCGCAGACCGGGCTGCTGGAGAAGCTGGGCGCCGAGCTGCACGAGACGCCGTTCGGCGCGTACCCCGTGGTCGACCCGACGGGTCTGACGACCGTGCCCGGCGTGTGGGCGGTCGGCAACGCGATGGGCTTCGCGGAGCAGGTCGTGAACGCGGCCTCCGCCGGGTACCGGGCGGGCGCCACGATCAACGGCGAGCTGCTCATGAGCGATCTCGACGCGGCCGTCCGGGTGTAGACCGGCCGCCTCCGTTGCACGATGGCTGCATGCTGCTGACCCGGCTCGCGCATGTGTCCCAGGAGGTCGCCGCCACCTCGGCGCGGTCCCGGAAGATCGCCCTGCTCGCGGAGCTCTTTCGGGACGCGGCACCGGATGACGTCCCGATCGTCATCCCGTATCTGGCGGGACGACTGCCGCAGGGCCGCCTCGGCATCGGCTGGAAGGTGCTGAGTCGGTCCGTCGAACCGGCCGCCGAACCCACCCTCACCGTGCACGACGTGGACGCCCGGCTCAGCGCCCTCGGCAAGGTGTCGGGCGCCGGTTCGCAGGCTGAACGCGCCCGCATGGTGGGCGAGTTGATGGGCGCGGCCACCGCCGACGAGCAGCGCTTCCTCTTCGGACTGATCACGGGTGAGGTCCGGCAGGGTGCGCTGGACGCGGTCGCCGTGGAGGGCCTGGCCCAGGCAACCGACGTGCCCGCAGCGGACGTTCGGCGGGCCGTGATGCTGGCCGGTTCGCTCCAGACGGTGGCCGAGGCGCTGCTCGCCGACGGCCCCGCCTCCCTGGACCGCTTCCGGCTGACCGTGGGGCGCCCGGTCCTGCCGATGCTCGCGCACAGCGCCTCGTCCGTCGCCGAGGCGGTCGAGAAGCTGGGCGAGTGCGCGGTCGAGGAGAAGCTCGACGGCATCCGCGTCCAGGTCCACCGCGACGGTGACGTCGTACGGCTCTACACCCGCACCCTCGACGACATCACCGACCGCCTCCCCGAACTCACCGCCGCAGCAATGGAGTTGAGAGGCAAGCGGTTCATCCTCGACGGTGAGGTCATCTCCTTCGACGAGGACGGGCGGCCGCGTTCCTTCCAGGAGACGGCGGGCCGGGTCGGCTCCCGGGTGGACGTGGCCACGGCCGCCGAGACGGTCCCGGTCTCCCCCGTGTTCTTCGACGCGCTGTCCGTCGACGGCCGCGACCTGCTCGACCTCCCGTTCGCCGAACGGCACGCGGAACTGGCCCAGTTGGTGCCCGAACCGATGCGCGTCCGCCGAACTCTCGTGTCCGGCCCGGAGGATGTCCCGGCGGCGGAGGCCTTCCTCGCCGAGACCTTGAAGCGCGGCCACGAAGGGGTCGTGGTCAAAGGGCTCGAAGCTCCGTACAACGCGGGCCGCCGGGGCGCCTCTTGGCTGAAGGTCAAGCCCGTTCACACCCTCGACCTGGTCGTCCTGGCCGCCGAGTGGGGACACGGCCGACGCACCGGCAGGCTCTCCAACCTCCATCTGGGCGCCCGGAGTTCGGACGGTTCCTTCGTGATGCTCGGCAAGACCTTCAAGGGCATGACCGACGCCGTGCTGACCTGGCAGACCGAGCGGCTCCAGGAGCTGGCCGTGGAGAGCGACGGCCACGTGGTGACCGTACGGCCCGAACTCGTCGTAGAGATCGCGTATGACGGACTGCAGAAGTCCACGCGGTACCCGGCCGGTGTCACGCTGCGCTTCGCGCGGGTGGTGCGGTACCGGGAGGACAAGCGGGTGGAGGAGGCGGACTCGGTGGAGACGTTGTTGGCAGCGCATCCGGAGGTGAAGCCGTGAGTGGGAGTGGGAAGCGGAGTGCCGGGCTGTTGTTGTTCCGGCACACCGAACGTGGGCTGGAGGTGTTGCTCGGCCATATGGGCGGCCCGTTCTTCGCTCGGCGGGACGCCGGGGCGTGGGGTGTGCCCAAGGGTGAGTACGAGCCCGACGAGACCGCCTGGGACGCGGCCCGGCGTGAATTCCAGGAGGAGCTGGGGATCGCGCCGCCGGAGGGCGAGGCGATCGAGCTGGGCGAAGTGCGGCAGAGCAACGGGAAGGTCGTCACCGCGTGGGCGATCGAGGCTGATCTGGATCCGGCGGCCATGGTTCCCGGCACTTTCGAGATGGAATGGCCGCCGAAGTCCGGGCAGGTCCAGGAGTTCCCGGAGCTGGATCGGGTGGAGTGGCTGGGGCTCGAACGGGCGCGGGCCGTCATCGTCACGGCGCAGGCCACGTTTCTCGACCGGCTGGTGGAGCACTCGGGCTGAAGGGCCGTGCACGCGTTGCGGTCCCCCGTGCCACGCGGGAAGGTCGAAGCACAGCCCGCTCCAGGAGGTCAGCCATGCCCATCGCGACGGTCAACCCGGCCAACGGCGAGACGCTCAAGACGTACGAGGCCATGGGCGGCGAGGAGATCGAGCGGCGGCTCCAGCTCGCGGAGGCCACGTTCCGTACGTACCGGACGTCTTCCTTCGCCGAGCGCGCCCGGCTCATGCACCGGGCCGCCGACCTGCTCGACGAGGACCAACAGGACATCGGCCGGACCATGACCACCGAGATGGGCAAGCCGGTCAAGCAGGCCCGCGCGGAGGCCGCCAAGTGCGCGAAGTCGATGCGCTGGTACGCCGACCACGCCGAGGGGCTCCTCGCCGACGAGGAGCCGGACGCGGCGGACGTCAAGGACTCGGGCGGTTCACGGGCGTTGGTCCGCTACCGGCCGCTGGGTCCCGTCCTCGCGGTGATGCCGTGGAACTTCCCACTCTGGCAGGTGATCCGTTTCGCCGCGCCCGCGCTGATGGCGGGCAACGTCGGTCTGCTCAAGCACGCGTCGAACGTGCCGCAGACCGCCCTCTACCTGGAGGACCTGTTCCACCGCGCGGGCTTCCCGGAGGGCGCCTTCCAGACCCTGCTCGTCGGTTCCGACGCGATCGAGGAGATCCTGCGCGACGAGCGGGTGAAGGCGGCCACGCTCACCGGCAGCGAGCCCGCGGGGCGGGCGGTCGCGTCCGTCGCCGGGGACATGGTCAAGAAGACGGTGCTGGAACTGGGCGGCAGCGACCCGTACGTCGTCATGCCGTCCGCCGACATCGACCGGGCCGCGCAGGTCGCGGTGACCGCGCGGGTGCAGAACAACGGGCAGTCGTGCATCGCCGCGAAGCGGTTCATCGTGCACACGGATGTCTTCGACGCGTTCGCCGAGCGGTTCGTGGCCGGGATGAAGGCGCTCACGGTCGGTGATCCGCTGGCGGAGGAGACCGAGGTCGGACCGGTCGCGAGTGAGCAGGGTCGTAGCGATCTGGAGGAGCTCGTCGACGACGCGGTGGAGAGTGGGGCCACTGTGCTGTGCGGTGGTGAGCGGCCTGACGGGGCCGGCTGGTTCTACCCGCCGACCGTCCTCACCGACATCACCCGCGAGATGCGCATCCACCGCGAGGAGACGTTCGGGCCCGTCGCCACGCTGTACCGGGTCGGCGACCTCGACGAGGCCGTCCTCCTCGCCAACGACACGCCGTTCGGGCTGAGTTCCAATGTGTGGACGCGGGACGAGGCGGAGGTCGAGCGGTTCGTACGGGACCTGGAGGCGGGTGGGGTGTTCTTCAACGGGATGACCGCGTCGCATCCGGCCTTCCCGTTCGGTGGGGTGAAGCGGTCCGGGTACGGGCGGGAGCTGTCGGGGCACGGAATCCGCGAGTTCTGCAACATCACCACGGTATGGCACGGAGCGTGAGCGTTCCGCGGCTACGATCCCCTCTGTGAACCGCGAAGTGACTCTGCCTCTGATCGTCGACGACCGCGGGACCTTGCAGGTGGCTGCCGCCGATGTCAGCAAGCTTTTGCGTACCGTGGGTGGGCGGTGGCTGCACCTTGTCGAGGCCGGGGAAGAGGGGCTGGACGAGGACACGGTCGCCGCGTTGACCATTGAGTTGGCGAAGCTTGCCGACCGGATTGACGTTGCGTGCATTGCGCATAGCAGTGGGGGCGGCTCGTAGTTTGCTGAGTGGCGCGCCCGGTGGGGGCTGGTCGCGCAGTTCCCCGCGCCCCTAGGGGGTGGCGCCCAGCCTTGATCTAGAGGTCGCCCCCTCTGCGCTTTCACAGGATTTACTGATCCTGTCTTTATGAGCTTGTCCCTGAATTGGAGTAGTCCACCGCGAGATCGTCGTCCTCCCGGGTGATCGTGGGTGCACCACCCTCTGAGGTGAACCACCTTCTGACCGGCGGGCGAAGGCCTTCCGGAAGGCGAAAGCAGGGACGGTTCATGGCGACTTTGTGCAAGCCCTCGGTGTCGGTTCCCGAGCACGTGATCACGATGGAGGAGACGCTGGAGCTGGCGCGCTCCCGTCACGCGGACCACCCCAACCTGCCGCTGGCCCTCCGGCTGATCGAGAACACCGGTGTGCGCACCCGGCACATCGTGCAGCCCATCGAGGAGACCCTGAAGCACCCGGGGTTCGAGGACCGCAACAGGATCTACACGGCCGAGGCGAAGGCCCGGGTCCCGTCGGTCGTGCAGCACGCGCTCGACGAGGCGGAGCTCCTCACCACCGACATCGACGTGATCATCTACGTCTCGTGCACGGGCTTCATGATGCCCTCGCTCACGGCCTGGCTGATCAACGAGATGGCCTTCGAGTCCACGACCCGCCAGATCCCGATCGCCCAGCTCGGCTGCGCGGCCGGCGGCGCGGCGATCAACCGGGCGCACGACTTCTGCACGGCCTACCCGGACGCCAACGCTCTCATCGTCGCCTGCGAGTTCTGCTCGCTGTGCTACCAGCCGACCGACCTCGGCATCGGCTCCCTGCTCTCCAACGGCCTGTTCGGCGACGGCATCGCCGCGGCCGTGGTGCGCGGGCGGGGCGGCACGGGCATCCAGCTGGAGCGCAACGGGTCGTACCTGATCCCCAAGACCGAAGAGTGGATCATGTACGACGTCCGGGCCACCGGGTTCCACTTCCTGCTGGACAAGCGGGTGCCGGCCACCATGGAGCCCCTCGCCCCGGCGCTCCAGGACCTCGCGGGACTGCACGGCTGGGACGCGGCCGACCTGGACTTCTACATAGTCCACGCGGGCGGGCCCCGAATACTCGACGACCTGAGCAAGTTCCTCCAGGTCGACCCGCACGCGTTCCGGTTCAGCCGGGCCACCCTCACCGAGTACGGCAACATCGCCAGCGCCGTCGTGCTGGACGCGCTGCGCCGGCTCTTCGACGAGGGCGGCGCCGAACACCGGGCGCGCGGACTGCTCGCCGGGTTCGGCCCCGGCATCACCGCCGAGATGGCCCTGGGCCGCTGGCACAACGACGACCGAGAGACGGCTTGAGTACGGCATGACTGAAGAGACGCTCACCGAGACCCTGCCCCCGGTCCGGCCCTGGCCGGCCCTCGACCTGACCGGGGTGGACTTCGACCCGGTCCTCGCCAAACTGATGCGGGAGGGTCCGGTCAACCGGATCAAACTGCCCAACGGCGAGGGCTGGGCGTGGCTGGTCACCCGGCACGACGACGTGCGGATGGTCACCAACGATCCCCGCTTCAGCCGTGAGGCGGTGATGGACCAGCCGGTGACCCGGCTCGCCCCGCACTTCATCCCGGCGCGCGGCGCGGTCGGCTTCCTCGACCCTCCGGACCACACCCGGCTACGGCGCTCGGTGGCCCCGGCGTTCACGGCGCGCGGGGTGGAGCGGGTGCGGGAGCAATCCCGGCTGCTGCTCGACGAGTTGGTCGACGAGCTGCTGGAGAACGGGCCGCCCGCGGACCTCACCGAGACTGTGCTGAGCCCCTTCCCCATCGCGGTGATCTGCGAGCTGATGGGCGTACCGGCCGCCGACCGGCACGGCATGCACACCTGGACCCAGCTCATCCTGTCCTCCTCGCACGGCGCCAAGGTCAGCGAGAAGGCGAAGCAGGAGATGGGCGCGTACTTCGGCGATCTGATCGGGCTGCGGGAGGGCAGCGACGGCGAGGACGTCGCCTCGCTGCTCGGTGCCGCCGTGGGCCGGGAGGAGATCACGCTGGAGGAGGCGGTCGGGCTCGCGGTGCTGCTGCAGATCGGCGGCGAGGCGGTCACCAACAACAGCGGGCAGATGTTCTACCTGCTGCTGACCCGCCCCGATCTCGTCGAACGGCTGCGCGCGGAACCGGAGTTGAGGCCCCAGGCCATCGACGAGCTGCTGCGCTACATCCCGCACCGCAACGCGGTCGGGCTGTCCCGGATCGCCATGGAGGACGTGGAGATCCGCGGCGTGCGGATGCGGGCGGGCGACCCGGTGTACGTGTCGTACCTGGCCGCGAACCGGGACCCGGACGTGTTCCCGGACCCCGAGAAGATCGACTTCACGCGCAGCCCGAACCCGCATGTGTCCTTCGGTTTCGGCCCGCACTTCTGTCCCGGCAACATGCTGGCGCGGCTGGAGTCCGAGCTGCTGGTGGACGCGCTGCTGGACCGGCTGCCGGGGCTGCGGCTCGCTGTACCGGCCGATCAAGTCCCGTTCAAGAAGGGCGCGTTGATCCGCGGGCCCGAGGCACTGCCCGTGACGTGGTGAGGTGCGGATGACGGCGACGGAGGGGCTGCTGGTGCCGCCCGGTCACGGCCGAGTCGTCCAGACGCCCGCGCAGCACGTGACGTTCAAGGTGACCGGCTCGCACTCCCGGACCGCGTCGACCTTCGAGGTGCTTGTGCCGCCGGGGTTCGATGTCGGGGCCCACGTGCACACCCGTAGCGAGGAGTTGTTCTACGTGCTCGAAGGCGAGCTGGATGTCCTCGCCTTCGAGCCGCGGGTCCGTACCCCGGACAACTGGCAGCGCTGGGAGTCGAGTTCGGGTTCCCGGGTGGTACGGGCGACTCCGGGGACGGTGATCGTTGTGCCGCCCGGGTGTCCGCACGCGTTCTCGAACCCTACGGAGACGGCGGCGAAGATGTTTTTCCAGGCGTCTCCGCCGCCGGATCATGAGCGGTATTTCGAGGAGCTGTTGGAGATTCTCGGGGGTGGGGGGCCGCCGGATCTTGCGGCTATCGAGGAGTTGCGGGGGCGCTATGACATCGAGCAGTTGACGCCCTTGAAACACCGGTAGTTGTTCGTCCACCGGCCGGTGGGGGCTGGTCGCGCAGTTCCCCGCGCCCCTTAAAAACACCGGTGCCTGAGGGGTCTTTTAGGGGCGCGGGGAACTGCGCGCTCAGCCCCCACCGGGCGCGCACCCGAAACTCAACGAATCGGCATCCCGGACAAGGTCCGAGCGATCACCAGCCGCTGAATCTCACTCGTGCCCTCGAAAATCGTGTAGATCGCGGCATCCCGGTGCATCCGCTCAACCGGATACTCACGGGTGTAGCCGTTGCCGCCCAGGATCTGAATGGCCTGGCCCGTCACCTTCTTCGCCGTCTCGCTCGCGAACAGCTTCGACATCGACCCCTCGGCCGCCGTGAACTGCTTGCCGTTGACGGCCATCCAGGACGCCCGCCACACCAGCAGCCGCGCCGCGTCGATGGACGTACGCATGTCGGCGAGCTGGAAGGCGACACCCTGGTTGTCGATGATCGGGCGGCCGAACTGCTCGCGGGTCATCGCGTAGTCGAGGGCGACCTCGTACGCGGCCCGGGCCGTGCCCACCGCCATCGCGCCGACAGCCGGGCGCGACGCCTCGAACGTCGCCATCGCCGCGTTCTTCACGCGCTCGCCGCCGCCGGCCTTCGCGCGCTCACGGGCGCGGGCGAGGCGCTCGTCCAGCTTCTCCTTGCCGCCGAGCAGGCAGGAACCGGGGATGCGCACGTCCTCCAGGACGACCTCGGCGGTGTGCGAGGCGCGGATGCCGTGCTTCTTGAATTTCTGGCCCTGGGAGAGGCCAGGCGTGCCCGACGGGACGATGAAGGAGGCGTGGCCCTTGGAGCCGAGGTCCGCGTCGACGACCGCGACGACGACGTGGACGTTGGCGATACCACCGTTGGTCGCCCAGGTCTTGGTGCCGTTGAGCACCCACTCGTCCTTGGCCTCGTCGTACACGGCACGCGTGCGCATGGAGGCCACGTCGGAGCCGGCGTCGGGCTCGGAGGAGCAGAAGGCGGCGACCTTCACGTCGTTGGCGTCGCCGTACATCTGGGGGATCCAGGTACCGATCTGCTCCTCGGTGCCGTTGGCGAGGACGCCGACCGCAGCGAGACCGGTGCCGACTATGGAGAGGGCTATGCCCGCGTCGCCCCAGAACAGCTCCTCCATGGCCATCGGGATGCCGAGGCCGGTGGGGTCGAAGTACTGCTGGGCGTAGAAGTCCAGGGAGTAGATGCCCACCTTCGCGGCCTCCTGGATGACCGGCCAGGGAGTTTCCTCACGCTCGTCCCATTCGGCGGCGGCGGGGCGGATGACGTCGGCGGCGAAGCCGTGCAGCCAGTCCCGCACCTCCTTCTGTTCGTCGTTGAGTTCCATGGTGAACTCGGCCATGACTCCTCCAGCAGCGCACTAGCATGTTACTTGCGGTAACGACAGAGTCTGTTACCGACGGGTAGGAAAAGTCAACTCCCGATGACCACTCGGCAGCCCGTTCGAGGCGTTGGGGCCGTTGAGTGTTAGTTTGCGCAGGCGTCACCGATTCAGCACGGGTGGGGAGAGACCATGGACACCACGCAGCGGACCGATCAACAGCGGTCCGCCGATCGCCGACGGCGCGAGTTGTTGGAGGCCGCGGACAGAGTGGTGCTGCGTGATGGTCCGCAGGCCTCGATGAACGCGATCGCCGCGGAAGCGGGTATTACGAAGCCGATTCTGTATCGGCACTTCGGGGACAAGGGTGGGCTGTACGCGGCCCTTGCGAAGCGGCATACGGATGCCCTGTTGTCGTCGTTGCGGGCGGCGTTGGATGCTCCGGCCGAGCGTCGGGAGCGGGTTGAGGCGACGCTCGACACGTATCTCGCCGCGATTGAGGCGCTTCCTCAGGTGTACCGGTTTCTGATGCATCCCGTTGAGGGTGGGCAGACCGCGGATCAGGGGTTCGACACGGGGAATCACTCGGTTCCGTTGCTGCGGCGGATGGGCGAGGAGTTGGCTCAGGTCATCGAGGAGCGGGTGGATCTGGGGCCCAACAGTCAGCAGTTGGCTCGGGTGTGGGGGCATGGGATTGTCGGGATGATGCACGCGGCCGGGGACTGGTGGCTGGGTGAACGGCCTTGTTCCCGGGCCGAGTTGGTGCGGAGTCTGGCTGATCTGTTGTGGGGGCGGTTGGCTGCCGCCGGGGACAAAGTGGGCGGTCCGGGGTTCTGACGGTCGTATTCAAAGTGCAGGTGCGTGGGGGCTGGTCGCGCAGTTCCCCGCGCCCCTAAAAGAACCTCGCTCGCCGGTGTGGAGAGGTGGTCGCGCCCGCGCGGCGGAGCCCCGTGCCCCAAAAGCCTTCGCTCACCGGTGCCATGACGCTCGGCCCACCTGTCTCATCAGGCGTTTGTGGCGCCAGCCCGTCACGCGGTCCGCGTACACCCGGCCCTCCACGTGGTCGTACTCGTGTTGCAGGCAGCGTGCGAACCAACCCGTGCCGTGGACGGTGATCGGGTCGCCGGTCGCCGTGAAGCCCTCGATGACCGCGTGGTCGTAGCGCTCCGTTCCCGCCTCCAGGCCCGGTAGGGAGAGGCAGCCTTCCGGGCCTCTCAGCACCACGCCGTCCGTCTCCACCAGGCGTGGGTTGACCACATGGCCGAGGTGGCGGGTCTCTTCGTCGTCGGGGCAGTCGTAGACGAACACCCGCAAGGGCTCGCCCACTTGGTTCGCGGCGAGGCCCACCCCCTGGGCCGCGTACATCGTCGCGAACAAGTCCTCTACGAGACGGGCCAGTTCCGGGCCGAAGTCTGTTACTTCTGCGCAGGAGGTGTGAAGCAGTGGGTCGCCGAGCAGGGTGAGGGGGCGGACTCGCCCGTGGGCGCCCGGGATGGAGCCGTATCGCATGGGCGCAAGGGTACGGTTCTCTACGGCGCACGCCCGCCGCGAGGGGTTCGCGGTGCCGCGGTTCGGGCACCGATAAGGATCTCGATAGGCTGAGGTCCACACCACGTTGCCGGAGGCAGAGGCGCGGCGCGTACGCAAGGAGGATCGAGAACTGATGGCAGGCAACTCGGACCCGCTCACGCCGCGGGCCAAGCTGGCCGTGACGGCGGGCAAGGCGGTCGCGGCGGCATCGCGTGCCGCGGGGCGGGGCAGCGGATCGGTGATCGGCGGCCGAGTGGCACTCAAACTCGACCCCGACCTGCTCGCCCGGCTCGCGCAGAGCCTGGACGTGACGCTCGTCTCGGCGACGAATGGGAAGACGACCACGACGCGGCTCATCGCCGAAGCTCTCGGCGCCGCCGGGCCCGTCGTCTCGAACGCGCTCGGCGCCAACATGCCCGCCGGCATCACCTCGGCGCTGGCCGGTGGCTCGGACGCGAAGTTCGGTGTCATCGAGGTCGACGAGAAGTACCTCGCCGGTGTCGCCCGCGACACCGACCCCAAGTGCATCGCGCTGCTCAACCTCTCCCGCGACCAGTTGGACCGCGCGGCCGAGACCCGCATGCTCGCGGAGAACTGGCGTGAGGGGCTGTCGGGTTCCAAGGCCGTCGTCGTCGCCAACGCCGACGACCCGTTGGTCGTGTGGGCTGCTTCCTCCTCCCCCAACGTGATCTGGGTCGCCGCCGGGCAGATGTGGAAGGACGACGCCTGGTCCTGCCCGTCCTGCGGTGGCGTGATGCAGCGGCCCGGCGATGACTGGTTCTGCGGCGAGTGCGGATTCCGTCGGCCTACGCCGAGTTGGGCGCTGTCCGGGGATCACGTCCTCGACCCGCACGGGTCCGCCTGGCCCATTCATCTTCAGCTGCCGGGGCGTGCCAACAAGGCCAATGCCGCCTCTTCGGCCGCGGTCGCCGCCGTCTTCGGGGTGCCGCCGCAGGTCGCCCTGGAGCGCATGTACCGGGTGCAGGCCGTGGCCGGACGCTATGACGTCGTCCAGTTCATGCAGCGCGACCTGCGGCTGCTGCTGGCGAAGAACCCGGCGGGCTGGCTCGAAACGTTCAGCCTGATCGATCCGCCGCCGACCCCGGTGATCCTCTCGGTGAACGCGCGGGGCGCCGACGGCACCGACACCTCGTGGCTGTGGGACGTCGACTACACCCGACTGACCGGCCACCCCATCTTCGTCGTGGGCGACCGCAAGCTGGACCTCGCGGTCCGCCTGGAAGTGGCCAACCAGCACTTCCAGGTCTGCGACAACCTCGACCAGGCCGTGCAGCTGGCCCCGCCCGGCCGCATCGAGGTCATCGCGAACTACACCGCGTTCCAGGACCTGCGCCGCCGCGTCGGCAACTGAGACTCAGAGGACGAATTGACCATGAGCGACAACCAGCTGCGTCTGGTGTGGATCTACCCGGACCTGCTGAGCACCTACGGCGACCAGGGCAACGCCCTTGTCGTGGAACGCCGGGCACGGCAGCGCGGCCTCGACGTGGCCCGGCTGGACGTACGCAGCGACCAGCCCATCCCGACCTCGGGCGACATCTACCTCATCGGTGGTGGCGAGGACCGTCCGCAGCGGCTCGCGGCGGAGCGCCTGCGCCGTGACGGCGGCCTGCACCGGGCCGTCGGCAACGGCGCGATCGTCTTCTCGGTGTGCGCCGGCTACCAGATCCTCGGCCACGAGTTCATCAACGACCTCGGCCAGCGCGAGCCCGGCCTCGGCCTGCTCGACGTGGTGTCGACGCGCGGCGAGGGCGAGCGGTGCGTCGGCGACGTCCTCGGCGACATCGACGCGCGCCTGGGCCTGCCCCAGCTGACCGGCTTCGAGAACCACCAGGGCGTCACCCATCTCGGCCCCACCGCCCGCCCGTTCGCACAGGTGCGGCTCGGCAAGGGCAACGGCACGGGCGACGGCACCGAGGGCGCGTACAACGACACGGTGTTCGGCACGTACATGCACGGGCCCGTGCTCGCCCGCAACCCGCTGATCGCGGACCTGCTGCTGAAGCTGGCCCTCGATGTGAACGCGCTGCCGCCGATCGACGACCGCTGGTACGAGGCGCTCCGCAACGAGCGCATCACCGCAGCTCAGCAGCCTGCCTGAACCGGGCGTCCATCTCCTCTTCGGACACCGGCAACCAGCCCGTCTGACGGCCCGTCCGCGCAGGTGAGCGGGGTCGTCCAGCAGGCGGACGCATGCTACGACCCCGCCCCCTCCTGCCGTTAGGGTGGCGGGGTTCGTACCGGACAACGTGGTCCGGTTTCGGCCCACGTTGAGAAGGTTCTTCGGGCTATGCGCATTGGTGTCCTCACGTCCGGCGGCGACTGCCCCGGCCTGAACGCCGTCATCCGGTCCGTCGTGCACCGCGCCGTCGTGGACCACGGCGACGAGGTCATCGGCTTCCGGGACGGCTGGAAAGGCCTCCTGGAGTGCGACTACCTCAAGCTCGACCTCGACGCGGTGAGCGGCATCCTTGCTCGCGGCGGCACCATCCTCGGCTCCTCCCGCGTCCAGCCCTCCCAGCTCCGGGACGGCGTCGAGCGGGCCAAGGGCCATGTCGAGGAGCTCGGCCTCGACGCGATCATCCCGATCGGCGGCGAGGGCACGCTCAAGGCGGCCAAGCTGATGTACGACGCCGGGCTCCCGGTCGTCGGCGTCCCCAAGACCATCGACAACGACATCGCGGTCACGGACGTCACCTTCGGCTTCGACACGGCCGTCGGTGTCGCGACGGAGGCCCTCGACCGGCTCAAGACGACCGCCGAGTCCCACCAGCGCGTGCTCGTCGTGGAGGTCATGGGCCGCCACACCGGCTGGATAGCGCTGCACTCCGGCATGGCGGCCGGCGCGCACGCCATCGTCGTGCCTGAACGGCCCTTCGACATCGAGGAGTTGGCCGCGCGGGTCGGCGAACGCTTCGAGGCGGGCAAGCGGTTTGCGATCGTGGTTGCCGCCGAGGGTGCCAAGCCTCGGGCCGGGTCCATGGACTTCGACGAGGGCAAGAAGGATGTCTACGGCCATGAGCGCTTCGCGGGGATCGCTCGGCAGCTGTCCATCGAGCTGGAGGAACGGCTCGGTAAGGAGGCGCGGCCGGTGATTCTTGGGCATGTGCAGCGTGGGGGTACGCCGACCGCGTATGACCGGGTGCTCGCTACTCGGTTTGGGTGGCATGCGGTGGAAGCCGCGCATCGGGGGGAGTTCGGGAAGATGACCGCGCTTCGGGGGACCGACATCGTGATGGTGTCGTTGGCGGATGCGGTGGAGACGTTGAAGACCGTGCCTGCTGATCGGTATGAAGAGGCTGAGTGCGTGCTCTGAACGCCGTGAGGTAGTTCGTCGGGTGCGGGCGCGTGGGGGCTGGTCGCGCAGTTCCCCGCGCCCCTCAGGGGGTTCCGCTGGCCCCGGTCGCAGAAGTGACCGGGGGCGGTTCTACTCTGGTGCGGACAGATGACCCACACCCCCACGAATCAGGAGCCGTTCGATGGATCACGGCGGGCACGGTATGACCATGGATCTGCCGCCGTTCACCTTTGCGCGCGGGCTTGAGTGGTCGGCCGACCCGTTTTTCCTGACCGCTTGCCTGCTCGGGCTCGGGCTGTACGGCTGGGGGGTCGTGCGGTTGCGGCGGCGGGGGGACTCGTGGCCTGTGGGGCGGACGATCTCTTTCGTCATCGGTGTGCTGACCATCGGGCTGGTGATGTGCACCAAGCTGAATGACTACGGAATGGTCATGTTCAGCGTGCACATGGTGCAGCACATGGTCATCAGCATGCTGACGCCGATCCTGTTGCTGCTCGGCGCTCCGATCACGCTGGCATTGCGCGCGCTGCCTCCGGCGGCCAGGGGGCACAAGGGGCCCCGCGAACTGCTGTTGATGTTTCTGCACAGCCGGTACATGAAGATCATCACGCATCCCGCGTTCACGATCCCGCTGTTCATCGCGAGCCTGTACGCGCTGTACTTCACGCCGATCTTCGATTTCCTGATGGGGTCGAAGACCGGGCACATCGCGATGATGGTGCACTTCCTCGCGGTGGGTGTGGTGTTCTTCTGGCCGATCATGGGCGTGGACCCCGGGCCGAATCGGCCGGGTTATCTGATGCGGATGCTGGAGCTGTTCGCCGGGATGCCGTTCCACGCGTTCTTCGGCATCGCGTTGATGATGGCGTCGGAGCCGATGGTCGAGACGTTCAAGAACCCGCCCGCCTCCCTCGGCATCGACGCGCTCTCCGATCAGAACGCGGCCGGTGGCATCGCCTGGGCGTTCAGCGAGGTCCCGTCCGTGCTGGTGCTGATCGCCCTGCTCTTCCAGTGGTACAGCTCGGAGCAGCGGCAGGCCAAGCGGCAGGACCGGGCCGCCGACCGGGACGGTGACAAGGAACTCGAGGCGTACAACGCCTATTTGGCCTCATTGAACACACGAAGCAATTGAACACATGCGGCAACTGAACGGGAATTTCGTTCAGTAGCATAAGCGCGATGGGGGAACCGCGGCCGGGGGGAGCGGTAGTGACATTTCGCGCTGTTGTGCAAAGGACCGGAATTCCGGTGATCCGCAGGATCGCCGTGCTGCTCGCGTGCGTCCTGGTCGTAAGTGGACTGAGTGGATGCGGCGGGGGCGCACATTTGTTCGCCGTGCAGGCGGTTGCCGCCCGAGTTCCATCGCTCGCGCCTTTCTTCGACGAGAAACACGGACTGGGGCAGGACGCCGCGGTGCGTTCGGTGCCCGTGCGGGGCAGCTTGCAGCAAGGGGACACTCCTGGGCTGTACGGGGGCACCACGAAGCCGACCATCTGTGACGTGGCGAAACTCAAGAGGTTTCTGACCGATCCCGCGAATCATCAGAAGGCCGTTGCCTGGTCGGGTGTGCTGGATATCACCACAGACCAGATACCGGACTATCTGGACCGGCTCACACCCGTACTCCTGCGTCACGACACTCTCGTACAGAACCACGACTACAAAAAGGGAAAGGCCACGCCCTACAACTCCCTTCTCCAGTCGGGAATCGCGATTCTCGTCGACGAGCAGGGGGAACCGGCCGCGAAGTGCTCGTGCGGAAATCCACTGCGCCCCTTCAAGGGCGACGCG
Organism: Streptomyces sp. NRRL F-525; assembly: GCF_000716605.1. GTDB lineage: Bacteria > Actinomycetota > Actinomycetes > Streptomycetales > Streptomycetaceae > Streptomyces. The sequence goes on along the minus strand of NZ_JNXE01000001.1, from coordinate 44,146 downwards.
AGCCGCATTTCCGTCAAGTTCGCGGACGGCAACAAGAAGTGGAGCGGATATCACGCGTCCTCGGTCGTGGCGGTGCGTCCGGCGCCGCGGCAGATGGAGGGGCTCGCCCTCGTCGATGTCGACGATCCCGGCACCGGCATCACGCGGCCGGTCGGCACGACGGGCAAGCACGACACCACCTTCGACACCCGGAAGCAGCACGCGGTGCCCGATCTCGCGGGGGCGACGTTCGGGGACGCGCGGCGGCAACTGGTGAGCAGGGGTCTGGCCGTGGGGTACGGCGGGAGTGCGGTGCCCTCCGACGATGCGCACGTCACGGCCAGCGATCCGCCCGCCGGGACCGAGCTGCGGTTCGGGGAGTACGTGACGTTGAGCGTGACCGGCGGGACGAATGGGGGCGCTACGTCCACTCCCCCGGGTCCGACGACCTCCGGGCCGACGCTGGCTCCGCCGACGTCCACGGCGCCGCCCTCGACATCCGCCCCAGCACCCTCCTCGCCCACGAGTGAACCCCCGTCGTCCAACCCACCGCCGTCCAGCAGTTCGCCTACGACCGGTTCGCCCTCGGTGGTGTCCCACTCGGCCCCGCCGAGCGCACCGGTCACCAGCAGCGCCCCGGTGACGAGTGCTCCCGTGACCACCAGCGCCTCCGCGACCGTCACGCCCACCACCGTCACCGCCACCGCCACCGCAACCGCAACCGAGACGTGACGCAGCCCGGGAAGGAGGAGGCCGGATGCCACAGGGATCGCCGACCTCGGGAGTGGGCCGGGTCATCGCAGGCCGCTATCTCCTGCTGAACCGGCTGGGCAGTGGCGGGATGGGACATGTGTGGCTCGCACATGACCAGCGGCTGGCCTGTGAAGTCGCGCTCAAGGAGATCGTGTTCAGCAACCCGGCCTCCGCAGACGCCGAGCGGGAGGCCCGGGTCGCGCGAGCCCGGGCCGAGGCACGGAACGCGGCAGGGCTGCGCGGGCACCCCCATGTGGTGACCGTCCATGACGTGCTGGAGCACGAGGGGCTGCCCTGGATCGTCATGGAGTACGTGGCGGACGCCGTGGACCTGCGCGACATGGTCGGCCGGTACGGCTCGCTGGCCCCCGCGGAGTGCGCCCGCATCGGACTCGCCGTACTCGACGCGCTGACCGCCGGACACCAGCGGGGCGTCATGCACCGGGACGTGAAACCGGCGAACATCCTGCTCGCGCCGGACCGCACCGGTTCGCCGTACGCCCGCGTCCTGCTCACGGACTACGGCATCTCGGTGCAGCCGGACGCCGGGGAGACGCGGTACACGCTGACGTCCGTGCTCGTCGGTACGGCGGGTTATCTGGCGCCGGAACGGGCCACGGGCGGGCCGCCGACCGCCGCCGCCGACCTGTTCTCGCTGGGCTGCACGCTGTACCACGCCGTCGAGGGCCACGGCCCCTTCGTCCGCGAGACCCCGCTCGCCGAGATCACCGCGGTGGTCATGGAGGACCCGCTGCCCCCGGTCCGCGCGGGCGCCCTGGCCCCGGTGCTCCACGCGATGCTGGAGAAGGATCCGCTACGACGGATTCCGGCGGCGGAGGCCGAGGTGGCCCTGGCGCGGATCGTCACGCCGCAGACGGACCCGGGGGTGGGAGCGGGGGCGGGATCTTATGCCCGGACGCAGACCGAGCTGGGTTCGCAGTCGCCGTGGGAGGGGCAACCCGCGTCGGCGCCACCCACCGCGGGGCCGCCTCCCACCGGTCGGCGCCGCCGCCCACGTCCCCGTTTCCGCCAGGCCGTCCTCGCGGGCCTGCTCGGGCTCGCTCTGGCCCTGGGCGGCGTCTGGTACGCCATGGCCCCCCAGCCCCCTGGCGACAACACGAGCGCGCAGCAGGACAGTTCGCCGTACGGCACAGCCATCGGGCTCTCCGCGCCCCTCAAGAACGGCGACTGCGTCACCGCCGACTGGCCCGGCGGGAAGCTCTTCCACGGGACGCCGAGGCTTTCCGTCGACCCCACCTGTCGGAACTCCGTGCCCGACGGGCAGGTGATGGCATTGGTCTCCACCGCGTCCGCGGGCGAGGCGCGCAAGGTCGGGGCGGACCGGTGTGCGCGGCGGACGCAGGAGGTGCGGGAGAAGCTCGCGGATGTGCGGGCGCTCGCGGTCGTACCGACCGACGCGGGTTTCGAGGCCGCCGGGCAGCGCACCGCTTGTCTGGTGCTGGGTGCGCACGGGCCGGTCTACGGGCCGCTCGGCAGCCGTCGCGCCCTCGGGTCGGCGTTCGCCGATACGTCGACCATGCAGAAGCGGGACTGTCTGGCCGTGCCCTCGGACCGGGCCGCGAGCCTGGTCTCCTGCGCGGACAAGCACGATCAGGAAGTCCTCGGGTTCACCCGGTTGGGCGCTGGCGTCACGCTGGCCCAGGCCCGTACGGAATCGGACGCCGCGTGTGCCCGGGACGTCCCTCCGGCCGACTACGGCTTCGATCCGTCGGTCTACGAGGCGGCCTCCTGGACGAGTCAGGGACCGTGGAAGTCGGGCACACATTTCGTCGTCTGCGCCGTTCGGAGGCAGAACGGGGGCACCATGGAGGGGGACGAACCATGAGGAGGGTGTTGCGATGCCCGGTTCCACGAAGACCATGGGGGTGATCACCGTCGGCGGTCTGGTGGTGGTGACGGCCTACACGGTGGCGCTCGGGAGTAACGGCTGGCTGTGGTTCGGCTGGGTCGTGCTCGGGCTGATCACCCTCGGGATGGTGGCCACGCGCAGCACCTGACGTCGACTACGGCTCACTCCGCCGGCTCGCCGAGTGCACGCCCGGCTGGTACTTCGGCAGCCGGGCGGTGATCTTCATGCCCGCTCCTACGGCGGTCTCGATGACGAGGCCGTAGTCGTCGCCGTAGACCTGGCGGAGCCGGTCGTCGACGTTGGACAGGCCGATGCCGCCCGAGGGGCTGACCTCGCCCGCGAGGATGCGGCGGAGCAGGTCGGGGTCCATGCCGGCGCCGTCGTCCTCGATGACGACGAGTGCCTCGGCGCCCGCGTCCTGCGCGGTGATGCTGATCCGGCTCTTGTCGGCCTTGCCCTCCAGGCCGTGCTTGACGGCGTTCTCGACGAGCGGCTGGAGGCAGAGGAACGGGAGCGCGACCGGCAGTACCTCGGGGGCGATCTGCAGGGTGACCGAGAGGCGCTCGCCGAAGCGGGCCCGCACGAGCGCCAAGTAGTGGTCGATGGCGTGGAGTTCGTCGGCGAGGGTGGTGAAGTCGCCGTGCCTGCGGAACGAGTAGCGGGTGAAGTCGGCGAATTCCAGGAGCAGTTCGCGGGCGCGCTCGGGGTCGGTGCGGACGAAGGACGCGATCACCGCGAGCGAGTTGAAGATGAAGTGCGGGGAGATCTGGGCCCGAAGTGCCTTGATCTCGGCCTCGATCAGGCGCGTGCGGGACTGGTCCAGGTCTGCCAGCTCAAGTTGTACGGAGACCCAGCGGGCCACCTCTCCAGCGGCTCGGACCAGGACCGCCGACTCGCGCGGTGCGCAGGCGACCAGCGCTCCGTGGACCCGGTCGTCGACGGTGAGCGGGGCGACCACCGCCCAGCGCAACGGGCAGTCGGGGGCGTCGCAGTTGAGCCGGAACGCCTCGCCCCGGCCGGTCTCCAGCGGGCCCGCGAGCCGTTCCATGATCTCGGCCCGGTGATGGTCGCCGACGCCGTCCCAGGCGAGGACCTGCTTCTGGTCGGTCAGACACAGCGCGTCCGTGCCGAGCAGCGTGCGCAGTCTGCGGGCCGAGCGGCGGGCCGTCTCCTCGGTGAGACCGGCGCGGAGTGGGGGCGCGGCGAGGGAGGCGGTGTGCAGGGTCTGGAAGGTGGCGTGTTCGACGGGGGTGCCGAGCCCGCCGAGGTTCTCGGGGCGTGCGGTGCGACGGCCGAGCCAGAACCCGGCGGCGAGCAGCGGGAGTACGGCGACGCAGAGGCCGGCCAGGAATCCGCTCATGCGGCCGCCTCCGTAAGGGAGTTGAGCGGCAGGGAGTTGGGCGATCCGCTCGCGGTGACGCCAGGACCGCCCGTGGGTGTCGTCACGCCTTCACCTCCGCCCGCAGCTCCTCCGGCAGATGGAACCGCGCCAGGATGGCCGCCGTTCCCGTCGGCACCCGCCCCGGCGTGGCCAGCGACACCAGCACCATCGTGAGGAACCCCAGCGGCACCGACCAGAGCGCGGGCCAGGCGAGCAGGGCGTGCAGGGGCCCGGTGCCGGGGAAGCCCGCCATGGTCGCGGCCACGGCGACGAACGCCGAGCCACCGCCGACCAGCATCCCGGCCGCCGCGCCGGGCGGGGTGAGCCGCGTCCACCAGATGCCGAGGACCAGCAACGGGCAGAAGGAGGAGGCCGATACGGCGAACGCGAGCCCCACGGCGTCGGCGACGGGCAGCCCGCCGACGACCACGCTCGCCACCAGCGGTACGGCCATGGCGAGGACCGTGCCGAGCCTGAAGTGCCGTACCCCGCGCGACGGGAGGACGTCCTGGGTGAGGACCCCGGCCACCGCCATGGTGAGTCCCGACGCGGTGGACAGGAACGCGGCGAAGGCGCCGCCCGCGACCAGCGCGCCGAGCAGATCGCCGCCGACGCCGCCGATCATGCGGTCGGGCAGCAGGAGTACGGCCGCGTCGGCGTCGCCGGTGAGGGTGAGTTCGGGGGTGTACAGGCGGCCGAGGGCGCCGTAGACGGGCGGGAGGAGGTAGAAGGCGCCGATCAGGCCGAGAACGGCGACCGTGGTGCGGCGGGCGGCGACGCCGTGCGGGCTGGTGTAGAAGCGGACGACGACGTGCGGCAGGCCCATGGTGCCGAGGAAGGTGGCGAGGATGAGGCCGTACGTCGCGTAGAGCGGGCGTTCCTCACGGCTGGCGGCGAGGGAGGTCGACATGCCGCCATTGGTGCCCCGGTCGGCTACGGGGACGGGGTCGCCCTTGGCGAAGGTGAGACGGGTGCCGCGCTCGATGTGGTGGGTGCCGGTGGGGAGTTGGAGTCTCGCGCCGTCGTGTGTGTGGCCGTCGACTTTGCCGGTGACCGTGACCGTGAGGGGGCGGTCGAGTCTGAGGTCGAGTGTCTCGTCGACCCGAACTGCCCGTTGTGCGCGGAACGTTGCCGGTTCCTCGAAGGCGTGCCGGGGTGCTCCGTCGCTCTGCCAGGCGAGGACCAGGAAGAGGGCGGGGACGAGCAGGGCGGTGAGCTTCAGCCAGTACTGGAAGGCCTGGACGAAGGTGATGCTGCGCATGCCGCCGGCCGCGACGGTGGCGACCACCACGACCGCCACGATCAGGCCGCCGAGCGAGTCGGGCGCGCCGGTGAGGACGGTCAATGTGAGCCCGGCGCCCTGGAGTTGGGGCAGGAGGTACAGCCAGCCGACGCCGACGACGAAGGCGCCCGCGAGGCGTCGTACGGCGTGCGAGGCGAGGCGGGCCTCGGCGAAGTCGGGGAGGGTGTAGGCGCCGGAGCGGCGGAGCGGGGCGGCGACGAACAGCAGTAGGACGAGGTATCCGGCCGTGTAGCCGACCGGGTACCAGAGCATGTCCGGGCCCTGGACCAGGACCAGTCCCGCGATGCCCAGGAACGAGGCCGCGGAGAGGTATTCGCCGCTGATGGCGGCCGCGTTGAGGCGGGGGCCGACGGTGCGGGAGGCGACGTAGAAGTCGGAGGTGGTGCGGGAGATGCGCAGGCCGAAGGCGCCGACGAGGACCGTGACCACGACGACGAGGGCCACCGCCGGTACGGCGTAACTGGAGTTCACCCGGCTCAGCGGTCCTCGACGAGGCGGACGAAGTCGCGTTCGTTGCGTTCGGCGCGGCGCACGTACCAGAGGGCGAGGAGGACGAGCGGGGCGTAGAGGCAGAAGCCGAGGATCAGCCATTCGAGGCGGTGGGAATCCGGGGTCGCCGCGAAGACGAGGGGCAGGGGGCCGACCAGGAGGACGAGGACCGCGAACACCGTGAGGGCGGCGCGGAGTTGGGTGCGCATGAGGGAGCGGACGTAGGTGTGGCCGAGGGTGGTCTGTTCGTCGATCTCGGTGCGGGGGCGGGAGTAGCCGGAGGCGCGGCGGGTGCGGCGGGGCGGGCCGGTGACAACTACCCTGCGTTCGCTGGGGTCCTGAGGCATCGTCAGGACCTCCGCATCAGCAGGTCCCGCAGTTCGCGGGTGTGGCGGCGGCTGACCTGGAGTTCCTCGCCGCCGACCAGGACGCTCACCGTGCCCGCGTCCAGGCGGAGTTCGCCGATGTGGCGCAGGGCGACGAGGTGGCGGCGGTGGATGCGGACGAAGCCCCGGGCGCGCCAGCGGTCCTCCAGGGTGGACACCGGGATGCGGACGAGGTGGCTGCCCCGGTCGGTGTGCAGGCGGGCGTAGTCGCCCTGCGCCTCGACGTGGGTGATGTCGTCGACGGCCACGAACCGGGTGACACCGCCGAGTTCGACGGCGATGTGGTCGGGGTCGGGTTCGTGCACGGGTATCCGCGGTGCGGAGCCGCCGAGTTCGGCGGCCCGGCGTACCGCTTCCGCGAGCCGTTCCTTGCGGACGGGCTTCAGCACATAGTCAACTGCCTTGAGATCGAAGGCCTGTACGGCGAAGTCCTCGTGCGCGGTGACGAACACGACGAGCGGCGGCTGCGCGAAACCCGTCAACAGCCGTGCCATGTCGAGCCCGTCGAGGCCGGGCATCTGGATGTCGAGGAACACGACATCGATCGCCTCCGGGCCGTCCGGGCCTGATTCCAGGGCCCTGTTGATACGGCGCAGCGCCTCGGTCGCGTCGCCCGCGCCCTCCGCGCTGCCGATGCGTGGATCGGCGTTGAGCAGGTAGAGCAACTCCTCCAGCGAGGGGCGTTCGTCGTCGACGGCGAGGGCGCGCAGCATGAAGGTGGAGTGTAGGAGTAATTCGTACGGCTGGACATGTACCGGGCGTGGACGTTCGCGCTGGATACAGTGCCGACATGAACAGCAGGACCACCCCGTTCGACGAACTCGACCGGAAGATCATCACCGCGTTGATGGCGAACGCCAGGACCAGCTTCGCCGAGATCGGCGCGGCGATCGGACTGTCCGCGACGGCGGTGAAGCGGCGCGTGGACCGGCTGCGGGAGACGGGGGTGATCACCGGGTTCACGGCGACGGTGCAGCCGTCCGCGCTCGGCTGGCGCACGGAGGCGTACGTGGAGGTGTACTGCGAGGGCGCCGCGCCCCCCAGGCGGCTCGCGGAGGTGGTGCGCAACCATCCGGAGATCACCGCGGCGATGACGGTGACCGGTGGCGCGGACGCGCTGCTGCATGTGCGGGCGACCGATGTGGACCACTTCGAGGAGGTCCTGGAGCGCATCCGGCAGGAGCCGTTCATCCGGAAGACGATCAGCGTGATGGTGCTGTCCCACCTCCTCCCGGAAAGCCCGGAAGCGGGCGCCACCCATCCGGCGCCGGGAGACGCATCAGACGTGCGTTGAGGGCACGAAAGACGCAGCGTTCCTGCGTAGACACGCAGCGCTCATCGCTTGTCGGGCGTATAGGTCGTTTCCTACCGTGGTGTCAACCCCAGTCGTCATCACAGGAAGCGGAGGGACCCCTCTGTGCCCGACACCCGTGTGCGGCGCCGGCGGCGCTTTCTCGTCTGCGAACCCAGACACTTCGCCGTGCAGTACGCGATCAACCCCTGGATGCATCCCGATGCCCAGGTGGACGTCGATCTCGCCCAGGAGCAGTGGCGGACGCTGATCGACACCTACCGGTCCCACGGCCACACCGTCGACACGGTGGCGCCGGTGGCCGGTCTCCCGGACATGGTCTTCGCCGCGAACTCGGCGGTCGTCGTCGACGGCCGCGTCTTCGGCTCCCTCTTCCACGCGCCGGAGCGGCGCCCCGAGTCGGACCACTACGACCTGTGGTTCAAGGCCGCGGGCTACGACGTCCACCGCCCCGAGTCCGTGAGCGAGGGCGAGGGCGACCTGATCCCGACCGGCCGTTACGTCCTGGCCGGCACCGGTTTCCGTACGACCCGCGAGGCCCATCGCGAGGTGCAGGAGTTCTTCGGCGTCCCGGTGATCAGCCTGACGCTGGTGGACCCGTACTTCTACCACCTCGACACGGCGCTGTTCGTCCTGGACGAGGACAACGTCTGCTACTACCCGGAGGCGTTCTCGCCCGGCAGCCGCGAGGTGCTCGCGCGGCTGTACCCGGAGGCGGTGCTCGCCACCCGCGAGGACGCGATGACGTTCGGCCTCAACTCCGTCTCCGACGGCCTGCACGTCTTCATCGCGCCCCAGGCCGAGGCGCTGGCCTCGCGCCTCGCCGAACGCGGCTACGTCCCCGTCCCCGTCGACCTGTCGGAGTTCCACAAAGCCGGCGGCGGCATCAAGTGCTGCACCCAGGAGATCCGCTCATGACCGCACCCGCCAGCGCCCGTACGTCCGCCGACCTCATCCGCGCCGAGGAGCCGGTCCTCGCGCACAACTACCACCCGCTGCCCGTGGTCGTCGCCCGCGCCGAGGGCACCTGGGTGGAGGACGTCGAGGGCCGCCGCTACCTCGACATGCTCGCGGGCTACTCGGCCCTCAACTTCGGCCACCGCCACCCGGCGTTGATCGAGGCCGCCCACCGCCAGCTCGACCAGCTCACCCTCACCTCCCGCGCCTTCCACAACGACAAGCTCGCCGAATTCGCCGAGCGGCTCGCGGAGTTGACCGGGCTCGACATGGTGCTGCCGATGAACACCGGCGCGGAGGCGGTCGAGAGCGGCATCAAGGTGGCCCGCAAATGGGCCTACGACGTGAAGGGCGTCCCCTCCGACAAGGCCACCATCGTCGTCGCGGCGGAGAACTTCCACGGCCGTACCACGACGATCGTCAGCTTCTCCACCGACGAGACGGCGCGGGCGGGCTTCGGTCCCTTCACGCCGGGCTTCCGGATCGTGCCGTACAACGACCTCGCGGCGCTGGAGGCGGCGGTCGACGAGACCACGGCGGCGGTGCTGATCGAGCCCATTCAGGGCGAGGCCGGGGTGATCATCCCGGACGCGGGTTATCTGGCCGGTGTGCGTGAACTCACCACCCGCAAGGGCTGCTTGTTCATCGCGGACGAGATCCAGTCGGGCCTCGGCCGCACGGGCCGCACTCTCGCGGTCGAGCACGAGGGTGTCGTCCCGGACGTCCTGCTGCTCGGCAAGGCGCTCGGCGGCGGGATCGTGCCGGTGTCTGCGGTCGTCGCGCGCCGAGAGGTGCTCCGGGTACTGCACCCGGGCGAGCACGGTTCGACGTTCGGCGGCAACCCGCTCGCCGCCGCGGTCGGCACGGCGGTCGTCGAGCTGCTGGAGACCGGTGAATTCCAGCGCAGGGCAACGGAGTTGGGCATGATCCTGCGGGACGGCCTGACCGAGCTGGTCGGCAAGGGTGTGGTCGGCTTCCGCGCGCGGGGCCTGTGGGCGGGCGTCGACGTCGACCCGGCGATCGGCACGGGGCGCGAGATCAGCGAACGCCTCATGCGCGAGGGCGTGTTGGCCAAGGACACGCACGGCTCGACGATTCGACTGGCGCCGCCGCTGACCATTACGGCGGATGAACTCCGGTCGGCGATCGGCTCGTTGGAGAGGGTGCTGACGCAGGGGGCGTGAGCCCTCGCGAGTTGTCGGGGCCGGCTGGACCGACGGACGGGGGTGGGGAGTCGGTCCGGCCAGGCCCGCAGGAAGGTGCCGACGCGGGGCGTGAGGTGTGGGGGGTGAGATGGATCGACGCTCGGAGGCCCGACCATCCCACCCCCACGGACGCGGGTAACTCCCGGACGGGAGAGGCTACTTGCCCGTCGCGCCGTGCTCCGCGGGAGTACCCGTGCCGGTGCCGCTGTCGGCCAGGGCGGCCTGGGCGAGGAGGCGGCGGGCCAGGTCGCGGGCCTCGGCCACGGTGAGGGAGGCCCAGAGTCCGGGCTCGCCGCGCACGACCGGGCCCACGTCCAACGTGACCCGGCTGATCGGCCGTTCCGGGATCGCCAACAGCAGTCGCTTCACCGCGACCTGTCGGCCGCACGTGGTCACCAACGGCGCTTCACCTGACGGCGGGAGCGGCTCCTGCCCTGACCGATTCATCTCCTTCACGACCCTTCTCTGAGTACCCGGCGAGGTATCAGGAGCAGCGCCGAAGGGGGCCGGGTTGTTCCCGGGCGCCGGCTCCGCCACCCGTTTGGGCCGACGGCGACGCGTGGTCGTACCGCTGCTTCGCCGGGCGCCGCCGCGTTCCACCGGCCACGTCCTGATTCCGGGCCGACCGGTCCAGGACGAAGGCGACGGGCACCGCGGCGAACCACGTGCCCCGCATTTGCAGCAGCGCCGGCCTCCGTCCCATCGCGCCCTCCTCCACTCCCACCAGAAACCCCCGCGCCACCGATACGACCGCCGCTCCCCCCTACCCCGACCGACGTCGACCCGCCCCGCCCCGCCGTAGCCCACCGTGCACGCCAGCGCAGCTCACCGTGGCCGTCACAGGACGTCCGGTGAACCCCGGGCGAATTCTCGCCCGCCCTCCGGTCAGGACCGGGTCAAGGGACGCGGTGCGGGCCGTGGCGCCCTCATAAGATCGCTGGTACCGCCACCTTTCGTACGACTCCCCACTGGAGGCCCGGCGTGCCCGAAACCGCGCGCGGCGCCGAAGCCGATGCCCAGGCCGAGCCCGGTCCGATACCGGACCCGGAACTGAGCCCGCCCACGCCCGAACCCCGCACCGTCCGCCGCCGCACCGCGCTGCTCGCGGCCGGTGCCCTGGTCGTCGTGGCGGCTGTGGGAGCCGGAGTGGTCGCGGCCCGCGGCTCCGGCTCGGGCGGGAAGGCCGCCGCTGCCGCCGACGGGCTCCCGCACACCACCGTCGAGGTCGCGACCTCCGGGTGCGGGAGTGGCTGGACGCATCCGCAGGCCGGGCACCAGGTCTTCGAGCTGCACAACACGTCCAGCACGGCCGCCGAGGTCTATCTCACCGACGTGCAGACCGGTGCCGTCTACGGCGAGGTCGAGGGGCTGGCTCCGGGGACCGTCCGGCCGCTCGGGGTGACCTTGGGGAACGGGTCGTACGCCTTCAAGTGTCTGCCCGACGACGCGGACGCCGTGACCGGGCCCACCGTGCGGATCACCGGCTCGAAGGTGAAGAGCGGGCCCGCCGCCGTGCCCATCACGCAGCAGGAACTCATCCCGCCGACGCTCGCCTACCAGAAGTGGATTCAGGGCCAGACCGTCGAACTCGCCCAGAAGACCGACGTGTTGCGTGCCGCCGTCGATCGGGGCGACCTCGCCGCCGCCCGTAAGGCCTGGCTGCCCGCGCATCTCGTCTACGAGCGGATGGGCGCCGCCTACGGCACGTTCGGCGACTCCGACGGGGCGATCAACGGCACCACGGCAGGGCTCGCGGGCGGGGTGCACGACGCCGGGTTCACCGGGTTCCACCGGGTCGAGTACGGGTTGTGGCACGGCGAGTCGGCGAGCGGGCTGCGCGGTCCCGCCGATCAACTCGCCAAGGACGTGCACGCGTTGGAGAGCAGCTGGCCCTCCCAGCGGATGGATCCGGCCGACACCGGGCTGCGCGCGCACGAGATCCTGGAGAACACCGTGCAGTTCGAGCTGACCGGCCGCACCGACTACGGCAGCGGGACCAATCTGGCCACCGCCCGTGCCAACCTCGACGGCACCCGCGTACTACTCGGTTATCTGCGCCCGCTGTTGAAGACGCGGGACACGGGGTTCGCCGAACTGGGCGACTGGATGGACCGGGCGCAGCACACCCTGGACGGCCTCGACCACTCCGGGAAGTGGACGCCGTTGACCCAACTCACCCGTCCGCAAAGGGAGAAGGTCGACGCCGACCTCGGTGGACTGGTGGAGCGGCTGGCCGACGTGGCCGCCCTCACGGACGTACGGAGGACCGCGTGAAGCGCGTGAACGAGGTGGGCCGCCGGGGTTTCCTGGCGAGTGCGGCGGCCGTGGCCGGTGCGGGTCTTGTAGCCGCCGATCGCGGTGCGGCCGTAGCCGCGGGGGAGACCTCCGCGAGCGTGCCCTTCCATGGCCTCCATCAGGCCGGGATCGTCACCCCCGCCCAGCGCGCCACCGCGTTCGTGTCCTTCGACACCACCGCCGCCGACCGCTCCGAACTCACCGATCTGCTGCGGACGTTGACCGACCGGGCCCGTTTCCTCACCACCGGCGGCAGCCCGGAGGACCTGGGCATCACCGCCCCGCCCTCCGACTCGGGCACCCTCGGCCCGGACCTCCCCGCCGACCGGCTGAGCGTCACCGTCGGCGTCGGGGCCTCGCTCTTCGACGACCGCTACGGGCTGGCGAAGCTCACGCCCCGCCGGCTGACCACGATGCCGTCGTTCCCGGACGACGATCTCAACTCCGCCTGGTGTCACGGCGATCTGAGCGTGCAGTTCTGCGCCGACAGTTCGGACACCGTGCTGCACGCGCTGCGCGATGTCACCCGGCACACCCGCGGCGGCCTCCAAGTGCGGTGGCGCACCGACGGGTTCATCAGTCCGCCGCGCCCCTCGGGCACCCCGCGCAACCACCTGGGGTTCAAGGACGGCATCTCCAACCCCGAGGTGACCGACGCCCGCGCGATGAACGACCTTGTGTGGGTGGGCAGTAGCAGTGGCGAGCCCGACTGGGCGACCGGCGGCAGCTATCAAGTCGTACGGCTGATACGGATGTTGGTGGAGTTCTGGGACCGGGTCTCCATCACCGAGCAGGAGCGGATGTTCGGCCGCGCCCGGGACACCGGAGCCCCCCTGGACGGGCACCACGAGAAGGACACGCCCAACTTCGCGCAGGACCCGCAGGGCGATGTGATCCCGCTCGACAGCCACATCCGGCTGGCCAACCCGCGCTCCACGCAGAGTGCCGATCAGCGCATCCTGCGCCGGGGCTACAACTACGACCGGGGCATGGACAGCAACGGCAACCTCGACATGGGTCTGCTGTTCTGCTGCTACCAGCAGGACCTGGCCCGGCAGTTCGAGAATGTGCAGAAGCGGCTGGCCGGTGAACCGCTGGTCGACTACATCTCGCCGTACGGCGGCGGGTACTTCTTCGCGCTGCCCGGTGTGCGGGACGGGTCCGACTGGCTGGGCCGCTCCCTGCTGACCTGAGAGCAGGGTCAAGAACAGGCCAACAGACCATGAGAATTTCCTGACCGGGCGTTCGCTCCCACGTCATTGCCGCTCCCCCGCCCCGCCGTCACCATTGCCCAGGCTACGGCGGTAGGTGCCACGGCCATGGACGGTGTGGCAGCAGAACCACTGCTCCCGGAAGGCGAGACAGCATGATCGGCAAAGGAAGTAACCCCGGTGCACGGCGCCGGTTGACGCGGGTGGGCGCCCTGCTCGGCGCCGCGGCCCTGGCCACCGCGGGCGGGGCGGTCCCCGCGTCGGCGGCCTCGCACGGCCACCAGCCCTCGGGCAGCACGCACACGTCGACGCCGATCAAGCACGTGGTCGTGATCTACGACGAGAACATCTCGTTCGACCACTACTTCGCCACCTACCCCCAGGCCGCGAACACCGACGGCACCAAGTTCAAGGCGGCGGCGCACACGCCGAAGGCCGACAACCTGCTCAACGCCGGGCTGCTGAAGAAGAACCCGAACCTCTACACGCCCACGCGGCTGAGCAGTTCGCAGGTGATGACCTGCGACCAGAACCACTCCTACGGTCCCGAGCAGTACGCGGCCGACGGCGGCAAGGCCGACAAGTACGTCGAGAACACCGAGGTCAACAAGTGCACCGGCCTCTTCGGTGAGCCCGGTCTGGTGATGGACTACTACGACGGCAACACCGTCACGGGCATGTGGAACTACGCCCAGCAGTACGCCCTCAACGACCACTCGTTCAGCTCCAACTTCGGTCCCTCGACGCCCGGCGCGCTGAACCTGATATCGGGTCAGACGCACGGCGTGATCTCCGTCGACCCGGCCTCGGGCACCGAGAACCCGAAGCAGACGACGACCCCGGACTCGTACGCCGTGGTCTCCCCGAACGCCAAGGGTGTCGGCACGGTCATCAACGACCCCGACCCGGCCTTCGACGACTGCTCGGACAAGGACCACACCTCGACCAGCGCGCTCGCGGAGATGCAGGGCAAGAACATCGGCGACCTGCTCAACTCCAAGAACGTGAGCTGGGGTTGGTTCCAGGGCGGCTTCCGGCCCAGCACCGCGTGGGACGGCAAGAGCGGTGACTACGCCAAGTGCGCCGGCACCACCCACACCAATGTCGGCGGCGCCGCCTCCGAGGACTACAGCGCGCACCACGAGCCGTTCGAGTACTACAAGTCGACGGCGAACCCGCACCACTTGGCGCCGAAGTCGGTCGCCGAGATCGGGCACAACGGCCGGGCGAACCACAACTACGACCTGACCGACTTCGACGCCGCGCTCAAGGCCGACAGCCTTCCCGCGGTGAGCTTCCTGAAGGCGGCCGAGTACCAGGACGGACACGCCGGTTACTCGGACCCGGCCGACGAGCAGAACTTCCTGATCAAGGAGATCAACGCCCTTCAGAAGTCGCCCGAGTGGAAGTCGACGGCGGTCGTGCTCGCCTACGACGACTCCGACGGCTGGTACGACCACGTCTCCTCGAAGGTCCTGAACGGCTCGAAGGACTCGACGGTCGGCTCCAACGGCAAGGCCACGGACAGCCCGGCCTGCCAGGCGGGTCCGGCCGCCAAGGGCGGTTACGCGGACCGCTGCGGTCCCGGCACCCGGCAGCCGCTGCTCGTCATCTCGCCGTACAGCAAGGTCAACAAGATCGACCACACCGCCACCGAGCAGGCGTCGATCACGCAGTTCATCGAGGACAACTGGCACACCGGCCGCATCGGTGACGCGTCCTTCGACCAGCGGGCGGGCACCCTGGGCGGCATGTTCGACTTCCGGCACCCCAACAACAAGCAGGTGCTGCTGAACTCGAACGGTTCGGTGAAGTCGGTCAAGCGCATCCCGCACTACACGCAGACCTCGTCGACGGCCACGAAGGCCCCGTACCCGGCGTACGTCCAGGACCTGAAGGCGCAGAACGTCGCCGCCAGTACCGACTCCTCCACGGCTCTGCCGGTCGCGATCGGCGCCGGTCTGCTCACGGCGGTGGGAGCGACCACGGCGTTCGCCGTGTACCGCCGCAGGACGCGGAGCGCGGCCCTGTAAGTCACCGTGAACCGGGGCCGGTTGGCCCGCACCGAGGGCGGCGAGGACGATCTCCTCGCCGCCCTCGGTCGTGTCGTCGGCGACCTGATCGCCCCGGTTCCCCGGGACGGCGCCTGCCCCTACACTGACAGCTCACGAGGTACCGGGTGACCTGCGAGAACAGGTCGGTCGAGCCGACCCGCCGGAGTGAGGAGCGACCCCCCTTGTTCTACTACCTCCTGAAATACGTCATTCTGGGGCCTTTGCTCAGACTGGTCTTCCGCCCCCGGATCGAGGGCCTGGACCACATACCGGAGGAGGGCCCGGCGATCATCGCCGGCAACCACCTCTCGTTCGCCGACCACTTCCTGATGCCGGCGGTCCTCAAGCGCCGCATCACCTTCCTCGCCAAGGCCGAGTACTTCACCGGCCCCGGCATCCGCGGCCGCCTCACCGCGACGTTCTTCCGCAGCGCGGGCCAGATCCCGGTCGACCGCTCCGGCAAGGAGGCGGGCCAGGCGGCGATCCGCGAGGGCCTCGGCGTCCTGAGCAAGGACGAGCTGCTCGGCATCTACCCCGAGGGCACCCGCTCCCACGACGGCCGCCTCTACAAGGGCAAGGTCGGCGTGGCGGTCATGGCGCTGAAGGCCCAAGTCCCGGTCATCCCCTGCGCGATGATCGGCACCTTCGAGGCCCAGCCGCCCGGCAAGGTCATCCCCAAGATCCACCCCGTGACGATCCGCTTCGGCAAGCCTCTCGACTTCTCCCGCTACGAAGGCATGGAGAACGAGAAGGCGATCCTCCGCGCCATCACCGACGAGATCATGTACGCGATCCTCATGCTCTCCGAGCAGGAGTACGTCGACCAGTACGCGGCGGTCGCGAAGGCGGAGGAGGCGGCCGCGGCGAAGGAACGCAAGTTCCCCCGCCTGCCGCTGAGTTGACGTGAACGAGGAGGGGCGGCCGGTTCAGAACCGGCCGCCCCTCGTCACGTACGACTACTGCTGCTTACGGCACCGGGGTCGCGTGCGGGGTGCACGTGAAGTCGGCGGCGTCCAGCTTGCCGGTCAACAGGTAGGCGTCGACACGGGAGTTGATGCAGGGATTGACCAGACCGGTCACACCGTGCGAACCGGCGTCCTTCTCGGTGATGAGACGGGAACCCTTGAAGCTCTTGTGCAGGACGACCGCGCCCTCGTAAGGCGTCGCGGCGTCACGCTGGGACTGCACGATGAGGACGGGCGGCAGACCCTTGCCGGTCTTGACCTTGACCGGGGACTGCTGCTTGACCGGCCAGGTGGCGCACGGCAGGTTCATCCAGGCGTTGGACCAGGTCAGGAACGGGTACTTCTTGTTGAGCGCCGTGTTGTCCTTGTCCCACTTCGCCCAGCTGGTGGGCCACTTGGCGTCGGTGCACTCGACGGCCGTGTAGACGGCGTTGCCGTTCTCCGAGGAGATGTTGCCCGCGGTGTCCGACAGGTCGGGCGAGGCCGCGGCGATGAGCGGCTGGGGGTCACCGGCGACGTACTTGCTGAACGCGGTGGCGACCGGCACCCACGAGGAGTCGTAGTACGGGGCGCCCTGGAAGAAGCCGAGCAGCTCGGCCGGACCGACGACCCCGCCGAGCGGGTTCTTCTTGGCGGTGGCGCGCAGTTCGAGCCACTTGGCCTGGACGGCGGCGCGCGTGGTGCCGAGGTGGAAGGCCGCGTCGTTCTTCGCGACCCAGTCCTCCCAGTCCTTCCAGCGGCCCTCGAAGGCGACGTCCTGGCCCAGGTTGGCCTCGTACCAGATGTTGTCCTGCGCCGGGTTGACGACGCTGTCGACGATCATGCGGCGGAGGTGGGACGGGAACAGGGTGCCGTAGACGGCGCCGAGGTAGGTGCCGTAGGAGACGCCCAGGTAGTTGAGCTTCTTCTCGCCGAGGGCGGCGCGGATGACGTCGAGGTCGCGCGCGGTGTTCGGCGTGGTCATCTGCGCGAGCATGGTGCGGCCGGTGCGCTTGGCACAGCCGTCGGCGTACTCACGGGCCAGCTTGCGCTGCGCGTTCTTGTCGGCGGTGGAGTCCGGTACCGGGTCCGCCTTGGGCGCCTTCACGAACTCCTGCGGGTCGATGCAGGAGATGGGCGCCGAGTGGCCGACACCGCGCGGGTCGAAGCCCACGAAGTCGTACGCCTTGGACGTGTTGACCCACAGCGGGTTCTTGGTGGTGACCCGGAGCGGGAAGCGCAGCCCGGAGCCGCCCGGACCGCCGGGGTTGTAGACGAGCGCGCCCTGGCGCTCCGCCTTCGTGCCGGTGCTGACGGCGCGGTCGACGGCGAGCTTGATCTTCTTGCCGTTCGGCTTGGTGTAGTCGATCGGCACGGTGACCCACCCGCACTGGACCGGCTTGGCCAGCGCCCAATCGGCGGGGCAGTCCTGCCAGTTGATCCCGGCCTTGGCGGCGCGGGCGGCGGTGAGGGCGGCGCCCTGGGCGGCCGCACGGTCCTGCCCGTACCCCGCGCTCTGCCCGGTCTGCGCGTTGGCCGCGGGTGCCACCACGGCACCGGCTATCAGTGCCGCCGCCGCGAATCCGGCCGAACCGAACGCCATCACCCGGCTCTTCGGTCTGTTGTGCCTCAAGTGGGCCCCTCCCCGTACATCGTTGCGAAATGGTCTCGGAGGATCCTCGCGGCTGTGAGCCACCTGAGAACAGAGGCGGTTGACCTTCTTTACCAATCCGATAAGCGGAAACACCGGTACCGCTCAGCGGATACTCACTCCAGCGACGCCAACGCCTCGTCCAACACCCGCCGCAGCCGCAGCGCGTCGGAGGCGATCGCACTCACCAGCACGGCGGGCCCGGCGAGCGGCACGAGGCTCGCACACTCCCCCAGCATGCGCGCGCCAACTGGCTTCCGGGTGAACTCAGGCCGTACGACGACGAGTTGCCCCACAGCGCGATGCCCCCCGAGCACGGCGGGCCCGTCCCAGCCGCCCGGCGCCCCCGGCCCACAGGCCAACTCCTGATCAAGCACGGTCCGTTCGCCGATGCGCAGCGTGAGCCGACTGGTGAGCCGCCCGGGCTCCTCCCCGACCCGCCCAAGCACCTGCTCCTCACGCAGCACGAGCCGAGCGGACTCGGCGAGATCGACGCGTGTCGCAACCCGCAGATCACTACCGCGCACGGAGATCAACTGCTCGGGCAACCAGTGCAGTTCACCGTCCTCGGCGACGCTGAGCCGAACGTCGTACCGGGACTCCCCCTTCGCCTGCCCCGGCAGCGCGATGGTGGCGGCGGCGGACCCGACCCGCAACCGGGCCCCCGCCTCAACACCCGCCTCAACAGCGAAATGATCCCCGCCGAGCGGCCCGCTCATGGCCCCCACGAGCATGACCTGAGCCTCGGCCCCGCTCCCCCGGGTCCGCCGCAACGCAAGCGGCCCGTCCCCCTCCAGCACGGGCAGCGCGGTACCGCCCCGCCCGTCCTCCCGGGCCACGATCCGCGCGGTGGCCCGCACCCCGGTCACGTTCACGCCGTCCACGCGGCAAGCCGCTCCCGCACCCAGCCGGCGACGTCGCCCACTCCAGCCTCGCTCCTCAACGACTGGAAGACGACAGGCAGTTCGGCCCGCTGAGCCTTGGCGTCGGCGGCCATCCTCCCGAGATCCGACCCGACATAGGGCGCGAGGTCGGTCTTGTTGACGACCAGCAGATCGGCCGTGGTCACCCCCGGCCCACCCTTACGCGGAATGTCGTCCCCACCGGCCACGTCAATGACAAAGACCTGCGCGTCGACAAGCCCCTTGGAAAAGGTGGCGGTGAGATTGTCCCCACCCGACTCGACGAGGATGAGATCCAAGGGCCCGACCTCGTCCTCCAGATCCTCAACGGCTTCGAGGTTGGCGGAGATGTCATCCCGAATAGCGGTGTGCGGACAGGCCCCGGTCTCCACGGCGGTGATCCGCTCGGGCGGCAACACAGCCTCCCGCAGCAGGAACTCAGCGTCCTCCCGGGTGTAGATGTCGTTGGTCACGACAGCAAGGGAGAACTCGTCCCGCAGCGCCCGGCAGAGCGCGGCGACGGTAGCGGTCTTCCCCGACCCGACAGGCCCACCGAGCCCGATCCGCAGAGCACGGTGGGTCCCGTCGGGACGGTGAGCGTCGGCACTGACGGCGGCGGGGCCGTCGTGGGTGTGGTCGAGATGCATGGGGCGGCTCCTTCTGGTTTCTTACGGGTCCTGGTGGTGTCGGGCGAATTCGGCTTCGGGGCGTCGGGGCCTCACGGCTTCGGGGCCTTTCAGCGTCGAGATCTTGCGAACTTCGGGTCCTGGCGGCTTCGGAACCTTGCCGCTTCGGGTTCGTCGACTTCAGGCTCTTGCAGTTTCGGAGCCTTGCGGCTTCGGGCTCTTCGACTTCAGGTTCTTACTGCTTCGGGACCTTGCTGCTTCGGGATCTTGCAACGTCGGAGCCTTGCGGCTTGGGGCTCTTCGACTTCGGACCCTGGCGGCTTCGGACCTTGCTTCCTACGGCGTTGTGCGGCTCCGGCCCCTTGTCAGCCGGGGCCGGCACCACTTCAGCCCGTCCGGCGTTTGAGGACGAGGCCGTTCAGGCCGATCGGGGGTCCAGGGGGCGCAGCCCCCTGGCGGGGTGGAACGGGGCAGCGCCCCTGAGGATGGGACGGGTAGGGGCGGCGGGGGCGAAAAAACCTACGACGCGAACAACCGCACAGCCCAAGCCGCATGCCCCTCCCCCCCGATCTCCAGCAACGGCGCCGCCGCACAAGGCAGTTCATCAACCCCCTCGGCAAGAACCCGCCGCCCCGCCTCCACCGCCCGATCAGCAACCAGGTCCAACTCCGGCGCCAACCGGGCCAGCACAGCCGTAGCATCGAACGGATCAAGACTCAGCAACCGCACCGTCGCGGACGCCGGCCCACTCACGCTCTCGTAGGCCGCGCAGTACGCCGCATCCTCCGCCCCCAGCCCAGCAGACCGAGCCACCAGCCCCAACACCACAGGCTGATGCGCCCCCTTGGGGAACTCCCGCGCCAGGGCGTCGAGTTCAGCGGACGGCCAGGTAGCCCGAGCCGCCCGCATCAACTGCCGCCCCAACTTCCGCGAGGCCACCCGCAACGCGGGCGACGGAGTCCGCGCATCCACGGCAAGGTCCAACTCCACCGGGTCGACTCCCAGCGCGGCGGCGGAAGCGACCGAGGCGGACACAAGCCCAGCCGTGTGCAACCGCCCCCGGCAGAACTCACCAAGGCTCACGGCCCCGGTGACCCGCCCGGCCTTGACGGCAGCCTCCGCCCCGCCGGAGTGCGCATGCCCCCCGGCGGGAAACCGCCCGTCGGCGAGAACGAGTAGCGCCGCCCTGCTCATGAGACCCACCTCACCCAGCTCATCAGAACCCCTCCTCAGAAGAGGAAGTACCGCTGAGCCATGGGCAGTTCGGCCGCCGGAGTCGCCTCGACCAGCTCCCCGTCGATGTGCACGGCGAAACTGTCGGGATCGACCTGGACACGAGGCCGGGCATCGTTCTCGCGCATGTCCGCCTTCGTGACCCCACGCGTCGACTCGATCGCGACGAACTTCTTCCCGAGATCGAGCCGCTCGGGCAGCCCGTCCTCGATCGCCAACTGGGCGACGAAGTTGAAGGAGTTGGCGGCCGGTGCCCGCCCGATCGCCCCGAACATCGGCCGCGGCAGGATGGGTTGAGGCGTCGGGATGGACGCGTTGGCGTCGCCCATCTGCGCGTACGCGATCTGTCCGCCCTTGATGACGAGGTGCGGCTTGACCCCGAAGAACGCCGGTTCCCACAGCACGAGGTCGGCGAGCTTGCCGCTCTCGACGGAGCCGATCTCACGGGCGAGACCCTGCGCGAGGGCGGGGTTGATCGTGTACTTGGCGATGTAGCGCCGTACCCGACGGTTGTCCGCACGCCCGTCCCCGGGCAGCGCCCCCCGCCGCCGCTTCATCACGTGCGCCGTCTGCCAGGTCCGCATGATGACCTCGCCGACCCGCCCCATCGCCTGCGCGTCGGAGGAGATGATCGAGATGGCGCCGAGGTCGTGGAGGATGTCCTCCGCGCCGATCGTCGACGGACGGATGCGGGACTCGGCGAAGGCCAGGTCCTCGGGGACCGCCGGGTTCAGGTGGTGGCAGACCATCAGCATGTCGAGGTGTTCCTCGGCGGTGTTGACGGTGTAGGGCCGGGTCGGGTTGGTGGAGCTGGGCAGCACGTGCGGCTCGGAGACCACGGTCATGATGTCCGGCGCGTGCCCGCCGCCCGCACCCTCGGTGTGGTACGCGTGGATACCGCGTCCGGCGATCGCGGCGAGGGTGTCGCCGACGAACCCGGCCTCGTTCAACGTGTCGGTGTGGATGGCGACTTGGACGCCCGTACGGTCGGCGACGGTGAGCGAGGCGTCGATGACGGCGGGAGTCGAGCCCCAGTCCTCGTGCAGCTTCAGTCCCAGCGCTCCTCCGCGGATCTGGGACATCATCGCGTCGTGCGAGACGGTGTTGCCCTTGCCGAGGAAGCCGATGTTGAGCGGGTACTGCTCCATCGCCGCCATCATCCCGGCCAGATGCCAGGGGCCGGGGGTGACCGTGGTCGCCTTGGAGCCCTCGGCCGGTCCGGTGCCGCCGCCGACCAGCGTGGTGACACCGGCGGAGAGCGCCTCGTCGGCGATCTGCGGGCAGATGAAGTGGACGTGCGCGTCGACGGCACCGGCCGTGAGGATGCGTCCGTTGCCCGCGATGACCTCGGTCTCGGGACCGATCACCAGGTCGGGGTGGATCCCGTCCATGGTGTCGGGGTTGCCGGCCTTGCCGATGCCGGTGATGCGGCCGTCGCGGATGCCGACGTCGGCCTTGACGATGCCCCAGTGGTCGACGATCACGGCGCCGGTGATGACGGTGTCGGGGGTGCCCTCCGCGCGGGAGGCACGCGCCTGGCCCATCGACTCGCGGATGACCTTGCCGCCGCCGAACACGGCCTCGTCACCGGCGAGTCCGGGACCGCCGCTGCGGTCCTCCTCGATCTCGATCAGCAGATCGGTGTCGGCGAGCCGGATGCGGTCGCCGGTGGTCGGCCCGAACAGGTCCGCGTACGCGGCACGGGAGATCTCAGGCATCGAGGGCACCTCCGGTCTCCCCGCGCAGTCCGGGCACGATCCGGGCGCCGGTGAGGGGGACGAGTTCGACGTCGACGGGGATGCCCGGCTCGAAGCGCACGGCCGTACCGGCGGCGACGTTGAGCCGCTGCCCGCGCGCGGCGGCGCGGTCGAATTCGAGGCCGGGGTTGGCCTCGGCGAAGTGGTAGTGGGAGCCGACCTGGACGGGCCGGTCGGCGGCGTTGAGGACGGTCATCCGAGTGACCTCGCGGCCCGCGTTGTAGACGATCGGGTCGTCCGCGAACAGGATCTCGCCGGGAATCATCGAGGCCTCCTACACGATCGGGTCGTGGACGGTGACGAGCTTGGTGCCGTCCGGGAAGGTCGCCTCGACCTGTACGTCGTGGATCATCTCGGGGATGCCCACCATGACGTCGTCCCTGGTGAGCAGCTTGCGCCCGGAGGACATCAGCTCGGCGACGGTCCGGCCGTCACGGGCGCCTTCGAGGATGTGCGACGTGATGAGGGCGACCGCCTCGGGGTGGTTCAGCTTCAGACCACGGGCCCGGCGCTTCTCGGCCACGTCGGCCGCCACATGGATCAGCAGCCTCTCTTGCTCGTGCGGGGTCAGTTGCACGTCCCACCTCACAGTCCTCGCTCCGGACCGTGCGGGGTCCGGCTGCCGCCTAAACGCTCCGCTCGGAGTGCGGGACGTCGTCCGCAGGTCCGTCGTGGCTGGTCGCGCAGTTCCCCGCGCCCCCTTCGGGGCGCTGTCGAACCGCAGCGGACTTCGCCGGACCCGCTCAGCCCCCAGGGCAAAGTCCCTGGTGGCATGGATGGGCAGGCTAGTTGGACGGCGTTTCAAGCAAGTTAACCGAGCTGTGATCAGGACAATCACATCTACGCACGTAGAGCGGCCGCTCGACTAGGAGGGACCGGACCCCCGATGCTCGGCCGCGATGCCGAACCGCTGGTGTTCGCGGGGAGCGGACGCGACCTCGCGCACGGCGGAGACGGCACTGATCACCCGCTCCTCACCCGCCCGGTCAAGTTCGTTCAATCGCTCCAGGTCGGCGGCGGAGACAAGGGCGACGAGCGGCTTCCCGTGCCGTGTCACGACGACGCGCTCGGCGCCGTACACCACCCGGTTGATCAGGTCGGCGAGCTCAGCCCTGGCTTGCGTCACCGGAATCTCGTAGGCCATGACCCCATCATACGTTCCATACGTCCTGTACATTTTGTACAGAGCAAGCCAGAGTGGATGCCGTAGATGCCAGTCAATGAGGGGCTACGCCATGACCCGACCGTCCGCCCGCCACGTCCTGCCCGAGTTCACCGAGCGCACCAGCGCCGGCCACCGGACCCTGGACCCGTACTCGAAGCTGCTGGAGGAGCGGATCGTCTTTCTCGGGACGCCCATCGACGACATCTCGGCGAACGACGTGATGGCCCAGTTCATGCACCTCGAGTACCAGGCACCGGACCGCGACATCTCGCTGTACATCAACTCGCCCGGCGGATCGTTCACCGCGATGTCGGCGATCTACGACACGTTGCGGTTCGTCACGTGTGACGTGGAGACGGTCTGCCTGGGCCAGGCCGGCACCTCCGCGGCGCTGCTGCTGGCGGCGGGCACCCCGGGCAAGCGGTCCGCGCTGCCGGGTGCGCGGGTGGTGCTCCACCAGCCCTCCTTCCCCGAGCCGATCCAGGGTCAGGCGAGCGATCTCGCCATCCAGGCCGAGGAGTTGGCGCGTACGCGGGTCCAACTGGAGGAACTGCTGGCCCTGCACACGGGCCGGACGGTGGCGCAGGTGAGCGCGGACATCGAGCGGGACCGCATCATGGATGCCCAACAGGCCCTGGAATACGGGTTGGTGGACCGGATCGTGACCACGCGGAAGACCTCGCTCACCGAGCACGGCGGGGAGTGAGCCGACGATGCTGCCGCCGGAACTGCCTCCGCTGCCCGCACTGACGCGCGCCGAGGGCGAGTTGATCGACCGTTATCTGGATGTGGCCGACCTGCTGGGCCGTATCAACCCGGCGCACAACGGTGACACGTACCGTGGTCTGAGGGCCGCTCAGGCGCTCGTGGCGAAGGCCACCGAGCTCCGGGACGCGCTGGCGCTGATGCACCAGCGGGGCGAGAGCGAACTGCACGCCCCCACGCTGGCGCGGGCGCTGCGCGTGCTGGACGGGGAGCGCCGCACGGCGCGCGTCACCCTGCCCGCACCCTCGGACAGTTGACGGACGTAAAGCTGTCCCGGACGACGTCGAAACGAGCCGAACGACGTACCCCCGATCGGCGTAGTCGCGACTCCGCCCATACGGCCGTCCGGGTTGCGCAACACGCGTAGCCCGAGGGCCGGGTGAGGTGTTCCGGTGCTGGTCCGAGCGTCACACCCCCCTCGACACTCCCTCGAACACCGTTGCGTTCAGCCGAACGGGTGAGTGGTGAGTAACCCCACAAATCCCCGGTTCCGTTGGGCTTTTCGGACATTCATAGGTGAAGATCCCTGTCTGACGACAAGACCCCGCCGCAGCGGCGGGGCGATCCGGGCGGACGCCGAGTCCTGCCGCCGCCCGGATGACAGGTCGACAGGATTGCATCGGCAGGAGTGGAGGACCCAAGCACGACGGGTCGCCGGGACGGTCACGCCATGACCGGGTCGAGCAGCCCTTGGGGTGAAGCCGCGTCAGCGGCCGGGCAACTTCGCCAGCCCGAATCCGACAGGTCATCCTTCACAGGCGGCTGACGAAGGGTTGCGCATGACTGCGCTCAATCGTGTCCCGTCGCTGATGGTCAGGGCCGGTACGGCCTCGGCCTTCGCCATCGCCGCCGTTGGCGGTTCCGTCGTGATACCGGGCGTCGCATCCGACGCCGCGGCCGCGACACCCGCGACGAAGGCACTCCAGGTCGCGGCGTCCAAGAAGGGCGCGCCGTACAGGTACGGGGCCACCGGACCGGGCCGCTTCGACTGCTCCGGGCTCACGCTGTACTCGTACAAGAAGGCAGGCAAGAAACTGCCCCGTACGGCGGCCCAGCAGTACAACAAGACCCACCACATCTCGGCCAAGAGCCGCAAGGCCGGGGACCTCGTCTTCTTCCACTCGGGCTCCAGCGTCTACCACGTCGGCATCTACGCCGGCAAGGGAAAGATCTGGCACGCCCCGAAGACCGGGGACGTGGTGAGACTGCAGAAGATCTGGACCAAGAGCGTCTGGTACGGCCGGGTCAGCTAGTCCCGTCCGAATCTCCCGAGGGGGTGGCGGCCACCTGACAGGCCGCCACCCCCTCGGGTGTCCAGGGACGTTCACCAGGCTGTTCTACGGCTCCTGCTGGCCCGCGGCGGTCACCGGCCGGGCCGGTACCGTCCAGGGCACCTCGATGGAGACCGTCTTGCCGCCCTCCAGGGTGGGCCGGACCTTGAGTTTGCCGCCGCACTCCGCGGTCAGCCAGCGGATGATCACCATGCCCCGGCCGTTGTCCTGCTGGACGGCGGCCGGCAGGCGTTTGGGGAACCGGGGATGGCTGTCGGTGACCCCGATGCGCAGCCGTTCGTCACGCTCCAGCTCGATGTCCACCGTGAAGGTGGGTGACTGCCCGAAGGTGTGCTGTACGGCGTTGGTGGCGAGTTCGGAGACGATCAGGCGGATGGTGTCGGCGACCTCCGTGTCCGCCGCGAGCCCCCATTCCACCAGGGTCCCGACGACATAGGTGCGGGCGGTGGAGACCGAGGCGGGATCGCTCGGCAGAGTGACGGATGCTTCCAGATGGTCTGCCATGGCGCGGTCGTCCCTTTCCCGCGGGACCGGTGTCCGACACGGAGCGGATGGTTCGAGTACGGTCCCGGACTGGTGCTTCTTCGCCAGACTGCCATTACCGCGTCGGTAACGGTGGCGATCCACCAAGATATGCATATATCTGTCGCTCGAAGCGGTGAACTCTGCGACCCCAGACCGTATTTGGGCGGCTCGGAAGGAGTAAGGAGAAACCCATGCAGTACGGTCCCGCGGTGCGCCGCCGGAAACTGGGCGCCGAACTCCGCGCGTTGCGTGCGGAGGCGGGGCTCACCAGCGGTGAGGCGGCCCGGCTGGTCGGCTGGCACCAGTCGAAGGTGAGCCGCATCGAGACCGGCGCGAGTGGCGTGAAACCACCCGACGTCCGGTTACTCCTGGACGCCTACCAGGTCGGTGACCCACAACTTCGGGACATGCTCCTCGTGTTGGCCGGCTCCGACGACGGCGGCGGCCGGCACCACTGGTGGCACGCCTATCGCGGTGTACTGCCGCCCGCCTACCGGGACTTCATCAGCCTGGAATCACAGGCCAGCACGCTCCGCACCCTGGAGACCTCGGTGGTCCCCGGCCTGCTGCAGACGCCCGAGTACGCCCGCGCGGTGACCCGGGCCGCCGTGGGAGGCCTCGACAACGACGGCCCCGAGCGGCTCGACGCCCTGGTTCAGGTGCGGTTGGCCCGGCAGGACGTGCTCCGCGCGGATCCGCCGCTGGAGCTGAGCGTGGTCCTCGACGAGGCGGTGCTGCGGCGGGAGGTCGGCGGGCCGGGGGTGATGGCGCGTCAGCTGGACCGGCTCGTGGAGGCGGCCAAGCTGCCCCAAGTCAGGCTTCAGGTACTGCCGTTCGCCGCAGGAGCACACATCGGCATCACCGGGCCTTTCGTTATCTTCTCCTTTCCGAGCACTTCTGATCTGGACGTGGTTGTTCTAGACCACTTGACGAGTAGCCTCTACCTCGAACGGAAAGAAGACCTAGAGGCCTACACCGAGGCCTTCAACACCCTTCAGTTCCACGCCCTTTCGCCCGAGGATTCGTCGGATTACATCGCCGGGATACGTGACGGCGCGTAAGGAGGCACCATGTCTGCACTGCCTCGGAACGTACCTTCCAGTTCTGAACTGTCCGGTGTGCGGTGGCTGCGCAGCAGCTACAGCACGGGAGCGAACAACTGCGTCGAGGCGGCTCGTCCGCGCTCAGGCCCCCGCACGGGGCTGCTCGCCGTACGCGACTCGAAGGACCCGCAAGGACCCGCCCTGCTGTTCTCCCCCGAGAGCTGGACGGGTTTCCTCAGCGCGTTCCACTGATCGGTTCCCCCGTCATCAGCGACGCACGACCGTGTCACGCCGACTCATGGTCGCGTCTCGCCGATCACACGTACAGCGCGTTCGATCTCGGCCCCGGAGAGGTCCGCTCGGGCGGTCAGCCTGAGCCGTGAGATGCCGTCGGGCACGGAAGGAGGACGGAAGCAGCCCACGGCCAGCCCTGCCGTACGGCAGTCGGCCGCCCATTGCACGGCCGCCTCCGGGGACGGCGCACGCACCGAGACCACCGCGGCGTCCGGACGTACCGCTTCCAGACCCGCGGCGGTCAGCCGCGTGTGCAGATCACCCGCCACGGCGCGAGCCCGGGCAGCCCGCTCGGGCTCGCGCCGCAGCAGGGTGAGCGCGGCCAGCGCCGCGCCCGCCGCCGCCGGCGCCAGTCCCGTGTCGAAGATGAACGTCCGCGCCGCGTTGACCAGATGGTCGATCACCCGCGCGGGCCCGAGCACGGCACCGCCCTGACTGCCGAGCGACTTGGACAGGGTCACGGTCACGACCACGTCCTCACGCCCCGCGAGCCCCGCCGCGTACGGCGCCCCGCGCCCCCCGTCGCCCAGCACCCCGAGCCCGTGCGCGTCGTCGAGCAGCAGCCCCGCCCCGAACTCCCGGCACGCCTCGGCGAGCGCCTCCACCGGCGCCGCGTCCCCGTCCACGGAGAACACCGAGTCGGACACGACCACGGCCTGCCCGTCGTGCGTCCGCAGCGCCTTGCGCACCCCGTCCGGATCGGCGTGGCCTACGACCTGGGTCGCACCCCGCGCCAGTCGGCAGCCGTCGATGAGGGAGGCGTGGTTGCCCGCGTCGGAGACGATCAGCGAGCCGTGCGGCGCGAGCGTGGTGACCGCGGCGAGGTTGGCCGCGTACCCGGAGGAGAAGACGAGGGCGGCTTCGAACCCGCAGAACTCGGCCAGTTCACGCTCCAGTTGGGCATGCAGCTCCGTCGTACCGGTGACGAGCCGCGACCCGGTCGACCCCCCGCCCCAGGTCCGCGCGGCATCGGCAGCGCCCTCGACGACCTCGGGATGATGGGCCAGACCCAGGTAGTCGTTGCTCGCGAGATCGAGGAGCGGCGAGTCGGCGGGACGGGGGCGCAGGGTCCGTACGAGCCCGGCGCGGCGGCGCTGCTCCGCCTGCTCGTCGATCCAGCCGAACGCCATGGTTCCTCCGGGCTTTTGTAGGCAGTGCACAGACACTAATCGGACGACCGGCCGCCCATGGTGTGGTGATACCCACATGCCCGAGGCCATGTCTTGTGCATTCTCTCCTTGGCCGCAAGCGGTCCCGTAGGACAGGATCGGGCCTCATGGACCTGCTGAACACGCTCGTGGACAAGGGGCTTCGGCGCGAGCTGCCGACCCGCGCGGAAGCTCTCGCCGTCCTCGCCACCTCGGACGACGACCTGCTGGATGTCGTGGCCGCGGCCGGAAAGGTGCGCCGGCACTGGTTCGGCCGAC
This sequence comes from Streptomyces sp. NRRL F-525, assembly GCF_000716605.1. Taxonomy (GTDB): domain Bacteria; phylum Actinomycetota; class Actinomycetes; order Streptomycetales; family Streptomycetaceae; genus Streptomyces. The sequence goes on along the minus strand of NZ_JNXE01000001.1, from coordinate 15,327 downwards.
GGGTGAAGCTCAACTACCTCGTCAACCTGAAGTCCGGCCTGTGCCCCGAGGACTGCTCGTACTGCTCGCAGCGGCTCGGCTCCAAGGCCGAGATCCTGAAGTACACGTGGCTGAAACCCGACGCTGCCTCGAAGGCCGCGGCGGCCGGTGTGGCGGGAGGCGCCAAGCGCGTCTGCCTGGTCGCCTCCGGCCGGGGTCCGACCGACCGGGACGTGGACCGGGTCGCGGGCACCATCAAGGCGATCAAGGACCAGAACGAGGGCGTCGAGGTGTGCGCCTGCCTCGGCCTGCTCTCCGACGGCCAGGCGGACCGGCTGCGCGAGGCCGGCGCCGACGCCTACAACCACAACCTCAACACGTCCGAGTCGACGTACGGCGACATCACGACCACCCACACGTACGCCGACCGCGTCGACACCGTGCAGAAGGCGCACGCGGCCGGCCTGTCCGCCTGCTCGGGCCTCATCGCCGGCATGGGCGAGACGGACGAGGACCTGGTCGACGTCGTCTTCTCCCTCCGCGATCTCGACCCCGACTCGGTACCGGTGAACTTCCTGATCCCGATGGAGGGCACCCCGCTCGAGGCCGACTGGCACCTCACCCCGCAGCGCTGTCTGCGCATCCTCGCGATGGTCCGCTTCGTCTGCCCGGACGTCGAGGTCCGCATCGCGGGCGGCCGCGAGGTCCACCTGCGCACGATGCAGCCCCTCGCCCTGAACCTCGCCAACTCGATCTTCCTCGGCGACTACCTCACCAGCGAGGGCCAGGCCGGCCACGCCGACCTGGAGATGATCGCGGACGCGGGCTTCGAGGTGGAGGGCGCGGGCGAGGTGACACTGCCGCAGCACCGGGCGACGGCGGGCGGCTGCGGCTCGCACGAGGACGCCGGGTGCGGTGGTGGCTGCGGCGGGCACGAGGGCGCCGGAGTCTGCGGTTCCGCCCCCGCTGCCGCCTCTACGTCCGCCCCCGTGCCGCAGGTGGACGAGCTGCGCCGTGACCTGGTCTCCGTACGCCGTCGAGGTGCCGGAACGGACATCGCGCCCAATGCCTGACCCGAACGGCCGCCTGCCCGTCCCGGAGCTGCTGGAACTGGACCGGCGGCACGTCTGGCATCCGTACGGTCCGATGCCCGGCCGGGTCGACCCGCTCGTCGTGGAGTCGGCGAGCGGGGTGCGGCTCCGACTGGCGGACGGCGGGGGCGAGTTGGTCGACGGGATGTCGTCCTGGTGGTCGGCGATCCACGGCTACAACCACCCCGTGCTCAACGAGGCCGCGCGGGAGCAGCTCGGCCGGATGAGCCACGTGATGTTCGGCGGGCTCACGCACGAGCCCGCCGTACGGCTGGCGAAGCTCCTTGTCGACATGTCTCCGGACGGCCTGGAACACGTCTTCCTCGCCGATTCGGGCTCCGTGTCGGTCGAGGTGGCGGTGAAGATGTGCCTCCAGTACTGGCGCTCACTCGGCCGCCCCGCGAAACAGCGCCTGCTGACCTGGCGCGGCGGCTACCACGGCGACACCTGGCAGCCGATGTCGGTGTGCGACCCCGAGGGCGGGATGCACGAGCTGTGGTCGGGCGTGCTCCCGCGCCAGGTCTTCGCGGACGCGCCGCCGACCGAGTACGAGGAGTCGTACGCCGATCATCTGCGCGAGCTGATCGGCCGGCACGCGCACGAGCTGGCCGCGGTGATCGTGGAGCCGGTGGTACAGGGCGCGGGCGGGATGCGGTTCCACTCCCCCGCGTATCTGCGCGTGCTGCGCGAGGCGTGCGACGCGCATGACGTGCTGCTGGTGTTCGACGAGATCGCGACGGGTTTCGGCCGCACGGGCGCGCTGTTCGCAGCGGAGCACGCAGCGGTGACCCCGGACGTGATGTGCGTGGGCAAGGCGCTGACCGGCGGCTACCTGACGATGGCGGCGAGCCTGTGCACGTCACGCGTGGCCGAGGGCATCTCGCAGGGCGAGGTACCGGTCCTGGCCCACGGCCCGACCTTCATGGGCAACCCGCTCGCGGCCGCCGTGGCCTGCGCGTCGCTCGAACTCCTCCTGAACCAGGACTGGTTGACGGAGGTCAAGCGCATCGAGACGGGCCTGCGGGAGGGCCTGGCCCCGGCGCGGGAGATCCCCGGCGTCCAGGACGTCCGCGTCCTCGGCGCCATCGGCGTGGTCCAGCTCGACCACGCCATCGACATGAAGGCCGCGACGGACGCGGCCGTACGCGAGGGCGTCTGGCTACGGCCGTTCCGCGACCTCGTCTACACGATGCCGCCGTACGTCACGGGCGACGCCGACCTCGCGCGGATCACCCGCGCGGTGTGCGCGGCGGCACAGGAGGGATGACATGCCGGTACTGGTGATCACGGGCACGGGCACGGAGGTCGGCAAGACGATCACCACGGCCGCGGTAGCCGCAGCGGCGGTGGCAGCCGGCCGCACGGTGGCCGTCCTGAAGGCCGCGCAGACGGGTCTACGGCCGGACGAGCGCGGGGACGCCGACGAGGTGGCGAGGCTCGCGGGTGCGGTGACGGCGACCGAACTCGCCCGGTATCCCGAGCCGTTGGCACCTGGCACGGCCGCCCGCCGGGCCGGTCTGGCGCCGGTACACCCGCACGAAATCGCCGAAGCCGCCCAGAAGTTGGCGACCGAGCACGACCTGGTGCTGGTCGAGGGTGCGGGCGGGCTGCTCGTACGGTTCGACGAGGAGGGCGGCACGCTGGCGGACGCGGCGAAGTTGCTTGCCGCTCCGGTCCTGGTGGTGGCGCCGGCGGGTCTGGGCACCCTGAACACGACGGAACTGACGGCTCGTGAACTCCGTTCCCAGGGGCTTGAGTTGCTGGGTGTGGTGATCGGCAGCTGGCCCGACTCCCCCGACCTTGCGTCGCGTTGCAATGTGGCGGACCTGCCGGAGGTGGCGGGGGCGCCATTGCTCGGGGCGTTGCCGGAGGGGGCGGGCGCTCTGCCACCCGCCGACTTCCGTGCCGCGGCGGCGAGTTGGCTGGCGCCGCGGCTCGACGGGACGTGGGACGCCGAGGGGTTCGGGGAGCGGGAGGCTCCGGCGACCTGGGACTCCCGCTCGACCGGCGCAGTCTAAGAGGCCTCCCCCTCCGCCAACAGCCGTACCAGTTCGATGCGCGATCGGATGCCCAACCGGCTGAAGACACCCCGTAGATGGTGGTCGATCGTGCGGGGGCTGAGGGCGAGGCGGACGGCGATCTCGCGGTTGGTGGCACCGTCGGCCGCCATGCGGGCGACCATGAGTTGCTGGGCGGTCAGGCGGGTGGTCGGGTCGAGGGCACCCGGTGTGGGGAGGACCGTCGCGGTCACCGGGGTGCCGAGGGCGCGGAGTTCGGCGCGGGCCTGGGCGGCGCAGTGCGGGGCGCCGAAGGACTCGAATGCCTCCAGCGAGGTGTGCAGGCGGTCGCGGGCCTCGGTGCGGCGGCGCAGTCGGCGCAGGGCGCCGCCGAACAGCAGCTCGGTGCGGGCCCGTTCGAAGTCTCGGGTGCCGTGCGCGTGGAGGTCGAGGGCGACGCGGTAGTGGTCCACGGCTTCGTCACCGGGCGCGAGCAGGGCCCTGCAACGGGCGCTCAGGGCAAGGTCGTCGGGGCTGCGCACGGCACGTGCCCAGCGGTCGTAGTCGGCGTGTGCGGCTCGGGCGATCCGGGTGTCGCCGCTGCGGACGGCGGCCTCGACATAGTGCGGGGTGGCCAAGTGCCGTATCGCCCGGTGCCCGTGCCCCGGCCCGAACCCGGCGAGCGCACGCAGCCGGGCCGCGGCGGCGGCGAAACGGCCGCTGCTCAAGTCCAGGTAGGCGAGCGCCCATTGAGCGAGGGCGGCGGGCAGCCCCAGGCCCCGGCCGAGGGCGTACGAGCGGGCGGCGGCGGCACGTTCCCGGCAGACGTCGCCGTCCCCGGTGAGCGCCGCGAACATGGCGAGCGCGGCCTGCAGATGACAGGCGCCGTTGTCCTGCCCGGTGGCGTGGGCCTGCCACAGGGCGTCCGCCACGGCCGTCTCGGCGGCCCGCGGATGCCCGGTCCAGAACTCGGCGTACGCCCGGAACTCCATCGCCTGCGCCACGACCACGGTCGCCCCCCGCGCCCGCGCCGAGGCCGCCGCCCGCACGGTGGCGGTGGTGGCACGGGTGTGGTCACCGAGCATCAACGCGGCGATCCCGGCGTGGATGAGGAGGGTGGGGTCACCCCCGGGCCCACACCTCCCGGCGGCGGCCTTGAGCAGATCCCGCGCGTCCTCGTACCGCCCCTCGAACGCGGCGGCCAGTCCCCCCAGCGTCCCGTGCGGCACGATCCCCACCCGGGAGGCAACCGCAGCCGCCTCCCGGCACCGTCTCAGGTCCCCGGTGTAGACAGCGGCCTCGGTGGCTCGGGCGAGGAGGTGAACGGCGTGGTGGGGGGCGGGAGTTCGGGGTACGGCGGTGATGGCGATGCGGGGTGTCCCGGTCGTTCGGGGTGCCGCGGTCGACGGGGGCGTGGCCGTTCGCGGGGCTGCGGGCGACCGGTTTGTCTCGTCGGTCGACCGGGGTGCCTCGGTCACCCGGTTCGCCTCGGCAGACCGGGGTGTCTCGCTCAAGGAGGCCGCGGACTCCCCCGCCTCCCATCGCGCCACCGCGATCAGCAGCGCGTCGAACGCCTCGGCCGCGTTGCCCGCCCGCAACGCGAACACCCCGTTCAACGCGTCGCTGTCCGTCGCGGCCGCGAGTCTTCGCGCCCGGTCCCCTTCCCCGGACTGCCAGGCGTCACCGGCGGCCCGGTTGAGGAGGCGGGACTGTTCGCGCGGGTCGCTGGAGAGCGCGGCGGCGCGTTCCACGAGGGCGCAGGCCAGGGGGTGTTCGCCAGCGTCGCGTGCCTGTTGCGCGGCGGTGCGGAGTTCCGCGCTGAGCCGCACGCTGGGGCCGAGCGCGCCCGCGCCCCGGTGCCAGGAACGCCGCGGTGTCTCCCCCTCCGCACGCAACACCCTTGCCAACAACCGGTGTACGTCCCGCCGGTCCGCCGCCGACCCGGTCTCGTACGCGGCGATCCTCGTCCACGCGTCACGGAAGACGACCCCGCCGGCCGTCGGGTGCGCGACCCCGGCCGTCTCGGCGGACTCCAGGGGACGGGTGTCGAGTCGGCCGGCCGCGACGGCACGGAGGAACGCATGGGTGGCGACCGGGTACTGATCCGCCGCCGCGAGCAGCAACAGCAGCCGCGTGTCGTCGGGCAGGGCGCGGATCTCCCGGCGGTGCCGGGTGAGCAACTCCGGTGCCAGGGACGCCGGTTCGGTCGGGAGGGGGTCGAGGCCGGCGGCCTGGCGCGGGGTCAGGCGCGGGAGGAGTTCGGCGGCGGCGCGCGGATCGCCGTAGACCGCGCGGAGCAGCCGGATGCGGACCCCTTCGGGGAGCGCGGGGTCGAGGGTTCGCCCGGTGTCGGTGCGCGACGGGGGCGAAGTGCGGTCTAGGGAAGTGGGGTTCACCGGAGTCAGCACACAACTGACGTTACTGGCGAGTTAATTCACCCGTAAAGACCGGCGATTTCGCCGATGCGGCGCGCGTAGACCCGCGCCGACACTCCTGACAACCCCACCCGTATCAGGAGGCATCATGCAGCGCCACAAGCGTCGCATCGCCGCGGCCCTGTCGGCCGTGACCACCTCGCTCCTTCTGTCACTCTCCCTGGCCTCGACGCCCGCGCACGCGGCGAGCCACGATCCGATCGTGTTCGTCCACGGACTGAGCAGCGACTCCACCAGCTGGGACGACTGGATCGCGGACTTCGAGGCGGACGGCTACTCGTCCTCCGAGCTGTACGCGATCTCCTACGACTGGACGAAGTCGAACGTCACGACCGCTTCGACGCTGTCGACCTACATCCAGTCCGTCCTCTCCAAGACCGGCGCCTCGAAGGTCGACCTGGTGGTCCACTCCATGGGTGCGCTCAACAGCCGCTACTACCTCAAGAACCTGGGCGGGACCTCGTACGTCGACCACTTCGTGTCGGTCGCCGGCGTGAACCACGGCACCTCGATCGCCTCGCTGTGCGGCTGGCTGTACACGTCCTGCAAGGAGATGCAGACGGGGAGTTCGTTCCTCACGGCGCTCAACTCCGGTGACGAGACGCCCGGCAGCGTGTCGTACGCGGCCTACTGGTCGGACTGCGACGCGGCGATCGACCCGGACACCTCGGCCGAGCTGAGCGGCGCGACCAACGTGGACGTCGGGTGCATCTCGCACACCGACATGAACAACGACCACGGTGTCTACGAGCAGGTGCACGACTTCATCTCCTGACCCACCCCAGGGCGGCAGCGGGGGTGGTCAAGGACGGCAGGGGGGACAATCCCGGTAGGGACCGGTTTCGGCCCGGTCCGGCCCGGGAGGTCGCCATGCCGCTACGGTCCGCAGGCTCCGGCACAGTGCCGCGGGACGCCGTCCACCACCCGCTGTTCGCCCGTTACTACGCCCGTTTCAGCGTGAGCGCCGAGTCGCGGTTCGGCCTCGCCGGGATGCGGGACCGGCTGCTCGCCGGGCTCTCCGGGCGGGTGATCGAGATCGGCGCCGGGAACGGCCTGAACTTCGCGCACTATCCGAGCGCCGTCTCGGAGGTCGTCGCGATCGAACCCGAGCGGACCCTGCGGCAGCTCGCCGTGGAGTCCGCGCTCCGCTCCGACGTCCCCGTCGACGTGGTGCCGGGCGCGGCCGAGAAGCTGCCCGTCAAGAGCGAGGCCTTCGACGCGGTCGTACTGTCCCTGGTGCTGTGCAGCGTGCGCGACGTACCGCGGGCGCTCGCGGAGGTACGGCGGGTGCTGCGGCCCGGTGGAGTCGTACGGTTCTTCGAGCACGGCCGGGGCGGCGGACCCGCGATGGCGTTCACCCAGCGCGCCCTGGACCGCACGCTGTGGCCTCCGCTGAACGGCGGCTGCCATCTGGCCCGCGACCCGGTGGCCGCGCTGCGCGACGCGGGGTTCGAACTCGGCCCGTACCGGCGGGTGTTGATCCCCGAGAAGGGGCCCACCCTGCCGTCCTCGTACTGCGTCCTGGGCACCGCGTGGCGCCCTGAGACAGCCGACTGATCACAGGCTCCACTGGCGCAGTTCGTGCGCGATCTCGTCGACCGACGCCTCGCCGCTCTTGACCAACTGGGCCAGATCGCGGACCTGTTCGGGCGAGGTGACGACCTTCAGGCCGCTGGCGACGAGGTAGGCGTAGGCGACAGCCGAGGCGAAGAGGGCGTTGGAGCGCTCCAACGCGGGGACGTGGATGAGGAGTTGGAGTAAGGCGGCGGCACGTGCGTGCGGGCTGTCGTAGACGGGGACGTCGAATATGTCGGCCTGGTGGCGCGCCACGGCGGCGACGAGCGCGCCCCAGTCGGTGACCTGGGGGTCTCCGGGTGTGTTGTGTTCGGCGAGCATCAGCAGCCAGGCGAGGTCGATCCTGAGGTTGTTCAAGGGATCAGCGGCGACCTTCGCGGGTGCTCTTCCCGTCGGCGCCGAACTCGTCGGCGAAGACGGACTCGTACTGCTTCATGAAGTCGGCCGCGGCCTCGACGAAGGTGTGGCCGACCTCCCCGGTGTCCTGTCTGACCAGCTCTTCTATGTAGCGGTTGACGCTCATGCCACGCGCCAGGGCACGTTCACGGGCCGCGCGGGCGGTGCCTTCGTCCACGCGTACGTTCAACTGGGTCTTCGCCATACCTAGACGCTAGCGCCGAATTGCTAGCACCGGCAAGGGCTCGTCCGCTGGGTGGAGAGTGCCCCTTACACCGGTATCGGGGGCCCGACCTGGGATGGAGACCGCCTCGGTCGCACGGGGGATATCGGGTGTGCGGCGCGTCACACTAGGCTCGGCCCGCGGCGAAGGCGCCGGAACGACAGCGAGCGAAGACGACGAGCGAAGGAATCCCAGGGGGCCGTCTTGTCCACATCTGCTGCGCAGCACGCTCCAGGCCAGGCATCGGCCGGCGGGATCGCGGCCCGCGCCCGCGGGCTGACCAAGGCGTACGGCTCGGGCGAGACGACCGTGCTCGCCCTGGACTCGGTGGACGTGGACATCGCGCGGGGCCGTTTCACCGCGGTCATGGGCCCGTCGGGGTCCGGGAAGTCCACGCTGATGCACTGCCTGGCGGGGCTCGACACCGTCTCGGCGGGACAGGTGTGGCTCGGCGACACCGAGATCACGGGGCTGAAGGACCGCGAGCTGACGCGGCTGCGCCGGGACCGGATCGGGTTCATGTTCCAGTCGTTCAACCTCATCCCGACCCTCAACGCCGCCGAGAACATCACGCTGCCCATGGACATCGCCGGCCAGAAGCCGGACCAGAAGTGGCTGGATCAGGTCATCGACACGCTCGGCCTGCGCGACCGGCTCAAGCACCGGCCCTCCCAGCTCTCCGGCGGCCAGCAGCAGCGCGTGGCCTGCGCGCGGGCGCTCGCCTCCCGCCCCGAGCTGATCTTCGCGGACGAGCCGACCGGCAACCTCGACTCACGGGCAGGTCTGGAGGTCCTCGGCTTCCTGCGCGACGCCGTCGACGATCTCGGCCAGACCGTCGTCATGGTCACCCACGACCCGGGCGCCGCCGCCCACTCCGACCTGGTGCTCTTCCTCGGGGACGGGCGGATCGTGGACGAGATGGAGCGGCCCACGGCGGAGGGCGTGCTGGAGCGGATGCGCCTCTTTCCTGGGGGAAACCCCCAGACCCCCGGCTTCGACCTCGCGAGGGGCCAGTTCGACGGGCCCGATCCAGGCGCCGGTCCCGCTGAGAGCACAGCAGCCGCACCCGACGTAACCCTCGACAAGGACTGAACCCGTGCTGAAGGCGACCCTCCGGAGCTTCCTCGCGCACAAGGGACGGCTGCTGCTCTCGGCGCTCGCCGTCGTGCTGTCGGTGGCGTTCGTCGCCGGCAGTCTGATCTTCTCGGACACGGTGACCCGCACCTTCGACCGGCTCTTCGCGTCCACGTCCGCCGACGTGACCGTGGAGCCGAAGCAGGACCTCAAGTCCTCGGTGCCGACCGGCGCGACCGAGACCGTGCCCGCCTCGCTCGCCGGGCAGGTCGCGAAGGTCGCCGGGGTCGCCTCGACCCACGCGGACGTCTCCGTCGAGAACATCGTGGTGGTCGACAGCAGGAACAAGTCCGTCGGCCCGACCACCGGCGCCCCCACCATCGCCACCGACTGGTACCTCACCGACCGCAGCCCGGTGAAACTGACCTCGGGCCACGCCCCGCAGGGCGCCGACGAGGCACTCCTGGACGCGGACACCGCCGACAACAAGCACGTGAAGATCGGTGACACGCTGGCGGTCCAGGCGCAGCCGGGCACCTTCCACGTCAAGATCGTCGGCATCGCCACCTTCACCACCACCAACCCCGGCGCCGCCCTGGTCTTCCTGGACCCCGCCACCGCGAAGTCCCAGCTCCTGGGCGCCTCCGACCGCGCCACGAGCATCTCGGTGGACGCGGCGAAGGGTGTCGACGACGCCGTACTCAAGCAGCGGGTGACCGCCGCGATCGACTCCTCCGGTGCGTACGACATCAAGACCGCGAGCGAACAGGCGAAGTCGGCGGCCGCCGATCTGGGCGGTTTCCTCGATGTGATCAAGTACGTGATGCTCGGCTTCGCGGGGATCGCGGTGCTGGTCGGTGTCTTCCTGATCGTCAACACGTTCTCGATGCTGATCGCCCAACGCACCCGCGAACTGGGCCTGTTGCGCGCCCTGGGCGCCGACCGCAAGCAGGTGCGGCGGTCGGTGCTCACCGAGGCGCTGCTGCTCGGGCTGGTGGGCTCAACTCTGGGTCTGGCGGCCGGGATCGGGCTCGCGGCCGGGCTGATCAAGCTGATGACCGCGTTCGGGATGAACCTCAAGACCACGGAGATGGTGGTCGGTTGGCCAACTCCGGTGGCGGCATACGTTGTTGGGGTCGGCGTCACCTTCGTCGCCGCATATCTCCCGGCCAGGCGTGCGGCGACCGTCTCTCCGATGGCCGCTCTCGCGGACGCCGAAGTCGCGGGCGTGGGGCGGCCGTTGAAGGTGCGTGCGGTCGTGGGCTCGATCGTCGGGGTGATCGGCGTGGCCGCGCTGGCGGGTTGCGCCGCCGCGACGAAGACAGCCTCCTCCGCCTCCTTCCTGGGCCTCGGCATCGTCCTCACCCTCATCGCGACCGTGATCGCGGGACCGCTGCTGGTCCGCCCGATGATCCGGGTGCTGGGCGGCGCCTTCCCGGCCCTGTTCGGCTCGGTCGGCCGGATGAGCCAGCGCAACGCCCTGCGCAATCCGCGCCGTACGGGCGCCACCGCGGCGGCGCTGATGGTGGGGCTCGCGCTGGTCGGCGGGATGTCGGTGGCGAGCGCGTCCATGTCCAAGTCCTTCGACCAGCAGATCGACAAGACCCTGGGCGCCGACTTCGTGATCCAGAACGGCAACTTCCTGCCGTTCTCCAAGGAGGTCACGGACCACGTGCGCGCCACCGAGGGCGTCGGTCTCGTCGTACGGGCCCGCTTCGCGCCCCTCGCGGTCCGACTGCCGGACGGCAAGCGGGTGGAGACGACGGCGGCCGGTTACGACACCCCGCTCGACGACGTCGCCCACATCAAGTACGCGCAGGGCGGCACGAGTTCGGCGCTCGCGGCCGGACACCTCGCGATGGAGGCCGACTTCGCGAAGAAGCACGGCGTACGGATCGGCAGTGTGCTCCCCGTCGAGTTCCCGGGCGGACGTACGACGAAGCTGACGGTGGGCGCCCTCAGCGACCAGGGCTCTTCGGGCGGTTTCGGGACGCAGGGCGGGCTGTTCTTCGGGATCGCCACGGTCGAGAAGTACGTCCCGAACGGCCAGGACTCCTCGCTGTACGTGAACGCCGCGTCCGGCACCGGCGCCGACCAGCTCCGCAAGTCCCTTGAGACGACACTGAAGCCCTATCCGCAGGTCCAGGTCCGCGACCAGGCCGACTACAAGAAGCTCGTCCACGACCAGATCGCCGTCCTGCTCTACCTCGTGTACGCGCTGCTCGGGCTGGCCATCGTCATCGCGGTGCTCGGGGTGGTCAACACCCTTGCCCTGTCGGTCGTGGAGCGCACCCGCGAGATCGGCCTGCTCCGCGCGATCGGCCTCGGCCGACGCCAACTGCGGCGGATGATCCGGCTGGAGTCGGTGGTGATCGCCGTGTTCGGCGCGGTGCTCGGGCTCGGGCTCGGCCTGGTGTGGGGCGTCTGCGCACAGCAGGTCCTGGCGCTCCAGGGCATGAAGGCGCTCGCGATTCCCTGGACCACGATCGTCGCGGTGGTGATCGGCTCGGCGGTGGTCGGCATCGTGGCGGCGTTGCTACCGGCGCTGCGTGCGTCGCGCATGAACGTGCTGGCGGCGATCGCACACGAGTGATGGAATCGCGGTGGACACTCAAGTCGCCTTCCGTGGAGGAGAGTTCATGCCGCGCCCGTTCCGCTTCGGGGTCAATCTGCTCACGTCCGCGCCCGCCGACGAGTGGCGCGCCAAGTGCAGACGGGCCGAGGAACTCGGCTACGACGTGATCCTGGTCCCCGATCATCTGGGCATGGTCGCGCCGTTCCCGGCGCTGGTCGCGGCGGCGGAGGCGACCGAGCGGCCGCGGGTGGGCACGTTCGTGCTCAACGCGGGCTTCTGGAACCCGACTTTGCTGGCCCGCGAGGTGACCACGACCAACGATCTGACGGGTGGACGCCTCGAACTCGGGCTGGGTACCGGCTATGTGCAGGCGGAGCACGACACGGCAGGGCTGCCCTTCGGATCGCCGCGCGAGCGGGTGGACCATCTGCGTTACACGGTCCAGGAGTTGGAGCGGCTGCTGGACGCCGCGGAGTGTCGGGTACCGCTGCTGCTCGGCGGCAACGGCGACCGCATGCTGCGCCTGACCGCCGCGCACGCGGACATCGCGGCGTTCACGGGGGCGAGCCTGGAGCCGGGCAGCACGACGGGCAAGCTGGCACCGATCGACGCCGCCGGGTTCGACCAACGGGTCGCCCGCTACCGGGAGTTCGCGGCCGACCGCACGGAACCCGCCGAACTGAACCTGCTGATCCAGCAGGTGGCGGTGACCGACGACCCCGCGAGCGCGCTCAAGCCCCTGCTGGACCGGCGACCGGACCTGTCCCTGGACCAGGTCGTCGATCTCCCCGTCATGCTGATCGGCACCCTGGAACAGATCACCGCGAAGCTGCGGGCGCTGCGCGACCGGCACGGGTTCTCCTATCTCACCGTGCTGGAACCGCACCTGGAGGCATTCGCTCCGGTCATGGCGGAACTCCGGCGAAACCCGGTCGCCGCGCACACCCACCCTCTGCTTGGCTCTCCCCATGAGTGATCTTCATATCCGCAGCGCGGCCCTCTCCGACATCGACGCCTTGCTGGCGTTCTGGCGCGAGGCCGCCGAAGGCACGAGCATCAGTGACGACCGCGACGGCGTGGCCCGGCTGATCACCAGGGACCCGGACGCGCTGATCCTCGCGGAACGCGACGGAGAGCTCGTCGGGTCCGTGATCGCCGGTTTCGACGGCTGGCGCTGCCACCTGTACCGGCTGGCCGTGCACCCGGAGCAGCGCCGACAGGGCATCGGCTCGGCCCTCCTCACCGCGGCCGAGGAGCGGTTCGTGGCGCTGGGCGGGCGCCGCGGGGACGCGATGGTGCTGGAGCGCAACGAGACCGGGCAGCATGCGTGGCGCGCGGCGGGGTACGCACCCGAGGAGCAGTGGCGGCGCTGGGTGAAGCACCTCACCACCTGAACGCTTTGCCCATCCTTTACTATTGGCGGACCACTCCGATCCTCTGAATCTCTTCGAAAGGTGTGAGCGTCCGCCCATGGGCGAGCCTCCCAGTCCCGGCGCGCGACATCGCGCGAACCTCCCTGCCCTGTCCGATCATGGGACGGAGGTGACCCGATGACCGAAGTGCTGCTCCTGCTGGTGGCGATCCTGCTGTCGCTCGCCTGTGGTGCCTTCGTCGCGGCCGAGTTCTCGCTGACCACCGTCGAGCGCGGCGAGCTGGAGCGCGCGGTCGAGCGCGGCGAGCGGGGCGCCGCGGGCGCCCTGAAGGCCGTACGGAATCTGACGTTCCAGCTCTCCGGGGCGCAGCTCGGCATCACCGTCACCAACCTGGTCGTCGGCATGCTCTCCGAGCCGTCGATCGCCGCGCTGATCGCGGGCCCGCTGGAATCGCTGGGCATCTCGCACTCCGCGTCGAAGTCCGTCGCGCTGGTGCTGGGTACGGCGCTGTCGACGGTGTTCCTGATGGTCGTGGGCGAGCTGGTTCCCAAGAACTGGGCGATCTCCTCGCCGCTCAGCGTGGCGAAGCGGGTGGGGAACGCGCAGCGGTGGTTCAGTGCCGCGTTCCGCCCGTTCATCAGCCATCTGAACAACACGGCCAACCATGTGGTGCGGGCCTTCGGCCTGGAACCGGCCGAGGAGCTGGCCTCCGCGCGCGGACCGCAGGAGCTGGCCGCGCTGGCCCGGCACTCCGCGAAGGAGGGCGCGCTGGAGCCGGACACGGCCGAGCTGTTCGTCCGGACCCTCAACCTCGCCGACCTGACCGCGGAGAACGTGATGACGCCCCGCGTCCAGGTCGTCGCCCTCGACGCGCAGGCGACCTGCGAGGACGTGGCCAACGCGACCCGGGCGACCGGGCTGTCCCGGTTCCCGGTCTTCCGGGGCAACCTGGACGAGGTCGTCGGCACGGTCCACATCAAGGACGTACTGGCCGTTCCGGCCGACCGGCGGGCCCGTTTCCCCCTCTCCGAGGTCATGCGCGAACCCCTCCTCGTCCCGGAGTCCCTGACCGTGGACCGCCTCCTGGACCGGCTGTCGGGCAAGCGCACGATGGCCGTCGTCATCGACGAGTACGGCGGTACGGCGGGGGTCGCGACCCTGGAGGACATCGTCGAGGAGGTCGTGGGCGAGGTGCGGGACGAGCACGACCCGCACGAGACGCCCGACCTGGCCCCGGCCGGGGCGGACGACGACGGCCGCACGCTGTACTCGGCGGACGGCGCGGCCCGTATGGACCAGCTCGCGCGCGTGGGTCTGCGGGCGCCGGAGGGACCGTACGAGACGCTGGCCGGTCTGGTGGCCAATGAGCTGGGGCGGATTCCGGAGGTCGGGGACGTCGTCGAGGTCGCCGGGTGGCGGATGGACGTGGTGGACGCGTCGGGGCGGCGGGCCGCGCGGCTGCTGCTGCACGCGCCGCTCGACACGACCGGTTCCGGCTCCGATTCCGACACTGGTTCCGACTCCGCGAAGGGGGAGCTGTGACCGCCGTACAACTGCTGATCGGGTTGGCGACGCTGGTCGTCAACGCCTTCTTCGTGGCCGCCGAGTTCGCGTTGATCTCGGTGCGCCGCAGCCAGATCGAGCCGCACGCCGAGCAGGGCGACCGGCGCGCCAAGAGCGTGCTGTGGGGTCTGCAGCACGTGTCGGCGCTGATGGCCGCGGCCCAGCTCGGCATCACGCTGTGCACGCTGGTGCTCGGCATCGTCGCGGAACCGGCGATCGCCCATCTGCTGGAACCGGTGTTCCACGCGGTCGGCGTGCCGGAGGGCGCGGGGCACGCGGTGTCCTTCGTGATCGCGCTCGCCGCGGCGACCTATCTGCACATGCTGCTCGGCGAGATGGTGCCGAAGAACATCGCCCTGGCCGAGCCGGTCCGCAGCGCGCTGGTCCTGGGACCCCCGCTGGTGACGTTGTCCCGGGCGCTTCGCCCGGTGATCTTCACGATCAACACGTTCGCCAACACCCTGCTCAAGCTGCTGCGGGTCGAGGTCAAGGACGAGGTCACCGCGTCCTTCTCGGACGCCGAACTCGCCCGGATCGTACGGGACTCGGGCGAGGCGGGGCTCATCGACGAACGGGCCCTGGAGCGGCTCAACGACGCGCTGGAGCTGGGCAGGCGTCCCGTGCGGGACGTCGTACTCCCCCTCGAACGCGTCGACTACGTGGTCGCGGGCATCACCCCGGCCGAGTTGGAGGTGCTGTCGGCGGAGTCCGGCTTCTCCCGCTTCCCGGTGGTGGACGGCGAGCGCCGCATCATCGGCTACCTGCACGTCAAGGACGCGCTGGACGCCTCGCCGCGCAACGAGCCGTTCAAGGTGGAGGACATGCGCTCCATCGCGAACGTGAAGCAGGACACCCCCCTGGACGACGTCCTCACGGCGATGCGCAGCAGTCGGACACATCTCGCGGCGGTCCTCGACGAGGAGGGCCGGCTGACCGGGCTGGTGACGATGGAGGACGTGCTGCGGGAGTTGTTCGGGCAGCGGGCGTGAGGGAGTGAGGGGGCGGGCGGGCCGGGGTGCGGCGTCGGGCGTGCGGCTGGTCCGGGG